>NZ_BKDJ01000009.1:111369-178140 GCF_008580665.1 Zafaria cholistanensis
GGGGGGGGGGCCGGGGGGGGGGGGGGGGGGGTGGGGGCCGGGGGGGGGGGGGGGGCCGGGGGGGGGGGGGGGGGGGGGGGGGGGGGCCCCCGCCCCCCCCCACCACCTTACGCCTCCGCACGCCCCCGCGCGGAACCGGCGCACCCCGCATGACGGCGCGACATCCGGGGGCCGGTGTGGCTACGCTGGGGGATGAATCTTCCCGACCCGCGCCTGAGGACATCCATGAGCATCGCCACCGATCCGCACCCCAAGTTCGCCGCCTACGCCCACCCCGAACGGCTGGTGTCCACCGGCTGGCTGGCCGCCCACCTGGGCGAGCCGGGCCTGGTGGTCGTCGAGTCCGACGAAGACATCCTGCTCTACGAGACCGGCCACATCCCGGGCGCGGTAAAGATCGACTGGCACACGGACCTGAACGACGAGGTCACCCGGGACTACGTCGACGGGGCGGGCTTTGCGCGGCTGATGTCCGCCAAGGGCATCACCCGCGACTCCACCGTGGTCATCTACGGCGACAAGAGCAACTGGTGGGCGGCCTATGCCCTGTGGGTGTTCACCCTTTTCGGCCACCGTGACGTGCGCCTGCTCGATGGCGGCCGCGACAAGTGGGTCGCCGAGGGACGGGAGCTGACCCGTGCCAAGCCGGCGCCGGCCGCCACGGACTACCCGGTGGTGGAGCGCGACGACGCGTCCATCCGCGCGTTCCTGCCGGACGTGCTGAAGCACCTGGGCAAGCCGCTGATCGACGTCCGCTCCCCCGAGGAGTACACCGGCGAACGCACCCACATGCCGGCCTACCCGGAGGAAGGCGCGCTGCGCGGCGGCCACATCCCCACCGCGGCGTCCGTGCCGTGGGCCCGGGCCGCGGCCGAGGACGGGACCTTCCGCGAGCGGGCCGAACTGGAGGCCATCTACCGGGACGGGGCCGGCCTGGCGGAGGGCGACGACGTCATCGCCTACTGCCGCATCGGCGAACGCTCCAGCCACACCTGGTTCGTGCTGACCCACCTGCTCGGCTTCGGGAACGTGCGCAACTACGACGGCTCCTGGACCGAATGGGGCAACGCGGTGCGGGTCCCGATCGCCAAGGGCGCCGAGCGCGGCGAGGCGCCGGCGGTGCCCGCACGATGAGCGCCCTGCCGCCGGCCCTGGCCGGGATCGTCGAGGACTTCGCCGCCCTGGAGGAATCGCAGCGCCTGGAGTTGCTGCTGGAGTTCTCCGACGCGCTGCCGGAACTGCCCCCGCGCTTTGCCGACCACCCGGAACTGCTGGAGCAGGTTGCCGAATGCCAGTCCCCCATCTTCCTGGCCCTGGAGGTGGACCCGGAGGGCGAACGCGCGGTGCACCTGTTCTTCTCCGCCCCGCCGGAGGCGCCGACCACCCGCGGCTTCGCCTCGGTGCTGCACGAGGGCCTGGACGGGGCGCCCGCGCAGGCCGTGCTGGACGTTCCGGACGACATGCCGCACCTGCTGGGACTGACCCGGGCGATCACCCCGCTGCGGATGCGCGGCATGTCCGGCATGCTCGTCCGCATCAAGCGCCAGGTCCGCGAGGCGCTGGCCGCGGGGACGGCGTAGGTGCCCAAGAGGTCCGGGGCCAAGGGCGGCACGCCGGCGACGGCCCTGCTGGACAGGACCGGCACGCCCTACCGGCTCCACGCCTACGGGCACGACCCGGGAACCGCCTCGTTTGGGCTTGAGGCCGCCGCGGCGCTCGGGGTGGCACCGGCGGCCGTGTTCAAGACGCTGCTGGTGGCCACCGGGCTGCCCGGCGCCGAGGCGCTGGCCGTGGGCGTCGTGCCGGTGGACCGCTCGCTGGACCTGAAGGCGATGGCCGCGGCGCTGGGCGTGAAAAAGGTGGAGATGGCCGACCCGGCCGCGGCCGAGCGGCGCACCGGCTACGTGGTGGGCGGAATCTCGCCGCTGGGCCAGCGCAACCCCTCCCGCACCGTGCTGGACGCCTCGGCGTTCGCCCTGGAGACGGTGTACGTCTCCGGGGGCCGCCGCGGGCTGGACATCGAACTGGCCGCGGGGGACCTCGCGGCGCTCACCGGGGCCGTGTCCGCCCCCATCGCCTCCGCCTGACCCGGTCCCGGAGCCCGCGGAAGCGGCCCGGCGCCGGCGCCCTAGGCCTCTGCGGGCGCCTGTCCGGGATGGGGGGCGCGCAGGACGGCGCCGAGCCACGCGCCGACGGTGCGGTCCCAATGCTCGGGGTCCACGTTCCATTCGCGGGTGTGGCGGGCCTGGGTGAAGCGCTCGAAGGTGACCATCGCCGGGTTCAGCTCCGCCAGTTCGGCGGAGGGGCCCATGGGGACGAAGTCGTCGTCCTCGCTGTGGATGATCAGCGTGGGCACCAGCAGCCGGTCCGCCTTCGCCACCCAGTTCAGCTCCTTCAGGTCCACCGGGGAGGCCAGCCCGGTCACCCAGCGCCCGGCCCGGTTGGAGAGCATCCACTGCCCGAACCGGCCGGCCAGTTCGGGGATGCGGTTGATGCGCGCCTGGTGGGCGAGCACGTCCATCCAGTTGACCACCGGTCCGTCCAGGACCAGGGCCCGCAGGCGGGTGCGGTGCGCGGTGAGTTCGGCGACCTGGAGGCACACCGCCCCACCCATGGACCAGCCGAACAGGACGATGTCCCGGGCGCCGTGGTCCACCGCGTAGTCGATGGCGGCCTCGACGTCGCGCCATTCGGTGCTGCCGAGTCCGTAGCGGCCGTCGACGGCGTCGGGCGCCAGGCCGTCGTTGCGGTAGGAGACCAGCAGGCTGGTCAGGCCCAGCTGGTGCGCCACCGGCAGGGCCCTCAGCCCTTCACGCCGGTTGGCGCCGCGTCCGTGGACCATGACCGCCCACGTGGAGGCCTGCGCGCCGCCGGGCACCAGCCAGGCCGGGGCGGTGCCGCCCTCGACCGGAATGCCCACCTCCCGCGCCGCAAAGCCCAAGTCGGCGGGCGTTTCGAAGGCGACCCCCGACCACCAGCCGCGCACCGCGGACGCCAGGTTGCCGGCGTGGACGTGCTCGACGCGGCGGGCAATGGTGCCTTCGGCCGGGCTGAAGGAGGTGATGGCCCCGATGCGCGCATGTCCGCGCCCGCCGTCGAAAAAGAGGGAGTAGGTGCCGGGGACGGTGGTTTCGGAGTTGGCCGGCAGGATCACCTCCAGCCCGTCGGCGGTGCGGGTCACCGCCAGGATGGCCAGGTCCTCCACCCGAACCTTGGCCGGGGTGACGACCTGCCGGGCAAAGTAGCCGGCGAGCGCCGACACGCTGGCGGCCAGCAGGGATCCGGCCACCACCCCGGCGCTGGTGCCGAGCACGGCCCAGCGCAGAAGGGGCGCCTTTCCGGCGGGCAGGGACGCGTCGTTGTTCCGCATGGCCCCATCATCCCAACTGGCGGGGGGCGATGCCGAATCCGCGGCGTGTCCGCTGCGGCCCGCGCCCAAAACGACGCCGGGCAGCCCCTTGCGGGAATGGCCGGGGGCTCCCGCTCGTTGTGGTGTCGTGAGCGAAATCCAGGACAACCTGCCCCAGACCACTGCCCCCGCCGGCCCGGCCGCCAAGACGGACGAGGAATGGCGGCGCGAACTGACCCCGGAGGAGTTCCACGTGCTGCGCCGGGCCGGCACCGAACGGCCCTACACCGGCGAGTACTGGGACACCCACCAGGAGGGCGTCTACGCCTGCCGCGCGTGCGGCGCCGAACTGTTCACCAGTGCGGAGAAGTTCGATTCGCACTGCGGCTGGCCGTCCTTCTGGGCGCCGCTGGCGGAGGGGTCGGTGCGGTACCTGCACGACAACACGCTGGGCATGCGCCGGATCGAGGTGCGGTGCGCATCCTGCGACTCGCACCTGGGCCACGTGTTCGAGGGTGAGGGCTACCCGACCCCCACCGACCAGCGCTTCTGCATCAACTCCATTTCCCTGCGCCTGCGCCCCGCCCGGGAGCAGGATGCCGGGGACCCAAATGCCGGGAACCAGACCGCCAAAGACCAGCCCACCGGGGCTTAGGATCCACCGGGGCGAGGCTCCGGTAACCGGCGAGCGCCAGGGCGGGCCGCTGCCTGCCGGCCGCTTTAAGGCCCCCAAGCGTAAGTATCCCTGTTGCTTGTGGAGTGGATGGGCAAGGATTGCTCCCGCGTGCCTACGCTGGAGCCACATCCGGGGGCCGCATGGCCCTCCCTCCGGCGCGGCGGGCATTCCGGTGCCGCTCCTGCCGCCGGGTCATCCACGGAAAGCAGGTGCCCATGTCCCCTACCCCCACCGCACGGCCCGTGCGCGACGCCCAGCCTCCCCGCGGCACCCAGCCTCCCCTCAGTACCCGGCTTCCCGGCGATGCCCGGGCCGGCACCGGCATGACCCCCGGCCCGGGCGCGCCGCGGGAGAAGGCCACGGACCCGGCCGCCCTGCCCGCCTGGGAGCGCCTCAAGGAAGCCGCCACCGTCCTGCAGGGGCTGCAGGCGAAGGACGGCTCGGTGCCGGACCCGGCGCACCGCCCCCGCGCGGCTGCCCTGGTGGACACGGTCATCGCCTCCGTCGCCGAGCTGGCCCCCTTTTTCCCGCACGACGCGTGCTACCTGGAGCTCGTGGCCGCGGACCTGCGCCGCTGGAGCGGCGGCGGTTTCGGCGTGCCCGACTTCCTGGATTCGCTGCTCGCCTTCCAGCCCCAACTGCACCGCACCAACGGGCTGCGCCACCTGGTGCTCTTCCCGATGTACACGCAGAACGGCTCCACGAACCGCTTCCTCGAGGCCGTCCTCGTTGAGACCATTTGGCCGGATTTCATCGCCACCCTGGAAGCCGGGCCCTACGCAAACCCGCTGTTCGTGCCGCTGCGGTTCCTGGACTTCACGCCCGGCTACGACACCAATTCGGCGGTGCTCTTCCCCGAGTCGGTCGCCGTGCGCCGGACCCCCGCCTTCGCCTGGGGCGCCATCTTCCAGGACCGGGAGGCGGCACGCTTCCGCCGCGTCCTCTCCGCCGCGGCGGAGACCACCCGGCTGGAACTGCCCCCCGAGTCGCTGGCCCTGCTCGCGGACCAGTCCCTGGCCGAGGCAGCATTCGTGATGTGGGACCTGATCCACGACCGCACCCACATGCGCGGAGACTTGCCGTTCGACCCGTTCATGGTCAAGCAGCGCATGCCCTACTTCCTGTATTCGCTGGAGGAACTGCGCTGCGACCTGACCGCGTACCGCGAATGCGTCCGGATCGCTGCGGACACCGGCGCCGATCCGCAGGCGCGCACCCACGCCGGCCTGGTCCAGCAGGCCATCGTCTTCGACCGGATTTTCCGCTTCGCGATTACCGGCACCCGGGTGCGCAACTACGACGGCCTGGGAGGGCAGCTGCTCTTCGCCTGGATGCACCAGCGCAGGGTGCTGCACTGGACCGACGGCCGGCTGTCCATCGACTGGGACGGGGTCCCGGGCGCGGTGGCCGCACTCGGGGACAGGATTGACGAACTGTACTGGCGCTCCATCGACCGGCCCAAGCTGGCCCACTGGCTGGCCGCCTACGAGCTGGTCTCCGCCACCGTCACTCCCCACCCGGCCTCCGCCTGGGCGCGGGGCAGGGACACGCTGGCGCTGGGCGGTCCGCTGGGCGCACTCACCGACCAGGTCCTTGACGACGAGTTCCCGCTGTCGATGTTTTACGAGGCGCTGGAGAAGAAGCTGCGCCCGGTGATCGAATCCACCGTCGGGATCACCGGCGCACCGGATGCGGCGCGCAGCTAGAATCGCCCCATGACGGACCTCACCGCAGCTCCGGCGGCCGGGGCCACTGTCCTGGTCGCCGGGGCCACCTCCGCGTCCGGCGTCGCCACGGCCCGGGCCCTGCACGCCGCCGGCGCCACCGTCCTGGCCGCCGCCACCGACCCGGGACGGCTGGAGGCCCGGCTGCCCTTCGCCCACGGACGCTATGCGGTGGACCTGGCCGATCCGGAGGCCGTGGCCGGCCTGGCCCACCGCCTGCACGGGGACCACGGGCCGCTGGACGGGCTGGTCCACCTGGTCGGCGGCTGGCGCGGCGGCGGGGGCCTGGCCGGGCAGAACGACGCCGACTGGGCGTTCCTGCACCGGAACCTCGTGGCGACCCTGCGCAACACCACGCGAGCCTTCCACGCGGACCTCGCCGCCTCCACACGCGGACGGCTCGCGATCGTCTCCGCCACCGCGGTCGACTCCCCCACCGCCTCCACGGCCAACTATGCCGCGGCCAAGGCGGCCGCGGAGACTTGGACCCGGGCCGTCGCCGCGGCGTTCCGCGCGGCCCAGGCCGGCCGGAAAGCGGCCCCGGAGCCGCAGCGTTCAGCTGCGGTCGTGTTCGTCGTCAAGGCCCTGGTGGACGACTCCGCCCGGGCCGCGGACCCCGGCAACCCCTTCACCGGACACACGGACGTGGCGGACCTGGCCGACGCCGTCGTACGCCTCTTCGGCGGCGACGCCGGCACCCTCAACGGGGCCCGGCTGCCGCTGCCGCCCGCCCCGGCCGCCCCCTGAACCGGCCCCGCCACCTGAACCGGCCCCGCCCCACAGTTTCCCGCTCCACACCCTTCGAGAGGACCCGATGAGCACCTCCCTGCACCACCCCTCCGTCCTGCACGATCCCTCCGTGCGGGGCTTCGCCTCGGACAACTACTCCGGGGTCCACCCGGAGGTCCTCGCCGCGCTGGCCTCGGCCAATGGGGGCCACCAGGTTTCCTACGGCGAGGACGCGTACACGGCCCGGCTGCAGGAGGTGACCGCCGAACACTTCGGGCCCGGCGCGGAGGCGTTCCCGGTGTTCAACGGCACGGGAGCGAACGTGACCGCCCTGCAGTCGATGCTGCCGCGCTGGGGCGCGGTGGTGTGCGCCGCGGGCGCCCACATCAACGTGGACGAGAACGGTGCCCCGGAGCGGGTGGGCGGGATGAAGCTGCTTCCCGTCCCCACCGGGGACGGAAAGCTGACCCCGGAGCTGATCGACCGCGAGGCCTGGGGATGGGGGAACGAGCACCGCGCCCAGCCGCTGGTGGTGTCCATCACCCAGTCGACCGAGCTGGGGACGCTCTACACCGCCGGGGAGGTCCGGGCCATCGCCGACCACGCGCACTCCCTGGGGATGAAGGTGCACATGGACGGGGCCCGGCTGTCCAACGCGGCCGCCGCGCTGGGGGGCCGCTTCCGGGACTTCACCACCGATGCCGGCGTGGACGTGGTCAGCTGGGGGGGCACAAAGAACGGGCTGATGTTCGGCGAGGCGGTGGTGGTCCTGGACCCGCGGGCCACCGAGGGGCTGGGGTACCTGCGCAAGATGAACATGCAGCTGGCCTCGAAGATGCGCTTCGTCTCGGCCCAGCTGGTGGCGCTCTACGGCAGCGACCTGTGGCTGCGCTCGGCGTCCCACGCCAATGCGATGGCCACGCGGCTGCGCGAGGCCGTGGACGCGACCGAGGGCGTGCGCGCGGTGCATCCGACCCAAGCCAATGCGGTGTTCGCAACGCTGCCGACGGACGTGGCGGACCGCCTGCGCGAGCGGTTCCGCTTCTACGACTGGGACCGGGACGCGGGACAGGTGCGGTGGATGTGTTCCTTCGACACCACCGAGGACGACGTGGACGCGTTCACCGCGGCGCTGCGGGAGGAAATGGCCCGCTGACAGGCCACGGCGCGGCCCCCGGCGTGTCGAAGCTGGGGGGTCGGCGGCGCCGGCCCGGCCGCGGCCTACACTCGGGACTGTGAAGCCCAACGGCGACCTGACGCAGGTTCCCCCAGATTTCCAGACGGCGCTGTCTGCCCTGCGGCGGGCGCAGGGCCGCCCCGAGGTGAGGCTGGCCGAGATCCCGGCGCCGGTGCGTCTGGCCCCGTTCGCGGCGGCGCTCTCCGCCGATGTCCGCGCCCGTCCCCACCGCCGGCCCCAAGGTCCGCGCCTGGTGGGGGCCCTGGAGCGTCCGCAGGTCCCCGAGGCGCCCGCGCTGGCCACCGGCAGGTTCGTGCTGCTTTACCATCCGGACGGTTCGGCTGCCTGGAACGGGAACTTCCGCATTGTCACGTACATGCGGGCCCAACTGGAGCCGGACATGGGCAACGACGCGATGCTCGGATCGGTCGCGTGGACGTGGCTGGTGGAAGCACTGGAGGACCACGGGGCACGCTACAGCGACGCCGGGGGCACCGCCACCCGCGTGCTCTCCGAAAGCTTCGGCAGCCTGGACGGGCGCGAGGACGACATCGACATCGAGTTGCGCGCCTCCTGGACCCCGCGCGAGGCCGATGTCCGCGCCCACCTGGAGGCCTGGGGCGACATGCTGTGCGCCTTCGCGGGCCTTCCGCCGCTTCCGGCGGAGGTCGCCCATCTGCCCGGACTGCCGCGGTCCTAGGTGTACTGCTCGGGGACGTTGGTTAAGCGGCTGATGGGTGGTTTGTTCCCGATGGCGGTGTGGGGCCTGTGGTGATTGTATTCGTGGAGCCAGGCCGGTAGCGCGTTGCGGCGGGCGCTTTCGCTTTCGTAGAACCTGGCGTAGGCCCATCCGTCGTTGAGGGTGCGGTGGAAGCGTTCGATCTTGCCGTTGGTTTGGGGCCGGTAGGGGCGGTTCCTCTTGGGCTTGATGCCCAGCTGCGCGCACGCGTCGCGCCAGGCGTGGGAGCGGTAGGCGGAGCCGTTGTCGGTGAGCACCCGCTCGGTGCTGACGCCGCGGGCGGCGAACCACGCCACGGCGCGTTCGAGCACGCCGATGGCGGTGGCGGCCGTTTCGTTCCCGTGGATCTCCGCGTAGGCCACGCGGGAATGGTCATCCACGACCGTGTGCACGTAAGCGGTCCCCATGCGGGGGTTGTGGTGGATGGTGCGCGGCTTGTCCGGGGTGCCGGCACGGTTCCTCTTGCCCTGGATCCGGCCGACGAAGCGGTGGCCTCCGCCGTCGGGGATGTTGCCGAACTTGGTCACGTCCACGTGCAGCAGCGAGCCGGGGTGGGGGTGTTCATAGCGGCGGATCACCTCGCCGGTGGCCCGGTCGATGCGGCGCAGCCGGTTGATCCGGCACCGGACCAGGACCGCGTGCACGGTCGAGGCGGCCAGACCCAGCCGGTAGGCGATCTGGACCGGGCCGAGGCGTTGGCGCCAGCGCAGGGCCACGATCCGCTTCACCACCGCGGGCGGAGTCCGGTGCGGGCACCGGTGCGGCCTGCTGGATTTATCGGCCATGCCGGCTTCCCCGTGTTCCCGGTACCGGTCAGCCCAGCGCTTGGCGGTGGGCCAGGACACCATGAACATCTTCGCGGCAGAGGAAATGCTCCACCCGTCCTCGACGATGAGCTTGGCCAGTCTCAAACGTGCTTTCGGGGTCAGGGCTGCATTAGCGTGGGACACGAAGGCCTCCTGTGTGTGAAGCGGTTTCTTAGACAGCTCCACTCCACACCGGGAGGCCTTCGTCATCCCCTCGCTTCAAACCGTGTCGTCACACGGATTCAACCAACCTGCCCGGGCAGTACACCTAGGCCCGCGGCGAAGCCCCGTCCGGCCCGGATCGGGCACATGCGCCGGAAGTCGAACTAGAATGTACCCATCATGACCCCATCGAATGCCAGCGCCGTGCAGACCCAAGAAACCGCAGCCACCGAGGAGGCGCGGGAACCGGCCCCGCTGGAGGAGCCGCGCGACGGGGTTCCCCTGGTGGTCAATACCGCCTCCGGCCTGCGCCGGGCCGCCGCGGCCCTTGCTGCCGGAACCGGCCCCGCGGCCGTCGACGCCGAACGCGCTTCCGGTTTCCGCTACGGTCAGCGCGCCTTCCTGGTCCAGGTCCGCCGCGAGGGTGCCGGAACCTGGCTGATCGACCCCGAGCCCTTCCCCGACCTGGCTCCGATCAACGATGCCCTCTCCGGCGTCGAATGGATCCTGCACGCCTCCACCCAGGACCTTCCCTGCCTGGCGGAGGTCGGCATGCGTCCGGACCGCCTCTTTGACACCGAGTTGGCAGCCCGGCTGGCCGGGCTGCCGCGCGTGGGCCTGGCCGCCGTCGTGGAATCCCTGCTGGGCCTGCGCCTGGCCAAGGAGCACTCGGCCGCGGACTGGTCCACCCGGCCACTGCCCGAACCGTGGCTGCGCTACGCGGCGCTGGACGTCGAAGTCCTCGCCGAGCTGCGCACCGAACTGGTCCGCCTGCTGGAGGACTCGGGCAAGCTCGGGTTTGCCGAGGAGGAGTTCGAAGCCATCCGCACCGCCCCGCCGGCCGGTCCGCGGACCGACCCGTGGCGGCGGACCTCCGGGCTGCACCAGCTGCGCGACCGGCGCCAGCTGGAGGCGGTGCGCCTGCTGTGGGAGGAGCGCGAGGCCCTGGCCGAAAACCGCGACGTCGCCCCCGGACGCCTGATCCCGGACTCGGCCCTGGTGGCCGCCGCGAAGGCGATGCCCACCTCGGTCCCGGCCCTGCTGAAGACCCCCGGCTTCCACGGGCGCGCCGCCGCCAAGGAGGCGCCGCGCTGGCTGCGCTGCCTGGCGGCCGCCCGCAACGCCACCGACCTGCCGCCACTGCACCTGCCTTCTTCCTCTCCACCCCCGCCACGCGTCTGGGCGGAGAAGGACCCGGCGGCCGCGGCGCGCCTGAACACGGCCAAGCCGCGCATCGCACGGGCCGCCGAAGCCCTGGACATGCCCACGGAGAACCTCCTCACCCCGGACTACCTGCGCCGGATCTGCTGGCGCCCGCCGGCTCCGATCGATCCGGACACGGTCGCCGGGGCGCTCGCCGCCCTGGGGGCGCGCCCGTGGCAGGTGCGCATCGCTGCGCCCATCCTGACGGTCGCCTTCCTGGACCCGGACCCCGCCTAGCGGCCCCGCCTAGCGGCCCGCGACGGCGCGGGGCCCGGACGGATTCGGGCACAGCGCCAGCCGATGGCCATCCCGGGCAGAGGGCGCGCCAGCCGAAGGTGAGGACGGGCGCCGGCCGGGGGCGGGGCGGGGCGGGGGCCTACGCTACCCGAAGGCGAGGATGCCCGCGTAGAGCAGGAAGAAGAGGGCCATGAACAGGGCCCCGCCCACTATCAGCGACAGCCATAACCAGGGCACCCACCGTTTCGGGCCGCCCTCTTCATGGCCTTGGGTGAGGCTGGTCTGCGCCTCGGCCGGCGGCGTTTCACCCGGAGGAACGCCACCCCCGGGTTCCAGGCCGGTAATCTTGTGCTCCATCGGATCGGGATTCTGGCCGGTCATCGTCGGCTCCTGCCATAGGCGGAATCTTCCTGGGCGGTCCTTAGAGAGCCCGCGGTTCAGCGTAGGTCGCCGCTCAATCCGCTGTCTAGGTTCAGCGGCGCGCCCCGCCCCCCTGCACCGGGTGGATTCCTTCGGTTCCTTCGGCCAGCCCGCGCCCCGGCCGCCGACGTCGTGCTGCCCACGCTGGGCAGCAGGCCCGCCCGGGAGCCGGGAAGCGGGCCGGCCGGCGGGCCGGAGCATGGCCGAACGGGGCCACCCGGCTTACGGCCTGCTCGCCCACCTTGGCGTGTCCACCGGCTGCCCCGCCCGGGTGGCCCGAAGCCGCGCTGAGGGTGATGCTCGAGGACCCGCTCCACCGGCAACCACTCCCTGGACGCCCCTGCCGCGCCGGACGGAACCTCGCCCCGGCCGAATCGGCGCACTGCGGGCCACAGTCCCCCGGCTGCGTGCTGGCCACCCACACGTCCTCTCGCTCCCGGTCGCGGATCTTGGCCTCCACTCTGGCGCTGCTGCCCTTCGGCGACAGCCCCAGCACCCCGGAGCAGCTGCTGGAGAGGACCCGGGCGCCTTGGCCGGGAAGGTCGGGCTGGCGCTGGCCAAGGGGCGCGGTGGCCGGCCCGAGGCGCCTACCGCCGCGCCAGTGCCTGGAACGGTCCCAGCTCGATGTTCGCGATCCCCGCGGCCAGTTCGCCGTCGCCCAACTCGCAGGCGGCCAAGGAGGACTGGAGCAGCTCCGCGTCCAGGCCCTCGCCGGTCAGGACCAGCACGGTTTCGGCGGCTTCGCCCCGGTCCTGCCAGGTGCCGGAGGCGTCGATGCGCAACCGGGGCCCGGCCCCCTGGACGACGACCTTCAGCGTCGGGCACCCGCCCAGCCACACCTGCCCGCGCGTCCACAGCGCCGAGCGGGAGAGCAGCTGCAGCAGGTGGTGGAGCCGGCCGGGATGGAGCGGGCGGTCCGAGCGCAGCTCCAGGGTCGCAAACGTCGTCCCCCCGCCTCCCCCGCGGACCCCGCCCGGCGCGGTGCGCCGCGCGGCAGCCTCCCGGTCGAAGCCGCCCAGCCCGGAAACCGGCCCCGGGGCATTCACCACGGCGTGCGGAGCCAGCTCGCGCAGCAGTTCCAGCCCGCGCCCGGAGGCCGCCCGGTAGTGGTCCGCCCCGGAGTCCCCCAGCAGCGCCCATACCCCGTCCTCGGCCCCCAGCACGGTGTCCGCGTGGGCCAGCGCGGCGGTGACGAACTCCCCGCTGCCGATGCACTCGGAGCCCTCCGGCAACAGCCCGGCGCTGCGCAGCAGGTAGGGGGAGGCGATGACCTGCTCCACTTCGGACGGATCGATCGCCAGGGCCACCGAATCGACGGCCACGGGCTCCCCGGCGGCCCTGGCTTCGAGGACGCGCTGGGCCTTCACGCTGGAGGCCCCCGGCGGCAGCCCAAGCACCGCGTGTTCCGGCCCGCCGCCGGCCAGGGAGGCCAGCACGGCGGCCGCGTCGGCGGCCGCGGTGCACGCCAGGCAGGCATGCTCCAGGGCCAGCATCCGCGTCTGCGGCGGGCGGCCGGGGCGGAAGAGTTCGGCGGCCAGGGTGCCTGGACCTGCCAGGTCGTAACGCAGCACAACGGCGCCGGGGAAGGATGGGCGCAGGCCCTCCAGGGCGGCATCGCGCACCCGGGCCGAAAGCGAGGAGATGAGGGTGACGAACACGGGTCCCTTTCCGGCGGGCTGGGGACCCGCGAGTTCCTGAGATCCCTTCCAGCTTATTTACGCACCCTTGGCATCACCTAATGTACATAGCCATACCTCAGTTGCCCGGCCGGGCCCGCATGCCTTCCGGCGCACGTCGGGGCGGGGTTGGTGGTTCCCGCGTGGAATGCAACACACTGTAACGTTCCCGGAGCGGGGTCCATTTTTCCCGGCCATCAAGTCTGCCCGGCCCGCCGGAGGGTCTGTAAGAATGTGCCCATGGACAACCTTCCCTCCCCCGCGCCCCGCTGCGGACTCTCCAGCCCCGTGACCCGCCGCGCCGTCCTGGGTGGCGTCGCCTCCGCCGGTGCCGTTGCCGGGTTGAGCGCCTGCGCCGATCCTTCGACGGTCGCGGCCTCCTCCACCCCGGTCTCCCCGGCGCCCGGCGGGGAAGGCACGGTGGCGGCGACGACCGCGGAACTGCCCGTCGGATCGTCGAAGTCGGTGAAAATCGGCAAGCGGACCTACCTGCTGTTCCGTCCGGCCGAGACCACCGTGCTCGCTTACCGCGCGGTCTGCACCCACGCGGGCTGCGAGGTCAGCGTGGGCGAGGGCGAATTCGTGTGCCACTGCCACGGATCCCACTTCACCCGCGAGTCCGGGGAGGTCACCGCGGGCCCGGCCCGGGGCCCGCTGGAAAAGTTCCCGGCGGAGATCTCCGGGGAGGACGTGCTGGTCTACCTTTAGGGAACCGTCTCCTCTCTGGGATTTGGGTGCCGGCGGGCCCACAATGGCGTGCATGAACGCATCCTCCTGCCCCAGCCGGCGGACCGTGCTCGCCGGAGGCGTGGCGGCTGTCCCCGCGCTCGCCGCCTGCAGCCCCGGTCCGTCCGGCCCGCCCAGCATCCCCGCCTCGGGAAGCGGGACCGTTGCCGCCACCACGGCGCGCCTGCCCGTGGGTGCGGCGGCCTCGGCGAACGTCGGCGGCCGCACCTACCTGCTCTACCGGGCCGCCGCGGACCGGGTCCTGGCCTACAGCGCGGTGTGCACGCACCAGGGCTGCACGGTCGGTGTCGGTGCGGAGGACTTTGCGTGCCCCTGCCACGGATCCCGGTTCAGCAGGGAGGACGGTTCCGCCACCCACGGGCCGGCACAGAAGCCCCTGGCCCGCTTCCCGGCGGCGGTCGACGGCGGGAACATCCTCATCTACCCCTGAGGCCCGGCGCCGGGCGCCCCGGGTACCCCGCCCCGGCTTCCCCACCAAAAAGGGGGCGCCGGAGCAGGGCCCGCAACCCACCGGCACTAGAAGAGGGCGACCTTCGGGGCTTTGGGGAAGATCTCCTCCAGCGCCGCCTCGTCCTGCGGGGTGGGGACCCAGCCCGCGGCGGCCGCGTTCTCGCGGACCTGCTCGGGGCGGGTGGCCCCGGCAATGACGCTGGCGACCGTCCGGCGCGAGGCCAGCCAGGAGAAGGCCACCTGCACCTCCGTCAGTCCGCGTTCGCGGGCAAAGCCGCCGAAGGCGCGCAGCTGCTCCAGGTCGGACTGCTCCAGCAGGTGGGTGCGCGAATGGGTCAGGCGGCTGCCCTCCGGAGCGGTGCCTGCCGAGTATTTGCCGGTGAGCAGGCCGTTCGCCAGCGGGAAGTAGGGCAGCACGCCCAGCCCGTAGGCCTCCGCCGCCGGGGTTACCTCCAGCTCCGCCCGCCGGTCCAGCAGGTTGTAGTGGCTTTGGCTGGAGATGAAGCGCGTGGTGCCGCGGGCGCGGGCGGTGAACTCGGCCTCGGCGATCTGCCAGCCCGCCCGGTTGGAGTGCCCGATGTAGCGCACCTTTCCGGCGCGGACCAGGTCATCCAGGGCGGAGAGGGTTTCCTCAATGGGCGTCAGCGGGTCCAGGGTGTGGAACTGGTACAGGTCGATGTAGTCGGTGCCCAGGCGGCGCAGGGAGGCCTCGGCGGCGGCCACGATGTAGCGGCGGGACCCGCGGGCCCCGAAGTCGCGCCCGTTGGCCCCGTGCATGTCCATGCCGAACTTGGTGGCCACCACCGCGTCGCCGCGCCGGGCCCCGAGCGCCCTGCCCAGCAGGGTCTCGGACAGGCCCGGTTCGGCGCCGTAGCTGTCGGCGGTGTCGAACAGCGTCACCCCTGCCTCGAGCGCGGCGTGCACGACGGCGTCCGTGCCCTCCTGCGTGAAGGTGGCGGTTCCGGCGCGGCCCAGGTTGTTGCAGCCCAGCCCCACGGCGGAAACGGTCAGTCCGGAGGCGCCCAGGCGCCGGTAGTCCATGTCAGTCACCCGCCCACGCTACACCGGGGGCCATCCCGGCGGGCGCACCGGAGTCCAGGCCGGATCGGCGCCGCCGGCGAAAGGTGCCTGGTCCAGGGTAAAGGGTGCCTAGTCCAGGGTGAAGGGCGCCTTGGCCGGCAGCGGGTGCTTCTGCTTGAGCGCGGACAGGTCCGAATAGGGGGCGACGCCGATGGAGAGCTTGGTGACGTCCAGGTCCGCCTCCTTGATGCAGACCCTGACCGCCGCGACGGCCTTGGCCGGCTCCGGCGAGAGGATGCGGATGTTCAGCTTGCGGGGGGCGAAGTCGGTGGATTCGACGGTGCCCAGGCCGCGCCAGCCCAGGAATCCGCGCAGCGCCTCGGCGGCCTTGGCCTCCAGGTAGCGGTCGCGCTGGGTGCCTTCCACGGACTTCAGCGCGAACTGGGCGATGACCCAGTGCTGGTCCTCGGGGCGGATCTCGGCGTATCCGTCCTCGAGGCACTGCTCCACGAAGGCGTCCAGCAGGGCCTCGCCCGCCTCGGCGGCCACGTCCTTGACCTCCTCGGTCTTGGACTGGTGGCCGGCAATGCCGCGGTTGACGACGAACTGGCCGGTCTCGCCGCCGTCCTCGGCCTCGAACCAGGCTTCGCGGAATTCCAGGACGCCCTCGGCGTCGCGTCGGTACAGGCGGGCAATGCTCACGGTGTCTCCCGGGGGGTGGGTGGGGCTGTGGGTGGAATGGTGGGGTGGTTGGTCCGGGCGCGGGCGGCGTCGAACCAGGCCGCCGCGGTGCCGCGGGCCGGGTGGGGCCCGTGGGGCGGAGCGGGGGGCGCCGGCGCTTCCGGGTGGTCCAGCTGGTCGATACCGTCGAAGGGGGCCTCCCCGGCAGCCACGCGGGCGTGGACGGCGGCGCAGGCTTCGCGCATGGCCGCGACCAGGGCCTCGGGGTAGCCCTTGGCCGGCGCGTGCGCGGCAAACTCGTCCTCGTCCTCCACACAGGCCCCGCCCCCGGCGTAGCGGACGACGTCGAGGTCCATGTCGATGGAGCTGGCCTCCCACCCGGCCGGACGCAGCGCCTGCCAGCCAAGCCCGGTGGAGATGTCCACGTACACGCGCAGCCCCTGCGGGTGGGCGGCGTCGTAGAAGGTCGCCACCCAGTCCCCGGCCCGGGGGAAGAGGCAGAGCGCATCGGATGCGGCCAGGAACGCGTGGCCCGGGCGGGACACCAGCGATCCGCGCGGCTGGAAGACCCAGTCGCCGTGCCGGTCGGCGCCCAGGTACCAACCCGGCACCACCCAGTGCGCCGCGCCGTCGTACTTCCACGCCCGGGCCACCACCAGGTCCCCCGGCCGCGCGCCCGCGGGCGCGCGCGGCAGGCCGCGGGGCGCGCTCACAGCCGCGGAATCTGGCCGGTGGGCGTTTCCCGCCCCGGCAGCGGGCGCGCGAAGGGGACCTTGGTCCCGAGCACCTGGGCGACGGTGTCCTGGGCGATGCGCTGGGCCGTGAGGCCGACGCGGGCCAAAACCTGGTTGCGCGATCCGTGCCGGAGGAACTCCACGGGCAGGCCCACCTCATTCAGGGGCGTGTCCACGCCGGCCTCGCGCATCTCCTGGCGGATGCGCGAGCCCACGCCGCCGGCCTTGACGCCGTCCTCGATGCACACCACGATCCGGTGGCGGGCGGCCAGGCCCACGATCGAGCGCGGCACGGGCAGCACCCAGCGCGGATCCACCACGGTGGAGCTGATGCCCTGGGCCATCAGGCGCTCGGCAACATCCAGGGCCATGGCGGCCATGGATCCAATGCCGACCAGCAGCACGTCACGGTCGCCCCCGCTGTTGCCTCCGCCGTTGCCCGCGCCGTGGCGGGCCAGGACGTCCACGCCGTCGCGGAGCCTTTCGAGGGCCTCGATCTCGTTGCCGACCGACCCCTTGGAGAATCGCAGCACGGTGGGAGCGTCGGCGACCGCGACCGCCTCGCGCAACTCCTCCCGGAGCCGGGTGGCGTCCCGCGGGGCGGCCAGGTGCAGCCCCGGGATGATCTGCAGCAGCGACAGGTCCCACATGCCGTGGTGGCTGGGTCCGTCCGGGCCGGTGACTCCGGCGCGGTCCAGGACCACGGTGACGCCGGCCTTGTGCAGGGCCACGTCCATCAGCAGCTGGTCGAAGGCGCGGTTCAGGAACGTCGCGTAGACGGCCACCACCGGGTGCAGCCCGCCGAAGGCCATCCCTGCGGCGCCGGCGAACGCGTGCTGCTCGGCGATGCCGACGTCGAAGACGCGCCCGGGGTGGCGCTCGGCCATTTCTTTCAGGCCCACCGGGATCAGCATGGCCCCGGTGATGCCCACGATATCGGGGCGCTCGTCGGCGATGTCGGCGATTTCCTGGCCGAAGACGCTGGTCCAGGACTGGGCGTCGGGGCGGTCCACGGGCTCGCCGGTCTCGGGATCGATGATGCCCACGGCATGGAACTGGTCGTCCTCGTGGGCCCGGGCGGGTGCGTAGCCGCGCCCCTTCTCCGTCAGGGCGTGCACGATCACCGGTCCGCCGTAGCTGCGCGCCTGGGCCAGGGCCTCCTCCACGGCGGCCATGTTGTGCCCGTCGATGGGGCCGATGTACTTCATGCCCAGGTCCTCGAAGAGGCCCTGGGGGGCCCACCAGTCCTTGATGCCCTTCTTGGCCGCATGCAGGCTCTTGTAGGCGAAGCGGCGGGCCGGGCCGCCGTTCTGCAGCCTGGTCTTCCACCACTCCATGGCGCCCTCATAGGCCCGGTGGGTGCGGACCTTGTCCAGCGTCTGGCGCAGCCGGGCCAGCTGGTCGGCCAGCCCGCCGATGGTGGGGGCGTAGGAGCGGCCGTTGTCGTTGACCACGATCACCACCCGGCGGTCCTTGTCCGCGGCGATGTTGTTGACCGCCTCCCAGGCCATGCCCCCGGTGAGCGCGCCGTCGCCGACCACGGCCACGACAAAGCGGTCCCCTTCCCCGGTCAGCTGCCGGGCCCGGGAGATTCCGTCGGCCCAGGACAGCGAGCTGGAAGCGTGCGAGCTTTCGACGATGTCGTGCACGGACTCGGCGCGCTCGGGGTAGCCGGCCAGCCCGCCCTGCTGGCGCAGCGTGGAAAAGTCCTGGCGCCCGGTGACCAGCTTGTGCACGTAGGACTGGTGGCCCGTGTCGAAGACCACGGAGTCGCGCGGGGAGTCGAAGACGCGGTGGATGCCCAGCGTCAGCTCCACCACGCCGAGGTTGGGTCCGAGGTGCCCGCCGGTCCGGGACACGTTGGCCACCAGGAATTCGCGGATCTCCTGCGCGAGGTCCTGCAGCTGGACCATGCTCAGCCCGCGCAGGTCGCGCGGCTCGTGGATGGTCTCAAGCAGTGGCACAGGAAAGGTCCTTTCGATGCGGGAAGCGATGGTTAAATCCTACCGCCTGTGCGCGGGCCGCCCCCGCGGACGCCGCAGGGGCGGGCAGCCGGTGGTCCGGCCGCCCGCCCCTGCGGGTGTGGATCGACGCCTAGGAAGCGGAGATCTGGCGCAGCACGTACTGCAGGATGCCGCCGTTGCGGTAGTAGTCGGCCTCGCCGGGGGTGTCGATGCGCAGGACCGCGTCGAACGTGGTGGCGGTGCCGTCCTCGGCGGTGGCGGTGACCTTGAGCGTCTTCGGCGTGGTGCCGTTGTTCAGCTCGGTGACACCTTCGACCGCGAAGGTCTCGGTGCCGGTCAGGCCCAGGGTGGCGGCCGACTGGCCGGCCGGGTACTGCAGCGGCAGGACGCCCATGCCGATGAGGTTGGAGCGGTGGATGCGCTCGTAGCTCTCGGCGATGACGGCCTTGACGCCCAGCAGCGCGGTGCCCTTGGCGGCCCAGTCGCGGGACGAGCCGGAGCCGTACTCCTTGCCGGCCAGGACCACCAGCGGGGTTCCGGCGGCGGCGTAGTTCTGGGCCGCGTCGTAGACGTAGGCCTGCGGCGCGCCCTCCTGGGTGAAGTCGCGGGTGAAGCCGCCCTCGACGCCGTCCAGGATCTGGTTCTTAATGCGGATGTTCGCGAACGTGCCGCGGATCATCACCTCGTGGTTGCCGCGGCGGGAGCCGTAGGAGTTGAAGTCCTTGCGGTCCACGCCGTTGGCCAGCAGGTACTGGCCGGCCGGGGTGTCGGACTTGAAGGAGCCCGCCGGGGAGATGTGGTCGGTGGTGACCGAGTCGCCCAGCTTCAGCAGGACGCGGGCGCCCTGGATGTCCTTGACCGGCTCCGGCTGGGCCTTCATGCCCTCGAAGTACGGGGGCTTGCGGACGTAGGTGGAGTCCTCGGCCCAGGCGAAGGTGTCTCCGGCCGGGGTGTCCAGCGCGCGCCAGCGCTCGTCGCCTTCGAAGACGCCGTCGTAGCCCTTGGCGAACATCTCCTCGTCGATGGAGGAGTCAATGGTCGCCTGGACCTCGATCGGGCTGGGCCAGATGTCCTTCAGGAAGACGTCGTTGCCGGCCTGGTCCTGGCCCAGCGGGTCCTTCTCGAAGTCGAAGTCCATGGTGCCGGCCAGGGCGTAGGCGATGACCAGCGGCGGGGACGCCAGGTAGTTCATCTTGACGTCCGGGTTGATGCGGCCCTCGAAGTTGCGGTTGCCCGAGAGCACGGCGGTCGCGGCGAGGTCATGGGCCTGGATGGCCTCGGAGATCTCGGCCTCCAGCGGGCCGGAGTTGCCGATGCAGGTGGCGCAGCCGTAGCCGACGATGTAGAAGCCCAGCTTCTCCAGGTACGGGGTCAGACCGGACTTCTCGTAGTAGTCCGTGACGACCTTCGAGCCCGGGGCGACGGAGGTCTTGACCCACGGCTTGGAGGTCAGGCCCTTCTCGACCGCGTTGCGGGCCAGCAGCGCGGCGGCCAGCATCACGGACGGGTTGGACGTGTTGGTGCAGGAGGTGATCGAGGCGATCGACACCAGGCCGTGGTCCAGCGTGAACTCGCGGCCGTCGGCCATCTTCACGTCCACGCCCTTGGACGGGCGGCCCAGGCCCAGGGCATCGGCGTCGCCCGGAGCGTAGGTGTGGATGTCCTGGCGGAACTGCTCCTTGGCCCGGCTCAGCTCGATGCGGTCCTGCGGACGCTTGGGGCCGGCGATGGAGGGCACCACGGTGGACAGGTCCAGCTCGAGGAACTCGGAGAAGCGCAGCTCGCGGGAGGGGTCGTGCCAGAGGCCCTGCTCCTTGGCGTAGGCCTCGACGAGGGCGATGCTCTCCTCCGAGCGGCCGGTCAGGCGCAGGTAGTCCAGGGTGATGCCGTCGATCGGGAACATGGCGGCGGTGGAGCCGAACTCCGGGCTCATGTTGCCGATGGTGGCGCGGTTGGCCAGGGGCACCTCGGCGACGCCCTCGCCGTAGAACTCGACGAACTTGCCCACGACGCCGTGCTTGCGCAGCATCTCGGTGATGGTCAGCACGACGTCGGTCGCGGTGGCGCCGGCCGGGATGGAGCCCTTGAGCTTGAAGCCGACCACGCGCGGGATCAGCATGGAGACCGGCTGGCCGAGCATCGCGGCCTCGGCCTCAATGCCGCCCACGCCCCAGCCCAGCACGCCCAGGCCGTTGACCATGGTGGTGTGGGAGTCGGTGCCGACGCAGGTGTCCGGGTAGGCGCGCAGCTTGCCGCCGATCTCGCGGGTCATCACAGTGCGGGCCAGGTACTCGATGTTGACCTGGTGCACAATGCCGGTTCCCGGCGGGACGACCTTGAAGTCGTCGAAGGCGGTCTGGCCCCAGCGCAGGAACTGGTAGCGCTCGCCGTTGCGCTGGTACTCGATCTCCATGTTGCGCTCAAGCGCCCCGGCGTTGCCGAAGGCGTCGATCTGCACGGAGTGGTCGATGACCATTTCGGCCGGAGCCAGCGGGTTCACGCGGGTCGGGTCCCCGCCCAGGTCCTTCACGGCTTCGCGCATGGTGGCGAGGTCCACGACGCAGGGCACGCCGGTGAAGTCCTGCATGATGACACGGGCCGGGGTGAACTGGATTTCCGTGTTCGGCTCCGCGTTCTCGTCCCACTGGGCCAGTGCGCGCACGTGGTCCGCGGTGATGTTCGCGCCGTCCTCGGTGCGCAGCAGGTTCTCCAGAAGAACCTTGAGGCTGTAGGGAAGGCTTTCTGCGCCCTCCACGGCGTTCAGCCGGAAAATTTCGTATTCGGTGCCATTGACGTCCAGTACGCCCTTGGCCCCGAAGCTGTCCACATTGCTCACAGTGGGACTCCTCTCGCCAGATTCACATCTTTGTTGCCCGCTCGGACGCCCCGCCAGTTAGGCGGGCCTTAATGGCGTGGGTCCGATTGGATTGCGGCAGAGCTGTTCCCAGTCTAGCCGCGCACCCTTGGGGGCCGACCCCCCGCACGGGGATCTCTTGACATCAAGATTTATCTCTACCGTACTTTCCCAATATCTTGATGTCAAGATACCGTGGTGGCCACAGGACCGGCGTGAAGGATCAAGGAGACATGGAGCGGCACATGGATGCGGTGGACGAAATCATCGACGGGTGGCAGCGCGTTATGCCGTCGGAGGACGTCGAGCCGATGGGCGTCTTCAGCCGGATCGGGCGGCTGGCCCAGCGCTTCGACGCCCTGCGCCGCAACGCCCTGGCGGCCCACGGCCTGCAGCTGGGGGACTTCGATGTGCTCTCGGCCATCCGGCGCTGCCCGGACGGTGCCATGACCGCCGGGCAGCTGGCCAAGGAAAACCTGGTCACCTCCGGCACCATGACCAACCGCATCGACCGGCTGGTGGCCCGTGGGCTCGTGGGCCGCTCCGCGGACGTGGCCGACGCGCGCATCGTGCGGGTGCAGCTGCACCCGGAGGGGCAGCGGATCGTCGACGCCGCGTTCGTCGAGCTGTTGCGCATCGAGCACGAACTCCTGGGCTGCATCCGCGACGCCGACCGCCAGCCGCTCGTGGACCGGCTGCGCGAGCTGCTCGCGCGCATCGAGGCCTAGGCGCCCTTGGCCACGGATCAGGCGCGCACCAGCAGGCCGACGGTCTCCATGTGGTGGGTGTGCGGGTAGAGGTCCAGGACGCGCACCTTCTCCAGCCGGTAGCCCTCGCGGGCGAAGTCGGCCAGGTCCCGGGCGAAGGACGCCGGGTCGCAGGAGACGTAGCTGATTCGGGCCGGGCCGGCCTGGGCGATCTGGCGCACGGCCATCTTGCCCGCCCCGGTGCGCGGCGGATCCAGCACGACGCCGTCCAGCTTCCCGTCCCCGCCGGCCTCGGCGCGCTCCTGCAGGGCCCGGGCCAGGGTTTTTTCCACCCGTCCCTGCACCACCTGGGCCTGCGGAACCCCGTGGAGGTTGCGCCGGGCGTCGCGGCTGGTGCCGGGAGCCCCCTCGATGGACAGGACCAGTCCCGCGGCGCCCACCGCCTCGGCCAGCGGGGCGGTGAAAAGCCCCGCGCCGGCATAGAGGTCGGCCAGCCGCTGGCCCGGCCGCGGGTCCAGGTCCTGCAGCACGGCGGCGGCCAGGGTGTCCGCGGCGAGCCGGTGGATCTGCCAGAAGCCCTCCCCCGTGACCCGGTAACTGTGCCCCGCGGCCCGCTCCCCCAGCCAGGTGCGCCCGCGCAGCCGGCGCAGCGTTCCCCGCCCGTCGGAGGCCGAGCCGCCCTTTTGCGTGATGGCGGCCGCGGAGACCCCCTCGGCCAGGCGCTTGGCGGCGCGGTCGGCCAGGCCCGGGGCCCCGCCGTCGTGCTCGACGAACAGCACCAGCGGCGCGCCGCCGTCGGACGGCACGGCGACCTCCACGCGGGCCAGGCCGCGCAGCGGCAGCTCCCACAGGCGCAGCGCGTTCACCGCGTCCACGGCCAGCGGCATCTCGCGCACCGGCACCAGCTCGTTGGAGCGGAAGGCGTTCATTGCCAGCCGGCCCGCCTCATCCACGGAGAAGGCGGCGCGGGTGCGCCAGCCCAGGCCGTCGGCACGTTCGCCGGCAGGAACCTCGACGCCGGCGAAGCCGGCCCCGTCCGGGTCGGTGCGCCCGAGCCGGACGAGCTGTTCGCGGAAGATGCGCCCCTTGAGCTCGCGCTGGTGTCCAAGCTCCGCGTGGCCGAACTCGGCCCCGCCCACGGGTGCCCGCCCCGCGGCGGCCGCGGCCAGGGCGTCCGCCGCGGCCCAGAAGTGCGGGACCCGGTGCTCGGAGGCCTCCAGCACCTCGACAGTGTCGGCCCGCCAGAAGCGGGCCTCCTCGGCGGACTCGGTCAGCCGCGCGCGCACCAGCTCCCCGGGCAGGGCGTGGCGGACGAAGACGACGCGCCCCTCGTGGCGGGCCACGCAGTGGCCGCCGTGCGCGGGCGCGCCGATCCGCAGTTCGACGATGCGCGGTTCGGCAGCGCGCTGGTCGATGGTCGAGTGGGTCATTCAAGGGCCTTTCGCCGGTCTGGGGCGGGGGCGCCCGCGGCGCCCCCGCCGGGTTCGGCCACGGTGTCCGCGCTGGAGGCCAGGCGCCAGGGCACGCTGGCGACCACCACGCCGGGCTCGAAGTGCAGCCGCGCCTTAATGCGCAGCGCCGTCTGGTTGTGGACCAGCTGCTCCCACCAGCGGCCCACCACGTATTCGGGAATGTAGACGACCACGAGGTCGTGTGGGGATTCGCGGCGGATGGCCTTGATGTAGTCCACGATCGGGGCGGCAATCTCGCGGTAGGGCGAGGCCAGCACGGTGATCGGCACCGGCAGCTGGAGCCGGTCCCACGCCTCGAGCGTGCGGGCGGTCTGCTGCGGGTCGATGTCCACGATCACCGCGTCCAGCTTCGAGGGGCGGCTGGCCCGGGCAAAGGCGACGGCGCGCAGCACCGGCTTGCGCAGCGTGGACACCAGGATCAGCGCGTGGACCCGGGAGGGCAGCGCGGTCGCGGCCGAGTCGGGGTCGATCGCCAGGTCGCGGTCGACGGCCTCGTAGTGCCGGTGGATGGAGTCCATGGCCAGGTAGAGCACCCCGATGCCGAGCACGGCCAGCCACGCCCCGTGCGTGAACCGGGTGACCAGGACGATTACCAGCACAATGGCGGTGAGGACGAACCCCACCAGGGTGAGCGCCCGCGAGCGCATCACCCGCAGCCTGACCCGGCGGTCGGCGGTCCCGTTCAGCACCACGCCCCAGTGGCGGAGCATGCCGAGCTGGCTAAGGGTGAAGGAGACGAACACCCCCACCACGTAGAGCTGGACCAGCGAGGCAACGTTGGCCCCGAAGGCCAGGACCAGCGCCAGGGCGGCGATCCCCAGCGCCACGATTCCGTTGCTGAAGCCCAGCCGGTCCCCCCTGGTGCGCAGCTGGCGGGGCATGTAGCCGTCGGCGGCCAGGTGGGAGGTGAGGTTGGGAAAGGAGGTGAAGCTGGTGTGGGCGGCCATCAGCAGGACCAGGACCGTCGCGGCCACGATCAGGTGGAAGGCGGCGCTGCCGGGACCGAAGACCGAGTGGGCCAGCTGCCCCAGCACGGGGTTCTGGATGTAGCCGGGCGGAATCGGCCCCCCGTCCAGCCGCAGGTCCTCGGCCGGGTCCTCGACGACGTGCACGCCGGCGGCCCGGGCCAGGAACATGGTGCCCAGCGTCAGGACGGTGGCCACGGCGCCGATCAGCACCAGGATCCGGCCGGCGTTGCGGGCACGCGGCGGGGCCAGCGTGGGCACGTTGCTGATCGGGGCCTCGATGCCCGTCAGCGCGGCGGAGCCGGTGGAGAACGCGCGCAGCACCAGCAGCGCGCCCAAAAAGCCGGTCAGTCCGGCTTCGTAGCCCTCCTCCGGAACGATCTCGAAACCCGCGCTCGGGGCGCGTCCGAGCGTTCCCGTGGCCGCCGCGAAGCCGCCGACGGCGATCATGGCCAGCAGGGCGCCCACGAAGAAGTAGGTGGG
Source organism: Zafaria cholistanensis (assembly GCF_008580665.1). Taxonomy (GTDB): domain Bacteria; phylum Actinomycetota; class Actinomycetes; order Actinomycetales; family Micrococcaceae; genus Zafaria; species Zafaria cholistanensis. Next base: position 136,345 of record NZ_BKDJ01000009.1, read on the forward strand.
CAGGGCGTTGCCCAGGCGGGAACGGCCCAGGCCGCGCAGGTTCGAGAGCACCAGCAGCACCACGCCCGCCGCCGCCAGCAGCCTCTCGTGTCCGGCCAGGCCGGGCAGCGAGGCGACCACGTAGTGGGCGGCCGAGGAGACGGACACCGCGACGGTGAGTACGAAGTCCACCAACAAAGCGGCCGCGACGGTGGTGCCGGCGGTCGGGCCGAGGTTGACGGAGGCGATCTCGTAGTCGCCCTTGCCGGAGGGGTAGGCCCGTACTGACTGGCGGTAAGAGGAGATGATGACCAGCATCACGGCCATGACGGCGATCCCGACCAGCGGCGACAGGGAGATTGCGGCGACCCCGGCGACCGCCAGGGTCAGCAGCACCTCATCGGGCGCATAGGCCACGGAAGACAGCGCGTTCGAGGAGAGCAGCGGAAAGGCCAGCCGCTTGCGCAGGGGCGCCTGCCTGAGGCGTTCGGTGCGGAACGGCCGCCCGACCAGGACGCGCTTGAGCGCGTCGAGAAACGTCAACACCGGACCACGGTACCCGCGTGCACCGTCCCTGTCATACTCGGGCAGCACCGCGGCACGGTCCGGCCCGTGGCGCGGACACCGGCGTTCCGTGGGAGACTGTGAACCGGACCGAAACCGATCCGGCATCAGGGCCGGGCACCTTACCTTGCACGCATTGGGGGCCGACTGTGGCGCACTTCGTCATCATGGGTTGCGGACGCGTGGGCGTCACGCTCGCCCACACGCTGGACGACGACGGCCACACGGTCGCGATCATCGACCAGGACGAGCGCGCCTTCCGGCGGCTGGGCCGCGGGTTCGCCGGACGCAAGGTCACCGGCGTCGGCTTCGACCGGGACACCCTCGAGCGCGCGGACATCGGCAACGCCTATGCCTTCGCCGCGGTGTCCAGCGGGGACAACTCCAACATCCTGGCCACGCGCGTGGCCCGCGAGACGTACCACGTCCCGCACGTGGTGGCCCGCATCTACGACCCCGGACGGGCGGAGATCTACCAGCGCCTGGGCATCCCCACGGTGGCCGCGGTGCGCTGGAGCGCCGACCAGGTGCTGCGCCGGATCCTTCCCGAACGGGGCATCAAGGGAGACTTCCGGGAGGCCTCCGGCCGCCTGATCCTGGGCGAGGTCGGGGTGCACGACGGCTGGTACGGGCACAGCATCAGCGACATCGAGGACGCCGCCGGGATCCGCGTGGCCTACCTGACCCGGTTCGGCGAGGGCATGCTGCCCACCCGGGAGACCCGCCTGCAGCAGGGGGACATCCTGCACGCCATGATGCCGGTCGCGGCCACCGGGGACATCGACCGCATCCTCTCCGGGGCCCCGGCCCCCACCCCCGAGCCGGCATGAACGCCGCGCCCCAAACGAATACCGCGCACCACATTATGGACACACCTATGGAGCAGCCATGAAGGTCATCATCGCCGGCGCCGGAAGCGTCGGATCCTCCATCGCCAAGGAGCTCCTGGCCCACGGGCATGAGGTCCTGCTCATCGACGAAAAGCCCGAGGTCGTCGGCCGCAGCGGGGTGCAGGGGGCGCGCTGGCTGTTCGGGGACGCCTGCGAGCTGAGCATCCTCAAGGACGCCCACATGGACGAGGTCGACGTCGTCGTCTCCGCCACCGGCGACGACAAGGTGAACCTGGTGGTGTCCCTGCTGGCCAAGAGCGAGTTCGGCGTCGGCCGCACCGTGGGCCGGGTGAACAACCCGAAGAATGACTGGATGTTCGACGACGCCTGGGGCGTGGACGTCGCCGTCAGCACCCCGCGCCTGATGACCGCCCTGGTCGAGGAGGCGGTGGAGGTCGGGGACGTCGTGCGCCTGCTGACCCTGCAGACGGGCGTGGCCTCGCTGGTCTCCTTCACGGTCCCCCACGACGCCCGGCTGATCGGGCGCACGATCGGGCAGGTCCTGTGGCCCGCCGACGCCACCGTGGTGGCGATCCTGCGTGATGAGGCGCCCATCACGCCCAGCCCCGACGACGTGATCGAGGGCGGGGACGAACTGTTCTTCATCTCCACGATCGCCGCCGAGGACGAGTTGCGCGCGGTCCTGCGCCCCGGGGGCGCCCAGCCCCAGGGAAGCCACTCGGAAGCCCCGGGGAAGCCTTAAGGAAGCCCCGGGAAAGCGGTGCAGCTCCTCAAACGCACGGCGCCGGCCACCCGGGGTGGCCGGCGCCGTGCGTTTGAGGAGCGCCTGCGCTGCCGCTCAGCCCTGCCGCTCAGCCCTGCCGCTCAGCCGTGCAGCGCTGCCCGCGCCGCCTCCAGGCGGGCCGGGGCTTCGGCGCGGGCGGCGAGCGCCTGTTCCATGGTGACCTCGTCGAAGTGGGTCACGGTGCCGGGGGCGGCGCGCGCCAGCAGGTCCATGTCCGCGGAGATCACGGTGCCCACCATCGCGTAGCCGCCGCCGGAGACCGCATCGCGGTGCAGCACGATCGGCTGGGTGCCGCCGGGGATCTGGATCGAGCCGACGGCGTATCCGGCATCCACGATGTTGGACGGGTCCGAACCGGCGCCGAAGGGCTGTTCGCGCGGCTTCCAGGCCACGCCGGGCCCGTTGTAGCGCAGGCCCATCCGGTCCGCGACCGGGCTGAGCGTCCAGGCCTCGCCCAGCAGGTTCGCCCGCCCGCCCTCGGTGAGCCGGTGGTCGTAGAGCCCCATCAGCACGCGGATGCGCTGTTCCCTGGCGAAGTCCGGGCGCAGGTCCTCGGGGATTGAGTCCCCGGAGGGCAGCGCGGCCGCCGGGCGCCCCACGGGCAACCGGTCCCCCGCCTTCAGGGCCCGGCCCTGGAAGCCGCCTATGGCCCCAATGACATAGGTGGACCTGGAGCCGAGCACTTCGGGCACGTCGATCCCGCCGCGCACCGCCACGTAGAAGCGGGTGCCGCCGGCAATCACGCCGAAGCTGACGCTGTCTCCGGCGGCCAGCTCCAGCCGCCGCCACTGCCCGCGTTCCTCGCCGTTGACCAGCACGCCCACGGGGGCGCCGGTGACGGCCAGGGTCGTGGGCTCGTCGACGGCGAAGGCCGGGCCCATGTAGGTGCATTCCAGCACCGCCTCAGTGCCGGTATTGCCCACCAGCATGTTGGCCAGCTCGGCGGAGTACTGGTCCATGGACCCGCCCTGCGGGATGCCGACGTTGTAGTGCCCGGTGCGTCCACGGTCCTGCACCGTCGTGGACAGCCCCGGGCTGGTGATCTCAATGCCCATTCAGTGCCTCCAGAATCTTGCGGTTGTACCCCTCGGGGTCGGCCAGGGCGGCGTCCAGGTCGAACGTGACCGGCGCCTGCCGGTAGCGGAAGGTGCCGGCGGCCACCTCGTCCTTGATGCGGCGGTATTCGGCCTCCTCCACCGGGCGGAACTTGACCAGGTCCCCGGGGCGGAAAAAGACCATGAAGTCGGCGAAGTCCTCCAGCCGCTGGGACGGGTCGAAGATCGGGGCCGCCACCACCCCGAACATCTGGTAGCCGCCGGCGCCGCGCACGGAGTAGATGCAGGAGAAGCAGCCACCGTGCCCCAGGGTCAGTTCCGGGGTGTCGGTGCGCGGGCTCAGGTACTTGGGCACCTGCAGCTGCTTCTCCTGCTCCACCAGTTGGAAGAGGAACGGCAGCCCGGCCACGAAGCCGACCATGGAGGCTATCCACGGCTGCTCGTGGTGGCGGCGGATGAATTCGGCGGCATCGGCCAGCCCGTTGACTTTCGCGGCGTAGTCCAGGTCGCTGCCTTCGGGCTCCTGGTGGTAGCCCTCGCGGAAGCGCGCGGCCACCTCGGCGGTGTAGGGGTCCTGGTACCACACCGGGACTTCGATGATGCGCGTCTCCAGGCGTGCCTGCCCGGCGCCCTCGAGCCGGGCCTCCAGCTCCCTGACGCGCTCCTCGAGCACCTCGGGCCTGATGAGGTCCGGGTTGAAGCGGACCAGCAGCGAGGCGTTGGCCGGACAGATGTCCACCACGCCCTCCAGTGCCGCATCGGCCAGGGCGCGGGCCAGCGACATCACCTTGAAATTGGCCGCGAGGCTCATGGCCTCGGAGATTTCGACGAAGAGGAACTCGTCCCCGCCCCAGGTGTAGCGGGCCGGGGCGAGTCCGGCGGCGGTGGTGCTCACAGTGCCTCCAACAGTCCGGGGGTGGTCTCAATGAACTTCGAGTGGTGCTCCACGGCGGCGAATTCGGGGCGGGCCAGCAGTGCCCGGTGCAGCGGGAGGGTGGTTTTGACCCCCTCGATGCGCACCTCCTTCAGCGCGGTGAGCATCGCCGCGATGGCCTGGTCGCGGGTGGCGGCGCTGACCACGAGCTTGGCCAGCATCGAGTCGTAGAACGGAGCCACGGTCGAACCGGCGTCCACGCCGGTGTCCACGCGGATCCCCTCGCCCTCGGGCCAGTGCAGCTCCGAAATGGTTCCCGGCGAGGGGAAGAAGTTGTTCGAGGGGTCCTCGGCGTTCAGCCGCACCTCGATCGCGTGGCCGGTGAAGGTGATGTCCTCCTGGGCCACCGAGAGCCCCTGGCCGGAGGCCACCCGCAGCTGCTCGCGCACCAGGTCCACCCCGGTGATGGCCTCGGTGATCGGGTGCTCGACCTGCAGCCGGGTGTTCATCTCGATGAACGCGGCTTCCTGGGCCACCGGGTCGTAGAGGAATTCGACGGTTCCGGCGCCGCGGTAGCCGCAGCGGCGGGCCAGTTCCACCGAGGAGCTGCGGATCCGCTCGCGCACCGCCTCGGGCAGCTCCGGGGCGGGAGCCTCCTCGATGACCTTCTGGGAGCGGCGCTGCATCGAGCAGTCGCGGTCGCCCAGATGCACGAACACCTCGCCGTCGGCCAGCAGCTGCACCTCGACGTGGCGGGCGTGGGGCACGAAGCGCTCCATGTAGACGGTGGGATCGCCGAAGACCGAGCCGGCCTCGCCGCGGGCCATCCCGATGGCCGCGAGCAGTTCCTCCTCGGTGTCCACGAAACGGATGCCGCGTCCGCCGCCCCCGGCGGAGGCCTTGACCGCGATCGGGAAGCCGATGTCGCGGGCGATGGCCAGCGCGTCGTCTTCCTCGCGCAGCGGCCCCTCGGTGCCGCGCAGCACCGGCACGCCGGCCTCGCGGGCCGCCTCGCGGGCCCGGGACTTGTTGCCCATCATCTCGATCGCCTCCGGCGGCGGACCCACCCAGGCCAGGCCGGCGTCGATAACCTTGCGGGCGAAGGCGGCGTTCTCGGAGAGGAATCCGTACCCCGGGTGCACGGCGTCGGCCCCGGCCTCCAGCGCGGCGGCGATGACCGCCTCGTGGTTCAGGTAGCTGGCGGTGGCCGGGGCCGGACCGATCAGCACGGCCTCGTCGGCGGTGCGGGCGGCAAGCGAGTCCCTGTCCGGCTCGCTCACCACCACCACGGTGGCGATACCCATCTGGCGGGCGGTGCGGATGATCCGCACCGCAATTTCGCCGCGGTTGGCGATCAGCAGCTTCTTCATGCAGCTCAGGCCTCGGTGACGGTGACGAGGACGTCGCCGGGGTTGACCATGCCGGCGTCCTCCACGGCGAAAGAGGCCACCACGCCGGCGACGTCGGACTGCACCTCGGTGAACTGCTTCATGATCTCGACGATGCCCACGGTCTGGCCGACGGCCACCGTGTCACCGACCTGCACGAACGGGTCCTTGCCCGGGCCGGGGCAGCGGTAGAAGACGCCGGGGATGGGGGAAATGATGTCGGCCATGGTGTTTCCTCTTTCGGTTGTGCGTTGTGCGTTATACGTGACGCGCTGCCGCTGGGGTGCGGGCACCCCGCGATGGCGGAGGGGCCGGGGAGGGTCAGGCGCCGCGCGGCCCGACGGCGGCGCGCACCGCGGCGGCCACCTGGGGGGAGTTTGGAGCGTCGGAGTGGACGCAGATGCTGCTGAAGGAGATCTCCAGCTCGGTGCCGTCGGTGGCGAGCACCGGCTGGCCGCCCAGCGCCCGGGCAACGCGGTCGGCCGCGGCGGCCGGGTCGGTGATCTCGGGGCGGCGCTGGATGATCAGGGCCCCGTCGGGCCCGTAGTTCAGGTCCACGTACAGCTCGCCGACAAAGTCCACGCCGAGCTGTTCACACACGCGCTGGTGGGCGGTGCCGGCCAGCCCGAAGAACGGAACCCCGTACTGCTTGGCCACTCCCGCGGCCGCGGCCATGAGTTCCTCGTCGGCGGCGAGCATCCCGTAGAGCGAGCCGTGGGGCTTGATGTGGTTCAGCTCCAGCCCGTGCTTGCCCAGGAAGGCGGTCAGGGCGCCGGTCTGGTAGAGGATGATCGACTCCACCTCGGCAGCGCTCAGCGCCATCCTGCGCCGGCCGAAGCCGACCAGGTCGGGAAGGCCCGGATGGGAGCCGACGGCCACGCCGTGCTCGGCGGCCAGGGCTACGGTCCGGTCCATCTCTTCGGGGTCCCCGGCGTGGTAGCCACAGGCCACGTTCACGACGTCGACCAGCTTGATCAGTTCGGCGTCGTTGCCGAAGCTGTGCAGCCCGATGCCCTCGCCCATGTCGGAATTGACCAGAATTTTCTGCGCCGGTGTGGTCCCGGCTACGTCTGTGGCTCGCATGGTTGCCACCGTATCCTGCGTCACTCGCCAATGTAATTGTGCAATATGCTGAATCCCAGCCAACAAATAATGAATACTGCACGAAAAGGAAGCCGGCCATGCGTGTCCTGGACCTCCTCGACGACCCCGCCTTGGGGCTCGTCCCCCATGTCACGGGCGAGCCCGGTCGGCTTGAGCGGCAGGTGACCTGGTGCGCCCCCACCGAGCACATGGACCCCACCCCGTTCCTGACCGGCAACGCGCTGGTGCTCACCACCGCCATGGGACTGAACTTCCGCGACCACCGCACGTGGGACGCCTATGTGGAGCGGCTGTGCGCGGTGCCGGTTTCCGGGCTCGTGGTGGGCCTGGGGGTCGCCCACCAGCAGATGCCGGAGGGGCTGGTGGTGGCCTGCAGGCAGCACAACCTGCCGCTGCTGGAACTGCCGGCGGCGATCCCGTTCGTGGCCCTGATCGGTGCGGTATGGCAGCGGCTGGGGGCCGAGAGGTTCAGGGAGATCCGCTCCGGATGGGACCTGGCCGACGAGTGCACCCGGCTGGCGGCCGGGGGCGCCTCGCTGAAGGCGGTCCTCGAGCGCATCGGTGCGGCGGTCGATGCCCGCGTCACGATCCTGGACTCCGGGGGCTACGCCTTGGTCAGCGCGGGGAAACCGGGGAGCTCCCCGTCCCGCACCCGGCTGACGCTGCCGGCCGGAGACACCAACCGTTTCCGCCTGCTGATCGAAGGGATGGACCAGACCATCGTGGTGCAGCCGCTGCTGGGCCCGGTAGCCGCGGTGCTGGCGATGCAGCTGGCCCACACCCTGGGCTCGAGTTCGCCGCTGCACTCGCGCGAGGCGGCACGCTTCATCGAGGCGCTCTACCGGCGCGACACGCTCAGCGGCCAGGCCCTGGCCGTCCTGGCCCAGGAGGCCGGGTTCGACGACCAGCCCGGGTGGGGCGCGGTGGTGATTGCCTCCACCGCCCCGCCCGCCGGGGCGGCGACGCCGGACCCGGCCGCCCTGCGGGCCAGCGCCTGGCGCACGCGGGTGAGCCTGGGCGGTATCCACACGACGGTGCGCTTCATGGAGGAGGTCGGCCGCACCACGATCGTCCTGCAGCACGCGCACGACGCGGACGAGCTGCTGACCCACGTGAGCCGCTGGCTTTCCGATGCGCCCCAACTGGCCGTGACCGTGGCCACCGCAGACGGCCTGGACGAGCTCTCGCTGGTGCTGCGCATGGCCCGCCGGCGCCGCGAGGCCGGAGTGCACCGCGCCCCCCGGATGGACCTGTTCTCGGTAGTGGACGGGCTGCCCAGCCGCGGGCTGGGAGCCATGGCCGAAAATCTGCTGGCGCCGCTGCGCGAGGAGTCGGCCGGGTCGCTGGTCGAGACGCTGCGGGCCTACCTGCACCACAGTGGCCACATCCGAAGCGTGTGCGAGGAGCTGTTCATCCACCGCAACACCCTCAGTTACCGGCTGCGCCGGATCGAGGAACTGCTCGGGGCCGACCTCTCCGACGGCCGGCTGCGCGCCGTCCTGCTCCTGGCGCTGGCGATTACCGACCCCCGCAGCGCGGCCGGATAGCCCCGCGGAGCGGCCGGATCACCCCGCAGCGCGGCCGGATCACCGCGCCCTGTCCGCACCGCCGTGCCCGGACCCTGCCCTTGGGACCCCCGCCCCTAGACCCCAGCCCCTGGACCCCAGCCCTGGACTTGGACCTGAACCTGGACCTAGACCCGCGGGCCTTCCGCGGCGGCCACCGGGCGGGAAATCAGCCAGGCCAGCCACAGCCCCATCGCGTACAGCGGCAGGCCCATCACCAGCCGCGCGGCCCCAAGGGCCTGGACCTGGTCGGCGAAGTACAGGGGCAGCTGCACGGCCAGCCGGGCGGCGAACACGGCAACGATCGCCCAGGTCGCGGCCGCGTAGGCGCGCTGGCGGCGCCGGTCCCCGCGCCAGTGGGTGCCCTCCCCGCGGATGAACCCGAAAACCAGGCCCATGAACGGCCAGCGCACCGCAATCGAGAGCAGCATCGCCGTCCCGTAGGCGGCATTGGTGTAGAAGCCCGGGACGTAGTAGTCCTTCGCCTCCCCCGTGCTGCGGGCAACAAGGGCGCAGACCACGACGCCGGCCAGGCCCGCCAGGGCCTGGGTCAGCGGCGTGCGCTGGGCCAGCCGGGCCACGGTGAAGGCGGCGGCGACGGCCAGCGCGGCCACCAGCGAGGGGTTCAGGGCCTGGGTGGCGGTGAAGGCGCTGAGGAACACCACGCCCGGAACGATCGATTCGGCCAGCCCGCGCACGCCTCCAACGGTCCTGAGGACATCGACCTGCCCGTCCTCGGTGCGGTGGAATCCCGCTGCGGCGCGCCGGGCCAGGCCGTCCGCGGCCCCCTGCCCCGGCTGCCCCGTGTGCTCCGGACCCGTGGGCTCCGGCCCCGGCTGCTCCGGCCCCGGATTCCCGCCCGCGTCGGTTCGGTCGTTCATGCCTGGGTCTCCGGTTCGTCGGTTTCGGGAAGGATTTCGTAGCGCGGGTTGAAGATGGTGGGCACGCCGTCCACGGGGGCCACCGTTCCCGCAAAGCGCAGCCGGGTGCCGGCGAAAACCCCGGGCACCCGGCGCTGGCCCACCCAGACCAGCCGCACGCGCGGCACCGGGCGGCGCCGCCCGCCCGGCGGCGCGGGCTCGTCGACCACGCTTGCGGTGTACGCGGGGGCCTGGCTGGCCGGCAGGATCGTGATGTTCTCCACGTAGCCGACCGCCCGGACCCGGCCGCGCGGGGGCAAGGCGTCCAGCCTGGGACAGTCGAGCGGGAGGCCTTCGGGCACCGGTTTCAGCCGATCTCGGAAATCTCCGGACCGCGCTCGGGGGCGGCGGGCGGATCCACGGGTTCCTCGCGGCGGGCCACGGCGCCGGAAGGCACGGTCAGCGGCAGCAGCTCCGCCGGCGGCATGGGTTTGTCCCCGCGCACCACGACCAGCCGGGCGATGCAGTCCTCCAGGCGCCTGGCGGCGGCCGGGTCCAGGACGGCCGGGCCGCCCACCACCCCGCGCAGGAACCAGCGCGGACCGTCAATGCCGATGAAGCGGGCCACCATGTAGCCGGTGGTGCCGTCCGGGGCCTGGGAGGGGACGCGGGCGATCAGCTCCTCGCCGAAGCGCCCGGCCACCCGCTCGGTCTTCCCGCCCTGCTCGGCGATGGAGTTGGCGATCTGCGTCGAGATGCCCGGCCACAGGTCCTCTGACTTCGACGCCGCGAAGACCTGCAGCTGCAGGCGCGACCCGTCCAGTTCCAGCGCCACGGCGATGACCCGCTGGCTGCGGTCCTCCACCTCGAGGCGCAGCTGCATGCCCTCGACGGGCTCCACCAGCAGCGCCCCCAAATCGACGTAGCCGGCGCGGTCGGGGACGTCGTCGGCGTCGTACGGTCCCTCGCCCTGCGGCGTGCGGGCCGCTTCCGCGGCGGGGTTTTCCACCGCGGCGTCGGCGGCGGGCACGGTGGACTTGCGTCGCTTGAAAATCATCGGTTTCTCCTTGCGGAACGGGCCGGCGGGTTGGGCCAGGGCTGCGGGACCGCTAGCGGGCGGACGGGCTGGGGGCGGGGGGCGCCGCGCCGGCGGCCCCCGCGGCGGGGGCCAGGGCGTCCGGCGCCACCGCAGTGGAGCTGCCGGTGGAACCGAAGCCGCCGGTGGAGCCGAAGCCGCCGGCCCCGCGGACCGAGTCCGGAAGCTCGTCCACGGGCACGAAGCGGGCCGTCTCCACCCGCTGGATGACCAGTTGGGCGATACGGTCGCCCCGGCGCAGCGCAATGGGCTCGGTCGCGTCAGTGTTGAGCAACGTCACGCAGATTTCGCCGCGGTAGCCGGCGTCCACCGTGCCGGGGGCGTTGACCACGGTCAGGCCGTGGCGCACGGCCAGGCCCGAGCGCGGGTGCACCAGTCCGACGTACCCGAACGGCAGGGCCAGCGCCACGCCGGTGGGCACCAGGGCGCGTTCGCCCGGGGCCAGCGTGACGTCCCGGCGTGCCCGCAGGTCGGCGCCCGCGTCCCCGGGCTGCGCGTAGCTGGGCGGTTCCAGTCCCGGATCGAGCATCTTCAACTGGACGTCCAACGTGGCGTGGTGCTGCTCAGACATGGGCGCGGTGTTCTCCATAGCGATCGCGGGCGGACTTGCCTCAACTCTAGCCGCCGAAGCCGGGTGCCCCCAACGTGAAAACGCGCGCCCGCACCCCATAAGCTGGGAGGCATGCCCGAACCGCAGCCCCCCTCCACCCCTGCCCCGCTCTTCCAGGAACGCCTCTGGCCGGCCTGGTGGGTCTGGCCCCTCGTGCTGGGCACCGGTGCCGCCGCGTTCGTCGCGCTGGCCCCGATCAGCATCGGCGCCGGCATCGCCAGCGGCACCGTCGTGGCCCTTGCCCTCGCGGTGGCGCTGCTGGTGCAGAGCCCCACCATCACGGTCACGGCGGAGACCCTGCGCGTGGGCCGGGCCTCCATCGAACGCCGCCACATCGGCGCCGTCGACGCGCACCGCGGCGAGGCCGCGACATACCAGCGCGGCCGCGGCCTCAACGGCACCGCCTACCTGTGTCTGCGCGGATGGATCGACCCGGTGGTGCGGATCCAGATCACTGACGAACTCGATGCCACCCCGTACTGGCTGGCCTCCACGCGCCGCCCCGAGGAGCTGTCCGCGGCTTTGGGCGGCAAGGCCGAGGCCGCCACCGAGGCTCCGGCGGCGCAGGCCTAGCGGGCCGCAGGCCACCCTCAATACCAACGACGGCGGGACCGCACCCGAAAAAGGTGCGGTCCCGCCGTCGTTGGTGTGGCAGGCGTGGGTGCCGGGGGCCTAGCCCTCGCAGTCCTTGCAGTAGAACAGGCCGTTCTTCTCCTTGGCGACCTGCGAGCGGTGGCGCACCAGGAAGCAGGAGGCGCAGGTGAACTCGTCGGCCTGGGCCGGAAGCACCCGCACCAGGAGCTCCTCGCCGGAGAGGTCGGCCCCGGGCAGCTCATAGCTGTCCGCCGCCTCCGCCTCGTCCTCGTCGACGACGGCGGACTGCTTGTCGGAGCGCCGGCCCTTCAGCTCTTCGAGGGAATCCTCGCTGAGCTCGTCTTCATTCTTCCGCGGCGCATCGTAGTCGGTCGCCATAGTCTCTTAATCACGCTCCGGTGGTAGCTGCTGGTTGTTCCGGGCAAGTCGACCCCGGTCGGCTTGCGTCCGGGCGGCCTGAATATTTCCCAAGGATGCGGCGGCCTGCGCTGCGCGCAGCGGGTGCCTCCGAAACCCTTCGACGTTCAACGCCGAGGCGGGCCGTTTTGTGCCCGTGACGCACAGATTGTTCACCATGGGGGCGAAAAAATCCAATCCTTTCCGCCCGGTGTGGCGGCCGTCTCCCGGGGCATTCGGACCGATCCGCGCCACACCAAGCAATACCGTAGGAAATCGGGGACCGGGATGGCAGAGTCTCCAGCAGTACAAGACGGACGTGTTGGAGGGAATCATGCGTCAACTCCGGCTGGTGGGTGTCCACGAGGACGGCGAGCAACTGCTGTTAAGCGGCGAGGACGGGGCCAGCTTCGCGCTGCGCATCGACGAGGCGCTGCGTTCCGCGGTGGTCCGTCCGATCGGCCGCCCCGCCGCCGGGCAACCGGCCCAACACCTTTCTCCGCGCGAGATCCAGGCGCGCATCCGTGCCGGCGCCACGGCCGAAGAGGTCTCCGCCGCGTCCGGGGTGCCGCTGGCCAACGTGCTGCGCTACGAGGGCCCGGTACGGGCCGAGCGCGAGTTCATGGCCGCACAGGCCCGCGCCGTGGAGGTCAGCGGCCCGCAGGGGCACGAGGGCTACCGCGCCGCGTTCGGCGAGGAGCCGGCAAACCTTGGCGGGATGGTGGCTTTCCGGCTGCGCTCCTTCGGGGTTGATCCGGCCGCCGTCGAATGGGACGCCTGGCGCGCCGCCGACGGGACCTGGGAGGTGGTGGCCGCCTTCGAGCTCTCCGCCGGGGACAGCCGGACCAACATCGGTGAGGAACCGCCCGCCCGCTGGACCTACCATCCGGGGCGCAAGCTGCTGCAGAACCGCAACCGCTGGGCCCAGGTGCTCAGCGAACTGGAGCCGTTGGACCTGCCGCTGCACGGGCGCCGGCTGACGGCGGTGGCCGACCGCCCGTTCGACTTCGAGGTGGACGCGGACGAGGAGGCCCTCCAGGTTTCGGGCCTGGACCCCGAGGAGCTCCTGGAGGTCCTGCGCATGCGCCGGGGCCAGCGCTTGGGCACCGACGAGGAGGCCGACGACACGCTGGCCATGCTGCTCGCCCAGGGCGGGATCCCGGCGGCGCACCCGCGCGGGGGATCCGAGGGCGAGCTCCCCGAGGACGGGGCCCGCTTCGGCTTCGTCCCCGCCGGCCCGGAGGGCGCCGAAGCGGAGGGCCCGGAGCCGATGGACCTGGCCGCGGCCGAACTGGACGATGACGGGCTCCCCCGCCTGTACGACGGGGTGAGCACCCGCACCAGCGAGTTCACCCTGGTGCCGGGCCTGCGCGCGGTGCCCCCGCACGTGGACGACGAACTGCTCGACGAACTCGCGGAGAGCGGCCCCCAGGCCGACCAGGATCCGCAGCCGCGCAAGTCGCGGCCCAAGCGCTCCTCCGTCCCCAGCTGGGACGAGATCGTTTTCGGACGCAAGCCGGACTAGCGGCTCCACCGGACCGGGCAGGCTTCAGCGGACCGGGCAGGCAGCGCCTAACGGTCCGTCCGGCTCCCGGCCCGGTCCTGGCCTGTTGTTGGCCTGGTTTAGGCCGGGTTCCGTCCCGGGGGTCCGGCTAGCGCGGCAGCGCGAGCGTCAGCAGCGGAACCTCGCGCTCGGCGCGGGTCATTGACCCGTGCTGGCCGACCATCTCGAACGCCTGCGCGCTGACCCGGCGGCCGTCGTAGAGGGCGATCTCCGCGGAGGCGAGGACCAGCAGGTCGCCGATGCGCGCTTCCATGGCCGCGTCGGTCCGGCCGAAAAGCCCGTGGGCCACCGCCTCGTCACGGGTCAGGATCCAGGCGCGGGTGCCGAATTCGGCCTTCCAGCGTTCGGCGACCCGGGCACGCACCTCCGCTCCGGCGTCGGGCGCGAAATGCAGCTGCACCGCGCGGGGCTCCCCCGCGGTCAGCTCGACGCCCTCCAGCAGGTCCGGGTAGGTGGAGTAGTCGATGCGCTGGCGCGGTGCGACATCCACCATGCCGTGATCGGCGGTGAGCAGCAGCAGCGTGCCGGCGGGCAGGCGGCCGGCGAGGGTGCGCATGGCGGCATCAAGCTCCTCGAGCTGCTCGCCCCACTCGCGCGAGCCGGCCCCGTAGCGGTGCCCCGCCTTGTCGAGCTCGTTCCAGTACAGGTACATCAGCACCTTCCCGTGGCGCGGCAGGATCTCCTGCGCCGCCCGCACGCGGGCCTGGGGGGTTTGCGCGCCGACGAATTCCCCGCCGCGCAGTGCGGCGGCGGTCAGCGAGGAGCCCTCGAACTGGGGCAGGGACACCGTGGCGACGTGCACGTGCTCCTGGGCGCGTTCGAACACCGTCGGGTGGGGCTGCCAGGCGCGCGGGTCCAGGTCCTCGGGCCAGCCGCCGAGCATGTTCACCACGCGGCGGCCCTGCGGGTCCAGGGCGTCATAGCCGACGATCCCGTGCCGGCCCGGCGGCAGGCCGGTGCCGAGCGAGGCGATCGAGGCCGCGGTCGTGGTCGGGAACGCGGCCGAGAGCGTGCGCGAGCCGGCGGACATGCTGCGCAGGAACGGGGCGTGTCCGCCGCGCGACTTCAGCAGCGACTTGCCCAGTCCGTCGACCATCACCACGCAGATGCGCCGGGCTGCGGGCAGGCCCAGCGAGTTCTCAAAACCGGGGACGCCCAAGACGGCCGCGGCGCTGGGCAGCAGTTCGGCCAGGGTCGCGCTGCCATAGGGCGGGGCGGCGGGCAGCGGCTGGGCGTTCGTCCGGGCGGTTTCGGCCACGGATCAGCCCTGGTGGTGTCCGCGGATAAAGCGGGGAGCCACGCGCGCGGGACGGGTTTCGGGCTGCCAGCGCGGCTCGGCCGGGTTACCGGCGCTGAGCTTGCGCAGCGCGCGGGCGAAGTGGCGGGCATCCTCGACGGCCTGCATGCCGTCGGCCTCGGCGCTGATGCGGACCACCAGGTCTTCCTGCTGCAGGGTGCCGGTGTAGCCGTGGTCGGAATCGCACTGCGGGTCGGCGCACCCGGCCGGGGCGAGGTCCAGGCGCTGCCCCCCGGACCACGCGATCCCCAGGCTCACCTCGCGGACCTTGTCGGTGGAGCGGTAGTTCTGCGGCTGGTGGTACATGTAGCTCAGCACCACGGAACCGATCCGGGCCACCGGCACGGTTTCGGTGGAGACCTGGGCCATCATGTCCTCGCCGAGTTCATCCAGCTGCTGGTCGTCGACGTGGGCGACCACCAGGGCGTCGGCGGTGAGCACCAGGGCGGTGACGTGCCGGTGGACCTCGGTGCGGTCGAAGTGCGTTTCGAGGTGAATCAGGTGGGCCAGCGGCTCGCGCCCGTCGAGGGCGTCCTCAAGGACGTCCGCCACGAGGCGGGGATAGAATCCGGCCCGGTCGAGGGCACTGTGGAGGTCGCGGCCAGGGGCCGAGGCGCGGGAGATCATGCCCCCAGTCTACTTTCCTCCGGGACCGCGGGGCGCCGCCGGGCGTCCCGCCCCGGCGCCGGACCCTATCCGGCCCCGGGCGCCAGGCCGCCCCAGGCGGACAGGGCGCGCCGGGCGCTGTCCGTGCGGACCTCGGGGTTTCCGAGCCGGACGTCCGCGGAGAGCACCGTGATTCCGTCTCCGGAGACCATCACCGGGTTGAATTCGAGCAGCGCGACCTCCGGGTGGTGGTCCTTGAGCGTGGCGACCCGGTTGATGAGGTCCTCGAGCGCGGCGATGTTCACCGCGGGCAGCCCCTGGTAGCCGAAAAGCTTGCGGGCCGCCCGGGGGGAACGCACCAGTTCGGCCAGGTCGGTGGTGGACAGCGGCGGGATCGCGTGGGCCCAGTCGCCGAGCAGGTTCACGGCGTCCCCTGCCAGGCCGAAAGAGAGCAGCGGACCCAGCAGCGGGTCCTCGAGCCCGCGCACCACGCACCCCTGCCCGGAAGGGGCCATGGCCTGGACCTCGAGCCCGCCGGCCCCTGCCGCGGCCAGCACCTGGCGCATGTGGCGGATGTTTCCGCGCAGCGAGGCCTCGTCGATGATGTTCAGCCGCACCCCGCCCAGGTCCAGGCGGTGGCGCAGGTGCTGGTCGGTGGTCTTCAGCGCCACCGGCCACCCGAGCCGCTCGGCGGCGGCAACGGCCTGGTCCTCGGTGTCGAACGGCACGGACTCGAGTACGCGGATGCCGTAGCAGGCCAGCAGTTCGGCGGCTCCGGCCGCATCCAGGGTCAGCAGTTCGGCGCCGCTGATGCGGGCCAGGTGGGCGGCCACCAGGTCCTCGGCGCGGTCCTTGTCGATGCCGGCCGGTTCCACCGTTTCGCCGAAGTCGCGCCGGCGCCACTGGGCATAGCGCACGACGGAGGCCAGGGCGGCGATCGCGTTGCCCGGGCTTGAGTAGGCCGGCACGGTGGCCGGCGGGCCCGCCTCGGCGACCGGGCCGCCGTCGGGCCCGGGGCGTTCCTGGTCCAGGTCTTCCCGGTGGGGGCCTTCCTGCAGGAGGGCGGCGGACTCCGCCGGGGGCTCGGTGCCGACGTGGAATAGCCCCTCGGTGGGGACGGAGGCGTCGAGGATGCCGGCAAACACGGCTAGGACCGGCTTGCCCGCCCGGGCCCCGCAGCGGCCCACCGCGTCGGCGAGCGCCTCAAGGGTGGCGCCCCGGGCCGGCAGCAGGATCACGACCGCCGAATGGACCTCGGAGCGGGCGAGGACGTCATCCAGCAGCGCGCCGAGCCGGGACAGGGCCTGGGACTGGCCGCCGTCCAGGTCCAGCCCGGTCTCCAGCGCGGCGACGGTGAGGCCGTGGCGCTCGGCGTTGTCCGCCAGCACCCGGCCCAGCGCGGCCGAATTGGCGACCAGCCCCACGCCGCCGCCGGCCGGCAGCGGCTGGCTGGCCACGATCTGGGCCACATCCATCAGTTCCTCGTTGGTCGCCACGCGGATGACCCCGGACTGCTGCAGCATCGCGTCCACCGCCTCGCGGGGGGCCTGGGTGGTGCGCACGGCGTGGCCCGGCGGCAGGCGCAGCCCGGTGACGTCGGACTTGGCCACGATGACGGGCTTGTTGCGGGACAGCCGGCGGGCTATGCGGGAGAACTTGCGCGGGTTGCCGAAGGATTCCAGATACAGGCCGACCGCGGAAGTGGCCGGGTCGTCCTCCCAGAACTGCATGGCGTCGTTGCCGGACACGTCCGCGCGGTTGCCCACGGAAACGACGCTGGAGACCCCGAGGTTGCGGCGGCTGCAGGCGGCGTAGAGCAGGACCCCGATCGCGGCCGACTGGCTGAACAGGCCCAGGGACCCCCGCTGGGGCATGCCGGGGGCGACGGAGGCATTGAGGCGGACCGCGGGATCGGTGTTGATCAGCCCCAGCGAGGCCGGGCCGACCACCCGCATCCCGTTGGCGCGGGCGGCACGGACCAGTTCGCGCTGGCGGGCCAGCCCGTCGCCTCCCTCGGCGAAGCCCCCGGTGATCACCAGCAGGCCCTTGGCGCCGGCGGCGGCGCAGTCGGCGACGAGGCCCGGGATCTCCTCCTTGGGCACGGTCAGGACCGCCAGGTCCACCGGTCCGGGCACCTCGGCCAGGGTGGCGTAGGAGCGCACCCCGGCCACCTCCAGGGCTTCGGGGTTGATTCCATAGACGGCCCCGGTGAAGCCGCCCTCAAGGATGCCGGTGAGCACGGTTTGGCCGATACTCCCCCAGGTGCGGCTGGCCCCGATGACGGCGACGGAGCGCGGGGCCAGCAGGTCCCCGAGGCTGCGGGCCTCGGCACGGTGCTCGCGGGACTCCATCACGGCCCGGGAGCGGTCCGTGGGGTCGATGGCGAACTCGACCATCACCACGCCGTCGTCGAAGTGCCGGCGGACCTCGTAGCCGGCCTCGGCGAAAACGGCCAGCATCTTGCGGTTCTCCGGCAGCACTTCGGCGCTGAAGCGTTCGATCCCGCGCTCGCGGGCGGCGGCGGCGAGGTGCTCAAGCAGGATCGAACCCACGCCCATGCCCTGGTACTGGTCCGAGATGTTGAAGGCGACCTCGGCCTCCTCCGGGTCCTCGAGCCGGTCGTAGCGGCCGATCCCGACGATCGCGCCGCTGCGTTCGACGACGAGCGCCACCCGGTCCACGTGGTCGACCTCGGTGAAGCGCTTGAGTTCGGCCGGGGTGAGCCGGGACTTGTAGGTGAAGTAGCGCAGGTAGATCGAGGTCTCAGACTGGCCGGCGTGGAAGCGCTCCAGCGCCGCGGCGTCCTCGGGCCGGATGGGGCGCAGATGCGCCGTCGAACCGTCCCGCAGCACGACATCTGCTTCCCAGCGGGCCGGATATTCGCCCCGAACGCGTCCATCCACCATAGGCTTAGCCTAACGGCCTCCCGGCGTCGCCGGCCGCCCCTCCGTTCCCGGGCGGCGCGGCGCACCGCACCAGGCCCGTCCAGCCGCCGGCTGGACGACAACGATTTTCGAGGACCCGATACCAAGCATGGCCCGCAGGCAGAACACCCCGCCCCCCGCAGACTTCACGGAAAACATCGTCGACATCGACGTGACCAACGAGATGGAAGGGTCATTCCTGGAGTACGCGTACTCCGTGATCTATTCGCGCGCGCTGCCCGATGCCCGCGACGGGCTGAAGCCGGTGCAGCGGCGCATCCTGTACATGATGACCGAGATGGGCCTGCGCCCGGACCGCGGCCACGTCAAGAGCGCCCGCGTGGTGGGCGAGGTGATGGGCAAGCTGCACCCGCACGGAGACACCGCGATCTACGACGCCATGGTGCGCCTGGCCCAGGACTTCTCCCTGCGCCTGCCGCTGATCGATGGCCACGGCAACTTCGGTTCGCTCGACGACGGCCCCGCCGCCCCCCGCTACACCGAGGCCCGCATGGCCGCCCCGGCGATGGCCATGACCGACAACCTCGGCGAGGACGTCGTGGACTTCGTCCCCAACTACGACAACCAGCTCCTGCAGCCGGACGTGCTGCCCGCCGCGTTCCCGAACCTTCTGGTCAACGGCACCACGGGCATCGCCGTGGGGATGGCCACCAACATGGCCCCGCACAACCTCGGCGAGGTGGTCGCCGCCGCCCGGCACCTGGTCGCCAACCCGGACGCCACGCTCGAGGACATCATGGGCTTCGTGCCCGGACCCGACCTGCCCACCGGCGGCACGATCGTGGGCCTGGACGGAATCCGCGACGCCTACGCCACGGGGCGCGGCTCCTTCAAGACCCGGGCCAAGGTGGCGCTGGAGCAGATCAGTGCCCGCCGCAGCGGCCTGGTGGTGACCGAACTGCCCTACATGGTCGGCCCGGAAAAAGTCATCGAGAAGATCAAGGACGCGGCGAACTCCAAGAAGCTGCAGGGCATTGCCGACGTGGTGGACCTCACCGACCGCAAGAACGGCCTGCGCCTGGTGATCGAACTGAAGAACGGCTTCAATCCGAACGCCGTCCTGCAGCAGCTCTACAAGCTGACCCCGCTGGAGGATTCCTTCGGCATCAACAACGTGGCGCTGGTGGAGGGCCAACCGCGGACGCTGGGCCTGCTGGAGCTGCTGCGGGTGTACGTCGGGCACCGCCTCGACGTCGTGCGCCGGCGCACCGCCCACCGGCTGGGACGCAAGAAGGACCGCCTGCACCTGGTCGAGGGCCTGCTGGTCGCCATCGTCGACATCGACGAGGTGATCCGGATCATCCGCGACTCGGATGAGTCCGCGGCCGCGCGCGAGCGCCTGATGCGGGTCTTCGACCTTACCGAGATCCAGGCCAACCACATCCTGGAGCTGCGCCTGCGCCAGCTGACCCGGTTCTCCCGGATCGAGCTGGAGAAGGAACAGGAGCAGCTGCGCCAGGACATCGCCGGGCTCGAGTCGATCCTGGGTTCGGACGCGCTGCTGCGCGAGGTGGTCTCGACGGAACTGGCGGAGGTCGCCGAGCGCTTCGCGACCCCCCGCCGGACCGTGCTCCTGGAAACCGACGGGGCCGCCCCGCTGAAGGGCACCGTCATGCCGGCGCCGGAGGGCAGCGGCACCAAGGCGCCGCTGGCGCTGGAGATCGCCGACGATCCGTGCTGGGTGCTGCTTTCGGCGTCCGGGCAGCTGGCCCGCACCGGCACGCGCGATCCCCTGTCCGACGCCGGGGGGCGGGTCAAGCACGACGTCCTGGTCTCCGTGGTGCCCACCAGTGCGCGCGGCGAGATCGGCGCGGTCACCTCCGCGGGGCGCATGCTGCGCCTGCAGGTGGTGGACATGCCGCTGCTGGCCCCGGCCTCCGGCTTCCCGCTGCTGGCCGGCGGGGTGCCCGTGGGCGAGTTCGTCCAGCTGGCCAAGGGCGAGACGGTGGTGGGAATGGTGCCGCTGGATGCCGTCTTCGCGCTGGGCACCGCGCAGGGCACCGTCAAGCGGGTGGCCCCGGACTACCCGCTGAACCGCGACGAGTGGGAGGCGATCACGCTCAAGCCCGGGGACCGGGTGCTGCACGCGGCGGTGGCCCCGGACGGGACGGACCTGGTGTTCGTTTCCGCCCAGGCGCAGCTGCTGCGCTACGCGGCCTCCGTGGTGCGCCCGCAGGGCCGCGCCGCGGGCGGGATGGCCGGCATCAAGCTGGCCGCCGGCGATGAGGCGATCTTCTTCGGGGTGACGGCGGAGGAGGACCCGGATGCCGTGGTGGTCACCGTGGCCACCGGGGCGGAGACCCTCACCGGTTCGGCCGCGGGCACGGTGAAGGTGACCCCGCTGTCCGAGTATCCGGCCAAGGGCCGGGCCACCGGCGGCGTGCGCGCCCACCGCTTCCTCAAGGGCGAGGAGAGGCTCTTCCTCGCCTGGGCCGGGCACGGCCCGGCGAAGGCCGCGTCCGCAGCCGGCGTCGCCCGGGCCCTGCCCACCGAGCACGGCCGGCGCGACGGGTCCGGCGTACCGCTGGCGCAGTCCGTCGCCGCGGTCGGTCCGGCCCTCGGCGGGACCCCCTCCGTGTCCGCCGCATCCGTCCCTGCCCCGTCCGTGCCCGCCGCGCCCCGCGCCTCCGGATCCCGAGCCTCCGGATCCCGAGCCTCCGGATCCCGAGCCTCCGGATCCCGCGCCGCCGCACCGCGTGTGGCGCCGGATCCGGAGACCGAGGCCAAGCCGTTCGGGCAGGTGGCGGACACCAGTTCCGGCGATGGGACGCTCTTCGACTAGTCCCCCGGTACACGGCTCATGGCAGGCCCGCGCCGGCCCCCGGTCAGCCGACGGGGGCCGGCGCGGGCCTGCCGGACAGGTGCACCACGGCGTCGGCGAGCGCGGCGAGGCGTTCGTCGTGGGTCACCAGCACCACGGCCCGATCCGCGAGGGCCACCCGCAGGTCCTCCATCAGGTCCAGGGCCTCGTCCTCGCCCAGGTGGGCCGTCGGCTCGTCCAGCAGCACCACCCGGGCGCGGGCGACCAGGGCCCGCGCCACCGCAACGCGCTGGCGCTGGCCGCCGGAGAGCTTGTGGCCCCCGGGGCCGACCCGCGTGGCCAAACCCTGCGGCAGCGCCCCGAACCAGCTGCCCAGGCCCACCATCCGCAGCGCATCTGCCATCTCCCGCTCCGTGGCCGGGTCCCCGGCGGCCCTGCCCAGCCCCAGGTTGGCCGCCAGGGAGGAGTCGAACAGGTGCGCTTCCTGCGGGCACCAGGCGATCTGGGCGGCCAGTGCGGCGCCCCGCGCGCGGTTTCCCGGCGTCCACGGATCCACCCCTCGGGGGCCCTCCAGCAGTTCCAGCGCCCCGGCGCGCGGACGCAGGATCCCCAGCATCCCGGCCACCACGGTGGACTTGCCCGCGCCCGAGGGTCCGGCCACGGCCAGCCAGCGCCCCGGCAGGACCTCCGCCTCCAGTGGCCCGGCGACGTCGGGCCCGGCGCCCCAGCCCAGCGTCGCCGCACGCAGCCGCAGGCCTCCCAGCGGCCCGGAAGCCCCGGCCTCCTCCATCGGGCCGGCGGCGAGCGGGGCCTCTTCCCCAGCGGTACCGAGCAGGTCCCCCACCCGGCGCAGCCGGTCCCGCAGCACCGGCAGTTCGCGCACGGATTCGGCCACGGATCCGAAGGGCTCCCCCAGCGCGAGCAGCAGCAGGGCTGCGACCGCTGCCATCTCCCCCGCCCCCGCCCCGGAGCCGCGGGCGGCGCGGCGCAGCGGCAGGGAGGCGCGGGCGTCCGCGGCACGGAAGCGGCGCACGGCCTCCTCCCCGGCGCCGTTGGCGGCCAGGTCGGGGGCGGCGGCGAACAGGGCCGCCACGCGTTCGGCCAGCCACGAGCGCTGCGCAGCGGCGGCGGCCCCGGCACGGCGTTCGATGCGCAGCACCACCAGCGGCAGCGCCAGGAAGCCCAGGGCCCCCGCGGCCAGGGCGGCGGGAAGCGCGGCCGGGGCCGCCACGTGGATGGCGGTGGCGGTGGCCGCCCACGCGAGCAGCGCGGCCGGAAGCGGAACGACGGCGCGCGGGGCGGCGTCGCGGACCTCGTCGACGTCGCCGACCAGGTGCCCCAGGACGGCTCCGCCCCGGGCCAGCCGGCCCCACTGGGAGGGCCGGCATGCCAGGGCGTCCCACACCCGCACGCGCAGGTCGGTGGACCAGCGGAGCACGGCGTCGTGGACCGCGATCCGCTCCAGGTAGCGCAGCAGCGCACGGCCGATCCCGAAAAAGCGCACCCCCACGATCGCGACCATCAAGTGCAGCACCGGCGGCTGGTGGCTTGCGGAGACGATCAGCCAGCCGGACACCCCGGAGAGCCCTGCTGCGGCCAGCGCCGCGGCGGCGGCCAGCAGCACCTCGCGGAGCAGGCCTCCGCTGCGCCACGGCAGCGCGGCCAGCGCGGCCAGCGCGGCCAGCGCGGCCAGCGCGGAACGCCATGACCCCAAAGGCGCGGATTCGGCGGCGGTGGCCACGGGCGCCTGGACGCCCGCGCCCTCCTGCGGCACCGGATCCGGCGTCGACGGCTTCCCCGGCGCATGGAATTCCGGCGTCTGCTGCTCCGGCGTCCGGTGCTCCGGCGTCGGGCCCTGGAGCAGGCGGGCCAGGGCGGAGTCGTGGCTGGCGGCGAGCACGGCCACCCGGCCGCGCACCCCTGCCAGGGCCTGCCGCACCGCCTGCGCGGAAACGGGGTCCAGGTGGGCCGTGGGCTCGTCGGCGAGCAGCAGGTCCACGGCCGGGTCGGAGGCGACCACCACCAGGGCGCGGGCGACGGCGGCCCGGCGCAGCTCGCCGGGGCTGCAGTCGGCGATCCGTGCCTGCGCCAGGTGGGCGCCGTTTACCCGCTCCAGCGCCGAGGCGACGGCCGCGACGGCGGCCGTCGCCGCGCCGCCGGTTCCGGCGGGTGCCCCGGATGCGGCCGCCGCGTACAGCTCAAGCTCCTCCCGCACCGTGGCCTCGGAGAACGACGGGTGCTGGGGGATCCACGCGGTACGGGACCCGGGACGGCGCCGGACCGTGCCTTCGACCGTGGCCCGGGAGGCTGCGTCCATCCGGTCCGGGCCCAGTTGTCCCGCCACCGCGCGCAGGACGCTCGTCTTGCCGGTGCCGCTGGCGGTGGACAGCACGGCTGCGCCCCCTGCGGACAGCGCCAGCGAGAACCCGGCGACAGCGGGGGCCGGAGCGCCCTCGTAGCGCACCTGCAGGGACTCAAGGGCCAGCACGCAGGGGCCCGGCGCCGTGGTGCCCGCGTCCGGGGCCCCGGAAGCCTCCAGGAGCCGGCGGGCGCGGCGCAGGGCCTCGCGGCCGTCCTCGGCGGAGTGGAAGGCCGAGCCGAGCTCGCGCAGCGGGGCAAAGCACTCCGGGGCCAGCATCAGCACCAGCAGGCCCGGCGCAAGCGCCATGTCCCCGTGGACCAGGCGCAGGCCGATGAAGACGGCGACCACGGCCACCGAGATGGTGGCGATCAGCTCCAGGGCCAGCCCGGAGACGAAGGCCGTGCGCAGCGTGCCCAGCGTGCCGGCGCGGTAGGCCTCGGAGACCTGGTGCAGGGCGCGGCGGCGCGGGCCCGCGCGGCGCAGCCCCACCAGGGCGGGCAGGCCCCGGGCCAGCTCGATGAGGTGGTTGGAGAGCCGGTCCAGCCCGGCTGCGGCCTGGGCCACGCGCTCCTCGGTGTGCTTTCCGATGAGGACCATGAACACCGGAACCAGCGGCACGGTGAGCACCACCACCAGGGCGCTGACCCAGTCGGCGAGGAGGATGCGCAGGCCGACCACCAGCGGCACGACGGCGGCGGAGACCAGGGCGGGCAGGTAGGTTGCGTAGTGGTTGTCCAGCGCGTCCAGCCCGCGGCTGGCCAGGGCGGCCACTGCCCCGGGCCCCTCGGGCGCATCCGCGCCAGGTCCCCGGGGCGTGTTCGGGCCGGAGCCTTGGGGCGTGTTCGGGCTGCGGCGCAGCCGGCCCTCCAGCGCGGCGGCCACCAGATCCCCGCGCAGGCGTTCCTTGGCCCCCAGCGCCGCCCGGCGGGCCAGCGTCTTGGCGCCCCAGGCCGCCACGGCGCGCAGTCCCGTGCCGCCCAGCCCCAGGAGCAGCAGGCGCGGAGTGTCCGCGGTTCCGCCGGCGGCCAGTTGGGCGACGGCGGTGGCGATCGCCTCCGCGACCAGCACCAGGGCGACCGCCTTGAGCGCGGCCAGCGCCGCAAGTCCGGCAAGGGCTGCGCGGCCGGCCCGGCCGGAGGGGAGTTCGGGCTTCACGGGTGGGTCCTCCCTTGGCGGCGGGATTCAGGGGGCAGGGGTTCAGACGGCCGGGTTCAGACGACCGGGTTCAGACGACCGGGCCCACCACGTGGGGCTCGGGGATGTGCTGCTCGGCGAGGCGGCGGCGGAAGACCCAGTAGGTCCAGGCCTGGTAGGCCAGCACCATTGGCAGGCCGAAGGCGGCCACGAAGCTCATCAGCCGCAGCGTGTACGGATAGGAGGAGGCATTGTCCACGGTCAGGTTGAACGCGGCGTCAATGGTCGAGGGCAGCACGTTCGGGTACGCGGCCAGGAAGACGGCTGCGATCCCGAAGACCAGGAACATCCCCAGGCCGATGAAGGTGCGTCCCTCGTGGTGCGCGCGGGCTGCTGCCCAGGCCCAGCCCGCGGCCAGCACGGCGGCGGCCAGCAGCATCCACGGCAGCGCCTTGCCGTTGGCCTCCGCGACCACGAACGCCCAGGCGGCCATCGGCAGCAGCGCCGCCGGCAGCCAGCGCGCCAGCAGCAGGCGGGCCCGCACGCGGAGGCCGCCGTCGGTCTTCAGGGTCAGGAAGGCCAGGGCGTGGACCAGCGCGAACAGGACCACGGCCAGGCCGCCGAGCACCGCGTACCCGGTGAACCAGGCAAAGGGCCCGCCGACGCGGTCGCCGTTGGCGTTCAGCGGCAGTCCGGTGGTGGTCAGGGCCAGCATCGCGCCGACGCCGAAGGCCGCGGCGAAGGAACCGAGCGCGATCGCCCAGTCCCAAAGATCCCGGGAGGACTGCCGGTGGGCCTTGCCGCGGTATTCGAAGGCCACAGCCCGGAGGATCAGGGCCAGCAGCACCAGCACCAGCGGGACGTAGAGGGCGGAGAACAGGGAGGCGTACCAGTGGGGGAACGCCGCGAACGTCGCCGCGCCGGCGGTCAGCAGCCAGACCTCGTTGCCGTCCCAGACCGGGCCGACGGTGTTCAGCAGCACGCGGCGCTGGGGCTCGCTGCGGGCCATGAGCTTCATGAGCATGCCCACGCCCAGGTCGAAGCCCTCCAGGAACAGGTAGCCGACCCACAGCACAGCGATCAGCACGAACCACAGGGTGGGGAGAAAATCCATCGTCGATCCTTTGTTGATCTGTCCGGTGCCGGTCCGTCAGTAGGCGAAGGCGAGCACGTCGCCGCCGTCCCGGGCGCCGCCGGCGGCGCCGTCGTCGTGCCCGGCCAGTTCGGGCATGGCTGCCGGGACGCCGCCGCGGACGTAGCGCACCAGCATGACCACCTCGACCACCAGCAGGACCGCGTACACCGTGGCCAGGGCGATCGTGGAGAAGAGCAGCTCGCCCGCGCCAACGCCCGGGGATACGGCCGCGGCGGTGAACATGAAGACCTGGTCGATGCCGTCGAAGGTCGGGTTGGGGACCACGACGAACGGCTGGCGGCCCATTTCGGTGAAGATCCAGCCGGCCGAGTTGGCCGCGAACGGGGCCAGGATGCCCAACACGGCCAGCCGCGAAATCCACCTGTTGTCCGGAACTGTGCCCCTGCGCGTCATCCACAGCGCCACCAGCGCGGCGAACGCGGCCAGGCCGCCGAAAGTGATCATCAGGCGGAAACCCCAGTAGGTGACCTCCATCAGCGGCAGGTAGTTGATTTCCTCCCCGGCCCGCTCCCCGTACATCGGGTCGTCCGGCAGGTGCGTCCCATACTTCTCCTGGTACTCGGGCAGCAGCGTGTTCACGCCCTTGACCTCGGTGGTGAAGTCGCCATTGGCGAGGTAGGACAGCAGGCCGGGGACTTCGTACACGCCCACGACGTCCTCGCAGGTGGTGGCCCCCTCGGAGGCCAGGTTGCCCAGGGACAGGACGGAGAAGCCGGTGCCGTCGTGGCAGGCGGCCTCCGCCGCCGCCATCTTCATCGGCTGCTGCTCGAACATCAGCTGCGCCTGGTGGTGCCCGCTCAGCGCCACCCCCGCAAAGGACACCATCGCCACGGCCGCGCCGATGCGCAGGGACTTGATCCAGACCAGGTAGTCAGTCCGGTCACGGCCCCTCCCGCGCGCGGGATCCTCCCCGGCGACGACGCGCCCCTGGGCGTCCACGGTGTCGATGCCCAGGGCGCGGCGCCGGTACAGGTGGTACCAGGCCAGGCCCAGCAGGAAGCCCCCGGCCACGGAGAAGGCCCCGAAGACCGTGTGGGGAAACGTCACCAGTGCGGTGCTGTTGGTGAACACCGCCCAGGCATCCGTCATCACGGCCCGGCCCCCCACCATGTCCACGCCCACCGGGTGCTGCATCCACGAGTTGGCCACCAGGATGAAGTAGGCCGAAAGGATCGAGGCGAGCGAGGCCATCCAGATGCACCCCAGGTGGAGGATCCGCGGCAGCCTGTCCCAGCCGAAGATCCACAGGCCAAGGAAGATGGACTCGACGAAGAAGGCCAGCAGCGCCTCCATGGCCAGCAGCGCCCCGAACACGTCGCCGACAAAGCGGCTGTACTCGCTCCAGGCCATGCCGAACTGGAACTCCTGGACGATGCCGGTGGCCACGCCCATGATGAAGTTGATCAGGAACAGCTTGCCCCAGAACTTGGTCATGCGGAGGTATTCCTCCCGGCCGGTGCGGTGCCACGCGGTTTGGAGCACCGCCACGGTCAGGCCGAGGCCGATCGTCAGCGGCACCATCAGGAAGTGGTACACGGTGGTGATGCCGAACTGCCAGCGGGCAATCTCCAGCGGATCCAAACGAGTCCTCCCAGGGGGCGGGGCCTGCGGGCCCGGACTGTGTTTTCTACACGTCGTAGAACACAAACAAGCCTACTCCTGCGGAGAAACAATTTCTACTTGTCGTAGAAGTGGCAAAAACCACCTCCTTCTACCAGTGGTAGAAAGTTGGACCAATGCGCGGTACATTTGATATGGAAGCCGGCACGGAGCACCGCCCAGCGGACACCGCCGACCCTTCCGCACCACTGTTGGTTTTGTACCCCATAAGGAAGTCCCTTTGGCCACTCTCGGCGAACTCGAACGCACTGTCATGGATCTGCTCTGGGACAGTCCCGATGCGCTGACCGCAAACGACCTGCGCGACCGACTGGCCCAGGCCGAAGGCGAAGCCGGCAAGGAACTGGCCGTCACCACCGTGCTGACCGTCCTGGCCCGCCTCGAAAAGAAGCACCTGGTCACGCGCGAGCGCAGCAACCGGCCGCACCGCTACCGCGCGGTGATGAGCCGCGAGGAACACACCGTTGACCTCATGAACGAGGCCCTGGGCACGGTGCTGGACCGCGAAGCCGTACTGACCCGGTTCATTGGCGGGATCTCCGCCGACGAGGCCCAGGCGCTGCGGCGCATCCTCAACGACGCCCAGTCGGCCTAGCCCGCGGAGGGGGACCACCCGCCCTCGTGCTCACCGCTTCCTACCTGCTCGCGGCCCTCGCCGTCGTGCTGGCCTGGCCAGCCCCGGTGGCCCTTTCGCGTGCCCGGTGGACGGCCCGCTCCCCCTTCACGGCCCTGGTCCTGTGGCAGGCGATCGCACTGGCGGGCGGGCTGTCCATGATCGGGGCGATGCTGGTGTGGGGGCTGGAACCGCTGGGCAGCAGCCTGCTGGACGCCCTGGGCGGGCTGTGGCTGCTGGTCTTCGGGCTGCCCGGGGCCGCCGGGCTCGGGATCGTGCACGTGTTCGCGCTCAGCGCCGCCGCCCTGCTGGGGGCGCACCTGGTCTTCACCCTGCTGATCACCGCGGCCAAGGTCACCCGCCAGCGGGTCCGCCACCGGCGGCTGCTGAACCTGCTGAGCGACCCCTCCCCCTCCGACCCGAAAACGGTGGTCCTGGAACACGAGATCCCGGTGGCCTACTGCCTGCCCGGATTCACCGGCCCCGTCACCGTGCTCTCCCGCGGACTGGTCGATGCCCTGGACGCGGAGGGGCTGCGGGCGGTACTGGCCCACGAGCGCGCCCACCTGGAACAGCGCCACGACCTGCTGGTGCTCGCCTTCGAATCCTGGCACCAGGCCCTGCCCTGGCTGCCCACCTCGCGGCTGGCCCGGCTGGCAGTGCAGGACCTGATCGAGATGCTCGCCGACGACGCCGCCCTGGAACAGGTCAGTGCCCCGGTGCTGCTGCGGTCGCTGCTCACCGCCGCCACCGGCACGGCCGAGGCGCTGTCGACCCCGGGCAGCATGGCCGCGGCCCCCACCGAGGAACTGTCCTCACGGCGCCTCAAGCGCCTGCTGTCCCCGGGGGGCATGCTGCCGGCGCCGGTGCGCGCCGGCGTGCTGTGCCTGGCGCTGCTGCTGCTGTGCATCCCGACGCTGCTGCTGGTCGCGCCCGGCCTGCTCGGCTGAGCGGCCGGGCGCGCCGCCTCAGGCGTCGATGCGCTCGCGGTCCAGGAGTTCGGCACCGCTGACGATGAACTCCTTGCGCGGGGCCACGTCGCTGCCCATCAGGAGGTCGAAGACCCTTTCGGCCCGCTCGGCGTCGGCGATGTTCACCCGGCGCAGCGTGCGGTGGCGCGGATCCATGGTGGTCTCCGCCAGCTGCTCGGCGTCCATCTCGCCCAGGCCCTTGTAGCGCTGGATGGGCTCCTTGTACTTGCGGCCGGTGTTCTCGAGCTCTTTCAGGACCCGGTGCAGCTCCGCCTCGGAGTAGGTGTAGACCATCTCGTTGGCCTTGCCGGGATGGACGACCTCGACGCGGTGCAGCGGGGGCACGGCGGCGTAGACGCGGCCGGCCTCGACCATGGGGCGCATGTAGCGGAAGAAGAGGGTCAGCAGCAGGGTCCTGATGTGGGCACCGTCGACGTCGGCATCGGTCATCAGGATGACCTTTCCGTAGCGGGCCGCCGCAAGGTCGAAGCTGCGCCCGGAGCCGGCCCCGACCACTTGGATCAGGGCGGCGCATTCGGCGTTGGAGAGCATGTCCCCCACCGAAGCCTTCTGTACGTTGAGGATTTTGCCGCGGATCGGCAGCAGCGCCTGGAAGTCCGAGGAGCGGGCCAGCTTCGCGGTCCCGAGCGCCGAGTCCCCCTCGACGATGAACAGTTCGGACCGCGCCACGTCATCGCTGCGGCAGTCAGCCAGCTTGGTGGGCAGCGACGAGGTTTCCAGGGCGTTCTTGCGGCGCTGGGTCTCCTTGTGCACGCGCGCCGAAACGCGCGACTTCATCTCGCTGACCACCTTTTCCAGCAGCAGGGCCGCCTGGGCCTTGTCCCCGCGGGCCGTGGGGTTGAGCCGGGCGGCGAGTTCCTTCTCCACGACCCGGGAGACGATCTGGCGCACTGCCGAGGTGCCAAGGATCTCCTTGGTCTGGCCCTCGAACTGGGGCTCGGCCAGGCGCACGGTCAGGACGGCGGTCAGGCCGGCCATTACGTCGTCCTTCTCGAGCTTGTCGCTGCCGGCCTTGAGCTTGCGCGCATTCGCCTCGACGACCTTGCGGAAGGTCTTGACCAGCGCCTGCTCGAACCCGGCCTGGTGGGTGCCGCCCTTGGGGGTGGCGATGATGTTGACGAAGCTGCGCAGGGTGGTCTCGTAGCCGATGCCCCAGCGCAGCGCGATGTCCACTTCGCAGACGCGCTCCACATCGGTGATGCGGCTGCGCCCGTTCTCGTCCAGCACCGGGACGGACTCCTTGAACGTGCCCGAGCCGTGGATCCGCCAGATGTCGGTGACGGCCGAGTCGGAGGCGAGGAAGTCGACGAACTCGGAGATGCCCCCGTCGTGGTGGAAGACCTCCTCGAAAGGCCCGGCCTCGCCCGGGGTTCCGGGCAGGCCGCGCTCGTCGCGCAGGACGATGCGCAGCCCCGGGACCAGGAAGGAGGTCTGGCGGGCGCGCTTCTGCAGCTCCTCGTAGGAGAACTTGGCGTCCGGGGTGAAGATCTGGCGGTCGGCCCAGTAGCGGATGCGCGTGCCCGTAACGCCGCGCTTGGCCTTGCCGACCACCTCCAGCGCCGAGCTGTCCAGGAACGGCTCGAAGGGCGCGTCCGGCCCCGGGCGGCTGGTTGCCGCGAAGCGGCCCGGTTCGCCGCGGCGGAAACTCATCCCGTACGTCTTGCCGCCACGGTCCACCTGCACGTCGAGGCGGGCGGAGAGGGCGTTGACGACGGATGCGCCGACGCCGTGCAGGCCACCGGAGGCGGTGTAGGAGCCTCCGCCGAACTTGCCCCCGGCATGCAGCTTGGTAAAGACCACCTCGACCCCGGTAAGCCCCGTCTTGGGCTCGGTGTCCACCGGGATGCCGCGCCCGTCGTCGTGGATCTCGACGGAGCCGTCCGGGTGCAGGATGACGTTGATGTTCTGCCCGAAGCCCGCCAGCGCCTCGTCCACCGAATTGTCGATGATCTCCCACAGGCAGTGCATGAGTCCGCGCGAGTCCGTGGAGCCGATGTACATGCCCGGGCGCTTGCGCACGGCCTCGAGGCCTTCGAGGACGGACAGGTGCCGGGCGGTGTAGTCAGAACTCGGTGCCACGGATGATGCACTCCTTGAAAAAAAGGGGGTGGGGAACCATCTAAGGTTAGTCCCCCGCACCGACATTCGGGGTCCGCGGCCCTCCGCGCGGGGCCGCCAGGGGCCCGCAGCACAGGTTTTCGCTACGCGTAGAGCGAAAGCGGACCCTTTCCACGAAGGAAACGGGCCAAAAGCTGGTTTTATTGATGTACCTGGATCGACAGAGGGAGGTCGTCATGACAGCGACAGTGGCAACGCGGGAACTGAATGCCTTGGACCGTTGCGATCGCTGCGGGGCACAGGCATACGTGCGGGCAGTCTTGGGGGCCTCGGGCGGGGAACTGCTCTTCTGCGGCCACCATGCGCGCGCGGTGGAGCCGAAGCTGCGTCCCCTGACCATCGAATGGCAGGATGAAACGGGCCGTCTCCACCAGAAACCGACCTACAACGACGAGGACTGAGGTTCCCCCCGCGGATGCGGGCAACCACGCGGAAAGGCCCCGGCGGTTTTCCGCCGGGGCCTTTCCGCATGCCGGGCCCTTTCCGCATGCCGCGACTGCCAGCGCAGGGCCGGGAACCCAAAAGGCCACGGAGCTCACGCCGCGGGGTTCAAAGTGCAGGGGTACCAGGGCGGTGCAGGGGTACCAGGGCACAAAAGCACAGGGCCGGCGCCGTGGACCACTCCAGGCAGTCGCGCTCTTACCGGCTATACGCTGTGCGGTTTCCCCGGTCAGCCGGGAATTGTCGGGACCAGCCCGACACGCTGTGGGCAAGATTTCGTGGACTCAAAGAACGCGGACTTAGAGAAAAGGCCCCAGCCGGTGCTCGAACACCGGCCGGGGCAACGGCCCAGGGCCTAAGCGAGAGGTCCGAACCATGCCACACCATGCAGCCCGGCCGACGATTCCGGCAGGCTCCCGCGGTCGCGACCCCCATCACCGAGCGCCTTCACCTCGCCCGAGCAGGGCAATTCTCCGCCCGCCCGGGCGCATTCGATAGCAGCGTCATAGTTGCCGGACTGGCTGAATTGGGCCTTCGAACACGGGCCGTCCCTTGCCGTGGGCGCGCAGGCATGGGGAGAGTACCGCGACGAACGGCAGGCCAGCAATCGAGCCGGGTCCTCACGTCCGGGCGCTGCTGCGGCGGCGCGGCCCTGTTCCAGGTCGCGGCCTGGGCGCCGTCCCTCATCCCCGGCACCCAAGCCCTGAAAGCCCTGAAAGCAACGATCGAAGCCAATCCCGCCCCCTGACGTGCGCTTACCGGCACTGTATGACCCGCCCTCAATCGTAAGGACGGGGCAGGCATTTATTTCAACTCATTTTGTTATGTCCGTAACCATTTCTGTTATTGACGCTGCCCGGCTCCGGTGTCATGGTGTTGGTGGGGCGTTCGGGCCCTGTCGTCGCTTCCAGGCAGGATGTCAACCGAACACAGGCCGCCTCCCCCAGGTGACAGGGCGGCCGGACGGGCCAGGTCTGGACACCACCCCCGGAGACCCACCCGTTATCCCCAGCTGGCGGGGCCGTCCCCCAAGAGGCCCCGCCAGCCCTTAAGCCGCGAAAGGCCCCTAGGGTGGCTGGGTGGGGATTCCGCGTTTCACCACGCAGGTGCCATAGAGAGCTCGGCGAAAGGGACTGTCCCGAGTTGCGTTGACTCCCTGACCTGCCCCAGGGATCGGTTACCCGAAAGGGCCTGAGGAGCGGGCCTCCCTTGAGAGGCCCGCAGACATGCCAAGACCCTGTCCACCGGAATTCCGCGCCCGTGCCGTGGCCGTGGCGCGCGCCGGCAAACCCATCAGCCGTGTGGCCGCCGAACCGGGCCTCAGCTAAGCATCAGCGAAGGCGGGCTGCACGACGGGGTCCCCTGACCAGATCTGCTGCCGGCTGCTTGGCGCGAGCGGCCTGCGGCTGCCACATGTACCGCAACCGGCTCCTGTCCTCCAGCCAGCATTCAGGGGTGCGTGAAAGGGGGTGTTGGGCCCGCAATCGGCGGTACCGGTCCAAGGCACGGGCGGCCCGGGCACCACAAGGCGCCTCGGCACCAAAGGCACTACGGCACCAAAAGACACCACTCGGCCTGTGCCGCCCTTACCGCGACGCACGATGGCCGTCCCCCCAACAGGTTGACGTCATCCAGGAGCATCGCGGCGCATTCTCCCGCACGGTGCCGGTTTACGCCATGATCCGCCCAATGGCCTCGTCTCGGCGGGCTCGCAAACCGGGACCGGGCAGTGGCACAGTGGCGGCTTCGCGGCACAGTGGCGGCTTCGCGGCCGGTATCGAGTAGATGCGCAGTGAAGGCATTCATGGTGGACTTGTGCAGCACTCCTGGCGCCCCTGTATCGCGGGCCCGCTCCAGGAACGCATTCACGCTGTTGGTGTAGCTCTTCACGGTAGCCGGGCTTTTGCGCCGGGCACGCGGAGACGGCACCCGGGACGGCGGCAGAAATGCGTGGTCAGGGGGTGCCGCAGTCGTCATGCATGACGTTCTGGCACCATCTGGACTACACGCGCCATGCAGTGCTACCGCCCGGTCGCCAGGCCCCGAAAGGCACTTCCGACAAGCGATAACACTGCATAGCAGCTTGGACTCAGTCCAGGTAGTCGCGCAGCACCTGGGACCGCGACGGGTGGCGCAGCTTCGACATGGTCTTGGACTCGATCTGGCGGATGCGCTCGCGGGTGACCCCGTACACCTTGCCAATCTCGTCCAGCGTCTTGGGCTGGCCGTCGGTCAGCCCGAAGCGCATGGCGACCACGCCGGCCTCACGCTCGGACAGGGTGTCCAGCACCGAGTGCAGCTGCTCCTGGAGCAGGGTGAAGCTCACCGCGTCCGCCGGAACCACTGCTTCGGAGTCCTCGATGAGGTCGCCGAACTCGGAGTCGCCGTCCTCGCCCAGCGGGGTGTGCAGCGAGATCGGCTCGCGGCCGTACTTCTGGACCTCGACGACCTTTTCGGGGGTCATGTCCAGTTCCTTGGCCAGCTCGTCCGGGGTGGGCTCGCGGCCCAGGTCCTGGAGCATCTGGCGCTGGACGCGGGCCAGCTTGTTGATGACCTCGACCATGTGCACCGGGATGCGGATGGTGCGTGCCTGGTCGGCCATGGCACGGGTGATGGCCTGGCGGATCCACCAGGTCGCGTAGGTGGAGAACTTGAAGCCCTTGGTGTAGTCGAACTTCTCCACCGCGCGGATCAGGCCCAGGTTGCCTTCCTGGATCAGGTCCAGGAAAAGCATGCCGCGGCCGGTGTAGCGCTTGGCCAGCGACACGACCAGGCGCAGGTTGGCCTCGAGCAGGTGGTTCTTGGCAATCTTGCCGTCGTGGACGATCTGCTCCAGGTCCCAGCGCAGGCGCTTGTCCATGCTGCCGTCGTCGGCCTTGAGCTTCTCCTCGGCGTACAGGCCGGCCTCGATGCGCAGGGCCAGGTCCACCTCCTGCTCGGCGTTGAGCAGGGCGACCTTGCCGATCTGCTTGAGGTAGTCCTTGACCGGGTCGGCGGTGGCGCCGGCCACGAGGACCTGCTGCTGGGGCGCGTCGTCCTCGTCGGAGGTGATGATGAAGCCCTTGGTCTCGTCCTCGGCCGGCGCGGCAGCCGGGGCGGCCGCCACCTCCTCGGTGGATTCGTCCTCGGCGTCCTCCTCGGCGACCTCCAGGTCCTCGACGACGTCGATCTCCTCGACGACGACGTCGCCCTCGGGGCCGTCGGGCTCGACGTCGTCCTGGTCCTCG
This sequence comes from Zafaria cholistanensis, assembly GCF_008580665.1. Taxonomy (GTDB): domain Bacteria; phylum Actinomycetota; class Actinomycetes; order Actinomycetales; family Micrococcaceae; genus Zafaria; species Zafaria cholistanensis. The sequence continues at coordinate 170,901 of NZ_BKDJ01000009.1, forward strand.
TCGACCTCCGCGGCCTCGGCAGCGGCGGGGGCCGCCTCGGCCTTCTTCCGCCCGCGGGCGGGCTTCGCGGTGGCCGCATCGCCACCGGCGGCCTTAGCCGCCTTGTTCCGGGCACGTGTGGCAGCCGCCTTCTGCTGCGGCGTCATCTGCACCTCGGCCTCGTTGTTCTCGGCTGCCGTCGGGCTGCTGGAAGCGGGCACGAATTACCTTTCTCGCGGTTTGTCCGCGGTGCCACCTGCCGGTAACACCACTATGACCCTGTCAAGTCCGGGTCCCGCCGCATGGCGGGCCGGAAACAGGGCCCATCTACTGCAACGCCTGCTTCCGTCCTCTTGTTCCCGATGCCCGAAAGCGCCGAAACCGGGCCGTTCAACCGGCCCCGGGACACGGACCCAACCGGGTCTGCGACTACCAGTGTCTCACGTTTCCCCGGGCAGAGGCACCATGAGCGCGCGGTCCCCCCGCCAGGCGCGCGCGGGGTCGGAGACCCAGTCCGGCATGTGGCCCGAGCCCACCAGGCCGCGCAGCAGGATCCCCAGCCGGTAGTCGGGGCGTTCCGCCACGCACGTATCCAGCAGCGCCCCGGCGGCGGTGCCGCGGCCCCGGGCCCACTCAACCCAGGCCGCCAGGCACAGCAGGGCACAGCGGTCCTCAGCCCGGGCGGTCGGAAGCAGGGCTCCGCACAGCTCCCGCAGCCGGTCCAGCCGGCCCCAGTCCGGGGCATCCGGCGAGGCACCGAGCATGAAGTCCGCCATCCGGCGCACGCACCGCGCGCGTTCGTTGCCGCGCTCGATCGCGGTCAGCGCGGCCACCCCGTCCGCAGCCGACAGCCCGGCAGCCGCCGGCAGGCAGTCGCGGATCGCCCTGTCGTGGAGCGCCGCCAGCAGGGCGCCGGTGGCCTGCGGGTCCGCGCGCAGCCCCCGCAGGAGGTCGGGGACGCTGCGCGCGGGGCCGTCCCCGTCCAGGAGGCGGCACCAGTCCATCAGCAGGGCCGCGCGGCCGGGACGGACCGGTCCGTTCAGGACCGCGGTCACCGCGGCGCGCACGGAACCGGGGTCCACCCAGGGTTCGGCCCCGGCGCCGAGTTCGGGAACCCCGGGCTCGGCGCCGCGGGGACTGCTGCCTGCCAGGACCAAGTGCAGGTTCGTCTCCGACAGTTCGACTCCCTCCAGGGGCTTGCCCTGCGGAGGGCAGCAGGAGGGGTTGGCGCACAGGTAGGAGCGCCAGCGTCCACCCCCCACGTGCCACGCGTCCTGGACCGGCATGCCGCAGGCCTCCAGTTCCCCGGCCAGCGCCTCGACCAGGTCCCGCACCGGCGGCACGGCCGCATTCGGGGAGAAGGGCCGGTCCGGAGACAAGGGTCGGTCCGGAGACAAGGGCCTGTCTGGGGACAAGGGCCGGTCTGGGGCGGCCTGCAGCAGGGGCGGATCCGAGTAGACCACCAGGAAAACGCCGGTGGCGCCCTTGACGGTGCGCAGGAAGCGGGCCAGGCGGCCGGCCAGCTCCACCGGTGGCCCCGCCGCCGGGGCACGGGACCGGGATGTCCCGCAGCCCTCCGGCAGGTCGACGCGCAGTGTGGCATGCAGTGCGTCTCCGCTGGTGAGGACACAGACAAGGCTGTTGCGCGGACGGAAGCCAAGCAGGTGGGGCACCAGGGCCAGGACGCCCTCGGCGTCGCGGACAGGGACCGGACGGGGATTCGTGGGGGTAGCCATGGCTAGAGCGTGCCCGGCAGCCAGGGCGCGGCGGCAGGGCCGCCGCGCCGGTTGTGGAGCCTGCACGGGCGGCAGCGTGCCACCGCCGCCTGTGGAGGGGCCGGTGCTGGCGCCGGGCGGCCTGTGCCGCACGCCGGTCTGTGTCAGGCAGAAACGGGTACCCGGCAAAGACAGCGCCGGACAAAGACAGCGCCGGGCACAAGCGGCGGGCAGGGGGACGGACCGCGCCCTGCGGCCTGGCTAGCCGCCCTCGGCGGAAGGGCCGCCGTCGTCCGCCTGGCCGGCGAGGAACGCCTCGGCGGCCTCGGCCAGTTCCTCGCCGCCGGGCAGTTCGGCGCCCGGGTTGATCAGCAGCGACCGCGGGCCGTCCTCGGGGGCGCGGGCGTCGAAGCGGGCCTCGAAGCCGGCAATCATCCGCTGCACTTCGGGGGATCCGGCAACCTGCTCGCCAATCTCCGCCTCCACCCTCCGCGCGGCCTCGCGCAGCCGGTCGGTGGGCAACCCCAGGCCCAGGGCCGCCCCGAGGTACTCGAGCGCCGCGACGGCCACCTGCGGGTATTCGGCCTCCGCCAGGTAGTGGGGCACGTGCAGCGAATAGCCCACGGCCTCGCGGCCGGCATCGATCAGCTTCAACTCGACCAGGTGGGCCGCGGCGGCAGGGATCTCCGCGGTCGGCTTCCAGGTGGAGATGCCCTCGATGAGGTCGGGACGGTTGCCGTGCACGGTCACCCCCAGCGGACGGGTGTGGGGAACGGGCATGGGGACGGCGCCGAAGGACGCCGCGAGCCGGACGTTCAGGGCCCGGGCCAAAAGCACCACGGCGGCGGCGAACCGCTCCCACTGCAGGTCCGGCTCCGGACCCGTCAACAGGAGAAAGTCCTGCCCCAGCCCGTCGGTGAGGCGGTACAGCTCAAGCCGCGGCGCCTGGTAGGCGGCGAAGTGGTCGCCCAGAAAGGAGATCTGGGGCCGGCGGTCCCGGTAGTCAAGGAGCTGGTCGGCATCGAAGGAGGCCAGCAGCTCGGCATCGAGGCTGTCCAGCAGCTCGGCACGCACCTGGCGCACGACCTGCCCGGCATCGGCGTGCCCCGTCAGCGCCACGACCAGGCCCAGGCCCTGGTTGCGGACCGAGTCGATGGTCCGCTCGTTGAGGGTCAGCAGCGACATCGGGTCGAGCACGGGGACACTCCTTCCAGGGACGTTCCGCGGGCGGGGATGCACCGGCGGCCACGCAGGTAGGCAACGTGCCCGGCCCCGGTTTTCTTCCCGGCCCCCTCCGCCGCGCCTCCCCGCACATTCCCGGCCCCGCTCCAGCGCAGCAGGCCCGGCCGGCGCGCGGACGACGCGCGGCGAATCCGCACCCCGGCCGCGGCGGCGGCCCGGGCTACGATCGGAGGGAAACGAACCCTTGCGGCCACACCCCTGCTCGGGGCCCGCCGCCGAGCGCGCTTCCGCACCGCATTGCCGGGCCGGAACGCATTAAGGACAACCCGTGACATCTGCCAGCGAACTCAAGCTCTCCGCCGTTTCCCCCGATATCCGCCGCCTGCCGGCGGACGCCGTCGTGGTCGCCGTGGCGCAGGATACCGAGGCTCCGCGCCTGCTGAACTCCCCGCTGGCGCCGCAGGAGACCGCCGCCCTCGAAGCCTCGCTGCCCCTGCTGGGGATCACCGGGGCCTCCGACGAGGTCCGCCGGCTGCCCTCCACCGACAGCCTCAAGGCCGGAGTGCTGGTGCTGACCGGGCTCGGGAGGCTCGACGGCGGCGCCCCCTCCGCGGAGGCGCTGCGGCGTGCCGCCGGGGCGGCCGCGCGGCAGTTGTCCGGCGTGCGCAAGGCGGTCTTCGCACTGCCCGCCCCGACCGTGGAGGCGGCCGCGGCGGTGGCCGAGGGCGCAGCCTTGGGCGCCTATGCGTTCACCGGACACCGGGCCCAGGCACCGGAGGCCCGCCAGGTTCCCCTGGCCGAGGCTGTGGTCGCGACCGCCGCCAGTGCCGAGAAGTCCCTGCCGGCGGCGCTCAAGCGCGCCGCCGTCGTGGGACGGCGCGTGCGTGCCGTGCGGGACCTGGTGAACACCGCCCCCAACCTGCTGTACCCGGAATCGTTCGCCGCGGCCGCCCGGGAGGCGGCCAAGCCGTGGCCGGTGAAGGTCACGGTGCTGGAGGAGAAGCAGCTGGAAAAGGAAGGCTACGGCGGCCTCATCGGCGTGGGGCGCGGGTCCTCGCGTCCGCCGCGGCTGGTCAAGGTCGACTACTCCCCCGCCCGGCCGGTGGCGCACCTGGCACTGGTGGGCAAGGGCATCACCTTCGACACCGGCGGTATCTCGCTCAAGCCGGGTCTGAACATGCACCTGATGAAGTCGGACATGGCCGGCGCGGCGACGGTGCTGCAGGCCGTGCTCGCCGTGGCCGAGTTGGGCCTTCCGGTGCGGGCCACGGCGTGGCTGTGCCTGGCCGAAAACATGCCCTCCGGTGCCGCGACGCGTCCGGGCGACGTGCTGACGATGTTCGGCGGAAAGACCGTCGAGGTCCTCAACACGGACGCGGAGGGGCGCCTGGTCATGGCCGACGGCCTGGTGGCCGCCAGCCGGGAGGAGCCGGATGCGATCATCGACGTGGCGACCCTGACCGGCGCCCAGCTGGTGGCCCTGGGCACCCGCACCGCAGGCATCATGGGCGACGACGGCCTGCGCGACCGCGTAAAGGCGGCCGCGGATGCCGCCGGGGAGGCGGCGTGGCCCATGCCGCTTCCCGAGGAACTGCGCGCCACCCTTGATTCGCCGGTGGCGGATTTGGCCAACATCGGGGAACGCCACGGCGGCATGATGACCGCGGCCGTGTTCCTCTCCGAGTTTGTCGGCGAAAAGGCCGGGCGCCCCATCCCGTGGGCGCATCTGGACATTGCCGGACCGGCGTACAACGAGGGGGCCCCTTACGGATACACCCCCAAGAACGCCACGGGCTCGACGCTGCGCACCCTGCTGGCCCTGGCCGAGGACTTCGCCGGGCGCTGACGCCGGATCTTCCCCGCCCTCCGCCGGCGCCAAAGGAACCCCTTCCTTAGTGACTCCCGTCACGAAGTGGCGCCAGGTGAGTCACGAACCGCCGATGGGTGCGTCACGCTGTGTGACGGGCGGTCCCCGGGAGGGCTAATGTAAACCTGACACATCACCAGCCCGTATCCGGAATGCGCCCAACCCTGCGTTCCCGATGCCCAATGTCCGGCGCCCGAAGCGGGCGCCACGAAAATCACGAGGGAGCGTTCACGTGGCCGAATCGGCAGCAGCGCAAGAATTCGACGTCCTCATCCTTGGCGGCGGCAGCGCCGGCTACTCGGCCGCGTTGCGCGCCGTGCAGCTCGGCTTCACCGTCGGCCTGGTGGAGAAGGCCAAGCTGGGCGGGACCTGCCTGCACACCGGCTGCATCCCCACGAAGGCGTTCCTGCACGCCGCGGAGCTGGCGGACAATGCCCGCGAAAGCGCCAAGTACGGCATCAACACCACCCTGGAGTCGATCGACCCGGCCGCCGTGGTCAGCTACAAGGACGGCATCGTCGCCGGCAAGTACAAGGGCCTCTCCGGGCTGCTCAAGATGAAGAAGGTCAACGTCATCGAGGGCAACGGCCGCCTGGTCGGCCAGGACACCATCGACGTCGACGGTGTCCTCTACAAGGGCAAGAACATCGTGCTGGCCACGGGTTCCACCTCCCGCACGTTCGGCCTGGAAATCGGCGGCCGCGTGCTGACCTCCACCGAGGCCCTGAACCTGGACTTCGTTCCCAAGAGCGCCATCGTGCTCGGGGGCGGCGTGATCGGCGTCGAGTTCGCCTCCGTCTGGAACTCCTTCGGCGTCGACGTCACCATCGTCGAGGGCCTGCCGAGCCTGGTCCCCAACGAGGACCCGGCCATCATCAAGGTCCTGGAACGATCCTTCAAGAAGCGCGGCATCAAGTTCAACACCGGCGTTTTCTTCGAGAAGGTCGAGCAGGACGCGACCTCCGCCAAGGTCACCCTGGCCAACGGCACCGTCCTGGAGGCGGACATCGTGCTCGTCGCCGTCGGCCGCGGACCGGTCACGGAGGGCCTGGGCTTCGAGGAGCAGGGCCTTACCCTGGACCGCGGCTTCGTGATCACCAACGAGCGCCTGCACACGGGCGTCGGCAACATCTACGCGATCGGCGACATCGTCCCGGGCGTGCAGCTGGCCCACCGCGGCTACCAGCAGGGCATCTTCATCGCCGAGGAGATCGCCGGCCAGAACCCGGTGGTCGTGGAGGACATCAACATCCCGAAGGTCACTTACTGCGAGCCGGAGATCATGTCCGTGGGCTACTCCGAACCCAAGGCCAAGGAGAAGTTCGGCGACGACCAGATCGAGGTCCAGGAATACAACCTGGCCGGTAACGGCAAGTCCTCCATCCTGGGCACCTCCGGCCTGATCAAGATGGTCCGGGTCAAGAACGGCCCGATCGTCGGCGTCCACGGCATCGGCGGCCGCATCGGCGAGCAGATCGGCGAGGCGCAGCTGATCGTGAACTGGGAGGCGTACCCCGAGGACGTCGCCCAGTTGATCCACGCCCACCCGACCCAGAACGAGGCCCTGGGCGAGACCGCGCTGGCCCTGGCCGGCAAGCCGCTGCACGGCTAGACAGGCATCACGTGCCGCCCGTCCGCGCCCGCGGGCGGGCGGCACGCATCCGCTACATGGCCGGCGGCGGCCGTTCCGCACCGCCGGCCCGGGCACGGACGCCAGGCCGGTCCCGAATGGCCCGAGCGCAGAAGGCCCGAGCACAGATAGACAGCTGGAAACACGAACAGCTGACAACCCAAACAGCTTTAGGAGAACGGGGACGACATGTCTGAAACCGTGAACTTGCCCGCCCTTGGTGAAAGCGTCACCGAAGGCACCGTTACGCGTTGGCTCAAGCAGGTCGGCGACCGCGTTGAGGTGGACGAGCCGCTGCTGGAGGTCTCCACCGACAAGGTCGACACCGAGATTCCCTCCCCGGTCGCCGGCGTGATCGAGGAAATCCTCGTGGCCGAGGACGAGACCGCCGAGGTCGGCGCCGCGCTGGTGCGCATCGGTGACGGTTCCGGAGCGGCCTCCGCTCCGGCCCCCGAGGCCGCACCCGCCCCGGCACCCGAGGCCGCTCCGGCCCCCGAGGCCGCCCCCGCGGCGGAGGCCGCGCCGGCAGCGCCGGCGTCCGGCACCGAAGTCACCCTGCCGGCGCTCGGCGAATCCGTCACCGAGGGCACCGTGACCCGCTGGCTCAAGCAGGTCGGCGAAGAGGTCGCCGTCGACGAGCCGCTGCTGGAGGTCTCCACCGACAAGGTTGACACCGAGATCCCGTCCCCGGTTGCCGGCACCCTGCTGGAGATCCGCGTGGGAGAGGATGAGACCGCCGAGGTCGGTTCCGTGCTGGCCATCGTGGGCTCGGCCGGTGCCGCCCCGGCCGCCGCCCCCGCGGCTCCGGCCGCGCCCGCCGAGGCCCCCGCTCCGGCACCGCAGGCCGCGCCCGCGGAGGCTCCGGCA
>NZ_BKDJ01000010.1 GCF_008580665.1 Zafaria cholistanensis
CCTTGCGGGCGTTGAGCAGCTCGCGGAAATTGAAGAGGACCTGCACGCGCCGGGCCAGCGAGGTGTCGCGCCAGGCCGGGAAGGCGGCGGCGGCGGCCGCGACGGCCTGACCGACGGTGGCGGTGCTCGCGAAGGCCACGCGTCCGCTCACCTTGCCGGTGGCGGGGTTGGTGATCTCGCCAAAGCGGGAATCCGCGGCCTGCCCGGCCGGGGCGCCGTTGATCCAGTGGGTGACGGTCTGCATGATGTGCGGGGCCTTTCTGCGTATGCGTGCCACCCCATGGCGGCGTTACTGTCCATCCTGAACCCCGGATCCGGCCTCTGGAAGAGACATCTTGTAATGGGTTGCCGACTGATCGATACACTCTGTAAATGACTATGCCGCTCCGGCCCACCACTCCGCCGGAAAATATTCCGAACGGCTTTTCCGGCACCGCCACGCCGGCTCTGACAGTGCGCACGGTCCTGGCGCTGGAGGAGATCCGTTCCGGGGAGCCCGAGCTCCTCTCCGGGGCCGACGCCCTCGACACCCCGGTGCGCTGGGTGCACATCGCCGACGGGGAGCGGGTGGGGGCCATCCTGGAAGGTGGCGAGCTGGTCCTCAGCTCCGGACTGTCCTTCCGTTCGCCCTCCTTCCACTCCGCAACGCAGGCGGCCGCACGGTTCCTCGAAGAGCTCCAGGCCGCGGGGGCGGCCGGCGCCGTCGTCGAACTGGTCGAACCCGACGGAACCCCGGCCACCGCAGCCGCCGCGGCACTGCGGGAGGCGGCCGCGGGCCGGACCCTGCCGGTGGTGCTCCTAAAACGGGCCGTCCGCTTCGTGCGGGTGACCGAGGTGGTGCACCGGATGCTGGTGGGCGAGCAGCTGGCGCGCGTGGAACGTGCCCGCCAGCTGCACGAGGTGTTCACGGAACTGAGCCTGCAAAACGCCAGCGAGCAGCAAATCGTGGACCGGACCGCGGAACTGGTGGCGGCCCCCGTGGTCCTGGAGGACGTGGCGCACCTTGTGCTGGGCTTTGCGGCCGCGGGGCGGGATCCCGAGGCGCTGCTGCGGCAGTGGACCGAACGTTCCCGCCGCGTCGGGTACCGGGAGCAGACCGGGCGGCGCGGGCAGGACGGACAGCGCGGACAGGGCGGGCAGGGCGAGGACTGGCTGCAGACGCCGGTGGGGGTCAGGGGGCGCCGCTGGGGCCGGCTGGTGGTCCCGGCCGTGCTCGAGGACGACGCCGACGCCTCCCAGGTCCTGGACCGCGCCGGGCAGGCGCTGACCATCGCCCGGATGGCCGGGCGCGACGAACGCGACCTCCTGGAAGCGGCCCGGGCCGGGCTGATGCACGAGCTGCGCCAGCCGCTGGCGATGGCCGAACCGGAGGCCCGCACCCGCGCGGTGGCCCTGGGGCTGGACCCGGCGGCGCTCTACGTTCCGGTGGTGATCCGGCTGGACCGGCTGCCCGGGGAGGAACCTACCGGCCTGCAGTTGCGCGAACGGGCCCTGCTGGAGTCCCTGGGTTCCGCCGTTCGATCCGCACGGCGGTCAATGCTTGCCGCGGGGCTGCATTCCGGGTCCTTGGGCGTCCTGCTGGGCGTTCCGGCACGGCAGCTGGAGGACCCGCTGCTGGAGCGGGTGTTCGGGGAACTGGCCGAATCCGCGGCGCCCTCCGGCCCGCACGGCGCCGGTCCGCGGGAACCGGAGGCGCAGTGGTCCGTGGGCGTGGGCCGGTCCCGGGCCTCCCTGGTGGAAGCGGCTGCGGGCCTGGACGAGGCCACGCAGGTGGCGGACATTGCCGCCACCCTGGAGTCCCGCCAGCGCCGGTACTACCGCTTCGCCGACGTGGGGCTGCGGGGCCTGCTGGCGCTGATGCGCTCCGACCCGCGGCTGCGCGCGTTCGCCGAGGCCGAGTTGGGCCCGCTGGTCGATCCCCCGGACCCCGAGGCCCTGGCCCTGTTGGAGCTGTACCTCAAGCACGGCGGAAACAAGTCGGCCCTGGCCCGGACCGGCTATCTCAGCCGTCCGGCGCTGTACGCCCGGCTGGCCCGGCTGCAGGACCGGCTGGGGGTTTCCCTCGATGACGCCGAGGCCCGCACCGCGCTGCACGTGGCCCTGCTGTGGCACCGCCTGCGCGAGGTGGGGCAGGCGGCGGCCCCCCGCTGAAGCGGTGCCGCAGGGCCTTGGAGGACGGAGGCCGGTGCAGGTCAGTACCGTCAGGCCGGAAACACGGTGGCCTGTGCGGGACACCCGGGTCTGCGACCGCCCGGAAGGCGGCCTCGGAGCGCGGGACTGGCGGAGCCCCGGGCAACGGCAACGGCAACTGCAACGGCGGCAAGCATGGGGGCTTCTGGCACGGCTCTGCATCGGGCTCCCGGAAGCGTCCTGCCGCTCCACCCTTAACGCCGTCGGGCGTAGCGCAGCACCATCCGGTCGCCTGAGAACTGGAGCGCCTGCACCAGCAGCACCTGGAGCGCCACGGTGACCACCATGACGTCGGTCTGGAAGCGCTGGTAGCCGTAGCGTATGGCCAGGTCACCCAGGCCCCCGCCGCCGATCACGCCAGCCATCGCGGTGTAGTCCAGCAGGGCAATCGCGGTGACCGTGCCCGCGGCGATGAGTGCGGGCCGCGCTTCGGGCAGCAGGATATGGATGATCGTCTGCCAAGTGGAGGCCGCCATCGCCTGCCCGGACTCGATCAGCCCGTTATCCACCTCGCGCAACGCGATCTCCACCAACCGGGCCAGGAATGGCACCGCGGCGATCACCATCGGGGGCACGGCCCCGCGCACGCCGAGCGTGGTGCCGGTCAGGAACGCCGTCAACGGCAGCACCGTGATCATGAGGATGATGAACGGGACCGAGCGGAGCAGGTTCACCACGAAGGACAGCCCCCGGTAGACGGGTGGGGCCGCCCGCAGGTTTCCGCTGGCGGTCAGATACATGAGCGTGCCCAGCGGCAGGGCCAGCAGCAGCGTGAACAACAGGCCGGCGGACAGCATGATCAGCGTGTCCAGGACCGCCTGGCCGATCTCGGGCCAGCTCACGTTCGGCAGCAGCGTCTCCATTAGGGCTCAGTTCCAGGAGTGGCGGGCCGGGCGCACGCCATTGAGGACGTAGTTCCCGATCAGGTGGAACTTCCAGCGCACCGGGTCGTGGAGGGTGTGGACGCGGGCGTTGCGCCAGAAGCGGTCCAGGCGCTTGCCGCCCACGGCGGAGCGGGTTCCGCCGAGTTCATTCAGCTTCGATCCGGCCGCGAGCGCGGCCTCGGTCGTGAGCACCTTGGCGCGGGCGACGGCGACCGAGGCGGCCGCGACGGAATCCTCCGTCGAGTGGGCCTTGGCCTCGTCCAGCGCGGCGGCGGCACGCTGGACCAGCGCTCCGGCGGCGGCGAGGTCGACATCGAGGCGGCCGAGTTCGGAAAGCGTGAGGGGATCCGCGGTGGCGGCCTCGACGTTCGCGTCGATCCACGGGCGGGAGGCCCGGACGGCCTCCAGCGCGGCGGCGAAGGCGCCGCGGGCAATGCCCAGGTCGATGGCAGCCGTAGTGATCTGCGCGAAGGGGCCCGCGATGGTCGGCTCCTCATATTCGCGGTACATCGGGAAGACGCGGGACGCGGGTACACGCAGGTCCGTGAGCACCACGGACCCGGAGGCAGTGGCACGCTGGCCGAAAGCGTCCCAATCCCCGACCACGTGCAGCCCGTCGGCATCGGCCGGGGCGAAGGCGAGCAGTTCACGGCCTTCCCCGTCGACGCCCAGCACCGGGATCCAGTGTGCGTAGGCGGTGCCGGTGGCGTAGAACTTGCGGCCGTTGACCACGTAGTCGCCACCGTCGCGCAGGATCCGGGTGGAAACGTCGGCGGCGGTCTTGCCACCGGCCTCGGAGAACGCGTTGGCGGTGCGGGCCCCGTCCAGGATCAGGTCGAAGAAGAAACGCTTCTGCTCCGCAGTGCCGGAGAGATTGATGTCCTCGACCAGGCAGAAGTGGTTCTGCGGGATCTGGCCCAGGGAAGGGTCGGCGGCGGAAATCCGGGCAATGACTTCGACCAGGGTGGCGGTGGAGGCACCGAGGCCGCCGTATTCGGCTGGGATGGTGATGGCCCAAAGCCCGGAGCCGGAGAACTCGTCAACCACGTCGGGGGGCAGGATGCCCGTCGCATCGATCTCGGCGCCGAGGGCTGCGAACTTGTCCGCGAGCCGGGCCGCGGTTTCCAGGGCTTCGGCTTCTGAACCGATGCGATGAGCCGGGGCGAGGGGCCCGGCGACAGGATGGGCGGGGGCAGGGGTGGGAAGGGACGGGTTCATGACGCTACTTCGCTTCTTCATCGGAGGGAGGCCGGGACTTCCCGATGATGGCCTCCGCCGGGCCCGCTGCCCGCACCGCCCGTCACATTTGCCGCGTGTGGGTCCTCGCAGGCTTAGCAATCAGTCACAAAATGCCACAAAGGCCTTTCCACATGACGCAATGTTCAGAAATACGCCGTCGCGTGACGCGAGGCCCGAAGGATATTCGATCCCCTCCTACCCTTGACCTCCAGCGGGACCGGGCCTGGTCCGGCCCCCTTCCCGTCCGCGTTCCACTCAGGAGTCCCCGTGTCCACCGACAGCAATTCGCCCGCACCAGGTTCCGCAGGACGCCTCGCCGCAGCAGCCGCGGAGCGCCGTGCCCAAACGAAGAAGCGCAATATCGTGGTCGGCTCGGTCGTCGCCGCCGTCACTGTCGCCGCCTTCGCCGCAGCCGCCATCATCCCCACCCTTGGGGGCAAGGAAACCGCTGCCGCCGCGGCGCAGCGCCAGACGCTGGTGATCGGTGCGACCCCCGTACCGCACGCCGAGATTCTGGAGCAGTTGAAGCCCGCCTTGGCGGAGCAGGGCGTGGACCTGGAGGTCAAGGTGTTCCAGGACTTCATCCAGCCCAACGCACAGCTGGCCAGCGGTGAACTGGACGGGAACTACTACCAGTACCTGCCGTTCCTGGACAACTTCAACAAGGAGAACAACCAGGACCTGGTACCGGTCGTGCCGGTGCATATCGAGCCGTTCGGTGCCTACTCCACCAGGTTCGCCTCGCTGGACGAGGTGTCCAAGGGCGCCAGCATCGCCATTCCGAACGATCCCGTCAACGCCGGCCGCGCCTTGGTGCTCCTGGAGGAGCAGGGCCTGCTCACGCTGAAAAACCCGGGCGACTCCCAGTCCAGCATCCGGGATATTGTCCAAAACCCCCGGGAACTGGATATCAAGGAACTCGAAGGAGCCCAGCTGGCCCGCTCCATCGACCAGGTGGACGTCGCCTTCGTGTTCGCCAACTACGCGCTGGATGCCGGCATCGACGTGAACACCGCCATCTTCACCGACCAGGCCAACCCGAAGTACGCCGAGTACCTGGTCACCCGCCCGGAGCTCAAGGGCGATCCGGGCATCGCGAAGCTGGGCGAGGCCCTGAACTCAGAGGCCACCCGACAGTTCATCCTGGACAAATACCAGGGCGACATCTCGCTGGGCTTCTAGGTGTCCGCCACTGCCGCCCGAGCGCACGCCCCCGCCCGCGGCGCGGTGCGCTTTGAGCACGTGACCAAAACGTACATGCCCAGGAACGGCAGGCCCGGGACCGGCGTCACCGCGCTGGACGACGTCACGCTGGACCTGCCCGCAGGACGCATCACGGGCGTGATCGGACGTTCCGGTGCCGGGAAGTCGACCCTGCTGCGCACTGTGAACCTGCTGGAGCGGCCCACCTCCGGGCGGGTGCTGCTGGACGGCGAGGATATCGCGACGGCGACTGGACCCGCACTGCGGGACCTGCGGCGCCGCATCGGCATGGTGTTCCAGCATTTCTCCCTTATGGCGTCCAAGACGGTGTGGGAGAACGTGCGCCTGCCGCTGCGGCTTGCCGGAGTGGGGGCCGCGGAGGCGGACCGCCGGGTCGCCGAGCTGTTGGAACTGGTGGGGCTGGACCACCGGGCGGATGCCTACCCAGGACAGCTCTCCGGCGGCCAGAAGCAGCGCGTGGGCATCGCCCGGGCGCTGGTCCAGGACCCGGAGATCCTGCTCTGCGACGAGGCAACGTCCGCGCTGGACCCGGAGACCACGCATTCGATCCTGGCCCTGCTGCGCCGGATCAACCGTGAGCGCGGAGTGACGGTGCTGCTGATCACCCACGAGATGGGCGTGATCCAGGAGATCTGCGACGAGGTGGCGGTGATCGACGGCGGCCGCGTGGTGGAGCACGGGCCGGTGTGGCGCGTGCTGAGCGCGCCGGCGCACGGCACCACGCGCGCACTGCTGCATTCTTTCCGCCGCAATTCGGCGGAGGAGCTGGAAGCCGAGGTCGCGGACGTCGAACACGGCGGCGGAGCACGCCTGGTGCTGCGCTTCGATGGCCTGCGTCCGGTCGACGTGGCGGCCGTGGTCGCCCACCTCCAGCACGACGCCGGCTCTCCGGTCCAGCTGCTGGCCTCCAGCGTCTCCCCCGTGCAGGGACGCCCGCAGGGGCATCTGGTCCTGGCCGCCCAGGCGCCCGATGCCGGGGCGCTGCTGGAACGGGCACGGGCGGTCGCGGACCGCGTCGAAGTCCTGTAGGGCCTGGCCCTCCGGCCGCCGCCGGCGGAGAAGAACCGGCGGCGGCCGGAGGATACCTGCGGTCAGAGGTTGCTGACGAACAGCGTCCGGTCGCCGCGGTGGCGGGTGAAGCCAAACTCCACCGGCTCACCGGAGTCGATGCAGTTGACCCGCTCGGTCATCAGCACGGCCGCGTTCTCCGGGATCCCCAGCAGCACGGCGGCGGAGGCGTCGGCGTTCACGGCCTCGAAAAGCATCCGTTTGCAGTGGGTCTCGCTTCCGGTGATCCGGGCGATCAGGTCCGGAATGAAGCAGTCCAGCGGGGCTGCCTCGATCCCCGGCACCCGATCCAGCGGCACCCAACTGGAGCGCAGCCGCTGGCGTTCGTTGTTCAGCGAGATGCCCACCTCCACATAGAGCACGGGATCGCCCGCCTGGATCTCCAGCATCCTGGCCACCGTGTCGGGGCACCCGGTGACCTGCGCGTTGATGCACTGGTAGGTCCCGTCCGGATAGCCCTCGATCCGGGTTTCCGCGTAGGCGGGTGCGGCGGTGCGCTTCTGGTCAGGCTCCAGCGTCACCATCACGCGGGACTCCTTGCGGTCCACGTTGAAGCTCGTCCCCGGGGCCAGCGCGAACGTCCCGGAGCCGGGGATGCGGCGCAGGAGGTTTTGCCCTTGCAGGATCGCCATGGCATCGCGCACCACGTTGCGGGTTGCCCGGTAAATCTCCACCAGGTCCCATTCGTACGGCAGGCTCACAGGGAACCGGTTGTTGACGATGTCCGACCGGATCAGGTCGGCCACCTGCCGGGCCGAATCCGTACGCCGGGTGAAACCGGTGAGCACTTGCGCTTTGGTCTGCACGGGCGGAGCCCCTCCTCAATATGTGCCTTGCGGCCCGGAAACGCCGGGAACTGGAACAGCGTATCGGCCCCGCAGGCCCCCGGTTGCGGGAACCAGGGTGGCGCAACAACAGATTTACCCTCCGCAAGACGGACGGAAACATCGCCGCTATTGCATGGTGTCCCGGGAGCACCCGGGGATCCACCAGGCGCCACGTTACCCCCGGGGCCCGACCAGCCAGCGACGCCGGCGGCGGAATCCGTCTCCGCCCCGCTTCCATCCGCACACCGATTGCCGAGGTTCCCGATGAAAACCACACGCCGCATCGTCCCCGCCCTGGCCGGCATGGCCACCCTTGCCCTGGCCCTGAGCGCCTGCTCCGGCAGCTCCGAGGCTTCCGGAGCCACCGCAACCGACACCGCCGGCGTGCAGCATGCCAGGGACCAGATCGCCGCCTTCTCCCAGGACCCCCAGTTCACCTTCGCCGGCACGCCGTTCGACATGTCCGGGATCAAGGGCAAGACAATCTTCAACATCCCCAACAGCAGCTCCGTTCCGTACATCGAGGTTGTCGACATGGAGGCCAAGCGGCTCGCCGAGTCCTACGGAGCCACCTGGGTGGAGTACTCCACCCAAGGCCTTCCCACCGAGCACACCGCGGGCGTGGACCAGGCGATCAGCCAGAAGGCGGACCTCATCATCCTGGCGCAGGGCATCAACGCGGAACTGATCATCCCCGCCCTCGAGCGCGCCAAGGCCGCGGGCATACCGGTGCTGATCACCCACACCTACCAGAACGGCACCGCGCTTCCGGCCGCCCTGGAGGGCCTGGTCACCGGGTACATCACGGCCCCCTTCAACGAGGCAGCCCGGCTGATGGCCGACTACGCCATCCAGGAGACCGGCGGTGACGGGGACATCCTGCTGGTCAACTCCAGCGAGGTCCCGCCCTCCAACGGCATGATCGAGGCCATGAAGGACGAACTGGCCACCCACTGCAGCGGCTGCGGCGTCAGCGAGGTCGACGTCCCGGTCTCCGCCTGGGCCACCGACATTGCCTCCACCGTGCAGGCCGAATTGCAGACCAACCCGGAGATCGACTTCGTCCTGCCGGTGTACGACTCGATGATGCTCTACGTGGAGTCCGGCGTCCTGTCCGCGGGCAAGACCGGTCAGGTGAAGACGGCCTCCTTCAACGGAACCCCCGCGATCCTCAAGCTCATGCAGGACGGGGACACCGTGGCCATGGACGTGGGCGAGGACGTCACCTGGCTGGCCTGGTCCACGCTGGACGAGGCCGGGCGCATCCTGACCGGTGCCGAACCCACCGCCGACGGCAACCAGCATACCCCGCTGAAGGTCATCACCGACGCCAACGTCGCCGACACCGGGACCCCGCCGGTCTCCGGGCAGGGCTACGGCAACGCCTACGTGGCCGGCTACGAGGCGCTCTGGGGCAAGCCGTGATCAGCCGGCGCCCGGTGGGGTCCGACGGCGAGCTCGTCGGGCTCCCGGGCCGGTCCGAGCCCAACGTGCGGCTGCAGAACGTGTCCATCACGTTCGGCGACAACAAGGCCCTGGATTCGGTCAGCCTGGAGATCCCCGCCGGCGAGGTCGTGGGCCTGGTCGGCGAGAACGGGTCGGGGAAATCGACCCTGATCAAGATCCTCAACGGCGTCTACCGGCCGGACTCAGTCACCCGCCTTTTCATCCGCGGCGAGGAGATCTTCCCCTACGAGGACCCGTCGGCGTTCCGCCGGCACGGCATCAGCTTCGTCCACCAGGACCTCGGCCTGGTGCCCGCCCTGTCCATCACGGAGAACCTGCTCCACGAACGCATCCTGCACGCCCGGGGCGCGTTCATCAACTGGCGTGCGATGCACCGCGAGGCGGCCGGCCTGCTGGCCCGCTTCGGCATCGCCGCCGACCCGCGGCAGCCCATCTCCACGCTGGCGGACACGGATAAGGCACTGGTCGCGATCCTGCGGGCCGTCGAGGAACTGGGGCCGAACAAGACGCTGCTGGTGCTCGACGAACCCACGGTGTTCCTGCCCCGTTCCGGTACCGAACTGCTGTTTGGCGCCGTCCGGAAACTGCTGGACGAGTACGACATGAGCGTGCTGCTGGTGACCCACGACCTCGAGGAGGTCATCGAAAACAGCGACACGATCGTGGTGCTCAAGGGCGGGCGGCTCCAGAGCGTCCTCCCCGCGGAGTCGGCCACCCCGGCCTCGCTCAGCGAACGCATCGTGGGGCGGACCGTGGGCACCGGCCGGCCGGTGCGCGCCGCGGGCCCGGCCGAAACCGTGCTGGACTGCACCGGACTGGTGTCCGGACGGGCCGCCGGGGTGGACTTCGAACTGCGCCGCGGCGAGGTCCTGGGCCTGACCGGCCTGGCCGGCTCGGGGTTCGAGGATGTGCTTCCGGCGATCTACGGCGCCGCGCCGCGGGGGGCGCTGGCCCGGGGCATCGTCTACGTTCCCGCCGACCGCAAGACGGAGGGCGGCATGCTGGAGGTCAGCGTCGCGGAGAATGCGCTCATGCCGCGGCTGGGCGCCCTCTCCGGCCCTTTCGGCCTCTCCCCGCGGACGCTGGCCCGCCACGGGCGCGACTTCGTGGAACGCTACGACGTGCGGCCCTCCGATCCGGGCAAGGACTTCCGGATGCTCAGCGGCGGCAACCAGCAGAAGGTGGTGCTGGGCAAGTGGCTGGACACCAACCCCTCCGTAGTGCTGCTGCAGGACCCCACCCAGGGGGTCGACGTCGGTGCCCGGGAAGGCATCAACCAGCGGCTGCTGGAGGCCGCCGACGACGGGACTGCCGTGCTGTGCGCCACCACCGACTATGAACAGCTGGCCCTGATCTGCGACCGCGTCCTGATTATCGAGGATGGCCGGGTGGTCGGCGAACTTGCCGGCGCCGACGTCGAACGCAACACCATTGCCATGCACGTGATGCAGGGACATCGCGGCACCGACCCGATCCGAAAGGTGGGCTGAACGATGACCGCCACCGCCGACCAGAAATCAACGGACAAGGCAACGCAGCAGGACGCCCCCACCGGCGCCCGGCGGGCGGCCCGGGGGCCGGCCTGGCTGTCCGCCCACAACCTGGAACGCTTCGCCCTGCCGGGGGCGTGGGCCCTGCTGCTGCTGGTCTTCAGCGCCATCCTGCCGGAGAACTTCGCGACCGCCGGAAACTTCCAGAACATCTTCGGCTCCCAGGCCGTCCTGCTCATCATGGCCGCCGGGTCCCTCATCCCGTTCACGGCCGGGGAGTATGACATGTCCATCGCCTCCACTATGTCCCTGTCCGCCATGACGCTCAGCGTCCTGAACGTCCAGCACGGCGTTCCGCTGGGGGCCAGCATCGCGGCCGCGATCGCCGTCGGGCTGGTGGCGGGGGCCGTCAACGGCTTCTTTGTGGTGGTGCTGAAGGTCAGCTCGCTGATCGCCACGCTCGGCTCCGGAACCCTGTTCCTGGGCATCGTGTACTGGATGAGCAACTCCTCCACCGTCACCGGGATAGACCGCGGCCTCTCCACCGCCACCGCGGGGTCCCGCGTGCTGTTCGGCCTGCAGCCGCAGTTCTTCTACGGCCTGGCCGTGGCCGGCATCATCGCCTTCGTCCTCTCCCGCACCCCCTACGGGCGCCGGCTGCTGTTCGTGGGCCAGGGCCGGCAGGTGGCGCACCTGAGCGGGCTCAAGGTGGACCGCATCCGGGCCGGTTCCTTCATCGCCTCCGGGCTGGTCATGTCCCTGGCCGGCATCGTCTACGCGGGCAGCCTGAACGGCGCGGACCCCTCCTCCGGGCAGTCCTTCCTGATGCCGGCGCTGGCCGCCTGCTTCCTGGGCTCCACCGCCTTCGTCCCCGGCCGCTTCAACGCCTGGGGCACCCTGGTCGCGGTGTACTTCCTGTACTCCGGCGTGGTGGGCCTGCAGATGCTCGGGGCCAAGAACTTCGTGCAGGACATCTTTTACGGCGGGGCCCTGGTCGCCGCCGTCGCCCTCTCCCAGGCCATCCGGCACAGGAACGCCGCCACCCGGTCCTGACCCTCACCCAGCCCTCCACTCCTCCCCAGAAAGACGGACCATGACCCACCTGCACCAGAGCAGCTCCGAACAGACCATCCGCACTTCCCAACGGAACATCTGCGCCTCCCAACGGAACATCTGCATTGTCCAGTCCGGTGGAATGGCCGGCGACCTGGCGCAGGACCTGGAGCGCCTGCTCCACCTCTTCGCCGAGGCGGCCGCGCCGGGCACCGGTCCGCGCCCCGACCTGGTGGTCTTCCCCGAACTGTGCAACACCCCCTACTTCGGCGCCACCGGAAACGATGCCTACAAGCTGTGGGCCGAACCCCTCGACGGGCCCACCCTCACCGCCTTCCGGCAGGCCGCCCGGGAGCACGGGACCGCCGTCGTGCTGGGCTTCTACGAGGCCGGTGCGGACGGGGCGCTCTACAACTCCGGGGCCGTGATCGAGGCGGACGGCACCCTGGTCCACGGCACCGGCCTGGACGGCCGGACGGTCCCGGCCTACCGCAAGACCTCGATCCCGCAGAGCCTGCTCGCGGACGTGCCGATCGATGAGAAGCACTTTTTCGCCGAGGGCTCCGGCCCGGCCGTCTTCGAGGTCGCCGGCATGCGGATCGCCCCGTTGATCTGCTATGACCGCACCTTCCCGGAGTACTGGCTGGGCGCCCGGGCGCTCGGCGCGGACGTGGTGGTGCCGCTGGTCAGTTCGCTGGGCAGCCGCGAAAAGCTCTTCCTCCAGGAACTCCAGGTCCGCGCCTTGGAGACCCAAACCTGGGTCCTCGCGGCCAACCGCGGCGGCCCGGAAACCCTGGACGGGCGCACCGTGGACTACTTCGGGCTCTCCTGCGTGGTGGACCCGTTTGGGGACCTGGTGGATCACCTGCCCGCCCACCACCACGACGACCTTCTGCGGACGGACATCGATTTGGATGCCGTTCCCCAGGCCCGCGCCGCGTTCCCGCTGGGCCGGGACCGCCGCCCGGACCTGCTGGAGCAGGCAGCCCGGAGGTTTGCGGCGGAGCCTGTAGGGGCGGCGGCGCTGGCAGGCCCGGCGCTGGCGGACTCGGCGGCGCTGGCATGACCGCAACGGACACCCGGGCTGACGGTTCCAGGGAGGCGATCCGACGCCAGGCAGAGGCCGGCCAGGCGCTGACCCGCAGCCGGGCGCTGCCCGCCTCCCCCGACGCCGGGGAGCTGGACCCGGACGCCTACGCGGCCCGGCTCGCGCGCCTGCGCGGCGCCGCCCGCCCGTCCGGCGTCGCGTCCTCCGGGGCGGTGGCGTCCGACGCCGGCACGCCCGCCACCTGGGAGGGTGCCCAGCGGGAGGGTGCCCAGCGGGAGGGTGCCGGCGGGGACACGGGCCGGCCGGACGTGGCCGGGCTGCTGGGCGTATTCGGCAGCGGCACCGCCACCCCGTCGGCCGTGCTGGAGCGGTACCTGGACCACTGGGCGGGATCCGCGACCACGGCCGCCGCGGTGCTGCACCGCATCGAGGGGGCCCGCGAGGCGGCCGCCGCCTCCGACGCCCGCTGGGCCGCCGGCACCGCGCGGCCGCTGGAAGGGATCCCTTTCGGGGTCAAGGACATCATCGACGTCGCCGGGGCACAGGTCACCTGCGGTTCCCTGCAGACCGGCGACCGGACCGCCACGGAAGATGCCGCCGTCGTGGCCCGGCTGCGGGAGGCAGGCGCCATCCCGGTGGCCATGGTGGCCACCACCGAGTTCGCCATGGGATCGGCGTGGAATGCCCGCTACGGCCCCGTGCCCAACCCGTGGAACCCGGGGCGCTGGACAGGGGGCTCCTCCACCGGTTCCGGTGCCGGGCTGGCCGCGGGCCTGTTTCCGTTCGCGCTGGGGACGGACACCGGCGGATCGATCCGCATCCCGTCCGCCTTCTGCGGAACCACGGGACTGAAGCCCACCTATGGGCGGCTGCCCCGCACGGGCGTGGCCACACTGTCCTGGTCCCTGGACCACGTGGGCCCCATGGGCCTGAGCGCGGCCGACCTGCAACTGCTGCTGCCGGTGCTCGACGGTTCCCCGCCCGCATCCGCCGCCCCGGTTCCCGCGCTCCCCGGCCCCGCCGGCGCCCCGCTGGCCGGTACGGGCCTTGGCGTGCTGGGCGGTTGGCACGGCGAACCCGTGGACGCCGCGGTCGCCGAAGCCTTCGCCAAAGCGCTGGACACGCTGCGCTCCCTGGGCGCGGAAGTGAAGGTCTTCGACGCCCCGGGCTATGACCCGGAACTGTCCCACGTGGAGGCCTGGAACGTCTTCTACGGGGAGATCGCCGCCACCCAGGAGGCCAACCTGCCGCGCCAGGAACTGTTCGACGCCGGCACCCGGGACCGCTTCGAGCAGGGCCGCAGGCTGGCCGCGATCGACTACCTGCGCGGGCTGCGCCGCCGGGCCGGCGTGCTGGAAGCGCTGCTTGAGGGTATGGACGCTTCCGGCGTCGACTACCTGGTGCTGCCCACCGTGCCGGCGGCGGCTCCGCGGCTGGCGGACATGACCATGCTGGTCAACGGGGAGGCCCTGAACATCCACGACGTGCTGCCGCGCAACACCCGCATCTTCGACTACACCGGCATGCCCGCGCTGGCCCTGCCCATGGGGTTCGACGCCGAGGCCATGCCGCTGTCCCTGCAGGTGGCCGGCCGGCCCTGGGACGACGAGGGGGTGCTGGCGGTGGGCGCCGCGTTCCAGTCCGCCACCGGATTCCACCGCCGCGTTCCGGGGACGGAATGCTGAGGCCGGGCCGCCCGGAGCAGCGGCAGCAGCAGCACCAGCGGCAGCAGCAGCACCAGCGGCACCAGCGGCAGGGCGCGCGCCGCTCCGAAGCGGCGCGCGCCTGGTCCGTGCTGGCCGTCACCAGCGTCACGGTGGTGCTGGTGTTCCTGAACTCGTCCAGCCTGAACGTGGCGCTGCCGGCCATGTCCCGGGACCTGGGCGCCTCCCCCACCCAGTCCTCCTGGTTCCTGCTCTCCTACATGCTGGTCACCACGGCGCTGATCCTGGTTTTCGGACGCCTCGCGGACCTGTTCGGGCGGCGCCGGCTCTACATCGGCGGGATCGTGGTCTTCGCCGCCGGCACCCTGGCCTGCGGCCTGGCCCCCACCGCGGATTTCATGATCGCCTTCCGGTTCGTGCAGGGCGTGGGGGCCGCCTCCGTCATCACCAACAACACCGCCATCCTCACGGACGCCTTCCCGCCGCGGCTGCTGAGCACCGGGCTGGGCATCAACGCCACCGCCGCGGCGGTAGGCCAGGTCCTGGGCCCGGTAGCCGGGGGCGTGGTCGTGGAACTGATGGGCTGGCGCTGGATCTTCCTGCTCGGCGTGCCGCTGCTCGCTGCGGGCCTGGCCGCCTCCCTCAAGCTCATCCCGGGGTCGGACGGGGGCGCCCGGACCGAAAAGCTGGACCTGTTCGGCGCGCTGCTGGTCACCTCCGGGCTGGCGGCCCTGGTGGTGGCCGTCAATGAGCTGCCCGGCTCCGGGGGGTGGACCAACCCGTGGATCCTGGGGGCGGGCCTGGGTGCGCTGGCGCTGATCGCGCTCTTCGTGCTGGTCCAGCGCCGCCGCACCGACCCGCTGGTGGACCTGGGGATCTTTGCCGACCGGTCGGTGGCCTACCTCTATGCAGCCGGATTCCTCAGCGCCTTCGCCACCTACGCCGTGGTGCTGCTGGCCTCCCTCTACCTGCAGTCGGCGCGCGGCCTGACGGCGCTGCACGCCGGGTTGATGGTGGTCCCCGCCCCGGCGGGCACTATGCTGGCGGCCCTGGTCGCGGGGCGGCTGACCGGCCGCATCCACCACGGGCTGCTCTCCGCCGCCGGCTGCGTCCTGATCGCCGCCGGAGCCGCCGCCGTCGGCGCCTCCATTTGGCTGGGTATCTCCATCTGGCCGGACAGGGCGACCGCGGGCCTCGCGGCGGGCCTGTTCGTGGTGGGGTTTGGAACCGGGCTGTTCATGACCCCCAATACCAGTGCCCTGATGCTCACCGTCGCCCCCGAACGGCGCGGCATCGCCAATGCCGTGCGCTCCACCCTGCAGAATGCCGGGTACCTGTTCAGCACCTCGGTGTCCCTGGGGCTGGCCACCGTCCTGCTCGGGGACGCGGACCGCTCCCTGGCCTATGCCGGCACGCTGTCCACCTCCGGTGGCGACGTCGGGGCCTTCGTGGGGGGCCTGATGGTTGCCTTGGCCGTGCTGGTCGCGGCGGCGGCGCTCGGGGCCCTGGCCTCGGTCCGCACGCGGCGCTTCCCCGCCGCCCCCTCCCCCCGGCCGGCCGCGGAGGGCGCCCCGGCCCGCTAAAATACCCTCCCGCCTCCCCTTTCGGCGGCGGCCTGCCCGCGACGGCGGGGCCGCACCCTGCACAGGGTGCGGCCCCGCCGTCGTGCGTGGTGCCTGCTCAGGCACCGCCGCGGGCCGTGGCGCGGCGGTGGGACGGCAGGGGCGGTGGGACGGCAGGGGCGGGCGCGGGTTTTTCGGACGCGTGGCGTTTGCCCGTTCGGATCCGCGGCTTTCCGCGGATCTTTCTGGCTTAACTGGGGGGCAATGTGCGCGCAAAAGGAATGTCCGCCGTATTTACACGTGCCTTACACGGGACACACGGGGGCGCAAAACAGCCTCCATAGATTGAAGGCAATCGCAGGACGCAGGTTCCCGTGAATCACCGGCAGCGCCCAGTCCCTGGGTGTGCCGTCCCTGATAGCAGCATGCGAAGGAGTCACATTATGGACATCGGCATCTTCATCCCGATCGGCAACAACGGCTGGCTCATTTCCGAGAACGCGCCGCAGTACAAGCCCTCCTTCGAGCTGAACAAGGAGGTGGTCCAGAAGGCGGAAGGCTACGGCTTCGACTTCGCCCTCTCGATGATCAAGCTGCACGGTTACGGCGGCAAGACCGAATACTGGGACTACAACCTGGAGTCCTTCACCCTGATGGCCGGCCTGGCCGCGGTGACGGAGAAGATCAAGCTGTTCGCCACCACCGCCGTGCTCACCATGCCGCCGGCCATCGTGGCCCGCATGGCCTCGACCATCGATTCGATCTCCAACGGCCGCTTCGGCATCAACATGGTCTCCGGCTGGCAGCGCGCCGAGTACGACCAGATGGGCCTGTGGCCCGGGGACGTGCACTTCGAGCGCCGCTACCGCTACACCACCGAGTACACCCAGGTCATGCAGGAGCTGTGGGCCAACGGGGAATCCAACTTCAAGGGCGAGTTCTTCACCATGGACCACTGCATGATGAAGCCGCAGCCGTCCAAAAAGATCGAACTGGTCACCGCCGGCCAGAGCCCGGCCGGCATCGACTTCGCCGCCAACTACGCCGACTACAACTTCGTGATGGGCCTGGGCATCAACACCCCCACCGCCCACGCCGCCGGCGTCAAGAAGCTTGACGACGCCGCCGCCCAGACCGGCCGCGACGTGGGCAGCTGCGTCCTGTTCATGGTCATTGCGGATGACACCGACGAGGCCGCCTTCGCGAAGTGGGAGCACTACAGGGCCGGCATCGACGTCGAGGCTATCGCGTGGATGACCGGGCAGGCGCTCGAGGACAAGACCGCCGACTCGACCTCCACCGCGAAGACCATCTCGCTGCCCGAAGGTGCCGTGAACATGAACATGGGCACCCTCGTTGGCTCCTACGAGTCCGTGGCGCGCATGCTGGACGAGGCCGCCGCCGTCGAGGGCACCAAGGGCATCATGCTGACCTTCGACGACTTCATCCAGGGCACGGAGAACTTTGGCCAGAAGATCCAGCCGCTCATGGCCTCCCGCGCCCACATCGGCATGGCGGCGGCCGCATGAGCGCGGACGCCACCGCGGAGGCGTTCGCCTCCGCCGGCTACGGCGGCAGCCCCGTCGGCTTCGGACGCAAGGCGGCCATCGTCGTCGTCGACTTCCAGCTCGGGTTCACGGACCCCGCCTACCGGATGGGACGCAGCCCCTACACCCAGGCCGCCGTCGGAACCGCCGCCGGGACCCTGGAACAGGCCCGCGCGCTCGGGGTGCCGGTGCTGCACACCGTGGTGGAATACGGGTCCCTGGCCGACGTCGGTAACTGGAAAACCCGCGGGCTGGAGGACTTCACGCCGGGAAGCGAGATGGTGAAGGTGGATCCGCGCGTCTGGGCCGAAGGCGACGTGCTGGTCAAGAAGCACTTCCCGTCCGCGTTCTTCGGCACGGACACCGCCTCCATCCTGCGCTTCTGGGACGTGGACACGGTGGTGGTCATGGGCTGCACGACCTCCGGGTGTATCCGTGCCACGGTGATCGACTCGTTCTCCCACGGGTTCCGGACAATCGTCGCCGAGGACTGCTGCGGGGACCACGACCCGGCCACGCACGCGTCCAACCTGCAGGACGTGGAGCGCCGCTACGCCGACGTGCTTCCGGCCGCGGAGATCCTGGCGCAGCTGGCGCAGGTCCCGGACGCGGTGGCGGCGATGGATCAGGTCACGGCGCTGGATCAGGTCGCGGCGCTGTAGCGGGCCGGCCGGCCGCGGCGGGGAGTGCACGGTGCCCTGGGGGCACGGTGCACTCCCCGCCGCGCTTTCAGGGGGCGCATTTCCCCTTCAGGCCCGCAGCAGCGGGGCCGCTTCCGGGCTATTTACGGCGCCGCCGGGCCCGGTCTAGGGTCGGGACATGCCAGTGACGATCCGCACCATCAAGACGGCCGTTCCCCCGACGATCCTCCACCAGGAGCAGGCCCGCGACGTGTTTGCCGCGCAGCCGGGACTGACCCGGCTGGGACAGCGGCTGATTGCCACTTCCTTCGACTCGGCTGCCATCTCCACCCGCCGCACCGCCGTCGCGGAACTCACCCTGGACCGCAGCTCCGAGAACCCCGTCTTCTTCGACGCGGCCACCCGGCTGCTGTTGAGCCCCAGCACCCGGGTCCGCAACGAACTCTTCGCGCGGGAGGCGGGACCGCTGTTCGTGGAGGCAGCCCGCCGGGCGCTCGAAGCGTGCCCGGACCTGTCCCCGGAGGACATCACCCACGTGGTGACCGTCTCCTGCACCGGCTTCTACAACCCCGGTCCGGACTACCAGGTGGTGCGCGCGCTCGGGCTGAACCCGCAGACGCGGCGCTACCACCTGGGCTTCATGGGCTGCTACGCCGCCTTCCCGGCCCTGCGCGCGGCCAAGAGCTTCTGCGAGGCGGAGCCGGACGCGGTGGTGCTGGTGGTCTGCGGCGAACTGTGCTCGCTGCACGTGCGCAGCTCCAACAACCCGGACACCATCATGGGCTCGGCCCTATTCGCCGACGGCGCCGCCGCGGCGGTGGTCACGGCCCGTCCGCCGGGCGACGGCGGGGGCGTTGCGCCGCAGCTGCTGCTGGACTTTTTCGAAACCACCCTCACCCCGGTGGGCGAGGAGTCGATGGCCTGGAACATCGGCGACGAGGGGTTCGAGATGGTGCTGGGAACCTACGTCCCCCACATCATCGACGACCACATCGTCGGTGCGCTGGAACCGCTGCTGGACCAGGACCCCACGCTTCCCGACGCATACTCGGAGATCCCGCACTGGGGCATCCATCCCGGCGGCCGGGCCATCCTGGACCGGGTGCAGCACCGGCTGGAACTGGACGACGCGCAGCTGGCCCCGGCCCGGCGCGTGCTGCGCGACTACGGGAACATGTCCAGCGCCACCGTCCTGTTTGTCCTCAAGGACATCCTCGACGGCAGCGGGCCGACGGCGGCCGCGGCCGGCGAGCGGGTCTGCTCCATGGCGTTCGGCCCGGGGCTGACGGTGGAGACCGCACTGATGACCCTGCTTCCCGGCCCCGCCTCCGGGTCCGGGTCTGTCACCGGAGCCGGACCTGTCACCGGGGCCGGACCTGTCCCGGGCCCGGGCCCGGAGGACCGGTAGCGGGGACGGGCGGGCGCCCATGCGACGCGCCGTGGACGCGGTCGAGGAGATGGACCGCCCCGACTGCGACCCGCTGAAGCTGCAGCGGACTTATGCCCAGTTTCCGCTGGTCAACCGCGCGTTCGCGCACTGGCACGGCATCTACCGGGACCTGCTGCGCCCCGTTTTGGCCACCGCCGCACAGACCCCGGCCTCCGGCACCTCCCTGCGGCACGGACGTACTGCCACCGTGCTGGACATCGGCTCCGGGGGCGGGGACATCGCACTGGCGCTTGCGGGCTGGGCCGCACGGGACGGACTCGCCGTACAGGTCACGGGCATCGATCCGGACGCACGCGCCCATGCCTTCGCCTCCGGGGAGGCGGCCCGGATAGCGGCCCGCGCGGGCTCCCGCAGTGCTGCCGCGCCGGGTGGCCCCGGCGTCGTGTTCCGCCGCGCGCACAGCGCGGACCTGGTGGCCGAAGGCGCCCGGTTCGACGCGGTGGTCTCCAACCACGTGCTGCACCACCTGGGGCAGGAGGAACTGGCCGGTCTGCTGGCGGATTCGCAGGCGCTGGCCAGTGGGATCGCGGTGCACGCGGACATCCGCCGTTCGCGCGCAGCGCTGCTGCTGTTCGGGGCCGTGACCCTGCCACTGGCGGGACGGTCCTTCATCCGCCGCGACGGACTCACCTCGATCCGGCGCAGCTACACGGAAGCGGAACTGGCGGCCCTGGCCCCTGCGGGCTGGGAGGTCCGCTCCCGGGCCCCGTTCCGGAACCTGCTCATCCACACAGCCGCACGGCCCGGCCGGCCCGGCACCCCCGGGGGTCCCGGTGCCGCCGGCGGCGCGAAGGACGTCCCATGACCGACGTCGACGTGGCGATTGCCGGGGCCGGACCTTCCGGACTGGCGCTGGCGATCCTGCTGGCGCAGCGGGGCGTCTCGGTGCGGGTGCTGGAGGAGCGGGCGCAGCCGGGGACCCATTCGCGGGCCATCGGGCTGCACCCGCCCGGACTGGAGGTCCTGGACCTGGCAGGCGTGGGGGCCGCGGCGGTGGAGGCGGGCGTGCGGATCACCTCCGGGGTCGCGCTCCATGGGCCGGGGCCGGACGGCGCAGTGGGGTCCGGCACAGTGCGGCCTGGCACCGTGCGGCCTGGCACCGTGCGGCCCGGCACAGTAGGGCCCGGCGTGTCCGCGGTGGCATCGATGGACTTCGGGGTGCTTCCGGGCCCGCACCGCTATGTGCTGGCGCTGCCGCAGACCGCCACGCAGGCCCTGTTGGAGGAGCGGCTGGCGCTGCTGGACCCCGGGGCGCTGCGCCGGGGCATCCGCGTGGAGGCCTTCCATCCGGGGCCGGACGGGGTGTGCGTGCGCACCAGTGCCGGCGGCGCGGGCCCCTTCCGGGAGGGCGGGACACCCCACGGCGAGACACCACACGGCGAGACACCACACGGCAGGCCACCGGTTTCCCCGGTCCTGACGGCAGGGTCCCTGACGGCACGGTTCCTGGTGGGGGCGGACGGGGTGCGTTCCGGAACCCGCGACGCGCTGGGACTGCCGTTCCGCGGCGTGGCCCATCCGGACCGCTACGTGATGGCCGACTACCCAGACACCACGGGCTTCGGCCCCACCGCCGCGCTCTTCCTGCACCCGGAGGGCATTGTCGAGTCCTTTCCCCTGCCGGGCGGGCAGCGGCGCTGGGTGGCACGGCTCCCCGGCGGGCGGGCCACTCCCCCTCCGCCCCGCAACGGCACCGGGGACGGATCCGCGCCGTGGGAGGCGGCGGAGGGACCGGCACCGGACAGGCTGCACGAAGCGCTGGCGGCGACCATTGCCCGGCGCACCGGACATTCCGTGGAGGAAGCCGGCGCCGTCCCCACCGTGTTCGGCACCGCACGGCGCCGCGTGCCGCGGATGGCGGATGGACCGGTGGTGCTCATCGGGGACGCCGCGCACGAGGTCAGCCCCATCGGCGGACAAGGGATGACGCTGGGGCTGCTTGACGCCGCCCAGCTGGCCGGGATCCTCTGCGCAGCGCTGGCCACGACTCGCGGGACGGGACGCGGGGCGGGACGCGGAGCGGTGCCCGATGCGGCGGCCCGGGCGGCGCTGGAGCGGTTTTCGGCGCGGCGGCTGCGGGCAGCGCGGGCCGCGGGCCGGGCGGCGCACCTGAATATGGTGCTGGGCCGGCCGCTGCCGGGTGCGCTGCTGCGCGGAAGGGACAGGGCGATCGGGGCGCTGGTGGGGCGCGGCGCCGTGCACGACGCCGTCGCCCGGCACTTCACGATGCAGGGCTAGCCGACCGGGCAGAACGCTGCTTGGGAAGTGCGCCTTATAGGCCGCCCATGGGGGCGCACTTCCCAAGCAGGCTGGCCCGCGCCCACGGCCCGTTGCCGCAATAAGCAGCAGGCACTAACGGGTACGATGGCGGGAGGCCGGGGCATGCGCCCCGGCCTCCCGCCGTCGTACCCGTCGCGGTGCGTACCCTAGCTGTCGCTGTCCCCGTCGGTGGACTCCGGGTTGCCACTGTCTTCGTTGCCGCTGTCTTCGTCAGTGGACTCGGGGCTGTCGCCCTCCTCCCCGATCGGCTCCAGGTCGGCGCCGTCCTCCTCCGCGGGCTCCAGCACCACCACCAGCGTCTGCCGGTCGGATTCGGTCAGGACCGCGGACCAGACGTTGCGCTTGGTCTTCTTCACCTTGTTGCCCTTGCCCTTGGTCTTGACCACAACCTGCTTGACCAGGGTTTGGTACTTGACCTCGATGGTGACCTGGTAGGTCCCAGCGCCCAGCCGGGCCTTGTGTGCGCCTTCGACCACCACGCGGTCACCCTGCATCACGGTCAGGGTCTTGGAGACCAGTTTGGTCCGCTTCCCGAGCTTGACCTTCGGCTTGACCGTGGCCAGCTCGCCGGCCTCAACGGTCCGGTCCGCGAGGTCCCGGATAACCACGGCCGGCTTGGACTGGGCCTTCGACTTGTGGCTTGCGACGACGATCGGCTGGGGTCCCTGGACGGCGGAGGCCGCCGGAGAAGCCGAGGCAATGACAGCGCTCCCCAAAACCAGCGATGACGCAGCAACAAGGGCCGCGGTGGCGCGGCCAAGGCGGATCAACATATTCCCCACTTTCAGGCCGGGTGCGTGCGGCCGATTGATTTTGACTGGGGGAATCATAGGCATCACTAAGGGGTAAAAACGAGGGGTAAGAGCCCACAAATTAACAGGGTTTGTGTAACCGCATGTCAGGGGCGAAACGGGATTCCGCGCGCCCCCACCGCGCGGTTCCCGGCCCGCGATTCCCGGCGCCGGGTGACGGGGCCCGGGATGCCCCGGCCACCGGGCCGGCAAGCCCCACCGGCCACTTCTGTGCCCGCCCGCTCTTCCCGCGCGGCCGTGGCCGTGCGTCAATGGGGCCGGGAGCACCCGCCCCACGGTCCATCGAACGATCCGAGCCAGCCATGAAAACCACAGCACTCCTTACGCCCCTGGCCGTCCTGGCGGCGGCCGCGGGACTGGTCGCCTCGTCGGCCCCCGCCCACGCCGCCGCCGACGAGGTCCAGTTCATCAACGCCCAACTGCTCGCCAACGGCGCCGCGATCAGCGCAGAGGTCGGCTTCGCATGCCAGAAGGGCTGGCAGAGCACCATCAGCATCGCGGTGTCCCAAGCCAACGGGCGCGAGGCCGCAATCGGCCGCTACTACCCCGGCCACCTCAACGAATGCACCGGGCAGCCGCAGACCCTGGAGGCCGTCATCCTGCCCGAGACCCTGGTCTTCCGGGAAGGCAGCGCCGCCATCTGGGTCACCCTGGACCTGTGTCCGGCCGCGCAGCCCATGGGCCCTGTCCCGGCTCCGGAGGGAACAGCTCCGGACGGAATAGCCCCGCCGGCAACCTGCCGCTCGGGGGACACGCTGGTGCTGGAAACCAACCTGGCCCAATAGCCCGCCCCGCCCACGCAGCCGTCCATCCCTGCCCCATCCCCCCGCTGCCCACGCTGCCGCGGTAGGCTCGGACCGGCCCCGAATCTCCCGCCGAAAGTGACCCATGCGCACCGCCACCATCAACCACACCGCCATCGCCTACCTCGATTCCGCCCCGGGCGCCGGAACGGACAGGGTCCTGTTGCTGCTGCACGGGCACGCCTTCGACAAGTCCATGTGGGACCGGCAGGTTCAGCACTTCGGCGCCCTGGGCTGGCGCGTCCTGGCCCCGGACCTGCGCGGCTTTGGGGAGTCGGAGGTGACCCCCGGGATCGTCTACACGGAGGAGTTCGCGGCCGACGCGGTGGGGCTGCTGGACGCGTTGAAGGTGCCCTCCGCCGTCGTGCTGGGCTATTCGATGGGCGGGCAGGTCGCCATGGAGATCCAGCACTCCCATCCGGAGCGGGTGCGCGCACTGGCGATCGTGGACACCGTGCCGCAGGCCGAGGACGCCGCCGGCAGGCGCCGCCGCAACACCACCGCGGACCGGCTGGTCGCCGAAGGCATGCACGCCTACGCCTCCGACGTACTGGGGGTGATGATTGCCGCCTACAACGTGCAGGCCAAGCCGGAGGTCGCCGCCAAGGTGCTGGAGATGATCCGCCGCTCCCCCGCCGCCGGATCGGCCGCCGCCATGCGCGGGCGCGCCTCCCGCCGCGACTTCGCGGAGACTCTGGCTGCGGTCACCGTCCCCGCGCTGGTGATCGCCGGCGCGGATGACGCGTTCGACGGCGGGGCCGCGGCCCGCATGCACGAACTCATGCCGCACAGCACCTTCGTGCGGATCGACGGCGCCGGGCA
The DNA here is from genome assembly GCF_008580665.1 of Zafaria cholistanensis. Taxonomy (GTDB): domain Bacteria; phylum Actinomycetota; class Actinomycetes; order Actinomycetales; family Micrococcaceae; genus Zafaria; species Zafaria cholistanensis. The sequence continues at coordinate 24,072 of NZ_BKDJ01000010.1, forward strand.
CACCCCCAGCATGGAGCAGCCCGAGGCGTTCAACGCGGCGCTGGAGGAGTTCCTGGCCAAGCTGTAGGCACTGCGCCGGCCTGCCGGTTGCGCTGGCCTGCCGGTTGCGCTGACCTGCCGGTTGCGCTGACCCGAACCCTGCTGCCCTGTGGCTGCCTGTCGGCAGGCTCGGGGTTACGGGTCAGGACAGCGGCATTCGGGGACTGGACTGGCCCAGGTCCAGGGTGTGGGCGGTGTGGTCGCGCTTGGCGGTGAGGTACTGGATGTTGGCGTCGGAGAGGAACACCCCGGTGGGCACCCGTTCGGCGACCGCCACGCCGTGGAACTCCAGCTGGGCCGCCTTGTCCGGGTTGTTGCTCAGAAGCCGGATCCTGCCGGCCCCCAAGGCAAGCAGCATCTGGGCCGCGGAACGGTAGTCACGCTCGTCCTCCGCGCGGCCCAGCGCCACGTTGGCCGCATAGGTGTCCAGGCCGGCATCCTGCAGGGCGTAGGCGTCGAGCTTGGCGTACAGGCCAATCCCGCGCCCCTCCTGGCGCAGGTACAGCAGGAAGCCGCCGGTGCCGGCGATCCGTTCGACCGCTTCGCGCAGCTGCGGGCCGCAGTCGCACCGCCGGGATCCGAACACGTCGCCGGTCAGGCACTCGCTGTGGGGCCGCACCAGCGGCGCCTCCCCGCCCGCGGCGGAGCGGGCCAGCGCCTCCTCCCAGCCGCCCAGGCCCACCAGCAGATGCTCGCGGCCGTCGGCCAGGCCGTCAAAGGTGAACACGTCGGCGGTGGTGGCGTAGCCGTCGGCAAAACCCAGCGGAACCCGCACCCGCGTGCGCACCAGCGCGCCTGCGGGATCCGGTGCCGGCACGCCGGAGGATTCCGGGGAGGGATGCAGGGCGGGAACAGCTTCGGCGGCAACGGCCCGCCCGGATGCGGATGTGGGGCAGATGGTCGTCATCGTCGCTCCAATGCTCGAAGATTGAAACGACCCTACGGCAGATACGTTGATCCTTCAATAATATTTCGTGATGACCGGACGTGCGGTCTGCTCCGCGGCGCGGCATTCCCGGGACACGGCATTCCCGGGACACGGTTCGACGCCGGCACCCTTTCCCGGGTGCCGGCGTCGAACCGCATCCGCCCCCTACGGGGCCGAAGCGAGCCTTTCGCCGCGCCGGCCGCCGGCCGCGGTGCCGGCCGCGTCGGCCGGCCCATCAGTGCCCGGGGTCCGGCCGTCCAAGTCCTGGATCTCCTCCCCGGAGCGGTCCTTGGCCCTCAGCAGCGCGGCCAGGCTCATCCCCGAGAAGGCCATCCACAGCACGGCCACGAGCCACAGCGATCCGCCGCCGGCTATCACCAGGGCCGTGGCGATCATTGGGGTGAAGCCGGCGCCGAGCGTGGAGGCCAACTGGTAACCGATCGAGGTGCCGGAATAGCGCACGGACGTGGGGAACAGTTCCCCGACGAACGCGCCGTACGGGCCGGCGGTGAAGCCCTGCACCAGGCTCAGGCCCAGGAAGATGGCCAGCAGGAAGGCGGCGGTGGAGCCCATCTCCAGCAGTCCCATGACCGGGAAGGCCAAAAGCATGGCCCCGATGTTGCCCCAGATCAGGATGCGCCGGCGTCCCAGCCGGTCGGAGAGCTTGGAGGCGACGATGATCGCCACGATCGTGCTCACGCCGCCGATCGCCTTCAGGTTGAGCACCTCGGTGGGGGCCATGACGGCCTGCTGAACGGCGTAGGAGATGGCCCATGCCCCCATCAGGCCCTGCGCCATCTGGCCGGAAAGGCCGGAGACCACCGCGATGAGCAGGGATTTGGGATGCTCGCGGAACAGTTCGGCCGCCGGGACGCGGCTCTTCTTCGCCTCGCTCTTGGCGGAGAGTTCCTTGAATACGCGTGATTCGGAGACACGCATGCGGATGAAGATGCCCAGGGCCATCAGCACCGCGGAGAGCACGAAGGGAACACGCCATCCCCAATCAAGAAACTGCTCCTTCGGGAGCGTGGACATGGCCGAGAGCATCAGGGTGCCCAGAATGGTGCCGGCCGGGGCTCCCATGTAGGCGAAAGCGGCCGCGAATCCGCGGGATTCCTTCTTGGAGTTTTCGAAGGCCAGCAGCATGGCCCCGCCCCATTCGCCCCCGACGGCGATCCCCTGGAAGAGCCTCAGGGTCACCAGGAGAATGGGGGCCCAGACGCCGATCTGTTCGCTGGTGGGCAGCAGGCCGATGGCCGTGGAGGCCAGGCCCATCATCAGGACGGTCCCCACGAGGATCGACTTGCGGCCGACCTTGTCCCCCAGGTGCCCGAATATGAACCCGCCCAGCGGACGGGCGATGTAGCCGACGGCGAGGGTGCCGAAGGAGACGAAGATGGCCAGGCTGGGGTCCATCCCGGCGAAGAACACCTGGTTGAAGACGATTCCCGCCGCGGTGGCGTAGAGGATGAAGTCGTAGTACTCCACCGCGGTGCCCAGGAAGCTGGAGAAGAGAATGCGGCGCATCTCCTGCGGGCTCGCGGTGTAACCGGCGGCCGGGCCGGGCTCCGGTCCCGGTGGGTTGGCGCTGTTGGGGTGGGTGCTGTTGGGGTTGGCACTGTTGGGAGTCATGGCGTTCCTTGGGGTGGGTGGTCTACCAGCCGGTGGCGTTGCCGGCGGGAACGGGCTGCTTGGAATCGGCGCCGGCGCCGAAGGCGATGACGTCGAGGTCGTCCGGGATGGACAGCGGGCCGGAAAACGTGGTGCGGGCCTTCTGCCAAGCCTCCGGAGGGGAGTACGTCGGCACCAGGTGGTGCAGGGCAAGGTGGCGCGCACCGGCGTCCGTGGCGATTTGTCCGGCCTGTTCGGCGGTGGTATGGGCGCGGCGGTGGTGGTCCATGGTGGCCTGGAGCATTCGCGCGTCGGAGTATTGCGCGGCCAGGATGTCCAGGTTGATTGCCTCGTGCAGCAACAGGTCCGTGCCGCGGGCCAGGCGCACCATGTTGGAGCAGGGGGCGGTATCCCCCGAGATGGTGACCGAACCCTGCGCGGTGTCGAACCGGAAGGCGTAGGCGGGGGCGGTTGGGTGGTGGGACACCAGGATGGCGCTGACGGTGACGCGGCCGTCCCGGAACACCTCGAACGGCTCCATCTCCGGGGCCACGTTGTGGTCCGGGTCAAACCCGGTCCCTTCCGGCAGGCGGATCTCGCGTGCCTCGAACTGCTCCAGGGGCGAGGTGGCCAGGGAGTCGAAGATGCGGTCGTTGCAGTCGGTTGCGTAGGCGGCGAGCAGGCCCTCGACCAGGCCGGCGACGCCGGGGGTGGGCCGCCCGGGGGCGACCGGCACGGGCACGGAGGCGGCGCGGGGCGAGAGTGGAGGCAGCTTGCCGCGGTCGCCCGGGCCCACGATCGGGATGGGTCCGCGGGTGGTGTCCTTGAGCTCGAAGGCCCCGAAGAGCAGCAGCGAAGGCAGGTCCACGGTGTGGTCCGAGTGCATGTGCGTCACGAAGATCCCGCCGAGGTCCGCCATCTTCAGGCCGGCCGCGTTGGCTTGGCGTCCGGCGCCCTGGCCGCAGTCCACCAGGTACCAGGTCTGGCCGACGACGACGGCGGTGGCGATTCCGAAGCGCGGCGTCCCGGTGTGGTCCTTCCACCACCGCGGGCCGCCGGCGGTCCCCAACGTGACGACGTACGGGGCTCCGCTGGGGGGTACAGCGTTTGGAGGGACGCTTGCATGCGGGATGGCGGCCGCGCGGGGCGTTCCGGTCATGGGGTTTCTCCTTTGGATGCCGCCGCTTTTGGGGAAGGACGGCCAGTCGGGGTGGTGCCTGGACCCAAGTTTGGTGGCGCGCATCACATATGCCAAACTACAATTTCTGGTCAGTGCCATAAGAAAAACTCATGCAAGGGGAGCAGGCTTGAAGGAAATCACGCTGCGCCAATTGGAGTACTTCGCGGCCATCGCCGAAACGCAGTCGGTCACGGAGGCGGCGCGCCGCTGCAGCGTCAGCCAGGCGGCGGTCAGCCTGGCGCTGGGACAGTTGGAGGACGCCCTCGGCGCCACGCTGGTCATCCGCCGCCGCGGCAAGGGCGTGGCGCTGACGGCCGAAGGGCAGGCCATCGCCACGCGGGCCCGGTTGGTCGCCGACCAGGTGGCGGAGATGTCCACCGCGCTCCACCAGGTTCACGGGGAACTCTCCGGCCGCCTGGTGGTGGGGGTCTTCCGCACCCTGGCGATGCACGTGATCCCGCACTTGGTGGAATGGTTCACCACCCGCCATCCCGCCGTCGAACTGGACTTCACGGAGGGCACCGGACCGCAGATCCAGGAGGCCATGCTGGCCGGGCGTGCGCAGCTGTGCGTGGTCTACGAGGCGCAGGTCGAGCCGCAGTGCGCCACGCTGGTGCTCAGCGAAGAGCGCCGGAAGGTGGTGCTGGGGGCGGGGCATCCGCTGGCGGGAAGGGAGTCAATCCGGTTCCGGGACTTGGCCAGGTACCCGGCGGTGCTTATGGACGAGGAGCCCTCCCTGCAGCGGACCATCGCCGAGTTCCAGCGCCAGGGCGTGGAGCCGCTGGTGCGCTGGCGCAGTGCCAGTGTGCAGGCGATCCAGTCGATCGTGGGCCGGGGGCTGGCCTATTCGCTGCTGATGCAGGAAACAGCCCTCTCCCCCGAAGGACGGCCCCTGGTCTTCCGGCCGCTGGCCGACGATGTCCCCACCAACTCCGTGATGGCGTCACTGCCGGCCGGGGTGGCCAGGAGCGCACTGGTCGAGGAAACGCTGGAAGCGCTGCGGGCGCGCTGGCCGCAGAAGCAGGCGGGCCGGCAGGCAGGCAGGCCAGTAGCCGAGCCGGCAAACAGGCACAAAGCCGAAGGACTGACCGCCCCTACGCCGTCCGTTCCACCGCCGTCCGTTCCACCGCCGCCAGGATGGCCGCCGCCAGCTCCGCCGGCTTGGTGAACTGCGGCCAGTGGCCGGTGGGCAGGTCCACGAATTCAACGTCGTGGACGCGGGCCAGTTCGGCCACGTACGGGTGGCCGGAATCGAGCCACTCCTGCAGCAGCGAGGACGGGTAGGTGCAGGCGATGACGGTGGCCGGGACGGCGTACCGGCGCACGTCGTGGAGGTGCTGCGGGTCTTGGGCCACCCCGCGAGGTTCCGGGATGGCCCGGGCCCGCAGCGCCTCCCTGAGCTCCTCGTCCAGGTCCCGCAGGTCCGCCTCCTCGAAGCCGTCCCACGGCGGCAGCGGGACCTCGTCGCCCTCGGCGGGCAGGTCGGCGTTGATGGATTCGCCCTCGCCCAGCGGGCCGCTGTCGACGTAGATGGTGCGGGCGATCCGCTCCGGCCTCGCGTCGGCGGCCGCATGGATGAGGGCGCCCCCGGCGGAGTGCCCCACCAGCACCACGGGACCTTCCAGCCCATCGACCAGCCGCACGACGGCGGCCACGTGGTCCGCCAGCCCGATGCCCGCCCGCGGCGCGTCCACCGATTCCAGGCCGGGCAGCGTCAGCGCGTGCACCCGGTGCCCCGCCGCGGCCAAGGCCGGCACCACCCCGTCCCACGAGGAGGCGTCCAACCAGAACCCGGGAACCAGAACAATGTCCATGGGCCGACCCTACCGCCCGCCTACCCGACGGTGAAGCGGACCTCGTGCCAGCCGCTGGCCCCGTTCGGGATCGGGTCCGCGCGCTCGCCGGTCTGCTGGGCGCCGGTGGCGTCGTAGGCGCGGACCCGCGCGGTGTGGTCTCCGGGCTCGGCGTCCTCCCACCGGTAGGACCACTGGCGCCAGGAGTCCACCGTCGCCTCGGCGGCCAGGACCGCCTCACGCCAGTCGCCGCCGTCGAGCTGGACCTCGACGCGGGAGATGCCAATCCCCTGCGCCCACGCGGTGCCGCCAATATCCACCGTTCCGGCGGGCAGGCGGGCGAACCCCCGCGGGACGTCCACGCGGGAGGCCAGCTTGATGGGCGCCCGCTCGTCCCAGCCGCGGGCCGTCCAGTACGCCTGCTTGTCCGCGAAGCGGGTAACCTCCAGGTCCACCACCCACTTGGTCGCCGAGACGAACCCGTACAGGCCCGGGACCACCATGCGCACCGGGAAGCCGTGCTCCAGCGGCAGCGGTTCGCCGTTCATGCCCACCGCCAGCAGCGCATTGCGCCCGTCCCGCAGCACCTCCAGCGGGGTGGAGGCGCTGAATCCGTCGGCGCTGGTGGACAGCACCATGTCCGCCCCGGGCAGCGGGCGGGCCCGCTCCAGCACCTGCCGCAGCGGCAGCCCCAGCCAGCGCGCGTTGCCGGCCAGGTCCCCGCCGACGGCGTTGGACACGCAGGTCAGCGTCACGTCCGCCTCCACCAGCCCGGACTCCATCAGCTCCGCGTAGGACAGCTCGACCTCCTGCTCCACCATGCCGTGCACCCGCAGCCGCCAGCTGCCGGGGTCCACCTCGGGGACCACCAGGGCGGTGTCGATCCGGTAGAACTGCGCGTTGGGCGTGGTGTACGCCGGCATGCCCGCCACGGGCGCCTGCACCCCGGACGGCAGCGGCGCCGCGGGCCGGGTGGGGGCGGGCAGCCGGATCGCCTCGCGCACCTGCCGGACGCCGCCGCGGACCGCCTCCACCACCCGGCTTCCGGCGCCCAGCACGACGGCGCCCGCCGCCCCGAGCACCGCGGCCCGCAGGAACGAGCGGCGGTCAGCGGCCGGGCGGGTGCGGACCTCCCCGGCGTGGGTTGCCCCCGTGCGGGCCGCACGAGTGGTGAGCCAGCGCAGCGCGGCCAGGCCCAGGACCGTTCCGGCCGCGGTGGGCAGCAGGTCCACCGTGTTAGTGCCGGCCCGGGTTCCCACGGCCGCCATGAGCGCAGCGCCGATCAGCGCCACCATGAGCAGGCCCGCCCGCAGCCAGCGCCGGGACACGATCCCGATCGCGGCGGACCCAATCAGGGCCATGATGCCGATCGACACGCCCAGCGCCAGCTTGTCCGCCGTCCCAAAAAGGCCGATTGCCAGGTCTTTCAGCCACGCCGGGGTGATGTCGATGAACCAGGCTCCCGCCGCCACCAGCGGCGAAGACGCCGGGGCCAGGAACGCGGACACGAACTGCGCGCCGCCGAACATCAGGGCCGCGGCGACGACGCCGGCGAGCGCGTGGCGCCCCGTTCTAGCACTGGCCCGGGCGCCGGATCCGGGGGTGCCGGTTTGTGGAGTGCTCACGGGTGCCTCCTGGCGGGTCTGGCGGCAGCGTCGGCTGGCACCTGCTTCAATGGTCCTGCCTGGGGTTCGGAGCGGAAACGGTTCCGGATGGGTGCGGGGGCCGGTTTTTTGCCGGCGGACCGGCCAGGGTCCTAACAACAAGCAGGCCCAAATGACAGCAGGCACAAAGAACACAGCAGGCCTTAAGAACACAGGGGGAAGCACCGTGGGAAGACTGCGTGCCGTGAGGCGCATCGGGACCGTCGGCGCCGTGGCGCTGGCCGCCGCACTGTCCGCGCTCCCGCTGGGGAACGTACCGCACGCCTCCGCTGCCGGCACCACGGCGCCCAAGGCCTTCACCGCCGCCGGGACAACATCCCAGTACCGCGTGTACGCGGCCGGCACCGGGGATCCCAAGGGCATCCTCTTCTACCTGGACGGGGACGGACAGTGGGCCTTCAACCACCCCGCCAGCCCCTATGCGCTCGGCGGCAGCACCGGCATCGTGGCCAATGCCCGCACCCGCGGGTACATCACCGTTGCCGTGAAGACCCCCGACCGGAAGGGCACGCCCACCTGGTGGGAGGACGGGGCGAAGAACGCCGCGTACTTCGACGCGCTCCGGCGCAAGGTCCAGGGCCAGTACCCCAAGGCCGAACACATCTGGCTCGCCGGCTACTCGGGCGGCGCGGAGTTCCTCACCGAGTCCTACCTGCCCCGGTACCCCTCCGCGATTGCCCGCGGTGGCGGCGCCGTCCTGCTCGGTGGCGGAAGCGCGCCCTACCAGCGGGCCAAGTCCTTCCCTCAATCCAAGGCTGCCAGGTTCGCCATGCACTGGTACACCGGTGCGGCGGACACCGCGGCGAACTCCGGCGCCGGCTTCGACGCGCTCCGCCAGGCCAAGGCCGGCAAGGCCTGGTACGCCAAACGGGGGTTCCGCACCACCTCCCAGTACCCCGCCGGCGTCGGGCACGACCTCTCCGGGCGGTTCGGGCGCGTAATCGGCGCGGCCCTCGACCGCAACGGGCGCTAAGCCGCCCTTCCGGCGCGCGACTGCGCCTCCCCGGGTCCCCTTCCCCGCGCCTCTTCCCCGGGGGAAAAAACGGGATCATAATGGGATCTACCCGAAAAAGCTAGGGAAAGAGGCTTCCCGGCACCTCGGCGACACACGCATCACACATGATCCGGCCACCATGGCACCCCGCCTGGCAACTGGCGGTTCCCCCGCCGGATCAGTGCATCCCGCAATCGCACCAAATCCTCGCACTGTGAAAGACCCCAAGCCATGAAAAAGCTCCAGGCGTGGCTCGCGACCATCCTGCTGGTCGCGGGGCTGGGACTCGTCGCCCCCAGCACCGCCACCGCAGCACCCAGCACCACCACCGCAGTACCCAGCGCAGCCCCCTTCTGCGGCATCACTTGGGGATCCCTGCCCAAGACCTCCTCGACGAAGTACGTCCCGGTGGTCACCAACGTCCGGGCCGGCCGGCATCGCTGCTTCGACCGCCTGGTGATCGACCTCAAGGGCAAGCGCCCCGGCTACGACGTCCGCTACGGCGCGGTCTACACCGAGGGCCAGGGAGCGCGGGTGCACCTGCGTGGCACCGACATGCGCATCACCATCAAGGCCCCGGCCTACAACAGCAAGGGCCAGGCAACGTACACGCCGCGCAACCGGTCCAACATCGTCAACGTCAGCAACTTTGACACCTTCCGCCAGGTCGCCTGGGCCGGAAGCTTCGAGGGCCAGACCACCATCGGCCTGGGCGTCCGCGCCCGCCTGCCGTTCCGCGTATTCACCCTCGCCGGCCCGGGGCCGAACCAGACCATGCTGGTCATCGACGTCGCCCGCCGCTGGTAAACAAGCGCCGGCGTCCGCCCGGGCAAACGCTGCCCGGGCGGCCGCCGCTTGCTGGAGAGGGTCCCTGGCCTAAAGACGTGCAGTCTGGAAGGCATGCAGCCTAGAGGACGTGGGGCCTCATAGCGCGTGGAGCAGGATGGGCTCGGTGGTGGGCTGCGGGGAACATGATGACCCAGGCCGTATCACTGCCGCGCCCAATCCAACTCGCTGCGGCACTAAGCGGTCCGGGAACCAGCTCAGGGACGCACCCTACCCACCCGCTTCCGAGCGGCGGAAGGAAACCTGTGGGTCGTCACTTCTAATCCACGCGGCAAGGTCTTCCGTGACCCTTTCCAGCGACCCCCCCCTGTCCGCGCAGGGCACACTCCCATACAGTGGCGATTCGCCACCCAGCCTCGGTAAGCTGTTTAACAACCCGCTCGTCCCTGGCCTGATTGCCGCCAATCTTTTCTTCCCAGAACTCCTGCCTGGTCTTGGGCCAGCGGAAAAGTGGGCAGTCATGGCCATGCCAGAAGCAGCCATGGACCATGATCACGGCCTGATACCGCGGCAGGACGATGTCAGGTTTCCCCGGCAGCTGCTTCACATTGACGCGGTAGCGGAATCCCCTGCTGTGAAGACTCCGCCTGATGGCTACTTCGATTTTCGTATTGGTTGACCTGACGGCAGCCATGTTCCGGCTGCGGGCCTCTGGAGTGATCTTATCGGCCATACCTTATTGTCCATGCATGAGATTCCGGCTCCGGTCCATCAGGACGGGTACGGTACCGCTCTCTCTGCTGCGCTCATGGTGGGTTCGCGGACTCCAAAACCTTGATGCTGTCGACGAAGTCGGGCTTCCGGTCGGCGTCTTTACGGACGCTGATGTCCATGGCCAGCGTGACGCCCGACCGTTTCCAACAGGCGCCTTTCAGTCAGGGCTTCAGGGCCCGGTGGCCGCCTCGATACAGGATGCTGTGGCTCAGAGGGCATGGAGCAGGATCGGCTCGGTGGTGGGCTGCGGCGAACCCGCCGCCGGTTCCACCGTGATACCCAGGTGCGTGACGCCCTCCATCTGGCCCTCCACCAGCGCGACGCCGCTGCCGGGCATCATCCCGGCCGGGGTTGCCCCGTCCGCGGAGATCAGCCACAGCTCGTAGCCGTGCCCTTCCGGCGCGTCCGGCAGGTCCTCGCCGGAGACCGTCATGAGCCCCTCCGAGGGCGAGTAGGCCAGCACGACGGCGGCGCCGCCGACGGTCTGGGCCTGCGCGGCCCGCAGGTCCGGGGCCTCGAGGAGCCGGCGCATCTGCGCGGCGTCGTTTTGGGCCGCCGCCAGCTGCTGGCGCATCTGCTCCTGCTGGTTCTGCTGCCACAGCACGGTGCCGCCCAGGCCGGCGGTCGCCACCAGCAGCGCGGACGCGGCCAGGGCCAGGCCGCTGAACCAGCGGCGCTTGCCGGCGCGGCGGGAACGGCGGGTGGGGTCAAGCCACACCGGTGCGGCCTCGGGTGCCGGGACGGGTGCGGCCGCCGGAGCCGGTGTGCCGGCGTCGTGCTGGTTCCCCTGGTGCTGGTCCCCGTCCTGCTGGTCCGTGTGGGACCGGGCCGCGTCATCTTCCGCGGGCAACTGAGGAACGGAGCGGATCGCGGCCATGACGTTGCGCTTGAGGGAGGGCGGCGGGGTCTCGGCGACGGCCAGGCCCAGCAGGGCGGAGACGTCGGCGTCGAAGTCCGGCTCCGCGGTCTCCTGCCATTCACTGCCCTGCGAACCGCTGCCCCGCATACTGGGGTCCTGCAGGTTCTGGTCCTTGTTTTCCATCATGCCACCCCCATCCTGTTCCTCAGCTTGGCCAATCCGTCGCGTATCCGTGTCTTCACTGTTCCCAGCGGCACGCCGAGCCGCTCGGAGAGTTCCTGGTGGGTGAGCCCGTCGTAGTAGGCCAGCGCAATCACCTCGCGTTGGGCCTCGGGCAATTCGAGCAGGGCCCGGCGGGCCCGCTGTCCGTCGGCATTGAGGACGGCAAGATCCTCAACGTCGTCCTGCGCCTCCTGGAAGCCGCGAATACCCTCGCGCATATCGCGCGTGCGGCTGGCCTGTGAGGCGCGGACTCGGTCCACCGCGCGCCGGTGGGCGATTGCGGCGATCCAGGACAGCGCGGCCCCCCGGGCGGGGTCGTAGCGGGACGCTGTCTGCCACACCTCCACCAGGACCTCCTGGGCGACCTCCTCGGCTTGGGCCGCGTCGGCAAGAACGCGGCGGGCCAGGCCGTAGACCATGGGGGCGGCGGCGTCGTACAGGGCCTCGAAGGCGGCCTCATCCCCGCGTGCCGTGCGCGCGAGCAGGGCGTTCGGCGAGGTCGGAACGTCCGGCTCCCCGGTGGTCTCCGGTGTCCCGGGCGGCGCGTCCGCCCGGGAGGGCTGTGGCTCGTACATGGTGGTTAGCATCTCACGTCTTCCGCCTCGTGGGGTGTGAAAGCCGCGTGGGGCTGTGGCGTTGGGGCGCGGCCGCCGCCGCGTCCCCGCCCGCGGTCGGGGGCCGGGCCGTGCGGTTTTCCGCCCCGGCCCGGCCCCCGGCCGCACTCCCCTACCGCTCCCCTTGACCTGCCGGACAGGACCACCGGGCCTGGAGCCCTGCCGGTTCCGTGTCCGGCTGGTCCCCTGTCCTGCTGGTTCTGTGCCCGGCTGGTTCTCAGCCGGCTGCTTCCGGGCGGGCTACTTCTTGGCCGACGGCATCAGCACCGAGTCCACCAGGTACACCGTGGCGTTGGCGGTCTGGACGCCGCCGCAGATGACGTTGGCGCCGTTGACCTTGAGGTTGTCGCCGGAACCGGTGACCTCAACGTCCTGGCCCTGGACCGTGGCGTGGGTGCCCTCGACCTGGTCCGGGCTGAGCTGGCCGGAGACCACGTGGTAGGTCAGGATGGAGGTGAGCATGTCCGCGTCGGAAGCGACAGCCTTGAGGTCCTTCTCCGGGATCGCCTTGAAGGCGTCATCCACCGGGGCAAAGACCGTGAACTCGTCGCCATTGAGGGTGTCCACCAGGTTTACGTCCGGGTTCAGCTCGCCGGAGACCGCCGCGGTGAGCGTGGTCAGCAGCGGGTTGTTAGAGGCGGCAACCGCCACCGGGTCCTGGGCCATGCCGGCAACCGAGCCGTCCCCGTCCGGGACCTGCTTTGCGTAGTCCGCACAGCCGGGACCCGCCAGGTTGGCGGCCGGATCCATCATGGACTCGGACGGGCTGACGGAGGCGCTGGTGGGGGCAGCGGCGCTGGCCGGGGCCGAGGCGGCGCCCGTGGAGGAGGTGCCTCCGGAACAGGCGGTGAGTCCGAGGGCTGCGGTGGCTGCGAGTCCGAGCAGGGTGTTGCGGGCGATGGTCTTCATGGCGATCTCCTTCGATCCGCGGACCGGTGTCCGCTTCCCTTCCCGCCGGTCCCGGCGGGCTGTCGAAGGGGGTTCGGAGCGGAGGGGAAGGTGGATTGGAAGATTTTCGAGAGATTTTTTAGGCCTCAGCCCGGGCGGCCCTGAGAGTCGACTTTCGCCCCTCATGACTCCAACAGCCTGCCTGCCTGCCTGCCATCAGGCGCGTTGCATCTGGATACGGCTGCCGTTGCCATAGTCTCAGCGACATGAGCATCCCTCTACGGATCACCCTCACCATGGCCCAACGGCTCGCGGTGATGAGTCCTGCGGACAATATGCTGCGGGATCCCGCACCACTTCCACAGGCCGTGGTTCCGCTAGCTTCCTGGCTTACGGACGCTGTTACCCCGGATCAGCGTTGGGCGAAGCTTTTGATCGCGCAGCCGATGGCGGAACGGGTGGAACTCCAGTTGGGCGGTAAACGGACTGTTTCCGCAGCCGCCATCCCGGGCCTGAATCCGGCTGCCGCCCGAAAACTGGCACAAGTGATCGGGGCCGAGTGGGTGTGGTTGCAATCCAAGGCTGGGCGAACCGATGCCTGCTTCTCGGGTTCCCGGAGTCGCTTCACGCTGGGCAGGGCTGATGTGCTCGCGGCCCAGCACGGAGGGACCTTGGAGAAGACATTGCGCAATCGCGGCTTCGACTTCGCAATACCGCAGTGGACGAATGTCGATCGTCCGGGCTGGCACCTATCAAACCTCGGTGCGACCTGCCATTGCGGACGCAACCTCGTGCTCGTGGACTGGTGGCATGCCGAAGCCCCGCGGCGTGCCAACAGCCACTTCGTGGCCTGCTCTGCCCACGGCATCGTCGGTGCAGTGGAAGGCGCCCCATGGCGAAACCTAGTCCAACTCCGCCGCGAACTCGATGCGGCCTTAGCCGTCCAGGGCCCTGCCGCCCGCCGCTACAGCGTTTACGTGGTTGAGGTCCTTGGTCTTCCGCGCAGCAGCAAGCGTCCGGTGTACGTGGGCATGACCAGTAAGCCGATCCCGGTTCGGCTGGAGGAGCATGCCATAGAGGGTCATCCCCTTCAGGGAAGAGTCTTTAGGAAGGCCAAGGGAGGGCGGGTTGGTCAATTACTTGCCGAGGAGACCAAAAGCCTTCCCGAATTGCGTTCCCAATTGGCTGCCCGAACCGCCGAAGCATGGGTGGCCGAAGTCCTCAGGCTGCGTGGCTTCGACGTGCATGGCGGGCATTAACCACCCCAAGACCACCACGGCAAAACTTGAAGCCGGAGGGGACGCTATCTGCCTGCAGTCTCGGTTGATCAGGGTTGTCGTAAGCTTCTGGCCGCTTCTCCGACTTGCCGGTAAACCTTCCTGGCTTGCTCGCTTGACGCGACTCTATAAATGTCGCTGGCAGTCTTGACTGCCCGCTCAACCAGCAGCCGAGCTTCCGGGTCTTTGGCCAAGCGAGCTACGCGCTGTGCGACCGCGGCTGCCCTCTGCGCGGCCGGTAATGCCGCTCGAGCTGCACCGGTTGCAGCCCTCAATGGATTCTCGCTCATTCCGCATCCTTTTTGGCAGAGACTACAACAAGATTGGGGGTCCTGCAGATACGCTGCCCCACTCCGACATTGGCGCTATCGAAAGAACAGGGATAGTCGAAATCGAGCTTCATCTCGACGAATCGACAGTTATCCTCGACGGCAAAGTGGCGTTGCGTACCCCCTCAGTAGTGACTTCCGCCGATGAGCAAGTACTACGTACTACGGTCTATGGCCTGTGGTTGAATTGGTGCCGCTACCACCGTTTAGAGTGGATATCAGCTTGGGGAGGGGAAGACGTGACCACCGATAACACGGCGTCCGTGCCAGTATGGACACTCGCTACGGAGGCCGTGAGTGTGCCGAACGTGCTTGGCAATGAAAGCATGACACCGGCCCGGCTCGCAGAACTGCGAACTGTCCTCGCAACGCTTGCGGCTTCCCCCATCGCCACGCTGGAAGCGCATCCGATGCCGGCCACGCGCGAGCGCGCCGGTGGCATTGCGCTTCACGCAGCCAGTCCACTTGCCCAGCAGTTGTCGCAGCTCGTGGCCCGGACCGCGAAGTCAGTGCCTGCAGATCTGGACGTCGCCGCGACCGGTGAAGTGCTTTACCGGATGGTAGTACCGGCAAAGGTCGCCGCGCAGGTCGGTGAGGGACTCGTGAAGCCCATGGCTTCGAAGGCCGTGGCGGGAGGCGTATACAGCGCGCTGCGCGACTCCACCGGCATCGTAGCTAAGGCTACGTTTGTGCCCGTTGCAGGCAATACCGCTGTTGCAGGTGCGGCTACAGGTTCGGCTGCCACGGCTGGTGTGGCCGTAGCCAGCGCCGGGGCGTTGACAGTGGCCGCCCCTCTTGTGCTGATGGCCGTCGCGGTCAGCGTCAGTGCCTACGCCGATCACCAACGCCAGCAAGCGATCGAGCGAATCACCGACCTGTTGGAACAGTTGCGCGAAGACAACCTCGAGAAGGAACGCAACGGGTTGGACGGTTGCCGTGACGCGATCGACAAGGCAACATCGGTCCTCCTCGACCAAGGTAAAATCGGCCAATCTTTAGGACTGGATTCAGCCTCGCATGAGATCAGCACCGCGATCGCCGCAGCCAGGAATCGGCTCGCCAAATGGCAGGCTGCCCTAAAGGCGCTGCCCGAGGGCCCGGTTGATCTTGGTGTATTGACGAAATCATTCCCCGGGCTTGCCGAGGAAGGCGGCGAATTCCGCGCCCACTTAGAGCTTGCGCGACTCGCCATTGCTCTCAAACGCCGAGTGCTCGTGCTTCAAGCCGTTGAACACGCTCAGCGGGATACGAACAATCCGTTCAAGAGCTTCATCGGAGAATTGCGCGGCGACGAGCGTCGCGTTGACGAGTTGGAATCGGGCATCAACACGGTTCTCCTTCGACTGTCGGCTCTCGAGGTGAAGCGCCATGGCGGCTTCCGAATTCCCGCATTTACGCCGGGAGAGGTCGACTACCTGCTCCAGGCCGTCTATCGCCTGCGCGCCTTGGGCGATGGCCTCAACGCGGGAACCCAGCAAGCTGACGTAGTGATTGAGATCGAACGTAGCAGCGACGGATCGCTTGTAGTGTTCCCTGGAGTCGCTGCCTGACCGGGCGCCGTTCCCGCGACACAGCATCACGCCGGCGTAGTCGATTGCTTTCGTGCAAGAGGGAGTCATTCCCTGCAGGAAAGCAATCGACTATGCCGCAGTGCCCGCCAGGAATCGCCCGTAGGCCATATCCAAGAGTTCGCGCTTCGGACGTTCTCCGCGGGCTGACGGCAGCTTCATCAGAGGCTTACCGTGGAGTTCCTTAAGTCCATGCTGAAGCATCGGCCCGTCGACCTCTTCCAGTAAGTCAGGACGGATTTGCACGACATGGTCTGGCCGGATTCCCATGAGGAAAGAGTCAAAGGCAGCATGGTGGATCTTGCACAGGGCCATTCCATTCACGACGGAGGCGATGCCCAAGTCATGGGAATCTGGGATGATATGCGCTGCATCGAGGAGTTCCCTATGGCCCAGGTTGCAGACGGCGCATCTATCTTCGTAGGCACGCAAAACGGTCGAACGAAATACAGGCTGGTGCAACCTGACCTTTGTCTCGCGGCTCATGTAACGCTTGATCGTGGCCTGCAGGACGGTGTCTCCGTCGGTTGGCCGCCGTACGAAGGCCTCTTCATCCATGGGTGCAATGACGAATCGTTGGAGCTCGGGTTCTTCTTCGATGATGTAAACAGGACAAACTGCTTGAAACAGGGCGGGCTTCATCCCGACACCGATAAACCAGATCAATGGAAGTTCGAGCTCCATGGCCCGTCTCAGCGCACGGTTTTCCGCTAACGCCGGGTCATCTCCCCGCCACATGTATCGAATGAGACCATCAGCGCCAACGGTGTCATCGTAGGGCCTCTCTTTGCCCGGTGGTCGGTAGACCGTCTGGATCGATAAGGCGGCATCGAAGACCGCCGGCTTGCGAATCCCCTGTTGTGTGGGTTGCAGTCGAAAGGAATCACCCTCGAACTTAAAATCCAGAATTTCGTCCCTAGTCAAGGGAACAGCGCCATCATCGGTTCGAAATTTCAACCAGTCGATTGCCGTCTGCCGGAGCTTTAGTTCGCGAGCAGCTGCCCAAGTTCTTGCCACTGATACCTGCTTCCCTGCTGGGCGCCGCCTGCCCGGAGTCAGGTGACTCAGGGCAGGCGGGATACCGATATTGTCTCGCGGTAATGGATCTTAACTGGTGATTACCGCGCAGGTACGAGGGCCGGTGTCACACCGCGGACCGCGGCATCCAGAACTGGAAGTGCCTGCCGACCAAACTCGAAGAAATCGCTGGGGCACACCCGATAACCCGCTGCGGCCTCGATAGCGGCGCTCTCTGCCTCCAACTGCCTAGCGTCGGGCTCTTGCCGGTCCCGAAGCCACAGCGGATGCCCTACCAAAACGGCGACCTTTTCAGCATCTAGAACCAGCAGCGGTGCTGCGTCCGGCCCCACGAGCTCGACCCGAATCTCATTGTGGATTCCCTTGGCGACTGAACGGATCTCTTCGCTCCGTCCAAACCATCGGGAGAGATCCAACGACCGACCAGAAGACAGGTCGAGCATATCGAGCGCCAACCGCCAGTCCAGGACACCGTGCAATCGCTGGTTATCCCAGGATCGCAGGCAGTCGGGACAGGATGTGGAGCAGCTACTGTGGTCCGAGCCCTCGTATTCCTCCTGCAGGCCTGTTCTCGTTTCCTCGAGCAGCTGCCGGAAGACGTCTGCCTTCGCGATTTGAGCGGCATAGCCGGCCCCGTTGTCCAGGGTGTCTGCGAGGAATACGCGCGCCGTTGCAAGGGCGCCATTCATTCGGTGTTGCAGACCTGCCTGCATCTCCTGCGGATCAATATCCAGCTGCCGTTTTGCGGCTGTCCGCAAGACTTCCGCAAGCGACCAGAGGGCAGAGTGCCCTGCCGGAACGACGTGGCTCGCTGTTGGCATGAAACCACCGGGAGTCTTCAGCCGAGCGAAATCCACGGTCAGAGCGTCCGTAGTGCGGATCTCCCCAATGGCGCTCTTTCCGAGCTCGGTCCCGGTCGATGGCATGCCGTTCCACCCCCCACGGTAGAGGGAGGCGTCCGAAGCGACCACGGAATCGTCGTCGTCCGTCCTCACCAAATTGAACAAGCGTCCCCTATTGTCGTTGTACTGGAGAAGCTTGCCCTGTTCATACAGCCGGAGGTCCACGCTTTCGACTTCCACGAGTGAGGATTCCTCGTGCGCTGACACGAAGGTGGGCAGGCTCTTGGTCTGGGACCTCGACTGGTCGATGCGGTAGGGCCGGGCCTTGTAGGTGGTCCGGAAACCGAGCGGTTCATAGAGCGTGAACTCGTCCATTGCCGCACGGCAGTTTGGACATTCTGACATTGCGGGTCCATCGATCTTTGTGGTTGCGCATTGCGGGCAGCGGACGATCTCGTGCCGCTTGCCGAGCGGGTCAGTGGATGCCATAAACTTCCCCCTCCGCTCATAGTTCACAAAACCCGCGGCAACATGCACCATTCGGTCCCGGACAACTTCTGCTCCTGGTGCATAGTTGGTGATGGCCATGCTGAGGGGACGGTCTGAAACAATGTAGTGGTCCAGGTTCTTCACGCTGGGCTTCTTGTCCTGGTATAGGTTGCGCACCCTTGTGGGAAAACCAAACATCGGAAGCAGGCCGCCGAGCGCCAGCGATTTGCTGAGCTCTGGTTCCGAGATGTCGGGTTGGGCAAGAATCCGGTCGATTTCGGTGACGATGTCCTCCCGGGCCCAGCTCACGACGGCGGCCACGTCATCCGCCGACATCAAGGTATGTGACGCTAGCCGCTCCACGACCACGGAAATCTCGGGAGCTGTCTGCAACCATGCGGCAATTTCCTTGCGGTGACCTAGCCACGCGTCCACGGTCCCAAAGGTTCCGTGCAGGCTCTCCGGACCCCACTCCGGAGGGGCAGACAAGGAGGCGAACGCTCGTTTGAGCACTTCCGCTGCAACCACCCGCTGAAGAATTCGGATACGGCCCAGGTCAAGGAACGGCTGCGGCGGCAAGTCACCCGTCATGCGATAGGCGTGATTGAAGTAATACTCGTCATGGGCAGAGTCTCGGCATGACGTGATAGCGAACGAGAATGCCTGCCCTGCACGGCCCGCACGGCCGACGCGCTGCTGGTAGTTGAACCGCTGCGGCGGCATGTTGGCCATCAGGGTCGCGTTCAGCGAACCGATGTCGACGCCGACTTCCATCGTGGTCGTGACACTGAGAACGTCGAGTTCACAAGTCAGCTTGTTTTCCTTGGGCGCCGGAAGTTGCACGCCCTTGAACCACCGCTGGCGACGGCGCTGCTCCTCGGCAGGTTTCGTCTGGGCCGTCAACTCCGCAACGGCGATGCGGCGCACTTGCTGGTCAGCGAGCCAGCCGTAGTAGTCACTGCCCGCGTCGGCGCGTGTAGCGAGGGCAAGGTCGGTCGAATCACACCCCTTATTAGCGCAGACTCCCGCGGATCCATGTAGATGATTAAAGCCGCATCGAACACAGACCCATACTTCGCTACCGGCCATGGCGAACCGGACGCGACTTGTCCCCCCGTGAATTTGCAGAACCCAGCCGTCCGCCACCCCGGCATCCCGAAGGGTCGAGTAGACCCACAATTGCAGCGCATCCTGGTCCACGTCGTGGTGTTGAGCCACCTTGACCAGGAAGTCCTTGATCGCGGTGGGCGCCTTTGCATCCGGCTTGTCACCCGTCCACGACCCCTGGTAACGCCTTTCCAGTCCGAGCATACGCACGCAGCTCGCCAAGACTTGTGAGCCAATTTGCGACTCCAGGGGGCCAATGTTGCCCGCCGGGATATCTACACGGAACCATGCCAAGTGGGTCGATTCGACATCACGTCGGCCTGAATCGAAAATCTGCCGGGCCAGTTCGTCGTCGAGCATCTTCCTGAACCGGTCCTGCGCCTCGGCTGATGTCGCCGCATCGGCCTGGTCCCAAAGCCCCTTTTGAGGTGGAGTGAAGAATGTGTACCAAGGTTGGCCCGAGAATTGCTGCGCTGCCTGGGAGCTTCCTGCTGGGCTCAATCCCAGCTCGATCATCTGGGTTTCCACCCTCGCTCGAAGGTCGCCCCAGCCGATTCCGTCGGCGGCTTCACCCAGAGCCTTCGCAATCATCGCCTGCTGCTCATGGGAAGCGAATCCCTTGTCTTGAGCCATAACTGCCATCAGCAGAGCCGGGTCGGTAACGACGACATGCTTAGCCTGGGCCTGTTCCTGGGCAGACAGCGCTGATGGATCCTGGGAAAAGCGAGTTAGCAAATCGACGACGTTGAGCTCCGATGCCTCCTGAAGGCCTCGTCGGAGCATCTGGACCAAGATGTCGCCATACTGCCTGGTGGCGAGCGAAGCTGCCGTCCGTGCTGCGGAGTCCCGATTATCGGTGAAGACAATGGTTCTGTAGTCCTCCGGCCGCTCCCCGAGGGTGCGCGGCAACTGACGGAGATAGATCGACGTTGCCTGGGCAGGCGATGTCGCATGACCCTGAAGCGGTGTACTGGCCTGCCCCTGCTTAAATTCCTCGGTTTGCCGGTTGGACTGGCCGCAGTGGGGACATTTCGTGGGAACGGCCGGGGCGGCGCTGGTGTCGCCCTTGCCATCAATCTGGAGTACCCATCCGTTGGGGCGGTCAACCGCACCGATCTCCAACAGGCCCGCGGGACTGAGGCTCGCGGGGATCCAGCCAACCTTAAATCCCTGGATGGTCCACGGCTTGCCGGCACCCACCGGTTGGTCCATGTTCGAAGGCCAGAACCATCTGTAATTCTTCCGTTCCCGACGTGTGGCGAGACCTGGCGCATCAGCGAGGACTCCCGTAGGCGTAGCGCTCAAGGACTCAACGTGGTCCGGCAGGGCGAGGACGTAACCGGCAAGGCTCGCATCGCCGCATTCACTGCACATGATCAGTTCGAGCACGCGCGAGCCGCACTCGTCACACACAGACAGCGGCTGGCCGAAGAGTTTGCCTACCCGGCGGTGTTCGTCGCGCCGGTCGTCGGCGACTCCGGTGCACGTGGCATTGGTGCATGCCCAAAGTCCGGACAACACCCGCGCAAAGATGTGACCACGCAATGGGACAGACGTCGATCTACCGTTCGCGATGGCATTGAAAACCGCCGTCAGCCCAGCGAATCCGGGATCTTCCTGGCCAAACAGTCGTTCAGCGATGGTCCTCAGGTACTGAGCCCGGTACCTGGCCTCGTCGGGGTCGAAACAGGCAACAGCTACGGCCTCTGACAGTTCGTCCGATCGCTCAGCGAGAGTCCCCGCCGCTGTGGCAGCCAGGACCTCATCTCGGTCCAAGGGTAAGTTCGCAACGATTCGCTTCGGCTGCCCGGCGGTCACGGCGAACGTGGAACCAGCGACACCGAAGAATTGCTGGAGGAAGTCCAGCCCTGACTCACTTGCTTCCAAGGACGCGGAGGCAGCGACGATTCGTAGCTGGGGGCTATCAGGCTCCAGGCCCAACCGGTCGAGGATACGCCGCAGTAGGAGGGCCACCTCGCTTCCGGACGCACCGCGGTAAGAGTGCAGTTCGTCGACCGCCAATGTGAAAACGTGGTCCGGTGAAGCCTCCAGCCAGGCCCGGGTCTTCACAAAGACGGGATTCTCGAATTCCCGCATGAGAATGGCATTGATCATCGAAAAGTTGGAGACGAGGACGTCCGGCGGGTCATTGACCATGTCCCACCGGGTGACCATCTCATTGTTTGTTGGATCCGTGAACAGAGCCAGATCCGATTCCTTCACGGTTCCGGATCCACGCAGACTAGCGAACTCCTGTTCAAGCTCCTGGATTTCCTTGGCGACTGCAGTCACCATCGACCTGTCCGCGGAGTTCCTGGGTAGCCGGTTCGCTCCCGGCGTTGCCCCGGTGTAGCGGCCGAACCACAGCCGAGCCTCGGGTCGCTCCTCCGCGATTCGGCGGAAAGCGAGCCGGAGTCGGGTCAGTTGGTCTTCGACCAAGGCATTGGTCGGGTAGAGAATCATGGCTCGAACCGCTGCGGGCCGCTTCTCCCCCGCTCGCATACGCTGATATTTGGGGTCGGTCCCACGCCACCAGCATTCGACGGGTCCCGGTTTATCCCACCGTTCCGATTCCTCCACGAGCCTCAACAAGATCGGAAGCAGGAGTGCCTCGGTCTTGCCGGACCCCGTACCGGACGTGACAACGACGTTGTGCTTTCCTGCTTCGCCCTGCCCGCGGTTAATGAGAACGGATTCGGCCTGGTGATGGCGCAGCCCGAGCCTCTCGCCCTCTCCGACATAATCACGGAAAAAGGCGGAACCCACGCTCTGGGCGACGGCCTCCGAGTAGCCGGCACGTCCGGCGACGTCGAGAAGGTCGTCGGTGGTGGGATAGGGAAGGACCGGCTCTACGAGCGGTTCCCTGAAAATCTGGCCCTCCTTGCCCACGAGGTCTTCGCGGTCGGCGGTCAAACCCGGAGATCGAAGTCGATAGTTGGTATTGAAGTACCGGAGGAATGCTTCGCGCAGGTCGTTCGAAACACTGATTGGCTGTGGTTTAGAGGTCATGAGGTCAGCTTTCGAATCAGAAGGGACGCGGTCTCCGGGGTCAACCCGATGTAGCTCAATGAGTAGGAACGAAGATCTGAAGCGGGCAGCTTGCCCGATGCAAGCACTGCAGCCCGGCCATAGAGGCCTGGAAGGTCCGCGCCAAGCGGTACGCGGAGAACCATGGTTTCCGGGTTGTACGCCAGCAAGTGCCATCCGAGAGCGCTAGCCGCCAGGTGTTTCCCGAGCTCGGCCCAAACGCGTGCTCCGCTGCCTTCACCGATGTCCCTTTGCGTTCGCAAGAAGTAACCGGATCCGTAGACGCGCGGGAGGCGATACAGCCCGGGGACCGTCGCGTCCTCAATTTCCGCCCACGATGCATTTTGCAAGTTGAAGTACTCGTAGTTCGGGGCGGATGGAAACGACTGACGAGGCAATTCGCGGAGCACCTGGCTTAGAGGCGGCAGCACTGCGGCGAGCTTGTGAGCGGCGTGGGGGGTGATGTAGTCCGGCGAGACTAATTCGTCCGCGACAGCCGGCATCGCCTCGATCACGATGCCTTCGATGCGAGTCGTACCTTGCGTCGACGGATCGATCACGCTGATGTCCCCACCGGCGTTCTCCACGGCATCGCGAAGCTGATTCTTCTCCGGTTTTGTCCACGCGCCGGTCAGTATCCAGGACTCCTGCCCCAAGCCCGCGATCCCCTGGATCGCCACTTCCCACGCCAGGACCTCAAGCTCCTCATCCCGCTGCACTTCAATGACCGCGAGAGATTCAAGGGCATGCAGTAGTTGGCGTTCGAAGAGTGCTGAATCTTCGATCTGCCGGGCCAACATTGAAAAATCCCTGCGCGTTCCGCCTCCCATATATACAAGCGCGTCCAGGAAAGCGGTCCAGTTCGGGCCGGAGGCCTCCCTGACAGGAGGCTCCAGCGGCTTCCTCCAAGTGCTTTCCGGATGTTCGGACTTTGCCGCCTTCTTAAACCTGGTCGGCTGCCTCTTGCTCATGCCGCAGCCGAGGCATTCCCCGTACATCCACTCCGTCTTCGGGTACTTGCCGTCGAAGGTTGGAAAGATGAACCGATGTGTTCCAGTCACAATGCAGGAGTCGGCGGCAGGCCCGGGCAGACGCAGCTTTCCCCGCCTGGGCGTCACATTGCTTGGATCAGTCCAGGACAGCTTGGCAGAGACAGCCAGTCCCGACGCGCCGCTTTCGACGGGCTCAGCCTCGACACTGGACCCATCAATCCAGCCAATGGCTTCGTCGCTGTCCTCGACGGATTTCAGAGGCCAGAGCGGCTCCCCCACCGCATGGGCAAGATTGCGTGTTACCCAGGTTGTGTTCGCCTCGCCGGTCCCCGACCCGCGGAGTCGAATCTGCATGTTCTGAAGGTTCTTCGCTCCATGCCGAAGCGACAGAGTGAAATCGGCCAGGCCCGCGCGGAGGTCGTCGACAGGCAGCTCGACGGGGGGTTGTAGACCTTGGCGGACTCTCGTCTCGACATTGCGCAGCGACTCTGGATCACGTTCGATTCGATAAAGGTCAAGGGGAATGTCGTCGTCGGAGGTGACCACGAGCGTGAGTGATGCTGCGGCGCTCCAGCGCTGCATCCTGCCGGGCAATTTCAATCCACCCTGCAGCGACATCTGGGTCGTCAGGCGAGGCTGGAATGCGAAGAGATCGCGGCCCGCCAGGAGTTCGGACGCCGGTGACCGAAGGAAGGTGACGCCGAGATATCCGGTCCAGCCCTCGGGGATTCCCTGCTGTCCGCCGGCTACCTTGCAGAAGCCAGGTTGTGCTGCATCGTCGAGAATGGCATCGACCTTGACCTCAAGCTGGTCTGTTTGCTTAATAAGAATCCGTGCCTCGGAACCAGCGAGTGCACGGTCTACTTCGACGTAGGAGGCCGTTAGGGCGTCACGAACAAAGATGACAACGTTCTTCGGGATACGACGCAAGAGGCGGTCTGTCGCGGTTCTGATCTTGATGTCGCTACCGATCAGCGACAAGGAGTCAACGTCATTGCCTCCGAAGTCGATGCCGAGAGAGCCATTACCTGCCGCACGGAAGGAGACGCCGAGTTCGGCCCCGTCCTGGGTCTCGATGGTTCCGCTGCCGCCGTCTACGGCGCCGTGCATGGCAACGAGCCCGAACTTGGAAATCGATGACAGGAACTTGCGCTCGCTTCTCCATGTCAGGAGGCAGCGCGCCCCCCTGGCGCTCTGATTCCCGCCGGCGGAGAGGCCATCCGGCCCCTCCCACGTGGAGAACTGGGCGAGGGCCAGATCTGTGATTCGGTCACGACTGCTGGCCGTTTCCCACATCTTCCGCAGCGCCTGATTAGCGCTACTGCCCACCGAGCTGACCCACACATCCAACGCAGCGTTCATCTCCGCGGGAGGCACGGCCGTTCCCGCGACGAACCCCTGCTCATCGAAGAACTTCTCGAGATTACGGCGCTCTGTATCGCGAATGAGTGCCTGCGAAATCGGCAGGCCTACATACCGATGCATGAGGGCGTAGGCGCTTGGTAGGCCTCGTTCGCCGCCCTGATCCTCCAGCCAAACGCTCAGCGCCTCCCAATACGCCTCGGTGGATTCCGCGAACGAGAGTCGAAGCCGGGACGATTCACTCTTGGGCACATCCAACAGCGCTTCAAGCTGCGAATAGTATCCCGACGGCGTGGCATCCCCGTTGTTCCCCCGTGCACCCATGCTTTCCGCAGCGATGGACATGGCGGTCAAGAGGGCGATATGTGGTGGCAGCGGCACTTCGCCGTGGTCTCGGAGAGCTCTTCGGCGCTGGAACAGCCAGCATTTGGTCATTATGTCATACTCCGCAAAGGCCGCACGTTGGGTGCGTCGCCAGCAGATCCTGGACCTGACTGCACCGGCCAGCGATGCCAGCGCCTCATCGTCTGCATTTAGACCGAGGACCTCGCACGCTTTGCCGAAGGCATGGTCGTCTCGGTCCAAATACACAAGTTGGCCTGCACGCTCTTCGCTGAAGAACGCTTGGCCAAGCGCCTCATTCCACGATGCGTAGTCGACCGATCGCCGCTGAACCGGCGCCACCCTCAGCGCGGCGCCGGCATATCCCTCCCCCATTACTTCCCCCCGAAAATGACCCTGATCCGAATAGTTGAACGTTACGTCAAGCCACTGACACTTTGGCGGAAGCGGCTGCCAACAGCCCCGACGGTGTCCCACTCCAGCTGACCACCAGTTCGTCGCGGGCACGCGTTGCAGCCACATACAGCAGCGAGCGTTCGCGCAGCAGGGCGTCCTCCCGCTCCGCTTCGGCCAACCCGGCAGTGACGTGCCCTAACGGTACTGATGCATCGTTCACGCCGAACAACAGCACTTTGAAGAACTCCATACCCTTGGCCCGGTGCATGGTCATGTACAGCGGCTTCGACCCGTCCCCTGGCTGGTCGACGCTGCGCACCTCGACCTTGCGTTCGTCCATACCAGTCTGAAGCTTTTGCAGCTGGTTCTTCGTACGGGCAATAATTCCGATGGCGTTCCCCGACACTCCCTCGGCAATCCACTGCCGGATGGTAGCCGCAGCGGTATCGAGTTCCGATGCCAGCGAGTCGTTGCCGGCTTCCTGAGGCACCGGACCGGACCGCATGGAGTGGTATCCGTTTGAGTTTTCGGCGTCCCCTTCGAGCCCTTCGATTTCCTTCCCATCCAGCAGCCGGACGGCGTAGGCGAGGTTTTGCGCCGTGGTCCGGTAGTTCAGGGTCAGGCGCCTCGAGCGGCCGATGATCGCGATCCCGTACCTTGACAGGGGAACTTTCTGGCCGTAGATCCGCTGGTGTGAGTCCTCGGCGATGAACAGATCGTTCGCTCCGGGTGCCACCACAGCGCACGCAAGAACAACCAGTGGGCTGCGCGGAGGTCCTGGGCCTCGTCGATCAGCACATGGTCGACGAGCGAACCGCGGCCCGACGCCTCACGGTGCCGCTGGGCCGCGCCTGCCACGGCTGCCAGCTCCGTGAAGGAGATGCTCTCGGCCACGCGCTCCGTCTGGCGGTATGCCTCGATGACCTTCCAAACGCCAACCCGTTTCGGCCGAGTGAGCAAGGTTCCCCGTCCCACACGCGGCACCTTGAGGTATTCCTCCTTAGATTTCACCGCGTTGGCCAGGACAACAGCTACATATTCCTGTTCCAGGAAGGTCGGGTTGGCGAGCTCCGCTTCCAGGCCGTGGTCAACGGTTCCCAGCGCTACCTTCCACTTGCCAACGGAATCCATGTCGGGGCGGAGTTGGGCATTGGCATGGGCGTCCCCGAGAATCTCGCGCAAAGCAGCCTGCTTTTCGGCGGCACCGGCGCCGTTGAGAACCTGAAGGGCCAGAGAATCGATGCCGCCGACGTAAATACCCGATTCGCCTGGCTTGGCGGCGATGGCCAGTCCCGGATCGAGCCGACTCAGGCTCTGCACCAGGGACAACGCAAGGGTTCGGGTGAAGGTGGTGACAAGGACCCGTGCCGCCGTGTTCCGTTCAGCCAGGACCTTGGCACGGTGCAGCACGACGACGGTCTTCCCCGTTCCGGCTCCTCCGGACAGGTGAAACGGACCATTCCAGGAACCGTCCGCATAGCGATGCTGTTCGGGATGCAGGAAGGTGCGCCAGGCGTCCGCGTCGCCGCCCTCGATCACCTCGCGCAGCGCGTCCGCGGTATCCCCGATGTAGGCAAACTGCAAGCGGGCAGCCGGCTTGGCGAACCCTTCGGCGATCTTCTGGTCTTCGGTCTTCTCTTCAGGGGTGGTTCCGGAGATGGCCGGGCTGCCCTCGGTTTCAGGCTGGCGCCTGGTCAGCCTCAGTTCATCCATGCTCTCCTCCAGCGACTTGCCAGCGGCGAGATTCAGAAGCACCAGCCCTTGCCAGTCGGGGGCCTGGTCGGTGACCTTGTGGAAGGCGGCCTCGGTTGCTGCGGCGAGGGCCTTTTTCGCGATGCCGGGTTTGATGCCAGCC
The DNA here is from genome assembly GCF_008580665.1 of Zafaria cholistanensis. Taxonomy (GTDB): domain Bacteria; phylum Actinomycetota; class Actinomycetes; order Actinomycetales; family Micrococcaceae; genus Zafaria; species Zafaria cholistanensis. Next base: position 51,048 of record NZ_BKDJ01000010.1, read on the forward strand.
TCCTCCACGAGGTAGGCCGCATCGTAACCACAGCAAATCAGCCCATTGGCCCCCCTTTGGCCCAAAGAGCGGAGGTCGCCGGATTGTTCGTCGGCGCTGCCGGCGGCACCGGCACATCGGGCGATGTCGGCATGACCGTCACGGTCGGTGCTACCGGGGGATGGCCATCATTCACATGTTCGTCCGGCTTGGTCCCTTCGATAATCTTGGGCCCCCACCTGTGATGCCCGCATGCACACAGGGCGTACCAGTTGCCTGGCCTGCAAAGAGATTTTGAGCACTCTTGCGAAAAACAGTTCCCGCCCCTACTCTGGATTTATCGCAGAAGCGCTCAAAATATCCTGACTACTTCCAGGGGGAACCATGAACATCGGACAGCTTCACCTCGGCGCCGGCCACCAAGCCGGGCCACTCACCCTCTTTCCGGTTTGGGCCGAGGGGACGGCCACCACCGGAATCACCACCGGTGCCGCTGCCAATCTGGAGGTCTCCGAGCTCGCTTCCGGCCCGCAGGTTTCCCGCCTTACCGTCACCAACCGCGATACCCGGACTGTCCTCCTGCTTGAGGGAGAACTTCTTGAGGGCGGCCACCAGCACCGCGTCTGCGCCCGGGACACCATCCTGGCCCCCAATGAAACCCGGGATGTGGAAACCTACTGCGTCGAGAAGGGCCGGTGGAGCGGCGCCACCCGGCACAGCCGTTCTGCCCGCCGGGCGCCGTTGAGCGTGCGCACTGAACTGCACCGCCCCAACCGCGGCGCGGACACCCAGTCCCGCATTTGGGACCGGGTGGATCGCTACCAAGGCCTCAATACGCGCTCGGCCACCGGATCCCTCCTCGAGCACCTCGACGCCGGCTCCCGGCGGACCGAGCGCGAGCAGACCCCGCTGCCGGCCCCAATCGATGGCCAGCGCGGCTTCGCGATCGGCTATGGCGGGCAGGCCCTGATGCTGGAACTGTTCGGCAGCCACGAACTGTTCCTGGCACACTATCGCCCGGCGGTGGAGGCCGCGTGGCTGGATTTGCAGCTCCTGACGGGGAAACTGCCGGCTGTCGCCACGCGCGCCCAGTCGGCCCGGGATCTGGCAGTTCGCCTGATGCGCGTGGACCTGCCCCGGGACTCACACGATTTCCAGGGCACCAGCGGGCCGGTAGCCTTTCGCGGCATCACCACCCGTAATTCAGGCCCTGAAGCCATGCTTGCCCACCTCAGCGGCTGGGACGTCCGCCACCCGCTCATGGCTGGATGACCCGCGTTCCGTCCGTGACCCATTCCGTCTTCCCAGGAGCAGCCCTATGAATCTCCCCGTTCGACTCGATTCCGCCCAGCGCGACCGCGCTGCCGGCACCCTTGTAGGCCTTGCCGCGGGCGACGCCCTCGGGGCTGGCTACGAATTCGGAGACCCGCTGCCGGAGGCCGCCCCGGTCGGCATGATTGGTGGCGGCCCGTTCGGCTTCGCTCCTGCCGAATGGACGGATGACACCTCCATGGCCGTCGTCGTCGCCCGCGCCCTGCTTCCGGCGTCATGCTCCAATCCGGCACGTCCGGAGACTGAGGACGACGCCGGCGCGCTCCTTCCGGACGACGCCCGCCTTTCGGCGATGGTCGACGGCTGGCGGGACTGGGCACAGGACGCCAAGGACGTCGGGGCCCAAACCCGTGCGGTGCTGGGACGCGCCGGCCGGCTGGTGGGGACGGCCGGCCCCTCGGGCGAAGTTACGCCGGCGCAGGCGGCCCGCACCGCCGCCCGCGAACACCACGAGGCGAACGGGCGCTCCGCCGGCAATGGCTCGCTGATGCGCACCGCACCCCTGGCTGTGGCCTTCCTGCACGACGAGGCCGCCGCATGGGATGCCGCCATGCACGTCAGCGAACTGACGCACTTCGAGTCCGACGCCGGCGAGGCCTGCGCCCTGTGGACGGTTGCGATCCGCCACGCGGTGCTCACCGGCGAACTCGACGTGCGCCGGGGCCTGCCGCGCCTCGCTAAGGACCGGGCCGCGCTCTGGGCCTCCCGCATTGACGCTGCCGAGCAGTCCGCCCCGCGCGATTTCACCAACAACGGCTGGGTGGTCGAGGCCTTCCAGGGCGCATGGAGCGCGATCGCCTCCATTACCCGCGGGAAGGCGGACGCAAATGCAAGCCCCGGCGTCGAACCCGGAATCGCGGCAACCGCGCCGGACACGACCTCACTGCGCCGCGGGATCGAGGCCGCGGTCCGCGGGGGCCGGGACACAGACACCGTCGCGGCAATTGCTGGATCCCTGCTCGGTGCCGCCCATGGACACTCCGCCATCCCGTCCGGATGGCTGAACGACCTGCACGGCTGGCCTGGGCTCAAGGCCAACGATCTCGCCGAACTGGGTCTGGCACTGGCCACACGGGAAGGAATCAAGCAAGAGTCTTGACCCGCCCGCTCCGCCGTTCGCCACGGCAACTGGGTCAAATGGCTCGCATGCGAAGCGGCTGTTCCCGGCGCCGGTATACCTGCGCCGGGCGGCCGCGCCCGGAGCCTGCACTCCGCAAGTCACTGCGCATCGCTGGATCGCCTTGGAGGCTAAGCAGGCTCTCCGACCCCAGCGGGGCGACCCGCTTGTCGGTGGCTACCAGTTGCGGCTCCATCAGGCGGCGGAAAGTGTCCCGCTGCAGGCGGGAACCGGCGACGGCCTCGTGCACGGCGCGCAACTCGCTCATGGTGAACTCGCTCTCAAGCAGTCCGGCTGGATCGGGGTTGGCCGCATACTCGGCGCGCACCGCCGCCGCGGCGAAACCAATGATCTGCTCATGGTCATAGGGCAGCGGCTCGTGGAGTTCGGCGGACAGGAAGTCGTCGACGGGACGCAACTCCCGATCCCCCGGCGAGAGCACCGGTTCAAGCTCGGCGTACGGGACGACGTCGACGTGCGCCACCGAGAGCACCCAACCGCGGGAATCCCGTCCGGGTTCGTCAAAGACGTGCAACTGCCGCGGCGCCCGCCCCCGGATCCCAACCTTCTCTTGGAGGCAGTCATGGACGGCGTCGACCAGGGTCTGGTGGGGCCGGAGGAACCGGCCCGGGAGGGCGAAGCGGCCCGCTTCGTCCCCCTCGGGGCGCCGGACCAGCAGCACCTGCAGCTCACCCCGGCGCACTGTCAGCAGTGCGACGTCGACGGCGACACTGGGGCGGGGGTAGTCACCCAGGGAATCGGCAGGCTTCTTGGGAGGCATGCCTCCAATTTACGCAGTATTCAGCAAAAAGCGGAAAGGGTGATCGTGGGTACGGTATGGCGTCAGTGGGAGAGGCAGGTTCCCCCCGGCGCGGATCATCAGGATAAATAATTCCACAGTCATTTAAACCAATTTCTAACTTGTCAGGGGCGGGTTTTAGGCTTCCCACCAATCGGTGCGTCGAGCTAGAAGGAGGCACCAAAGCTCGCAGTCCACCCGCGCTTCAGGAGGTCACCGTGCAGTACCCCGTACCCGTTCCGCCGGCTCGCCGTTTCATCCCTGCGGCCGAAGAGGTTCTCGGACGCCAAGGCGTAACCGTGTTGGTTCGGCCCTGGCGCGAAAACCTCGTGTGGGCCGTGGCGCGAACCAACGGTGGAGAAACGCTGGGCACGCTCACCGGGCACATCACGGGTCAGGTCGGCGACTCACTGGGCCGTGGCCCGGCCGCCCACCCAAACCGCGGCAAGCTGCTCGACGCCGTCTGCAAGGCGGTTGTCCAAACCCGCTCCTGCCCCACAGAAGCGATCTATTCCGAGGATGAACTGCTGGGCGAGCAACTGGCGGCCGCCGGCCTCGCGGTCAACCCCGGCTACCCGCCGGCCGTTGGGCTCTCCACCGCCGAGGCTGCCATCATCCGACACCTCAACGGGCTCCAGTCGCGGTTGGAGATCGCTACCGATGCATCCGTCGGACGCCGCACCAAGTGGATGGGATTGGGCTGGATTATGGATTTTGGTCATGGCTTGCCTCCCGTGCTGGGGTCCCGCACCACCCACCGCGGAGGGGTCTTGGAGGGCGAACTGCGCGCCATCCGCCACGCTCTCGCCGCGGCACGGAGCGCGTCCCCGCTGGTCAGTATCGGCAAATGCGCCGTGACGTTGCGTTCCGACAGCAAGTTGGCACTGCGGATGATCACAGCGCCCGGTTGGGAACCGCCCGGCAGCAACGGCCACTGCCGGGTGGAGGTCGAACGCATCCAGCAGCTTTCCCTCCACGTCGACGTGGAGTTCCGCTGGGTCAAGGGCCACGCGGGCGACCATCTCAACGGACTTGCAGACCGCCTCGCAGTATTGGCCCGCCGCAAGGCGGAGGCGGACCTCACCAAAGATCAGGCCGGGCGCCTGCTGAACCACATCCATGAGGCGACCAGGGCAGCCAAGACGCGTGTCGACGTCGCACTGGCTGCCTAGGGTTCCAAGACGATACCTGCAAGACGCGTGCGTCCGCGGCGCAAGAGACCTTCCTTGCTACCCCCCGGAACGTCCACGCCGGTGGCATAAGGTGTTCCCGTGTCTGATCTGCAATCCCTTGTTCTGGACGTGCCAGCCGAAACGGCAGCCCCTGTCACGCCGGCGTCCCCTGCATCCCTCACCCTCGGCCATGTGCTCGCCGGGATGGGCGCGGACCATGACCCGGCAATCGGGCTGGAGGACATTCTCGTTATCCGCCATGCTTTCAGGCCCGGGGATGCCCATGCGTTGCGCGGGCCGGAGGATCTGACGGAGGACAGGGTCCTCGCCTACACCAGGGTGCAGGACGCCTCGTCCCGGCGCTTCCCCCTGGACCCGCCCCGGTACTGGGTGATCCTCATTGCTGACGGCCAGCGCCGGTCCCGTCTCTGGGGCACCTTCGAGAACCACGGCGAGGTGGCCGCGGAGTGCACCGGGACGCGGCGGTCCTTCGACCTGCGCCTGACAGGGTTCCTCGCGCCCCTGACTGAGCGGCTCGTGGTCGAATGGGACAACCCCCGCAGCTGGCACCGCAGGGCCAGCGCCGCCAGCGCCGCGCGCATGTCCGTGCTGGAGATCGCGGACCGGGACAAGGTTCCTTTCCCTGGGTTCGATCGCGTGCTGCTCGCCTATCACCAGCTGCGCGAGATGGTGGAGGACCCGCGCTACGCCGACTGGCGTGCCGCCCTGTCAGAAGTCCAAGGCATCTACCTCATCACCGACGCCACCAACGGCAAGCAGTACGTTGGCAAGGCCGACGGTGCCGAACGCATCCTCGGCCGGTGGACAACCTACGCGCGCGACGGCCACGGCGGTAACGTCGCCTTGCGCGAGCTTGCCTTCCACAGCGGCGTTGGGGATGCGCCGGGGACGAAGACGGATCATGCCAGGCACTTCGTGTTCAGCCTTCTTCGCGTGTTCGGTCCCAGCACCCCCTCCTCAGAGGTGGACGCGGCTGAGTCCCACTACAAGGAGGCGCTGATGACCCGCAAATTCGGCCTCAACAGGAACTGATCTATTCGCCCTGCCACTACCGAACGCCCTATTATCGGAACCGGCCAGCGAGATCCCGGTCCGGTCAAGCCCCAGGGCCACGAATCTTCAGTACATATGCAGCGCGGCCCCGTATCCCAGGGGCAGTCCGCGCCCGGCTGCCCAACTGGTGAGCACCTCGATGGTGCTCGCGGTGTCCAACTCCTGCATCCCTTCGGTTCCCGACGCCGGCGAGTTGCCGGCGTCATCCGCCGCCGAACCGTAGCCGATCCGCCAGTTGTAGGTGCCCTCCGGCCGGCAGGCCGCGGTCTCCACGTGGAAGGCGCCCGCGTCGATCAGCATGACCTGCGCATAGCGGGTAATCGGCTCCTCATCCTCCACCTGCAGCCAGTCGCCCGGTACAGCCAGCGACTTCACCAAACCGGCAAGCTGGCCCAAGCTCTGCAGCTCGCTCCAGTCGGACAGGTCTTCGTTGTACTGCGCCCGCCACCAGAGTTGGCGTTCCCCCACCGTCTGCAGCATCAGATCCAGTCGTTCATCCACGACCATCGAAGTTCCGGCCCCGCCCAAAGCCGCGGCACCAGCCACCACACCATCAACCACAACATCCCCCGATCTGTATTTGCCTACAGTTGCATGCCTTACACGTCGTACCGGTCGTGCAGGACCACCTCATGCAGCTCAATGTCCCCGTCAGGCAGCTTCCAGAAATGGACCCTGCGCGCCGAGGGCACGTTGTTTTCCACCGCCATCCGGAAACACAGGGCGCCGTCTTCCCGGGCCTGCTGCGGGTTGTTCCCGCCCAGGCCTGTCCGCAACGGATGGACTTCCCGGCCGTTGACGTACCCGGCCCGTCCGACCAGCAGGTCAACGAGCGCCTTCGCCGCCTTGGAGCGCACCTCGGCCGGCTGCGCGAAATAGGATTCGACGAACTTCGGTCCCACCCGGTAGGAAGCCAGCGGAAGATCGGCCTTCTCCGCCGGCGAAATCCGGCCCACCCACGCCGAATGCACCTCATGGCGCAGAGCTTCCTCCACGGTTCCAAACAGTTCCAGCGCGCTGCGTTCCGCAGCGGGCCTGGAACGTACCGCTTTGCGGGCCCGCTCCTGGGCATCGTTGCGCTGCTTCGTCAACTGCCGATTGGCTTTCTGCAGCCGGGTGTTCTCCTCGGTCAGTTGGCGGAGCTGGTCCAGCAGCTCCTGTTCCAGCACCGCCCAGTCCTCGCCGGGCTCCGCAACCTCCGTCCTGGCGGGATTGGGGATGCCCACGCCCGAGGTACCACCGGCCGCCCTCAGCTGCGCCTTCAGGGAATCGATTTCCAGCAGCGCCGTCCGCAGCGCCCGGCCCGGATCCACCGTTTCGGCAGGCCCTGAGGGGGCCGCGGATGTTCCGCCCCCAGTCACTGGCACCGCTGCACTTTCAACCGCCGCACTGCCGGAAGGCAAGAACCTGCCGTCGTCCTCCTCCGGCGGCAAGAGATCGCGGCCCAGCTCCAGCCACGGCAGTCCACCCTCAACGAACGCTGGGCAGGGGACGACGGGCTCGTCGTCATCCACGTCTACAAGAACCAGGCGCTTCAGGCCCTTGTTTTGGACCAGGCGCGCGGGCACCACCTGCCCGGGCGACAGCAGCGAGTCCACGTCGTCGAGGTCGTTGGAGCTGATCTCGGCCCGCCCGATCGTTAGGGATTCCCCGGGCAAGGGGGACAGTACGGCCCGGTCCGCTTCGGCGGACTCGACCAGACACAGCACCACCTGGCCCCACGTGTAAGCCTTCGCCAGCCGGGGCCGGCTGACGGAAGCGGAGATGTCCAGGACGCGCGTGTCGGGGTCCAGGAGCCCCGCGACCGGTTGCCCCTTCGCCAGCAGCCAGTCCAGTCGAGCCCCCGGCACAACGTCTGCCTGCCGGATATGGGCCCTGCTCCCGTCCTCGAGTTCCACCCAGGCGCGTTCGCCCTCACCGATGAACCCCGTCACCGTGCCGCTGCGGCGCTGCGGAACGACCGGCAGCGGGCCCGTAACGGCCGCAGGCGCTCCACCCTTGGGCATGGGCAGGCGAAGCACCAGATCGATAAGATCCTCGGTCATCCGGGGCAGGTCCCGCGGGAATCGCGGAGTGAAGTACTTGGTCGGCGTCCCGCGCTGTCCGCCGGTTTCCGCATACCGGTAGGCGCGGGCCGCGTTGCCCCAAACCTCCCAAGTCAGCGGCAGTCCGTCCGCGAAATCCTCTGTCATCTGCCCGTTCTCGATGACGACGACGTCGGCCCAGTCCCCGACTTCACCCGCAACATAGGCCGCATCGAAATGCAGCGGCTCCTCCCCCAGCTTCCGGGAGACCACCACCAGGTGGCGTTCCCTCCCGGACAGCACCAGCTCCGCCAGTTCCCCACCGCTGCGCTCCCACACCGTCACACCCATGTCGTCCCCCTCTCGCAGGCACCCCAAGTGCCCGCCTGTCCCCTTAGGCCACCAGTGTCCGTGGCCCATCTGACAGTTTGGATACGCCCCTGGACGCACAGAGACGCGACCGGGCGGGGGCAGTTCGGCCACCCCACCGGCACCGGCCCGCCAAACTGTCGGTACCGGTTGATGGACTGCAGGTGCCGGACCACACAGTTCGGCAGGGGAACCGCCGTGGGGACGGCAGAAAGCAGGGGGACCATGTCCGACCATTGGGAAATCATCTCTGACTACAAGCCGCTGGGACGGCCCATGCATCCGGCTACGAAGGCCGAGAAAAGGGAGATGCTTCAGGAGCTGCGGGTGTTTGGGAGCACCAGCCGGGAAGAGCTCTTGGACGTGCTCGTCAAGATCCTGGGACGGCCCCTCCTGTCCCTCGATTCGCTGTACTCCTCTGAGGCCCGCAGGGTGATCGAGCACTGCCAGCGCGCCAAGCGCCGCCGTGGAGCCGGCTTGAGTGTTCAACATCCTTGACCAAATGCGCACTCTTTACACATACGCAGTTTTTGCTCATACTCAATCCATGAGCAACACGTCGCACCAACGCATTGCCCGGGCCATGGCCCTGCTGGACAACCTGCCCGAATCCGCGCTGGATCAGGTGGAGGTCCTGGGCGAGGTCCGGGAACTCGTGGATGAGGCACTGAACGAGTCGATGGCCCGGGCCACCCTGGACGGAGCCTCCATCCGCGCCGTCGCACTCCGGGCGGGCCTGTCGCCAAACGCGGTGCCGCCCCGACTGGCGCGCACCGAACCGCTGCAGGCGTACTCCAATCCGGACGGCAAGGTCGTCGCTTCCTCGCTCGAAAGGGCCAGGTACGACGCCGAACTCGACCGCACGCCACCGGCTTCAACCAACCCGCCGCGCTTCCAGAAGCGCCGGCCCACCAGAGGGGGAACACCGTGAGCAAGACCCGTACCGACATCGTGATGCTGCTGGACCGTTCAGGATCGATGGCTTCCATCGCCGACGACATGGCCGGTGGATTCAACGCCTTCATCGATGAGCAGCGCCGGAGCGACCCGGACGGCACCGTCTCCCTGTACCAGTTCGATGACAAGTTCACCGAGGTCTACGTCGAAAAGCCCCTGCCCGAGGTCGGACCCCTGGTCCTGGTCCCGCGCGGAACCACCGCCCTGTTGGATTCAATTGGCCGCTCCATCGCCGAAACCCGGGCCCGCATCCAGGCCAAGCCGGCCGCGGAGCGCCCCGACACCGTGGTGTTCGGCATCATCACCGACGGGCATGAGAACGCCTCCCGGGAGGTCACCCACGCCGCCGCCAGGGCGCTGATCGAACGCCAGGAAGAGAAGGACGGCTGGACGTTCCTTTACTTGGGCGCCAACCAGGACGCCATCGAGGTCGGGGCCGGCCTGGGCATTGCCCGGGAACGCTCCATGACCTACGCCCCGGACCGCGTCGGCGACGCCATGGTGGCCATGAGCGACTCCGTCCATGCGCTGCGCACCGCCCGCGCACAGGGCATGGATATCGACGCCGCCCGCGGTGCGGCCACCTACTCCGAGGCTCACCGTGAGGCAGCCATGTCCGAGTCGCCACGACGCCGGGGCAAGGGCGGCAAGCCGGCCAATCCACGCTAGCCCTGCGGGGATAGGCGGACGGCCCAAGCCTTCAGGGTCCAGCCGAAAAGGTGGGGCGCCGGCTCAGATGCCGACGCCCCACCGAACCGTTTGCTCGGAATGCACCCCTACCGGACGCCCTGCCCGGCCAAGATCCCGTCAATCTGCCCGAGGGCCTGGCCCATGCCCTCCTCCATGCCCATCTTGAGCATCTCCTCCATTTGGTCGAGGCTTTCAAAGGTGGACACCAAGGTCATGCGGGTGCCCCCGCCGGTCTCTTCCAGGGTCACTACGCACGTGGAGGTCCCCAGGAAGCCACTCGGCTCGCCGTCCTCGCCGGCGAACCCGTCCTGGAATTCCAGCCGGTGCGGGGCCTGGACGTCGGTGATGGTCCACCAGCCGCGGGGCGTCTCCCCGTCCGGGCCGGTCATGTAGTAGCGGCAGCTGCCGCCGGGCACGAACTCGTACCGTTCGAAGGTCGCCGGATACGTCGGCGGCCCCCACCAGCGCTCCAGCTGGCGCGGGTCCTCCCACACCTGCCACACGCGCTCCACGGTCGCGTCGAACTCGGTCACGAACGTGAGCGTCAGGTTCTCCAGGTCCTTGTTGCTGCTGACAACGGTCATGGCGCTTCCCCTTCTTCTATGGTCCCGAGAGGATCTCTCCAATACGATCGGCCCGGCCGCGCCAGACGTCCTCATAGGCGTCCAGCAGCCGCGCCGCCCTGCGGAGCGCCTCCGGGTTGGGATGCACCACCTGCTCCCGCCCGCGCCGCTCCTTGATCACCAGCGAAGCCCGCTCCAGCACCGCCACGTGTTTCTGCACCGCGGCGAAACTCATGGCATAGCGCCGTGCCAGCTCCGAAACCGACTGTTCCCGCAGCATCGCCTGTTTGATGATGTCGCGGCGGGTCGCATCGGCCAGTGCCTGGAAGATGCGGTCAACGTCGGCGTCACTCAGCTCATATACAACCATTTGGTTGTAGGTTAGCGCGGCCGGAAGGACCCCGCAAGGGGTGTGCGGGGTCCTTCCGGCCCGCACGAGCCCGGGGTCAGGCGTTAGTAACCGGCACCCCGGGACCGGTTCCGCCTGAGACGCCGCCGGCCACCCCGCCGGGCATCCCTCCAGACACCCCGCCGGGCCTGCCACCTCCCCCGAACATGCCGCCACCGGTGGGCGCGGTGCCGGTGTCCACGCCCACGGCCAGCGCCACCGCGTACCCCTTCTCCACGTTCCCGGTGAGGGTTCCGAGCTGGCTCGCGCCGCCGTCGTCCCCGAAGATGTTGTCGCTGGCCAGGGTGACGCCCGCGAGGCTGCGCACCGAGGACTCGTAGCCGGCGGTCGCGTAGACCGCGGTGCAGGCCTCCTCCGGAAGCGCGACCTGCGAGGTGGCGATCGCGTTCGCCGAATCGGCGATGGAGGCCTGGTCCGGGTAGACCTCAAAGTGGATGTGCGGCCAGCGCCCGGGATAGCAGGCCGGGAAGATGCTGGTGAAGCGCACCTTGCCGGCGGCATCGGCGATCTGCACCCCGCGCAGGTAGTTCTGGTCCTCCACGCCGGAGGAGTACAGCGAGTAGTTCCCGCCGGCGTCGCAGTGCCACACGTACACCGCGACCCCGGCGAAGGGCGCCCCGCCGTTGGCCAGGTCCGTGATGGTCAGTTCCAGCTCCATCGGGACGCCCCCGGCGGTGCCGGAGGAATCCCCGAAGCTGGAGCGGATGTCGCGGCGCACGATCCCGCTTTGCTCCAGCACGTCGGGCCCATTGGAGCCATCCCCCGGGTAGGGCCCGGCGGTCTCGTCCGGGATCTCCCCGGCCGAGGTGCCGGAGGCGCCCGCGGTGGAGGACGACGGCGTCTGTCCGGTCCCGCACGCGGCCAGGCCAAAGGCCATGGCCCCGATCCCGAAGGCCTTCAGCACGTTGCGGCGGCGCAGCAGGGTCTCGACGTCAAAGCCGAGCCCCTGGTCTTCGAGGTCCTCGTCCGGGCGGGGCAGGGGCCGGCCCTGGTAGTGGGTGCCGGGTGCGGGTGAGTCCGCGGCAGGCGTGCGGTCCGCGCCTCTTGAAGGCACGCCCCTTGAAGGCACGGGCCTTGGGGGTACGGGCCTTGGCGGTACGTCTTCTGTGGGCATGTCTAATGTGGGTACGTCTTTCGGGAACACCGTTCCTCCTGTTTGCCGGGTTGGTCCCAGCCTAGGAGGGGTCCCTATGGGATCGCTGTGGCAGGGGGCAGGCCCCGCTGTGGCAACCCGAGCCGCCATCGGGGAGCTGTTGAGGCTCCCGCCCTACCCCAGCCGCCGCTGGCGGAACATGGGGAACTGCCGGCGCACCTCGGCGATCCGTTCCAGCGAAACGTCCGCGGCGGCCACGGAGGGTTCCAGCCCCAGCTCCGTGAGCACCGCGCCCATCGGGTCCACCAGCAGGCTGTGCCCCACCGAGACCGGCGGGGCCTGGCAGGCACCGGCCACGTAGAGCCCATTCTCGATGGCCCGGGCCTGGGCCAGGGCAATCCACTGCCGGGTCTTGTGCTCGCCCGGCACCCAGGAGGAGCACGCCAGCAGCACGTCGGCCCCGGCGTCGGACAGCGCCCGGGCCAGCTCCGGGAAGCGCAGGTCGTAGCAGGTCATCAGGCCAAAGTTCACGCCGCCGAAACCGAACACCACCGGTTCCGCCGAGGGCGCGGGCTTGATGAACCGGGATTCCCCGATCCCCTGGGCGTCGAAGAGGTGGATCTTCCGGTAGCGGGCCAGCAGGGCGCCGTCGGGCCCGAACGCGGCCAGCGTGTTGTAGGCGCGCTCCGGGTCCCCGGAGGCCTCGACGACGCCGGCCACCAGCGCCACCCCGTGCCGGCGCGCGATGCCGGCCAGGGCGGTGCCCACGGGACCGTCCAGGGGCTCGGCCACCGCGGGGAAGGAGGCGTCCACCACCTTCTTCTCATAGCTGGCGTACTCCGGGAAGGCCACCAGCTGTGCGCCGTCGCGGGCGGCCTGCGCGCTGAAGCGCTCGATCGCCGCGAGGTTGGCCTGGATGTCCGTCCCCGATTCCAGCTGCCCCAGCGCAATCCTCACGGCTTAATCCTCACAGCTCAATCCCCACGGCCCCAGCCCCCTTCCGCGCCTGTCCGGACGCCTAGGCCGCAACCTTTTCGGTGGCGGCCATCTCCGGCGGCGCCGCCTTGAAGCCCCGGGTGATCGTGGCCAGCAGCAGGACGCCCGCGGCAAGCCAGCACAGTCCCAGCGTAATCGCGTGGCCGTCCAGCCGGGACAGCAGGTAGGCGCAGACAATTGCCCCGACCGCCGGCACCGCCACGTAGCTGACCGGGTTCAGCCGGTTCCCCTCCCGGCGCTGGCGCACGAAGTGGAAGACCACCGAGAGGTTGACCAGGGTGAACGCGGTGAAGGCGCCGAAGTTGATGAAGGAGGTGGAGGTGGCCACGTCCAGGAAGATCGCGATCAGGCCCACCGCCCCGGTGACCGCCAGGTTCACCACCGGAGTGCGGAACCGCGGATCCAGCCGGCCGAACACCGCCTTGGGCAGCACCGCGTCGCGGCCCATCGCATAGAGCAGCCGGGAGGCGCTGGCCTGCGCGGCCAGGCCGGAGGCGAACTGCGCCACCACCAGGCCCGCCAGGAAGATGGCGCCGAAGAGCTGTCCGCCGATCTGCAGGGCGATGGCGCTGGCCGCCGAGGCGGAGTCCTCGAACACCCCGCCCGGGTGGACCAGCTGCGTCACGTAGGAGACCGCAATGAAGATTCCGCCGCCGATCAGGGCGATCAGCATGATGGCCCGGGGCATGTTCCTGCGCGGCTCGACGGTCTCCTCGGTGAGGGTGGTGACGGCGTCGAACCCCAGGAAGGAGTAGGCGGCGATGGCCGCGCCGGCGGTGATGGTGCCGAAGCTGGAGGTGGCGTTGAAGAACGGCTCGGTGCTGGCCAGGCCGCCGGCCCCGGAGGCGGAGACGACGCTGCCGATGGACAGCGCCACGAACAATACGATCACCAGCAGCTGGAACGCCATCAGGAGGAAGTTGGCCTTGTCCGCGACCTTGATGCCCAGGATGTTCAGGGCGGTGGTGACCAGGATGAACCCCACGATCCACGCCGCGATGGGCACGCCCGGGAACTGGGCGCTGAGGTAGGAGCCGCCGATCAGCCAGATCACCATGGGCAGGAACAGGTAGTCCAGCAGGATCGCCCACCCCACCAGGAAGCCCGCGCGCGGGTCGATGGACTTGCGCACGTAGGTGTAGGCGGATCCGGCCACCGGGTAGGCCGCGGCCATGCGCCCGTAGCTGTGCGCGGTGAACAGCATCGCCACCAGGGCCACCAGGTAGGCGGACGGGGAGGCTCCCCCGGTGGCCTCGGCAATGACGCCGAAGATCCCCAGGACGATCAGCGGGGTGAGGTAGGCCAGCCCGAACAGGACCAGCGAGGGCAGCTTCAGCGTGGGTGCAAGTGTGGGTTGCGTTGTCACCGGTGGGTTCCTTAGCGGTTGGTGGACTGCGGGGTCCAGGTGGCCGGGTCGATCCGGCCTTGGTAGATGGGCAGTTCGATGGCGGGCTCGCCGGCGTGGAACTGGGACCACGGGCGGTTGACGTTTTCGGTTCCGTGCGTGCGGACGCGTTCGACGGCGCCGAGGTCCAGGTCAGCGGCCAGCCGCGCCGGGGCGTCGTCCCCGGCCTCGGCAAGGGTGTTGCCTTCCGGATCGACGATCAGGCTGCGGCCCTGCCCGGTGGGGCCGGCGCAGTTCACGCTGACCATGAACACCTGGTTCACGATCGCGTTCGCCCGGGCCAGCACCAGTTCCTGCCGCCGGTCCGGGGTGGTGGTCTTGACCACGTTGAGGATCACCTCCGCACCCATCCAGGCCAGCTGGCGGGTCACCTCGGGGAACCAGGCGTCATAGCAGATGTTCAGGCCCACCCGGCCGATCCCGTCCAGGTCCACGGTGGTGAAGCGGCTGCCGGGATCGTAGGGCTCGTGCGGGCGCCAGGGGAAGATCTTGCGGTAGTGGCCGGCGAGCTCCCCCTCGGGAGAGAACACCAGCGCGGTGTTGAACAGCTGGCCCTGCGGTCCGCGCTCGCAGACGCTGCCCGGGACCAGCCAGACGCCCAGTTCCGCGGCCAGCTCCCGCAGCCGGCTGACCCGCGGGCCGTCCAAGGGTTCGGCCGATTCCTGCAGCGCCTCGGTCCGCTGGAGGTCCGGACTGCCGTCGCCGAACAGGTGCAGTTCCGGGAAGACCACCAGCCGGGCTTCGGGGTGGTGCTCGACGGCGGCGCGGACCTCGGCGGCGAAGGCGGAGATCGGTTCGCCGATCAGGCGCGGCGGCGCCTGGACGGCGACAAGGGGAAGGGTGCGTGGCACGGGCTCTCTCCAAGCTGGGCGGGTGTGGCTTTCGCCATATTAGATCATAATGAACTAATTATGGAAGCAGGCGTTTTCCGGGCCCGTAAAGTGGAAGGCATGAGCACCCGTCCCGCCCCCGGCGCAGGAGTGCCGGCCATCGATTCCGCAGCGCTGGCCGGTTACGACCGCCGCAGCGCCATCGATGCCGTAAAGCTGCGCATCGGCCTGGCCATCTCCCTGGGACTGCTCAAGCCCGGGGAACGCCTGCCGGACCAGCAGGAGGTCGCCTTGGGCCTGTCGGTGAGCCCGATCACCGCCCGCCGCGCGCTGGCCTCCCTGGCCGAGCAGGGCGTGGTGGTGCGGCGGCGGGGACGGGGAGGCGGAACGTTCGTCGCGGACGAGCCCCCGCACCGGGTGCTGCAGGAGCTGGCCGCCTCGCCGGCCGAATCCCAGGCGGCGCACCGGCTGGTGGACCGCCGCCTGCTGTTCGAATGCGCGGTCACGCACTATGCCGCGGTGAACGCCACCGCGGAGCAGCTGGAGGAGCTGGGGCGCCTCACCGCGGAGATGGCCGCGTCCACCAACTGGTCCGACTACCACCAGGCGGACGAGCGGTTCCACCGGCTGGTTGCCGCGGCCTCCGGGCTGGGTACTGCGGTGGAGGCGTACAACGAGACCCTCACGGAGCTCTACGCCTACTTCATCCCCTATCCGATCGCGCTGCTGCACCAGTCCAACCAGGACCACATTGCGCTGGTAGCTTCCCTGCAGGCCGGTGACGTGGCCGCGGCGGTGGAGGTGTCCCGCCGGCACGTGGACGTGCTGCACCGGACAATGTTCATGGGGCTGGCCGGCGGGACTTCCGCCCCGGAGTAGAGCAGTGGGATAAAGCTGCGGGATAAAGCTGCGAAGCGCAGGGAACACCGCCCTATCCGGGGACGGCCCCACGCTGGGGCCCCGGGCCGTCAGACCGCGGCGGCGCGGGCTGCTGCCGCGCGGGCGTCCTCCTCGGCCAGGTCGGCGTTGATTGCCGCGGCGGCCATGGTTCCGGCCCCGCCGGCGACGGAGACCATGGCGGAGAGGTCGTTCGCGTTGCCCGCCGCCCACACGCCCTCGAGCGGGGTCCGCCCCATGGGACCGGTCTCGATGAAACGGCCCATCGGCTGCTCGGACAGCGTGCCGCCGAGCTGTTCGTACAGTTCCGCGCGGGCGACCATCCGCGGACCCACGGCAAGCGCATCCACGTCCACGCGCGTCCCGTCCTCCAGGACCACCCCCAGCCCCGCCTCCGCGGCGGCACCCGTGCCCGGCCCGGCGTCCGGCGCCGTACCCTGCACCGATCCGGCAGCATCCAGGGACTCCACGCCCACCACCCGGCCGGGCACGGTCCGCACGCCGATTGCCTCCAGCTGCGCGGCCTCCTCCGGTTCGAAGCCGGGCAGCTGGTGCAGCAGGACGGTGACGCGGTCGCTGAGCTGGCGGAAGAGCAGGGCCTGGTGCATGGCCATGGGGGTGGTGGCGAGCACCCCGATCTTCCGCCCGCGGACCTCCCACCCGTGGCAGTACGGGCAGTGCAGCACCCTCCTGCCCCAGTGCTCGCGCAGGCCGGGAACGTCGGGGAGTTCGTCCACCAGGCCGGTGGCAAGCAGCAGGCGGCGGGCGGTGGCGGTGTTGGCCGAACCCAGTTCGACGGCGAATCCGCCGTCTTCACGGCGGACGGAGACGGCCCGGTCCTGGAGGATGCGGGCGCCGTAGGACTCGGCCTCCGCGCGGCCGGCGGTGAGCAGTTCGAGCGGATTGACGCCCTCGCGGCCCAGCAGGTTGTGGGCCGAGTGGGCCGGGGCGTTGCGCGGTTCGCCGGCGTCGACCACCAGCACGTCGCGCAGCGAGCGGGCCAGGGTAGTGGCGGCGCTGAGGCCGGCCGCTCCCCCGCCGATGATCAGGACATCGTGGTGGGTGGTGGTCATGGGATCCTCCTGCTGGGGCGTAGGTAGGGGCGGATGGTGACCGTCCACGCCGGGCAGGTCGCGGAGAGCGTGCACCGGCGGCACCGCTCGTGGAATACGCTCGTGGAAGCCGCTTTTGGAACCCGCCGGTCCTCAGGCGGCGTCGTTGACGTTGCCCAACAGCCCGCCGTCCGCTGCCAGCAGCCGGCGGGCTTCCTTAAGTGCCCACCGCGAATCCTTCGTGTCCAGCTGCGCCAGCTGGAGGAGATTCGCGATGCGCTGTTCCCGGTGCAGCCTGGCGGTCGCTTCCGCCAGCTCGATCATGGCCAGCACGCGGGCATGGGCGCGCCGCCCGCGGGCCTCGTTGCTTGAGTCGTAGGCGTCGGTGGCGTCAACCACATCCAGGGCCTCGGCGAGTAGGTGGCTCATCGTCCTTCCCCTGCTTCTGTATCCGGGTGGCCCGGCTGTGATCCAGGCCACCACATCCACTGCTTGGAGATACTGTACAGGGGGTTGTGGCAACCGGCCTGGAATTATGGCGAAAAGGGTTGCCCCGGCAGGGCGGGGCCCCGCGGGCACGCGGCCCCACGCCCTACGCCAGGTCCTTGTCGTGCACCCCCACGTCATGGAGCTCGATTCCGCCGTCGGGCAGCTTCCAGAAGTGCAGGCGCCTTGCCCCCGGGGTGTTCTCCTCCACGTACATCCGGAAGCCCACGGCCCCGTCGTCGCGGGTATGGGGCGGGTTGTGCCCGCCGCGTCCGGTGCGCCACTCGTGCACCTGGCGTGGAACTGCCTGCCCCGGTTCCGCGGTGAGGAGGTCCACCAGCGCCTTGGCCGCTTTGTGCCGGATGTCCGGCGGCTGCGCGAAGTACGCCTTGGCGAACCCGGCCCCCACCCCGTATTGCCGCAGCGGCCGGTCCGCCTTCTCGAGGGCCGGGATCCGCTCGACCCACGCCAGGTACACCTCGTGCCGCAACGCCTCCTCGCCGGTGGAAAACAGCTCCCGGGCCGGCCTGGCTTCCGCGGACTTCGCGCCCTTGCGGGCCAGCTTCTGCGCCTTGTTGCGCTGCTCGGAGATCCGCAGGTTCTCCATCCGCAGCCGGGCGGCCTCCGCCCGTTCCCGCGCCAGCTCCGCCTCCGCCTGCCCGGCCCGGGCGGCCGCGTCCTGGAGTACGACGGCGGCGGCTTCGGCCCGCTCCACCCTCGCCTTCAATTCGGCCACCTTCAGCAGGGCCTCGGTCAGGGCCGCCCCGCCGCGGGCCTTGGCATCGGAGGCCGGATTCCCGGCAGCGGCGGCATCGGGCGGGAGGGGCCCTCCGGCAGGTCCGGGCAGGGCGGGTCCGCCTGAAGCATCCGCGGCCTGGGCGGGGGCGGGGGGCGGGACGGGGGCACCAGTCATGGCCGCGCCTGCCGGGGGCGTTCCTTTCCCCTGGGCCGGGACGGCTGCGGCCTCCGGAGCACGCACCGCGGCTTCCTCTCCGGCGTCGGACTCCTCTCCCGCGGGCGGCAGCAGGTCCCGGCCCTCCACCAGCCACGGCAGCCCGCCGCGCACCAGCACCGGCGCCGGGGCCACCGGATCGTCATCGTCCACATCCACCAGCCGCAGCCGCCGCCTGCCCGCCTCCAGCACCAGCCGGGCCGCGACCACCTGGCCGGGCGCGAGCAGGGAATCGACCCCGTCCAGCTCATTGGAGGACACGTCGGCCCGCAGGACCTCGATCTCCTCCCCCGGAAGCGGACTGAGCACCGCCCGGTCCACACTGGCGGTGAGCACCAGGCACAACACCACCTGGCCCCAGGTGTAGGCCTCCAGCAGCCGCGGCCGAAGCACGGAGCCGGCAATGTCCAGCGTGTGCCGTTCGGCATCGAACAGGCCCTGGACCTCTTGTTTCGGGGAGAGCAGCCAATCCAGCCGCACCCCCGGAACCACGTCCGGCTGCGCAATCTGGGCCATGCCGCCGTCGTCCAGTTCCACCCAGGCGCAGGCTCCCTCGGCGAAGAATCCCTTGACGGTGCCGGCTTTTTCCACCCGCGCCGGCGCGACGGGCTGCGCGGGGCCGGCTTCGGCGGCGGCCGGCCCGGGAAGGGCGAGCACCTCATCGATCAGCTCCCGCGTGCGCCGCTCCACTTCCCGCGGGTCCCGGGCCATGAAGTAGCGGCCCGGCCCGGGGGCCAGCCCGTCCACCGGCCGCGGATAGACCCGCGCCGCGTTGCCGAACACCTGCCAGTTCTCCGGAAGGTGCCGCTGCAGCTCGCGGGTCGGCGTCCCGTTGCGGACCAGGACGACGTCGGCCCAATCGCCCACCTCTTCCTCAATGCGCGCAGTGTCCAAGTGCAGTTCGCCGCTGCCGGGCACGCGGGAGACGATCACCAGGGGCTTGTCCCGCGGGGACATGACCAGGTCGGCCAGCTCCCGTCCGCTCCCCTGCCACATCGTCACCCCCATGGCATCCGCGCCTTCCCCTGCCGCATTCCGCGGCGGCCGTTTAGCGTCAAACCCGCACAAGTGGTCACGGCCGGCGCACCAGCGCGGCTGCGTCCCCCGAAACCCCGTTCTCCGTATTGTGCCCCACGCGGGCGCGCGACGTGCCGGACGGGTTTTGGGAAGCGGGCGGGAGGACCTTCAAGCGTCGACCTTCAAGCCTCAAGGGCGCGGGCCGGTCCCCGGCGGACCCTCATTCCAATTCGTCGGCAAAGACGTGGGCAATGAGTTTCCACACGTTGCGGCCGGCGTCCCGGAAGGCCGGCTCCAATTCCATGGGATCGCGCTCGCGCCGGTAGAGCGTTGCCCAGTGGTCGATCATGAACTCGACCTGGTCCCGCCGCCGGAACGCCCAGAACCCGCGGGCGGGGTCCCCGGAGGGAACCTCTCCGATGCGCTCGCGCTGCTCCGCCGCGCCAGGGAATTCCTCGAAGAGGTGCCGGCTGGGGCCACGGTCTTCCCCGGGGGCGTCGATGTAGGCGGAGCGCACCTCCCATGGCTGCGCCCCGTTGGCGCTGGCCTCCACCAGTATGGTGATCAACCGGTAGCTGAGGAGATGGCCGGTGGTTGCCAGGCGCTTGCGCGGGGCGGCGAGGCCGGCGTCGGACTCCAAGCGCGTCACCGTCCGCAACGGTTCCGTCGAGAACACCTCCGCCCACCCGAACCCCAGCGCGCCATCCCCACCGTCCTTGCCGTCGCCGGGAAGGTTGACCCCCAGGCTCCCGGCCCGATTGAGGTCGACGAGCGTGCGTCCCGCCGACTCGTCGAAGAGGGCCAGGGAGTCGTGTGGACCGTCCGGGGGATGCCGCTCGATGATCGCCAACTGGGGGTGGCGCCTGCACAGTTCCGTGGCGATCCACCAACTCCGTGCGTTGATGAGGCGAAAATCGAACCTTTTGCCGTCAACCATCCAGGGCGTCATGCGGCCATTTTCCGCCCGGCAGGGCCAAATCACTACACCGGGGCGGTGCGCCGCCCCGACGCGGCTGGTTATCTGTGCTGAGTTATCCGCGCAGGCCCAGCTTCGCCACCTGGTCCCAGGTGGAGGCCGGTGCGGCCTATGCCGGAGTCGCGGCCAGTCCGCCGGCCGCGCCGGTGAGGGCCAGGGCCGCCAGCCCTGCGGCCAGAATGCGGCGAATGCGGCGAATGCGGGCGATGCTGGATAGCGCCCCGGTCATTCGCTCCGGTCCACGCGGCACAGGTGCCCGGTACCGGACGTGAAGCCCCTCACGAATCGAATCCCATCCCCAGCGCGTCGGCGCAGCGCAGCCACGGCCCGCGCTTGCCGGCGTTGCGGTCCTGCCGGACCATCGCCGCCGCCGTCAGCCTCATTCCCGCCCAGGCCAAGGGCTCGGGCGGGAAGGGCACGGGCTTGCGCCGCACCATCTCCAGGCTGGTGCGCTCGGTGCGGGCGCCGTCGAGCAGGTCCAGCATCACGTTCGCGCCAAACCGGGTGGCCGCGACCCCCAGGCCGGTGTAACCGGCCTGGGGGTCGCCGTGGGCGCGCATGAAGAAGGGGAAGAACCGCGAGCAGGTGTCGATCGCCCCGCCCCAGGCGTGCGTGAAAAGCACCCCCTTCAGTTGCGGGAAGGTGGCCTGGAAGTGGGCGGCGAGGCGGCGGTAGGTGGCCTCGGAGTGTTCGTATTCGGGCCTCATCGAGCGGCCGAAGTGGTAGAGCGCGTCATAACCGCCGAACAGGATCCGGTTGTCCGCGGTGAGCCGGTAGTAGTGGAAGCGGTTGTTGAGGTCGGACACGCCCTGCCGGTGCCACCAGCCGACCGATTCCACCTGCCGGGCGGTCAGCGGCTCGGTCACCAGCGCGTAGTCGTAGACCGGGACGGTGAAAAGCCGGGTGCGCCGGAGCAGGGAGGGGAAGGCGTTGGTCCCCAGGGCGGCCTTCGCCGCCCTCACCTCGCCGCCGTCCGTGGAGAGCACGACGCCGGCGCCCTCCCTGCGCAGGCCCCGCACCGGGGTGCCCTCATGGATCCGCACACCGAGGTCCGCACACGCACGGGCCAGGCCCCAGGCGAGCTTGGCCGGGTTGACCATGGCGGTGCCACGCCGGTTCCAGAGGCCGGCGAGGTAGGTCGGGGACCTCACCTCGGCGCGCACCGCATTCCGGCCCAGGAACTCCGCGCCCCCGGGCTCCGCCATCCCCCTCAGCCAGTCGACCTGGTGCGGTTCGGTGGCCACCTCCAGGCTGCCGGTCTCCTCCCAGTCGCAGTCGATCCGGTACCGCTCCAGGGCTTCGCGGATCTCGCGCAGGTTTTCCAGCCCCAGCCGGACCAACTGCTGGTTCTCCCGGGGCAGGTGCTTGAGCCCGTTGGCTTCGCCGTGGGTCAGGCTGGACTGGCAGAATCCGCCGTTACGCCCGGAGGCGGCCCACCCGATGCGGCGGCCCTCCAGCAGCACCACGCGCCGGCGCGGATTGCGTTCCTTCGCCATCAGCGCGGTCCACAACCCCGTGTATCCGCCCCCGACCACGGCTAAGTCGGCGTCCAGGTCCGCGCTCACCGGCGGGCGGGGTTCGGGGCGCTCCGCCGTGTCCAGCCAAAAGCAGGCCGGTGCAGCCCCGGCGAGCGCGGCGGCGACAGCGCCCCGGTCCGCGGCCTTCTCGGCGAGGTCGAACGTCGTGGGGGTCGGGGCCATATCCATCCTTTGTCGGAGGTGGTTCACCTGCACGCTCTACAGCAGAGGATACGGCCGTGCCCGTGGCACACCCCACATCGGCGCACTCCACATCAGCGCGCGCCGGTGCAGGGTGACTGGGCGGGCCTAGGCGTAGGACACCACGGCGTCCCCGAGGGTGGCGAACGCAAAACCCGCGCAGGCGGCCACGACCGCCGCGAACCCGGCCAGCCACACCCCGGAAGGGACCCCCGTGGTCCGGTAGAGGATGTAGGCGTCCGAACTGTGCACGTGGCTGCGCCGCCGGATGTGGACGGAGAGGACCTTGAACCAGTCCTTCACGGAGCCGACCAGCAGTCCGATCCCCAATGCCAGCACCACGTAGGCGACGGCCTCCTTGGGAATGAACATCACCAGCAGTTGGGCCACCGTGGCGCAGGCCACGGCAATGAGGACCCCGGCGGCGTTGCGGATGAACAGCAGTGCCGCCAGCAGGACCAGGGCGCCAAGGGACAGGGCCGCACCGGCCCATCCGGCGCAGGCGGACCATACCAGCGCGGCACCTGCCAGCGCCGGCGCCGGGTAGCCCCAGAAGCCTGCCCACGCGGCTCCCCGCCGGGTCCGGCCGAGGCTGGTCATCTGGCCGGAGTGGTCGAAGTTCAGATGGATCCCCTTGACGATCCGCCCCGTGGTCAGCGCCGCAAAGGCATGGCCCAACTCGTGCACGAAGGTCACGAACAGCCCAAACCAGCGCCAGGTGGGCCGCAGCACGGCAAGGCCCACGGCCACCGCGATAATCAGCATGACGGTCATCGGCTCGGGGTGCAGCAGGGAACCGTGGGCAAACCCGGCAACCACCGCATCCCACCAGTCCCCTACGGCCGGGGGCTCCCCTGCCGCCTGCAGCACCGGAACCCCCGCAAAGTGTGTTTCGTTCATCCGACGAGGCTAGGACACGTTGCTGTGAGCAAATTGGGACCGTCCGATACGCTTTCAATGCCAACCGTTCCCCGCCCGCGGTCCGGTGCGGCGTCCGGGCCCCGCCCGGGAAGGCGGCGGACACGGTTGAGACGCTGCGCAACGCAGGGTGGCGGGAGGCAGCGCCTCAAGCCAGCAGGGTGGCGGGAGGCAGCGCGCCTCAAGCCAGCAGGGCAGCCAGGGCGCAGCACACAAGGCAGCAAAAAAGACAGCGCAGAAAAGACAGCACAGCGAAACGACAGGGAGGTGGTTGGACCGTGGCACGCAGGACAAGGAGCGTGGCTGCGCCCCGTTGCCGCCTGGCCGCCGCCCTGCTGGCTGCCGTGGCCCTGGTCGCCGTGGTGGTGTCCGCCTGCCTGACCTCCAGCGCCGGGCAGTCCTCCCAGGCCCTGGCCTCTCCGGGGACCGGGCACCAGGGGACCCAGCATGCCGTGGACGCGGTGAATCCTGTGGACGGACCAGCCGGCGCCGGACAGCAGCCGGACGCGCCGCTGCCTCTGGAACCTGCCGCCGCGGATGGCCCATGCCCGGACCAGGCCCCGCCCGTTCCGGCGTGCCACAACCAGGCGGACCTCCAACTCACCACCCCTGCCGCAGGTCCGCGCCCGGACGCGGACCTGCGCTGGGACCACCCGCGCTACGCGGCTGAACGGGCCGGGCTGGCCGGCTCCCCGGTGCCGGCTCCCGCCCCGGACCTCATCGCACTCTCCATCAGCCGTACGTAGGGAGCACCGCCACCGCGCCCGGCACCGCTGCCTGCACGGCCGGCGCGCCGCGCCCCCGCAAGACGCGCATCCTACGCGCGCCCCTGACGACCCCGGAGAACACGATGTCCCCCTCCCCCCGAGTACCGGACGGCCCCCGGCCGGGCAGCCTCCAGCCGGCCGCCGTCGTCCCCGAACCACAGGACGCCCCCAACCCGGCCGGCGCCCCCCAACTGCAGGACGCCCCCGAACTGCAGGACGTCCCCGAACTGCAGGGCGCCGGATCCGCGCCCGGGCGCGGACCCCAGCGCGCGCTCCTGGCCGCGATCGCAGCCCTGGTGGTGGCAGTCGGGTTCGGGGGCTGGATGTTGGGGACGCTCAGCCCGCGCACCGGCTACCCGAGCGAACTGTCCGCCGATGCCGGTTTCGCCCGCGACATGCAGACCCACCACAACCAGGCCGTGCAGCTGTCCCTGATCGTGCGGGACAATTCCACCAACGAGGCCGTGCGCTCCATTGCGTACGACATCGCCACCACCCAGGCCCACCAGTCAGGACAGCTGTTCGCCATGCTGCGCACTTGGGGGCTTCCACAGACCGGAGAGCGCCCGGAGATGGCCTGGATGGTGGACATGGCACCGAAGGATGGCGGCCATACCGGGCACGGCGCTGAGACATCGGGGACGCAGGGAACGACCCAGGGGACGCAGGCGCACGGTTGGGAGTCCATGGGCATGGCCGCCCCGGAACAGATCCGCCAGCTTGAGGCTGCCCGCGGCACCGACGCGGACCGGCTCTACCTGACCCTGATGATCCGCCACCACCAGGGCGGGGTGGCCATGGCCGAGGCCGCCCTGGACCGGGCCCACAACCCGCTCATCCTGGACTTCGCGCAGAAGGTCGTCGCCGCGCAGAACGCCGAGGTCCGGGCCCTGGCCGCCCTGCTGGACAGCCTGCCCTAGAACACCTGGCGGCAGGGAACGCCCCAAGGGCCCCCTGCCTCCCCCCCACGCAATTCACCAAACTCCAACAGAAACGGATTCGACCAGAATGGGCAAGAACACCGCCTCCGCCAATTCCAAGCGCGAACAGGCCCAGGCCATGGTGGCCAACCAGCAGAAGAAGGCCAAGCGCACCCGCCTGATCACCATCGGCGTGGCTGCCGCAGCCGCCCTCGCGATCGCCGTGCCAACTGCCGTCGTCCTGTCAGGGGAGGCGAAACAGCGCGCGGAGCTCGAGGCCGCCGCCTCGCAGCCAATCGAGGGCGTGCAGGTCTATACCGACCTGGCCTCCAACCACGTCCAGACCGACGTCGACTATCCCCAGCGCCCCGGTGTGGGCGGGGACCACTACCCGGTGTGGGCGAACTGCGGGATCTACAACAGGGAGATCGACGAGACCCACGCGGTGCACTCGCTGGAACACGGCGCGGTCTGGATCACGTACCGCTCGGACATCTCCGCCGAGGAGAAGGCGGCACTGGAGGAACTGGTGGGTGAGCGCACCTACCTGCTGCTCAGCCCGTTTAACGACCAGGAGGAGCCGATCAAGCTCTCCGCCTGGGGCGTCCAGCTGGCCGTCGACACCGCCTCCGACCCGCGCATCCCCACGTTCATCGCCAAGTACCGCCAGGGCGAGCAGACCCCGGAGCCGGGCGCCGCCTGCACCGGCGGGCTGGACGGCTAGCCCCGGCTGCGCCTCCGGACCGCCTCCGGACCGCCTCCGGACCGCCTCCGGACAAGGGTTTGGGGGCGTCGGGATTGTCGCTGATTCGTGTCCTGTTTCCCCCGGTCAGCGGGGGATTTGGGGGCTACCCTGAAGGCCCTGCACCTTCGGGAGGAGCCGCCATGGGTGACCGCCTGCATCGCACTGCCCGCCAAGGACATCCCGCCCGCCCGGGAGTTTCCACCGGTCAGGGGCATCCCACGCGCCCGGGCCGCCTCGCCGCCGCGGCCGGCGTCCTCGCCGCACTGGTGGCGGCCGCGCTCCTCCTGTGGTTGCGGGACACGGAGCCGCGGATTCCGCAGGCCGCTCCCCCGCCGGGAGCCGGGGCGCTGGCCTTCGCCGTGGCCGGGGATTCCATTACGGCCGACGGCAGCCCCGCGGTCGCCGCGCGCGCGGTCGGTAACCGCTCCTGGGTGCGGTTCGCCCAGGGCGGGGGCGCGGCGTTTGCTGGTGGCTGGGCCCGCGACGGAGCGACGACCGCGGAGATGGCCGCGGCACTGGCCGCCCACGCGCCCCCGCCGGGATCGGTCAATACGCTGGTGATCCTCGCCGGCACCAACGACATTTACCGGGGCGTCCCCTTTACGGCCATCGCGGAAAACCTGAAGTCCATTGCCGCACGCGTGGGCGCCCCACGGGTGGTGGTCTGCTCCATCCCGCCCCGGGACGGTTTCGCCGCGCCCACTGAGGCCTACAACGCCTGGCTTCCGGGGTTCGCCTCCGGGCAGGGCTGGGAGTGGACGGACGCCTCCGCGGGGTTGCGCGACGCGATGGACCCTGGCCGCTTCGGCCCCGGACTCTCCCACGACGGCGTGCATCCCAGCCGGGCCGGTGCGGCGGTCCTGGGCACGGCCATCAGGGCCGCCCTGCTGGCCACCCCCGAAGCAGGCCCGCCCGAACCCCCGCAGGCCCCGGAGGCAACCGGCCAGACTCTCGATAGTTGACAGTTCAACTTGTCTGGGGCATCCTTAAGTGGTTCAATCTTCAAGCTTTACGTGAGGAATCCCGTGACCACCACCACCGCCCCGACGACCGCACAGACGACCGCCCCGGCGACGCCGACCCCCGCGAGCACGGCCACTGCCGGCATCGCCCTGGCCGTGCTCCGGGTGGCGATCGGCTTCCTGTTCCTGGCCCACGGCTGGCAGAAGTTCAGCCAGTTCACCATCCCGGGCACCACCGCCGCGTTCGAACAGATGGGCATTCCGGCGGCCGGACTCGTCGCCCCGCTCATGGCCACCCTCGAGGTCGCCGGCGGCATCGCCCTGATCCTGGGCCTGCTGGCCCGCGTCGCCGGCGCCGCCCTGGCACTGGCCATGGCGGGCGCGATCGCCACTGTCCATGCCCCATTCGGCATCTTCGTCGCGGATAACGGCTTCGAGCTGGTGCTGGCCCTGGCCGCCGGTTCCGCAGCCATTGCCCTGCTCGGTGCGGGACGCTTCTCCCTGGACCGCGTCCT
Organism: Zafaria cholistanensis; assembly: GCF_008580665.1. Lineage (GTDB taxonomy): Bacteria > Actinomycetota > Actinomycetes > Actinomycetales > Micrococcaceae > Zafaria > Zafaria cholistanensis. The sequence continues at coordinate 77,782 of NZ_BKDJ01000010.1, forward strand.
GTTCGCCGGACGCGCCAAGGCCTCCTTCCTGGCCTAGTCCCTGCCCTAACCCCTGGCCTAACCCTCGACCCAGTCCCCCGCGCCCAACTCCCCGGCACGGCAGGGCAGGGCAGTGCAGTGCAGGGCAGGGCAGTGCACGACGGCGGGGGCCGCTCCTATGGGGCGGCCCCCGCCGTCGCCTGTTCCTCCGGCACTTTGCCGCTGCCGTCCGCAGGCTGTGGGGGGACTTGGGGCCGTCGGGACCTCTAGGCTGGGGACAGTCCGCTGAGTCCGCTCGTTAAGGAGTCCCCATGGGTCCGCTCATCTCTTCCCTGCTCGCCTCCGCCGGCCTGATCGGCGGCTACAAGACCGCGCGGGACACCGGCAACCGCAAGCTCGGCGGCGCCGTGCTCGCCGCCGCCGGCGCCGGCGCCTTCGTGCTGTGGAGGAAGAATGCCGGCACCGGCCGCGCGGCCGCGCTGACCGGCGCCTACATTGCCGCGTTCGGGCTCTCCCACCCGCTGTCCAAGAAGATCGGCGCCTGGCCGTCGGTCTACACGGTCACCGCCGCCACGGCACTGGCCTCGCTGCTGTTCGGCCGAAGGCGCTGATTGACCCGGCCGCAGGCGCTGGTTGGTTCGGCCGCAGGCGCTGGTTAGTTTGGCCGCAGGCGCTGGTAACGCCCGGTTGAGGCCGCGGCCCGGAACCGGGCGCGGCAGCGAAATCCGGGGCGGCGTGCCCGCCTTCAGGAATGCGCGCGCGGATCCCGCGGTTGGCAGGGGTGGATGGCCCCTTCGGCCGTTGCACCGTTTCCCGAAAGGACCTTCACTATGACTTTTGCCGTCACCGGCGCCACCGGCCACTTGGGCCGCCTGGCCATCGAGAGCCTCCTGGCCTCCGGAATACCGGCGGCGGAAATCACCGCCATCGGACGCAATCCGGAGAAGCTGGCGCAGCTCGCAGCCCTGGGCGTGCGGACCGCGCGGGCCTCCTTCGATGATCCGTCCGCGCTGGAAGCCGCCTTCGCCGGCGCCGACGCCGTGCTGCTGGTCTCCGGAACCGAGGTGGGCCAGCGCGTGCGCCAGCACACCAACGCAATCGACGCCGCCGTGAAGGCCGGCGCCGGCCGGATCGTCTACACCAGCGTGCTCGGCGGCGACCCGGAGAAACTGGTCCTGGCCCCCGAGCACGTGGCCACCGAGCAGGCCATCCTCGCCTCGGGACTGCCGTACACGATCCTGCGCAACGGCTGGTACAACGAGAACTACGCGCAAACCCTCGCCCAGGCCGCCCAGACCGGCGTGGTCATCGGCAGCGCCGGAGACGGCCGGGTGGCCAGCGCCGCCCGGCGCGACTACGCCGAGGCCGCCGCCGCGGTACTGGCCGGGACCGGGCACCAGAACAAGACCTACGAACTGTCCGGGGACACGGCCTGGGACTACCGGACACTCGCCGCGGTCCTCACGCAGATCACCGGCCGCGAGGTTGTCTACCGGGACCTGTCCCCCGAGGAACACCGCGCGGCGCTCCTTGAGGCGGGCCTGGACGAAGGCACGGCCGGGTTCCTGACCGCCCTCGACGCCGGCATCCGCGCCGGGGCCCTGGAGCTGGCAACCGGCGACCTGTCCCGCCTGATCGGCCGCCCGACCACGCCGCTGGCCGACACCCTGCGCGAACTCTCCTAGCGCGCCTTCCCGGCACCGGGCCGTGGCCGCGCTCTGGCGTCCGGGCGGCTCCCGCCCCCTAGACTGGGGGCATGAGCGCAACCCTCGTCGCCAAGGACCTTTCGGGCGGCCACGGCCACCGCACCCTCTTCCACGACCTGAGCTTCACCGTCGCCCCCGGCGACGTGGTCGGCGTCGTCGGCCAGAACGGGGCGGGCAAGACCACGCTGCTGCGCCTGCTGGCCGGCGTCGACACCCCGCAGGCCGGCTCCGTAAGCACCGCCCCGGCGGACGCGTTCGTGGGCTGGCTCCCGCAGGAGCACGAGCGCGTGCCCGGGGAAACCGTCGCCGCGTACATCGCCCGGCGCACCGGCGCCGCCGCGGCCACCCGGGCGATGGAGGCCGCCGCAAAGGCCCTGGCCGACGGCACGGACGCGTCCGCCGAGGCCTACTCCGCCGCCTTCGACCGCTGGATGGCTTCCGGCGCGGCCGACCTGGAGGACCGCATGCCCGCGGTGCTCGCCGACCTGGGCCTGGAGATCGGACCCGACGCGGAAATGACCGGGCTCTCCGGCGGGCAGGCCGCCCGCGTGGGCCTGGCTGCACTGCTGCTGAGCCGCTTCGACATTGTGCTGTTGGACGAGCCCACCAACGACCTGGACCTGGATGGGCTGGACCGGCTGGAGAAGTTCGTGCAGGGCCTGCGCGGCGGCGCCGTGCTGGTCTCCCACGACCGCGAATTCCTCTCCCGCTGCGTGACCACCGTCGTCGAGCTGGACCTCGCCCAAAACAGGACGTCCGTCTACGACGGCGGCTACGACGCCTTCCTGGAGGAGCGCGAGGTGGCGCGCCGGCACGCGCGGGAGGCCTACGACGAATTCTCGGAAAAGAAGTCCGAGCTGATCGGCCGCGCCCGCACCATGCGCGAGTGGAGCTCCCAAGGCGTGCGCAACGCCATGAAGAAGAACCCGGACAATGACAAGATCCGGCGCAAGGCCTCCACCGAATCCAGCGAAAAGCAGGCGCAGAAGGTGCGCCAGATGGAATCGCGCATTGCCCGCCTCGATGAGGTGGAGGAGCCGCGCAAGGAGTGGCAGCTGCAGTTCAGCATTGGCGAGGCGCCGCGCTCCTCCTCGGTGGTGGCCACGCTGAACCAGGCCGTGGCGAAGCAGGGCGACTTCACGCTCGGCCCCGTGTCCCTGCAGGTCGCCGCGGGCGAGCGGATTGGCATCACCGGTCCCAACGGGGCGGGCAAGTCCACCCTGCTGCGGCTGCTGCTGGGGCACCAGGCTCCGGATGCGGGCACCGCGTCGCTGGGGTCCTCGGTGGCCATCGGGGAGATCGACCAGGCCCGCGGGCTGCTGGGCAACGAGGAACTGCTCGGCGAATCCTTCGAGGCGCTGGTCCCGGAGATGAACCATGCCGAGGTGCGCACGCTGCTGGCGAAGTTCGGGCTGAAGGCGGACCAGGTGGGCCGCCGCGTCATCAGCCTCTCCCCCGGCGAGCGCACGCGCGCGGCGCTGGCGCTGCTGCAGGCCCGCGGCGTGAACCTGCTGGTGCTGGACGAGCCGACCAACCACCTGGACCTGCCGGCGATCGAACAGCTCGAGGAGGCACTGGAGTCCTACGACGGCGCGCTGCTGCTGGTTTCCCACGACCGGCGCCTGTTGCAGAACGTGCGGCTGGACACGCGCTGGGTGGTCGAAGGCGGCACGGTCACGGTGCGCTGAGCCGGAAGTGTCGGCCGGACCGTATAGGTTCGTGGGTGGGCCCGCCGCGACGGCGGAGGTTCCCGCCGCCGCCGAGACACGGCAGCCGCAGCACACCATGGGGGTAGCGTGTTTTTTCTCGAGTCCGCCGTTGGCCCTGCCGACCTGGTCTTTTCCGCCTCGGACCTGGTCGGCGCCAGTGAATGCGAATACCGGACGCTGCGGATCCTGGACGAAAAGCTGGGCCGCACCGCCACGCCGGAGTTTGCGGCGGACCACATGCTCGCCCGCGCCGGGGAGCTCGGCGACGCCCACGAGCGCAAGGTCCTGGAAGCGCTCATCGGAGAACACGGGCCGTGGGACCCGCAGGCCGGAACGGGCGTCTACCGGGTCGAACGTCCCGCAACCATGGCGCCGGCGCCCCTGCGGGAGCGCCACGACGAAACGTGGCGGGCGCTGGAGGCCGGCGCCGACGTCGTCTTCCAGGCCACGTTCTTCGACGGCGAGTTCCTCGGGTTCGCGGACTTCATTGTCCGCCAGCCGGATGGCAGCCACGCGGTGTGGGACACCAAGCTGGCCCGGCACGCCAAGGTCGGGGCACTGCTGCAGCTGGCCGCCTACGGGGAGCAGTTGGGCAAGGCCGGGTTCGCCGCGCATCCGGACCTGACCCTGGTCCTGGGGGACATGAGCCGCAGCGTGCACCCGCTGCCGGACCTGCTGCCGGTCTTCCGCGAGCGCCGCCAGCGCTTCCGCGCGCTCACCGCTTCCCACCGGGCGGGCGCCGCGCCGGTGGAATGGGGACAGGACGGGCTGGCCCACTGCGGCCGCTGCGACTACTGCGCCGAGCAGGTGAGCCTGAGCCGCGACCTGCTGCTGGTCTCCGGCATGAGCATGGCGCGGCGGGCGAAGCTGCGGGAGGCGGGGGTGCGCACCATCGACGACCTCGCGCTGCTGCCCGAGGCGGCGGCGACGGGTCCGCTGGCGCGGCTGCGGGACCAGGCCCGGATGCAGACCGGCCGGGAAACCCCGGACGGCTCATGCACCTACCAGGGAACGGACGGGCGCCAGCGCACGGTCTCCTACCGGCTGCTGCCGGGCGGAACCATCGGCAAACTGCCCCCGGCCAGCCCCGGGGACATCTTCTTCGACTTCGAGGGCGATCCGCTGTGGCAGGACCCGCACGGCGGTTGGGGCCTGGAGTACCTGTTCGGCGTCGTCGAGGCGGACGGGCCCCAGCCCGTGTTCCGCCCGTTCTGGGCGCACTCGCGCGGCGGGGAGAAGCGGGCGTTCCTGGACTTCCTGGACTACGTGGAGAAGCGCCGGGCCACCTGGCCGGACCTGCACGTCTACCACTATGCGCCCTACGAGAAGTCCGCGCTGCGCCACCTCGCCTCGGCGCACACCGCCGGGGAGGACACCATCGACGCCTGGCTGCGCGAGGGCCTGCTGGTGGACCTCTACGACACGGTCCGCCATTCGCTGCGGATCTCCGAGTCCTCCTACTCGATCAAGAAGCTCGAGCCGCTGTACATGGGCGGGACTCCGCGCTCCGGGGACGTGGTCGACGCCGGGGCCTCGGTGGTGGCGTACGCCGACTACTGCGCGGCCCGCGACGCCGGGGAGGCGGAGAAGGCGGCGGCGGCCCTGCAGGCGATCGCCGCCTACAACGAGTACGACTGCCTCTCCACGCTGCGCCTGCGCGACTGGCTGGTGGGCCTGGTTCCGGCCGGGCCCGCACCGCAGGCTCCCCGGCAGGGCGTCCTTGAACCGGACGGGGGCCCCGAGGTTCCGCAGGAGGAGCCGTCCCCGGAGGAGCTGCGCCTGCGCGCGTTCCTGGAAGCGCTGCCGGCGGACCGGGACCTGACCGCGGACGAACGGGCGGTCGCGATGGTCGCCGCCGCCACCGGCTACCACCGGCGCGAGGAGAAGCAGTTCTGGTGGGGCCACTACGACCGGCTGGACAAGCCCGTGGACGAGTGGGCCGAGACCCGCAACGTCTTCGTGGTGGAGGAAGCCGAGGTCCTGGACGACTGGGCCAAGTCCACCCCGCGGGCCCGTACCGAGACCCGCACCGTGCGCCTGCGCGGGACCATGCCTCCCGGTTCCGACTTCCGGCCCGGAACCACCTGGTTCCGCATGTTTGGCGGTTCCCTGCCCGAGGGGATCGAGCCCTCGCGCGGCTCGGCCCTGGGCCGGGGCGGGATGTTTTCCACCGAGGTCCTGGAGGCCGAGCTGGACGAGGAAAACGGCGGGGCTGTGCTGACCATCGCGGAAAAGTCCAGCGGCAAGGTGGAGCCGTACCCGCACCTGCCGATCGTGCTGGCTCCGGACCAGCCCATCCGCACCACCCCGATCCGCGAGGCCCTGGCCGAGCTCGCCCGCACCGTGGGCGGAACGCTGCCCGCGCTGCCCCGCCACCCGGGGCTGGAGATCCTGCGCAAGGCCGCACCGCGGTTCCGGACGCTGCAGGCGCCCCCCGCGGTGGGGCCGGACGGCCACGGCCAATTGGACTACATTGGGGCCATCACCGAGGCGGTGGCGGACCTGGACCATTCCTACCTGGCGGTGCAGGGCCCTCCGGGCACCGGCAAGACGCACGTGGGCTCGCACGTGATCGCGAACCTGGTGGCGCGCGGCTGGAAGGTCGGCGTAGTGGGGCAGTCCCACGCCGTGGTCGAAAACATGCTGGCCGCCGCCGTGGAAAAGGCGGGGGTGGACCCGGAGCGCGTGGGCAAAAAGCCCAAGGACCCCGCAGCCCAAAAAGACGGGGCCAGGGTGCCGTGGAAAGTCACCGGCGACAAGGCGCTCGCCGGGCTGCTGGAGGGGCCGGAGGGGGCGCTGGTGGGCGGCACCGCGTGGACCATGACGGGCAAGAACATTCCCGCCGGCGCGCTGGACCTGCTGGTGGTCGACGAGGCGGGGCAGTACTCGCTGGCGAACACGCTGGCCGTGTCCCGGGCCGCGCGCCGCCTCCTGCTGCTGGGCGACCCGCAGCAGCTTCCGCAGGTCACCCAAGGCACGCATCCCGAGCCGGTGGACGAGTCCGCCCTCGGCTGGCTCTCCGCCGGGCACGCGACGCTTCCTCCGGAGCTGGGGTACTTCCTGGCCGACTCGTGGCGGATGCACCCGGCGCTGTGCGAGGCCGTGTCCCGGCTGAGCTACGACGGGCAGTTGAAGTCCGCACCTGCCGCGGCCCTGCGGCACCTGGAGCGCGAACCGGCCGGGGTGGAGACCGTCTGCGTGGAGCACACCGGCAACGCGACCTCCTCCACCGAGGAGGCCGGGGAGGTCCTGCGCCAGGTCCGCCGGCACCTGGGGCTGGCCTGGGACGACGGCAGGGGCTCGGGGGCCCGGGGGCTGGGCCAGGAGGACATCCTGGTGGTCGCCGCATACAACGCGCAGGTCAACGTGGTGCGCGACGTGTTGGAAGCCGCCGGGCTCTCCGGAGTGCGGGTCGGGACCGTGGACAAGTTCCAGGGCCAGGAGGCCCCGGTGGTGATCGTGACCATGGCGTGCTCCAATGCGGCCGAGGCCCCGCGCGGCATGGAGTTCCTGCTCAACCGCAACCGCATCAACGTGGCGGTGTCGCGGGGGCAATGGCGTGCGGTGATCGTCCGCTCTCCGGAGCTGACCAGCCATATGCCCAACCGCCCGGCCGCTCTGGCCGAGCTGGGGGCGTTCGTGGGGCTCTGCTCAGGAGGGGCCTAGCTGTTGGTCCCACGGTGCTGTTGTTCCCACGGTGCTGTTGTTCCCACGGTCGTCGCGGGAACCGGCGGGCAGGGCGGGACCGCGCGCCCAAAACTGCGGGGCCGCGGCCAGGCGCGGCCCCGCTCCACGGCTTTCTGCGTTATCTCTTTCCCGGCTATTGACCAAGTCAGAGGCGATATATATGTTTTATGAGAACTGATATATCAAACTCCGGGCCGTATTCATGAGCCTCGGATGAACCTCCGAAAGAAGAGCACCATGGCACAGTTGACGTCCACCGGCACACGGGCGGACACCCCCGGAAAGGGCAGCCTTTCCCGCATCCTCGCCTACGCCGGTGCCATTGTGGCGTTCCTGATCGGCTCCGGATTCGCCACCGGACAGGAGATCCTGCAGTACTTCACGTCCTACGGGTACTGGGGCGTCTTCGGCACCGGACTCCTGGTCCTGGTGCTCATGACCTACGTCGCCGTCGAATTCTTCCTGGTGGGCCAGGCCAAGAAGTATGACCGGCCCTCGCAGATCTTCCACTACTACTGCGGCAAGCACCTGGGGACGTTCTTCGACTTCTTCTCGATCCTCTTCGTCTTCCTGAGCTTCACCGTGATGGTCTCCGGCGCCGGCGCCGTCCTGGAGGAGCATTACGGGGTCTCGAAGTACCTTGGCGGCATCGCGCTGGCCCTGGCCGTCAGTGCCAGCGTCTGGTTCGGCCTGAAGAGCCTGGTGGACGTCATCGGCAAGATCGGCCCGCTGATCGTCGTGGTCGCGATCGCCCTCGGGCTTGTGGGCATCCTCCGCAACCCGGGCGGGATCGCCGAGGGCAACGCCCTGCTGCCCTCCCTGGAACTCACCCAGGCCTCCACGAACTGGTTCATGTCCGGCCTGTCCTACGTGGGCTTCTGCATGCTGTGGCTGGCCGCGTTCCTGACTGCGCTCGGCAAGACGGCGAAGAGCCGCAAGGAAGCTTCCTCCGGCGCGCTGCTCGGGGCGATCGTCTTCTCGGCGGCCTGCATCATCGTCGGCCTGGGCCTGCTCGCCAACATCACGCGGGTTGGCGGAACCGAAATCCCGATGCTGGTCCTGGCCGGCGACGTGAATGTCCTGCTCGCCTCCGGGATCTCGGTCATGATCCTCGCCGGCATCTACACCACCGCCGTCCCGCTGCTGTGGACCGTCTCCTCGCGCTTCTTCACCGACAAGACCCCCCGCTTCAAGTACCTGACCATCGCCCTGGCCGCCGTGGGGACCGTCATCGGCCTGCTCCTGCCGTTTTCCCAGATGGTCAACCTCGTGTACGTGGTCAACGGCTACGTGGGCATCCTGCTGCTGGTCCTGATGCTGGTCAAGACCGGCACCCGGCTGGTCCGGCGCCAGCCGATGTAGCGGGTTCGGCCGGCACCCCACGGGCCCGGAGCGCGCCGGAGATCCACCGGCGCCCGGGCCCGTTCCCGTCCCGCGGCGGGCCCGGCCGCCCCTGCTGCGGGTCGGCCCGCCGCCGGACCAGGAAACGTGTTAGGAAAGTCCTATGGAAAAGCGCACCCTCGCGGGTACCACCGTCCGCCCGGTAGGACTTGGCTGCATGAACCTCAGCCACGGCTATTCGAACTTCCCCACCGCACAGGAGGGGGCCCGGCTGCTGCAGCACGCGCTGGATGCGGGCGTCGACCACTTCGACACCGCCACGCTCTACGGCGGCGGGCGGAACGAGGAGCTGCTCGGGTCTGCGCTGCTGGGCCGGCGGGACGAATACTTCCTGGCCAGCAAGTGCGGGCTGGCCATGGTGAACGGGCGCGGAGCCACCGACGGGCGCCCGGCAACCATCAAGGCGCAGGCGGAGGCCTCGCTGCGCAAGCTGAACACGGACCGGATCGACCTCTACTACCTGCACCGCCTGGACAGGTCGGTGCCGGTGGAGGACAGCGTCGGCGCGCTGGCGGAGCTGGTGGCGGAGGGGAAGATCGGCGGCATCGGCCTGTCCGAGGTCTCGGCCGCGACGCTGCGCCGGGCCCACGCGGTCCACCCGGTCGCGGCCGTGCAGAACGAATACTCGCTGTGGACCCGCAACCCGGAGCTGGGCCTCTCTCAGGCCTGCCGCGAGCTGGGCACCACCCTGGTGGCCTTCAGCCCTCTGGCCCGCGCGTTCCTCACCGGAAAGCTGGCCGATCCGGCCGCGCTGCCCAAGGGCGACATGCGCCACCACATGCCACGCTTCAATGCAGACAACTATCCGCGGAACCTGGAACTGCTCGCCGGGTTCAGCGCCATCGCCGGGCGCCTCGGCACGACGCCGGCGGCACTGGCCATCGCCTGGGTGCTGGCCCAGGGCGACCACATCGTCGCCATCCCCGGGACCACCCGGAAGGAGCACCTGGACGAGAACCTCACCGCCGAGGACGTGGTGCTCGACGCCGCGACGCTCGCCGAACTGGACGCCCTGATCAACCACGGAACCGTCCACGGCCCCCGCTACAGCCCGGCCCAGCAGGCGGCCATCGACACGGAGACGTTCCCGGACGAGACGTTCCCGGACGAGACGTCCCAGGCGTAACGCCCGTCCCGTCCCGTGCGCCCGCGCGGGACGGGACGGGAAAACGGAACAGGACAGGAAAGCGGGACGGGAAAACGGCGCAGCACGGTGGCCTAGAATTGGAAGTCCACCCCGCCTCCGGATGCCCTCCGGTGACCTGCCGTGCTGCCGTGCCCCGCGCCCTGCCCGGTGAAGTGCGGCACCGCCGGCCAGAAAGGACGCGACCTCGATGCGGCCCACCGAGCACGCTGCCGCCCTGTGGGCCGACCAGCTGGATTTCCGCTCCTCCCCCGCCTGGAAACTGCTCTCGGCGGCGCCGTGGACTGTTGCGTTCCTGCGCGCGGAGTTCACCCAGGCCCGCCCGCGGATCACCCTGGATGCCTTCCATGCGGCCCTGGACGCCTTCCTCAAGCACCTGCGCGCCAACGGCGCCGGCCTGAACGAGCAGTGGCAGGCCGCCCAGTACGCGGACTCCTGGGTCAGGTCCCGTTTCCTGGCCCGCCCGCTGGTGGACGGCCAGTTCCACTACGAGCCCACCGCGCAGACCGCCCGCGTGCTGACCTTCCTGGAGGACTTCACCGGCGCCCGCACCAACCTCAACTCTTCCCGGCTGAACACCCTGCTGACCAGCATCGAGGCGCTGGCCCACGAAACCGACCCGGACCCGCAGGCCCGCATCCGCCAGCTCGAGGCGGAGATCGCCGAGCGCCAGGACCGCATCCGCCAGCTCCAGGCCGGCGAGGGCCCGGCGGTAATGCCGCGCGAGGGCGCCGTCGCCGCGGCCCGGTCCGTGCTGGACCTGGCCGCGAACCTGCCCGCCGACTTCAAGCGCATGCGCGACGGCGTCCAGGAGATGCTGCATGCCGTCCGCCAGGAAATCATGGAGTCCTCGGTGACCAAGGGCGTCGCCGTGGGCCAGGTCCTTGAGGGCGACCGGCAGCTGCGCAGCACCCCCGAGGGCGAGACCTTCCGCGGTTTCACCGAGTTCCTCAACGATCCCGCCCAGCAGGCCCGCTTCCGCCAGGCGGTCACCGAGGTCCTCGAACGCGACTTCATCGACGAGCTCGCCCCCACCGAGCGCCACACCCTCGCCAACCTGGTCCGGGAGCTGCGCCGGCAGGCCGGCGAGGTCCATTCCAGCTACGGCAAACTCAGCGAAAGCCTGCACGCCTACGTGCAGTCGGACGCGTTCCGCGAGTCGCAGCTGCTGCGCAAGGCCGTGCGCGCGGCCGAACTGGCCGTCGCCAATTCCACCGCCCTGAAGGCCCGTACCCCGGTGGCCGGCGTCGGGCTGTTCGCCCCCGAGTTCGCCACGCTGGCCACCTTGGGCATCTTCGATCCGGCCGAGCACGTCGCCCCACCCCGGCTGGCCGATCCGCCGGCACTCTCCGGCGCCGACGTCGTGCGCACCCCCAGCACGCCCAAGGCCGACCCCGAGCGGCTGCGCGCCGCCGTCGTGCGCGCCCGCCGCGCCGCCGGCGGAACCGCCACGGTGGGGCAGGCCTTCGCCGCGCTCGAGCCGGCCGACCGCCACCTGAACTCCGTCCGCCACCTGGTCCTGGCCGCGCGCACCGCCGGGGGGACCGTGGACGCCACCGCCTTCGAACCGCTCGCCTACACCCAGGTCGACGGGACCGAACGCACCGCCTACCTGCCCGTGATCACCTTCGCGAAGGATCCCGCATGACCGCCATCGACGACGCCCACGACCCGGTCCTGCCGGACCAGCATGAACGGCAGGACCGGCACGACGACGGCGCGGGCCTGCGCGCCGAACGCCGCCTCTTCGACGGGGACACCGGAAGGTTCCCGCTGCCGCTGCGCCAGGTGCTGGTGCGCCTGCTGCGCGGGCCCTACCTGGACGGGTCCGCGGAACCGAAGGTCTGGCAGCTGGTGCTGGACCGGCGCGCGGAGATCTCCGCGTACGTCGCCGAACTGTTCCTGCGCCTGTCCCTGGACACCGAACGCAAGATCGCGCTGCTGGTCCCGGTGGACGTGGAGGCCCCGCACACCACCACGATCGTGCCCCGCAAGCCGCTGCGCCGCGAGGAGACGCTGATCGCGCTGCGCCTGCGCCTGCTGCTGGACCGGCACGCCGGTACCGGGACCGAGGCGGTCATCTCCCGCACCGGTGCCCGCGAGATCCTCGAGGAGCACCGCCAGCCCGGGGCGGTGGATGACAAGCGCCTGGAGGAGCTCACCGATTCCTCGCTGGCCCGCCTGCTGGCACTGAAACTGATCCTGCCCACCGAGCTGGAGGACGAGTACCGGGTCTCCGGTGCCCTGGCACTGGCCCTGCCGTTCGAAACCATCGACGAGATCCCCGCCTACATCGCGGCGATCGACCGCTCCGCCGGCGAGACCCTGCTGGACGCGGACACCGAGGAGGAACTGTGAGCATCGAGTTCACCCTGCCGTTTGGCGAGGCCGTCAACCCCGGCCAGCACCGCCTGAGCCGGATCCAGGTCATCAACTGGGGCACCTTCCACGGACGCCACAGCCTGTACGTGGACCGGTTGGGGACGCTGCTCACCGGCCAGCCGGGCGTGGGCAAGTCCACGCTCTTCGACGGCATCGGCCACATCTTCCACGCGGCCCCGCGGCTGAACGAGTCCGCCCACGAGGCCTCCACCCGCAAGGACCGCCGCACCACCTACTCCTACATGCGCGGGCGCCGCTTCAAGACCGAGGCCGGCACCCTGTACCAGCGCCCGGGCGCCACCTGGAGCGCGATCGCGCTGGTCTACGAGGACGGGCTGGGCGGTCAGGTCTGCCTGGCCGCGCTGTTCGACCTGCCCGCCAACGGGCTCGAGGGCCAGGTCGGCAAGCACTACGTGATGGGCGACGGGCCGCTGGACACCGAGGCGCTGGAGACCCACGGCTCCCGCCGCTTCTCCCCCTCCTCGCTGCAGAAGGTGCTGCCCGGTTTCGAGGCCTTCGACGTGCACCGCGCCTTCGCCGAGCGCTTCCGCCGCCGCCTGGGCATCGACAATGACAAAGCCTTCCAGCTGCTGCGCACGCTGCAGAACGGCAAGGGCCTGGACAAGGGCGTCAACCAGTTCTTCCGCTACGAGGTGCTGGAGGTCCCGGCCACCCTCAAGGCCGCCGCCGGCGCCGTGGAGGACTTTTCCCACCTGCGCGGCATCCACCGCCAGCTGGAGGAGGCCCGCGCCCAGCGCGACGCCCTGGAACTGGTTCCGGACCAGTACGCCCGCCACTGCGAACTGGCCGCCGCGCTGGAGCGCAACGCCGGGCTGGCCTCCGTCCAGCTGCCGCTGCTGCGTGAGCACCTGGCCGCGCAGCTGCTCGGTACCGAGTCCGCCCGGCTGGCCGCGGAACTGGGGCAGAACTACGCTGACATCGCCGCCGCCGCCGAAGACAAGGCTGCGCTGGAGGAGCGCGTGCGCTCGCTGCAGGAACAGCACGACTCGCACGGCGGGCAGGCCGTCCAGGCGCTGGAGCGGGAACTGGAGACCGCCCGCGCCCGCTACGCCGAGCGGGAGAACACCGCCGCCGCGCTGCGCGCCCAAATGGAGGGCGTGGGGGTGCCGCTGACGTGGTCCGCTTCCGGGCTGGAGGCGGCCCGGCGGCAGGCCGCGGTGTCCGCCGAGACGCTCGAGGGCGTCGCCAAGGACGCCAGGACCATGGAGTACGAGGCCATGGCCTCGTCCATGGAAGCCCGCGAACGCGGGCGCAAGCTGCGCGCGGAGATTGAGTCCTACGCCAAGCGCGGCTCCAACATCGACGGCGCCTCCGCCGCCGCGCGCCGGCACATTGCCGCCGAAACCGGCATCGACGTCGAACACCTGCCCTTCGGGGGCGAACTGGTGGACATCGCCCCCGGCCACGGCCCGTGGCGTCCGGCCGCGGAGAAGGCGCTGCGCACCCTGGCCACCACGCTGCTGGTGCGCGGGGAGGACCTCAAGGCCGTCACCCGGGCCATCGACGGGCTGGAGGGCTTCGGCCGGCTGCGCTGGATGGACATCTCCCGCGTCCCGCGCGCGGTGGAACCCGGACCGGCGGATTTGGTCACGAAGCTGGAGTTCAAGAAGTCCGACGCCGGCGCCTGGCTGCGCGCGAAGATCGCCGCCGACTACGGGTTCGCCTGCGTCGAGTCCGACTCCGGCCTGCACATCCACGACAAGGCCATCTCGCTGGCCGGCACCATCAAGGCCGGCCGCGGCACGTACGAGCGCGACACCCGCGCGATCGCCGCCTCCGACTACCTGCTGGGCTTCACCAACCAGGAGAAGATCAACGAACTGCAGGCCCGGGCCGCCGCGCTGGCGGCCGAGGAGCGGGACGCGGAGGAGCTGGCCCTCGAGCGCAGCCGCGCCAAGGAGAACCTGGCCGAACGCCTGGCCTCCCTGCGCTTCCTTGCCGCGGACAAGCGCCCCTTCTCCACCCTGGATTCGACCGCGCAGGCGGCCGCGGTGGCCGACCTGGAGCAGCGCATCGCCGAGGCCATGGACTCCAGCACCGACCTCGCCGCGCTGCGCGCCACCCTGGCCGAGGCGCGCACCCGGCTGGAGGCCGCCGTCGGGCGCCTGGCGGTCCTGCGCAGCGAGACTTCCGCGCTGGAGCGCCGCTCCGGCGCCGCCGAGTCCCAGCTCAAGGCGGCCCTGCAGCGCAGCGCCGCCGGCGCGCCCGAGGCATCCGCCACCGAGGAGCTGCACCGCCACCCGGCGCTGGCCGGGGTGGTGGAGCGGATCCAGGCCGCCGAGCCCATCACCGTGGCGGAGTTGGACGCGGCCGTGGCCGCCGCCGCGCTGGCCTTCGGCGAGGAGGCCGCCGGGCTGCGCCAGGCCCAGTTCGCCACCGAGACCGCGCTGACGGACACCTTCAAGCAGTTCGCCCGCGACTTCGGCCCCGCCGCATCCGCGTCCTTCGGAACCGGCGTCGAGGCGGCCCCGCACTTCGTGGCCCTCTACCGGGGCATCCTCCAGGAGGGCCTGCCCCAGCGCGAGGAGGAGTTCCGCGAGTACTTCTCCAACCGCTCCTACGAGCGCTTCTCCGACCTGCTGCAGCTGCTGGAGGAGGAACGCCGGGCCATCGGCGAGCGCATCCTGCCGCTGAACCAGATCCTCGCCGACGTGCCCTTCGAGCACGGCTCCCGGCTGGCCCTGGAGGTGCGCACCACCGTTCCGGACGAGGCCCGCGACTTCCGTGCCGCGCTGAAGAGCGCCCTTGGCAACGCGTACACCCGACGCGGTGCCGACCACATGAGCGCCAGCTACCGCGAACTGGAGAAGCTGGTGGACGCCCTGGACGACTCCTCCCGCCAGTCCTGGCGGGACACCGTGCTGGATGTGCGCCAGCACGTGACCATCTCCTGCAACGAGCACAAACCCGGCGGCGAGGTGGAGACCGGACTGGAGCCGGGCACGCTCTCCGGCGGTGAAGGCCAGCGCTTCACCTCCTTCATCATGGGCGCGGCCCTGGCCTACCAGCTGGGCTTTGCGGCGCAGGGGTTCACCACCTACGGCACCGTGATGATTGACGAGGCGTTCATCCAGGCCAACTCCGAGTACGCGGCCGCCGGCATCAACGCGCTGCAGGAGTTCGGGTTCCAGCTGCTCCTGGCCGCCCCGGAGGACAAGATCGACCTCTCCCGGCACCTGGGATCGGTGACGGACATCGTCAAGCACCCGGGCTCCAACGTGTCCGGATTCGTCGAGACCGGCCTCTCCCCCGCCATCGCCACCGACATCGTGCTGCGCTGATGCCCTCCCGGCGCGCGTTCCTGGCGCTGGCCGGCGGGGCGGTCCTGGCGGGCGGCGGCGCCGCGCTGTCCGCGGGGGCGCTGTCCGCCGGCGGGTTGGACCACGCCGGGGACGGCGGCGGCGGCGAGGCCTTCGCGACGCCCCTGGCCATCCCTCCGCTGGCGGAGGGGCGGGTCGCCGGAGGGGTGCGCTCTTTCCGGCTGGAGGCCCGGTCCGGGCTCACCGAACTGGTGCCCGGGGTCCGCTTCCGGACCATGGGCTACAACGGCACCTTCCTGGGGCCCACGCTGCGCGCCGCGCGCGGGGAAAGGGTGCGCGTGGCGGTGTCCAACGGGCTCACCCTCCCCACCACCGCGCACTGGCACGGGATGTGCCTGCCCGCGGCGCAGGACGGGACACCGCACCAGCCGATTTCCCGCGGGCGGACCTGGACCGCGGAATGGACCATCGACCAGCCCGCGGCGACCCTCTGGTACCACCCGCACCCGCACGGGCAGACCGAGGGGCAGGTGGTGCGCGGCCTGGCCGGGCTGTTCCTGGTCGAGGAAGCGCCCGGCGGCGCCGGTTCGGCCGGGCTGCCGTCCGAGTATGGGGTGGACGACGTCCCGCTCATCCTGCAGGACGTGGCCGTGGCCTCCGGAGGCAGGGCAGAGGGCGGACGCGTGCAGGCGCCGGTGGGGCGGTTGGGCAACACGGTGCTGGTGAACGGCACGCACCAGGCGCACTTTTCCGCCTCGACGCCGCTGGTGCGCCTGCGGGTGCTCAATGCCTCCTCCGCCCGCTGCTACAACCTGGGGCTGAAGGGCGGCGGACGGCTCTGGCTGGTGGGCACCGACGGCGGCCTGGTGCCGGAGCCGGCCGCGCTGGAGCGGGTGCTGCTGTCCCCCGGCGAGCGCGCGGAAGTCCTGGTGGAACTGGCCTCCGGCACCGACGTGGTGCTGCGGTCCTTCGCGCACGACCTCGGCATGGCCACCGGCGATGAGCGGCTCGGGGGCGCCCGGGACGAGTTCGACCTGCTGCGGATCAGCGCCCCGGCCGGCGCCCCCGCCGGAGCGGAGGTTCCGGCGTCGCTGCCTGCCCCGGAGGCGGCCGCGCTGATGGCGGCGGGCCTGGCGGTGGGCACCACCGTGCGCACCTTTGACCTGGGCGGGAGGTCCATCAACGGCGCTGTCCTGGCGATGGACCGGATCGACCTGGCCGTCCCGGCCGGAGCCGTGGAGCTGTGGCGGGTCGCCAACGGCTCGGACCGCGCCCACAACTTCCACGTCCACGGCGTGCAGTTCCTGGTGCGGCCGGCCGCCGGGGACCATGACGGCGCGGGAATAACCGCCCGGCTGGGCTGGAAGGACACCGTCCTGGTGCGCCCGGGCGAGAGTGTGGACCTGGTGGTTCCTTTCGGGAAGCACGCCGATGCGGACGTGCCCTACATGTACCACTGCCACCTGCTCTGGCATGAGGACCAGGGCATGATGGGCCAGTTCACGGTCGTGGAGCCGGGCACCGGGGCGGCGGCCCCCGCCCCGCCGGCTGCGGCCCCGCACCACTAGCCGCCCCGCATCACTAACTGCCCGCACCACTAGCCGCCCCGCATCACTAACTGCCCGCACCACTAACCGCCCACGCTCTGCCGGACCCCGTGTTTGGATGGGCCGGTGGGTCTAGGCTGTGGTGGTAAGGGACTGCGGATGGCAGGTCCGCGGATCGCAGGGGGACCCGCGGAGATACAGCGGAGACGGGCACCGGGAAGGGTTGGACATGAGGAAACCATTCGAGGCGGCCGGCCCGGCGCCTGGCCTTCCCGCCGGGACGCCCGCCTCCCTGCCCGCCTCCTTGCACGCGCCGCTGGAGGACGCCGCGGCCGGCGCCGGGATCCCGGACATCGCCTACACCACCGTCTCTACCCCGATCGGGGACCTGCTGCTGGCCGCAACCGGCCGCGGGCTCCTCCGGGTCGCTTTCCCCGGGGAGGACCACGACGCCGTCCTGCACCGCCTGGCCGAACGGGCCGGTCCGCGCATCCTGCGCTCCCCGCGCCGCCTGGAGGAGGCCGCGCGCCAACTCGACGAGTACTTCACCGGCCGCCGCCGCCACTTCGACCTGCCGCTGGACCGTTCCCTGTCCGCGGGGTTCCGGCTCACCGTGCTGGAACACCTCTCCGGGATCGGCTTCGGCCGCACGGAGTCCTATGCGGAGGTCGCGCGCCGGGTGGGCCACGCCAGGGCCGTGCGCGCGGTCGGCTCCGCCTGCGCCACCAACCCGCTGCCCGTCGTCGTCCCCTGCCACCGGGTGCTGCGCACGGACGGAAGCCTGGGCGGATACCTGGGCGGGCTCGCGGCCAAGACCGCCCTGCTGGAGCTGGAGGCTGCGGCGTGAGCGCACTCTTCGGGGACGAGCTGCTGGCCCGGCCGCGCCGGGAGCTTGCCCCGGGGGCGGTGCATGTGCCCGGCTGGCTCACCCTGCGGCAGCAGGCCTGGATCGTGGACCGCTTCCGCGAATGGTCGGCCGGTCCGGTCCCGGCGCGGGCGGCCCGGATCGGTGGTCACCCGATGTCCGTGCGCACCGTCTGCCTGGGCTGGCACTGGCAGCCCTACCGGTACACCCGCGAGGCCACCGACGTGAACGGTGCCCGCGTGCTGCCGGTCCCGGAGTGGCTGGTGCGGCTGGGCCGCCGGGCCGTGGCGGAGGCGTACGGCGGCGACGCCGCCGGCTACGTGCCGGACGCCGCACTGGTGAACCACTACGGTGTGGACCGCAACGGCGATATGGCGAAGATGGGCATGCACCAGGACAAGGACGAGCTCTCCCGGGAGCCGGTGGTGTCCCTCTCCATCGGAGACTCCTGCCTGTTCCGCTTCGGGAACACCGAAACCCGGACCCGCCCGTACACCGACGTGGAACTTCGCTCCGGAGACCTGTTCGTGTTCGGCGGACCCTCGCGGCTCGCGTACCACGCGGTGCCCAAGGTGTTTCCCGGCACCGCGCCGGAAGGGTGCGGACTGGAAGGACCTAATCCGTTCGAAGGCGGAGGCAGGATCAACATCACGCTGCGCACCACCGGACTGGAGGCCTCCCCGGCCCCCGGGGGCACCCCGTGAGCGGGGCATCTGTGCCCGCGGAAGAGGCCTCCGGCGTCGTGCCCCGGGAGGAGGACTCCGGCATCGTGCTCGGGGAGGACGGGCTCGCCCGGCCGGCGTGGGCCAGCCGGGACCCGCTGCTGCGCGAGTACTACGACACCGAGTGGGGCATGCCCGTGCGCGACGAGCGGGGCATGTACGAGCGCCTGAGCCTCGAGGCGTTCCAGGCCGGCCTGTCCTGGGTGACCATCCTGCGCAAGCGGCCGGCGTTCCGCGCCGCGTTCGGCGGCTTCCGCCCCGAAACCGTGGCCGCGTTCGGCGAGGAGGACGTGGAGCGGCTGATGGCAGACCCGGGGATCGTGCGCAACCGGGCCAAGATCCGGGCCGCGATCACCAATGCCCGGGCGACGATCGCGTTGCGGGACGAGGGCGGGCTGGCGGATTTCGTGTGGTCCTTCCGGCCCGAATCGACGCCCGCGCCCCGAAGCATGGCCGAGGTGCCCACCACCTCGCCCGAATCGGTGGCCCTTTCCAAGGCGCTGCGCGGAAAAGGCTTCGCGTTCGTGGGCCCCACGACGATGTTCGCCCTTATGGAGGCCACCGGCATCGTGGACACCCACCTGGTGGGCAGCCACCGCCGCGGAACCTCCGGAGTCTGGCCCCGGTGACCCGCAGGGGCCGGGAGCGGCCGGTGCCCGGGCGCTTCCGGCCCTCAGAACCCAGCCCTCAGAACTCAGCCCTCAGGGAAGATCTGCCCGACCACCTCGCGCTTTTCCGCCTGGAACTCGTCCTCGGCCCGGCCGTAGGCCCAGTAGGCGGACAGTGACAGCTGCCTGCGGTCCACCGCGCGCTCCTCGGTGAGGTACCGGCGCAGGGTCTTCATGACCTCGCGCTCGCCGTGGGCGAAGACCTGCACCCGTCCCCCGCGCCAGGTGCCGGCCCGGACCGCGGCGGCGAGCACGGTGGATTCCGGGCTGAACTTTCCGCGGTGCAGCCAGCGCAGGTCGATGCCGGCGGGAGCGGCAAGCTCCAGCTCGTCCTCCGGCCCCGACACCTCCAGGTAGGCGACGCCCACGGCATCCTCCGGCAGGGCCTCCAGCACGGCGCCAATCGCCG
Organism: Zafaria cholistanensis; assembly: GCF_008580665.1. GTDB lineage: Bacteria > Actinomycetota > Actinomycetes > Actinomycetales > Micrococcaceae > Zafaria > Zafaria cholistanensis. Next base: position 97,282 of record NZ_BKDJ01000010.1, read on the forward strand.
GCAGCGCGGACTCGTCGCCGGCCAGCAGGTGCCAGTCGGCGTCCGGGTCCGGCGCGTACATGCCGCCGGGCCCGCTGAAGCAGACCTTCTCCCCCGGCTGGGCGGCCGCGGCCCACGGCCCGGCGATGCCCTCGTCGCCATGGACCACGAAGTCGATCTGCAGGGTGCGGGCGGCCTGGTCGACGCGGCGCACGGTGTAGGTGCGGCGGACCGGCACGGCCTCCGGCCCCAGTGACCCGCGCAGCGCCTCGAGGTCGTAGGGCGGCTCCAGCCCCAGCGCGGGGTCGGCGAAGAGAAGCTTGATGTACTTGTCGGTGGCGGCCTTGTCCTGGAACCCCGCGAAGCCTTCCCCGCCCAGGGTCAGCCGGACCATGTGGGCGCTGAGGCGTTCGGTGGCCAGCACCTCAAGCACCACCTGCGGGCGGGCGGGGCGGGGCGTGCGGGCGGTGGGTGCTGCGGTCATGGCGGGTCCTGTTCGCGGGCGGCGGGCGGGGATGCTTGGGAAACGGGGGTAAGGGTTGCCTAAAGCGTTGCTCCCCAGCCAATCCCACTCCGGCCCGCGAAGCAACTTGCGCGACGCCGGCGCAGGACCCGCACGCAACAGGATCCGCACGCCAGCCCCTGCCACCCGGAGCCCGCAAACCGGGGCCCGCGAACCGGACCCGGCAGGGTGCCGGCTCAGCCCGGCGGCTCCGCCCGCCGGCCGGCCAGCGCCGCGAGGACCGGCACCAGCAGGCAACAGGCCAGCCCCAGCCCGAACACCAGGGTGAATGCGGTCCCGGACGGGTACCTGCCGGCCCCCGGGCCGCCCGCAATCGGCAGGGCGGCGAGGACGGTCGCGGTGAGGGCGGCGGACGTGGCCGTGCCCAGCGTCCGGACCAGGTTGTTCACCCCGTTGACCTGCCCCAGGTCCTTGGAGGGCACATGCCCGGACAGCATCGCGGGGGCGGCGCCGAAACAGAACGCGAGCCCCACGTGCAGCAGGGCGGTCTGGACGGTCACCTCCACCAGCGAACTGTGGGATACCAGGATGTAGGCGTAGGCGGAAGCCATGATCCCCGCCCCGGTGAGCATCACCGCGCGCGGGCCCCAGCGGCCGCTGATCCGCGCCGCCAGGGGCGGCATGAACAGCGACACCACCCCGCCGGGCACGATCACCAGGCCGGAGGCCAGCAGCGTCGATCCGATGCCGTGTCCGGTACCGGCCGGGACCTGTACCAGTTGCGGGACGGCGAGCAGCATCGGATACATGCCGATGCCCACCATCGTGCTGGCCAGGTTGGTGAAAAGCACCGGCCGGTGCACGGCCATCCGCAGGTTGACCAGCGGCTGCCGGGTGCGCCACTGACGGCCAGCCCAGAGGGCCAGCACGACGCCGGCCCCGGCCAAGGTGCCCAGGGTCGCAGTGGAGGTCCAGCCCCACCCCCGGGCATTGGTCACCGCGGTCAGCAGGGCCACCAGGCCCGCCACCAGCAGGCCGGCGCCGGGCACGTCGACCCGGTCGCGGGTGCCGGGGAGGGCGCGGCGGTCCGCGGGAACGGCGAGCCGGATGCCCGCCAGGGTGAGGGCCCCCAGCATCGCCGAACCCCAGAACAGCCAGTGCCAGTCCAGGTACGTTCCCACCACGGCCGAGGCCCCGAAACCCAACGCGCCGCCCACCCCAATCAGGGCGGAGATGAGCGCCACGCCGCGGACGTAGCGGGCGGGCGGAAGGATCTCGCGCAGCATGGCCATGCCCAGCGGGACCACCCCCATCGAAAGGCCCTGGAGCACGCGCACCGCCACCAGGACCCACACGTTGTGGGTCAGTCCGCCGGCGAGCGACCCCAGGGTGAGGACCCAGAGGGCAATCACCATCAGCCGGCGACGGCCGAAGATGTCGCCGAGGCGCCCCAGGAGGACATTGGAGACGGCCCCGGCGAGCAGGGTGGCGGTGACCAGCCAGGACGTCGCCGCTGGGGGCGCGTCCAGCAGTTCGGGCCACAGCGGGGCCATGGGCACGACGAGCGTCTGCATCAGGGTGGCGACCAGCCCGGCGAAGGCGAGCACGGCCGGGGCCGCGGAGGGACCGAAGCGTGGCTGGGGGGCGGGTGATGCGGATTTCACCTGTCGATCCTAGTGCGGCCGGAAGCGCCGGCGCTGGCTCCGGCCCGGCGGGCATGGGATACCATGGGAAAAGCTTCACGAGCTGCGGCCATGTTTGGGCTCCGACCCGGCCGCACACCAACCCCATGCTTCACGGGTGGTTCGGATGACGAAGTGGCCTGGCGCAACACCGCACCGGGCAAGAGCAACGAAAGGTCCCCCATGGGCTATCCGATCCCCTCCGCCGGCGCCGAAGCCAACTGCACCCTGTTCGGACGCGGGCACCGCCTCCACATCCGGACCGTCGCCAATGCCCTGGCCGACGCAACGGCGTGGGAACGGATCACGGACGTGCACGTCGATGTGGCCGAACAGGCCGTGCGGCTGGTGGGGTTCAGCGGGGAGCAGGTCCGGGCTTACACCCACGATGCCCTGGCGCTGGACCGGCACGCCCGGCTCCTAAACACGCTCGGGCGGACCGGCCGCGGCGCCGAGCCCATGTGGAACCCCCGGGCGGGGATCCTGGGGCTGCCCGCGGATCCGTGCCGCCAGGCGGGGCGGAGCTACCTCAGCCTGTCGCTGGCACCCCTGGTGCTGTGTCCGCTGAACCACGACCCCGGCCTGGAGCGCTCCTTCAGGACCGTGACCGCCCACTTCGCCGAGTCCGACGCACTCTAGGGGCAGCGGCCCACCCGCGCTCCCCTCCCGGATCGCCCACCGCCGGCATGGGCATCCCTCCACCAGGGGACGGTGGCCGCCAAGGGACAGTGGCGAAGGGATGCTCCTGCCCGGCTGCGGGTGCCGCCCGGCCCTGTGTTCCCCTACCTGCCGGAGGCGGCAGCCGAAGGTTCGGTCTGGGCGGAGCCCGAGGACGGATGTGCCGCGACGGCGGCGGCGTGCTCGGCCAGCACGCCCGTTTGGTGGCGGATCTTCAGGCGGTAGAGGAGCGTACCGCCCACCGTGACGGCACCGACGAACAGCACGCCGCCCCACTGCAGGTACCACTCGAACGGCGGTACGGAGTTGTAGATCTCCTGCCGTGGCCAGATGAGGTTCAGCGTCATGGCCCCGCCCCAGAGCACCGCCAGGATGTTCACCGGAAGGCCCCACTTGCCGAGGCTGAAGCCGGCCTCTCCGGCCTCTTCCTCCTTGAGCGGCCACTTCCCCAGGAACCTGTTCCGCAGCAGGGGCACGGTGACCAGCAGGTAGGACAGGTAGATCAGGACGATGCTGATGCTGGACACGATGGTGAAAATGGCGGGCTGCATCACGTTGACGATCAGCGGAATCACCGCGATCACACCGATGACGATCGCTGCTGAGGCAGGCGTCCTGCGGACGGGGTCGACCTTGCTGAGCTGCCGGCTGAAAGGCAGGTTGTTGTCCCGGGCCATGGCGAACATCATCCGGATGGCGGCGGCGTGCACCGCAAGGGTGCACACGACCACGGCCACGACGATGCACACCAGGAAGGCCTTGCCGAAGGGGCCGCCCAGCACCGAGAGCACGATGTACTGCAGGCCGCCATCGGCCTGGCCCAGCTTGGGGTCATTGAGGTCCGGAGCCGCCAGCAGGCCGCCGAGCAGGATCAGGCCGCCCAGCACGAAGGAGGCGGTGACGGCGCGCAGGATGGCCTTGGGCGCGGTGCGCTTGGGATCCTTCGTTTCCTCGCCCAGGGAGCTTGCGGTGTCAAAGCCATACATGACGTAGCCCGAGGCCATGGCCCCGATCAGGAAGACGCCGAAAAACCCCAGCGTGTGCCCTTCGCCGTATCCGGAGGTGTCGAAGAGGACCCCCGGGCCACGGACCGCGTGCCAGCCCAGTGCCAGGATCAGCAGCACGGCCGCCACCAGTTCAACGAACACGCCGACGCTGTTGATGAGGGTCATGAGCCTGACGCCGAACGCGTTGATCAGCGTGGAGATGGCGATCATGATGCTGGCCAGCAGCACGCCATTGCCCGCGAAGTCGTACTGGCCGGTGCCGTCACCGACGATCTGGAAACCGGACCAGATCTGCGGCAGCGTGAGTTGGAGGGCCAGCGCGACGGCTCCCAGGGCCACGATCGAGGAAATCAGCAGGAGCCAGCCTGCCAGCCAGGCGAACGTGCCCGAGGAAAGACGCTTGGCCCAGTTGTAGACGGAACCGGCCACCGGGTAGCGGCCGGCGAGTTCGGCAAAACAGAGTGCGACCATCAGCTGCCCGGCAAAAACGATGGGCCACGACCACGCGTAGGCCGGTCCGGCCATGGAAAAACCAAAATAGAAGAGCTGGAATATGCCGGTGAGGATGGAAATGTAGCTGACTCCGGCGGCAAAACTGGCGAACTTGCCGATACTGCGGTCCAGGGTCTGGGCGTAGCCGAACTCGTCCATGCCGCCTGAATCACTACTCTTGCTGGGCTCCAACATCTGAACTCCTAAGTCAGAAAAGCACAATGGTGATTACCCGCGGCCTCCATTGGACGCGGAGCAAATCACGCTGCTGAAATCGACGGCCCGGGCGCCGCATTGCAGTGCCCGCTGTCTTCCCCACTCCTGATGACTAGCCGCCGCATCCGCTCCGCTGCCCCCGGGAAGATGGACTTCCCGGGAAAGACGGGGCAGCCGGCTGGCGGATGCGGTCCAAAAGTTACGGACGCCCGCCGCCGGGCCGCGTATTGCGCGGTGTGGCGTGCGTCACAGTCGAGAGGCTAGCCGATGCTGAACATGTGTTCAAGAGTTGCGGATGAACAGATGTTCAATGATGCTCGGACCCGGTGCACGTAAAGCACTGCCGGTCAGGCCAGGGCCGCGCTCAGCTCCGCCGCAGGCGCGCTGCTCCGGCTGGCACGGATAAGGTCCGCGCACCGTTCGCCGATCATCATGACGGTGATGTTGGGGTTGACCGTGACGTGCTCAGGCATCACCGAGGCATCGGCAACGCGCAGGCCGGTGACGCCCTTGACCCTCAACTCGGGATCGAGCGGAGACATGTCGTCATCGGCCGGCCCCATGCGGACGGTTCCCACGGGGTGGTACACGGTGTTGTGGGTCTTGCGGATGTAGTCCTGCAGTTCCTCGTCGGTCTGCGCGCCGGCGCCGGGGGAGAGCTCGCGGCCGGTCCATTCAGCCATGGCGGGCTGGGCGGCAATTTCGCGCGCCTTGCGGATCCCGGCAACCATGACGCGCATGTCATGGCCTTCCGGATCGGTGAAGTACCGCGGGTCCACCGCGGGCCTGTCGCGGAAGTCGCGGCTGCGCAACCGGACGGTGCCGCGGGAGCGGGCATGGGTGACGTTCGGAGTGAGGCTGAATCCGTTCTCCGTGGTGGGGTAGCCGTGCCGCAGGGTGTTCATGTCGAACGGGACGGAGCCGTAGTGCATCATCAGGTCAGGGCGGTCCAGGCCGTCCTCGGTGGCGGTGAAGATGCCAATTTCCCACCACTGCGTCGACGTCTGCACCATGGGCTGCCTGGCTTCGAACTGCACAACGCCTTCGGGGTGGTCCTGAAGGTGCTCCCCGACTCCCGGAGAGTCGACCAGGACCTCGATGCCGTGCTCTGCCAGGTGTGCGGCCGGGCCGATGCCGGAGAGCATGAGCAGCTTGGGCGAGTCGATCGCGCCAGTGGACAGGACCACCTCGCACCGCGCAGAGAGCCGGTGGGTCCGGCCGAATGCCGAGTCCACGACGTCCACGCCGGTGCAGCGCCTGTCCGCGTCGAACGCCAGCCGGCGGGCGCGCAGGCCGGTCAGCAGGGTGAAGTTCGCCCGCTCGATGATCGGGTGGATGTAGGAGACCGAACTGGAGGAGCGGGTGCCGTCCGCGCGGCGGTTGATCTGGAAAAAGTTGGCGCCATTGATCACGGTGTTGCCGGCATTGAACTTCGCGCGGGGAATGCCCGCCTGTTCGCAGGCGTCCAGGAGCGCGACGCCGGCGGGGTCCACCGGCGGCACGTTCATGATGTGCACGGGGCCTGAGTCACCGTGGTGCGGGGCGTCCGGGCCGGCGTCCTCGTTGGTCTCCAGCCGCCGGTACAGCGGCCAGGCAGCCCCGGCGTTCCAGCCGGTGGCGCCGTATTTGGACTCCCACTCGTCCAGGTCTTCGCGCGGAGCCCAGAAGGCGATGCAGGAGTTGTGGCTGGAGCAGCCACCCATGACCTTGGCCCGGGCATGCCGCATGAAGGAGTTGCCGTTCTCCTGCGGTTCGATCGGGTAGTCCCAGTCATAGCCCGATTCCAGCAGCTCCATCCAGCGGTCCAGCTGCAGTATTTCGGGTATTCCGCGGTCGTCCGGGCCGGCCTCCACCAGCGCCACGGACACGGCCGGGTCCTCGCTCAGCCGGGCGGCGACGGCGGCGCCGGCGGATCCGCCGCCGATGACGATGTAGTCGAACTCCCGGTCTTTGAGATTCTCGACGCTGTCGGTGTGCATCTAGTTCTCCTTGCTGTGGTCGGCGAACCAGCCGGTCGCCTGCGGGCTGGTGTTCTGGTAAATGTGTTTGGCCTCCTGATACTCGGCGAGGCCGCTGGGGCCGAGTTCACGGCCGACGCCGGACTGGCCGAAACCGCCCCATTCCGCCTGGGGAAGGTAGGGGTGGTAGTCGTTGATCCAGACGGTGCCGTGCCTCAGCCGGCCGGCGACGCGCTGCGCCCTGCCGGCATCCTGGGTCCAGACAGCGCCGGCCAGCCCATAGACCGTGTCGTTGGCGATCGCCACGGCCTCGTCTTCGGTACGGAAGGTCTCGACCGTTACCACCGGGCCGAACGCTTCGTCCACGACGACGGACATTCCTTGGCGCACGCGGTCCAGGACGGTGGGCCGGTAGTAGAAACCGGCGTCGTACTTCTGCCCGACAGGTGCCGCGCCGCCGCAGCGCAGCCGCGCACCCTCCGCCACGCCGCGCTGCACGTAGGCGTGGACCTTCTCGCGGTGGGCCGCGGAAATCAGCGGCCCAGTTTCGGCGTCCCCGTCGAACGGGCCGCCAAGGCGGATGTCCTGCGCGCGGCGGACCAGCTCGTCGACGAAGCGTTCGGCGATCGATTCCTCGACCACCAGCCGTGCCCCGGCGGAACAGACCTGTCCGGAATGCACAAAGGCCCCGTTGAGCGCATTGTCGACGGCAGCGCCGAAATCCGCGTCGGCGAACACCACATTGGGGTTCTTGCCACCGAGCTCCAGCGCCACTTTCTTCACGGTGCCGGCCGCAGCGGCGGCGATGCGCTTACCGGTCTCCAGCCCGCCGGTGAAGGAGACCAGGTCGACGTCGGGATGCTCCGACAGCGGCGCCCCGGCCTCCGCGCCGGCCCCGGTGACGAGGTTGGCGACGCCGTCCGGCAGGCCCAGGTCCTGCAGCAGCTGCATGGCCAGGATGGCGGTGGACGGGGTCAGTTCGGAGGGCTTGAGCACGAAGGTGCAGCCGGCGGCCAGGGCGGGCGCAATCTTCCAGGCCGCCTGAAGCAGCGGGTAGTTCCACGGAGTGATCAAACCGCAGACGCCCACCGGCTCGTAGGCGATCCTGCTGAGGACGCCGGGATCGCCGGCGTCGACGATGCGCCCCGCCTGCTGCCCGGCGAGCTTTCCGAAGTACTCGAAGCAGGCGGCGATGTCGTCCATGTCGATCCGGCTCTCGACAATCCGCTTTCCGGTGTCCAGCGACTCGGCGCGGGCGAACTTCTCGCGGCGTTCGCGCAGTTCCGCAGCCGCCTTGAGCAGGAAGGCGCCGCGCTCGGGCGCCGGGACCGCGGCCCAGACACCGGAATCGAAGGCCGCGCGCGCCGCGGCGATGGCGCGCTCGGCATCCTCCCGACCGGCTTCGGACACGGTGGCGACCAGTTCGCCGTCGGCCGGGTTGCGGATGTGGCGCACCGCGCCGGTTCTGGCCGGCTCCCATGAGCCATTGATGAACAGGGTGGATGCGGTATCGGTCATAGTGTCTCCTGCAGTAGTACGGCGGGGACGTGCAGTCGTCTTCCCGCCCGGGCGTGGACGGGCCGCTGTGGACGGATCAGGCGGATCCGGAGGTTGGTGATGCGATGACCCCCGGGCTGCAGGCGCAGGGATGCTCGGGCATCCCGGCCGGCGCCGGAACCTCCGTCCCGGCCAGGATGTGCCGGTTCGGTGTGGCGCAGGTCATGGATGCAGGCTAGTAGGAGTTGAACAAGCGTTCAAGACCCTGCATGAACAAATGTTCAAAGAGGCTTGCGGGCGCCGCCGGGCATGGACGTGTTTCAGCAACAGCGTGGCACCGGGAACAGCGCGGTGCAGGGTCCGCTGACCGGTTTATGGCGCCAGCCGGCTTACGACGCCGGCTGAATTAAGACGTTGACTGATTTAGGATGCAGCAGCGAAAGCGATTTGCTCCGTCCGGGCGATGCTCCGCTGGATGGATGCCCTGTCCACGCCCAAGAGGGCCGTCAGCCACATGCCGTTTTGCACGACGACGATGTCGGCTGCCCGCTGCCGGCACTCTTCCCCGGAAAGCTCGGGGTTGGCGTTCCCGATCAACGTCGCGAGCCCTTGGAGATACCGCTCGAACGCCGCCGCGTTGATCAGCGCAAAGCCTTCGTCGGCCTGGGCGAGCGCCCACAGATGAAGGCGCAGGGACAAATACTGCGTGGTCAGGTATTCCGGACCCGCGACGCGCCGGAGGGCCTGGCGGAGCTGTTCGTCGGGGGGCAGCGCCGGGTCGGGGGTAACCAGCATGAGGTCGTCCTCGTCGATGCGGCGCAACGCTGCCCGGATCAACGTCGACTTGTCTTCGTAGTAGTAGTTCACCAACCCCAGCGCGACGCCGGCTTCGCGCGCCACGGCCCGCATATTGACCCCTGAGATGCCGTGGCGGGACAGCAGGTCCAGCGCGGCCTGGAGGATGCGCGACTGCCTGTCGAGCTGTTTGCCGGGGTTCACGGTGCCTGTATCCACCCGGCCAGCCTAGGGTGAAACCCGCCCTGAGTGAATCAGGCCCAAGACCGCCGCCTGGCCGCGGCAGCTGTTCCGGGTCCTCAGGCGGGCCAGGGGCCGATGCTTTCGCGGGTCTTCCTGCCCTCAAGCCGTCCGCCGGCGTCGGACAGGTCCCCGACGCGGTGGACCCTGAGCAGGTTGGTCGTTCCGGCCTGGCCGGCCGGGGAGCCGGCGGTGATGACCACCGTGTCGTCGGGTTCCACCAGCCCGGCCTCGAAGAGCATGCGGTCCACCTGGGCGGTCATCTCGTCGGTGTGCGGGGCCGGTTGCGCCAGCACCGGGATAATGCCCCAGGCCAGGGCCAGTTGGGAGCTGACCTGCTCAGTGGGGGTGAACGCGAAAACCGGGCGGACCGGGCGCAGCCGGGAGAGCCTGCGGGCCGAGTCCCCGGACCCGGTGAACGTGCACAGGTACTTCACTTCCAGCTTCCCGGCGATTTCCACGGCGGCCCAGGTGACCGCCCCGCCCCGGGTGCGCGGCTTGGAGCCCAGCGCCGGGCCAGTTCGATGGCGCGCTTCTGCACCACCGGCACGTCCTCCAGCGGCAGTTCCACGCCCAGGTTCCCGCGGGCAACCATGATCGCGTCGAACGCGTCCACGATCTCCTCCAGCGCCTCCACCGCCTGGGGTTTTTCGACCTTGGCGATCACCGGCACCCGCCGGCCCTCCCCGTCCATGATCTGGTGCACGCGGGCGATGTGGGCGGCCGAGCGCACGTAAGGACAGCGCGATGAAGTCCACGCCGCGGCGCAGGGCCCAGCGCAGGTCCTGCTCGTCCTTCCCGCTCAGAGTCGACACGTTCACGGCCACTTGGGGGAGGTTGATGCCCTTGCTGTTTGAGACAGCCCCGGCCACGACGGCCTCGGTGACGACGTCGGAGTCGGTGACTTTGAGAGCCCGCAGGGCGACCCTGCCGTCGTCGATCAGCAGGGTGTCCCCCACGTTCACGTCCCCGGGCAGGCCCTGGTGGGTGCTGGAACAGACAGTTGCGGTGCCTTCCACGTCCTGAACGGTGATCGTGAACCTCTCCCCCATTGCCACGTCCACCCCGGCTCCAGCACCGCCAGCGTCTTGGCATAAGTGCTGATGGCCGGCCCGAAGGTGGCCACGATCTTCGCGCGTCTCATGTGGAGTCTGCCTGCCGTCAATGGTGGCGGGGATGGTTTCGGGGGTGCGCTCAGCCGAAGAGCACGGCCGCTTCCTCGTAGCGGCCCCCGGGTACGGTCTTGAGCTTTCCGAGGGCCTCGGCAAAGCCGGTGCGCACGATGTGGGTGCCCCTCAGGGCCACCATGGTGTCCCATGCGCCGGCGTCGACGGCGTCGGCGGCGGCCATGCCCAGCCGGGTGGCCAGCACCCCGTCATAGGCGGTGGGAACGCCGCCGCGCTGGATGTGGCCCAGGACCGTGGCGCGGGTTTCCAGGCCGGTGCGCGCTTCGATCTCCGGAGCGAGCACGTCGGCGATGCCGCCCAGGCGGGGACGGCCGAAGGTGTCCAGGCCGCGCTCGGAGTGTGCGCTTTCCCGGCCTTCGGGGACGAAGCCCTCGGCCACCACCACCAGCGGGGCGCGGCCGCGCTTGTGGGCGTCGGTGACCCATTCGGTGATCTGGTCCATGCAAACCCTCTGTTCCGGGATCAGGATGGCGTGAGCTCCCGAGGCCATGCCCGCGTGCAGCGCGATCCAGCCCGTGTGCCGGCCCATGACCTCGGCCACCATGCACCGGTGGTGGGACTCTCCGGTGGTGCGCAGCCGGTCGATCGCCTCGGTGGCGATCTGGACAGCGGTGTCGAAACCGAAGGTGTAGTCGGTGGCGTCCAGGTCGTTGTCCACCGTCTTGGGAACCCCGACGATCCTCAGGCCTTCCTGCGCCAAAAGCTGCGCGGCGGCCAGCGTCCCCTCCCCGCCAATGGCGATCAAACCCCCAACCCCCAAGCGCTCCATGGTGTCCCTGACCACGCCCGCCCCGCCGTCCGGGCCGAGCGGATTGGTCCGGGAGGTTCCCAGGATGGTCCCGCCCTGCTTGGAAATGCCCCGGACGCTGTGCCGGGACAACTCCATCACGTCGCCCTGGAGCAGGCCCCGCCAGCCGTCCCGGAACCCCACAAACTCATCACCGTGGGACTTCAGGCCCTTCAGCACCGCACCGCGGATTACCGCGTTCAGGCCGGGGCAGTCCCCTCCACTGGTCAAAATGCCGATCTTCACAGTTACGGATTCCTTCATCTGTTCGCGGCGGGACAGGCTTCCCGCTCCCTGGACTGCGTTTCGGACCCGTACCGACGGCTGCCTGGGGCTCGCCGCCCCGCTCACGTGCGAGCTCTTGGGAGCTCTTGGGAGCGCCGGTGGGCCGACGCCTGAAAGCGGATGTTCAGGGAGTTTATTTAGCCCCTAAATTTATACTTCCCTTCGATCATGCAGGCCGTCGGGGAAGCGGTCAAGGCATGGCCGCCGGTTCCGTTAGGCGCGGAGGGCCGGGTGGGCCCGGTGAGTGAGGTGCTCCCGCAGGAAGGCTGCCGCCTGCCGGGCCACTTCGGCGGGGTCGTGCCAGGGGTTGCGCCACAGGCCGATGTCGTCGCGCGTAGCCGGGGAGACGATGTCCGAAGAGAAAGACTCGAACGTCAGCGGACCCTGGTAGCCTGTCGCGTCCAAGGCTTCGAACAGTCCCGGCCAGTCGATGGTTCCGGTTCCGAGCCGGCCGCGGTGGCTTTCGGCCATGTGGAGATAGCCGAGCAGCGCTCCGGCGTCTTTCACGGCATCGGCCTGGGACAGTTCCTCGAGGTTGGCGTGGTAGGTGTCGATGTGCAGCAGGACGTTGGAAGCGCCCCGCTGCTTCAGGTCGGTGATGAACGCTGCCGTCTGGGCGGCCGTGTTCAGCAGGTTGCTTTCATAGCGGTTGACGTATTCAAGGCCGATCCGGACGTCCACCTTGCAGGCGGCCGCGGCGACCCGGGTCAGGACATCGAGCGAATTCGCGCGGGACGCTGCGGTGGCAGGATGCGCGTACTTGGTCATCGCGGAGAACGTCACGCCGCCAACGTAGGACGCGCCGATGTCGCGGGCGAAGGCCACGGCATCGAGGAGCTTCTCCTCCCCGCGGGCCGATACGGCGGGGTCCTCGGTGTTGATGTCCGTTTCGGTGCCCAGGGCGAGGGACACGACGGCGTCGATCCCGTTGTCCTCGAGCAGCGCCCGGGTCAGGGAGTCACTGGCCGCCGTGCCGCGGGAGCCCGGCAACGGGATCTCGATCAGGTCGAATCCGGCGCCGGCGCTGCCCTCGATCGCCTTTCGGGCCGAAAGGGGCGACCAGTCATTCACCCAGACCCCGGCGTGGACGCCGATGGGGCACACCGTGGAGGCCGCAGCGCGGCGGAATGGAATGCGGGGTTCGAACGGTGAAGTCACTCAGGAAGCCTTTCGTGCGCCGGCGAGGGCGCCTTCGACGTCGGCCAGCAGTTCGTTCCAGCTGGCGACGAATTTGGCCAGGCCTTCTTCTTCCAGCAGGGCGACGACTTCGTTGTAGTCGATGCCCTGGGCGGCGAGGGCATCGAGGACGGCCTGGGAGGCTTGGTAGGTTCCGGCGATGGTGTTGCCGGTGACCTGTC
>NZ_BKDJ01000011.1 GCF_008580665.1 Zafaria cholistanensis
GAAGAACTCTTTGTTCGGCGACACCCACGCGCACGGCGCCGAGGGAGTGCACTTCTTCACCCGCGGCAAGGTGGTGACCAGCCGCTGGCTCGACCCCAGCCACGGCGGCCTCAACCTCGGCTTCCCGCAGAACGCCTAGGAGGCCCGCACTATGAGCATTGATGCCGCCATGCCCGAAACCGCCGAAGCCGCCGCCCTGGAGATCACCACATCGGAGATTACCGCGGCTGAGATCGAGGCCGGCCGACGCGCCCACGAGCTGGACCGCGCCCACGTCTTCCATTCCTGGCAGGCGCAGGGGCCCTTCGCCCCGATGACCGTCCTGAAGGCCGAGGGGTCCCTGGTCTGGGACGGCGAGGGCAACCGCCTGATCGACCTCTCCAGCCAGCTGGTCAACACCAACATTGGCCACCAGCACCCGAAGGTCGTCGCCGCCATCCAGGAACAGGCGGGGAAGCTCTGCACGATCGCCCCGCAGCACGTCAACGACGCCCGCTCGGAAGCGGCCTGGCTGGTCGCCGAACTGGCCCCCGGCGACCTGAACCGCGTCTTCTTCACCAACGGGGGTGCCGACGCCGTCGAGCACGCCATCCGCATGGCCCGGCTGCACACCGGCCGCCGGAAGGTGTTCTCCGCCTACCGCAGCTATCACGGCGGCACGCACCTGGCGGTGAACCTTACGGGAGACCCGCGCCGGCTGCCCAACGACTCCGGCGACTCCGGCGTCGTGCATTTCCTGCCCGCCTACCCGTACCGCTCCTACTTCGGCTCCACCACGGAGGCGGAGGAGACCGAGCGGGCGCTGCGCCACCTGGAGGACATGATCCTGCTGGAGGGCCCGCAGAACGTCGCGGCCCTCATCCTGGAATCCATTCCCGGGACCGCAGGCATCTACGTGCCCCCGGCCGGGTACATGGAAGGCGTGCGCGACATCACCCGCCGGCACGGCATTGTGTTCATCGCCGATGAGGTCATGGCCGGGTTCGGGCGGTCCGGGAAGTGGTTTGCGATCGACCACTGGAACGTGGTCCCGGACTTGGTGACCTTCGCCAAGGGCGTGAACTCCGGCTATGTGCCGCTGGGCGGCGTGGCCATCTCCGACGCCATCTTCGAGACGTTCCGCGAACGGGCGTACCCGGGCGGGCTCACTTACTCCGGACACCCGCTGGCCTGCGCGGCGGCCGTCGCGACCATCGGGGCGATGCGGGAGGAAGGGATCGTGGAGAACGCGGCCCGCCTGGGCGCCGAAGTCATTGGGCCGCGCCTGCGCGAGCTTGCCGCGAAGCACCCGTCCGTGGGCGAGGTCCGCGGAGCGGGATGCTTCTGGGCGGTGGAACTGGTGAAGAACCGGGACACCCGGGAACCGCTGGCCCCCTATGGCGGGTCCTCGCCGGAGATGAACCAGGTCGTGGCGGCGCTGAAGGCCGGCGGCGTGCTGCCGTTCGCGAACTTCAACCGCATCCACGTGGTTCCGGCGCTGAATATCCCGGACGAGCTGCTGCTGGAGGCTTTGGAGGCCCTGGACCGCGCCCTGGACGTGGCCGACGGGTTCGTCGAGGACTGAGGCCACCCCACACAAGGACCGGCCCGGCCGTGGAGCCAGATCCACGGCCGGGCCGGTCCTTGTGCCGGCTGGTTCCGCCGGGTGCTTCCGCGGCAGCGGGTGCACTGCGAACCCGGACCCTGATCCGTTCAGCTAAGTTGGCGACCCTTGGAGCCGCGGGCAGGCGCTGTGGCTCCAGCGGGCCCTAACACGGTAGGCCCCGCGGGTTTCCTGCGGGGCCTACCGTGTTGGGCGGAGCCCGGCACCCCTTGTGTACCCGTTGCGGCAGGCATACTTTTGATGTATGGACCGGCCAACGGCGGCCGGTGGTGGCCGACCGGAAGGGGCGGACCATGGTACGCAGGAACGCGGTTGCAGCGGACGGGATGGCGCGTCACCACGGCGCACCTGGCAACAGGACGGCCATCACCGGATTGATCCTGATTGGCCTGTGTGGGGCGTTCCTGGCGATTGGGCTGGGCGGGCGCGACGCGTTCGGCTCCCTGTGGTTCGGCATGATGGTGGGCTTGGGCATGTTCGTGTTTGGGCTGGTCCGCAGCGCGGGTGGAATAAAGCCTCCGGGCGGCTTCGGGCGGCCTCCCGGGGACACTGGCAGGGAATAACCGGCAGGGCAAAAAGGGGCCTGCCGCGCCCTGCCGAACAGCCGCGCCCTGCCGAACAGCCGCGCCCTGCCGAACAGCCGGGAGCAGCCCGGCCGCCTGACAGTCCGCTTTGACGTCCGGCCTGGCATCCGTGCGCTGGGACCTAGCGGCCTGGCCTGTGCGTTGGGACCTGGCGGTCCGGCCCGAGCGTCTCGAAGCGCAGCAGCCACCTTTTGGCCGCGGGGCCCGCCACGTAGTGCCCCAGGGATCCGTCCAGCCTGACCACGCGGTGGCATGGCACCACGATGGGCAGGGGGTTGCGGGCGCAGGCCGCTCCCACGGCGCGGACGGAGTCTGGGCGGCCGGCCAGGGCGGCAATGTCCGTGTAGGTGGCCACCGCGCCGTAGGGCACCCGCTGTACGGTCTGCAGGACTTGGGCGCCAAAGGTGGGCGGGGGATCCGGCAGGTCCACCCGGACCGTGAATTCATTCCGCCGTCCGGCGAAGTAGTCCTCGAACTGCCTGGCTGGCCCGTCGAGCGCGGCCCCGGCCCGTTCCACCCCTCCCGGGGCGAGAGCCTCCAGTCCCTCAAGGACGTCCTCGTGGTCCTCCACGCTGTAGGCCACCCGGACCAGGCCGGCCGGCGAGGCCACCAACAGCAGGGAACCCAGCGGCGAATCCACCGTTCGGTGGATGAGCTCCGTGCGGCGCATGCTTTGCGGGCGGTGGCAGGCCGAGGCGGCCCCTGCCGGCGGCCCTCCGCCGCCGTTGGGCAACCCGGCCCGGGCTGGAACCCTGCCACCTCCCTGTTGCGCCTTGGCGTATGCCACGTCAGTGCCTTGCGTTGCCTTGGCGCTTCCCTCCCTGCTGTTTCCTTCCCTGGTGCTTCCCTCCATCGTGCGTCCTTTCATTGTGTTGTCCCTGCCTTGTGCCTTGTGCCTTGTGCCTTGCCCGGGTTTGCCCGGTTTTGCCCCGTCTTGCCCGGAGTTTCCATCGAACCCGCCCGGCCCGGTCCTGCTGGACGTGGGGCGCACCCGTGTGGAAAAGGGGCCCCGCCGACCATTGCGGCACCACCGTGAGGGGGAGGGGTGCCGGATTCCCCGGCAAGCCCGGCAGGCCCGGCAGGAAGGTGGCCCTGTAGCTATGGGGGATGCGCCCCCCTACCCTCGGTGGAGGGAGTGCCGGGTCCGGCGGCAGCGGCTTGTGGACCCGGGGACGTCCCTACCGCCGGGCCGGCGCCGGAACTACCGTGGACTTAGCGGGCCGCCCGGCGCCAAGCCACGAGTCCGCCCACCAGGTGAGGAGAACGCCATGAAGAACGCGACGCCGGAACCGGAGCGCACCGCCAGCGGCGGGGGCAGCCAGGAACGCCCCGACAAGGAGGGCACGGCCGGGCAGGTGCCCCCGGAACATCCCCGCCACGTCCCCTCCGCCAGCCCCGATGACCTGCCCAACGGCAGCGGCAACGACGGGATGGGGTCCCGTGAGAGGGACTCCGACGAGCGTTTTGACGCCGGCTGACACTCTGGAGGTCGCGGGACGGCAGGTGAGGTTCACCCACCCCGACCGCGTGCTGTATCCATCCACAGGCACCACCAAGGCTGATGTCCTCCACTACCTTCTGGAGGCGGCCGCGGTGCTGGTGCCGCAGGCCGCTGGGCGTCCGGCCACACGGAAGCACTGGATGGGTGGAGTGGGCACGGCCGAGCGGCCCGGAGAGTCCTATTTCCGCAAGGACCTCGAGGATTCGGCGCCCGAATGGATTCCCCGGGCCAACCTCCGGCACCGCGACCACACCAACACCTACCCCATAGTGGACGGTCCCGCGGTCCTGGCGTGGTTCGCCCAGCGGGCCGCGCTGGAGATCCATGTCCCGCAGTGGCGCATGGGCCCGGGCAACCGGGCCCATGGCCCCGACCGCCTGGTGATCGACCTCGACCCCGGGGCAGGGGTGGACCTGGCCGGGGTCGCCGAAGTGGCCCACTGGTGCCGGGAAGCCCTGGGCCGGCGGGGCCTGGCCGCGCTTCCGGTGACCTCGGGGTCGAAGGGGATCCACCTGTATGCCGGGCTGGGGAAGGGGACTACGGCGGACGAATCCACCCGGATCGCCCACGAGGTGGCCCTGGAACTTGAGTCAGCCCACCCCCGGCGCGTGGTGTCAGAGATGAAGCGGTCCCTGCGGGAGGGCAAGGTGCTGGTGGACTGGAGCCAAAACATGGCCCACAAGACCACGGTCTGCCCTTATTCGCTCCGGGGGCGCCTGCGCCCGACCGTCGCCGCGCCACGAACCTGGAGCGAACTAGCCGATCCCAAGCTGAGCCAGCTCGAGTACCCCGAGGTCCTGGAACGGATCGCCGCCGGACTGGACCCGATGGCTGAACCCGGCTGGCGGGCACCATGACCGCCCCGGAAGACGGAACCGGGCATTTTTTGTTGCCGCGGAAGGATTGCGTCGGGCAGCTGCAGGCGTACCTTGGGGGTGTCGGAAACCCGACGCAATGCGGGCTCCGCCCGGCGGAATCCCGCAAGCCACAAATCCCTACAAAGGCCCCGGATCCCCACAAAGTCCCCAGGTCCCACAAAGGCCCAGCCGAAGAAGGTGCGCCATGCCCGACAAGGCCCCGCAGAAACACGAGCACAAGAAGACCGGCAAAACCATCAAGCAGCGCCGCGCGGAGAAGCGCGCCAAGCATGACATGGAGATGCCCACCGACCCGGTGGCCCAGGCACGCAAGCGCGCGCGATAGGCCTTGCGCGCCCACCGCCAAGACGATCCGGGCCGGCGGGAATGAAAACGGCACCCCTTCGGTTTTTATATGCGATTGCATTGAAATCGAGTGAGGGGTGCCCGCCATGGCCAAGAACATCGTTGTAGTTTCCGGAGGCCTCGGGGTCCCGTCCACCAGCCGCATGCTTGGAGACCAGCTGGGCGAGGCGGCCCGCAGCGCGCTCGCCGAGCGCGGATTGGAGGCGCAGGTCGCCGCCATCGAACTGCGCGACTACGCTGCGGACATCGCCAACAACATGGTCACGGGCTACGCGGCGCCGCGCCTTGCCGGGATGATCGCCCAAGTTACGGCCGCCGACGCGGTGGTGATCGTCGGGCCGGTGTTCAGCGCGTCCATTTCCGGGCTGGTGAAGTCGTTCCTGGATGTGCTGGACCCTAAGTCCCTCGACGGAATGCCGGTGCTGGTCGCGGCGACCGGCGGCAGCGCCCGCCACAGCCTGGTCCTGGACTACGCCATGCGTCCGGTCCTTGCCTACCTGCGCGCGGCCGTGGTGCCCACCGGCGTCTTCGCCTCCGCGGAGGACTGGGGCGGAGACACCGGTGGCGGGGCCCTGGCCGACCGCGTGGCACGGGCCGGGCGGGAACTGGCCCTGGCGGTCGAGGGGGCGGCCCCCGCACGCCCGGGAACCGGCGCCCTGGAGTCCCTGCCGTTCGAGCAACTGCTGGCCAACATCCGACCGGCCTCCTGACGGTTCCGTTCCCTTTCCGCCCGGCTTGCCGACGGCCCGGCCTCCAATCGGTGCCGCCGGCAGGAGCCGCAGCCCGGACCGGATGACACCCGGGGAGGCGGGACCGTCCGGTACCCTAGGGCGCATGAAATCCGATAAGGAAACATCTGGCGGGGCGCGGGACGGTGCCATGGAGCGTGGCCGCACGGAAACGTTCGATGAAATGCTTGACCGGAACTGGGGCGAACTGCTCCAGGAACTGCGCGTTATGCAGACCGGCGTCCAGATCACCACGGCCTTCCTGATGACGCTGCCCTTCCAGTCCCGGTTCGACGAGCTGAACCCGACGCAGATCCGTTTCTACCTGGCGCTGCTTGTCTTTTCCGTGTTGCTGACCGGCCTGATCCTGACCCCGGTGGCCGTCCACCGCAAGCTTTTCCGCCAACACATCAAGGAAGTCACCGTCGAGCAGGGCCACCGGATTGTGCAGATCGCCCTCATCGGGACCGGCCTGCTGGTATCCGCGTCCGTCACCTTCATCGCCGATGTGTTGCTGGGGGATTCCCTGGCGCTGGTCATTGGCGGGGCGGTGCTGCTGGTAACCGCCCTTCTGCTGGTGGTCCTGCCGGTCTTCCTGCGCCGCAAGGCCGAGTAGCGCCAAGGCGCCAACCCAAGGCCGGTCAGGCGCGAGGACGGCTGCAGGGCCGGTTGGGCGCAGGACCAACCGGCCCTGCAGCCGTCCCGGTCCTACCGGGCCAGCACCCCGCGCGCCACCACGTCCAGCTGCCGCGACTTCACCTGGATCGCCCGTTCGTAGTGGCCCACCAGTTCCGCGCAGACTGCGGGCCACGTCCGGGTCCGCACCGTCGCGTACGCCGCCGCCCCGAACGCCAGCCGCTTGCCGTCGTCGTACACCAAGTCCTCCACCCGCGCGCGCAGTTCCGCGAGGTCGCCCGGCTTGTAGAGCCAGCCCGTACGGGAGGAATCCACCAGGTCCACCGGGCCGCCCCGGCCCACCGCAACCACCGGCACACCGGAGGCCATCGCCTCCTGGATGGTCTGGCAGAAGGTCTCCGCCTCGCCGGGATGCACGAACAGGTCGAACCCGGCCACGGCCTCCGCGAGGTCCTCTCCACCAAGGAATCCGGCGAAGTGTGCGTTGGGAAGGGCTCCGCGCAGGCCCTCCCGCAGCGGCCCCGACCCCACGACCGCCAGCCGCACGCCCGGCAGGGCGTCCAGCACCGCCAGGTCCTCCACCTGCTTCTCCGCGGCCAGCCGCCCCACGTAGCCAATGATGCGTTCGCCGTTGGGAGCCATCCGGGCCCGGAAGGCTGCGCCTCCCGGGGTGGCGCGCCGCGAGGGATGGAAGCGCCGGGTGTCCACCCCGCGCCGCCACATGTGGGTCCGCCGCACCCCGAGCCCGCGCAACTGGTCCATCGAATGGGTGCTGGGGACCAGATTCACGGTGGAGGCCTCGTGCAGGGTCCGCACGTGGTTCCACAGCAGCGGCTCCAGCCAGGGTGCCCCGTAGCGCGCGGCGTAGGCGGGAACCTCGGTCTGGTAGACGGAAACGGTCGGCAGCCCCAACTGCTCCGCGGCCTGGATGGCACGCCACCCCAGCACGAACGGGCTGGCCACATGCACCACGTCCGGCGCGAATCCGGCCAGCAGCCGGCGCACGCGCAGCACGCTGCCCGCGGCCACCCGGACTGTCGGATAGCCGTTGAGCGGCAGCGCGGGCAGGTGCACCACGGGAAAGCCCTCGACGGATTCCGGTCCCGGTTCGGCCCCGGCAGGAGCGATGACCATCGCCTCGTGGCCCTGCTCGCGCACATGCGCCAGGACATGGAGAACGGAATTGGTGACCCCGTTCATGTGCGGCAGGAAAGATTCGGCAACCACTGCAATCCTCACCCGCCCAGCCTGCGCCGCGTGCGTGGCCGAGCGGTGAACGCGCGGCGCGCCCGGGATGAACTTCCGGCACGGGGCCCGCGGACGGCTTGTGCCCGGGCCCGCGTTGCTGGCAGGCCCTCCCGTGCAGGGGTGGCACCATAGGAACGATGAAAGACGAGCGCAGCACCGACCCCGCCGGCGGCAGCCGGCCTGGAGCCCCGAAGGCGGGACGCCGTCCCGGCTCCCCCAAGGCCCCGCGCGCGGCCCGGCCGGCCCCGCCCTCCGACGCGCCGCCGCCGGGGCCCCCTTCCGGGGCCCGGTTGGGACAGGCATCAGGCTCCGCGGCGGCCAAGCCGGGCGCGGGGGCCCGGGGAACGGCGCTGCGGGGCTACCTCGAGGAAGGGTTTCCCATGCCGCTGTGGCTGCAGGGCGCCCTTGAGTTCCTGCAGTGCGCGATCCTTTCCGGATTGTTGGTGCTGGGGCCGCTGGTGGCCGTGTGGTTCGGCCAGGGGTTCGCGGACCGGACACTCGATTCGGTGCTCCAACTCGGCGGGCAGGCCTGGCTGCTGATCCACGGCGTGCCGCTGCAGTTGAGCGTTCCGGTGAACGCCGACTCGCCGGAGGTCCTGACCGGCACCCTGACGCTCACGCCGCTGGGGCTGACGCTGCTGCCGTTCTTCCTGGCCTGGCGCTCGGGCCGCCGCATCGCCCGCGCCTCCTATACCGACCAGCTGTGGCAGGGCCTGGCCGGAGCGCTGGGGGCGTACATGATCTTCGGCCTGGTCACCGGGTTCGCCGTCCAGACGGAGGAGGTGCGCATTTCGCTTGCGGCGGCTGCCCTGGTGCCGCCAGTGGCGGCCGGTGCCGGACTGGTCGTTGGCGCCCGCCGCGAGGCCGGCTCGTGGGGACGGTTGATCGGCGTCGATTCGGCGGCGTGGATCGCCCGCGCCAGCCAGCACTCGCGCTGGGCCGGATCCTACGTATGGTCGGTGGTCCGTGCCGGTTCGCTCGCCTACCTGGCCGCCTTTGGCCTGGCTGCGGCGGTGCTTGCGGTGAACTTCGCGATGCACTGGGCGGAGATCTCCAACGTCTACCAGCAGCTCAAGCCCGGTCCCGTGGGCGGGGCGGTGCTTACCGCGGCACAGCTGGGCATGGTCCCGAACCTGGCGGCCTGGACGCTGGCCTGGGTCTCCGGCGGCGGGTTCTCCCTGGGCACCGGAAGCACGCTGAGCACGCTGGAGACCACTGTGGGCCCGCTGCCGGCCCTGCCCGTGCTGGGGAGCCTGCCTACCGGAGACCTGAGCCAGGCATGGATGTTCATGTTCGTGCCGGTGCTGGCCGGGTTCCTGGCCGGATGGTTCTTCCTGCGCGAAGGGGAAAACCACCTCGACGACTGGCTGAGCCTGAGGTTCCGGGCCCGGTGGTTCACGCTGTCCGCCTCCACCCTCCTGCTGGGCGCGTTCATCGGGGCCGTTGCCGGGATTCTCTCGCTGGTGGGCAGTTGGCTCTCCAGCGGGTCATTGGGCATAGGCCGGCTGGTCGACTTCGGGCCCAACGCCTGGCTGACGGCCCTGCTGCTGCTGGCCGAGGTGGCCGTCGGCGCCGTCGTCGGGTACCTCGCGGCCCCGGTCCTCGAGCACGATCCGGTGCTGGAAGACTAGCGCCCCTACCTCCGCCCCCGCCCCGGGCGAAGCGAGGGGCGGGGGCGGTTCACATCGTTCCTGCCCGGTTTCGCATGCCGGGGTTCCGTCAGCGGGCCGCCGTCCCAGACAGCGGCCGGGCCACGGAGGGGCCGACGGGGAACGCCCGGACCGGCCCGGCGACGCTGAGCCCCACGCGCTCCGCGCTTCGGGGTGCGTCCTGGCCGAGGACCCGCGCGACCACCGTTCCCGACGGTGCTGATCCGATCCCGTCTCCGATCCCGTCGAGCTCCACGATCGCGTCGTGCCCGAAGTAGGACACGGCGCGCACGGTCGCGTCCAGGTGGCCCCCTCCGGCGGGAGTGAGGGCGATTTGTTCGGGCCTGACCATGACCAGAACGTGCCCGTCGGGAACCCCTTCCTGGACGGGCAGCGAACCGAGCACGCAGGAGACCGCGCCCCCGGAGGCGATGCCGTCGAGAAGGACTGCATCGCCGAGGAATCCCGCCACTTCCGCGTCGACCGGCTCGCGGTAGACCTCGGCGGGCCGGCCAACCTGGCGGAAGCGGCCGGCGCCAAGGATGGCGACCTCGTCCGCAAAGGAGAGTGCCTCGCCCTGGTCATGGGTCACCAGCACCGCGGTGGCGCCCGCGGCGCGCAGGGCCCGGGCGGTGGCTTCGCGGGTGGCGGCGCGCAAGCCGCTGTCCAGCGCCGAGAACGGCTCGTCGAGCAGGATCAGGCCCGGGCGTGGAGCGAGCGCGCGAGCCAAAGCAACGCGCTGTTGCTGGCCCCCGGAGAGTTGATCCGGGCAGCGGTCCGCCATGGAGGCGGGCAGGCCGACGAGATCGAGCAGCTCGAGCACGCGGGCCCGGTGGCGGCGTCGCGGCCAGGGCAGGCCGAAGGCGATGTTGCCGGCGACCGACAGGTGCGGGAACAGCCCTCCTTCCTGGCGCACGTACCCGACTCCGCGCCGCTCCGGCGGCACCCACACGCCGGGCCCGGCCACCGTGCGGCCGCCGACGGACACCTCGCCTCCACTGGGGCGGAGGAAGCCCGCAATGAGGCGCAGCAGCGTTGTCTTGCCGCTGCCGGACCCGCCGAGCACCGCCGTTGTCGTGCCCTCGGGCACAGTGAGGTCGACTGACTCCAGCACCGCGTCCCGCCCGTAGCCAGCCGTGACGGCGCGGATCCTCAGTTCGGTCATTTCTCCTCCAGGATCTGCCGCCGCAGCAGCAGGGTCAGGGGTGCGGACAGCGCGATCATCGCCGCGGCATAGGGGGCTGCGGCGGCGTAGTCGAGTTGGCTGGCCTCGCGCCAGAAAGACAGGGCCAGGGTCTCGGTCCCCGTGGGCGCCAGGAGGAGGGTGGCCGTCAGCTCGGTCCCCACCGCCAGGGCCACGAGCACGAGCCCGGTCAGCACGGACGGGGCCATCAGCGGCAGGACCACCCGGACCAGGGTGCCGGAGCCGCGGGCGCCCAGCGAGCGCGCGACCTCGGACAGCTCGGGCGGCGCGGCGGCCAGCCCCGCGCGCAGCGAGACCATCGCCCGGGGAATGAAGAGGATGGCGTAGGCGAGGACCGTCAGCCCGACGGTCTGGTACAGGGGGCGGGCCCATCCCACGGCCAAGGTCACCAGCGCCAGTCCAATGACAATCCCGGGCAGGGAGCTGGCGACGAAGGTGACGCGTTCCAGGACCAGGGGCAGGCCGGAGTGATGCCGGTTGAGCAGCCACGCTCCGGGCAGCGCCGCCGCGGTAGCGGCCACGGCGCCCAAGACCGCCAGGGTCACCGTGCCGAGGACGGTGGCCAGCAGGTCGCCGTCGAACACCCCGGCCCACCCGCCCGGGGCGGCGAGCCAGCGGGCCACGCTGGCGACGGGGACCACCAGCGCCCCGGCGACGAGCGCTCCGAGGAACAGCAGGCCGGGCACGGTCCAGGCGCCCAGGGCGTGCGGCATGGCCTGGCGCTGCGTGCCGGGCCCCAGCCGGGCGACCCGACGGCGGCCGCGGGCAATCAGCTCCAGCAGGAGGGCCAGCAGGCAGAGGCCAACCAGCACCGAGGCCAGCAGGCTGCCGGAGGTGTCGCTGAAGCCCACGGCGTACTGCTGCATGATCGCCGTGGTAAAGGTCTGGAACCGCATCATCTCCAGCACCCCGTACTCGGCGAGCAGGTGCAGCGCCACCAGCAGGGCCCCGCCGCTCAGCGCGGGACGCAGCCGGGGCAGGACGGTGCGGGCTACGGCCGCGGCGGGGGAGAGGCCCAGGGAGCGCGCGGCCTCCTCGTCCCCGGGGTCCAAAGCGCGCAGCAGCGCCGCGACGGGCAGGAACACGAACGGGTAGTAGGCCAGTGTGGTGACCAAGGCGGCGCCGGCGAAGCCGGTGAGGCCGGGAGCAACCGTCACCCAGGCGTACGCGCTGACGAACGAGGGCACCGCCAGCGGCGCCAGCAGCAGGGTTCGCCACCAGGCGGCCCCTGGCAGCGCCGTGCGCTCCACCAGCCACGCGGCGGCCGTGCCGAGGACGACCGAGGCGGGCACCGTGACGGCCATGAGCATTCCGGTGTTCGCCAGGAGGTTGCCGATGCGGGGACGGAACAGGTATTCCACGGCCCGGGCCGGACCCTCCGAGAGCGCACCGGGAAGGGCGACAAGCAGCGGCAGCACGGTGAGGGCCGCGACCAGGGTCGCGGCCGCCACAACACCGCGCGCGCTAGAGGATTCCGACATCGGTCATCAACGCGATCACCTTGTCGGAGTTGAGGGTGGAGACGTCGACGGCGGGGGCCTCCAGCTTGTCCAGGGGCGGCAGTGCCGGAGCCGACTCCACGCCGGTCCCGACCGCGTACTCCATCGATCCGCTGTCGACGAGGGCCTGCTGGCCCTTGGGTCCGGTCACGTACTCGAGGAACTTCTGGGCCTGTTCCGGCATGTCGGATGAGGCCAGCACCCCTCCGGCGGAGAGGCTGACGAACGCCCCCGGGTCCTCGCCCCCAAAGTAGTGCAGCTGCGTGTTCGCGCTGCCCTGCCGGTCCCCGGCCTGGTCGCGGTACCAGTAGTAGTGGTACATGATTCCGACCGGGACCTCACCGGCGTTGACCGCCTTCATGGTGGCAATATTGTTCTGGTAGACCTCGGCGTTGTCCGCCAGCGCCTGGAGCCAGGCGCGGGTCTCGGCCTCGCCGCGTTCGGCGAGCATGCCTGCGGCGATGGCCTGGAAATCCGCGCCTCCCGGGGCCGCGCCCCATTTGCCGGCCCACTTGGGGTCCGCCAGGTCCATCATCGAGGACGGCAGGTCCTCCTCGCTGATCAGGTCCTTGTTGTAGACCAGCACGGTGGAGCGGGCGGCGATTGGCGCCCAGAGGCCGGAAGACGGCGCCAGGCCCTCACGGACCTGGTCCAGAGTGGAACCGTCCACCGGTGCGAGGAGACCCTCGCGCTCCACGAGCGTCATGGCCGGGGAGTTCTCGGTGAGGAACACGTCGGCCGGAGAGGAATCGCCTTCCTCCACGATCATGTGTCCCATCGAGGAGTCCTGGCCGTCGCGGACCTGGGTGGGAATGCCGGTCTCCTTCGTGAACGCGGCGGCGACGGCCTCGGTGACCTCGATGTGCTGGGCGGAGTAGACCTGCAGCGTGTCCGCCTGCGGCTGGTAGGCGTCTCCGGCGGCCGGCCCGGCCGGACCGGCGGGGCCGCCGGAGCAGGCGGCCAGGGCCATCGGCAGTACGAGGGCGAGGGCGAGCAAAGGGCGGCGGTTATGGGTCATGAGGTGCTTTCGTTTCATCGGGTGGGAGGGGATCAGGTCCTGCAGGCGCCGGATCGGGCGGTCGGCCACCCGCCATGCGAGACATCCCGCCGCCAGCTCGGCGGCCGCGGCGACCGGCGCGGGAAGCCCCGCCCGGCCGGCGTCGGACGCGGACACGGGTGCCAGCCGGGAATCAGGGCGGGGAGCCCCGGCAGCGAGGCCTCGCACGGGAAGTTGGGTCACGGTGGTTAAGGTTAGCCTAAGTACTACAGGCAAGGGCAAAGTGAGTTTATTTATGGCATGCGCGTGGTGGCCATCGCTCACCGCGGCCGGCCGGGGCGTGGTGCTCCGGAAGTGGCCCTTGGGGGAGAGAGCACTCCGGACCATGGGTAGCCGTGGGAACCCCTCCGGTCTAACCTGAGCAGTGGGCCTGACACGTCCGCCGGGCCCGCCTTGGACGGAGGGTCCAGCATGGGTTTCGAGCAATACCACGAACCGGCCGGAGAGTTGCCGGCCGAGGTGCGAACGTTCGCGCGCATGTGCGCCAACCTGACCGAGGAGGCCGAGGCGATCGGCTGGTACGAACAGCGCCTCTCTCTCGAACAGGACCCGGTGGCCCGCTCGATCATGGAAAACTCGCAGGTCGAGGAATACAAGCACTTCAGCATGCAACTTGAGTTTCTGCTGCGTGCCAAGCCGGTGTGGCGGGAGATCGCCCGCGGCGTGCTCTTCCGGGACGGGGACATTGCCGCCAACGCCAGTGCCGCCGAACACGCGGTCGAAAGCGGTGGAGCCGACGGCGGGACCGGGCGGCGGGCGGGTGCGCCGGACCCGGGCACCTCGCTGGGGATCGGAAGCCTGAAGGAGGGCTTGGGATGAGCGCCAACCATTTGCTGCGTGAGAACGCCCCGATCTCCGAGGCAGGGTGGAGCTTCCTGGACCGGGAGGCTACGTCCCGCCTTGCCGTGGCGCTGGGGGCACGGAAACTGGTGGACTTCCACGGACCGCTGGGCTGGGAGTATTCGGCCACGCCCTTGGGGCGCGTGGAGCCGTTGGCCGGCCCGCAGGACGGCCTGCGGGCCCTTCGCCGCCGGGTGCTTCCGCTGGTGGAGGTGCGGGCCGACTTCGAGGTCTCGCGGGCGGAACTGATGGACATCGACCGCGGAGTCCTGGACGCCTCCCTGCCCGGGCTGGATGCCGCCGCCCTGCGCATCGCCGCGGCGGAGAACACCGCCGTTTTCCACGGCTGGGCCAACGCCGGCATCCTCGGCATCACCGAGGCCACCCCCCACGAACCGGTACCGCGCGTAGAGGACTTCAACGACTACCCCAAGCGGGTGGCGCATGCGGTGTCCGTCCTGCGCCAGGCAGGGATCGGAGGCC
Source organism: Zafaria cholistanensis (assembly GCF_008580665.1). Classification (GTDB taxonomy): domain Bacteria; phylum Actinomycetota; class Actinomycetes; order Actinomycetales; family Micrococcaceae; genus Zafaria; species Zafaria cholistanensis. Next base: position 14,256 of record NZ_BKDJ01000011.1, read on the forward strand.
CCTTCGGGCTGGCCCTGGGCCCGGGGCACTATACCGCGGTCGTGGAGGCCACCGAACGGGGCGGGTACCTGCTCTCCGAGCACCTTTCCACCATCCTGGAAGGCCCCCTCGTGTGGGTCCCCGGCGTCACAGGCGCCGTGGTGGTGAGCCTGCGCGGCGGCGACTTCCGCTTCGAGGCCGGCCAGGACCTGTCCCTGGGCTACCAGGGGCACGACGACGACTCGGTGCACCTCTATCTCGAGGAATCGTTCAGCTTCCTGGTCGCCACCCCGGAGGCCGCCATCCACCTCAGCAGCGCCGCCGGAAGAACCCGGGGCGGCGACGCCGGGGCGGCCGGAGGGGAAGCGGTCCCCGCGGAGGACTTCGAGGACTGACAGGGCCCGACGCCGGACACGGGAACCGGCAGCCGGCGGGACAGGGCCCGGGGTGCAGAGCCCGGGTGGTGCTGGGCCCGGGTGGTACGGGGCCCGGGTGATACGGGGCCCGGGTGCTTAATCCCTTGCCTGAAACCCTCCCTAACGCTTGCCGGCCTCCCACCGCCCGCTGCCGGCCGGGGCGGGTCCGGCGGCGGCTAAGCTTGGACATATGCGCATCGTGGTTCTTGTCTCCGGCACCGGCTCCAACCTCCAGGCGGTCATCGACGCCGTCCAGGCCGGAGAGTTGGATGTCGAGATCGCGGCGGTCGGCGCGGACAAGCACGGTACCTACGGAGTGGAGCGCTCCGCCGCGGCCGGCATCGAAACCTTCGTGGTGAACTTCAAGGACTACGCCGACCGTGGCGAATGGAACCACGCCCTGACCCAAAAATGCCTTTCCTACGCCCCCGACTACGTGGTGTCTTCCGGCTTCATGCGCATCGTCGGCCAGGAGTTCATCGACGCGTTCAACGGCACCTACATCAACACCCACCCGGCCCTGCTGCCCAGCTTCCCCGGCGCCCACGGGGTCCGCGACGCCCTCGCCTACGGGGTCAAGGTCACCGGCTGCACGGTCCACATTGCCGACGCGGGAGTGGACACCGGCCCTATCCTGGCCCAAAAGGCCGTCGAGGTGCTGCCGGAGGACACCGAGGAGACCCTGCACGAGCGCATCAAGGTCGAGGAGCGCGCCCTGCTCATCGAGACCCTGCGCCGGCTCGCGGCCGCGTCTGCCCGCCAGCCGGCCCCGGCCCCTGAGGGGAGCCTTCCGGCCCACTCCAGGATCCTGAACGCAGTCGGGGATCCTGAACCCGGTCCGGGATCCCGGACCTAGTCCAGGATCTTGCCGGTGGTCTCCGGGGCATTGAATGCCATCCAGGCCACGGCGAGCAGGACCAGGACCCCTGCGGCCAGGAACGTGGGGGCCAAGCCGAATACCGGCCAGACGAGGGCAAACACCAGCGGGCCCACTCCGGCGCCCACCCGGCTGAACGTCGAGGCCCAGCCGAACCCGGAGCCGCGCAGTTCCGTGGGGTAGAGCTCGGAAACGTAGGCGTAGAGCACCGGGATCGCCATCTGGACAATGAAGCCGAATACCAGCAGCCACACCACCGCCACCTGGGGGTTCCCAAGGTTCAGGGCGACCATGACCAGGACCAGCGCGCTGAGCGGTCCGGTGACGCCCAGGAGCCATTTGCGTCCGGTCCGTTCCACCAGCAGCGCGGACGCGCCCACGCCCAGCAGGCCCACGGCGGCCATGCCGGCACTGCTGAACAGGGCGGCGACACCACCCATGCCGGCGTCGGTGAGGATCGAAGGCATCCAGGTGAGCGCCAGGTAGTAGACCAGCAGGACGGTGAAGAACAGCGACCATGCCGCCAAGGTTGTCCTCCAGCCGAAGGCCCAGACCTTGACCAGCTGCTCTCCCCAGGAACCCGCCGACAAGCGGGGGGCCCGGGCAGCGGGCGGGAGGTCGTACTGCTGTGCGGGTGCGCCGGTGCGCCGCACCAGGTCGTCGATGACCCGCCGCGCCTCACCGTGGCGTCCCTGCCGGATCAGGTACAGCGGGGATTCGGGGACGCTGCGGCGGACCCAGAAGACCAGGAACGCGGGCAGCACCATCACGGCCAGGATCAGCCGCCAGTTGTCCGTGGAGGCCTGGATCAGGGCGGAAACGAAGAACGCCAGGGCCGCGCCCACCGGCCACCACCCATCCATCGCGGTGAGCACCCGTCCGCGCTGCCGGGTGGGCGTGAACTCGCCCACCAGCGCGTAGTCGACCGGGATGCAGCCGCCCAGGCCGAAGCCGGCCAGGAAGCGGAAGGCGGCGAAGAGGGCGAAGTTGGGGGCCAGCGCCCCGGCAACGGTGAAGATGGAGAAGACCAGCAGGGTCCAGGTGAACGCCGTCTTGCGCCCCACCCGGTCGGCGATGGTGCCCCAGACGAAGGCGCCCAGCGCCATGCCGATCAGGTTGGCGGTGCCCAGCAGCGCCGCCGTCGGCCTGTCCAGCGACCATTCCTGCATCACCAACGGAATCAGGGCGCCGTTGAGGGAGACGTCCCAGGCATCGAACATGAAGCCCAGCCCGCCAATCAGGAAGATTTTCCCCTGGACGCCCCAGCGCCACGGGAGGTTCTGGACCACGGACTGGCCGGACGGCAGGCTGCGGGTGTCGGTCATGGCAGGCGGATCCCCTCGGTCTCGAAGCCCGTTGTCCGGGCGCGTCGATCCTACCCCTCCGCAGCCCTCCCCGCCTCCAGTGCAGGGCCCGAAACGCCTCTACAGCCGCGGCCCGGACGGGGGTAGAGTTCCGGCATGGGAGTTGATTGGGCGGCCTTGGAAGAAGCGATCCGGAAGTCCGCGCTGCGCCAGGCCAGGGAAATCATCGACAGCCATCCCGGGCACGTGTTCTACGCCGTGGCCCTGGACGGGGTGTCCACGGAGCCCGCCGCCCGGATCGAACTGCCCGTCCTGGCCCTGAACTCCGAACAGGCCCTGCGCCGGGACCTGCGCCTGGACGCGCCGGTCCGCGACGAAGAGCCCGAACCCCTGGGAGATCCCGCACCCGCCGAAGACACCCGCGGAGGATTCTCCGAGGACGGCTCCGACTTCCAGTCCGAACTCCACGACGTGGTGGTCTCCGACACGGAGGACATCATCCTGCACGGGGCCCGTCCCGACGCCGACGCCGACGCTGACGCCGACGCCGACGCCGAGGATGGGGACGGGGGCGCGGACGTGTTCGCCCCCGAGGAGGACACCGAATCCGTGGAGGACCTGTTGGGCGAGGACCTGGGGGAGGAGGCCGCGGAGGACGGAAGCAGTTTCTACTCGACCCGCTGGAACCCCCCGGAATGGCACTGGTGTTCCATGGAGCTGTTCGACGAGTCCGCTTCCGAGCTCTGGAGCGAGGCGCTCACCTCCGTTGCCCGCCGGCACGGATGGGAGGAGACCATCCGCCGCTACTACCGGATGCTGGTCTCCATCGCCATCGACCTGGGCCGCGAACTGGCCGTGGGGCGGAACGCGGACCTGATTGCCTATGTTTCCGATGAGGACCACGCCGACCAGCTGCTGCGGGCCTGCCTGACACCGGAGCAGCTGGCCGCGCATTTCCCCGACCTCGCCGCCCTGCCGGCGGACCTGCCCCGTTCCTGAGGCCCCGCGCTCGGACTGCCCGGGCGCCGCGCTTACCCGTGGCCGCCCCGCCCGGCTGCGGTGATAATGGCCGCATGGACGCGCATACGCACCTGGAGGTCGAACGCAAGTACGACGTCGGCGGGCCGGTTTCGGTTCCGAACCTCGCCACCGTGCCGGGTGTCGCCAGGGCCGTGGGGTTTCCCCCGGTTGAGCTGCGCGCCGACTACTTCGATACCGGCGGGGGCACCCTGGGAGAACGCAAGATCATCCTGCGCCGCCGCCTGGGCGGACCCGACGAAGGCTGGCACATCAAGTCGGCGGCCGTAGGGGGCCGGATGGAGACGCATTTCCCGCTCGGCGGCCAGGAGGCCCACGTGCCGGAGGCGGTCCTGGACGCGGTCAGGGTCCACACGCGCTCCGATCCGCTGCGCCCGGTGGCCCGCGTGCGCACCCGGCGGACCGTGGTGCGCCTGCTGGACGGGACAGGAGCCTTGCTGGCCGAGTTCTGCGACGACGAGGTCCAGGCCCGCGCGGTGGGCGGGGCCGAACTGGTCTGGCGCGAATGGGAGGTGGAGTTGGGGCCGGCCGGCACGGCGGACCTGCTGGACGGGATCGAGGCGGTGTTGTTGAGGGCGGGTGCGACCCCCAGCACCCACCTCTCCAAGCTGGGCCGGGTCCTGGACGCGGCAGGGCCCGGGCCGCACCCTGAAGCCGCAGCCCGGTCCGGACCCGGGGAAACCGGCGCCGGCCGCCCCGACCCCGATGAGCCTGACCCGGATCAGCCTGGCCCGGATCAGTCCGGCCCCGGCGGGCCCGGCACGGCCGAGCCCAGCGCCGCCGCCGTCCTGACGGCGGCGTTCCGGGCGGGGCTGGAAACGCTCAGGCGCTGGGACCCGCTGGTGCGCGGCGACGCGGCGGACGCGGTGCACCAGATGCGGATCGCCGCCCGCACCCTGCGCAGCCTGCTGCACACGTACGGGGACCTGTTTGCCCCCGAGGCCCTCGGACGGCTTGAGGACGGCCTGCGCCGGCTGGGTAGGGCCCTGGCGGGTGCCCGCGACGCCGAGGTGGTGCGCGACATGGTCGACCCCCGGTGCCAGGCGGTGCCCGAAGGCATTCCGGCCGCGGTGAGGAAGCAGTTGTGGGCCGGAAAGAACGCCGAACGCCGGGACCAGATGGCCCGGCTTGACCGCCGTCTGGGCGGGGCCAGGTACCTTGCCCTGCTCAACGACCTGGATGCCTTTGCCGCGGCCCCGCCCCTGCTCCTCGCGGCCGCCGGGCCGGCGAGCCAGGTGCTCGAAACCCGGGTGGAGCGGGGCCTCGCCGAGGTCCTGGCCCTGGCCGGGCGGGCCGCGGCGGCGGACGGCCACGGCGAGAGGACCGACCTGCTCCACGAGGTCCGCAAAACCGCGAAACGGCTGCGGTACGCGGTCAAGGCGGTGGCCGTGGACAACGTCGGGCCCGGTGGGGTGGACGGGGAAGCAGGCGGGACCCGGACCGCGGGTTTCACACTGGGCCCGGGCCCCTCCGCGCGGATGCACCTGGCCGCGGACGTACAGGACGCGCTGGGGAGGCACCGGGACAGCGTGATGTTCCAGAAGTATGTGCGGGACAGTGCGCGGCAGGCCCGCAAGGCGGGGCACGACACCTTCGCCCTCGGGGTGCTGTACGGGGCCGAGCTGGCCGTCCAGGACCAGGCGGTGCGCGAGGCCGAAGCCGCGCTGGAGCGGTTGCGGGGCGCCTAGCGGGCGCAGGCCCGCCCGCGGGCCGCGGCGCGGGCCCGGGGGCGGCTAGACTGGGTGCCAACCCCAGCCACCCGTACCAGGGAGACTTTTGTGAGCCATACCGTTCTTGACCGCATCCCGATCCGCCGCGCCCTGATTTCCGTCTACGACAAGACCGGTTTGGAGGATTTGGCCCGTGGCCTGAACGACGCCGGCGTCGCCATCGTCTCCACCGGTTCCACCGCATCCCGCATCGCCGCTGCAGGGGTCCCGGTCACCGAGGTCTCCGAGGTCACCGGTTTCCAGGAGTGCCTGGACGGGCGCGTCAAGACCCTGCACCCGCGCGTGCACGCCGGCATCCTGGCCGACCGCCGCCTGCCGGAGCACGTCCAGCAGCTGGCCGCCATGGATATCGAGCCGTTCGACCTGGTGGTCGTGAACCTGTACCCGTTCGTGCAGACCGTGAAGTCCGGGGCCACCCAGGACGAGGTGGTCGAGCAGATCGACATCGGCGGCCCCTCCATGGTCCGCGCCGCGGCCAAGAACCACCCGTCGGTCGCGATCGTGGTGGACCCGGCCACGTATGGCGACGTGGTCGAGGCCGCCAAGACCGGCGGCTTCGACCTGGCGACGCGCCGGCGCCTTGCCTCCCTCGCGTTCGCGCACACCGCGGCCTATGACACCGCCGTCGCGAAGTGGACTGCCGCACAGTTCGGCGACGATGCCGCAGCCGCCGCTGTCCCGGCCTTCCCGCCGTACGCCGGCGTTGCCCTGGAACGCTCCGAGTCCCTGCGCTACGGCGAAAACCCGCATCAGCCGGCCGCCCTCTACGCCGAGGTCGGAGCCGAGCCGGGCATCGCCCAGGCCGAGCAGCTGCACGGCAAGGCCATGAGCTTCAACAACTACGTGGACGCCGACGCCGCCGTCCGCGCAGCCTTCGACTTCGCCGAGCCGGCCGTCGCCGTCGTCAAGCACGCCAACCCGTGCGGCGTCGCCGTGGCCTCCGCGGATGCCGTGGACCCGATCGCCGACGCCCACGCCAAGGCCCACGCCACCGACCCGGTGTCCGCGTTCGGGGGCGTCATCGCCGCGAACCGCACCGTCACCGCCGGCATGGCCAACACCGTCAAGGACATCTTCACCGAGGTCGTCGTCGCACCGGGCTTCGAGCCCGAGGCCGTGGAGATCCTCTCCCAGAAGAAGAACATCCGCCTGCTGGCCCTGCCGGAAGGCTTCGCCCGCGACACCGTCGAGTACAAGCAGGTCTCCGGGGGCATGCTGCTGCAGGCCGCCGACGCGGTCGACGCTGCCGGCGACGACCCGGCCAACTGGACGCTCGCCGCCGGCGAGGCCGCAGACGAGGCCACGCTCGCGGACCTGGCCTTCGCCTGGCGTGCCGTGCGCGCTGCGAAGTCCAATGCGATCCTGCTCGCCGCCGGCGGCGCCGCCGTGGGCATCGGCATGGGCCAGGTCAACCGCCTGGACTCCTGCCGCCTGGCCGTGGAACGGGCCAACACCCTGGGCGTGGCCGTCGAATCCGGCGCCGATTCGGCCGGCGGCGCCGCCAACGTCGAGGGCGCCGGGGCCCCGGAGCGTGCCCGTGGCGCAGTGGCCGCCTCCGATGCGTTCTTCCCGTTCGCCGACGGCCTGCAGATCCTCATCGACGCCGGCGTCAAGGCCGTCGTGCAGCCGGGCGGATCCGTCCGCGACGACGAGGTGGTGCAGGCCGCGAACGAGGCCGGCATCACGATGTACTTCACCGGCGCCCGCCACTTCTTCCACTAGGAGCCGGCGCCAGGCGGCCCGGTCCCGATCCCGGGGACCGGGCCGCCTCCCTTTTGCGGCACTCCGGCGCCGGTCCACGGACGGGCGCCGCCGAACCAGCGAGGACAGCATGACCACCTACGCAGCAATCCTTTCCGCAGCGGCCGGCGCCGCCTCCGGCCCCACCCCCGGGGTCCTCGTGGGCGTGGGCCTTGTGGTGCTGGTGTTCCTGGGGTGGGTGTACCGGCTGCTGACCGCGCACGGCCGCGCCGCCCGCCGCTCCCGCCCGGACGGAAACGGCCCCGGCCCCCGCGGCGGGGACGTCCCCGACAACGGTTCCGGCCCCGGCTCCGGCCCCCGCCCCTGACCTGCCTCTAACCTGCCCCGGGCAGCGGCGGACCCGCCGCGCCCGCCGGCGTCGTGCCCTTCCGCCCCGCTTCCCGCGCTGCCTCCCGCCCTGCCTTCCGGGCGCAATGTTACGGCTGCCGGGCAGAGCCGGACTTGCCCGCGGATCGGTGCCGCTGACGTGTCCGCACGGGTGCCGCGCGGGGGAGTGCCCCGCGCGGAAACGGTCCGGGGACCGGCACCCCCGGCGCCGGAAGGGCGCCCAGGGCGCCACCTCGGGTAAATTGGGGTCGTTGAGATCAGAGCAGATCAGATTTCCGGAAAATCCGTAGACCTTGCAGGGAGACGCCTCACCAATGGCCAAGATCATCTATACCCACACAGACGAAGCGCCGATGCTGGCAACGTACTCCTTCCTGCCGATCGTTGAGGCCTTCGCCTCCACGGCGGGTGTGGAAGTGGAGACCCGCGACATCTCCCTGGCCGGCCGCATCATCGCCGCCTTCGGCGAGTACCTGACCGCGGAGCAGCGCATCAGTGACGCCCTTGCCGAGCTGGGCGAGCTGGCCAAGAAGCCGGAAGCCAACATCATCAAGCTGCCGAACATCAGCGCGTCCATTCCGCAGCTGAAGGCCGCCATCGCCGAGCTCCAGGGCCAGGGCTACGCCCTTCCGGACTACCCGGACAACCCGACCTCCGACGAGGAGACCAGCGTCCGCTCCCGCTACGACAAGATCAAGGGTTCCGCCGTGAACCCGGTTTTGCGCGAGGGCAACTCGGACCGCCGCGCCCCGCTGTCGGTGAAGAACTACGCGCGCAAGAACCCCCACACCATGGGGGCCTGGAGCGCCGACTCCAAGACCAACGTCGCCACCATGGGCGCCAACGACTTCCGCTCGAACGAGCGCTCCGTCGTCATCCCGGCCGACACCACGCTGAAGATCCAGCTGGTGGCCGAGGACGGCACCGTCACCGAGCTGAAGAAGGCTTTCCCGGTCCTCGCCGGCGAGGTCGTCGACGGCACCGTGATGCGCGCCGCCGCGCTGGACGAATTCCTGGCCGCCTCCGTGGCGCGCGCCAAGGAAGAGGGCGTGCTCTTCTCCGCGCACCTGAAGGCCACCATGATGAAGGTCTCCGACCCGATCATCTTCGGCCACGTCGTCAAGGCCTACTTCGCCGAGCTGTTCGACACCTACGGCGAGCAGCTGACCGCCGCGGGCCTGTCCCCGAACAACGGTTTGGCCTCCATCCTCAACGGCCTGGCCGACCTGCCCGCCGACGTCCGCGAGGGCGTCGAGGCCCTGATCCGGAAGGGCCTCGACGAGGGCCCGGCGCTGGCCATGGTCGACTCCGACAAGGGCATCACCAACCTGCACGTGCCGTCCGACGTCATCGTCGACGCCTCGATGCCGGCCATGATCCGCACCTCCGGCCAGATGTGGGGCCCGGACGGCAAGCCCGCCGACACCCTGGCCGTCCTGCCGGACAGCTCCTACGCCGGCATCTACCAGGTAGTCATCGACGACTGCCGCGCCCACGGCGCCTTCGACCCGACCACCATGGGCACCGTCCCGAACGTGGGCCTGATGGCGCAGGCGGCGGAGGAGTACGGATCCCACGACAAGACCTTTGAGCTGCAGTCCGCCGGCACGGTCCAGGTCGTCGACGCCTCCGGTGCCGTGCTGATCGAGCACGAAGTCGCCCCGGGCGATATCTGGCGCGCCTGCCAGACCAAGGACGTGGCCGTGCGTGACTGGGTCAAGCTGGCCGTCACCCGCGCCCGCGCTTCCCAGACCCCGGCCGTGTTCTGGCTGGATGAGACCCGCGCGCACGACGCCAACCTCATCGCCAAGGTCAACGAGTATCTGCAGGACCACGACACCGAGGGCCTGCGGATCGAGATCATGTCCCCGGAGAAGGCCACCGCCTTCAGCATCGAGCGCATCCGCCGCGGCGAGGACACCATCTCCGTCACCGGCAACGTGCTGCGGGACTACCTCACTGACCTGTTCCCGATCCTCGAGCTGGGCACCTCCGCCAAGATGCTCTCGATCGTGCCGCTGCTCAACGGCGGAGGCCTGTTCGAGACCGGCGCCGGCGGCTCCGCCCCGAAGCACGTCCAGCAGCTGCTCGCCGAAAACCACCTGCGCTGGGATTCCCTGGGCGAGTTCCTGGCCCTGGCCGCGAGCTTCGAGCACCTGGCCGCCACCGCGGGCAACACGCGCGCCCAGGTCCTGGCCGACACGCTGGACCGCGCCACCGGCACCTTCCTGCTGGAGAACAAGTCCCCCAGCCGGAAGGTCGGCGAGATCGACAACCGCGGCAGCCACTTCTACCTGGCCACTTACTGGGCCCAGGAACTGGCCAAGCAGACCGAGGACGCCGAACTGGCAGCGGCCTTTGCCGACATCGCCGCCGGACTGACCTCCAACGAGGAAACCATTGTCGGCGAGCTGGCCCAGGTGCAGGGCTCCCCGGTCGAGATCGGCGGGTACTACCACCCGAACACCGAGCTGGTCTCCGCGGTCATGCGCCCCTCCGAGACGCTGAACAAGGTCCTGGCCACCCTGGCCTGACGCCTTCGCGCGGCACCTCCCCACAGCGGGCGGCGCACCGGAATCCTCCGGTGCGCCACCCGCGCGCTTTATCCACCGGCCCCCTCCATCCAGGGCCTGTGGGGCAATTCGCCGGGCCTGCTGCAGAATGGGCACATGGCCGTCTTCGAGCACCAGACCTTCCTTCCCCATCCGCGCGAGGAGGTCTTTGCGTGGTTCGAGCGGCCCGGTGCCCTGCACCGGCTGACCCCGCCCTTTTCCGGACGGGTCCTTTCGGCTCCCAGCGACGGCATCCGGCCCGGGTCGACGGCGGTGATCGCCATCGGCGCCCCGGGGGTCGCCGGAACGGGGCTGGCGGCCGCGGCCGCCGCGCTGGCCGCCAGGGTGCCGTGGACGCCGCGCCCCGAGGTCGCCTGGACCGCCCGGCACACCGCCTATGAGAAGGGCCGGCTTTTCCGCGACGAGATGGTCCGCGGACCGCTGGGCCATTGGGTGCACACGCACCTCTTCGAGGACGCGCCAGGAGGCACCCTCATGCGCGACACCATCGACTACGGCGTCCCCGCCGAAAGGTTCTTCCCCGGCTCCACCGCGGAGTCGGCGGCGCGGCTGTTTGCCTCCCACCTGCGCCGCATCTTCGCCTACCGCGCGGACCAGCTGGCCGCGGACCTGGCGTTCCACGCAGCCCACACGGGACTCCACCCTGCGGGGCGTCCGCTGGCCGTCGCCATCTCCGGGGCCTCCGGACTGATCGGCACCCAACTGCGGGCGCTGCTCGAAGGCGGCGGCCACCGGGTGCTGCCGCTGGTCCGCCGGGCTCCGGCGGCCCCGGGCGAAATCTTCTGGGGCCCCGCCACGGGAACCCTGGATCCGGAGGACCTCGCTGCCTGCGACGCGGTGGTCAACCTCGCCGGAAGCCCTATCGGCAGGCGTTTCACCCCGGCGGTGAAGGAGGACATCCTGCGCAGCCGCCTTTCCGGGACCGATCTGCTCGCCCGCACCGCGGCCAGGCTGGCCGGAGGAGGCGCCATGCGCACCTTCGTCTCCGCCTCGGCAACCGGCTACTACGGCGCCCACCCGCACCGTGAGCCCGACCCGGAGCCGCTGCGCGAGGACGCCCCGGCCGGGGACGATTTCCTGGCCGCGGTCTGCAGCGCGTGGGAGGCCGCCGCGGCGCCGGCCGAAAGCGCCGGGGTGCGGACGGTCCGGATGCGCACCGGCCTGGTCCAGAGCTCGGCCGGCGGCGTCCTTGCCCAACTCCTCCCGCTGTACGCGGCCGGCCTGGGCGGGCCGGTGCGTCTGCCCGGCAGCGGAGAGGATCCGTGGCAGAGCTGGATTTCGCTGGAGGACACCGTGGGCGCGTACGCCCATGCGGTGCTGGGCGATCCGGCAGCGGAGGGCGCGGCGGAGGGTGCCCTGGAAGGGCCCGTCAACCTCGTCGCCCCGGAGCCGGTGCCCGGATCCGTGTACGCCCGGACCCTGGGCAGGGCCCTCCACCGCCCCGCGGCCCTGCGGGTCCCCGCCGCCGCGCCGCGCCTGCTGCTGGGCCGCGAGGGCGCCGCGGACCTGGCGTTCTCCAGCCAGCGCGTCTCCTCCTCCAGGCTGGAAGCCTCGGGCTACGTGTTCCGCCACCGCCGCCTTGAAGACGCGCTGCGGCACGTGCTGCCCTAGCAGTACGGCCCTGGCCGGATTGCTGTGGCCGGATTGCTGTGGCCGGAGTGCTTTGGCCCTGCTGTCCTGGCCCGGCGGTCAGTGGTGGTGGTCGTTGGGGTACTTGAGGCCCAATTGGGCGCGCAGGCCGTCGAAGAGGCGCATCGTCGCCAGCGTGTGGTCCCAAGGCATGGTCGGGCTCTGCTGCAGTCCCTCCTGGATGCACCGGGTGGTCTCGCGCAGTTCATACGCGTAGTTGTGCCCCACCGGATCGAACCGCTCGATCCGGTCCTCCGCCCCGACCGGATGAATCTCCAGGAAGGGCGGATTGTGCAGCGGATCCCCGGTGCGCAGCCAGCCGGCCGTGCAGGAAACCGTGGCGTTGCGCGGGCAGGAACCCACCAGGCTCGCCATCAGTTGGGCCTGCCGTCCGCGGGGGTAGCTCAGCGTAATGGCCTCCTGCGGGTCCACGCCGTCCTGGTTCAGCCATCCCGCGGCCTGCGCCGACTGGGGAAACCCCAAGACTCCCACCGCCCAAGTGAGCGGGTATACGGCAAGGTCCAGCAGCGCCCCGCCCCCGGCGGCAGGATCCCACAGCCGCCACCGCGGGTCCTGGTCCGCGGGAAATCCCAGGTCCGCGTGCAGCCAGGCCACCTCGCCCAACTCCCCGGAGCCGATGATTCCCAGGGCCCGGTGGATGGCTGGCAGGAAGCGGGTCCAGACGGCCTCCATGAGGAAAAGCCCGCTCGCCCGGGCCAGCTCCACCAGTTCCGCGGCCTCGGCGGCATTGATGGTCAGCGACTTTTCGCACAGAACGTGCTTGCCCGCTTCCAGGGCGGCCCGCGCCACCTCATAGTGCTGCCCGTGCGGGGTGGCGATGTATACGACCTCGACCTCCGGGTCGGCAAAGAGGTGCCCGTGGCCGGGCAGTTCCGGGGTGTCCCCGTAGGAGCGCACGGCACCATGCTTGGCGGCAAACGCGGCGGCGCGGGCCGCGTCGCGCGAACTCACCGCCAGCAGCTGCGCGTCCTCGAGCATCAGCAGGTCGTGGGCCACCAGTTCGGCGACAGTGCCGGTGGAGACGATCCCCCAGTTCAGGGTCCGTCCCGTGGCGTGGACGGGGGAGGGGGCGCCCTCCGCGGCGCAGGGGGGGACCGGGATGAAGTGCGGGGCGGAAGCAGTCGGTTCACGGGCGGTGTATCCGGTCATGGGCACAGCCTGCCACCGGGAAGGGGGTGCGGCAATGGCCGGAGGCAAACCCCTTCCGCCGCGGGCGCAGCACCGCCAAAACAGTCATTGACAGGATTAGTAAAGACTAGACTAATATAGTGATCGTGGGTTGACCGCAGGCGCCCTCCGGAGGACGGACCGGGGGACGGTGCGGCAGAGGCCCCCGGTGGGCCGGCACGTCCCTGGCTGGGTAGGACCAGGGGACGGGCCGGCGTGGCGGGGGCCTCTGCTTGGTATGCGGTTCCCGGACCGGGGGCCGGGCGGGTCAGGTGTTCGCGGCGCGGTGCTTGGCGGCCAGCACCAGGTAGGTCTCGGCATTGCGGCGGACCGATTCCACCTCGTCGTCGGTCAGTTCGCGGCGCACCTTCGCGGGTACGCCCGCCACCAGGGAGCGCGGCGGCACCACTGTCCCCTCAAGGACCAGGGCCCCAGCCGCCACCAGTGACTCCTCACCGATGACCGCGCGGTTCATGATGGTCGCGCTCATCCCCACCAGAGTATTGTCTCCGATCGTGCAGCCGTGGATGACGGCCGAATGGCCCACGGAGACGCCGGAGCCGACGGTGCAGGGGACCCCGCGGTCGGCGTGCACCACGACATTGTCCTGCAGGTTGCTGTTGGGGCCGATGCGGATGGGCGCGGAGTCCCCGCGGACGGAGACCCCGTAGAACGCGCTCGATCCCGGCGCCATTCCCACGTCGCCTGAGAGGGTCGCGGTCGGTGCTATGAAGGCGTCTGCGGCGACCTGCGGGGTCGCGCCGTCAATGGTGACAATGGGGCTCATGGGAGGATCCTAGCCGTGCTGCAGGCACGGCGCCCGGAGATGGAAGGCTGAGGACGCCGTGCGCGGACGCGCTGGATTCAGTACCTAGAGGTTCCGGCCGGGGTCGGGCAGGCGGCCCAGCAGGGCGTACTCGCCGACCTCGTGCCGCTTGTGGGCGGCGGGGTCGTGCAGTTTGTGGCGGTGGGCGTTGCGCCAGAAAATGTCCAGGCCCGTCTTGTTGGACGTCGCGGGGCTCCCCGACACCTCGAACACCCGGTCCACAATCTCCAGTGCGACGGCGGCGGCGCTCTGTTTCGCGGCGCAGACCCGCACCGCGACTTCCCCGCGCTCCTGCGCGCTCAGGGCGTCCGGGTTCCCGTGCACCAGCGTGGAAAGCCGGGCGTCCACGGCGTCGGTCAGGGCCTGTGCCGCCCACAGCCTGGACTGCAGGTCCCCAAAGGTCTCCAGCGCATAGTCCTGCGTCCCGGTCTCCCGGGCCCGCTCCCCGCCGGCCGAAGCCTCAGAGCGGGCGCATTCCAGCGCGGTACGCAGCGCGCCCTGGGCAATGCCGATGTAGATTTCCGCATAGATCTGCTGGGCCAGGGGGACGCCGAGGGTGTTGTGGGCGGCGGTGGCCGGATAGCGGGCGGCGCGCTCCCAGCCCACCTCGACATCGACCAGCACTGCGGTGCCCTGCGGCGCGGACTGCGGGTCCGGTTCGCCCGTGGGGGCCGTAAAGGCGATGCCGGTTTGGCGGGTCGGGGCAATGGCGAACACGCGGGTGCCGTCGGCCTCCAGGCCCTCCAGCACCAGCAGGTCCGAAGCGGCCGCCCCGGAGGAGAAGGACTTGCGCCCGTTGAAATACAGGCGCCCGCGGCGTTCCCCGACCTGCACCGTCCCTTCACCGGGATCGGTCACGGCGCCAAAGAACAGATTGTTGCGGGTGTAAAGATCCTCGATCGCGGAGATCTGGGCTTTGGTCCCGGCCAGCCGCACCGACCATGCCCAGAGCAGGTGGCAGCCCAGCAGTTCGCCAACCGAGGCGCAGCCGGCGGAGACCGCGCGGATCGCGCGCAGGGCGGTGGACCAGGTCTGTCCGCCGCCTCCGGCGGAAACCGGACCCAGCATGACGGTCAGCCCGGACTCCTTCAGGAGGGCCACTTGGGCCTCGGGCGACAGGCCGCCGCGGTCTTGGTCCACCACGTGGGCGGCCAGCAGGGCGGCAACATCTTCGGCCCGGGCAAGCCATTCCGGGGTGGTTCGGGGCAGGGAACGTCCTGCTTGGAGGGATTCGGTCAACGCATCATTCACAACGGTGGCCAAGTACTGTCCTTCGGTGTGGGGCGGATACCCGGCCCGCGCGGCGGTCCGGGGCGCCGGACGAAAACGGCGCTCTCCCCATGGGTACCACATGTGATGGCCGGCACATAGGGATAGGGGAGAATTTGTGCATCCGATGGGGCAATGTGACGTATTCCGGTACCCGAAATACCACTTTCCGCCCGATCGGTCGGTTGACAAGGGCTTGAGCGGCAAAAAGGACCAGCGAAGGAAGCCGCGCACGTGTCCCGGCGTGTGCGTGCGCTGAAAGGGCGCCGGTCGGGGAATGGCGTCAGTTGAAGACGACGGTACGGTGGCCGTCCAGCAGGACGCGGCGCTGGGCGTGCCACTGCACCGCGTGCGCCAGGGTGCGGGCCTCGACGTCGCGGCCCATGGCCACGAACTGTTCGGCCGTGCGCGCATGGTTGACCCGGATGACTTCCTGCTCGATGATCGGGCCCTCGTCCAGGTCCGCCGTCACGTAGTGGGCGGTGGCGCCAATCAGCTTGACGCCGCGCGCGTACGCCTGGTGGTACGGCCTGGCTCCCTTGAAGGAGGGCAGGAAGGAGTGGTGGATGTTGATTGCGCGCCCCTGCAGGGACCGGCAGAGGTCGTCGGAGAGGATCTGCATGTACCGGGCCAGCACCACCAGTTCGATGTCGTGCGCGGCCACCAGCTCCAGCAGCCGGGCCTCGGCGTCGGCCTTGGTGGCGGGGGTGACCGGAATGTGCACGAACGGAACCCCGTAGAAGTCGGCCATCGGCTTCAGGTCCAGGTGGTTGGAAACAATCACCGGAACCTCGATCGGCAGGGTGCCGGTGCGCTGCTGGAACAGCAGGGCGTTGAGCGCGTGCCCTTCCTTGGAGCACATGATGAGGGTGCGCAGCGGGCGGTCCTCCGCGTAGACGCCCAGGTTCATCCTGAACTCCCGGGACACCGGGGCCAGCGCCGCGTTCAGCGCGTCCTCGCCCTCCGGGGTGGAGACCGCGACCCGCATGAAGAATGCCCCGCTTTCGGGGCTCTCGAACTGCTGGGACTCGGTGATGTTGCATCCGGCCTGCAGCAGGGCCCCGGAGACGGCATGCACGATCCCGGGACGGTCGGCGCAGGACAGGGTCACGATGAAGTTCTGGGTGCTGGTCACCCGGAAATTCTACTGGGGGCGGGCGCCGCGCCGCCGCGCCCGGGTGCGGGTGAGGCGGCTCACGTTTCCGCGGCTTGGTGCCTTCTCCGATAGCATGGAACCCGTCGCGACTGGCGTTGGGTGGATGACCACCGGGGAGCGGCACGAGCGTCGACCACGGACCGCGCGCCTGGGCCCGTGGAGCATGTTTCGGCTGCGTGCCGAGAACCTGACCCAGCCCGCTTCGTACCACGATTCCGCCCCCAGGAGATTACACACGTGAGCAATGAGAACACCGTGACCAACCAGTCCCTCGCCGAGGTCGATCCGGAAATTGCCGCCGTCCTCACCGACGAGCTCGGACGCCAGCGCAACACCCTTGAGATGATCGCCTCGGAGAACTTCGCCCCGCGCGCTGTCCTCGAGGCCCAGGGTTCCGTCCTGACCAACAAGTACGCCGAGGGCTACCCGGGCCGCCGCTACTACGGTGGCTGCGAGTTTGTCGATGTCGCCGAGAACCTCGCGATCGACCGCGTCAAATCCCTCTTTGGGGCCAAGTTCGCCAACGTCCAGCCGCACTCGGGCGCCTCCGCCAACGCCGCGGCGCTCGCGGCGATGATCAAGCCCGGCGACAAGATGCTTGGCCTCTCGCTGGCCCACGGCGGGCACCTGACCCACGGCATGAAGCTGAACTTCTCCGGCAAGCTCTACGAGGTCGCCGCCTACGAGGTCGAGGCCGACACCTTCCGCATCGACATGGACAAGCTGCGCGAGCAGGCGCTTCGCGAACGCCCCCAGGTGATCGTCGCCGGCTGGTCGGCCTACCCGCGCCAGCTGGACTTCGCCGCGTTCCGCTCCATCGCCGACGAGGTCGGCGCGCTGTTCTGGACCGATATGGCGCACTTTGCCGGCCTGGTGGCCGCCGGGCTGCACCCGAACCCGGTCCCCTACTCCGACGTGGTCACCTCCACCGTGCACAAGACCCTCGCCGGCCCGCGCTCGGGCATCATCCTCTCCAACGAGGCGGAGATGGCGAAGAAGATCAACTCCAATGTCTTCCCCGGCCAGCAGGGCGGCCCGCTCATGCACGCCGTTGCGGGCAAGGCCGTGGCCTTCAAGATCGCCGCCTCCGAGGAGTTCAAGGAGCGCCAGGAGCGCACCCTTGAGGGTGCGCGGATCCTGGCCGAGCGCCTGACCGCGTCCGACGTCGTGGAGGCCGGCGTGTCCGTCCTCACCGGCGGCACCGATGTGCACCTGGTCCTCGTGGACCTGCGCAATTCGCAGCTGGACGGCAAGCAGGCCGAAGACCTGCTGCACGAGGTCGGCATCACCGTGAACCGCAACTCCGTGCCGTTCGACCCGCGTCCGCCGATGGTCACCTCCGGCCTGCGCATCGGCACCCCGGCGCTGGCGACCCGCGGCTTCGGTGCTGCCGAGTTCACCGAGGTCTCCGAGATCATCGCCACCGCCCTGAAGGACGGCGCCGCCACCGACGTCCAGGCCCTGAAGGCCCGCGTCGACAAGCTGGCCGCCTCCTTCCCGCTCTACCCGGGCCTGGAGCAGTGGTAAAGCCGATGCCTGCACAGATTCTTGACGGCCGGGCCACGGCCGCCGCGATCAAGGACGAGCTGGCCGGGCGGGTCGCCACGCTGAAGGCCCAGGGGATCGTCCCGGGCCTGGGCACCGTTCTGGTGGGCGAGGACCCCGGATCCCAGTGGTACGTCGGCGGCAAGCACAAGGACTGCGCCGAGGTCGGCATCCAGTCCATCCGCCGGGACCTGCCGGAATCCACCACGCAGGAAGAGTTGCTGGAGGTGATCGCCGAGCTGAACGCCAACCCCGAATGCACCGGGTACATCGTCCAGCTGCCGCTGCCCAAGCACATTGACCAGGACGTCATCCTTGAGGCCATGGACCCGGCCAAGGACGCCGACGGCCTGCACCCGATGAACCTGGGCCGCCTGGTCGCCAACGTCAACCGGCCGATGGTCTCTCCGCTGCCGTGCACCCCCAAGGGCTGCGTTGTGCTGTTGGAGCGCAACGGTATCGACCTCAGCGGAAAGCGCGTCGTCGTCGTGGGCCGCGGCGTCACCATCGGCCGTCCGATCGGACTGCTGCTGACCCGCCGCGACGTCAACGCGACCGTGGTCCTGGCCCACACCGGGACCGTGGACCTGGCCGCCGAGCTGCGCCGGGCCGACGTCGTCATCGCAGCCGCCGGGGTGCCGCACATGATCAAGGCCGAGGACCTCAAGCCCGGCGCGATCGTGCTGGACGTGGGCGTTTCCCGCGTCGACGACGGCAGCGGCAAGGCAGTGGTGACCGGCGATGTGGACCCGGCCGCCGCCGACGTCGCCGCCTGGCTTTCCCCCAACCCGGGCGGCGTGGGTCCGATGACCCGCGCCATGCTGCTGGCCAACGTGGTCGAGGCCGCCGAACGCCAGGCCGCCACAACCCAGGTCGAGGCCGGCACCGCCTAGCTGCACCGCCGGCGCGCAGCATCACCAGCGCCACCACGCCGCGGCCCCCACCGGTTTTCCGGTGGGGGCCGCGGCGTTCCTGTCCGGCTCCCCGTTTGCCCGGCCATCCCGTTTGCCCGGCCATCCCGTTTGTCCGGCCTGCGTTTGCCCCACCATCCCGATCCGCCTTGCCCTGTGCAAGGCGGGTCCCCGGTGGTACAAAGAGGCTGGGTGCCGCAGCCGGCCCCGTGCAGACAGCCTCCGCGGTCCTGCTGGAGGAATTACCCGCCATTGGGAACGAGGTTCGCGAGCCATGGACACCATGCAGGTCTTCTGGATCATCGTCGCCGCTGTTGTGCTCATTGTGCTGGCCGTTGTCATCGCCAGGACCTCCGGAGCGGCGCGGCGCAAGCGCCACGCCCACGAGGCGCAGCAGCACCGGGAGGAGGCCCTCCGGCTGCAGGAGGAGGCTGCGGAACGGGACAGGGCTGCCCGCCAGCATGAGGTCGAGGCCCGCCGCGCCAGCCTTCATGCCGAGGAAGCCGCGCTGCGGTTGGACGAGGCCAACCTTGAGGTCGAGCGCAAGCGCCGGGCGGCCCAGCGGCTCCAACAGGAGGCACAGGAGGCCCGCGGCACCATGGCCGAGGAAGAGCGCAAGGCCGAGGCCCTGGAACCGGCGGATTCCGCCGGCCCGAACGCACCGGCCCGGGAGTCGGAAGCCCGAACATCGATGGCCCACGAGCCTGCGGCCCACGAGCCGCCAACCGGAAAGGCGGTCCACGAGCCGTCCGCCCGGGAGACGGGGCAGGGCCCGGGGCAGGAGGCGCGGGGAACGGAACGGGGCACGACCCAAGATGCGGGCGGCCCGGACCAGGAACCCAAGGGGCCCTCCCGCAGCGGAGACGGAGCCTAGCGAAGGCGGTCCGGATCGAGGTCGATGCGGCGCAGCAGTTGCGCGTTCAGAGCGACGACGATGGTGGACGCGGACATCAGGATGGCGGCGGCAGCGGGGGACAGCACCACCCCGGCGAAGGCCAGTATCCCGGCCGCCAGCGGGATAGCGAGAATGTTGTAGCCGGTCGCCCACAGGAGGTTTTGGACCATCTTGCGGTAGCTGGCCCGGGAAAGGTCGATCATCGACAGCACCGCCCGGGGATCGTTCCCGGCCAGCACCACGCCGGCGGACTCCACGGCCACGTCGGTGCCGGCGCCGATGGCGATGCCCACCTCGGCCCGGGCCAGGGCTGGGGAGTCGTTCACGCCGTCGCCGACCATGGCGACCTTCAGGCCACGCCGCTGCAGCTCCAGGACCTTCTTGTCCTTGTCCTCCGGCAGGACCTCGGCGAACACTTCGTCGATGCCAAGGTCCCGGCCGACGGCCTCGGCGACCTGGCGCGCGTCACCGGTCACCAGGGCAACCTTGAGGCCGCGCCGCCGGAGGGCGGCAACGGCTGCGCGGGACTCGCCCCGCACCCTGTCCTCCAGGGCCAACGCCCCGATGATCCGCCCGTCGCGGACCACGTGCAGCACGCCCGCCCCGCGTTCCCTCCACGCGTCGACGGCGCCGTGAAGGGCCTCCGGAGTGCGCAGGCCGAGTTCCCTCAACATGTTTGGCCCGCCGACGGCCGCCTCGGTCCCGTCCACAGTGGCCTTGGCCCCGCGCCCGGTCAGCGAAATGAAGCCCGAACCCCGCAGGCCCAGGGCCCGGGCGGCCGCGTCCTCCCCGGCGGCCCGCACGATCGCGCGGGCGACGGGATGCTCGCTGTCCGCCTCCACGGCCGCGGCCACCGCGAGCAGTTCCGCGGGGGCGACCCCGGGCACGGCGGCCGTGCCGGTGACCGCATGCCTGCCCTCCGTCAGCGTGCCGGTCTTGTCGAAGAGCACGACGTCGATGGTGCGCATGAGCTCCAGCGCCATCCGGTTCTTGATCAGCACCCCCGAGCGGGCGGCCCGCTCCGTGGAGATCGCGATGACCAGCGGGATCGCCAGGCCCAGTGCGTGCGGGCAGGCGATGACGAGAACGGTTACGGTCCGGACCACGGCCTCGTCCAGCCTTCCCGCGGCCGTCCAGGCGGTGAAGGTGATGAGCCCGGCGCCGAGGGCGAAGTGGAACAGCAGGGCTGCGGCCCGGTCCGCAAGGGCCTGCGCCCGCGACGAAGACTCCTGGGCTTCGGCCACCAGGCGCTGGATCCCGGCCAGTGCCGTGTCCCCGCCGACGGCGGTTACCCGGACCCGCACGGAGCTGTCCGTGGCGACCGTCCCGGCGACTACACGGTCCCCCATGCCCCGGGGGACCGTGCGGGACTCTCCGGTGATCATGGATTCGTCGAACGCGGCCCCGCCTTCGACGATCGTTCCGTCCGCGGGCACCCGGGCTCCGGAGCGGACCAGCACGACGTCGTCGACGGACAGTTCCGGTACCGGAACGGTGCGCACGCCTTCCGCCGTGACGAGGTCCGCCTCGTCCGGCAGCAGTGCGGCCAGGGCGTCCAGGGCGCCGGAAGCCGCTCCCAGGGCGCGCATCTCCATCCAATGGCCCAGCAGCATGATGACGACCAGCAGTGCCAGCTCCCACCAAAAGTCCAGGTCGAACCCGCCGGTGCCCAGCGTCGTGCCCAGCGTGGTGGCCCACGAAGCGGCGAACGCCACGCTGATCGCCAGGGCGATCAGCAGCATCATCCCGGGCTTGCGCGCCTTCAGTTCGGACACTCCACCCCTGAGGAAGGGGCCGCCCCCGTAGGCGAAGACCACCGTCCCCAGTACGGGGGCGACCCACACCGAACCCGGGAACTGCGGCAGGTGATAGCCCAGCAGGTGGGCGAACATCGGGCTGAAATACACCACCGGTACGGACAGGGCCAGGCAGAGCCAGAACCTGTTCCTGAACATCGCCGTGCTGTGCCCGGCATGCTGGCCGTGGCGGTGGACCGCGTGCTCCCTGTCCTCGGCCCCCAAGCCCGCCTGTCCGGCGATATGGCCCGCTGCCGGCGGGCCGGCCTCCCCGGACTGGCCTCCCTGGTGCGAATGGCGGGTGTGCTCCATGGGCTTCCTTCCCGTTCCGGCGGCCCGCTCCCGGATGGCAGCCGCTCCGGGCCTGCCCCTGGCGCCGATTATACCCCTTGGGGGTATTAAGGGAAGGGTGTGAAACCTTCCCGAACGCCGGAGGCGGGGAGTAGGGTCGGGGACGGGGCCCATCAGAAAAAATCCGCTGGTAAAGGAGACAACCGATGACGCTCCACGTGACCTCGATGCTTGACACCCATCCCAAGGGCTTGGGCGGACTCGACAGGGACCGGCTCGCCGCCTGCATCGCGGCGTGCCTGGAATGCGCGGCCACCTGCACCGCCTGCGCCGACTCCTGCCTGGGCGAGGACATGGTGGCCGACATGGTCAGGTGCATCCGCCTCAACGCCGACTGCGCCGACGTGTGCGCCGCGACCGGCGCAGTCCTGTCCCGGCAAACGGAACGGGATCCCGCCCTCACGCGGGCCCTTCTCGAGGCGTGCCGCACCGCATGCAAGGCGTGCGGCGATGAATGCGCCATGCATGGCGGCATGCATGAGCACTGCCGGGTTTGTGCGGAGTCGTGCCGTCGCTGCGAGCAGGCCTGCGCGGAACTGCTCGCGTCCCTCGGCTGACGCCGCTGGCCGCCTGATCTGCTGACCGCGGGTCGGGGCGCGGATCGGCGCCCCGACCCGCGCCGTGCCGTGCCGGCTGCCGAAACCTGCTGCCCGGACCTTGCCCCCGGATCCGCCGAAGGGTGGATGTCCCGGCGCCCTGGGGGATGTCCGGGTGCTAGGGGACGTCCGGGTGCTAGGGGACGTCCAGGCGCTCGGTGCCGCCTTCGGTGCCGGCAACCCACAGGGCAAGTCCGGTGCCGGTACGCGTTCCAGTCACGGCGGCTGGCTGTCCCTGGACGCGCCCGACGCTTTTCCACTTCTTCCCTGCGTCTTCGCTCACGTATACGGTGCCATCGGGACTGACGCCGGCGGCGGTCCGGGCGTCGATGAAGGCGGCCGTGAGCAGGACGGGCCCGCCGGAAGGCGCGCTCCAGGTACTGCCCCCATCCTCGGACCTCCACACGCCTTCCCCGGTGGTCGCCAGAACCACGCCATGCCCTGGCCCGCCCGCCAAGGCATGGGGTTCCGGCGCTGGCCGGACGGAGTCCCACTCCCGGCCGTCGCGGCTGATGCGCAACTCGCCGTCGAACCCCACGAAACCGTCCCCGGTGACGGCGAGCGCGTGGAAGTCGGACTCGCCCTGGCGTGACACGGGCCTCCAGGTGGCTCCGCCGTCGGTGGACGTGATGAGGCCCACCGGATTGGGCAGGCCGACCCCGGGACCGGGGTGTCCCGAGGCGTAGAAGGTGCCGTCTTCGTCGGCGGCGAAGCCCATCAGGTCAATGGTGGGGCCGATCTTCACGGGGTGTTCGCCGGTGGCCTCGAAGAGGCCGTTGTGCGAGGCCAGCAGGAGCCTGCCGGTCTGCGGATCGGCGTACGCGCCGTGGACGTGGGAGGGGCCGCTGGCGGCCTCCGGGTGCTGCGCGGTGGAATTTGGGCGCTGCGCGGTGGAATTCGGGGGCTGCGCGGTGGAATCCGAAGGCTGCGCCGTGGAGCACCCTGCGACCCCGAGGGACAGGGCTGCGGCTGCTGCGGCGAGGAAACAGCGGACAGCACACGGCGTGCGGGGGAAGGACAGGGGAGAGAGCATGGAGCTGGTTCCTTGGACGGGACTGGACTGGGCTGGGCCCGCGGGGCTTGGGGAATACAGCTAGCGGTAGTCCGGAAGCATGTCCTCCATGGTCTTGATCTCCGCTTTTTGGTCCTCCACGATCTTGCGGGCGAGGTCCACGGCTTCGGGGTTCGAACCCTCCGAGGCTTCCTTCTCCGCCATTTTCACGGCGCCCTGGTGATGGGCAATCATCTGGGTCAGGAACAGCGCCGCGGCGGCATCGCCTTCGGCTTCCCGAAGCTTGGCCATGTCCTCCCCGCTCATCATCCCTTCCATGGAGTGGTGCGCCGTGCCCGGCGCCACGGGTTCGCCCCATGCCTTGAGCCAGCCGGTCATCTTCTCGATCTCCGGTCCCTGCGCGGCCTTGATCCCGGTGGCCAGGCCGATGATCCGGGGATCCATGCCGTCCTTGGCGAGGACGGCATCGCTCATCTCCACCGCCTGCTGGTGGTGCGGGATCATCATTTGGGCAAACATCGTGTCTGCCGCGCTATGGTCCCCCGCGGTTGGGGCGGACGAGGGCGCGGAGCCATGGCCGGTGTGCATGCCGGAACCGCCTGCCGGGGAATCGGGGCTGGAGCCGGGCTGCGCTCCCGGGGCGCACCCGGCGAGGGCGAAGGCGAGGGCGAGCAGGGACGCGGGCAAGGCACTACGTTTCATGGAGCGAATCCTTCGCAGCAACGGGGATGGTGATTAGGGGGACGGTGATTGGCCGGCCGCCCTGCGCTGGCCCTCAGAGCTGCGCTGGCCCTCACAGCTGCGCTGGCCTCCAGGGCTGCGCAGGGTCCTGGCCCGCCCAGGTTTCCGCACCATTTTACGCCTCTGCGAAGTATTCCCGCGCTCCGGGGACCACCCCTGCCAAAGGCCGCCGTCCCCGTTCCCTGCGGTCGCCTCCCGGCCCCTGCCTCCCCAACTGGCCGGCATTTTGGAAGGCTTACGCCGGAGCGTCCCCGCCTCTGTGGCCGCGGGCCTCCGGGCGCTAGTGTGAAGCCCATGCCCAACAGTTCGGGATACCGGGCGGTGGTTTCCGCCCGGAACCTGACCAAGCGCTTTGGTGACTTCACGGCCGTCGACGGCATCTCCTTCGAGATTCCCGCCGGCGAGTCCTTCGGGCTGCTTGGCCCCAACGGGGCCGGCAAGTCCACCATCATGCGCATGCTCGGCGGCGTCTCCCGGCGCACCTCCGGGGAGCTGGAGGTCATGGGGCTGGACCCCGAGCGGCAGGGGCCCGAGGTGCGGGCGCACCTGGGGGTGGTACCGCAGCAGGACAACCTGGACGAGGAGCTGCGCGTTCGCGACAACCTGATCATCTACGGCCGCTACTTCGGGCTGCCGATGTCCTACCTCCGGCCGAAGTCGGCCGAGCTGCTGGAGTTCGCCCAGCTGGGAGACAAGGCCGGGGCCCGCATCGGGGAGCTCTCCGGGGGCATGAAGCGGCGCCTGACGATCGCCCGCTCGCTGATCAACGATCCGGGCATCCTGCTGCTGGACGAGCCCACCACGGGCCTGGACCCCCAAGCGCGGCACGTGTTGTGGGACCGGCTCTTCCGCCTCAAGGAACGCGGCACCACGCTGGTCCTGACCACCCACTACATGGACGAGGCCGAGCAGCTCTGCGACCGCCTGATCGTCGTGGACCGGGGCCGGATCATGGCCGGGGGGAGCCCGGCGGAACTCATTCGCGCACACTCGAGCCGGGAGGTCCTCGAACTGCGTTTCGGTGCCGGCCGCAATGCCTCCGCGGCCGGCGCGCTCGCCGGGCTCGGCGAGCGCATCGAGGTGCTGCCTGACCGGATCCTCGTCTACGCCGACGACGGCGAGGCGGTCCTGGGGCAGGCGGTTGCACGCGGGCTGGAACCAGCCACGTCGCTGGTGCGCCGGTCCTCGCTGGAGGACGTGTTCCTCCGGCTGACCGGCAGGAGCCTCATTGACTGAGCGCTCCGGCGACGCCCGGCCACAGCGGCCCGCGCCCGCGCCGTTGCGGCCCCCCTCGGCGGCGGCCAGCGCGGCCAGGGCCCGCCGGTGGGGCACCTGGTACGTCGCCGAGCACAAGCTGCGTGGAATGCGCGGCTACCTGGGGGTGATCATCGCCTACTCCATCGGCAGCCCCCTGATGTACCTGTTTGCCATGGGGGTGGGTCTGGCGTCCCTGGTGGACTCCACCTCGGGGGCCCGGGCCTTTGGCGGGGTGACCTACCTGCAGTTCATCGTCCCGGCCCTGCTGGTTTCCACGGCGGTGATGGCGGCTTCGGAGGAGTTCAGCTACCCGGTCATGAGCGGATTCAAGTGGAGGCGCACCTACTACGGGCCACTGGCCTCCCCGATCTCGCCCCAGCAGATCTGCCAGGGCCACGCGCTCGCCGTCGCGGTGCGGCTGCTCGCCCAGTCCGTGGCCTACCAGGCGATCGTGATCGCCTTCGGCGCCACCGGGACGCGGGGGTGGGCGTCTCCGCTGGTGGCGGTGCTGGCGGGCCTGGCCTTCGGGCTGCCGATGATGGCGTATGCGGCCTCCATCAGGGAGGACCGCGGACAGTTCGCCCTGGTGCAGCGCTTCGTGGTGGTGCCGCTGTTCCTCTTCTCCGGAACCTTCTTCCCGCTGTCCACGCTGCCCTGGTTCCTGCAGTGGATCGGTTGGGCCTCGCCGGTCTGGCACGCCACCGAACTGGGCCGGGTGCTCGGCTACGGGCATGTGGAGCCGGCCTGGCTTTCGGGGCTCCACCTGGCCTACCTGCTGCTGCTGGCCGGAGCCGGACTGCTGGCGGCGCGCCGCACCTACGCCCGCCGGCTGGAGGCCTGAGGTGGGCCCGGTGCACGACGGCGCCCCGCACCTTGTGCCTGACGGGCGCCCGCTGGCGGGCCTGTACTCCCGCAACGCGCGCGCGGTCATCGCGCGCGGGCTGCTGGCCACCCGCACCAGCAACTGGACCGTCATGGTCTCCGGGTTCTTCGAACCCGTGCTGTACCTGCTCTCCATGGGCATCGGCCTGGGCGCCCTGGTGGGCGAGGTGGCCGGCCCCGGCGGGCAGGAGATCAGCTACGCCGCCTACATCGCCCCCGCCCTGCTGGCGGTTTCGGCAATGAACGGGGCGGTCTACGACTCCACGTGGAACGTGTTCTTCAAGCTCAACTTCGCCAAGCTCTACCAGAACATGCTCTACACCTCGCTGGGACCGCTGGATGTGGCGATCGGGGAGATCTTCCTGGCCCTGCTGCGCGGCTTCCTCTATGCCACCGGCTTCACCGTGGTCATGGCGGCCCTGGGGCTGGCCACCTCGCCGTGGGCGTTGCTGATGGTGCCCGCCTCGGTGCTCATCGCCTTCGGCTTCGCCGCGGTCGGCATGGGCATCACCAGCTTCATGACCCGCTTCCAGCAGATGGACTGGATCGGGTTCGCGCTGCTGCCCATGTTCCTCTTCTCGGCCACCTTCTATCCGCTCACCGTCTACCCGGAGCCGGTGCGGTGGTTCATCCAGGCGCTGCCGCTGTGGCATGGCGTCGAACTGCTCCGGCAGTTGGGCGTGGGCCAGGTCGGCCCGGCCACGCTGGGGCACCTGGCCTACTACCTGGTGATGGCCGCGGCCGGGCTGGTCCTGACCACGGTTCGGCTGCGCGCCCTCTTCCTTCGCTAGCCCTCTTCCTTCGCTAGCCCTCTTCCTTCGCTAGCCCTCTTCCTTGGCCAGTCCCGTTCCTTCCCCAGTCTTGGCGGCGGCACGGCCCGACGGGCGGGGGACCCGCGGCGAGCGAAGGCAGACGGGGGAGCCCGGCAGGCGCTAGGGTGTGGGAAAACCGACTCCAGGAGGCACCCCCATGATCGGAAAATGGCAAGCGGTGGTCATCGACTGCGAGGACACCGACCAGTTGGCCACGTTCTACGAGCAGCTGCTGGGTATGGTGCGGGTCCAGCATGACGACGACGGGTGGATCACGATCGGCGACGCACCCGACCGTCCGGCGATCGCCTTCCAGCGCGTGGACCCCTACGTCGCCCCGGAGTGGCCCGGGCACCTGCACCCGGCCCAGGCCCACCTGGACATCAGGGTCGAGGATCTGGATCTCGCGGAGGAACAGGTCCTTCGGCTGGGCGCCGTGTCGATGAATTCCGGCGGCCGCAACCACCGTGTCTACCTGGACCCGCAAAAGCATCCTTTCTGCCTGGTGGCGTGGTGACCGGTGGCGTGGTGGCCGGTGTCGTGAACGGCGGCACAGCGGCGGACCGGCACCGGCGGCAGCCGGCCATACCGCGGCCTGTTCGCCGCCGGTTGAACCGGTACGGGGCAGTCCGTGCGGTTTGAGAGAATGGAGCCATGCAATCTCTCGGCAGCAACCCCGGCACGCCGTCCAACGGTGCCCCGGGCAAATCGCTCACCCTTTCCGCGAGCACCCTCTCCCTGGCCGTCATGGTCACGGTGTTCCTCGTCGCCGTGGTGTTCGCGGCCAACCAGAACGATGTAATCGGCTGGTTCGTCGTCATCATTTCGCTGGGGTGGCTGCTGCTGTCCGCGTTCCTGGTGTTTGGCCTGCGCCGCGGCGCCAAGGCCGTCGGCAAGCAGCTGCAGCAGGCAACGGTGGGCCTGGCGGCCAGGGGTGATTCCTCCGCACCGGTGGTCGTCAACGAAGCCACCAGCGCCCGGGACCTGAAGCTGGACCACTCTTTCAAGATCGTCCTGGTCCAGGCCGGGGTCATCAAGGAGTACCTGCCGCAGGAGGGTGCCGAGGCACGCGAGATGGTGGCGCGCGCCCTTGAGACCATCGAGATCACCGCCTCCAACGCCCGCGACCTGATGAAGCCCTCCGGCGGAGCCAAGCCGATGTCCGGCGAAATCATCGACTAGCGCGGGGTCTGTAAGGTGGATGGGGTGAGTGCCGCAGTGGAAACCAATGAATTGGCCGTTGCCCTGGATGCCGCTGTCAGCGGCACCGGAGCCAAGAACGCCGGTGCGCTGCGCGTGGCCAGCGTCAACGTGAACGGAATCCGCGCCGCCTACAAGCGCGGCATGGCCGAGTGGCTGGCCGGGCGGGACGTGGACATCCTGTGCCTGCAGGAGGTCCGCGCACCCGACGCGGTCCTGCGCGAACTGCTGGGCGAGGGCTGGCACGTGCTGCACGCCGAGGCGGAGGCCAAGGGCCGCGCCGGGGTCGCCATCGCCTCGCGCGTCGAACCGGTGGCCACCCGCGAGCACATCGGCGACGATTACTTCACCACCTCAGGCCGCTGGGTGGAGGCCGACTTCCTGGTCGACGGTGGCAGCATCCTCTCGGTGGCGAGCGCCTACGTGCACTCGGGCGAGGTGGATACGCCCAAGCAGGTGGACAAGTACCGTTTCCTCGACGTCGTTTCCGAGCGACTGCCCAAGCTCCGCGTCGAGAAAGACCACGTCCTGGTGGTCGGGGACCTGAACGTCGGCCACACCACCCGCGACATCAAGAACTGGAAGGGCAACGTCAAGCGCGCCGGCTTCCTGCCCGAGGAGCGGGCCTACTTCGACCGCTTCTTCGGCGAGGAGATTGGCTTCAAGGACGTGGCCCGCGAACTGGCCGGCGACGTCGACGGCCCCTACACCTGGTGGTCCTGGCGCGGACAGGCGTTCGACAACGACGCCGGCTGGCGCATCGACTACCACATGGCCACCCCCGAGCTTGCCCGGCGGGCGGGCAACGCGGTCGTGGACCGCGCGGCGACCTACGACGCGCGCTTCTCCGACCACGCCCCGATCGTCGTCGACTACCAGTTCTAGAAGGACCAGATGAGCCAGACCAGCACCGCAGCCCAGGCCGGCACCGCTTCCACGGCCACAGCCCACGACGGCGCCGCCGCCGTTCCCGAAGGCACGCGCCAGCGCGTGCTGTCCGGCATGCAGCCCTCCGGGGACTCCCTGCACCTGGGCAACTACCTCGGGGCCCTCGTCAACTGGGTCAAGTCGCAGGACGAGCACGACGCCTTCTTCTTCATCCCGGACCTGCATGCGATCACCGTTCCGCAGGATCCTGCCGAACTGCGGGCGCGCACCCGCAAGACCGCCGCCCAGTACATCGCCGGCGGCATCGACGTGGAAAAGTCCACCCTGTTCGTGCAGTCCCACGTGCCGGAGCACGCCCAGCTCGCCTGGGTGCTCAACTGCATCACCGGCTTCGGCGAGGCCTCGCGGATGACTCAGTTCAAGGACAAGAGCGCCAAGGGCGGCCAGGAGGCCGCCAGCGTCGGCCTGTTCACCTACCCGGTGTTGATGGCCGCCGACATCCTGCTCTACCAGCCCCACGGCGTCCCGGTCGGGGACGACCAGCGCCAGCACGTGGAGTTGGCCCGCGACCTCGCGCAGCGCTTCAACCACCGCTACGGCAAGGCATTCACCGTGCCGCAGGCCCTCATCCAGAAGGAGGGGGCCCGCATCTACGACCTGCAGAACCCCACCTCGAAGATGTCGAAGTCCGCCTCCAGCCCCAACGGGCTGATCAATATCCTCGACGACTCCAAGACCATCGCCAAGCGCATCAAGTCGGCCGTCACGGACACCGGCACGGTCATCGCCCACGACCGCGCGAACAAGCCGGGCGTGACCAACCTGCTGGAGATCCTCTCCACGCTCACCGGGACCCCCGTCCCGGAGCTGGTTGCCGGCTACGAGGGCAAGATGTACGGGCACCTGAAGGTGGACGTGGCCGATGCGGTGGTGGCGCGGCTCGAACCGATCCGCACGCGGACCCTGGAACTGCTCGGCGACCCGGGCGAACTGGACCGGCTGCTGGCGCGCGGCGCCGCGAAGGCCCGCGGCGTTGCCTCCGCCACGCTGGCCGATGTCTACGACAAGGTTGGCTTCCTGCCGCTGGCCGGGTCGGGGACGGCCGGCTAGGGCATGCGCCGCACGGGCGAGGTGCCTGTGGCCCCGGGAGAGTCCTCCGGGGGCCCGGAAGAGCGCCTCGGGATCGTGATCCCGGTTCCCGAGCCGCTGTCGGGGGAACTGGGACGGGCCCGGGCGTCCTACAACGACCCGCTGGCCGCCGTGGTGCCCGCGCACATTACCCTGGTCACCGGCGGCTCCACGCATGACCTGGAGGGGGCGACCGCGCACGTGCGCGCGGTCGCGGCCGCCACCGACCCGTTCACCGTGCGCCTGCACGGGACCGGGACCTTCCGCCCGGTCTCGCCGGTCGTCTACCTGGCGCTGGCCGAGGGCGCGGACGCCTGCGCCCGGCTGCACCGCCGCCTGCTCGACGGGCCGCTCGAGGCCGAACGCACCTTCGACTACCACCCGCACGTGACGCTGGCGCAGGAGGTGGCCGAGGCCTGCCTGGACCGGGCGATGGCGGAGATGGCCGGTTTCACGGCCGAGTTCAGGGTGGCCACGATTGGACTCTTCCAGGCCGACGCCGCCGGCCTTTGGGCCCTGCGCGAGGAGCTGCCCCTTGGCCGCCCCGTCGAGGCCCCGCACTAGTGCCGCGGCGCCGGTGCGTGTCCGGGCCGGCGCCGGCGTCCACCACCTGCAGCCCCCGGCGGATCCGCTGGACCTGGACGCGCTGCGCTCCGCCGCCCTGCGCCGGCGGGCCATGTACGGCGCTGCCCGCCGCCGCGGCGACGGCCGGCTCAAAGTGGCCGTCGCGGGGCTCCAGTGGCTGGGGGCCCAGGCCGCGGCTGCCCGTCCGCTGCGCACGTGGAACCTGTACACCGCGCGCCGCGGGCCGTTGATGGCCGCCGGCAACGCCTACAACATGTTCTTCTCCATCGCCGCGGCGGCCGTGGTGGGGTTCTCCATCCTGGGGCTGGTCCTGAGCGGCAACCCGCAGTGGCAGGAGGCGGTGGTGAGGACGGTTGCGCGCGCCGTCCCAGGCCTCATCGACACCGGCGGGGGTGGCCTGGCGCGGCCGGCGCAGCTGTTCAGCGCCAGGAGCTTCGGCTGGGCGCTGGCCATTTCCACGGCCACGCTGGCCTTCACCTCGCTGCACTGGATCTCCAGCGTGCGGCAGGGCGTGCGCGGGATCTTCGGGCTGGAGCTGGAGCGCATCAATCCGCTGGTGAAGCTCGCCCGCGACCTCGGCCTGCTGGTCCTGGCCGGCTTGGCCTTGTTGCTCACCACCGCCTTGGGCGCGCTCACCGGCGCAGCCCTGGACCTGGTGATTGGGTGGCTGCGGCTCGATGCCGCCCTGGTGGCGCCGCTGGCCCGCATCGCGGGCCTGGGCCTGATGCTGGCGCTGGACATGATGCTGGCGGTTGGGCTGTTCCGCTTCGCCTCGGCCATCTCAATGCCGCGCCGCGCGATGCTGCAGGCCGCCCTGCTGGCAGGCCTGGGCGCGACGGTGCTGCGCTACTTCTCCTCGCTGCTGCTTGGAACGGTCGGGAACAACCCGCTGCTGGCACCCTTCGCCGTGGTTTTGGGCCTTTTCGTGTGGTTCAACCTGCTGAGCCAGATCTACCTGCTGGCGGCCGCCTGGGGCGCCGTGGCCGCGGCGGACGCCCGGGCCCGCGCCGCGGCGGAGGAGGGCCTGGACGGGCTCAGCCTGCGGCGCCGGGCCGGGCTGCTCAGGCCCTCCCGCAGGCGCGGTTAATGACGCGCCGTTAACGCGGCGAAGGCGCCGCTCCCGCAGGGGAGCGGCGCCTTCGCGCGAGCCGGTCGGCTACAGGGAGCGGGCCAGGATGGCCTGCTTGACCTCGGCGATCGCCTTCGTGACCTGGATGCCGCGCGGGCAGGCCTCGGAGCAGTTGAAGGTGGTGCGGCAGCGCCACACGCCCTCCTTGTCGTTGAGGATCTCCAGGCGCATGTCCCCGGCCTCGTCGCGGGAGTCGAAGATGAAGCGGTGCGCGTTCACGATCGCCGCCGGGCCGAAGTACTGGCCGTCGGTCCAGAACACCGGGCAGGAGGAGGTGCATGCGGCACAGAGGATGCACTTGGTGGTGTCGTCGAAGCGTTCGCGGTCCTCGACGGACTGGTAGCGCTCCTTGGACGGCTCGTGGCCCTTGGCGACCAGGAACGGCATGACCTCGCGGTAGGACTGGAAGAACGGCTCCATGTCCACGATCAGGTCCTTCTCGACCGGCAGGCCCTTGATGGCCTCGACGGTGATCGGCTTGCTCGTGTCCAGGTCCTTCAGCAGGGTCTTGCAGGCCAGGCGGTTGCGGCCGTTGATGCGCATGGCATCGGAGCCGCAGACGCCGTGGGCGCAGGACCGGCGGAAGGACAGCGAGCCGTCATGCTCCCACTTGACCTTGTGCAGCGCGTCCAGAATACGGTCCGTGCCGTACATGGTCAGCTTGAAGTCCTCCCACGAGGCCTCCTCGGAGACCTCGGGGTCGTAGCGGCGCACGCGCAGGGTGATGTCGAACTTGGGGATCTCCCCGCCGCCGCCCACGCCCGGGGCGAGCTTGACGACAGATGCTGGTTCCGGAAGTTCCGTGCTCATTAGTACTTACGCTCCATCGGCTGGTAACGGGTAAAGACGACGGGCTTGGTCTCCAGGCGGATGCCGGAGGTGCCCTCGGAGACGGCGTCGGCGTCCTTGTAGGCCATGGAGTGCTTCATGAAGTTCACGTCGTCGCGGTCCGGGAAGTCCTCGCGGTAGTGCCCGCCGCGGGATTCCTTGCGGTGCATGGCCGTGGTGGTCATGACCTCGGCCATGTCCAGCAGGAAGCCCAGTTCAACGGCCTCGAGCAGGTCCAGGTTGAAGCGCTTGCCCTTGTCCTGGATGGCCACGTTCTTGTAGCGCCCGCGCAGGGACTTGATGACGTCCAGCGCCTCCTGCAGGGACTCGGCGGTGCGGAACACCTGGACGTTGGCGTCCATGGTGTCCTGGAGCTCCTTGCGCAGCACGGCGACGCGCTCGGTACCGTTGGCGTTGCGCAGGTCCTCCAGCAGCGTGGTGGTGAACGCCTCCGGCTCCTCCGGCAGGGCGACGAACTCGGCGTCGCGGGCGTACTTGGCAGCGGCCAGGCCGGCCCGCTTGCCGAACACGTTGATGTCCAGCAGCGAGTTGGTGCCGAGGCGGTTGGAGCCGTGCACGGACACGCACGCCACCTCGCCGGCGGCGAACAGGCCCGGGATCACGGTGTCGTTGTCCTGCAGGACCTGCGCCTCGACGTTGGTCGGGATGCCGCCCATGGCGTAGTGCGCGGTCGGGTAGACCGGCACCGGCTCGGTGAACGGCTCCACGCCCAGGTAGGTGCGGGCGAACTCCGTGATGTCCGGCAGCTTGGACTCGATGTGCTCCGGCTCCAGGTGGGTGAGGTCCAGGAGGACGTAGTCCTTGTTCGGGCCGCAGCCGCGGCCCTCGCGGACCTCGTTGGCCATGGAACGGGCCACGATGTCGCGCGGGGCCAGGTCCTTGATGGTGGGCGCGTAGCGCTCCATGAAGCGCTCGCCCTCGGAGTTGCGCAGGATTGCGCCCTCGCCGCGGGCGCCCTCGGTGAGGAGGATGCCCAGGCCGGCCAGGCCGGTCGGGTGGAACTGGAAGAACTCCATGTCCTCCAGCGGGATGCCGCGGCGGAACGCGATGCCCATGCCGTCGCCGGTCAGGGTGTGGGCGTTGGAGGTGGTCTTGAAGACCTTGCCGGCGCCGCCGGAGGCGAAGACGACGGACTTGGCCTGGAACACGTGCAGTTCGCCGCTGGCCAGGTCGTAGGAGACGACGCCGGCAACGCGCTTCTGCTTGTAGGGGGTGCCGTCGGCGCGGACCGCGTCCTCCTCGACGAGGAGCAGATCGAGCACGTAGTACTCGTTGTAGAACTCGACGTTGTGCTTGACGCAGTTTTGGTACAGCGTCTGCAGGATCATGTGGCCGGTGCGGTCGGCGGCGTAGCATGCCCGGCGGACCGGGGCCTTGCCGTGGTCGCGGGTGTGGCCGCCGAAGCGGCGCTGGTCGATCTTGCCCTCGGGGGTGCGGTTGAAGGGCAGGCCCATCTTCTCCAGGTCGAGGACCGCGTCGATGGCCTCCTTGGCCATGACCTCGGCCGCGTCCTGGTCAACCAGGTAGTCGCCACCCTTGATGGTGTCGAAGGTGTGCCACTCCCAGTTGTCTTCCTCGACGTTGGCCAGGGCGGCGCACATGCCGCCCTGCGCCGCACCCGTGTGCGAACGGGTCGGGTAAAGCTTGGTGAGTACCGCCGTGCGCGCGCGCTGGCCGGACTCGATGGCGGCGCGCATGCCGGCGCCGCCTGCGCCGACGATGACGACGTCGTACTTATGTACCTGCATACCGGATGCTCTCTCTAATCTTTCGAATTCTCAGTAACGGCGAACGGCGCCGGGACTAGTTGCAGACCTCGAGGGTGGACCCCGGGATGCATGGATCGAAGGTGAAGATGACCAGGGTGCCCAGGATGATGATCACGGCCGTGCAGATGTACAGCACGGTCTTGAGCCACATGCGGGTCCGCGTCTTCTCCGCGTAGTCGTTGATGATGGTGCGCAGGCCGTTGGTGCCGTGCAGCATGGCCAGCCACAACATGGCCAGGTCCCAGAACTGCCAGAACGGGTCGGCCCACTTGCCGGCGACGAAGCCGAAGTCGACGTCGTTGATGCCGCCGCCAACCAGCAGGTTGGTGATGAGGTGGCCGAAGATCAGCACCACCAGGATGACGCCGGAGAGGCGCATGAACAGCCAGGCGGACATCTCGAAGGTGCCGCCGCGGTTGCGCATGCGGTTGTACTGCGGCTCGATGCGGCCGGTGCGCGGGGCTACGAATTCCGTCGATGCCATGGCTTAGTGACCTCCGAAGGCGAGGGAAAGGTGGCGGATGGCGAATCCGCCGAGGGCAAGTGCCCAGAGGATGATGACGCCCCACAGCATCTGGCGCTGGTACTTGGGACCCTGCTTCCAGAAGTCCACGAGGATCAGGCGCAGGCCGTTGAAGGCGTGGAAGATGATCGCGGCCACCAGGCCGGTCTCGCCCAGGGCCATCAGCGGGTTCTTGTAAGTGGCGATCACTGCGTCGTAGGCCCCGGGCGACACGCGCACCAGGGACGTGTCGAGCACGTGCACCAGAAGGAAGAAGAAAATGACGACACCGGTGATACGGTGTCCCACCCAAGACCACATGCCTTCGCGGCCGCGGTAGAGGGTGCCTGACGAAGTCTTCGACACTGAATTAACCTCCATGCATCGCAAGGGCGTTGTGCGGTTTCCACACAAGAATTGACGCCGGTGCGTGAGCGTTCCTACCGCATACCCTAAACCACTATGGCGGGATGCATGCGGTCGGGATCGGCGGTGTGTGTGCAGGGTCACTTTGATGACGCGACCGGCCCGAAAACCTTGGAATCATGCGGAATTACGCAACGCGAAAGTGGCCTAAATCGGAGCCTGGAGGAAGCCGCCCGGCCGGGGCCGCCTGGCGTCCCCGGCCGGGGACATCGGCTAGCCTTGGGCAAATGAGCGAAGACATCCTGCAGCGGTTCCACGGCGTCATCCCGGCCGGTGGGGTGGGCACGCGGCTATGGCCGCTCTCCCGGGCTGCTGCCCCCAAGTTCCTCCATGACCTGACCGGTTCGGGCAGCACGCTGATCCGTGCCACCTACGACCGCCTGGCCCCGCTGACCGGGGACCGCATCATGGTGGTCACCGGGCAGGCGCACCGCACCGCGGTGCTGGCCCAGCTTCCCGAGCTGTGCGACGAAAACCTGGTCCTGGAGAGCGAGCCCAAGGATTCGGCGGCGGCGATCGGACTGGCCGCGGCGATCCTGAGCCAGCGCAACCCGGACACCATCATGGGTTCCTTCGCCGCCGACCAGGTGATCGGCCCCGTCGAGGTCTTCCAGGAGGCCGTCCGCGAGGCCGTCGCCACCGCCGCCACCGGCAAGATCGTCACCATCGGCATCCGCCCCACGCTGCCCTCGACCGCCTTCGGTTACATCCGCCAGTCCGGCCGCCTGGACATCGACGGCGCCCCGAGCGCCATGGCGGTCGCCGAGTTCGTGGAGAAGCCCGGGGAGGACCTGGCCCGCAAGTACCTGGCCAGCGGCGACTACCTGTGGAACGCCGGCATGTTCGTTGCCCCGGTGGGCCTGATGCTGCGCCACCTGGCGGCCAGCGAGCCGGAACTCTACGTGGGCCTGATGGAGATCGCCGCGGCCTGGGACACCCCGGTCCGCGACGAGGTCATGGCACGCATCTGGCCCGACCTGCCCAAGACCGCCATTGACTACGCGGTCGCCGAACCGGCCGCGGCCGCCGGCGACGTGGCCATGATCCCGGGCGTGTTCACCTGGGACGACGTGGGCGACTTCGCGGCCATCGGACGCCTGAACCCCGCCAGCGAAAGCACCAACATCACGGTCCTGGGCGAGGGGGCGCGGGTCTATGCGGACCAGGCCTCCGGCGTCGTGGTCTCCGACACCAAGCGCGTGATCGCGCTTATCGGGATCTCCGACGTGGTGGTGGTGGACACCCCCGACGCGCTCCTGGTTACCACCAAGGACCACGCACAGTCGGTGAAGAAGGCCGTGGAGCACCTCAAGGCCGCCGGCGACGTCGACGTCCTCTAGCCCGCCCATGCGCGCAGCCGCCGCCGGGGTCCCGCCCGGCGGCGCGCGAGGACGGACGCGCGAGGACGGACGCACCAGAACGGAACGGCGGCGCAGCCGGGGGCGTCAAACCCGAGTAGGGTTTTGCCGTGCGATTCACTTCCGAGGCCCAGTACCAGATTCCGACGCTCGCCGGCTGGATGGAGCCGCTGGTCGACCGGTTGGTCGGATTCCGGCGGGACATCCACGCGAACCCGGAGCTGTCCTTCCGCGAGTTCCGGACCACCGGCCGGATCGTCGCCGCCCTCGAGGAAGCCGGGCTGTCCCCGCAGCGCTTCGAGGGGGTCGGAGTGTTCGTCGACGTGGGCCGGGGCCCGATCGCCCTGGGGCTGCGGGCGGACATCGACGCGCTGCCGGTCCTCGAGGAGACAGGCCTGCCGTACGCCTCCACCAACGAGGGCGTATGCCACGCCTGCGGCCACGACATCCACACCACCGTGATGCTCGGCGTCGCGCTGCTGCTCAAGAACATGGACGACGCCGGCCAGCTGCACGGCCGCATCCGCGTCATCTTCCAGCCCGCCGAGGAGACGCTGCCCAGCGGTGCCCTGTTCGTCATCTCCCAGGGGGCACTTGAAGGGATCCCGCGCATCCTCGCCCTCCACTGCGAGCCGCGCATCGACGCGGGAAAGATCGGCACCCGCATCGGCGCCATCACCAGTGCCAGTGACACCATCAAGATCGAACTCACCGGCCGCGGCGGCCACACCTCCCGCCCGCACCTGACCGAGGACATGGTCTTCGCCCTGGCCCAGATCGCGGTGAACGTGCCCGCGGTGCTGAACCGGCGCATCGACGTGCGCAGCGCCGTGTCCGTGGTGTGGGGACAGATCCACGCCGGCTCCGCCCCCAACGCGATTCCCGCCTCCGGCTACATGGCCGGCACCATGCGCTGCCTGGACGCGGCCGCCTGGCACGGTGCCGGCGAGCTGCTGGACGAGGTGGTGCGCCAGGTGGCCGCGCCCTACGGGGTGGACGTCAAGCTGGAGCACATCCGGGGCGTACCGCCGGTGGTCAACACCGCGGAGGAGACGGAACTGATCGAAGATGCCGCACGCGCCGAGATCGGCTCCTCCGCGATCGTGCTGACCCCGCAGTCAATGGGCGGGGAGGACTTCGCCTGGATGACGCAGCGGGTCCCCGGCGCCATGATGCGGCTGGGCACCCGGACCCCGGGCGGGGACACTTACGACCTCCACCGGGGTGACTACATCCCGGACGAACGGGCCATCGCCGTGGGCGTGCGCGTCATGGCCCGGGCCGCGCTGGACGCCATTGCCGCCTCCGGGGCGCGGGACGGGGAACCCGTCGAGGCGTAGCCCGTCTCCCCAGCCGTCCCCCGCAGCCCGTCCCCCCCGCAGCCCGTCCCCCCGTGAAGGAGCAGCCCATGCCGGACGCCACGCCCGAGCCCGCCATGCCCGAGCCCGCCATGCCCGAGCCCGCCACGCCCGAGCCCGCCGTGACCGAGGCCGAGTGGGCCCGCCTGGCCGAGGCGGCCCGCGAGGCCGCCACCCACGCCTACGTGCCCTATTCCGGGTTCCCGGTCGGGGCCGCGGCCCTAACCGAGGACGGGCGGATGGTCACGGGGTGCAATGTGGAAAACGCCTCCTACGGAGTAACGCTCTGCGCCGAATGCACGCTGGTCGGCCAACTGCACATGACCGGCGGCGGAAAGCTGCGCGCCTTCTACTGCGTGGACGGGCGCGGCAACGTCCTCATGCCGTGCGGCCGCTGCCGCCAACTGCTCTTCGAACACCGCGGCGCCCACATGCGCCTGATGACCGTCAGCGGGGTCCGGACCATGGACGAGGTCCTGCCGGACGCCTTCGGTCCCCACAACCTGTTCTGACTCCCGCGCAGCAGTCCCGCACCCACGAAAGGCAGCCATGACCACCGAGGCCTTCGACGCCGTCGACATCATCCGCACCAAACGGGACAAAGGCACGCTCAGCGCCGCCCAGATCGACTGGACCATCGACGCATACACCCGCGGCGCGATCGCCGAGGAGCAGATGGCGGCGCTGAACATGGCTATCCTGCTCAACGGGATGGACCGCGCGGAGATTTCCCGCTGGACGGCAGCGATGGTCGCCTCGGGCGAGCGGATGGATTTCTCCGCGCTGCGCACCCCGGACGGGCGCGTGAAGGCAACCGCGGACAAGCACTCCACCGGCGGGGTGGGGGACAAAATCACGCTGCCGCTGGCGCCGCTGGTGGCAGTATTCGGCGTCGCGGTGCCCCAGCTGAGCGGCCGCGGGCTCGGGCACACCGGAGGCACCCTGGACAAGCTTGAGGCCATTCCGGGCTGGCGGGCGGTGCTGTCCACTGCGGAGATGATGTCCCAGCTCCAGGATGTCGGGGCGGTGGTCTGCGCCGCCGGTTCCAAGCTGGCCCCGGCGGACAGGAAGCTGTACGCCCTGCGCGACGTCACCGGGACCGTCGAATCGATTCCGCTGATCGCCAGTTCCATCATGAGCAAGAAGATCGCCGAAGGCACCGGGGCGCTGGTCCTGGACGTGAAGGTCGGGTCCGGGGCATTCATGAAGGACGCGGCCTCCGCCCGCGAGCTCGCCGAAACCATGGTCGCCCTCGGCACCGGCGCCGGGGTCCGGACGGTGGCCCTGCTGACCGACATGCAGACCCCGCTCGGACTGACCGCGGGGAACGCGATCGAGGTCGAGGAGTCCGTGGAGGTGCTGGCCGGGGGCGGGCCGCCCGACGTCGTCGAACTCACGGTCCGGCTGGCCGAGGAGATGCTCGAGGCGGCCGGGGTGCGCGGTGCCACCGGAATGTCCAGGGCGGACCCGGCCGCTGCGCTGCGCGACGGCCGCGCCATGGATGTGTGGAACCGGATGATCGCGGCCCAGGGGGGAGACCCGCGCGCCAAGCTCCCGGTCGCCCGGGAATCGGAAACCGTGTATGCCCAGGCGGACGGGGTGCTGGTGGAACTGGACGCCCGCGCCGTCGGGGTGGCCGCCTGGCGGCTGGGCGCCGGCCGGGCCCGTAAGGAGGACGCCGTGCAGGCCGGCGCGGGGGTGCGCCTGCACGCCAAGCCCGGGGACGCAGTCCGCCGCGGACAGCCGCTGATGACGCTGCTGACCGACACCCCGGAGCGGTTCGGGCGGGCCAAGGAGGCACTTGAGGGGGCCGCGGTGATCGCCGCCGGGGGGGACCTGCCGTCCCGGCCGCTGATCCTGGACCGTATCGGCTGACGCGGGCCGCCCTTCCGGTGGGCGACAATGGTGTGCACCGGCCCGACTACCGTGCCGTGCCGGCCGGGGCCGGGTGCCGAGGGAAAGCGAACCTACGTGGATGTCATCAATGAGGCCATTCTCCACGCCGCCAACGCGTGGTGGATCCTGCCCATTGTGTACCTGTTCTGCCTGATCGACGGGTTCTTTCCGGTGCTGCCCAGCGAAACCCTGCTGGTGGCCCTGGGCAGCGTCGCCGTGAACGCCGCAACGCCCAACATGGCCCTGCTGGCCGTGGCCGGTGCCGCCGGGGCGATCACCGGCGACCAGATCGCCTACCGGATGGGGCGGCGGATCGGCACGGAACGCTTCCGCTGGATGCGCTTGCGCCGCAGCCGCAAGGCTTTCGCCTTTGCCCACCATGAGCTGATGAAGCGCGGGGCGATGCTGATCTTCACCGCCCGCTACATCCCGATCGGCCGCGTGGCGGTCAACTTCACCGCGGGGGCCACCGGCTACCCGCTGGGACGCTTCACCGTGCTGGACATCCTCTCCTGCCTGGTCTGGGCCGCGTACTCGGTGGGGGTGGGCGCCCTCGCCGGCCAGTGGTTCCATGAGAACCAGGTGCTGGGCATCGTGCTCTCGATCGTGGTCGCGATCGTGCTGGGCTACCTGCTGGACCGGATCGTGTACGCCATCCTGAGGCGGATGGGCAAGCCGACGGAGGCTCCGGAGTATGAGCTGATGAAGGCGGAAGAGGCCGACGGCGACGCCACCTGAGGGGCCCGTCTGACAAGGGCGCGGGCGCTATCGCAAGCCCGTCACCCCGCAGTAGGCTGGTCGGGTGACTGACGAGCTGATCCACACCGCATACGACCCCGACTTCGACTTCCGCGCCCTGCCCAAGGTGTCGCTGCACGACCACCTCGACGGCGGCCTGCGCCCCGCCACCATCATCGAACTGGCCGCCGCGGCCGGGCACGGGCTGCCCGCCACCGATCCCGAAGCCCTGGGCGCGTGGTTCCGCGACTCCGCCGACTCCGGCTCGCTGGTCCGGTACCTGGAGACCTTCGACCACACCGTTGCGGTCATGCAGACCGCCGAAGGGCTGGCCCGCGTGGCCCGCGAGTTCGTCGAGGACCTGGCCGACGACGGCGTCGTGTACGCCGAGGTGCGGTGGGCCCCCGAGCAGCACCTGTCCGCCGGCCTGTCCCTGGATGAGGCCGTCGAGGCCGTGCAGGAGGGCCTGGACGCCGGCGTGGCCGCCGTCGAGGCCAGCGGCCGTCCGATCCAGGTCGGGCAGCTGCTCACCGCGATGCGCCACGCCGACCGCGGCACCGAGATCGCCGAGTTGGCCCTGCGCCACCGCGACCGCGGCGTCGTCGGCTTCGACATCGCCGGCGCCGAGGACGGCTTCCCGCCCTCCCGCATGGCCGATGCGTTCACCCTGCTCGCCGAGAACTTCTTCCCGGCCACCGTCCACGCCGGGGAAGCCGCCGGGCTGGAGAGCATCAAGGAGGCGATCGTCGTCGGCCGGGCCCAGCGCCTGGGCCACGGCGTGCGCATCGCCGAGGACATCGAGGTGCAGTTCGGCGGCCGGGACGACGACGGCGAGGAGGTCGGCGAGGACACCGGGCTGGTGAGCCTGGGACCGGTGGCGAACTGGGTCCGCGACCGCGGCATCGCCCTGGAAATCTGCCCGTCCTCCAACCTGCAGACCGGAGCCACCGCCGCCTTCGGCGAGGGCATCGAGTCCCACCCCTTCGACCTGCTCTACCAGACCGGCTTCAACGTCACCGTCAGCCCCGACAACCGCCTGATGAGCGGCACCACGCTCTCCGACGAGTTCGAGCTGCTGGTGGAGGCCTTCGACTACGACCTCGACGACCTGCTGGAGCTGACCCTCAATGCCGCCGAGGCCGCCTTCCTGCCCCTGGAGGAGCGCGAGGCGCTGGTCGAGTACATCAACAACGCCTACGCGGAGCTCTCCGGCGGCGAAGACGGGACCGGAGGGCTCGAGGACGAGTTCGGGGACGAATTCGAGGACGAGGAGTAGCGGGGATGGGCGCCGCCGTCGACCGGCTGGTGGAGGTGGTTGCCGCCCTGCGCGAGCACTGCCTCTGGACGGCGGCGCTCACCCACGAGGGGCTGGTCGAGTACCTCGTGGAGGAGTCCTACGAGCTCGTTGAAACGATCGAGGAGCACCGCCCGGACGACGAGCTGCGCGGGGAGCTGGCCGACGTGCTGCTGCAGGTGGTGCTGCATGCGCGGATCGCCTCCGAACGCGGCGCCTTCGACCTCGAGGGGATCGCACGGACGCTGACGGAGAAAATGGTGCGCCGCAACACGCACGTGTTTGCCCCCGACGGGACGCTCCGGGACAGCTTCCCGGACTCCATTGAGGAGATCGTGCGTTCCTGGGACGCGGCCAAGCGCGCCGAGCGGCCCGGGCGCACCGACCCGTTCGCGGGACTGCCCCGGCACCTGCCGGCCCTGGTTTTCGCGGACAAGGCCCTGGAGCGCGGCCAGCGGTGGCTGGCGCTGGAGGACAGCGCGGGCGGAACGGCCACGCCGGGCTCCGCCGCTAATGAAGGCTCCGCCGCTGACCCGGGCCCTGCGGCTGACCCGGGCCCTGCCGCTTCCCCTGACGGCGCGGGGGCGCCGGAAGGAGGTCCCGCGCCGTCAGGGCGGGCCGGGGCCGTTTTTGCCAGCGAGGAGGAGCTCGGGGAGCACCTCCTCGGGATTGTCCGGGCGGCACGGGCCGCCGGACTGGACGCCGAGCGGGCCCTGCGCGCCGCCGTCGTCCGGCACACTGAGACCGGTTGGCGCGCGCCGCGCTGACCACAACCGAGGGGGACGGATGGGTACTTGGGGAACCGGGCCGTTTGAGAACGACGGCGGCCTCGACTGGATCGACGAGATCGCCCGCGGCGGCACGGACCTGGCGCGGTTCCGCGCGGGGTTCGAGGCCGAGTTGTCCGCGGACGGATACGTTGGCGAATACGGCGAAGGGGTGCTGGCCCTGCTGCGTATTGCCCGGATAATCGACGAGGCCCGGATGGTCGACGAGGCCCCGGCCGGGGCGGCCGGGGCGGCCGGGGCCGCGCCGGATCCGGCTGTTGCCGGCATCCGGCCGGAGGACTTCCGGGAAGGGCTGACACCCGAGTACCGCGGCTGGCTGGCCGTGGCCGCGGAGAAGGTCCTGAGCCCGCAGGCCTCGGACCTCTACGACCGGTGGGCGCTCACGGACGAGCTTGAGGCATGGCTCGCCACGGCGCGGGAGGACCTGGAGCATCTGCAGGCGGAGCTGGAGCGCCTGGAGCAGGGCCGGGGGGTGGAACCGGAGGGGCAGTTGGCCCGCCCCTGAAACAGCCCGTCCGCCACGTGGACTCCGCTTCGTTAACCGGCCCGGCCGCAGGCTAGGCTAGGGCACTGGCAACGGGGCCTGTTCTGCTGTGCGGTCCCGACCCACCATTCACACCACGAAGGAGCACCTTCCATGGCCCTGATCGATGCCATCCACGCCCGCGAGATCCTGGATTCGCGCGGCAACCCGACCGTCGAGGTCGAGGTCCTGCTGTCCGACGGCTCGATGGGCCGCGCCGCCGTCCCGTCCGGAGCTTCCACCGGAGCCTTCGAGGCCGTCGAGCGCCGCGACGACGAGAAGGGCCGCTACCTGGGCAAGGGCGTCCAGAAGGCCGTCGAGTCCGTCATCGACATCATCCAGCCGGCCCTCGTGGGCATGGACGCCACCGACCAGCGCGCCATCGACCAGACCATGATCGACCTGGACGGCACCTCCAACAAGTCGAACCTGGGCGCCAACGCCATCCTGGGCGTCTCCCTGGCCGTGGCCAATGCCGCCGCCGAGTCCTCCAACCTGCCGCTGTACAAGTACCTGGGCGGACCGAACGCCCACGTGCTGCCGGTGCCGCTGATGAACATCCTCAACGGCGGCTCCCACGCCGACTCCGACGTGGACATCCAGGAGTTCATGATCGCCCCGATCGGCGCCTCGACCTTCTCCGAGGGCCTGCGCTGGGGCGTGGAGGTGTACCACTCCCTGAA
This sequence comes from Zafaria cholistanensis, assembly GCF_008580665.1. Taxonomy (GTDB): domain Bacteria; phylum Actinomycetota; class Actinomycetes; order Actinomycetales; family Micrococcaceae; genus Zafaria; species Zafaria cholistanensis. The sequence goes on from NZ_BKDJ01000011.1 coordinate 58,241, forward strand.
GTCCGTGCTCAAGGAGCAGGGCCTGTCCACGGGCCTCGGCGACGAGGGCGGGTTCGCCCCGAACCTGCCGAGCAACCGGGCCGCGCTGGAGCTGATCTCCGAGGCCATCGCCAAGGCCGGCTACACCCTGGGCGAGGACATCGCCCTGGCCCTGGACGTTGCCTCCTCCGAGTTCTACAAGGAGGGTGCCTACCAGTTCGAGGGCACGTCCCGCAGCGCCCAGGAAATGAGCGACTACTACGCCCAGCTGGTCGCCGACTTCCCGCTGGTGTCCATCGAGGACCCGCTGGACGAGGACGACTGGGAGGGCTGGAAGACCCTCACCGACGCCATTGGCGACAAGGTGCAGCTGGTCGGCGACGACCTGTTCGTGACCAACCCGGAGCGCCTGCAGGACGGCATCGACAAGGGCACCGCCAACTCGCTGCTCGTGAAGGTGAACCAGATCGGTTCCCTGACGGAGACCCTGGACGCCGTTGCCCTGGCCCAGCGCAACCGCTACACCACCATCACCTCGCACCGCTCCGGCGAGACCGAGGACACCACGATCGCCGACATCGCGGTGGCCACCAACGCCGGGCAGATCAAGACCGGCGCCCCGGCCCGCTCCGAGCGCGTGGCGAAGTACAACCAGCTGCTGCGCATCGAGGAGGAGCTGGGCGACGCTGCCGTCTACGCCGGAAAGGGCGCGTTCCCGCGTTTCACCGCCTAGCGCGCGCGTTCACCGCGTAGTCTCGTGAGGGGAACCGCCCGGCAGGGTGGTTCCCCTCACGCACAGTTTGACCAGCACTGAACTATCCAGCGCAGCTTCGCAACACGCAGTGCGGGCCTGGTCGCCGTCGGGCGGCCGCCCGGACGGCACCGAAGGCGCAGCAGACCGGCAGGAGTCCGATGTCCACCCGACGTCCCAACATGCCGCGCGCAACCGGCGCCGGCGGGCCGCAGGATCCCCGGCGCACGCCCGCGCCCGGCGGGGCGGACGCCGGGGCCGAACGGCTCGCCAAGGTCATCCCGCTGGGGGCGGTCCCGCCCACTGAGGATGCGGACACTGCCGGGCACCCGGCCCGCTCCGGCCAGGGCCGGCGGGCGGACGGCGGCCCGGACCGGCATCCCGCCCCGCGGAAGGCCCGGCCGGAGCGGAAGGACCAGCCGGAGCGGAAGGACCAGCCGTCCCCGGCCCGCCAGGCCCGGCAGGAGGGCCAGCCCGTCCGGAAATCCCAGCCTGCCCGGAAGTCCCAGCCTGCCCGGAAATTTCCGGCCGCCCGGAAATCCCAGTCCGCGCCCAAGCCGGCCGGCCGCGCTGACAGGGGGCCGGCGTCGGAGCAGCGGGCCCGCGAGCGGGCCGAACTCTCCGGGGCGATCAGGGCCGGGGCGGCCTCCGGCGGCGCTCCGGCGGCTCCTCCGGTGCCCGGGCCGGAGGCCCGTCCGGTTCCCGCCCGCACCTTCTCCGGGCGGATGCTCGCCCTGGCGGTGGTGCTCGTGGCGATCACCGTGATGCTCCTGCCCACCGTGGGCACCTACGCGCGCCAGCGCTCCGAACTGGAGGCCCTGCGTTCCTCGATCGAGGCCAAGACGGCCGAGCAGGCGGACCTCAAGCAGCAGATTGCCCGCTGGGACGATCCTGCCTACATCAAGCAGCAGGCGCGCGATCGCATAAACTTGGTCATGCCCGGCGAACGGAAGTACATGGTGATCGGCAAGGTCGCCGAGGACGAGGCCGTGCCGGTCAACGAGAGCCCCAACCAGGTCCGCACCGACCTGCCGTGGATGGATGCGCTGTGGGACACTGTCAAGCGCTCCGCCACGGACTGACGACACCAGGAGGACCCGTGGCGGCCACCCCCCACATTCCAGCCAACAACGAGGCCCTCGACGCCGCCGAGCGCGTGCCGAGCGCAGCGGACCTGGACACCCTCAGCCGCCAGCTGGGCCGGCCCGTGCGCGACGTCGCCGAGATCGGGGCCCGCTGCGTCTGCGGCAATCCGCTGGTGGCCACCACCGCCCCGCGGCTGTCCTCGGGCATCCCGTTCCCGACCACCTACTACCTGACCCATCCGGTGATCACCGCCGCGGTGTCCCGGCTGGAGGCCGCCGGCGAGATGATGGGGATGAGCGAACGCCTGGCCGCCGACCCGGACCTGGCCGCCGCCTACCGCGCGGCCCACGAGCACTACCTGGCCGTGCGCGACGCGATCGGCGCGCGCACCGGCGTCGGACCCGTCCCGGAGATCGCCGGCATTTCCGCCGGCGGAATGCCTACCCGCGTGAAGTGCCTGCACGTGCTGGTTGGCCATTCGCTGGCCGCCGGCCCGGGCGTGAATCCGCTCGGCGACGAGGCGCTGGAGAAGATCTCCGAATGGTGGACCAAGGACCGCTGCTACTGCGCCGGTGCCTGGGACACCACCGGCGAGGCCCCCAACCGCGACCGCAGCCGCCACGTGAAGACCCAGGCCGGGGACCCGGCGGAGAAGAAGCGTGCGCGCGCGGCCGCCCGTGCGGCCCTGGCCGCCGGGCAGCCTGCCGGGGAGTCCGCCGGGGAGTCCGCCCAGGGCCGCGACGGAGGCATCGCCTGATGCGCGTCGCCGCGATCGACTGCGGGACCAACTCGATCCGCCTGCTGATCGCCGACATCGCCGAACACGGGGGATCGCCCCGCCTGACCGACGTCGTGCGGCTGATGCGCGTTGTCCGCCTGGGGCAGGGCGTTGACGCCACCGGACGGCTGGCCCCCGCGGCCCTGGAGCGCACCTTTGCCGCCCTGGACGAGTATGCGGAACTGATCCGCGCGCACCGCGCCGACGCCGTGCGCTTCGTGGCGACCTCCGCCACCCGCGACGCCTCCAACCGGGAGGACTTCGTCGATGGCGTGCGCGCCCGGCTCGGGGTCGAACCCGAGGTGGTGGCTGGGGAGGAGGAGGCGCAGCTGAGCTTCGCCGGCGCCGTGTCGGTGTTCCCCCCGCTGGCCGGCGAAAAGGTCCTGGTGGTGGACCTCGGCGGCGGATCCACCGAGTTCGTGGTCGGGGGAGCGGGAGGCGTGGAGGCAGCCCTGAGCGTGGACATGGGCTGCGTGCGCTTCACCGAGCGCTTCCTGCACGACGATCCGCCCACCCCCCAGCAGGTCGCCGCCGCCGAAGCGGAGGCGGAGCGGCTCCTGGATGAGGTGGAACGCACCGTGCCCCTCCATGCGGCCACCCGCGTGATTGGGGTCGCCGGCTCGATCACCACCGTGACCGCGCACGCCCTGGACCTGAATGAGTACCGGTCCAGCGAGATCGACGGCGCCGAGCTGCCCATCCGGCTGGTGGAGGCCGCGGCGGCCGAACTGCTTTCCTTCCCCCGCGAGCGCCGCGCGGGACTGCCCTTCATGCATCCGGGCCGCGTCGACGTGATCGGGGCCGGCGCGCTGATCTGGCGCACCATCCTGCGCCGGCTCGAAGACAGGACCCGCGGCGGAATCACCACGGCCCTGGCCAGCGAACACGATATTCTGGACGGCATCGCCCTCGGGCTGTTCCCCGCACCCGGTGACCCGCTCCAGTAAGCCCGAGCCATGGGAGGTGTCCGCATGAGGCCCACCGCGCCGCTGTGTGCCCGGACCGCGGTGGTTGGCGCAGCGCTGGCCGCCGTGCTGGCCCTGGGAACGGTGCTGGCCGCCGCTCCCGCCGCCCGCGCCGATGCCGTGCGCGACGAGCAGTACTGGCTGGAGTCCTCCGGGATCGAGAAGGCCTGGGCCGAAACCAAGGGGGCCGGAGTCACCGTGGCCGTGATCGACACCGGCATCGACGCCCAGCACCCCGACCTCCACGGCCAGGTGGTGGGCGGCACCGATGTCTCGGGAGCCGGCGAGAAGGACGGGACGGGTCCGATCGGCGCCCTTCCCGAACACGGCACCCTGGTGGCTACCCTGCTGGCCGGACACGGCAACAACGGGGAGGCCATTGCCCGGGCCGAGGCGGAGAACGACGTCCAGCGCAACGCGTGGGAACGTGCCGCGGCCGAGGCCAGGGCGAGCGGAAGGCCGGTTCCCCCCAAACCCGACACCGTGAAGGTCCCCGACCCCGGACCGGGTCCCGACGGGATCGTCGGCGTCGCCCCCGAGGCCGACCTGCTGGCAGTCTCGCTGTGGCTCGGATCGGCCAACCCGGGGGGCGTGAGCGTTCAGGACCAGGTGCCGCGGGCGGTCCGCTGGGCCGTCGACCACGGCGCCTCGGTCATCAACATGTCGCTCGGATCCACCACGCCCGAATGGCCCGCGAGCTGGGACAGCGCCTTCCTCTACGCGGAGCAGAAGGACGTGGTCGTCGTGGCCGCCGCCGGCAACCGTGCCGGCGGTATGGTCCAGGTCGGCGCCCCCGCCACGATTCCGGGCGTGCTGACCGTCGCCGGAGTGGACAAGGACGGCAACGCGAGTTGGGATTCCTCCACGACCGGGATCAGCATCGGCGTCGCCGCGCCGGCCGAGCCCCTGGTCGGGGGCCTGCCCGAGGGCGGCTACGCCAGCTGGTCCGGCACCTCCGGGGCCGCCCCGCTGGTGGCGGGAGTCGCGGCGCTGATCCGCGCCAAGTATCCGGACATGCCCGCCCGGGACGTCATCAACCGCATCCTGGTGACCGCGCGGGACGCGGGCGACCCCGGAGTGGACAACCTCTACGGCCACGGGCTGCTGGACGCCCACGCGGCCCTGACCGCGGACGTGCCCGCCGTGGCCGCAAGCCCCATGGACACGATCGCCGAATGGATCCGTGTGCACCGGCGCGGCAGCGCGGCCTCATCCAGTGCTGCGGCCGTCCCCTCCGCCGAATCCACGGTGCCGGTGGCGCAGGCCCCCGCCGCGGTGCCGCCCGGTCCGCCCGGGGGGGCGCTTCCCGGGGCCGTCCTGGCCGGCTTCGGGATCCTCTTTGCGGCAACCGTGGCCGGCGGCACCGTGCATCTGGTACGCACCGGCCGCCGCGAGCGGTCCCTGCGGGCGGCGGAGGCGACGGTGGCCGAACTCGTCGTCGCCGCCCCGAGCCGCCGCCATGACGTGTTCGACGACCTTCCGGAGGCCTGACCACGGCCGATCCGGGGAGGCGCGGGGAGCTAGTGAAGGTTTTCACATAATGCCCCAAAAGGGTCTATGATGGTGTGCATGGCACTCACCCCCACTCTTTCCGATCGTCCGCGCGTCCTCGTGGTCGGCGGTGGCTACGTAGGTCTCTACGTGGCCATGAAGCTGCAGAAGAAGGTCAAGGCGCACGGCGGCATCGTGACCGTCGTGGATCCGCTGCCCTACATGACCTACCAGCCGTTCCTTCCCGAGGTCGCCGGCGGCCAGATCGAGGCCCGCCATGCGCTCGTCTCGCACCGCACGCACCTGGAGGACGCGGAGCTCATCAGCGGCAGCGTCACCGCGATCGACCACGCCAACCGCAAGGCCGTCATTGCCCCCGCCGCGGGGGAGCCGTTCGAGATCGGCTACCGCGACGTCGTCGTCGCCGCCGGCGCGATCACCCGCACCTTCCCGATTCCGGGCCTGGCCGAGCAGGGCATCGGCCTGAAGACCATCGAAGAGGCCGTGGCGCTGCGCAACAAGGTGCTGGAGCGCATCGAAACCGCCTCCATGATGACCGACCCGGCCGCCCGCAAGCGGGCGCTGACCTTCGCCGTGGTCGGCGGCGGCTTTGCCGGCATCGAGGCGATCACCGAGATCCAGGACATGGCCCGCGCCGCCGTGGCCAAGAACGACCGCCTCCAGCCCTCCGAAATCCGCTTCGTCCTGATCGAGGCCATGGGCCGGATCATGCCGGAGGTCACCGAGGAGCAGGCGCTGTGGGTCATCGACCACATGCGCAGCCGCGGCATCGAGGTCCTGCTGAACACCTCCCTGGCCAACGCCGAGGGCGGGCTGCTCAAGCTCATCAACATGGCGGACAAGTCCCCGGCCCAGGAATTCGAGGCCGACACCCTGATCTGGACCGCCGGCGTACAGGCCAACCCCATGGTGCGCTCCACCGACTTCAACATCGAACCGCGCGGACGCGTCACCACCGGAGCGGACCTGCGGATCGTCGACGCCGAGGGCAACCCGCTTGAGGGCGCCTGGGCGGCCGGCGACGTGGCCGCGGTGCCGGACCTGACCGGCGGGCTGCCGGACGGCACCTGCGTGCCCAACGCCCAGCACGCCGTGCGCCAGGCCAAGCGCCTGGCCAAGAACCTCTACGCCGCCCGCTACGGCGTGGGCTCCATCAAGGAGTACAAGCACAAGAACCTTGGCGCGGTCGCCGGCTTTGGCTCCTGGAAGGGCGTCGCCAAGGTCATGGGCATCAAGCTCAAGGGCTGGCCGGCCTGGATGGCCCACCGCGGCTACCACGGCATGGCCATGCCAACGTTCGAGCGCAAGTTCCGCGTTGTCAGCGGCTGGTTCTGGTCCCTGTTCTTCAACCGCGACCTCACTCCGCTGTCCGACCTGGACAACCCCCGCCGCCAGTTCGTCGAGGCCGCCACGCCCAAGCCGAAGCCGGCCCAGAAGCCGGCGGAGGCCGAGGCCAGGCCTGCGGCGCCTGCAGGACCCGCAGCGCCTGCCGGGTCCTCCGCGGGCAAGTAGCCCCGGCGCGGAAGCAGCCGGACAGCACCATCGAGGCCGTCCCCGTACCGGGGGCGGCCTCGGTGCTTTCCAGCCGACGCACGCCATTTCGTGGAGGCTGAAACGGGTGCGGGGCGGGAACGGGCAGGAGGTTGCGTAATACGCGGGACCGGGAGCGGCGTGGCCCCGCCCGCGTGCGGGCATCCGGGACCGCGGATCCAGTACGCTGGACGGGTGCCGCCCCCATGGCCCAATTGGCAGAGGCAGGGGACTTAAAATCCTTGTGGTGTGGGTTCGAGTCCCACTGGGGGCACACTGGGGCAGCCCTACTTCCCCGTACTTTCGGGGAAGTAGGGCTGTTTCCCTTTCTGCGGCAACGCCCTCGGCCCCCTTTTTGCCGCCTAAATGTGTCAGGGGATGGTTTTCCGGCCTCCAAGTTGGACAGGTCTGTTACGCCCTGGGCATCCGGGTCGATGTACTTCTGGGTGGTCTGCATGCTGGCGTGTCCGGCCGCACTCTGAGCCGGGTATGGATTAGTCAGCCCAGTTGGGTGAAGTAGTGCCCATTAGCGTGGTGTAACGGCCCCGGTCAGGGGCGTGTTGCTCCGGAACGTGAGGCGGCCATCGCGTGATTCTTGGCAAGACCGACCAAAGTCTTTTCTCAAGGAGTTTTCACGCGATTGATAAGCACCCCATGTTATCGACCCTGCCCGTTTCCTGTCCGAACAGCTCGCCCAGGCCTCTTCGGACCTGATGCGCCAGATGCTCACCACGTTCATCAACGCGCTGATGAGTGCCGAGGCGGACGCGGTCTGCGGCGCCGAGTACGGGGCCCGCTCCGAGGAACGGACCAACTCCCGCAACGGGTACCGGTACCGGGGCTTCGACACTCGCGCAGGGACCTTGGATGTGGCCGTCCCGAAGCTCCGGCAGGGCTCGTATTTCCCGGACTGGCTGCTCGAGCGCCGGCGCCACGCCTAGGGCCTGTCCTGTGAATCATCGAAGCCACAGGACGATGGCGGCGATGATCAGTTCCGAGCGGTAGTAGGCGGCACGTTTGGCGTAGCGGGTGGCTAGGTCGCGGAACTGTTTGAGCCGGTTGAAGCAGCGTTCGACCACGTTGCGCCGGCGATATTCGGCCGGATCGAAATCCGGCGGGCGGCCGCCCTTGCTGCCCAGCGCGGCGCGGCGTGCCTTTTGGTCGCTGCGCTCGGGGCTGGTGAACCTGATCCGCCGCGACCGCAGCGCGGACCGGGTCGAGGGATGCGAATACGCCTTGTCGGCCAGGACGGCCTCGGGCCTTGACCGGGGCCGTCCCCGGCCGGTGCGGCGCACGCTGATCGCCTCCAGCAGCGGGATCAGCTGCGGGTTATCCCCGTCCTGGCCCGGAGTCAGGATCACGCTCAGGGGCATGCCGCGGCCGTCCACGGCCAGGTGGATCTTCGAACTCAGTCCGCCTCGGGAATGCCCAATCCCTTCGCCGTCCACTGCGATGGCCTCGATCTCGGGTTTGCACCCCCCTTTTTCCTGGCCCCGGCGGCGTGCTGGTGGGCCCGGACAATGGTCGAATCGATGCTCAGGATCCATTCGACTTCCCCGACGGCGTCGTCCTTGACGACCGCCTCGTCGAGGATTTTCTGCCACGTGCCGTCCAGGGTCCATTTGCGCAGACGTTCGTGGGCGGTTTTCCACGGTCTATAGCGTCCGGGAAGGTCCCGCCACGGGGCTCCGGTGCGCAGCTTGAACAGGATCGCGTTGATCACCTGCCGGTGGTCCCGCCACTGCCCGCCCCGCCCGGAGACAGGCAACAGCGGTTCGATCCGCGCCCACGCCTTGTCCGTCAGTTCACCGCGCCCGACCATGACTCCAGACCAGCACAGCCTGCCAACCGCTTCAACCGATTCGCAGGACAGGCCCTAGTCACCCTCCGCTGATCCCTCGAGCCTGGTTTTCTGGCACAACAACACCCCGCTCAAGTAAGTGTTGCGACGACCCTTCGAAACCGCCCCTTGGGTGCAGGACGCATCTGCGGTCGCTTGTGGTGTCCGCCAAAGCCGCAGTGCGCATCCTCTGCGGCTCCTCAAAGAACGGTGGCACCCGCTCCGTCATGCGGGCGCCACCGTAAAAGTCCCCCGGGAGCGGATCGAGTCAATTTATGGGGGTTGTGTCCCTGCGCGTGGAGGTGCCGGGCAAGGAGCTAGCCGGAGTAGTGGCTACTTCGCTGCCGGCGGCGGTTCGCTAGACTCGCGTCGCTGCAGTCACGAGTTTCAAGGGTGCTGGTATATTTTCCGCTCGCTTCGTCGCCGTAATGACCCCACTTGGAATGCCGCCGCGCAAGACCGCATCAAAGTTCTGCCATACGGTCGAGATTCGTCGCTGGACGTTTTCCCAGCCAACGCCGGCCATGTGGGGCGTGCACACGACCTGCTCCAGGGTCAGCAGTTCGCTGTTGGTGTCCAGCGGCTCGCTCTGATAGACATCCAGTCCGGCCCCTGCGATGCGCCCTTCGCGCAGGCATTCGATGAGCGCGTCCTCGTCGATGACCTCGCCCCGTCCGACGTTGACGAGGATTCCGGTGCGCTTCATCAGCGCCAGTTCGTTGCGCCCGATCAGCTTGTTGGATTCGGCATTCAGCGGAACGTTCACGCAGACGATGTCGGAGGTCGCCATGAGTTCCTCCAGCGGGACGGGGCGGGCCGGGATGAGCTCGGAGACGGTCAGGGGGATTTCCGCGTTGTCGTAGAAGACCACGTTGGCACCGAAGCCGTGGTGGACGACCTTGCCGACCCAGCGTCCGATGTTGCCCAGGCCGACGATCCCGACCGTCTTGCCGTACAGCTCTGAGTAGGACATCTCGTCCAGGTCTTCGCGCCATTTCCCTTCGCGCATCAGCTGCGTGGTGGCCGGAATCCGCCGCAGCAGGGTCAGCATCAGCGTGAGTGCGTGCTCGGCGACGGAGATGGAGTGGGTTTTCATCTGGGCCACTGGGACACCCAAGTCGTCCAGGATGTTCAGCGGCAGTTGCCCGTATCCGGAGCTCATGTACTGAATAAACTTCACGTTCTTCGCGGCCTGGAACACCTCTTCGGGAACATTGATGCCCGAAATGAGGAAATCGGCTTCCGCGGCTTCGCGGCACATGTCCGCAACATCGGCCCCGGCCGGCATCACTGTGACGCTAAAGCCCTCCGGGGTGGAATCCACCAGGCGGTCTATGTAGTCCTTCAAGGGGTTGAGGAACAGAACCTTGTATGTCATTGGTGCGCACCTTTCGTACGTCAAGAGCTGGCGATCGCAACACGCGAATCCGGCCGGAGCGGGGGTGTCGGAGGAGGACCTTCCGGTCCCGGATGGGGGACGGGGTGCAGGCCCCCGGGTTTGACCTACGCCGGCAGGGCGTCGATAACGGCGTCCACCACTTCCCGGGTGTTCGCCGTCCCGCCGAGGTCGCGGGCACGGGGGCCGCTCGCTAGTGTGGACTCGACGGCTTCCTGGATGCTCTGTGCCGCCTTGGCGCAGCGGTCGTCCCCGCGGCGCTCGCCCAGCCATTCGAGCATCATTGCGGCGGAGAGGATCATCGCCGTCGGATTGGCGATTCCCTGGCCGGCAATATCGGGCGCACTTCCGTGGGAGGGCTGAAACACACCGTGCGTCAGGTTGACGTCGGCGGACGGGGCGACGCCCAGGCCGCCTACGAGGCCGGCGGCAATCTCGGAGACGATGTCGCCGAAAATGTTCTCCGTGACAATGACGTCGTAGCGTTGCGGGTCGGTGACCATGTACATGGCCCCGGCATCAATGTAGAACTTTGCGCTGCCGATGTCGTCGTTCTTCGCGGCGACCTCGTCGAACACCTTCTCCATGAGGACGTTGCTGCGCAGGGCGTTGGACTTGTGCAGCAGGGTCACGTGCCCGGGGGTTCCACGCTTGCGGCGTGCGCGGGCCTGGGAGAACGCGACGTCGAAGAGCTTCTCGCACGTGGCCCGCGTGATCGTCATGCGGTCACTTGCGCTCTCGTCGCTGGGCTCATGCTCATCGCCCAGGCCGGCGAACATCCCTTCGGACGTTTCGCGGATCACGAGCATGTCGACGTTCTTCGCCTTCACGGGGCTCTCCACGCCGGCAAAGAGCCGAACGGGCCGAAGGCTGGAGAAGAGTCCGTAGTGGGCCCGCATTTCAACTTGGGCGCCCAATTCGAGACCCTCCGGACCGCGCACGTCGGGCAGTCCCATGGCGCCGAACAGCACCGCATCCGCCTTGGCGATCTCGTCCATGTCGGCGGCGGTGATTTTCCGTCCGGTACGGCGGTACAGGTCCGCGCTGAAGTCATGGAAGGTGTAGTTGATCTTCAGCCCATAGCGCGCTTCGCATTCCTTTAGTACGGCCAGGGCGGCGTCAACGACCTCAGGGCCGATCCCGTCCCCGGGAATGACGGCAATTTCGTAATCAGTCATGGTTCTCCTGCCTTGCTTTTGGCGAGTACTTCCGCGTCCGGCGACTGCCCAGTGCGAGAGCTTTGCTTACGGGAGGCACTCATTGTGATCTTCCCACAGAATGGGAATGTATGTTTGTTCCGTGGGAAAACTGTAGCATGCGGTGATGCGGCTCACAAAGCCTGAAAAGGGGTCCATCTCTGCTTCATGGAGGCGGCATCAAAGATCGCCACGGCGCTACGGGGGCGTCCGAGACCGGCCGCGACCACGAAGGGCATATCCGTGGGAGGGGGGCGGGGGCAGGCGGAAGAGCGGGAAGAGGCAAGGACGAGCCAGGGCATCGGCATGACAGCGCCGTGGCACGACGCACCGGAATGGCGCGAGGGCTGGCGCAGGGGCTCAGGAAAGGCCGACCTGGCGATTCTTCGCCTCGGCATTCGTTGCTTCCTTCACTGGCGCCATCCCCATGGTTGCCTGCGACCCAAAGCCCACCTGATGACTGGGCGCATCACATTGCCGGGGCGCGGGGTTCGCCGTCAACCGGACACTGTTCGAGGGCTTCTGAGGCATCGATGACGGCCCAACAGGGCCGGTCGGGCTCGGACATGCCCCAAAAAAACGATGACGGTGGGGCCGGCTCCCCCTCGAGGAGCCGGCCCCACCGTGCGCATTTGGCTGGACGGCTGCTTCAGCCTGACCGCTGAGAGCGGCTGAAGGCTCGTCCGTGAGCCTTGCGTACGTTCCGGCGTATTGGAGGCAGTGCCTGATCTCTTCCGGAATGGCCGGGCGTCAGCCCATGAAGGGGACCAGCAGGGCGGTGACGAACAGGACCAGCGCTCCGCCGACGCGGTTGGTCAGTGCCGCAAACGGCATCAGGTGCATGCGGTTGGCCGCGGAGAGGACGGACACGTCGCCGGAGCCGCCGGTGTCGGCCATGACCAGACCGGGGGTGATCGCGGCTTCGACGAAGTGGAACTTCACCAGCCAGCCGAGGAAGCCGGAGGAGAGGGTCGCGACGATGACCGTGGCGATGGTCAGCACGATGAACACCGGGTTGGCCATCGAGGCGAGGACCTCGTCGATCTTGATGTAGGTGATGGAAACCCCGACCAGCAGGGCCGGAACCAGCACCGAGGTGACCATTTCGCCCCAGTCGGAGGTGGAGTCCTCAAGGTCCTTGGGCAGCAGGCCAAAGATCTTCAGGGCGGCGGCGGCGATGATGGTCCAGGCGTACGGGTGCAGGAACTCCAGGAAGGTACCGAGCAGCTCGCCCAGCACGAACAGCACGGCCGCGATGGCCAGACCCTTGCCCAAGGCGATGTAGGAGGAGGCATCACGCTTCTTGGAGGTGCCGAGCTCGCCGGCCTTGCCCTTGATGCGCAGCAGTTCGCCGTGGCCATTGAAGCCGACGAACAGCTGCCGGCGGTTCTTGCCCAGGCCGTTGTAGACGCCAGCGATGAGGATGCACACGACGTTGGCCAGCACGACGGCGGACATCAGGTCGCCCATGAACGTGGCCGGATCGGTTCCGGTCTTGGCGGCGTACATTTCCGACATCGGAAGGGCGCCCAGGCCGAGGCCGCCGGCCATGATGGGGGCGGCGATCAGCAGCATGGCGTTGAAGAAGCCCATGCCCATCAGGGCGCCGATCGCCCCGATGATGAGGAAGGTGGCCGCGAGGCAGCCCAGCAGCGGGACCGCGAAGCGCGGACCGGCCTTGAGCAGCATCGCCCGCGGCATGCCAAGGATCGAGCCGGCGATGACCGCGACGACGAAGAAGTCCAGGAAACCCTGAGGGGCCACGAAGGTCTGGACCACGGTGACGAGGTTCTCCGGCAGCAGTCCCAGAAACAGCAGCAGGGCCGGGGCGAAGGTGCACAGGACGGTGGGCAGGCCGAAGTCGCGGATGACCGGGAACAGGTTGCCGATCCAGATCAGCAGCCCGCCCAGCAGGATGGTCACGGCGAACCCGGAAACCATGGACTCAGGCAGCGTGCCGGTCATTGCGGCGATGAGGACGACGGCGGCCATCGCCAGGTAGGCCGGCAGCGGCAGGCTGGCGATCTTCAGGCCCTGCTTGCCCGGGTGGTGCGTGCCCAGGCGGTTGCCGACCGAGGCCTCGACCGGGCGGGACATCCCGGTCCCGCCGGGGGCTGCGGTCTCGTCGTTCATGCTGTCCAGTTTGTTCTCGGACATGAGAGTCTCCCAAGGGGGTGAGGTGTGTGTAGGTGCGCCGCGCATCATTGCGTCGGGCGGCCGCTCCAGGCTGGGCGGACCGGCACCAGGAGGGAATCGCAGCAGGGCGGTGCCGCTGCGGGGGTTGGTGCGTAAACGGCTCCAGTGCGCGAATATCTGGGAGCGGGAGCCGGTTCTGGCCGGTGTTGATTGCCGGAGGGCGAGGCCTTTCGTGATTTTCCCACCTAATGGGAAGCGATTACCAATTTATGGATAGACCGTACACGAAATGTGCGCTGTGCCACAAGACCCCTGCTCGCTTGGGGTGCGGCGATGCGCTCAAACTCAAGTCCCTTGTGTGACGGGGCAGCGTGCCAGGCGGGGGTGTCGCTGCAAACGCGCGGAGCAGGAACCCGGCCGCACGCATGACAAACGCGGGGCTAGCGGGAGGTGGGACCGTGTGGGAGTGGATTATCGGAGGCGTCCGGCCATGGCCTCGGCGATGCGCCGGGCCGCGGCGACCGTTTCGTTGCCGAAGTCCTCACCGGGCGAGGCTTGGACGCGGGCTAGGGGCATGGCGAGGCAAACGGCCCCGATGGTCACGCCGTCGAGCACTACGGGGGCGCTCACCGATCCCAAGCCCGGCGTGCGCAGGCCCACTGATTCGACCCAGCCCTGCCGCTGGACATCCGCCAAGGCGGCCTCGTCCCCGGCCAAGAGCCGCCCGCTGGAGCCGGCAGGCAGGGGCAGTCTGGCGCCGACCGGCAAAGTTGCCCGCAGCTCATGCGGGCCGTCAAGGCTGAGGACGCAGACGCGTTCATCACCGCGGCGGATCCAGAGCTGGGTCGTCTCGCCGGTGGCCCGGCGCAGTTCATCGAGCACGGGGGCGGCGGCGTTCTCCAGCGCCGAGCGGACAAACCGCTCACCCATGCGGAAACCGCCGTCGGCGTCCCGGCTCAGGAACCCGTAGTCCGCCATCGATAGGGCCAGGCGATGCGTGGTGGAGACGGACAGGCCGGTGCGGCGGGCGAGTTCGCTCGCGGACACGGCGGAGGTTCCGACCGCGTCGAGGATCGCCGCGACCCGCTCAAGGGTGCGATTGCCGCCATTGCCTGCCATTGATTCCATGCACTCCATCCTAAGGAATCAGCATGCCAAGGCCGGGCGGGCGCTCCGGGGTGGAGGCCCCCTTGTCGGGTGACGCGCCTCACTGATACTGTCTTCCCGTACATTGAAATATAATTCCCATTGACTGGGAAGGCGAAGCGTCCGCCCGGTCCCTCGCCCGGAGGCCACAACCCACCATGATCACTGTTTCCGCCGCCGTCGCCGAGACCGTCGCCGAGCACGCCGATGAGGTCTTCGCCCTGATGGGCAACGGCAACGCCTACTTCACCGACGCCCTCGCCCGTCAGAGCAGAGTCCACATCACGGCGGTGCGGCATGAGCAGGCCACGGTTGCCTCGGCCGATGCCTACCAGCGCGCCACGCGCCGGATAGCCGCTGCCACCACCACTTACGGGCCGGGCTTCACGAACGCGATCACCCCGCTGGCCGAGGCTGCGTGCGCCCGGATCCCCCTGGTGTTCGTGGTCGGCGCCGAGCCCAGCACCGGCCCGCGCCCCTGGGACGTGGACCAGGCGGCGATGGCCGAGGCCGCGGGGGCACGCGTTCTCATCGTGGACGCCGCCACGCCGCGCGGCACCACGCGGCAGGCTTTCGCGCTGGCCGAGGCCGAACGGCGGCCCGTGGTCCTGTTCATCCCGTACGATCTCGGCGCAGCCGAGGCCCACGACGAAGCCCAGGAGCAAGCCACCCTGTCCGACGCTGCACGGCACGACGCCGACCCCCGGATTCTCGACGCCGTCGCTGACGGGGTGGCGGAGGCGGCGCGCGCGCTCACCTCCGCGAAGCGCCCGCTTATCCTGGCCGGCCGCGGCGCCCGCGCCGCTGCGGCCCGGCTCGGTGACCTGGCGGACCGGATCGGCGCCCTCACCGTGAGCTCGGCCCCGGCGCGCGGCACGTTCGCCGGGCGCGGCTGGGACCTGGGCGTGTGCGGCGGCTTCGCCTCCGAAGACTCCTCCAAGCTCATCCAACAGGCGGACGTTGTTCTGGCCGTGGGCACGTCGTTGAACCAGTTCACCATGGCCTTCGGCGACCAGTTCGCCGCCGAGGCGACACTGATCCAAATTGACCTGGCCCCATCACCCACCCATCCGCAGGTGGACCGGCACCTGGCCGGGGACTCCGTCATTCTCACCGAGGCGCTGCTGGACGCGCTCTCCGGGCACACCCCGCCCGCGCAACGGTGGGAGGGCCTGGCGGAGGAAGCGCGGCATTCTCGCTTGACGTTCCGGCGCGACGAAGGCACCGGCCAGGCCGCCGACGGACGGCTCGACCCCCGTAGCGTCATGGCCGCGCTGAACACGATCTTGCCCGCCAACCGCCAGATCGTCACCGACGGCGGGCACTTCATCGGCTGGCCCAGCTACCATCTGGACCTGCCCGAACCCGATGCGCTGATCATGGTCGGCACGCACTACCAGGCCATCGGGCTTGGGTTCCCCTCGGCGCCCGGCGCCGTGCGCGCCCGCCCGGATGCCACCACGGTCGTGGTGACCGGAGACGGCGGCGGGATCATGGGCCTGCCGGACCTGGACACGCTAGTGCGCACCGCAAGCAGCGCCGTCGTCCTGGTGTTCAACGATGCGTGCTACGGCGCCGAAATTCACCAATACGGCTCGCAGGGGCTGCATGAGGCCGTCATGGAAATCGAGCAGGCCGACTTCGCGCAACTCGCCCTAGGCTTCGGCGCCGCCGGCCTGGTGGTCGAGACCATGCAGGACCTCAATGGTGTCCGCGGTTGGGTCGAGGCCGGCGCCCGGGGTACCCTGGTGGTCGATCTGCGCATCAGCCGAACGGTCGTGGCACCCTTCATCATGGAAATCATCGAGAAAACCATCAAGAAGTAGGCCCGACAAGCATGCCGACGCAGCGGGGAGGCGTCTTTCCGGATCTAGGCCGTGAAGATGTTGCCCCACCGGTTGCCCATGTTCCGGATCGCTCCAGGTTAATGGCTTGCCACCCCAAACACGGTGAACATGAGCCGCGTTCCATGCCGTGCGCTTGATCCGAATAAATGATCAAGAAGATGGGTCCTCGAAACCCTTCGGGAACGTCCCATGATTGTCGTGGTCCCTTCATTGCTCCCACTAGGCCGGGCATGTGACTTGGTCCTTTTGCCGGTTTCGGCGGGGCCGGATGGGCCTCGTCCCTGCAAGCTGCGGGAGGCGTAGGGCACTGCCGGGGACACGACTATTGTCGAGGGCTCGGATAACTACACTGTCTCGACAAGCTGTCTCGTACCCCTGCGGCTGCAAGACATTTTTGATGCAGTAGGTGCGAGCTGGCGGTCAGGAGGACCTGTTCCGGGCGTCGCACTGTTCGGTGCAGCCGTAGGGGACTTCCTCGCTGAGTTCGATGCTGAAGTGGCCTGCTCTTAGGTGGGTGACCAGGATGCCCTGCTGGCAGTCCCGCAGGGCGACCTAGATCATCCGATCGACCGCGACGTTGAGGCACTCGTCCCTGGACCCCTTGTCGCTGCCCCGGACTTCGATGAGGGTGTCAGTGGCGGCGTCAACGGCTTGACCTTTCGGATTCGACGACCGGCAGGGCCGTGTGGCCCTGCGCCTTTTCGTATAGGGCGCGCCGGTCGATGCCGTGGGCTGCAATCCAGAGGGCATCCGCGGAATCGGTGACTTCCTCGACATAGCCGGTGCGGATGGTGTGGCCGTGGTGCTGGATCTGCACCATTCGGCCGATCAACTCATTCCATGGTGCGATGATTCCCATGACGATGCCTTTCGTATCAAGCTCTGATTGATGTGGCGCATGCGCCACGGTGAGGCCTGCCGCACGCCTGCGCTCGGCGCGCGGGGCCCCGGCACGAAGCCGAGGCCACCTACGGTCGACGCAGGAGCAGGGCCGGCACGGTCGACGCACACGAAACAGGAGAGGCAGGCCATCAGTCGCTGTCGGCGATGGCTGGCCCCGTTAGAGCCTCGACGGTCGGGTCTACGCCCACGCGCGGGGCGCCGGAGGCTTGACCGGCGACCGTTTCCTACCGGCCGCCCAGGCCCGTGGCCACGGCGGTAGGGCGGCGCTCCACTGCCTGGGCGGCGTATCCGTTAGCCTGTCCGCGGCGGTCGCCCGGGACGGTGTTGTCTGCCAGCAGGGTGACCAGTTCGTAGGCGGTGTGGGAGGCCGCGACCCCGGTGATCTCGGCATGGTCATAGGCCGGGGCGACCTCCACCACGTCGGCCCCGACCAGGTTCATCCCCCGCAACCCGCGCAAAATCTCCAGCAGCTCCCGGCTGGTGATGCCCCCGGCCTCCGGCGTACCCGTGCCCGGGGCATGCGCCGGGTCCAGCACGTCAATGTCCACCGAGACGTACAGCGGGCGGTTCCCGATGCGCTCGCGCAGCTTCGCCACGACCTCCACCACCCCCTGGTGGTAGACGTCCGCGCTGGTCACGATGCCGAACCCGAACCGCCTGTCATCGTCCAGGTCCTTCTTCCCGTACAGCGGCCCGCGCGTGCCCACGTGGGAGAGCGCTTCGGTGTCCAGGATGCCTTCTTCCACCGCCCGGCGGAACGGGGTCCCGTGCGTGTACTCGGCCCCGAAATAGGTGTCCCAGGTGTCCAGGTGCGCGTCAAAGTGCAGCAGTGCCACCGGCTCCCCGGCCCGCTCGGCCGCCGCGCGCAGCAGCGGCAGCGCGATCGTGTGGTCCCCGCCCAGGGTCACCAGCTTCGTTCCGGAAGAGGTCAGGTCCATGGCATTGGCCTGGATCGTCTCGATGGCCTCTTGGATGTTGAACGGGTTCACCGCCATGTCCCCGGCGTCCGCGACCTGGACCAGTTCGAACGGGCTCACGTCCAAAGCCGGGTTATAGGGACGCAGCAGGCGGGAGGCCTCGCGCACGTGGCTGGCACCGAACCGGGCCCCCGGACGGTAGGACACCCCCGCATCAAAGGGCACGCCCACCACGGCCACGTCGGCAGCCTGGACCTGGTCGAGCCTGGGGAGGCGGGCGAAAGTCGCCGCTCCCGCATACCGGGGGACACGCGAAGAATCGATGGGACCGATGTTCCCGTTGGCCTCAATCCGAAGCTCATCCATGCCGCTGCTCCCTCTCAAAAGTTTTCTCATATGCATCATATGTTGCTCAAGAGGCTAGATGTGACGTGGCGCATCCGTCAAAAAAAGGTCCTTTTAGCCAGTACGGCCCGTGCTTGGGGTTGTGCCCTCAGTGGGCCTCAGTTGGCGCGAGAGCCCAGATCGCCACCGCTTCCTAGTCGGTTTCGTGGACTCAGGCGTGGGATTTCCCGGCCGGCGCTCGTGGCACGGCGTGAGCAACTCTTCGCGAATGCCTTCACCGCCGAGGGTGCGATGAGATTCCCGTGGGGCCCGGATCCGGAGTCGATGGTCGCGGGCGAATTGGCCGGCTCAATGGGCAGTGGATTCATGGCGGGCCCCGATCCTCGGTGGTTCCCGGCGAGGCGGGTGCAGCCGCCAGTCACGTCATGGGATTGACGTGTGCGGTACGTCATGTTTAGCCTAATGCTCAACAATTGTTGCCTATTAGGCAAAAATTCTTTCCTTAAGCTTTCAATATTTGACCAATGGGAGTCCTCGTGGACGGACAAATCGTCAATGCCGGGATCGTGGTCGCGTACCTCGTCTCGATGCTGCTTTTCGGCTGGTGGGGCAAGTCCCGCACCAAGAACGACAGCGACTACCTGGTCGCCGGCCGGCGCCTGGGCCCTCTGCTCTACACCGGCACGATGGCTGCCGTCGTTTTGGGCGGGGCCTCCACCGTTGGCGGCGTGGGACTCGGCTACAAGTTCGGGATTTCAGGCATGTGGCTTGTGGTGGCTATCGGCGCCGGTGTGCTGCTGCTGAGCCTGCTCTTCGCGCCGACCCTGCAGCGGCTCAAGATCTACACGGTGGCCCAGATGCTCACACTGCGCTACGCGGTCAACGCCACCAAGGTTTCGGGCATCGTGATGCTGGCTTACACCCTGATGCTCTGCGCCACCTCCACCGGCGCCTATGCCACCATCCTGGTGGTGCTGTTCGGCTGGGAGCGGTGGGCGGCCATCGCCGTCGGCGGCGTGATCGTGCTGATCTACTCCACCATCGGCGGCATGTGGTCGATCACCCTGGCCGATACGGCCCAGTTCATCATCAAGACCATCGGTGTGTTCCTACTGATGTTGCCCTTCGCCCTCACCCAGGCCGGCGGGCTGGAGGGGATTCGCCAGCGCGTGGACGAATCCTTCTTCGACATCACTGGCATTGGCCTGCAGACCATCATCACCTACTTCGTGGTCTACACCTTGGGCCTGCTGATTGGCCAAGACATCTGGCAGCGGGTCTTCACCGCCCGCACCCCGGGCATCGCCCGCTGGGGCGGAGCCACTGCTGGCGTCTACTGCATTCTCTACGGCGTGGCCGGTGCCCTGATCGGCATGGCCGCCTCGGTGATCTTGCCCAACGTGGAGGTCAAGGACGACGTGTATGCGGACGTGGCCATGAACATCCTGCCGATCGGCATCGGCGGCATCGTGCTGGCCGCCGCCGTGGCCGCGATGATGTCCACCGCCTCGGGCGCCCTGATCGCCGCCGCCACCGTGGCCAAGGCCGACGTGGTTCCCTTCGTCCGCTCCTGGTTCGGCAAGCCTGTCCACCATGACCACGGGGAGAACCCGGAACACGACGTCAAGGGCAGCCGCTGGTACGTGCTGGGCCTGGGCGTGCTGGTGATCGGCCTGGCCATCGTGGTCCAGGATGTGGTCGCGGCGCTGACTATCTCCTACGACATCCTGGTCGGTGGCCTGTTGATCCCGATCCTCGGCGGGCTGTTGTGGAAGCGCGGCACAGGACTCGGCGCCGCGGCGGCCATGGCCGCGGGCACTGTGGTTACGCTGGCGACCATGATCGTGCTGGAGATCAACGCGGAGAACCAGTACGACGGCGTCTACGCCAACGAGCCAATCTACTACGGCTTGATTGCGGCACTGGTGGCCTACATTGCCTTCTCGCTGCTGAGCAAACCCACGGATCCGGACACCATGAACGCCTGGAACCGCCGCGTCGCCGGCACCGTGACCGAAGAAGTGCCGCTGGAGGGCCTGGAGGAAGTCCACCGCCACTAATACGGTAACTCCGTGGTGGACCGGCCGGTTCTTCACGAGCGGCCCTTCCCCCTGGCGTGGCCTGTGATGGATGACCCGCACTCTCGGCACGGAACGGCTCCCCGGCATGCTGCCGGGGAGCCGTTCCGCTTCCTTTCGACGGGGGATTGATGCCTTTAGGCGGCATACGGGTTCACAGTTTTCACATGTTAGGCGTAGAGGCACTCTTCGATGCCTTCGGATCCGCCTTCGCGGGCCGACCCGGGTTGCTTGACTCCGCCGAAGGGTGTGGCGGCATTGGGAACGACGCCGGCATCCCAGCCCAACATGCGGGTTTCGAGACGTTCGCTCACGCGCAGGCCCCGGTCGAGGTCCTGGGTGAAAGACGTAGGCGACCAGTGCGCCAACGCCGTTGCAGGCTTTGCCGTCGACGAACGGGCCCCTCTGGGAATCGGGCTCGGTTCCACGGGCAGCGGTGAGCACGCCGATCCTGGCAGGAAACTTTGTCGCGAAGGCGTCAGCGATGGACTCGTGCACGATGAAGCGGTTGGCGGGCGATCAGGCGGTGGGTGCGGTAACGTCCTGTCGGAGGGAGTCCGGAGCGTCAGCGTCGGGCTCCCGCTGTCCGGTGTGGGTGGCCCCGATGCCGGAAGCGACCACCAGTCCGATGCCCAGCACCGCCGTCGGTCCCGGAATCTGTCCTAGGAAAACCAGGCCCACCAGAAGCGCGATCGCTGGTTCCAGGCACATGAGGGTACCGAACAAGGCTGCGTTGAGCCGGCGCAACGCCAGCATTTCCAGACTGAAAGGGACCACCGGCAGCAGCACGGCCAACCCCAGGCCCGCCAGCAGCAGGCCCGGGTCAAGATGGCCGAAGGCCGAGGGGCCCACGGTGAACGTGGCGACCAGGGCGGCGACAGGCATGGAGACGGACAATGCGTGAAGGCCGGTCATTTCGTCCCCCGCGCGCTGGGTAAGCAGGATGTAACCGGCCCAGCACGCGGCCGCCCCGAGGGCCAGCAGCACCCCGGCGGCGTCGGTCTGTCCATGCCATGGCTCCGTTAGTGCGAGCACCCCGGCTCCCGCCACAACGGCCCACAAGCGCGACGCGCCCTTGCCGCGCGTCACCGCGATGCCCAAGGGGCCCAGGAACTCCAGCGCCGCCACCGTACCCAGCGGAAGCCGGGCAGCCGCGGCCATGAAGAGAATCGTCATGCCGGCTGTGGCCACACCCAGCAGCGCACACGTGCGCAAGGCCCGGACGTGGAATTTCATCCGCCAGGGACGGGTGAACGCAATTACGATGACCGCCGCCCACGCCAGCCGCAACCACGCGACCCCGCCAGCGCCCAGCTGGCCGGTTAGCCCAACCGAGACCGCCAGCCCTAACTGGACGCAGCACATTGCCGTCACAGCCATGACGGTGCCTGTCATGGCGGGGGAAAGCCGGAGGAGAATCATCATGCACCCAAGTAGACCGAGTCTGACCATGCATGTCCACGTGATAAAAGTGGTCCTTTTGTCAAAAAATTATGGACAATGGGGCATATGGACATGCGCCGCCTCCGAACGTTTCTTGAGTTCTCCCGCGCCGAGTCCATGCGCGAGGTTGCGGACTTGCTAGGCACCACGACCTCGACCGTTTCGGCGCAGATCGCCACGCTGGCCGACGAAGTCGGCAGCGAACTGTTGGAGCCGCACGGCAGGGGAGTGCGCCTCACTCCGGCCGGACGGCGGTTGGCCGAGCATGCGGTGGCCATCCTTGCGGCTGTTGAGGCCGCACGCTCCGATCTGCGTGCCGGCGCCGAGCCTGCGGGCACGCTCCGCGTTGCGGGCTTCGCCACGGCAATCCGCCAAGGCGTCATTCCCATCATCAGTGAGGCCGCGGCCAGGTACCCCTCCTTTAGGATCGAGGTGCACGAACACGAGCCTGCCGAAGCCGTCAAGATGCTCCTCTCCGGTCAGACCGACGTTGCCCTCACCTACGACTACAGCCTGGCGCCACAACTCAGGGACCCCCGGCTCGACGTCACCGAACTGTGGTCCACTCCGTGGGGGCTGGGCGTTCCCGCAAAGGATGCCGGGGGCCTCCGGGGAACCGCGCCGGAAATATTCGCGCAGCTTGTCGGGCGGGACTGGATCGGCGCCTCCCGGAACCAGGGCGACGAGGAGGTACTACGGATTATCGGATCCCTCGCAGGGTTCGAACCCAAACCGCGCCATGAAGCCGATAGTCTCGACCTCGTCGAGGACCTGATCCTCGCGGGGCTGGGTGTCGGACTGCTGCCCCAGGACCGGAAGCCCCGCGCCGGCGTCGCCATTCTTGCATTGGACCAACCCGGAGTCAGGCTGCGCTCCTACGCCCAAACCCGGAAGGGACACGACACCTGGCCAGCCCTGCGGTACGTGCTTGACCGTCTCACCACACCGGAAACGGCGGGAATCAAGTGCCGTGCAGGCCGGGGAAGGGAGTGTCAGATGAACGGCACTCCCTGAGAAAGCGTAAAAATGGGCACAGTCAAGACCACGTCAGAAACAGTCGCGGACCATGATCACGGCGAGGTACCGGGGCAGAACTACGTCAGGTTTTCCTTGCAACTTCTTCACGTTGATGCGGCAGCGGAATCCTCTGCGGTGAAGGGTACGCCGGATGGCTACTTCGAATTTTCGTGTTGGTTGACCTGGTGGCAGCCATGTTCCGGCTGCGGCCCCGGTCAGCAGGTCCCGTGCGGGGTCATAGCCTCGCGCAGGGCACCGGTATCCAGGACGGTGGTGGCGGCTAGGCGCCCCATAGGTACCCCGAGCGGTGTCCATTCCGGAACCCGGAACGCGTCCACCGCCTCGGCCGCGTCGACCTCGATCCCGAGGGTCGCCCGAACCAGCGTGTCCAGGAACCCGAGTTCGACCCCGCCGTTCGGCCAGCGGGTGAGCGTGCGCAGCAGGTGCGCCCTGTGGTCCTGCCCGTAGATGAACCCATGCTCGATCGCCAGGGCCGCGGCCAGCCGGTCAATGGTGCCGAGCCATGCCTGGTCCAGGGGGATGCGTGCCAGGGCGGAAGCTACGCGGGCCGTGCTCGTTGAAGTCGTCATGCCCTCCCGTGTACACCGGGCCCGATCCGGTTCACGCCGAACCGGGAGGGGTTGGGGTAACCGAGCGGGATCGGCTTTTTTATCCCGCTCGGTTGCGTCACCACGTGTCACTTTTTGGCACTGAGTGGCACATGACGGGTGGAACCAAGAGGATCTTTTCCCCAGTCACTGCGCGAAATCCTTCGGGAACTCAAGAGGGCCGAAACGTCCGACTCGCAATCGTTGTGGTGTGGGTTTGAGTCCCACTGGGGGCACGCTGGGGCAGCCCTACTTCCCCGTACTTTCGGGGAATTAGGGCTGTTTCCCTTTTTGCGGCAACGCCCTCGGCCCCCTTTTTTTGCCGCCTAAATGTGTCAGGGGATGGTTTTCCGGCCTCCAAGTTGGACAGGTCTGTTACGCCCTGGGCATCCGGGTCGATGTACTTCTGGGTGGTCTGCATGCTGGCGTGTCCGGCCGCACTCTGAGCCGGGTATGGATTAGTCAGCCCAGTTGGGTGAAGTAGTGCCCATTAGCGTGGTGTAACGGCCCCGGTCAGGGGCGTGTTGCTCCGGAACGTGAGGCGGCCATCGCGTGATTCTTGGCAAGACCGACCAAAGTCTTTTCTCAAGGAGTTTCCACGCGATTGATAAGCACCCCATGTTATCGACCCTGCCCGTTTCCTGTCCGAACAGCTCGCCCAGGCCTCTTCGGACCTGATGCGTTCCATGCTGACCACGTTCATCAACGCGCTCATGAGCGCCGAAGCGGACGCGGTCTGCGGCGCCGAGTACGGGGCCCGCTCCGAGGAACGGACCAACTCCCGCAACGGGTACCGGTACCGGGGCTTCGACACCCGCGCAGGGACCTTGGATGTGGCCGTCCCGAAGCTCCGGCAGGGCTCGTATTTCCCGGACTGGCTGCTCGAGCGCTGGCGCCGCGCCTAGGCCGCACTGACCACGGTCGTGGCCACCAGCTACCTGCTCGGAGTTTCCACCCGGCGGATGGAAAAGCTCGTGGAAACCCTCGGGATCACCCGGCTGCCGAAGTCCCAGGTCTCGGTCATGGCCCAGGACCTGGATACGCAGGTCGAGGCGTTCCGCACCCGGCCTTTGGATGCCAGCCCGTATACGTTCGTCGCCGCCGACGCTCTGGTCCTGAAGGTCCGCGAGGGCGGCCGGGTGGTGAACGTCCACGCAATTGCCTCGCCACCGGGGTCAACGCCGACGGCTACCGCGAGGTCCTGGGCATCCAGGCCTCCAGCGCGGAGGACGGGACCGGGTGGCTCGCCTTCTTCCGTGACCTGACCGCACGGGGCCTGTCCGGGGTGAAGCTGGTGACCTCCGACGCCCACGCAGGCCTCGTGGCCGTGGGTGAAGACGCTGCTGTGCTCGGTCTACGACCAGCCCGACGCGGCCGGCGTGCACGCTTGAGTATCGACCGGGTCTTGGACGCCCTGGTCGAGAAGCTGCCCAGGGCTGCGGAGCACCTCGAGGCCGCGCGCGAGGACATCCTCGCGTTCACCGCCTTCCCCAAGGGCCTCTGGCGCCAGGTGTGGTCCAACAACCCGCAGGAGCGGCTGAACAAGGAGATCCGCCGACGCACCGACGTGGTGGGGATCTTCCCGGACCGGGCCGCGCTGATCCGCCTCGTCGGCGCCGTCCTGGCCGAGCAGCACGACGAATGGACCGAATCCCGCCGCTACCTGGGCCTGGACCTGATCCAGCAATCCCAAACCGTCGGCACCGAACCGGCGACCGGCACCGACGAGCAGGAGGACAGCCACCCCGACCTGGCGCTCAGCGCCTAACCAACCCAAGAATCACGCGGCAACCGCGTTACACCACGCAAATGGACTTGACCCGTGCTCCTTCCGGCTGTTTCAGGATCGCATCTTCTGGTTTACGGCGGCATGATTCCCGGGCGGTCACTTCTTGTGGGGGAACGACGTTGACACACATCACTTCGACCTCCTACCTTCACTAAAGATTGCCTGACAATCTGGCAGTAATAGTGGCAGTGGTCATGACGAAGGGACAGTGGCATGGAAGCATTGGAAGAAGCGCGTTCCGGACGAGGGGCGGGTGGTCGCTTCAAGGGAAAGGTTGCCGTCGTGACGGGTGGAGGCGGCGGGATCGGAACTGCCGTCGCAGCCCGCCTGGCCAGTGAAGGGGCGCATGTGGTGGTTTGTGACGCCAATGCCGCTACGGCTACCGAGGTAGCAGAAGGGCTTGTAGGGGCGGGGTGGTCCGCGCAGGCCCTGAATTTCAATCTGGCATCGGCTGCCGCGGTCGACGCCGCCGTGCGAGACATTGTCCGGGACCATGGCAAGGTTGACGTTCTGGTCAATAACGCTGGCATCAACCGGCGGGGGGCGCTCTTGGACCTTTCGGCCGAGGACTGGGACCTGAGCTTCGCGGTCAATGTGGACGCGCTGTTCCACCTGTGCCGGGCGGTGCTGCCGCACATGATCGAGGCTGGCGGCGGTGCGATCGTGAACACGGCCTCCCAGTGGGGCCTGCATCCCGCACCGGGGCACATTGCCTATAACGTCTCCAAGGCGGCCGTCGTCGCCTTTACCCAGAATCTGGCTCGCGACTACGCCCCGCACGGCATCCGCGTCAACGCGGTCGCTCCCGGCGAGGTCCGCACGCCCATGCTGGAAGGCAACCTGCAGCGCACCGGCCGCACCGTCGCCGATCTCAATGCCCTCGTCCCCTTTGGGCGTATCGGGGAACCGGACGAGATCGCCGCACTAATCGCCTTCCTCGCCTCGAACGAGGCCCCGTACCTGTGCGGATCCGTCGTCGAAATCACCGGCGCCCAGGCGGTGTCCTGATGAGGCCGCTGGAAGGAAAGGTCGTGCTGGTCACCGGTGCCTCGCGCGGTATCGGCGCCGTCACGGCCAGGATCTTGCACGGACAGGGCGCTTCCGTGGTGATCCACTACGGCTCGCAGGCGGCTCCGGCCCATGCATTGGCCGCCGAACTCGGGGATGGGACAACCGTGGTCGGCGGAGACCTGGCCGATCCGGCGCGGCTGGCAAGCATCTGGGAGGAAGCGCTTCTCTGGCGGGGGCGTATCGATGCGTTAGTCAACAACGCCGGCGCCTGGATCGCATCGCCGATCGAGGATAAGGACTCGTGGGATGCGGGGTGGGCCTCGAACCTGGGCCTGAACCTCACCGCGCCGGCGGAATTGTGCCGGCTGGCCATCGAGCATTTCCGCAAGCGGGGCGGGGGCATCATCGTGAATGTCACCAGCCGTTCGGCTCATCGCGGCGACGATGTCGAGCACTTGGCCTACGGCGCGGCCAAGGCCGGCCTGTTGGCACTGACAAAGGGCATTGCCCGGGGCTGCGGCAAGGACGGAGTCCTGGCCTACGCGGTCGCCCCCGGCTGGGTGGCAACCGACCTGGCTGACGGACATGTGGCCGAGGATCTGGCCGCGCATCTGCCTCTGGGCGAGGTGACGCCCCCTGAGGATGTAGCCGAGCTCATCGCCTTCCTGGCTAGCGGGAAATGCCGCCATGCCACGGGCGCGACGATCGATGTCACCGGGGCGGACTACGTTCGCTGAGTCCGGCGCCGGGAACGTGACGTTGTCCGAAAGGACTAGACGTGACGTGCCTCACTGGTCTACAGTTTTTGTAGTTGCAGATTGCCTGACAATCTGTCTATCTACTCAGTATTCTTCCACTGGCGTTGCGGATTCCCCGCTTTGAACCGAGAGAAGCCCACTATGACCAAGACCAGCAAGATCGTTCTCGCTGCCCTCGCCGTTCTCGTCCTCGCCATCGGCGGAGGCATTTTGGGAGCTGGGCTGCGCGGCAACCCGGCCTCAGCGGCCAGCGGGGCCGTAGGCAATGGCGCCTTTATCGAGAAGATCAAGGAACGCGGCGAGCTCCGCGTGGGCGTGGCCATCGCCCCTCCCATGACCGTCCAGAAGGAAGACGGAACGCTCGGCGGAGCCAACTTGGTCCCGCTGGAGCAGCTCGCGGAACAGCTGGGCGTAAAACTGGTCCCCGTAGCCGCCGAGTGGAAAAACATCGTGGCCGGCCTGCAGGCGGACCGCTACGACTTCGCCGCCAACCTGGACCTGACCATCGAGCGCTCGCTCGCGATCCAGTTCACCGACCCCGTCTACTCCTACCCTGCCGTGTTCGTGGTCAAGGCGGATTCTCCGTACCTCACTGCCGAGGACATCATCAATGACGGGGGGCAGATCGCGGTCGCCCAAGGCGCCTCCATGGTCCCGCCGCTGCAGGAGCGGACCGACAAGATCATGTCCATGGACAATTACTCGAACGCTATCTCGGCCGTCAAGGCAAACCGCGCCATCGCCGAGTTCACTGACCTGCCGACCGCGGAGAGCCAGGCCCAGGCTGACGAGGACTTGAAGATTGTGGTTCCCGAGCCGGCCCTCTACGAAACCTCGACCGGCTACGGCGTCCCCGCCAGCGCCGACGCCCGCTCCCTGCAGATCGTCAACATCGCGATCGAGCGGGCGCAGAGCGAGGGCCTGCTCACCAAGGCCTACGAGGAAGTCAACTACGTTGAGGTCGATAACCTCGGCGACCTGCGCAAGAAGTAGCCCCCGAAAGGCTCTGCCATGAACTACAACTTTGACTGGGGCGTCGTCGTCGATGCTTTCCCCACCCTCTTGGGTGGCTTGGGCCTGACCCTGCAGCTCGCGGTCATCACCATTGTCATCAGCATGGTCCTCGCGGTCCCGCTGGCCATGGCCCGCATGGCGCGCATCGAGGTCATCCGCTGGGCAGCCCAGGCTTACATCGAGGTGTTCCGTTGCACCCCGCTGCTGGTTCAGCTCTTCTGGATCTTCTACGCACTGCCGGCCCTGACCGGCATCACGCTCCCGGGATACGTCTCGGCGCTCATTGCCCTCTCCGCCAACCTGACCGCGTTCATGGCCGAGGCGTACCGCAGCGGGTTCCAGTCGGTTCCTGTAGAGCAGGTTGAAGCCGGCCGTATGCTCCAGCTGAGCCACCTGCAGCAGCTGCGCTACATCATCCTGCCGCAGGCCCTGCGCCAGCAGTTGCCGGTCATTTTGTCGCTGAACATTTCGCTCTTCAAGGACACCGCCCTGGTCTCCACCATCGCCGTGGCGGACCTGATGTTCATCGCCAACACCGTCTCGGCCCAGTCCTACCGTTCCCTGGAAGTATTCACGGTGGCGGCACTGATGTACTTCGCCATCGCCTTCCCGGTCTCGCTCATTACCAGCAACATCGAACGGCGCATGCAACTGGCCGCCGGGCATGGGCCTATCGGCAAGAAGCTCTTCCTCGCGCGGCTCGTCCCCGGCAAGAAAACGGTGACGCTATGAGGCCCGCGCACCTGGCACAGGAAAAGGCACCCACCATGGAAAATGCACCCACCATCGACAACGTGGAGCAGGCATCCCGCAGGGGCGAAGTCCTCGTCTCCGCGCGTGGCCTGGAAAAATCTTTCTACGGCCGCACCATCCTGAAGCACGTCGACTTCGAGATGAAGACCGGCGACATCACTGTCATCATCGGCAAATCCGGGTCCGGCAAATCCACCCTGCTGCGGGCCATCGCCGGGCTCACCGATCCTGATGCTGGGGAGATCGCGATCGGCGGCAAGACCGTCTTCGCCGACGGTGCGCGGACCAAGGAATGGAACACCGTCAAGTCCGATGTCGGAATGGTGTTCCAGACGTACACCCTCTGGCCGCACATGAACGTCCTGGAGAACCTGACCCTCGCCCCGCGCAAGCGGCTCGGCATGAAGGCCGGTGAGGCGCGCGACCGCGCAGAGATTGCCCTCGAGGAAGTGGGCATGAAGCACCACATCCTCAGCCGCTCCACCCAACTCTCCGGCGGCGAACGCCAGCGCGTGGCCATCGCCCGGGCGCTGATGATGAAGCCCAAGCTCCTTCTCTGCGACGAGATCACCTCCGCCCTGGATCCGCCAGTCGCGGCAGAAGTTCTCGAGGTCCTCCGCCGCTTGAAGGAGGAGGACGGCATCGCCCTGGCCCTAGTGACCCACGACATGGCCTTCGCTTCCAAGGCTGCCGACCGGGTCGTGTTCTTCCATGAAGGGGAGATCGCAGTGAACTCCTCCCCGGCGGATGCCTTCGACCACTGCACCAACGAGGACCTCAAGCGTTTCGTGGATGCCGTCCGCTTCTAGGGCTATCCACTCCATCGAAAGGAACACCATGCACGTGCTCGTCATCGGAGGCGGGGTCATCGGCTTGACAACCGCCTACCACCTCGCCCGGGAAGGCGCGGAGGTGACGGTCATCGACGCGCGGGCCACCGGCCTTGGCGCCAGCAAGGTTAACGCCGGCTGGATCTGCCCGGCCGAATCCGCGCCCGTCCCCGGACCCGGCGTCGTCCTGAAGTCCATGAAGTGGATGCTCCGCCCGGACAGCCCGCTCTACATCAAGCCTTCGCTGGACCCGCAGTTCCTGCGCTTTATGTTCGGCATGTGGCGCAAGTCCAATGCCCGCGACCAGCGGGCCGGATTCGAGGGTCACCTGCGCCTCGCCGCGGACACACTGGAGATCTTTGACGACTACCGTGCCGATGGCATGGACTTTGAGATGCACACCGACGGACTCCTGATGGCGTTTACGGACCAGGACAACTTCGACCACCACTTGGACAACCTGGACCTCGCCACCGAATACGGGCGGGAACCGCAGGTACTGCGCCGGGACGCCGTCCACGAGCACGAGCCGCTGCTCACCGACGCGGTCCTGGGCGGCATCTACTTCCCCTACGAGCGGCACGTCGACCCCGGAGCCATGGCGGCCGCCCTGCACCGCCGGCTGGTTTCCATGGGCGTGAAGGTCATAGAGAACTCTCCAATCGACGCCGTGGACCGCACTGGTGACCGGATCACTGCGGTGCACAGCCGCGGCAGCCGCTACCAGGCGGACCGGATCGTCCTCGCCGCCGGCGCCTGGACGGGCGGACTGTCCAAGCAGTTCGGCGTCCCGCTGCCCATCCGCCCTGGCAAGGGCTATTCCGTGGAGGTGCCGGCGCTCGGCCTGCGCAGCGCCGTGAACCTGTGGGACGCGAAGGTCGCCGTCACCCCGTTCAACGACCGCCTCCGCCTCGCCGGGACCATGGAGTTCGGCGGCCTGGACGAGAAGATCAACCAGATCCGGGTCGATGCGATCCTGCGCGCCCCCGCCAAGTACTTCCGTACCTGGCAGGCGCCTTCTGTCCCGCCCGTGCCTATGGCCGGGATGCGGCCTATGACCCCGGACGGGCTGCCGGTCATCGGCCACCTGGGAGGCCTGGAGAACGCCTATGTCTCCTCCGGCCACGGCATGATGGGCGTCACCCTGGCTCCGGGCACCGCCGCGGCCCTCACGGACCTGATCGTCCACGGACGCACCGCCCCCACGCTGCAGCCTTTCGCGCCCGACCGCTTCCGCGGCGTGCAGCGCAAGCTGCCTGTCGCGGCGCACTAGACAACCACCCCGTTAGATAAGGAACCCCACACATGTCCCAGCACAAGAAGGTCGAACTCCGCGGCATCCTCGCAGCGGTGACCACCCCCTTCACCGATGACGCCTCCACCCTCGACGAGGACGCCCTGCGCCGCCAAGTCGAGCGCTTGGTCGGTGCCGGCATCCACGGCCTCGTGCCCACCGGTACCACCGGAGAATTCACCACCCTGTCCGACGCTGAATACCGCCGCGTGATCGAGCTCTACGTAGAGGCTGCGGCCGGCCGTGTTCCCGTCGTCGCGGGCATTGGTTCCCTCTCCACGGCCGGCGCCATCTCGCTGGCCCGGCACGCGGAGGCGGTTGGCGCCGATGCGCTGATGGTGGTACCGCCGTTCTACGACCCGCTGGATTACCCGACGCTGAAGAAGTTCCTCTCCGACGTCGCCGGCGCGGTCACCCTGCCGATCGTCTACTACAACGTTCCCGGCGCTACGGGGATCACCCTTGATGCGGCGCAGATCGCCGAGCTTGGCTCGATCGACGGCCTGGACTACCTCAAGGACACCTCCGGGGACGCCGTAACCCTGGCCGACCTGCTGGCTAACCGCACTGACGACATCAAGGCCTTCAACGGTTGGGACACGCTCACCTTCTTCGGCATCGCCTCCGGGGCCGAAGCCTCGGTGTGGGGCACTGCCGGCCTGGTTCCCGAGCTCGCGGTCGAGTTCTGGAACACGTTGGCCGAGCGCAAGGACCTGGCCGCGGCCCGCGAACAGTGGAAGCCGCTGTGGGCGCTGAGCGACTTCCTCGAGTCGGTCAACTACGTTGCCGGCATCAAGGCCGGACTCGACCTCGTCGGCGAGTCGGCCGGCCCGGCTCGCGCCCCGATCCAGCCGCTCGCCCCTGAGCAGCGCGAGCGCCTGGCCACCCTGCTGGCCGCGGCGGGTGTGCTCAAGACGGCCGCGGCATGACCTCGCCCCTGCTCCTTGACGCCGTCGAGGTCCATGCCGAAGGTGAACCCGGCAGGATCCTGACCAACGCCGCCCACCTGGTCCAGGGCGAGACCATGGCCGAGCGGCTGGCGTACTGCCGGGAAAACCTGGACTGGTTGCGCCGGCTGATGCTGCGCGAGCCGCGCGGCTACCCCGGGCTGTGCGCAGTGATCCTGCTGCCGCCCGTCAACGCCGGATCCGACTTCGGCATCGTCGTCATGGAGCAGGGCGGGTTTACCCCCATGTCCGGATCGAACACGATTTGCGCGGTTACCGCCGCCATCGAAACCGGCATCGTCGACCGCCCGGGACCCGTCGTCGAAGTGCTCATCGACACGGCGGTCGGGCGTGTGCACGCGACTGCCCGGGTTGACGGCGGCAAGGTCACTTCGGTGACCGTGGCCAATGTGCCCAGCTTCGTCGTCGGCCTTGACGTGCCGCTGGAGGTGCCCGAGTACGGCACGGTGCCGGTGGACATTGTCTTCGGCGGACAGTACTTCGCCCAGGCGAAGGCCGCGGACCTGGGACTGGACCTGGACCCGTCCCGCGGCAAGGAGCTCGCACGGGCCGGCGCGCTGATCAGGATGGCAGCCGCCGAGCAGATCCACGCGGTCCACCCGGAAAACCCCGGCGTCTCCGGCGTCAATCTGGTCATGCTGCATTCCGGGGACCGCGTCCCCGGAATGCAGGCGCGGAACACCGTGATCCTGACCAGCGGACCGGTCCTGCCAAACGACCCGACCACCTGGACCGGCGCTTTGGACCGGTCCCCGTGCGGGACGGGCACCTCCTCGCGCATGGCGGCGCTCCACGCGCGGGGGCAGCTGGCCATCGGCGAGGACTTCAGCCACAAGTCCATCATTGGCACCGAATTTATCGGGCGCCTCACGGGGGAAACCATGGTGGCGGGGCACTCCGCCGTCCTCCCCACCATCACGGGTCGGGGCTGGATTACCGGCCGCGGCCAGTGGACCCTCGACCCGACCGACCCGTTCCCGACCGGCTACACCGTCGGTGACATCTGGGGCCCCGCCTCCGCGTAGGGCACCGCCAAGGAAAGCAGGAATCACCATGAGTGAAACGACCGTCCAGGCCACCGCTGGCCAGTTCATTAACGGCCGCCCGGTGCGCGGAAACTCGGGCGACGTGTGTAAGGTCCTCGACCCGTCCAACGGCGAGGTCGTAGCCACCCTCGATTCCGCCGGTCCGGCAGACGTGGAAGCAGCCGTCGCTGCCGCCCGTGCGGCATTCCCGGGCTGGTCCGGCGCCACGCCGGCCGAGCGCTCCGCGGTACTGACCCGCTTCGCCGCCCTGCTCGAGGAGCGCGCGGAAGAGTTCGCGCAGCTCGAGTCCCGCCAAGCGGGCAAGCCGATTCGGCTCACCCGCGAATTCGACGTCCCCGGTACCATCGACAACATTGCTTTCTTCGCCGGCGCCGCCCGGAACCTCGAAGGTAAGGCCAGCGCCGAGTACTCGCCGGACCACACCTCCTCCATCCGCCGCGAGGCCATCGGCGTGATCGGGTCGATCGCACCGTGGAACTATCCGCTGCAGATGGCGGCGTGGAAGATTCTCCCCGCCATCGCCGCAGGTAACACGATCGTGCTCAAGCCCGCCGAGATCACCCCGCTGACCAGCCTCCTGTTCGCCCAAACGGCGTCCGACGCAGGCGTTCCCGATGGCGTCATCAACGTCCTGTGCGGGCGGGGCTCGACCGTGGGGGCGGCGCTGCTGCGCCACCCGGACGTGGACATGCTGTCCTTCACCGGCTCTACCGGGGTCGGCCGCACGGTGCTGGAGGCCGCGGCCACCACCGCCAAGCGAGTACACCTGGAGCTGGGCGGCAAGGCCCCGCTGGTGGTGTTCGATGACGCGGATCTTGAGGCCGCTATCCACGGAGCCGTCGCCGGAAGCCTCATCAACGCCGGCCAGGACTGCACGGCGGCGACCCGTGCGATCGTGCACCGCTCGCTCTACCCGGCGTTTGTCGAAGGCGTCGCGGAGCTCTTCGCCAAGGTCAAGCTCGGCCCCACCTCCGATCCCGCCACCGACATGGGACCCCTGGTCTCCCAAGCGCACCGGGACAAGGTCGCCGCCATGGTGGAGCGCGCCCGTGGGTACGCCCGCGTCCTCGGAGGCGGCATCCCCGGTGGGGAGCTGGAGGCCGGCTCCTACTACCGGCCCACGCTGGTCGCCGACGCCCCGGCGGACAGCGAGATCGTCCGCGACGAGGTATTCGGCCCGGTCCTGGCGGCCATGCCCTTCGACACCGACGACGAGGCGATCGCGCTGGCCAACGACACCCCCTACGGCTTGGCCGCCTCGGCTTGGACCCGCGACGTCTACCGGGCGCTCCGGGCCACCCGCGAAATCCGCTCCGGCTGCGTCTGGGTCAACGACCACATCCCGATCATCAGCGAAATGCCGCACGGAGGCATGAAGGAATCCGGCTTCGGTAAGGACATGTCCACCTACTCCTTCGACGAATACACCGTCATCAAGCACGTGATGTTCGACCTCACCGGGCAGTCCGTCAAGGACTGGCACCGCACGGTCTTCTCGCTGTAGGCGCAATCTCGCTGCAGCAGTCGGTTCGGCCCCCGGCCCCGTCCGTTGGACGGGGCCGGGGGCCGTCCGCGCATTCAGGCTTGGGGGAGTGACGCCGGCACGAGTTGGTTCCAGTGCAGACGGTCCCGAAAACGGCACGACGCCGGGGTGGCACCATGGGTACCAGTCCCGGCGTCGTGCCGTGAAACGTGGGGGGAACCGCGCTAGACGCGGAAGATGCGCCCGGTCTCTACTCCCATGACCGAGCGGACGAATGCAGCGGCCACATCGGCGGCCGGGACCTGCGGGAAGCCCGGGAAGAACGGGTGGTATCCGGTGGCCTCCTCAAGCACGGTGGGGCTGACCGCGTTGATCCGCAGGCCGCGCGGCAGTTCGGTGGCCGCAGCCCGGACGTAGGACTCGATCGCGCCGTTGGCCAGCGAGGCGGCCGTGCCGGTGGCGATCGGGTTCTGCGCCAGGACCCCGGTGATCAATGTGAACGAGCCGCCGTCGGCGACGTGGTCCAACCCTGCGCTGACGAGGTTAACCTGGCCCATGACCTTGTCATTGAGTGCAGCCCGGAAATCGTCCTCAGTGAGTTCGGCCAGCGGCTTGAAGGGGACCTTGCCGGCGCAACAGACTACCGCGTCCACCGTGCCGAGTGACTTATAGAGCGAGACGATCGATTCCCGGTCCGTCAGGTCTACGGACGGGTCCGCTTCGCGGGAGGCGCGGATGACCTCGTGGCCATCCTCTAATGTCTCGGCCACGGCATTGCCGATCAGGCCCGTGGCCCCAGTGACGAGGATCCTCATGCTGCACCTTCCTTTCGCATCAGTTCGATCAGTTCGTGGGCGCTGCCGATGGTGTGGGACTCAAAGGCCTTCTCGATGGCGGCACGGTCTCCGGAGAGCAGGGCGTCCACGAGGTGGTGGTGGACGAGCTTGGCGCGCTCCGGGTCGGACCGGACAGCCTGGTCGCAGGCCAGCGCGATGGTGATGTGGGCCTCGACGACCGGCCAGAGGCGCAGCAGAAGGGAGTTTCCCGAAGCGGCCCAGATGCGGCGGTGGAAGGCGATGTGCGCCTCGTGCCGCAACAACGGATCGGGATCGTCCTCGACCTGGGAAAATTCCGTCCAGGCCTGCCGCACGGCGTCCATACGCGATCCACTGGGATCGTCGAGGATTCCGTCGACGGCCAGCATGTCCAGCGCCTGGCGCGTATTGGCGATGTCCAGGATCTGCTCTGAGTCCACCGTCGCCACGCGCAGGCCCCGGTAGGGTTCCTGGACCAGCAAGCCTTCCTGCGAGAGCTGATTCAGCGCCTCCCGGATTGTCGGCCGGCTCACGTTCAGCATTTGGGAGAGTTGCACCTCGGTGAGCTTGTCGCCGGGCTTCAGCCATCCCCGGACAACGGCCCGGCGGATCTCTTGAATGGCCCCGTCGCGCCGCGAGAGCGACAATACCGGGCCGACTAGGTTGCCTTCCGGGGCTGACGTATTTATCGATGCCATTGCTGTCCTCCCCGCGGTTGCCGCGCTGTAATGCTGATTGTCAGACACTCGTGTCATAGCCTACCCCGGGGAGGGCCGGGAATCTATGTCTTGCCCCCGCCTCCCGCGGGGCCGAAGGCGGTTTCGCCTTCTACCTGTCCTCGCATTCGATGCCACAGGAGAGCCACATGCAGCGCAGCCCTCGATTCGGCATCGTCCAAGGAAACCCCCAGCCGGTCCTGCAGCCGGGTTATTCGAGCGTACAGCGCGGGCCGGCTCAGATAACCCGTGCGGGCGACCGAGGATTTGTTGCCTCCGTGCCGCAGGTAGAGCTCAAGAAAGTCCAGAGCCTCGGCGTCCTGTTCCTCGAGCAGCGGACCCAGTTCGGCTTCGGCGAAGGCCCGGACCCTGGCATCGGACCGCAGGGCCGCCATGAGGCCACGGAGTCTTACGTCCGCGAACCGGTAGTAGCGTCGCGGGCGGGTCTCCAGGGTTGCGGCAATATCGGCCACTTGGATGGCTCCGTCCAGGCCCGCGGCCGCTTCCAGCAATGAGGTACTGCTCCGTCCCACCCCAACGGTCCACGTCGGGGTGCCCACCCCTCGACGTTGCTGCCCTCCGGTCCGTTGCTCCTCCAGTTCTGCGAGCTGGCCGAAAACCCGCTCAAGGATGCTGTCCTCCAACTGGCGTGCAGGCACGCCGAGAAGGACGCCGAACGAGCCCGAATGAAGTCCGCCGGCGAGCAGGGAGTGCCGTGCTTGGCGAACCGTGGCAGTCAACTCTTCCATCAGGGCCCTCTCTCGCAGGTGGAGGCCCGTGGGGTTCTCTTCCATTGGTTGATCGAGCCTGACCACGAGTGGAACGTAGAAAGCGCTCGGTTCCAGACCCAGGGACTGTGCTCGGGCGACAGCCTCCCGCTCGTCCAGTGCATGGGGCTGTCGCAGGTCGTGCATCAGCCCCGCCTGTGCCTGCTGAAGCAAGTCTTGTTCGTCCCGCCCGGCCATCCGGGCAATGGTCAGCGCCTGTCCGGCACGTTCAAGGACCTGTGAACCGTCGGCGTCGTCCTGGAGGCCCACGGGAACCACGAGCCGGCCCCAGCGGCGGTCACGCACGCCGACCGGAGTCTGCAGCCAGTCTCCTGAATCACGGCGGCCGGTTTGCTCCCGGTAGCCCACGTGGCGGGCCCGGTCCGCCCAATCCCGCAGAAGCTCTTCCGACTCCATATCGGCCGGGTTGAAGGCGAGGACACGGTGTGCCACGTCCTCCAGCACGACCGCTGCGCCCAGCAACTCTGCCGTCCGGTCAACAATGCGCTGCTCGCTTGCTCCTTCCAGGCTGAGTTGGGTAAAGACCTCGTGGACTCTGCGGGCGCGCTCCAGCCTGGTTAACTGCTCCCCGACCAGCATTCGATGGGCCATTTGGGTCACGCGGACGAACTTAATGGTCCGCGTCAGCACAACCACCGGAAGTTTCCTGCCGGAGGCAGCCTGGCGCAACACTTCGACGGCCGACAGGTCGGGGCCGCCGTCGGCATCCACGAGCTCGACGATGGCCCCGGACGCTCCCGCGGCCTCCAGCTCGTCGAGAAACGACCCTACTGCCACTGCTGAAGCACGGAAGGACGTCGCCGTGCTCAAGACCAGTTCACCACCCTCAAGGAGCGGCTCCACGCGTTCGGAGTCGGCGATGTGGACCCAGTGCACGGGCGCGTCCAAGCTTTCCCCGCCGGAGAGCAGCTCCGGATGGCCGAGCCGTACCTCGTCGAGATCCAGCAGTGTACGCAGCGTGAGGGTGGCCGCCTGCTGCCCGCCGGGACTTGGGGTCTCCTCTTCTTCGGGTAGTCGATGCATTTACATATTGTATAGCTCAAGAAAAAAGAACATACAGTACGTCACTACCCCTATCGTCGGGTCGTCGTCAGGATTGAGGAAGAAGCCGGGCATCACCCCGGCCCAAAGGCAAGAGCAGCAATCGAAAGGCCCCGCACATCATGCAGACCGTCACCCACTGGATCAACGGCACCACGGCCGGGCAGGCCGCGGATTCCCGCTTTGGCGAGATCACCAACCCCGCCACCGGCAAGGTGAGCGGACGCGTGGCCCTGGCCAGCACCGCCACCGTCGGTCAGGCCGTCGCGGCCGCCGCCGCCGCCTTCCCGGCCTGGCGCGACACCTCGCTGGCCCGGCGCGTGCAGGTCCTCTTCAATTTCCGCGAGCTGCTCAACGCCCGCAAGG
>NZ_BKDJ01000012.1 GCF_008580665.1 Zafaria cholistanensis
GTCCGAACTGGAAGTGACCATCGGCGCGGACGGCTTCTCCTACACCCGCCCCGGAGACGAGAACGGCGCCTACCACGGCATGGCCTCGAAGGGCTTCAAGCTCGGCACCCAGGTCTAGCCAGGACCAACGCCGGTCCGGCTTCAGGATCCGGCACGACGGCGGGGTGCGGCACTATGCCGCACCCCGCCGTCGTGCCCGCAACGGAGACGTCCCCGCCCCCTGCCCGGTGCCTAAGATGGGGGAAACGGCACCGGGCGGCCCGGGGGCGGCCCGGGCCGGCAAGTCCAGGCTGACAAGTCCAGGCCTACAAGTTCGGGCTGGCAGTCCAAACCGAGGGGGCACCATCCATGCCGGAAGAACGCACGTCCGCCGGAGCCCTGCGGGCTACCGGCCTGCTGGCCCGCCTGGGGGCCAGCATCCCACTGGTTGCGGCGCCGATGGCGGGCGGGCCCAGCACGCCCGAGCTGGTCCAGGCTGCCGCCGGGGCCGGGGGACTGGGCTTCCTCGCCGCCGGGTACAAGACACCCGGGCAGCTGGCCGGGGAAATTGCGCAGGTGCGCGCCGGAACCGGGCGCTTCGGCGTCAACGTCTTCGCGCCGAACCCCGTGCCGGTGCAGCGGGCCGCGTTCGATGCCTACGTCGAGGCGCTGCGGGACTGGGCCGGAAACTATGGGGTGGACCTTCGCAGCGCCGAACCCCGCGAGGACGACGACGAGTGGGACGCCAAGGTGGAGCTGCTGGCCGCCGATCCCGTCCCGGTGGTCACCTTTACTTTCGGCCTGCCCCCGGCCGGGACCGTGGGCCGGCTGCGGCGCGCCGGATCGCTGGTCCTCCAGACCGTGACAAGTGCGGAGGAGGCCAGGCGGGCCGCCGCCCTGGGCGTGGATGGCCTGGTGATCCAGTCCCACCTTGCCGGGGGCCACTCCGGCACCCTGACCCCGGAGGCCCCGCTGGGAGAGGTCCCCCTGGTGCAGCTGCTGGGCCGCGTCCGCGCGGAAGTGGACCTGCCCCTGTGGGCCGCCGGGGGCCTGTCCACTCCGGCCGGGGTCCGCGAGGTCCTGGCAGCCGGAGCCGAGGCGGCCGTGCTGGGCACCGTCCTGCTGCGCACCCCCGAAAGCGGGGCCAGCGCCCCCTACAAGGCGGCGCTGGCTGACGCCGCCCGCACCCACACCTCCCGCACCGAAACCCTGCTCACCAAGGCGTTCTCCGGCCGCCCGGCCCGTGCCCTGCGCAACGGGTTCGTGGATCGGTTCCACGGCCAGGCCCCGGCCGGGTACCCCGCCCTCCACCACCTGACCAGTCCCCTCCGGAAGGCCGCGGCCGCGGCCGGGGATCCCGAGGGCATCAACATCTGGGCCGGCGCCGGATACCGGGACGCCACCGAGGAACCCGCTGCGGACCTGCTGCGCCGCCTGGCCGGAACCAGCTAGGCAACCGCCGGCCGGAACCGCCGGGATGGGCCTGGACCTTGACCTAAATCTGGACCTGCTCCGGGCAGGCCGGGATTGGGCCCACCCCGCCAAACAAGGCGACGGCGGCACCCACCCGGGGTACCGCCGTCGTCCTTTGCCGTGTCAGGAGCCGTGCGTGGCGGCCCCGGCGACCAGTTGCGCGCTGGCCTCTTCCGCTTCCCGCCGGGCGGCGATGGCGTGGATGCGGTCGCGGCAGCGGTACCAGCCGAAGACGAGCAACGGGATGATAATGACCAGCGAGGCCACGGTCCAGGTGCCGACCGGGGAATCGAACGCCATCAGGACCAGCACCGCCAGCAGGAACACCAGCGTGAGGTAGCCGGTCACCGGAGCGCCGGGCATCCGGAAGGAGGGGCGCTCGGCGGTACCGGACCTGGCCCAGCGCGTCAGCTTCAGC
Organism: Zafaria cholistanensis; assembly: GCF_008580665.1. GTDB lineage: Bacteria > Actinomycetota > Actinomycetes > Actinomycetales > Micrococcaceae > Zafaria > Zafaria cholistanensis. The sequence continues at coordinate 1,871 of NZ_BKDJ01000012.1, forward strand.
TGGCACAGCACGATCATGCCCCAGGCGCTGATAATGCCGATGGCCGCCGCGTTCAGGACAATCTCGAAGGCCTGCGCCGGTACGACCGCGTTGAGCACCACTCCCAAAAGCGCGATCGCCGCGGTCAGCGCGATGCCGCCATACGGCACGCCGGACTTGCTCATCCGGGCCGCGAAGCGCGGGGCCGAACCCGCCACGGACATCGAACGCAGGATGCGTCCGGTGGAGTAGAGCCCGGCATTGAGGGAGGACAGCGCCGCCGTCAGGACGACCAGGTTCATGATTGCGTCCACTCCGGCGACCCCAATGCTGCCAAAGAAGGTCACGAAGGGGCTTTCGCCGGCCTTGTAGGCGGTGTAGGGCAGCAGCAGGGAGAGCAGGATCAGGGACCCGACATAGAAGACGGCGATGCGCAGCACCACGGTGTTGATTGCCCGCGGGATAATTTTCTCCGGGTTCTTGGTCTCGCCGGCCGCCGTGCCGATCAGCTCGATCGAGGCGTAGGCGAACACGACGCCCTGGATGACGATCACGGCCGGCATCAGGCCGGACGGGAAGATGCCTCCGTTGCCGGAGATCAGGCTGAATCCGACGTCCTGGCCTTCGAGGGGCGTGCCGAAGATGACGAAGTAGGTGCCCACCAGCAGGAAAGCGGAGAGCGCGGCCACCTTGATCAGGGCGAACCAGAACTCAAGTTCGCCGAAGACCTTCACGGAGACCAGGTTCAGGCCAAGGACCAGCACCAGCGCGGCCAGGGCGAAGACCCACTGCGGGACGTCCCCGATCGGCGCCCAGTATTTGGCGAAGAAGTTCATGTACAGGGCGACGGCGGTGACGTCCACGATCGCGGTCATCACCCAGTTCAGCCAGTACAGCCAGCCCGTGGCGAAGGCCGCCTTTTCGCCAAAGAACTCCCGGGCGTAGGAGACGAAGGAGCCGGAGGAGGGCCGGTGCATGATCAGTTCGCCCAATGCCCGAAGGATCAGGAAGGCGAAAAATCCGCAGAGGGCATAGGTGAGCACCAGGGCCGGACCCGCGTTGGCCAGGCGGCCGCCGGCTCCCATGAACAACCCGGTGCCGATGGCACCGCCGATGGCGATCATCTGGACCTGGCGGGGTTTCAGGCTCTTGTGGTATCCGGGGTCCTCGGCGTGCAGGATGGCCCCGGAAGGGTGCCCGCCGTCGGAGGGCACCGGGGGGTGCAGGCCCTTGGAGGAGAGAGTCATGTCATTCCTTGATGGGGGTGGGGATGGGGATGGGGGTTCGGGGGAGACGGTGCGGCCGGAAAGGCCTTAGTTGGTGAGGTTGGCCAGCCGTTCGGGGCGGAGCAGTTCTTCGAGCCGGTCACCGGAGAGCAGTCCGTGTTCGAGGACCAGTTCGGCCACGCCGCGGCCGGTGGCCAGGGCCTCCTGCGCGATGGCCGTGGCCGCCGCATAGCCCAGGTGCGGGTTCAGCGCGGTCACCAGGCCGATGGACTGCTCAACGGAGAGCCGCAGGCGCTGGGTGTTGGCGGTGATGCCGCGCACGCAGCGGTCGGTCAGGGTGCGGCAGGCGTTCTCCAGGTGGGAGATGCTCTTGTCCAGGCTGTGGACGATGATCGGTTCGAAGGCGTTCAGCTGCAGCTGGCCGGATTCGGCGGCCATGCTGATGGTGACGTCGTTGCCGACCACCTCGTAAGCGACCTGGCTGACCACTTCGGGGACGACCGGGTTGATCTTGCCCGGCATGATGGAGGAACCGGACTGCACGGCCGGCAGGTTGATTTCTCCCAGGCCGGCGCGCGGGCCGGAGGAGAGCAGGCGCAGGTCGTTGCAGATCTTGGAGAGCTTGACCGCGACCCGCTTGAGCACCCCGGACAGGTGCACGAAGGCGCCGACGTCCTGGGTGGCCTCGATCAGGTCCACCGAGGTCACCAGCGGCAGGCCGGTGACCCCGGCCAGGTGCCGGCACGCCGCGGCGCTGTATCCGACCGGGGCGTTCAGGCCGGTGCCGATGGCCGTGGCCCCCAGGTTGATCTCGTGGATCAGCAGGCCGGCCTCGGCCAGCCGCAGCCGGTCTTCGCCCACCGTGACCGCGTAGGTGCCGAATTCCTGCCCGAGGGTCATCGGAACGGCGTCCTGCAGCTGGGTCCTGCCCATCTTGACGACGGTGCGGAATTCGGCGGCCTTCCCGGCAAAAGCTTCTTCCAGGGTTTCAAGGGCATCGAGCAGCCCCCGCACGCTGAGGATCGTGGCCACGCGCACTGCCGTGGGGTAGACGTCGTTGGTGGACTGGCTGAGGTTGACGTGGTCGTTGGGGTGCAGCCGGGAGTAGTCGCCCTTTTCATGGCCCAGGATCTCCAATGCCCGGTTGGCGATGACCTCGTTCGCGTTCATGTTGGAGGAGGTGCCGGCACCTCCTTGGATGACGTCGACGATGAACTGGTCGTGCAGCTTGCCGTCGAGGATCTCCTGGCACGCCTCGGCAATGGCGTCCGCCCGGACGGCATCCAGCAGGCCCAGCTCCTGGTTGGTGCGTGCGGCGGCCAGCTTGACGGCGGCCAGGCCGCGGACCAGGTGCGCGTTGGTGGACAGCGGCTGGGCGGTGATCGGGAAGTTCTCCACCGCGCGCAGGGTGTGCACCCCCCAGTAGGCGTCCGCGGGGATGTCGCGGTCTCCCAGCAGGTCGTGGTCGGTGCGGAAAGAGGCAGTGCTCATGGACGGTCCTTGGGTGTGGTGGGGTGGCGTCTCGGGCGGAGGGAGGTCGGGGCGGGAGGGCCCTAGCGGGGGAAGTCCACGGCGCGCAGCTGGCCTACCGGCAGCCCGCCGCCCAGGACGGGGTCCGGCTGAAGGGATGCCAGCGTGCCGCCGTCCAGGCCCATCAGTTCGAGGGCGTGGAGGGTCACCGGCAGCCGGGCCCGGTCCGCACCGTCGGCGATCTTGATTGCCAGCGAGCGGCCGTCCGGCAGCCCTATGAGCTGGAGGCCTTCGAATCCGTCCTTGGCGAGCAGGCCGGGCACCCGGCGCATCAGCGCGGTGACGTCCCGCCCCTCGCCGGCCACCTGCTCGGGGTGGGCGCGCATGGCATCGGCCACTGCCGCCTCCGCGCTCCCCGGCGCCGCGGAGGCGATCAGTCCGAACGCCCGGGCCATGCCGCCCAGCGGTACCGCAAACAGCGGGGTTCCGCAGCCGTCCGTGCTCACAACGGGCAGTTCCCCGCCGGTGAGCTCGGCGACGACGCCGGCAATTGCCTGCTGCAGGGGATGCGACCGTTCCATGTACCCGCGCACGGGCCAGCCGTTAACGACGCAGGTGGCCACCATGGCCGCGTGCTTGCCCGAGCAGTTCTGTGCCAGCCGGGTGGCGGTGCCGCCGCGCCGCAGCCACTCGCCGCTCTCAACGCGGCCGTAAGGAAGGTCCGGGGTGTTTTCCAGCGACTCCTCGTCCAGTCCGTGCAGGTCCAGGATCCGCCGGGCCCCCTCGACGTGCATGAGGGAACCGGAATGGCTGGCAGCGGAGAGCGCCAGCAGCTCCGCCGGCAGCCGAAGCCCGGCGCGGACCATGGCCACGGCCTGCAACGGCTTGAGCGAAGAGCGGGGGTAGAACAGCGCCATCGGATCTCCGGCCCAGAAAATCGTGCCGCCGTCCGGCGCCAAGGCGATCACGGACCCGTAGTGGACGCTCTCCACCAGCCCGTCGCGGGTCTGCTCCGCGATGGGCACGTGGGCGGGCCGCACGGTGCCCGGGTTCACAACGAGGGGCTGGAGCACAGAAATATCCTTTGGTTCGAGGGGGAAAGCTTGGGGTGGGAAAGTTGGCATCTGCGGATGCGGATCCGACGGGCTGCGGGCCCGCAGGGCGGTTGTCCGGTGTCAGCGGCGCAGCACCCGGTCCAGGGCAGCGTCGACCGCAGCGAGGTGGCGGCGCATGGCTTCAGCGGCCTGCTCGGGTGAGGCCGCTTCGATGGCGGCCACGATTTCGCGGTGCTCCACATCGGAATCGGCCTGCCGTCCGGCCACCATGTTCAGGGTCTCCGACTGGTTGGCCATCGCATCGCGGATGTCGGCCACCACCTTCTCGAAGACACGGTTGCCGCTCATCCTGGCGATCGCACCATGGAAAGCGCTGTCCAGCGCCACCCAAGCCTCCGGGTCCTTTTCGCGGTCCATGGCGGCCATGATGTCGCGGAGAAGCTGCAGCTCGTCCTCGCTGCGCCGCTGCGCGGCCAAGCCGGCGGCAGGCACTTCGATGTGCGGCCGGGCCTCGGTCAGGTCCCGCGCCGAATACTGTCCCAGCGCCAGATCGCCGCCCACATGGTCGGAGACTACGAAGGTTCCCTTACCCGTCCGGGTCTCGGTCAGGCCCAGGGAGGCGCAGGAGCGCAGGGCCTCCCGGACCACCGACCGGCTGACTCCGTACTGCTGCGCCATGGCCGCTTCCGAGCTCAAGCGGGTCCCCACGGGAAGCTCGCCGCCCTCGATGGCCTGGCGAAGGGAGGTGAAGACGGCTTCGGCCGCGCTGACTCGTACAATTTGCTGTCCTGCTGTCCAGCTGTCTGACAGGTTCACGTTTAAAAAATGTCATGGATCACATTTGCCTGTCAATTTCCCGCTTTCGGCTCCAGGGCCCCAAGGCCGGAGGGGGCGGGGGACCGCTTCCACGGGCCTCCGCCGCCAGCGATTCCGCAGGGCGGTCGAAGCGGCAGGATGCCCCTTGTGGATAACGCGGGGAGGGCCGTGGAAAAGTCGCCCCTGCGGGATGAGTTTTTCCCCACAGCTATCCACGGCTGGGGAGAAACGCCCGATCAAAAAACTTTTTATGCACAGGCGTGGATAGCTGTTATTCCTAGTCAAATAGGAAATGTGGATAAAGGTTGTGGCTAATCCACAAGTTTCTCCCCAGGCTGTGCACACAACACGCCGCGCAACGCACACCTTATCCACAGGGGCTGTGGGTGGGCCGCTTGGGGAGGGGGGTAAAGAGGTCTAGGGTGGCATGGTCTCCACTGCATCCCGGGCCCCGCGGCCATGCCGCCGTCCGGCGTCCACAGTGACGCAAAGTGTCGTACCCGGCTGGGATGCTGGGGGAGTCGGAGGGCGGGCCGCGCGGCACGCCCCGGCGAAGTTGAAGGGAAAGCCCGTGTCGCTCACGCACCTAGATTCGGCAGAAGGATCCGGAGAGTCCGAGTTTGGCCGGACCCCGCCGCAGGACCTCGTGGCGGAGCAGAGCGTGCTCGGCGGCATGATGCTCTCCAAGGACGCCATCGCCGACTGCGTGGAGGTGCTGCGCGGCGTCGATTTCTACCGCCCGGCGCATGAGGCGATCTACGAGTCCATCATCGACCTCTACGGCCGCGGCGAGCCCGCCGACGCCGTCACCGTGTCCGACCTGCTGACCAAGCGGGGCGAGATTGCCCGCATCGGCGGCCCCGCTTACCTGCACACCCTGCTGCAGTCCGTCCCGACCGCCGCCAACGCCGGGTTCTACGCCGAAATCGTGCGCGAGCGCGCGGTGCTGCGCCGCCTGGTCGAAGCCGGCACGAAAATCGTCCAGATGGGCTACTCGCAGGACGGCGAAGTCGACGAGATCGTCAACCAGGCCCAGGCCGAGGTCTTCGCGGTGGCCGAACGCCGCACCGCGGAGGACTATGTGCCGCTGCGCGACATCATTGAGGGCACCGTCGACGAAATCGAGTCCGCCGGCCACCGTGGCGAGGGGATGACCGGCGTCCCCACCGGCTTCTACGAGCTCGATGAACTCACCCAAGGCCTGCATGGCGGGCAGATGATCGTTATCGCCGCCCGGCCGGCCGTGGGCAAATCCACCTTCGCCCTGGATTTCGCCAGGTCGGCGGCTATCAAGAACAACATGACCGCGGTGTTCTTCTCGCTCGAAATGGGCCGTAACGAGATTGCGATGCGCCTGCTTTCGGCCGAGGCGAGTATCGGCCTGCAGGACCTGCGAAAGGGAACCATCAAGGACGAGCAGTGGGGCAAGATCGCCACCACCATGGGCCGGCTCAACGACGCCCCGCTGTTCATCGACGATTCGCCCAACATGTCGCTGATGGAAATCCGTGCCAAGTGCCGGCGCCTGAAGCAGAAGCATGACCTCAAGCTGGTGGTGCTCGACTACCTGCAGCTGATGAGCTCCGGCAAGCGCGTCGAATCCCGCCAGCAGGAAGTCTCCGAGTTTTCCCGCGCCCTCAAGCTCCTGGCCAAGGAGTTGGACGTCCCGGTCATCGCGCTCTCCCAGCTGAACCGTGGCTCCGAGCAGCGCACCGACAAGAAGCCCATGGTTTCCGACCTGCGCGAATCTGGATCGATCGAACAGGATGCCGACATGGTGATCCTGCTCCACCGCGAGGACATCTACGACAAGGAGTCCCCGCGCGCCGGCGAGGCCGACGTGATCGTGGCCAAGCACCGTAACGGCCCGACCAAGACGATCGTCGTCGCGTTCCAGGGCCATTACTCGCGCTTCAACAACATGGCTACCGAGGGCGGAATCTAGCCGCGGGATCCTCCGCGCAGCCTCTGCCGGGCGGACCGGCGGTGTGACGTAGTGCCTTGGCGGGCCATGGAGCGGACGGGCCATGGAATAGTGGGACGCGGGATGTGCCTGGCGCCCCGCATGCCGGACGTTTCCCGTATCGGTGAGAGGCCGGTGCCGGGGACAACCGAATATTCTCCTCCATTCATCACGGATCGTCGGGCACGTACCTGCCCGTGAAGGGAAGGCTGGAACCATGGCCACAGTAACGTTTGATCAGGCCACCCGGCTGTACCCGGGTACCGGCCGTCCGGCCGTGGACGGGCTCACCCTCGAAATCCGGGACGGGGAATTCCTTGTCCTGGTTGGACCTTCCGGCTGCGGCAAATCCACCAGCCTGCGCATGCTTGCCGGGCTCGAGGAGGTCAGTTCCGGGCGGATCCTCATCGGGGACAGGGACGTCACGGACGGGGCCCCCAAGGACCGGGACATCGCGATGGTGTTCCAGAACTACGCGCTCTACCCCCACATGTCCGTGGCGGACAACATGGGCTTTGCCCTGAAGATCGCCGGAGTGCCGAAAGAGGAGCGTGAGCGGCGGGTCCGCGAGGCCGCGCGGCTGCTGGATTTGGAGCAATACCTGGACCGCAAGCCCAAGGCGCTCTCCGGCGGGCAGCGCCAGCGCGTGGCCATGGGCCGGGCGATCGTGCGCAACCCGCAGGTGTTCCTGATGGACGAGCCGCTCTCCAACCTGGACGCGAAACTGCGGGTGCAAACCCGCACCCAGATCGCGTCCCTGACCCGGCGCCTGGGCGTGACCACCGTCTATGTCACCCACGACCAGGTGGAGGCCATGACCATGGGCGACCGCGTCGCGGTGCTCAAGGACGGGGTCCTGCAGCAGGTGGACACTCCGCGCAACCTCTACGACCGGCCCGCCAACGCGTTCGTGGCCGGCTTCATCGGATCCCCCGCCATGAACCTGCTGGAACTGCCCGTGCTCGACGGCGGCGTGCGGTTGGGCGAGACCGTCCACCCGGTCCCGGCCGGGGAGCCCGGGACCGCGCAGGGCACCACGGTGACCCTCGGGATCCGTCCCGAGGACCTGGAAACCGCACCGGCCGGGGAAGGCCTTGCGGTAACGGTCGACGTCGTCGAGGAACTCGGCGCCGACGCCTACGTCTACGGCCACGCGACCATCGATGGGACCCGGCACGCCGTCGTCGCCCGCGTCAACGGCCGCCGCCCGCCGGCGGCCGGCTCCACCGTCCACGTCCGTCCCGTCCCCGGGAACGTCCACTTCTTCCACACCGCCACCGGACAGCGCCTTCCCGACCCCGCCCCTGAGGCCGGACCCGGCGACGGTTCCGTTTCCGCCACGGCCCGGAGTTGACCGCCCCGGAGGTGACCGGCCCGGGAGCGGTCCCGCCCCGGGCCTGATCGATACGGGCCTGATCGATGCGGGCCTGATCGATGCGGGCCTGATCCGCGTTCCCCGCAAACCCCTGCGCTGATCCTGCCTGCGCCGGTGCCGCCCTGTGCTGATCCTGCTCCGGCCGGTCACCAGTGGGCCGTGCCGCGCCTCCTGCTTACCGCTCCAAACCGGTCCCGGGTCGGCCTGGAGCTGCCGTGGGGGAGGGGCCAAGCATGCCAGTTACTGGTTTGCTGACTAATAAGTGTTTCTTCAATGTAAAAGATAGACGCAGAGTCTAGATTTCTTGGGCAAGTTCAGGTTCCATTGGGAAGGTACAGAGACGTGGGTCACGCCGAGCGCGCGTGAGGGGCTCCACTGGAACTCCACACCCAACATGCGAGGAGGCAAACATGGGGGCAACTCCCAACCTGGTGGTCGTAGGCCGGCGGATCTTCACGAGCGATCCTGACAACCCCTGGGTCGAAGCCTTCGCCGTATCCAACGGCAAGATTGTCGCTGCGGGAAGCCGCGCCGACGCCCTGGCGGCTGCCGGACCGGACGCCCCGGTGCTGGACTGCGAGGAGCGGCTGGTCCTCCCCGGCCTGGTGGATGTGCATGCACACCTTGGCCTGGGCGGCCGGCAGCTTGCCTTTGAGTTGCCGATCCTGCCTTCGGACTCCAAGCCGGAGATCCTGGCCAAGGTCCGGGCGTGGTCCGCCGGCTTGGGTGAGGGCGAATGGGTGGTCGGAGGCATCATCGGCTCCACGGTGATGGAGCACATCACCCGCGAAGACCTGCATGACCTCGACGGGGCAGCCGGCGGCAGGCCGGTACTGCTGCGCGACGACACCATGCACAACCGCTGGGTAAACACCGCGGCCCTCGCGCTCATGGGGGTTACGGCGGATTCGCCGGATCCTGACGGAGGGGCCTACGTCCGCGACGAAGCGGGGCATCTGACCGGCGTCCTGTACGAAATGGCGTCGGGCCTGGCCGAGGCGGCCGCCAACTCCTCCATCAAGGACCCGCAGAAGCACAATGACCAGGCATTCCAGAAGGCTCTGGAGACCTTGAACTCCTTCGGCATCACCGGAGTCCAGGAGGCCGCAACGATGGGCTACGCGCTGGAAACGCTCAGCCGCCTGGATGGCCGCGGCCTCCTTTCCGCGCACGTGGTCGCGTCGATGCCGTCCCGGCCATTCATCGAACCGGGAACCACGGGGGACGAGCTTTACGACTTCGCCGCCGGGATGGGCAGCGACCACCTCCACCCGACCTTTTCGAAGTACGTGCTCGACGGCGTCCCGATGACCCGGACGGCCGCCATGATCCACCCCTACACGTGCAGCCATCCAGGACACGACGAGGGGTTCACCGGGGAGACCCTGTGGCAGGTGGACGAGCTGGTGGAATCCCTCGAACGCCTGGTCGACCGCGGGCTGCACGCGAAGCTGCACGCGACCGGAGACGCCGCCATCCGGCTGGCGCTGGATGCCGTGCAGCGGCTCCGCGAGAGCCGGGGTCCGGAGGCCATCATCCAGATCGCCCACGCCCTGTACATCGACCCGTCGGACGTCCAGCGCTTCGCCGAGCTCGGCGTCGTTCCGGACTGTTCCCCCTACCTTTGGTTCCCCTCGGTGATGACGGAGAGCAACGCGCACCAGGTCGACGCCGGCGTGCACGGCAGCTCCGCCCCGTTTCGGGACCTGTTCGAGGACGGGGCGCTGGTTTCGGCCGGCTCGGACTGGCCCTGCGCGGCGCCGACCCCCGATCCCTGGACCGGGCTGGCCACCCTGGTGACCCGCCGCAATCCGGACCCCGCGGTGGAGGGGGCACTGAATGCCGCCCAGGCGCTCACCATGGAGCAGGCGGTGGAGGCCTTCACCCGCAACCCGGCCGAGGCCATGGGCCTGAAGGACGTGACCGGCATGCTGAAGGCAGGCCTGGCCGCCGACTTCATTGTGGTGGACCGGGACATCTTCACCGTTGACCCCTCGACGGTCCACGAGACCAAGGTCCTCCGGACCTACTTCGAGGGCCGCTGCGTCTACGACAACGGCATGGCCCTGAACCCCCAGGTTCCAGCCGCCCTCTGACGGCTCCGCGCGGCGGTTTCCTCCCGCCGCGCGGACAGGCACGCCGCATTCCAGCACGTTTTTGGAAACACATCCGTTCATCCACCTGCGAGGTATTCCGCTATGTCCTTCCGTAAAATCATCCTTGTCCCCACCCTGGTCGCAGCCGGTCTCGGAGCAGCCCTGAGTGGTTGCAGCACCCCGGCCGACAGCGCCCCGGCCTCATCCGCCGCTGCGGGACCGGTGGACAAGATTCTCTTCGACTTCCCCTTCACCTCCCTTCCCATTTATGCGGCGCTGACGCCGCAGATCCAGGCGGAGGCCAAGGAGCGGGGCATTACCGTCGAACTGACGAACGACAACTCCGACCTGTCCACCCAGGTCAGCAACCTCACCGCCAAGGTGGCCTCCGACGTCGACGCCGTGATCTCCTTCCCGATGGACCCGGCAAGCCTGGAGAACGTCGCCTCCCAGTACACCGCCGCCGGGAAACTGTGGATCACCTATGCCGGGGACCTGGAGGCCCAGACCACCAGCCTCAAGTTCAGCTTTGAGAAGTCCGGCCGCATGCTGGGCGAGGCCGCCGGCGAATGGGCCACCCAGACCACCGGCGGAGCCGGCAAGGTCCTGGTCATCGAAGACCAGCTCACCCAGATCGGGCGCGAGCGGACCGAGGGCATCCTGGCGGGGCTGAAGGAATCCGCACCCGGGCTGGAGGTGGTCTCCCAGCAGCAGGGGGTCACGCCGGAAGAAGGACTCACCGTCACCAGCGCCGTCCTCTCCTCCCACCCCGACCTGACCATGGTGCTTGCCGCGACCGGGGACGCCGCCCAAGGCGCCTACCAGGCGTTCCTGTCCTCCGGACGCAGCGAGACCGACGCCAAGACCTACGTAGGTGGCCTGGACGGAAACCTGCCGCTCATGCAGGCCATGACCAAGTCCCCGGATTCGATCGCGCGCGCCTTGGTGACCGTCAAGCCGGAGGAGATTGCCCCGGCCGTGGTGGACATTGCCGTGCAGGCCGGGGAGGGAAACACCGCACCCATCGACCTGCCGGTATACATGCTTACCCCGGGCACCCCCGAGCTGCAGTCGTTCATCACTTCCTTCGGCGGCTGAGATGGGCTTCGGGATTCGCAACCTGAGTAAGCGCTACGGGGCCACCCTGGCCCTTGACGACGTCACTCTGGACTTCAAGCCCGGCCAGGTCCATGCCTTGCTCGGACACAATGGGGCGGGCAAGTCCACCGTCATCAGGTGCCTGGGGGGAGGGGCGTCCCCCACGGCGGGCACCATCGAGGTCAACGGCGAGCAAAAGCAGCGCCTTACGCCCCGCGAATCCCGCGAGGCCGGGATCGCCATCATCTACCAGCACCTGAGCCTGGTGGACACGCTTTCCGTCTCGGACAACCTTTTCCTCGGCGATGAACACACCAGCCGCGGACTGGTGGACCAGCAGCGCCAACGGCGGGAAGCGCAGGAAGTCCTGGACAGGGTCGGCGCCGACTTCGCGCCGACCGCACGGGTCAGCCAGCTGTCCATGGGCGCACGGCAGCTGGTGGAGATCGCCAAGGCCCTGCGCCGGAGTGCCCGGTTGCTCGTGCTGGATGAACCCACGGCAGCGCTCTCCCCGGTGGAGTCGGCCCGCCTCGCCGCCCTCGTGGACAAGCTGCGCACGGAGGGCATTGCGATTGTCTACGTGACCCACCTGCTGGAGGAAGTGGTTCGGCTGGCGGACCACGCCACCGTGTTGCAGAACGGCAGGGTCGTCTGGTCCGCGCAGATGCAGGGCGTGAGCAAGGCGGACCTTGTCCGGGCCGTTGGAGGCTCCTCCCACGCGCGGCAGAAAAACGCCCCGCCCGCGGGCGCAACGGTGCTCCAACTGGAGGGCGTGGTGTGCGGTTCGGCCCCGCCCGTGGACCTTTCGGCCCGCGCCGGCGAAATCGTGGGCCTCTATGGCCTCGTGGGATCGGGCCGCACGCGCCTCCTGGAAACGGTCTTCGGGGTGCGCAACCGCCGCGGCGGGCGGATCGTCGTCGACGGCGTGCCGGCAGGAACCGCATCCCCCTCCGAGGCCCTTCGGGCCGGCATCGCCCTGATACCGGGGGACCGCCTCAAGCAGGGGCTGTTCAGCACGCTTCCGGCCAGCGACAACGTCGTCATGCCCGCCATCGCCCGGCTTGCCGCCCCGTTCCGGAAACGCCGCGAAGAGCGCGGGCTCTTCAGCCAGGCCGCCCGGGACCTGCGGCTCCACCCTGCCGATCCCCGCCTTCCGGCCGCTTCCTTCTCCGGTGGCAATCAGCAGAAACTCCTGATCGGCCGCTGGCTCACGGCACATGACCGCGTGCGGGTCCTGCTGGTGGATGACCCCACCCAGGGCGTCGACGTCGGAGCGCGGGCGGAGATCTACCGGGTGATCCGGGACGCCGCGGTACAGCGGGGGATCGCCGTGCTCGTGGCCAGCAACGATCCCGAAGAAATCGTGGCCCTCGCCGACCGGTGCGTGATCTTCCAGGACGGTGCCGCCGTCGCGGACCTCGACATGGAGTCCGTGGACGAAGCCTCGCTCCTGGCCGCCATCCATACAAGCCCCACTTCCTAACCCTCGCCCAAGGACCTACCCATGCACTCCATCGCCGATTCGCCGCTGCGGACCTTTCTCCTGAAAAACCCCCTCATCGTCCTCCTGATCCTGCTGGTGGTGGGCGTCCAGCTCTCCACGGGCAGCCTCCTCACCTGGCAGAACATGCGGGGCGTCCTGCTGGACGCCTCGGTGATCGCCATTGCCGCCGTGCCCTGCGCGCTGCTGATCATCGCCGGATACATCGACCTTTCCGTCGGTGCCAGCCTGGCCCTGGGAGGGGTGGTGGCAGGGCACGTCATGCACGGGTCCCTGGCCTCGGCCCCCCTCGCGGTCGTGCTGGCCATGGCCGCAGGCGCGCTGGTGGGACTCGTCAACGCCGTCCTGAGCACCGTCCTGGGCCTTTCGCCCTTCATCACAACCCTTGGGATGCTGACCGCGGTGCGCGGAGCTGACCAGCTGTTGAGCCCCCTGCCCCTCAGCGGGTTCGACGCCTCGTTCCAGTTCCTGGGCATTGGAAGCGTCGCGGGGATCCCCGTGCCGGTGATCATCGCGACGCTTGTCATGGTCCTCGCCACGCTCTTCCTCGCCGCCACCCCTGCAGGCCGGCACGTCTACGCCATCGGCGTCAGCCGTGAGGCCGCCTTCCTCTCCGGCATTGCGATCCGCCGCATCCCCTTCTTCCTCTATGTCGCCTCCGGCGCCATGGCTGCCCTTGCGGGAGCGGTCACTGCGGCGCGCCTCAACAGCGCCCCGGCCGGCCAGCTGGGCCTGGGGTTCGAGCTTACGGTCCTCACCGCCATCCTGTTGGGTGGAATCGCGCTCACCGGTGGCGAGGGATCGATGCTTGGCGTCCTGGTGGGAGTGCTTTTCCTTGGCCTGCTGGGCAATTCGCTTACACTGCTGGGGGTTACCAGCTTCTGGCAGAACGTCGCCAGCGGCCTGGCCCTCGTGGCGGCCATCGGCATCACGGCCGCCACGCACGAGGTAAGGAAAAGGGTGGCGGCGCGCCGCGCCCAATTGAGTGCCCCGGCAACCGGTCCGGCGGCGCCGGCCGCTTCCCGTCCCGAATCTGCGGAAATCGGCAGCTAAGAGCGGAAAGGGCCGGCATTGCCGGCCCTTTCCCGTTTCATCGGCTCTTTCTCCGACCGCCCTGTCCGGCCCGACGGGTGGGGCCGTCAGTGAGCGGCGGCTACCGGTTTCCGCTCCAAACCGGCGAGGAGCAGGTCGAAGGCACTCAGGACGCTGGCGGAACTGACGGCCCCGCGGGCCAGTTCGATTCCGGCCTCGCGCAGGCTGCCCACGAGCAGGATGGCGGTGGCCGTGGCGTCCACGCCCCCGTCGACGGCACCTTGGGACTGGCCCTGCAGGAGTTGGTCGCGGACGGCGTCCAGCGTGGCCGAGGATCCCCGGCCCCGCTCTGTCTGGCCGTCGGCGAGCGCCGGACCGGCCACATTGTAGAAATGTCCGCGGTGGGGGTCCTCGGCCAGCAGGACCATTGGCCGGGCGTAGGCCAGGACCCGTTCACGCCAGGTGCTGCCCGCGGCCGCCAGGGACTCCGCGGCGGCAACCAGGTCGGAGCCGATCCTCCGGTACGCCTCACGGAGGATTTCGTCGCGTCCGCCCTCGAAATGGGCGTAGACGGTGCCGCGGGACATCCCGGCGTGGGAAGCCAGGCGTTCGATGGTCGCGGCGTCGACTCCCTCAGAGGAGATGATGTCCAGCGCGGACGCCACGATCTCCTGGCGGGTCTGCTCCCGCCGGCGGTCCCTCAAGCTCAGAGGCGACGGAGCCGCTTCCTTATCTCGCTTCATCAAGCCTCCCTATCACTACTCCTCATCATAAAGGGTGGCCAAAATTTGAGACACAGTGCTGAAAGTGAACATTCAGTCCAGAACTTAGCCGCCCAATCTAATTCGCCCTCTAATACGGCGAAGGCGCGCTTAGTGGGCGCCCCGAGGGACCCGGCCGTGCGGAAGAGGCGGCGGGCCGGTGCCCGCCAGGCCGCGGCGGACGCCGCTTAAATGCCGGCCGCCCCGGATTCCGGCCCCGTGAGGGGCTGGAATCCGGGGCGGTAATCCCGAAGCCATAGCGAGTTGCCGGCTGGCGCCTCCCCGGCAGGGGAGGGGGTGACGATGGCGGGACGTGGGGAGTGCCCGCGTCCCGCCACCGCGTACTAGAGGCCGCTGGCCGCCGGTTCCAGGGAGGTGGAGGCTTCCGCCGCCGGGTCGGCGCCGAGCAGCACGGCGGCGGCGCGTTCGGCGATCATGACGGTGGGGGCGTTGGTGTTGCCGGTTGGGACGAGGGGCATGATCGAGGCGTCGGCGATCCGCAGGCCCTGCAGTCCGTGGACCGCGAAGGTCTGCGGGTCCACGACCGCCAGTTCGTCCTGTCCCATTTTGCAGGTGCCCACCTGGTGGTGGTAAGTCACCACGGATTCGCGGACGTAGGTCTCAAGCTCGTCGTCGGCGACCTCCGGGCCGGGGTAGATCTCCGTCGGTTCCCAGCCGCTCAGGGCCTGGGTGCGTCCGATCTGCCGGCACTGGCGGACGGAGGCGACCAGGGCGTCGACGTCCTGCTGCTCCTTCAGTGCGCCCAAATCGATGCGGATGGGGTCTTCCGGGTTGGGGCCGGTCAGGGTCAGCTCGCCGCGGCTGGCTGGGCGGACGAGTCCGCCCAGCATGGAGAAGCCGTTGTCAGGGCCGGTCATGTCCCCGGGCTTGTAATTCTGGGAGTACATCGGGACCGAGAAGAAGATGGGCTGGGTGTCCGGCACGGGCAGCTCGGGGCGGCTTTTGGCGAACAGGTGCACCTCGGCGGGAGCGGTCTCGCCCATGGGCACCGGCCGGGCGGCGGTGGTGAAGATGACGGGCGCGAGCAGGTGGTCGTGCAGGTTCTTGCCCACCCCGGGGAGGTCGTGTACCGGCTCGATCCCCACCCCGCGCAGTTCCTCCGCCGGCCCGATGCCCGAGCGCAGCAGCAGCTCCGGGGAGTTCAGGGCACCGGCGGCCAGGATCGTTTCGGAGGCGCGCAGGGTCTTCCGCTCGCCCTGGTGGTCGAACTCGATGCCGGTGACCCTGCCGTCCTCGACCAGCAGCCGGCGGGCGTGCGCGCCGGTCACCAGGGTGAGGTTCGGGTGGTTGGCGACCGGCTTGAGGTAGGCCCGCCACGTGTTCAGGCGCTTGCCGTCGCGGATATTGAGCTGCATCCGGGACACGCCCTCGACGGTTCCGCTGTTGTAGTCCTCGTTCAGCGGCAGGCCGATCTCGAGGGCGCCAGCGAGCATGTCTTCCTGGACCTGGTTGCGGGGGAAGTCCTGGACCACGTCCAGCGGACCGTCCGCACCGCGGGTCTCCGAGGCGCCGCCGTCGAAGTTCTCGATGGCCTTGAACACCGGAAGGACCTCGTCCCAGGACCAGCCGGGGCAGCCGGCCTGCGCCCAGGAGTCGTAGTCCCACCGGTCCCCGCGCACCCAGATGGTGGCGTTCAGGGCGTGGGATCCACCCATCACCTTGCCGCGGGGCAGGTGCAGGCGCCGCCCGGCGCAGCCTTCCTGCTCGACGGTGTAGTAGTCCCAGTCCTGCTCGCTGTGCCACAGCAGGCCCAGCGTGTTGAGGTGGTCAATATGCGGGTTGATGTCCTGGTCGCCGGCCTCCAGCACGGCCACGCGCTTGCCGGCATCGATCAGGCGCCGCGCGAGGACGTTGCCGGCCGAGCCGGCACCAACGACGATGAAATCGAACTCAGGGGTGGTCTGCATGATTGCCTTTCGCCTGTCCATCTCGATCTGAATCAATTGTGATCAGCGACACAGGGTGGCGTTTAGGCGATGCGTGCTCTCTTCTTGACCGCCAGCGCACGGGCACCTGCCGGCGCAGGCTTGTGCAGCGGCCGGCCGGGGCGGAGCCGCCCTCTCAGGCCCCGCCCCGGTTTACGGGTCCCGCTAGGCCAGGGTGGCGGCGTCGATGACGAAGCGGTAGCGCACCTGGGAAGCCATGACGCGTTCGTAGGCCTCGTTGATCTGGTCGGCGCTGATGAGTTCGGTTTCCGCAGTGACGCCGTGTTCGGCGCAGAAGTCCAGCATCTCCTGGGTTTCGCGGATTCCGCCGATCAGGGATCCGGCGAAGCTGCGCCGGCCAGTGATGAGGGCGGTCGCTTTGACCGGCAGCGGTTCAGCCGGGGCGCCCACGTTGACCAGGGTTCCGTTGAGGGAAAGCAGCATCAGGTAGGCGCTGATGTCGATGCTGGCGCTGACGGTGTTCACGATCAGGTCGAAGCTGCCGGCAAGCCGTTCGAAAGTTTCCGGGTCGCTGGTGGCGAAATAGTGGTCGGCGCCCAGCCGCAGCCCGTCCTCCTTCTTGGACAGGGTCTGGGAGAGGACGGTGACCTCCGCGCCCAGCGCGTGGGCAATCTGGACGGCCATGTGGCCGAGCCCGCCCATGCCGACGACGGCGACCTTCTTGCCGGGCCCCGCGCCCCAGCGCTTGAGCGGGGAGTAGGTCGTGATGCCCGCGCACAGCAGCGGGGCTGCGGAGGCGAAGTCGAGGGATTCCGGAACGCGCAGGACAAAGTCCTCGTTGACGACGATGTGGGTGGAATACCCGCCCTGGGTGATGGTGCCGTCACGGTCGAGGCCGCCATAGGTGGGGATGTTGCCCTGGAGGCAGTACTGCTCCTCACCCTGGAGGCAGTGGACGCACTCGCGGCAGGAGTTGACCATGCAGCCCACCCCGACGCGGTCCCCGACTTGGTGCCGGGTGACGTCGGATCCGGTTTCGGTGACGAAGCCGACGATCTCGTGGCCGGGAGCGAGCGGGTACTGCACCGGTCCCCACTCGCCCCGGACGGTGTGGATGTCCGAGTGGCAGATCCCGGCGTACTTGACCTCGATCAGTACGTCGTGCGGGCCGACGTCGCGGCGTTCGATCTTGGTGGGGGCCAGCGGCTCGGAGGCGGAGGTGGCGGCGTAGGCATTCACGAGAGTCATGCTGTTCTCCTTCTGGTGGGTTGGAAGATAGGGGGCTGGGAGCGCGGGGGGACGGGGAGGCGCAGGAGCCCCCTACTAGATCACCACGGGCGGCAGGCATGAGGGAGTCCCTGTTGTGGGGTGTACCGGCAGGGCACCCCACAGGGAGGCTGGGGCGCCTACCCTTGGGTTGTGGACAACCGAAGCGAGGTCCGCGACTTCCTCATGTCGCGGCGGGCCAGAATCACCCCGGAAGAGGCCGGGCTCCCACCCGGGCCCAACCGCCGCGTGAAGGGACTGCGCCGCAGCGAGGTCGCCGCCCTGGCGGGGGTCAGCGTGGAGTACTACGCGAAGCTGGAGCGCGGCGCGATCGCCGGCGCCTCCGCCGGGGTGCTGGAGGCCCTGGCCGGGGCGCTGCAGTTGGACGAGGCCGAACGCGCCCACCTTTTCAACCTCGCCCACGCTGCCGGCGGCCTGCCCGCGGCCGTCCGCCCCCGCCGCAGGACCGGCAAGACCTGGAATCCGCGCCCCAGCCTGCAATGGGCCCTGGACGCGGTCACCCACGGCGCCGCCTTCGTGCGCAATGGCCGCATGGACCTGCTGGCCGCAAACCAGCTGGCGCGGGCCTTCTACCTGCCCGTCCACGCGGACGGGGCGCACCCGCCCAACCTGGCCCGTTTCCAGTTCCTCGATGAGGCCTCCCGCGATTTCTACCCGGACTGGGGATTCTTCGCCGACGTGTGCGTCGAGATCCTCCGCACGGAAGCGGGCCGCGCCCCGCGCGACAAGGACCTCCACGACCTGGTCGGCGAGCTCTCCACCCGAAGCGCCGAATTCCGCACCCGGTGGGGTGCCCACAACGTTCGCCAGCACGGCACCGGCACCAAGCACTTCCGGCACCCCATCGTGGGAGAACTGACCCTGGCCTACGAGGGACTGGAAATGGCTGCCGAACCGGGCCTCACCATGACCATCTACACGGCAGAACCCGGCTCGCCCTCAGACGAGCGGATGCGCCTGCTCGCATCGTGGGCAGCCACGCACCCGGCGGCCGCGCTTCCCGGGCACTAGCCGTCCCGGAGGAGGACGCGGCGATTTTCGGCACTGCCGATTTCGGCATCATGGGCGGGGTGTTTAAGGTTGTCCCACAGCTGAGTGAGGCCCTCGGGACCCGCTCCAACTAATTCCGTGGCCGCGGCCCTCCTGCCGCGGCCCGTCCGAGAGGAATACCCGTCATGATTGAGGCTGCGAAGACACCGGCTGTCTTCAAGAGCCCGTGGGCCAGGGCAGGCGCCATCGCGGCGGCCGCCGTGGTCGTCCTGTTCCTGGTGGTGCTGCTGGCGAAGTGGCTGCGCGAGCAGCCGGCCGTCCAGGATTTCCTGGTCACCTACCCCGGACACTCCACGTTGCCCGCCCACGCCCCCGCCGGCCTGCCGGCCTGGCTGGGCTGGCAGCACTTCCTGAACATGCTCTTCCTTGTCCTGATCGTCCGGTCCGGCTGGCAGGTGCGCACCACCGCGCGCCCGAAGGCCTACTGGACCCGCAACAACAAGGGCCTGGTCAAGACCAAGGGCAAACCCACCAAGATCAGCCTGGACCTGTGGTTCCACCAAAGCCTGGACGTGCTGTGGATGCTCAACGGGCTGGTGTTCATCGTGCTGCTGTTCGCCACCGGGCAGTGGATGCGCATCGTGCCCACCAGCTGGGACATCTTCCCCAACGCGGTGTCCGCCGCGCTGCAGTACGCCTCGCTGGACTGGCCGCATGAGAACGGCTGGATCAACTACAACGCCCTGCAGCTGCTGTCCTACTTCGCGATCGTGTTCCTCGCCGCGCCGGTGGCCATCGTCACGGGTGCGCGCATGAGCGGGGCATGGCCAAAGAACGCCACCAGGCTGAACAAGGCCTACCCGATCGGGGTGGCCCGCGCCCTGCACTTCCCGACGATGCTGTTCTTCGTGGCGTTCGTCGTCGTGCACGTGGTGCTGGTGCTGACCACCGGGGCGCTGCGCAACCTGAACCACATGTACGCCGCGCAGGACACCGACAGCTGGCTCGGGTTCTGGTTCTTCGCCGCCTCGGTCGTGGCCACGGTGGGGGCCTGGTTCCTGGCCCGGCCGCTGTTCCTGCGGCCCGTCGCCGCCCTGATGGGCAGCGTCACCAAGAACTGACCCCCCTGTGGAAGGTCCTGTGGAAGGGCCCCGCGCACCCCGTGCGCGGGGCCCTTCCACGTGGGGGCTACAGCAGCACTGACGGATCGATCAAATCCGTGCGCGGGTCCATCGGGTATTTGCCGTCCTTGTGGCGGTGGATGGCGGGGATGCCGAGGGCGATCGAGTCGGCCGGGATATCGGTGACGACCACCGCGTTGGCTCCGATGGCGCAGTTGTCGCCAATGGACACGGGGCCCAGGACCCGGCAGCCGGAGCCCAGCATCACGTTGTTGCCCACCGTGGGGTGCCGCTTGCCGCGGTCCAGGGCGCGGCCGCCCAGGGTGGCGCCCTGGTACATCATCACGTCATCGCCGATGACGGTGGTTTCCCCAACGACGATCTTCGCGCCGTGGTCGATGAACGGACGCCGGCCGATGCTGGCCCCCGGGTGGATTTCCACCCCGGTGAGGAAGCGGGTGAACTGGGAAAGCAGCCGGGCCGGGGTGCGCCAGGACCGGCGCCAGAGGGCATGGGCGATCCGGTGACTCCAGATCGCATGCACGCCGGAGTAGGCAAGGCCCACCTCCAGGTCGCTGCGCGCGGCGGGGTCCTGGGCCCGGGCGGCCTGCAGGTCCTCGCGGAGTAGCTGGCGGAGAGTGGGTTTGGTGATCACGTGGGTGCCAACCCCGCAGGGGGCCGGTTCATTCCGCAGGCGTTCGGAAGCTTCTGGTGGAAAGCGCGACGGCGGGGCGCCACCGGGAAGGTGGCGCCCCACCGCTGGAAGGCGGTGCCGGCCGGAATTACCATGGTGCTGGCCCTTAGTTTTGGCTCTTGATTCCGGGCCGGCAGGGTCCTGCCAGCGGATCCGCACCGCCGGCCGCCTGACCGCCGCGGCCTCCGCCGCGCCACCGGAAGGAAGACATGTCAAAGATCCTGTTCCTGATGACCGGAGCCAATCATTGGACGCTCACGGACGGCACCGCGCACCCGACGGGCTACTGGGCGGACGAGGCCGTCATCCCCTATGAGGCCTTCACGGCGGATGGCCACCAGGTCACCGTGGCCACCCCCGGGGGAGTGCGCCCGCCGGTGGACCCCGCCAGCCTGTCCCCTGAGGCGAATGGAGGCCCCGAAAACGCCGACCGCGTCAAGGCGGTGGTCTCTTCCGCGCCGGAGTTCCAGGCGCCGCTGGCCCTGGACGCGGTCCGCATCGAGGACTTCGACGCCATCTATGTCCCTGGAGGCCACGGGCCGATGGAGGACCTCGCCGTGGACGGATCGGCCGGGCGGATCCTGCGGCAGGCGCTGGAAGCGGGCCTGCCCACGGGCATCGTCTGCCACGGTCCGGCCGCCCTGCTGGCGGCCACCACCGGGGACGGGGCCAACGCCTACGCCGGGTACCGGGTCACCGCCTTCAGTAACGACGAAGAACGGCAGGCCGGGACCGCCGACAAGGCGCCGTGGCTGCTTGAGGACCGCCTGGCCTCGGCGGGCCTGGCGGTGGAAACGGGCGAGGCCTACGCCCCGCACGTGCAGGTCGACCGGAACCTCGTGACGGGGCAGAACCCCGCCTCGGCCGGTCCGGTCGCCGTCGAACTCCTCAAGAAGCTTGCCGGCTAGTCTGCGGCAGCCCGGCCGGAGGAGGCCGCAACTGTAGGATCGGGGCATGACTGACCGTGCCCAGCCGACCCTGTCCTACCTGGCCACCGTAAAGGTGGAGGTTTCGCGCCCTATCGAAGTCGGAGACACTGCCGACGGTTTCCGCCGCGTCGTCCCGATCGCCGGGGGATCGGTCGAGGGACCCGAACTTAAGGGAAGCGTCCTGCCTGTTGGCGCGGACTTCCAGCTCCTGAAGTCGGAGACGGTGACCGAACTGGAAGCCAAATACATCATCGAGACGGACGAGGGCGAAAAGATCTACGTCTCCAACTACGGGATCCGTGCGGGATCGGCCGAGGACATCGCCGCGCTGGTCCGCGGGGAGAGCGTGGACCCGGAACGCATCTACTTCCGCTGCTCGCCCCGGATGGCCTCCGAGGGGCGCTGGGCGTGGCTGGGCTCACGCATCATCGTGGGCTCGGGAGTGCGCCACCCGGACGCCGTGCACCTGGAGTTCTACGTCCTGGACTAGCTGTATGCCCGGATTCTTCGTCGGGGACGGCTGGAGCCCGGCCGCCGCGGCCTGTCCGCGACGGCTGCTGCCGCTCCGGGCTCCTCATCGCCGCCACCGTCCAGTGGCTGGATCCAGTGGCTGCGATGATTCGGCGGATACGCCCTAGGCGTCCCGTTCGAAGAGCCGGTCCGTGAGTCTCCGGGCAGCGTCGGGCGGCAGCTTCCCCGGCTCGAACAGTATCCGGTAGACGATTGGGGCCAGCACCAGGTCAATGACGTCCTCGAGATCGGGCACGTCCTCTCCCCGGTGCCGGGCGCGCTCAAGCATGATGCCGATCCGCGCGCGCGCGTACTCGCCGCCGCGCAGCGCGCTGGAGCAGTCCGCGCCGCCCGCAACCATGTCCCGCAGGAACTCCCTTCCTGTCGGTGAGGCCGATTCCTCCAGGTACTCTTCGGCCCAGGCGGTGAGGTCCCCGCGCACCGTTCCGGTGTCCGGCGGGCCCTGGGGCCGCATCCTCGCCACGGCCACGTCGGCAAGCAGCTGGTTGAGGTCGCCCCACCGGCGGTAGATGGTCGAGGGGGCCACTCCTGCCAGCGCAGCGATCTTGGGGACGGTGAGGCTTTGCCGGCCGTGCTCGGCCTGGAGGGAACGGACGGCTGCGTGAACCGCCTGCTGGACGCGGACGGCACGGCCATGAGGGCGGGGGTCCTGAGGGTTCACCCTCACAGGGTAACGCGAATCCGTTGCGTTTCCCGGTGACGGTCGCTAAACTCCTGTTCGCAAAATCTTTGCGTTTTGAGAAAGGCTCTTGTGCCGCTGTTTCCCGCCGCGCCCCTTCCCCGGGCAGTGCTGTCCGCACGTGCCGCGTTTTGGCTCCAGGCCTCCGTGGTAGTCGTCTTGATGGCTGCCTCCAGCGCCCCCACCCCGCTGTACCCCGTGTATCAGCAGATGTGGGGCTTCCCGCCGGTCGTGCTGACCGTTATCTTCGCCGCCTATGTCCTGGCCCTGCTCGCCGCCCTGCTTACCGTCGGATCGCTGTCCAGCCACCTGGGCCGCCGCCCCGTGCTGCTGGCGGCCCTGGGCGTGGAAATTGTCTCCATGGCCGTGTTCTTCACCGCCGGCGGCCCGGCAGCCCTGATCGTGGCCCGTGTCCTGCAGGGGTTGGCCACCGGAGCGGCCATCGGGGCGCTGGGAGCCTACCTCATCGAGCTGGAGCCCGCGGTGCGGCCCGGTCTTGGCACCGTGCTCAACGGCGCGGGCCCTGCCTTCGGCCTGGCAGGCGGGGCCGTGGCCTCCAGCCTGGTCGTGGCCACTGCCCCCGGAGCCGTCCACCTGATCTACTTCGTGTTGCTGGCCGTGCTGGTGCTGCAGGTGATCGCCACCGCCCTGGGGCCCGAGACCGCCGGCCGGCAGCCCGGCGCCCTGGCTTCCCTCAAGCCCCGCGTCTCTTTCCCGCCGGCCACCCGGCGGTCCGCGGTGTGGATGATGCCGGCCGCGGCGGCCACGTGGTCGCTGGGCGGGCTGATCCTGTCCCTGGGCCCCAGCCTGGTGCGCTCCATGGCCGGGCCGGATGCCGTGGTGCTGACCGGCCTCCTTGTCGCAGCGCTCACCGGTACGGGAGGGATCGTCACGCTCCTGCTGGGTGGGATGCGTCCGACACGCGCGCTGGGCCTGGGCATGGCGGTCCTCCTGGGGGGCCTCGCCGCCACCCTGGTGGCGCTGAGCACTGGTTCCGTGGGGCTGTACTTCGCCGCGACCGTGGTGGCGGGGGCCGGGTTTGGCGCAGGATTCCTGGGCGTGCTGGGCACGCTGATACCCCAGGCCGATCCCTCCCAGCGGGCCGGGCTGCTGTCCGCAATCTACGTCGTGAGCTACCTGGCCAACAGCGTGCCCGCCGTCGCCGCCGGCGCGCTGGCCGGGAGGTTCGGGCTGGTCCCGACCGCACTGGGATATACCGGCATGGTCATGGCGCTGGCCCTGTTCGTCCTCGTCGGCCTCGCGGTCCGGACCCGGGCAGCGACCCCGGGGCAGTAAGCCGGGAGCAGTCCTGGCCCAAATGGCACCGGCCTGACGGCGGATTCCCGCCGTCGTGCCGGTGCCTGTGCTGCGCCGCGGATCAGGCCTTGGCGCGCTGGCCCGCCGTGAGCAGCGGGGCGAAGAACCCGGCGAGTTCCGCCGTCGCCTCCAGCGGCAGGACGCCGGCCACGTACTGGTCCGGGCGGACGAGCACGACGACGCCGCTGCGGGAGAGCCCGCGGATGTCGAAGATGTCCTCGTCAGGAAGCGTGCCGTAGACCTTCTCCAGGTCGGTGAGCCGGAACGGACCGACCTCCGGCTTGAACACCGCGGGCACGGCGTTGATGTCGATGTCCTCGTGCTTCTGCTGGTAGATGACGTTCACGTCGAACCACGCGTCCTGGTCCGCGCCCTCCGGCGTGGCGGCCAGCGGCGAGTCGGGATCGTTCGCGAGCCACTCGGCCAGGTCGGTCACCGGCGACGGCGCCCCGGCTTCGGACGCGTCCGCGAAGACGTAGATCCGCCAGCGCCCGTCAGCGGTGGCCTGGTGGCCCAGGTGCAGGGGATTGGTATCGCAGACCCGGGAGACGCGGGCGGACTTGAAGCGCTTGCCGACCGGGAAGCCCGCGGCCAGGTCCTGGTGCGCGGACCCGCCGATGATCAGGGAGGGCGCGTACTGGGTCATGAACCCGGCGGGGAACTCGGCGGTGCGCACGTAGAAGTCCTCGAGTTCGGCGGGGTCGTTGAACTCCTCGGGCTTCTTGGCCATCAACGTCGACCATTCCTTGTCGAAGTCGATGAGGTTCTGCGCGATCACCTGGCGTTCGGCCGAGTAAGTGGAGAGCAGCGACTCGGGGCTGCGGCCCTCCAGCACGTGGCCGAGCTTCCAGCCGATGTTGAACCCGTCCTGCATGGAGACGTTCATGCCCTGGCCCGCCTTGGCGGAGTG
Source organism: Zafaria cholistanensis (assembly GCF_008580665.1). Taxonomy (GTDB): domain Bacteria; phylum Actinomycetota; class Actinomycetes; order Actinomycetales; family Micrococcaceae; genus Zafaria; species Zafaria cholistanensis. The sequence continues at coordinate 26,608 of NZ_BKDJ01000012.1, forward strand.
GGTGTGGCAGGCGTCTCCGGTGATGAACACGCGCGGAGTGCGGGTGCCGATCTGCTCGGGCAGGACGTCGTCGAACCGGTCCGTGAGGCGGTGGCCGACCTCGTACACGCTGTGCCAGGCGACCGAACGCACGTCCAGCGTGTAGGGGTTGAGGATCTCGTTGGCCTTGGCGATGATCTGCTCAATGGTGGTCTTGCGCACGGCCCCGTGGTCGTCCTCGGGCACCACGCCCAGGTCCACATACATGCGGAAGAGGTGCCCGCCCTCGCGCGGGATGAGCAGGATGGATCCGCCGTCGTGCGACTGGATGGCGCACTTGGTGCGGATGTCGGGGAAGTCGGTCCTGGCCAGCACGTCCATGACGCCCCATGCGTGGTTGGCCGCGTCCCCGGCGAGGGTGCAGCCGATCGAGGCGCGGACCTTGCTGCGCGCGCCGTCGGCCCCGACGACGTACTTGGCGCGGACGATGCGCTCGGTGCCCTCGTCCGGGCCGGCGCTGCGGACCAGGGTGACCTTCACGGGGTACTCGTTCCCGTCAATCACCTCGAGGGTCCGGAAATCCCAGCCGTAGTCCGGGGTCAGGCGGGTGGGGGAGTTGGCTGCGACCTCGGCGAAGTAGTCCAGCACGCGGGCCTGGTTGACGATCAGGTGCGGGAATTCGCTGATGCCGTGGGGATCGTCCGGGGCGAGGCCGCCGCGGACGATCTTCGTGGGGTCCTCGGCGCCGGGGCGCCAGAAGGCCATTTCGGTGATCCGGTAGGCCTCGGCAGTGATCCGCTCCGCAAAGCCGAAGGCCTGGAAGGTCTCGACGCTTCGGGCCTGGATCCCGTCCGCCTGCCCGATGGCGAGGCGGCCGGGGCGGCGCTCGATAATGCGCGTGGTGATGCCCGGGAACTGGGCGAGTTGGGCGGCGGTGATCATGCCCGCGGGCCCGGAACCCACGATCAGCACGTCGACCTCCTCGGGAAGTTCCGACGGGCGGTTGATTCCGACGCCGGCAGCCGGCTGGACTCGCGGGTCGCCGGATACGTAGCCGTGGTGGTGGAATTTCACGGTTTTCCTTACTTGGTTGGGGTTCCTGCCGCCGACCCTGCTTGTTCTATATCAGAACTCTACGTTCGATAATCGATTAATGGTCGTTCAGGAAGTACTGTACGGCACGCATGGCGTGCGTCACAAGCGCGGGGGCATGCGGCCGTATCCGGAGCGCCGGGCGCTGCGGAAGGGGCGGGGGCAGGGGGCGGGGACCGGGGATCAATGCGGCCGCTGCCGAAGGCATGCGGAATGGCCCGGCCAGCCGTTTTTCGCGTCCGCCCATGTGTGCCAGGGGGGCGATCGCCACTGCTGCCGCTGCTTATGGCGGAACGGGCCGGTGGGGCCCGGGCTTCGTTCTAGACCTGGGCTTCGTTCTCGAGCATCTGCAGTTCCCGGGTCTTCTCGAGCATGCGGCGCAGCAGGTGGTTCAGCCGGCAAATGTCATCCTCGGAGAGGTCGGACAGGATAATCTCCTGCCCCCGCATCGAGATCGGCAGCATGGCGTCGTGCATCTCCACGCCCGCACGGGTCAGGTACATGGGCCGCGAGCGCCGGGGCCCGTCGATCAAAACCAGGAGGCCGCGTTCGACCAGGGTGTTGACGCTCTTGGAGATGACCGCCTTGTTGAGGACAAGGAACTCGGACACTTCGGCCGCCGATGTTCCGGGCCGTATTGCGGCAGCGGAGATGACCCGCCAATCGTTCGTCCCCAACCCGTAGCGCCGTTGCAGCTCGTGGGATTCCCGCCATACGAGGGCGTTGGAGAGCAGTGCCAGGAGCCGGGGGGTGAAGTTCTCCGGGTCGATCGTCTCGGCCAGCGGCGTTGTGACCGCCTCGGGGGGTATTGGCGCAGACGGCCGCTGTTCCCTGTGGCTCAACATGGCACTCCTTCTGGCGGCGATGAATTTGGATGGCCGTCATTCGTTCGGGGGTTAAGTGTGCGGGAGTGCGGCCCGGGAGCGCCACGCCTTGGGTCCCGCGGCCGGCATTTCCCCTGCGGTTCCCGGCTGGAACGGTGTCCCGCCGCCCCGGTGAAACAAGATTACGCGAAAGGTGTTTACACGTAAACATAGCGGTGTTAGCCTCGTCACACTGAAGGCGGAGAGCGGCGGGTTTTCGACCGCAGGCGAGTCGGTGGGAACGCCCCGAAAGGCGGCAGATCGACATCCGCGTCATTCCATGAGGAGGCATGAGATGGGCCAAACGAGCCTGCAGACGGGTGGTAATCCACCCACGATCGAGGAGCTGGAAGATCTCGCATTCGAGCTGAGGTCCAAGCTTCTGCATTTGTGCGGCACCTATGAGGGCGCCGTGCACATCGGTGGTGACCTTTCCGCGGCGGACATCTTCACGGTGCTTTACAACTACGGCCTCAACGTCGACCCCACTGACATCGCCAACCCCGCGCGGGACCGCTTTGTGCTGAGCAAGGGGCACGCCGCGGTGTGCATGTACATCGCCATGGCCATGCGCGGATTCTTCTCCTACGACGGGATCGTCGAGACGTACGGCCAGCTCGATTCCGCCTACGGCATGCACCCGTGCAAGGTCCAGCTGCCGGGAGTGGAATGCTCCACCGGGTCGCTGGGGCACGGTTTGCCCTTGGCCGTCGGAATGGCGCTCAGCGCCCGGGGCCGCGGCGAGGGGCACCGCGTGTTCTGCCTGCTCGGCGACGGCGAGACCGGCGAGGGATCCGTCTGGGAGGCGGCAATGGCCGCCCGCAGCAACGAACTCGGCAACCTGGTGGCCTTCATCGACCGCAACCGCCAGCTGATGACGAGCTTCGCCGAGGAGCGCATCGTTTTCGAGCCGTACCCGGACAAGTGGGCGGCCTTCGGCTGGAACGTCGTCAACGTTGACGGCCACGACATGCGGCAGCTGGTCGAGGCGCTCGACGCGCTGCCGGCGGCCGACAGCAACCGGCCGACCGTGGTCATCTGCGACACCGTCAAGGGCAAGGGCGTCGATTTCATGGAACGCAACCTGGCCTGGCACGCCGGCTCGCTGGGGCCGGCCGACCTTGAGCGCGCGATGGCAGCGCTCGAAGCATCGCGCGAGAAGGAGTCAGTCTGATGCCGGTTACATTCACCTTTGGAGAGATGCTCTCCGCCCGATCCGTCATCGGGTCCACCCTTGCCGAGCTCGGCGACGAGTACGACAACCTGTGGGTTATCACCCCCGACATCGGAGCGACGCTCGTGGAGTTCCGCGACAAGTTCCCGCAGCGGTTCCTGGATGTGGGCCTCGCCGAGCAGGCGTGCGTGGGCATTGCGGCGGGCCTCGCATACGACGGCAACATCCCGGTTGTTTCGGGGATGCTCCCGTTCCTGAGCATGCGTGCGCTGGAACAGGTGCGCACCGACGTCTGCTACCCGAACCTTCCGGTGAAAATCATCGGCACCCACGGCGGGCTGGTCGGCAACGGCGGCTCCACCCACTACGCGGTCGAGGACCTCGCGCTCATGTGCGCCCTGACGAACATGACCGTCACTTCCATCGGCGACCCGCTGATGGTCGGTGAGATCATCCGCCAGTCGATGACCATGCAGGGGCCGATCTACATCCGCCTCGCTGTCGGCAAGAGCGACAAGGTGCTCTACGAGCCGGGGCAGCATGAGGTGCGCATCGGCAAGGGCATCGTGGCGCGCGAGGGCACCGATGCCACCATCTTCACCCACGGCACGGTCGTCGCCCAGGCGCTGGAAGCCGCCGAGGAGCTGGCGAAGGACGGACGCTCGGTGCGCGTCGTGGACATGTTCACGCTCAAGCCGATCGACGAGGAACTCATCGCGCAGTGCGCCGCCGAAACCGGCGGCAGGTTCGTCGTCCTGGAGGACCACCTGGCGTACGGGGGCCTCGCCTCACGGGTCGCGGATGTCGTCGCCGACCGCAACATCCACCTCACGGCGTTCGAGCGCCTCGGAATCCCGCAGGTTTACGCAGGCTTCGGCGGCGACGAGGAGCTGCGCAACAAGCACGGTTACGGGCTCGAAGCGACGATTGCCGCCACCCGGCGAGTCATCGCCGCGCAGGCCTGACCACTCACCCGTCACGCGCTCACCGGAGAGACGAATGAAAACAGTAGCTGTCACCAAGATCGGAAGCCTTCGGGATCCCGACGAGCAGTCCCGCGGCCGCATCGGCCTGGTCGACTTCGCCGAGCACCCGCTCGGACCCGAGGATGTCAGGATTCGGGTTGCTTATTCCGCGATCTGCGGATCCGACCCGCATCTGGCGGAGGGATTCTTCGGCACCGAGGTGCCGATCGGACTCGGCCACGAACTGTCGGGCGTGGTTGAGGCGCTGGGCGAGAAGGCCCACCGCAACGGATTGCGGGTCGGCGACCGGGTCGCCGGCAACTTCCTGCGCTTCTGCGGCACGTGCATGCCCTGCCGGAACGGCAAGCAGCAGTTCTGCGAGCACATTCAGGAATACAACCGGCCCGGCATGGCGGAGACGGTGACCTGGCACGAGTCGCAGGTCTACAAGCTGCCCGCGAACGTGTCCCTGCTGAAGGGATGCCTGCTCGAGCCGACCTCCGTTGCCGTGCGGATTGCTGACAAGACCAACATCAAGGTCGGCGACCGCGTGGCCATCTGCGGGGGCGGTCCAATCGGCCAGTTGGCGATGCAGGTGCTGAAGATGAATGGCGCCACATCGCTCACCCTCATCGAGCCGATCGCGGAGCGTCGTGAGATGGCGCTGCGCCATGGTGCCGATGCGGTGATTGATCCCGTCGCCGAGGACCAGTACCGGCGGGCGCAGGAAATCACCGACGGCCAGGGGTTCGACGTCGTGGTCGACGCATCCGGATCCCCGCGCGCAGTGCGGGGCCTGCTCGACATCGCCGCCAAGGGAGCCACCGTCGTCTACGGGGCGATGTATCCCCACGACTTCGAGATGCCGCTCAACCTCTCGGACTACCTCTACCTCAAGGAACTCACGCTCACCGGTGTCTTCGTCTCACCGTACGCGTTCCCGCGCGCGCTGCAGGTGCTGCCCCACCTGGAGCTGGACGAGTTCACCGAGGCGGTGTTCGACCTCGATGACGCCGCGGCAGCCTTCGAGGCCCACGTGAGCGGAAAGCACCCGAAGATCGTCATCCGCTGCAACCCCATCGACGACGGGGCAGGTGCCGCATGACGGCTGTGAATTCCTCGGAGACCGGGACCGCCCTGCTTGAGCCGGTCGCGGCCCTCGAAGCACGCGGCATCGTCAAGCGCTTCGACGGCGTGCACGCCCTCAACGGGGTCAGCCTCTCGGTGCAGCCGGGCGAGATCCACGCCCTGCTGGGTGAGAACGGTGCGGGCAAGTCCACGCTCATCAAGATCATCACCGGGCTGTACCAGCCGGACTCCGGGCAGATTGTCCGTGACGGCAATGAGCTCGAATTCGCGAACGTCCGGGCCGCCAACAAGGCCGGGGTCGTGGCGCTCTACCAGGAGCTCTCGATCATCCCGACGATCAGCGTGGCCGAAAACATCCTGCTCGGCGAGCAGATGCCAAGCCGCGGTTCCCTGGTCGACTGGGGCGCCCTGCGAAAGCGTGCCCGGGCGCAGCTGGACCGGCTGAACCAGCGCATCCCGCTGGGCAAGCTCGCCGGGCAGCTCTCCCCCGTGCAGCAGACCATGGTCTCCGTCGCCCGTGCCCTCGCCACCGATGCCCGGGTGCTGATCCTCGATGAGCCGACCGCCGCCCTCACCGACCTCGAGATCACCGACCTGTTCGCGGTGTTGAGGGGGCTGCGCGAGGAGGGAGTCGCGATCATCTACGTCTCCCACCGCCTCGAGGAGGTCTTCGAACTCTGCGACCGCCTCACCATCATGCGCAACGGCGAAACCATCACCACCAAGCCCGTCGCCGACACCACCGTGGACGAGGTCATCTCGACGATGGTCGGCCGTTCCGCGGGAGAGCTCTTTCCGGAGCGCAGCACCGCCACCGACCAGGTAGTGCTGACGGTCGAGGGCCTGAACGGGCGCAGGGTGAAGGACGTCTCGTTCCAGGCGTACGCCGGCGAGGTCCTGGGCATCGGCGGCCTGGCCGGCTCCGGACGCAGCGAGCTGCTGCGCCTTCTGGCCGGCGCCCAGAAGTACTCGTCGGGGACGGTCACCCTGGCCGGCCAGCGCCTGCCGCATGCGCCCGGTGTCGGCCGCGTCCTGGAAGCGGGCATCGCCCTGGTTCCAGAGGAGCGGCGAAGCCAGGGGGTAATCGTGAGCGCCCCGATCGACGACAACATCGCGCTCGGCAACCTCAAGGCGGTGAGCTCGCTGGGGTGGGTTTCGGACCGCAAGGTCGTGGACCTGGCCCGTGATGGACTCGCCAACCTGCAGATCAAGGCCCGCGGGCCGCGGCAGGCCGTGGGCCAGCTCTCCGGCGGCAACCAGCAGAAGGTCGTGCTCGCCAAGATGCTCGCCCGCAAGCCCAAGGTGCTTTTGATGGATGAGCCGACCCGCGGCATCGACGTGGGTACGAAGGCCGAGATCTACCGCCTCATCCGCGAACTGGTTGCCGGCGGTACCACCGTCATCGCCGTCAGCTCGGAACTGCCCGAGCTGATCGGAATGTCGGACCGCATCATCATCATGCACGAGGGCCGGATCGCCGGCGAAGTGCAGGCCGAGGGCGCCGACGACGAACTGCTCCTCTCCTACTGCTACGGAAAGACCGACTGACATGACCAAGACCGACACGCTCCCGGCGACGACGACGGCGCCGCGGGTCCGCGAACGCGCATCCATCTCCCAGCTCTTCTGGCAGGGCGGCACCATCGTTGCCCTGATCGTCCTCATCGCGTTCTTTACGGCGATGCGCCCGGACGTCTTCCTCAGCTTTGGGAACATGCGCAACATCCTCGAGCAGATCGCCATCCTCACCATCATCGCCGTGGGCCAGACGGTCGTGATGGTAGTGGGCGACTTTGACCTCTCGGTGGGCACCAACGCGACCCTCTCGGGCGCAACGGCGGCGTCGCTGATGATCGGAGGAACCCCCATCCCCCTGGCGATCGTCGCGGGACTTTGCGTCGGCCTCCTGGTGGGCGTGGTAAACGGTCTCCTCGTGGCGTTTCTCCAGCTCTCCGCATTCGTGGCAACCCTTGCGACGATGACCACCGTCGGCGGCCTGGCCTTCATCGCCACCAGCGGAACCACGCTCTACGGCATGCCGGAAGACTTCTTCTGGATCGGACAGGGCAGGCCGATGGGGATCCCCATGCCCATCTTCTTTGCGGTCGCCGCGGCCATCATCCTGTGGCTCGTCCTGCGGTTCACCACCCTTGGCCGCCGGTGGTACGCGGTGGGCGGCAACGCCGAGGTTGCCCGGCTCTCGGGCGTGAATGTGCGGTGGACCCGCTTCCTGGCGTTCGCCGTGGCCGGCCTGGCGTCCGCGATCGGCGGCATCATCCTGGTCAGCCGCCTCGGCAGCGCCAGCTCGGCAAGCGGCAACAACTACATGATGCTCGCCGTGGCGGCGGTGTTCCTGGGCATGACCATCCTGAAGTCGGGGCAGGCCAACGTGGGCGGCACCCTCGTGGGTGTGGGCATCATCGGCGTCATGAGCAACGGCCTCAACATCATCGGCGTGAACACCTACATCCAGCAGGTGCTCACCGGGCTCATCATCATCGCGGCCGTCACGCTCTCGGCACTTAAAGCCCGCAAGTCCTAGCGCCCGCCCCTCCGGCGGAACAAAGACCCATCCCCACAAGACTCATTCACACAAGACTCATCCATGCAATCACAAGGGAGTAGATTGATGCGTAAGCGTATGGCGGCATTTGCCGGAATGGCCCTGGCCTCGGCACTGGCGCTGACCGGTTGTTCCGGTTCGGCCAGCGGCACTGCCGAAGGATCAGAGGACACGTTCAAGGTTGCCGCCTTCACCGCCGGCTACGGCACCCCCGGCGGCAAGTCCACGCTGGACGACTTCGTGGAGAAGGGCGAGGCGCTGGGCTGGGACGTCACGCTGTACACCAGCGAGTTCGACTACGACAAGATCAACACCGACGTGACCAGCGCGATCACCCAGGGCGTCGACGCGATCCTGGCCGGCTTCCCGGACCCGCGCCAGGTCTCCCCGCTGGTGAACGCGGCCAAGAACGCGAACATCCCGATCTTCTCGATCGACGGCGGCGTCGAGCCCAACGACGACTTCGTCGTCGACGTCACTTTCCGGCAGCAGCAGCTCGCCGAACTCACCGTGGGCGCCCTCGAAGAGGCCATGGGAGGCCTGAGCGGCAAGGACGTCATGGTCATCGGCCACGACCCGCACATCGGAATCATGACCCGCAGCAACATCGCCCAGGAGCTCCTCAAGGCCGGCGGGGCGAACATTGCCGGCGGCGAGATGAAGCAGGTGCTGAACCCGGGCACGTCCCAGGAAGAGGCCCTGAAGTTCGTCACCGACTACCTGCAGGCCAACCCGGAGGGCCTGGACGGTGTCTGGGTGGGCTGGGACCACGCCGCCCTGGGCGCGACACAGGCCATCAACGAGGCAGGCCGCGACGACATCTTCGTGACGGGCGTCGACGCCTTGGGCATCGCTGTCAACGAGATCAAGAAGGACGGCCCGTTCTACGGTTCCGTCTTCCAGGACTGGACCTCGGTCGTCGACCAGGTGGTGGGCGACATGGATGCCTACCAGAAGTCGGGCACCCTGCCCTCCGAGAACTTCGTTGAGGTCGAGGGAACCCTCATCGACCGCAGCAACGTGGACGGCTTCACGCCGGCCCTCTGAGCCGACGAGCCGAACCGGGTGGGGGATCCGCCGACCGCGCATCCCCCACCCGTCCCACCTGCAGCCGTGAGAACCAACGAAAGGCATGGGCCATGACCACGTCTAAGACAGCAGAAAAAAACGCGGCGGAGACCGCCCCCGGTGACGGGCGCGTCACCGACCTTTTCAACCTGCACGGCGACATCGTCGTCGTAACGGGTGCATCCAGCGGCATCGGCCAGGCCGCGGCGGAAATCTATGCGGCGGCGGGTGCCGTGGTCGTCGTCGTAGGCCGGCACGAGGGCCGGCTGGCGGCCGTACGGGACGGGATCATCGAGGCGGGAGGCATCGCGCATTCCTACGTCGCTGACGTTGCCGTCCGGGGCTCGTTCGACCAGGTCCTCCGCGACGTCGTCGCCGAGGTCGGCCAGCCCACGGTCATCGTCGCCAACGCAGGCATCGCCGGTGGCGGGAGCTACCTTACGGATGAGGGATCGCTCGCCAATTACACGGATGAAGAGTGGGACGGCGTTCTCGCCACCAATCTCACCGGCACGTTCGAGACCCTCCGCGCGGCGGCGCGTGTGCTGCCCGACGGCGGACGCGTCCTCGTCACGGCCTCCACCGCCGGGCTTCGCACGGACCCGATGGTGTCGTACGCGTACATCACCACCAAGGCCGCGATCCTCAACCTCGTCCGCCAGATGGCGCTCGAGTTCGCGCCGCGGGGGATCCGCGTGAACGCGATCGCCCCCGGGCCCTTCAAGGACACCCGGATCGGCGGCGGCGCCGTGCTCGACGCGGAGGGGGAGCGCCAGTGGAGCGCGACCATCCCCCTCGGCCGCATGGGCGTTATGGAGCAGATCCAGGGCCCGATGCTTTTCCTCGTTTCGCCCGCGTCCGATTTTGTCACGGGCGCCACGCTCGCCGTAGACGGAGGCGCACTCGCCCTGTCCCACAGCCTTTTCTGAGCCGGTCGCCCTGCATTCGACCAACGGCGCAACAAGCGACAAAGGAGTAATTGATGCGTAAGCGTATGACTGCATTTGCCGGACTGGCCCTGGCCTCGGCACTGGCGCTGACCGGTTGTTCCGGTTCGGCCAGCGAGGCGGGGGGATCCGAAGACACGTTCAAGGTTGCCGCCTTCACCGCCGGCTACGGCACCCCCGTCGGCAAGTCCACCCTTGACGCGTTCGTGGAGAAGGGTAAGGCGCTGGGCTGGGACGTCACGCTATACACCAGCGAGTTTGACTACGACAAGATCAACACCGACGTGACCAGCGCGATCACCCAGGGTGCCGACGCGATCCTGGCCGGCTTCCCGGACCCGCGCCAGGTCTCCCCGCTGGTGAACGCGGCCAAGGACGCGAACATCCCAATCTTCTCGATCGACGGCGGCGTCGAGCCCAACGACGACTTTGTCGTCGACGTGACGTCGAACCAGCAGCAGATCGCCGACCTCACCGTGGGCGCCCTCGAAGAGGCCATGGGAGGCCTGAGCGGCAAGGACGTCATGGTCATCGGCCACGACCCGCACGTCGGAATCATGACCCGCAGCCACATGGCGGAGGAGCTGCTCAAGGCCGGCGGGGCGAACATTGCCGGCGGCGAGATGAAGCAGGTGCTGAACCCGGGCACGTCCCAGGAAGAGGCCCTGAAGTTCGTCACCGACTACCTGCAGGCCAACCCGGAAGGCCTGGACGGTGTCTGGGTGGGCTGGGACCACGCCGCCCTGGGCGCGACGCAGGCCATCAACGAGGCAGGCCGCGATGACATCTTCGTGACGGGCGTCGATGCCGTGGGCATCGCCCTGGCGGAGATAAAGAAGGAGGGTCCGTTCTACGCGACGGTCGTGCAGGACTGGCCCAAGGTCCTGGACCTCGTGGTGGAGGACATGACGGAGTACGCGAAGTCGGGCACCCTGCCCTCCGAGAACTTCGTCGAGACCGATGTCACGCTGGTCGACCGCACCAACGTCAACGACATCCAGCCCACCGACTGACACGGGTGCGCGGGCGGGTGGAAGCCCGCCCGCGCACCGCTGAGGCCAATCACCATTAATCAGGAAGAGAACAATCATGCGCTTGGAAAACAAGGTCGCCATCATCACCGGCGGCGCCAGCGGAATTGGACGGGCCACCGTGCACAAGTTTGTCCGTGAGGGCGCGCGGGTGCTGGTTGCCGACATCAATCTGGAACAGGCCGAAAAGGTCGTTGCCGAGGTCACGGCCGCAGGCTTCGAGGGTGCCGCCGCCGCGGCCCAGGTGGACGTTTCGAGCTACGCGGAAGTCGAAGCCATGGTGGCCCGTGCCGTGGAGGTGTTCGGCGGACTCGACGTCATTTTCAACAACGCGGGCATCGCAGGCGGCAAGCCGCTGCTCGAACACGATCCCGAAGTCGACTACGCGCCGATGATCCGCATCGACCAGGACGGCGTCTACCACGGCATCCTTGCAGCGGGCAGGCAGTTCCGGGACCAGGGCCGGGGCGGCGTCATTATCAACACCTCCTCGATCTACGGCGAGCAGGCCGCGGAGTTGGCCTTTTCCTACAGCGCCGCCAAGGCGGCCGTGATTTCCTTCACCCGCTCCGCAGCGTATGAGCTGGCCGAATACGGGGTCCGCGCGGTGGCGATCACCCCCGGCCGCGTCGGCACCCCGATCATTAACCAGTTCAGCGAGGAGCTGAGGCAGACGTTCGCCTCGGAGCAGATGCGCGGCGCCCTGACCGAGCCCGAGGAGATCGCCAACGTCGTGGCCTTCCTCGCCTCCGACGAAGCCAACGTGATCAACGGAACCGTAGTGCACGTCGACGACGGGTACTCCAGCTTCAAGAAGCGCCTCGAACTGCCGGTGTTCTAAGGAATCGGACAATGGACGCCGATCTGGATGTGGCCTGCCACCTGAACATTTTCGTACCCGACCTGGCGTCGGAGCAGCTTCCGGCGGCGCTGGATGCCATCGCTGACGCCGGTTACCGGCGGGTCGTGCTGCCGCCGCTGGATCCGGATGCCGTTGATGCGCCGGCACTGCGGGCGCTGTTCGCCGGCCGCGGCCTGACTCCGATCACCATTGCGGGCCAGGCCCCTGCCGCCGATGTCTCGTCAGCCAGCGAAGAAGTGCGCGAAGCAGGAGCTGCCCTGCTTCGCCGGGCGCTTGACCTGACCGTAGCCCTCGGCGCAGACCAGATGAACGGGGTGCCCTACGGCGTGTTCGGCCCCCCGGCCGGCCCCACCAGCCGCGCGGCCTTCGAGCGGTCGGCGGCAGAGGTGGGCCGGATCGCCGACGCCGCCCACGCCCGCGGGGTCTGCATGACTTTCGAGGTGCTCAACCGCTACGAGACCTCCGTCGTGAACACCGCCGCGCAGGCGATGGACTACGTCTCGGCGAGCGGCTCCGATCACCTTCGGATCCATCTCGACACCTTCCACATGGCGATCGAGGAGTCCGACGCGTCGGCCGCCATCCGCACCGCGCTGCCCAAGCTGGGCTACCTCGAGCTGGGCCAGTCGGGGAGGGGGCAGCTCTCGTCGGGGGCAGTCGATATCGCGGCCATCGTGCACCAGGCCCTGGACGCCGGCTACCAGGGGCGATGGGGCGTCGAAGCGTTCTCCCGCTCGGTCCTCGCCCCGGCGGTGGCGGACATGCTCGCCATCTGGCGGCATCCCTACGGCGACGGCGCAGCCTTCGCCGCCGACGCGGCGCAGACAATCGACGCGGGCTGGACGGCATGGGCCCCCAGCCGCGTGTGACCAGCGACAAAGCAAGGAAATAGAAAGGCACGAACATGACCACGACCACGGAAACCCGCGGGATCCTCATCGACGAGGCGAATTTTGCGGGCAAGATCTACATAGACGGTGAGTGGGTCACTGGCTCGGGTGGCGAAATCGCATCGATCGAGCCCGCCACCGGAAACACCCTCGCGATGGTGGGAATTGCCGGTGCGGATGACGTTGCGCGGGCCGCGGAGGGCGCAGCCCGCGCGCAGAAGGAGTGGGCGGCCACTCCCCATCCCGTCCGCGCCGCGGTGTTGCGCCGGGCCGGTCAGCTGTGGGAGGAGCACGCCGAGGAGATCTCGGGCTGGAACGTGCGCGAGGTGGGTGCAATCCCCCCGCTCGCCGGGTTCGCCCTGCATGTGACGGCCGCCGAGTGCTTCGAGGCCTCGGCCCTTCCCTCTGCACCGCGCGGCACGGTCCTCTCCAGCGAACAGCCCCGCCTCTCCCTCGCCGAGCAGGTGCCGGTGGGCGTCGTGGGTGTGATCTCGCCGTTCAACGTTCCGCTGATCCTGGGCATTCGCGCCGTCGCGCCGGCACTGGCGCTGGGCAATGCCGTGTTGCTGAAGCCGGACCCGCGCACGATCATCACGGGTGGTGTGTCCATGGTGCGGATCTTCGAAGAGGCGGGCCTTCCTGCCGGCCTTCTCCAGCTCGTTCCGGGCGGCGCCGAAGTCGGGGAGGCCATGGTGGCGGACCCGCGCGTCCGCGTCATTGCCTTCACCGGGTCCACGCGCGCCGGGCGCAGCGTCGGGGAACTGGCCGGCCGGCACCTCAAGCGGGCCCACCTTGAGCTCGGCGGCAACTCGGCCTTCGTCGTGCGCCACGACGCCGACGTGGACAAGGCCGTCAACCTCGCCACATGGGGATCCTTCCTGCACCAGGGGCAGATCTGCATGACGGTGGGGCGCCACCTGGTGCACGAGTCCCTGTTCGAGGAGTACGTTTCCAAGCTCGCGGCCAAGGCGGAGTCGATGCACGTTGGCGATCCGGCCACCGGGCCCGTGCACCTTGGCCCGCTGATCGACGAGGTGCAGCGGGACCGCGTGCACGCGCTGGTGCAGGACGCCGTCGCCCAAGGCGCAGTCCTGCGTGCGGGCGGTACGTACGAGGAACTGTTCTACCGGCCGACGGTCCTGGCGAACCCTCCGCGGGAGGCCGCCGCGTACTGCGACGAGGTGTTCGGCCCGGTCGCGTCGGTGGTGCCGTTCTCGACGGACGACGAGGCCGTCGAACTGGCCGCGGCCACGGACTTCGGCCTCTCGCTGGGCATTGTGACGGAGGATGTGATGGCGGCGCTCGAGATGGCACGCCTCATCCCGACGGGCATCGTGCACATCAACGACCAGACGGTGAACGACGAGGCGAACACGCCGTTCGGCGGCGTGGGCGCGTCGGGCACGGGATCCCGCCACGGCGGCGCCCAAGCAAGCGTCGAGGCCTTCACCGAGACCCGCTGGATCACCATGCGGCGCGAGCCCGGCGCATACCCGCTCTGATGCCGGCCGCCCCCGAAGCGGCCTGGCGGCTTCGGGGGCGGACCCAGCGCCATCTGTCTTGCAAGACTGACCGGTCCGCGTGCGGTAACGGGGATGTCCGGTCCCAATCCCGGCCCGGCACCAGGGTGCCCGAGGCGCGCGGGGCTCTGCAGGGGCGAAGGCTCCTGCCCGAACCACTCCTGACTGAAATGAGACAAGACACATGACGGCGACCAAGCCCACCCAGGAGCTCTCCGACGCAGGCGTCAGCATCTGGCTCGACGACCTCAACCGTGAGCACATCGTGTCCGGCGGCCTGCAGAAGCTGATCGAGGAAAAGAACGTCGTGGGCGTCACCACGAACCCCACCATCTTCGCCGCCGCCCTGGCCCGGGGGGAGTCGTACAGCGGGCAGGTCGCGGCGCTGGCCGCAGCGGGTGCGGAGGCCGCGGAGGCCGTCCTGGAAATCACTGCCCGGGACGTTGCTGCAGCCTGTGACATTTTCAGGCCCGTCTACGACGCCTCGAACGGATTCGACGGCCGCGTCTCCCTCGAGGTGGACCCCGGCCTCGCCCATGACACCCAAGCCACCATCGAGCAGGCCAAAGCGCTGCACGCGAAGGTGGACCGCGAGAACGTGCTGGTCAAGATCCCCGCCACCGCTGAGGGCCTGGAAGCCATCACGGAAACCATCGCGGCCGGAATCTCGGTGAATGTCACGCTGATCTTTTCGATCGAAAGGTACCGGGAGGTCATCGACGCCTACCTCGCCGGATTGGAGCAGGCCGGGCAGGCAGGCCTGGACCTGTCGCGGATCCACTCGGTGGCCTCGTTCTTCGTCTCGCGCCTCGACACGGAGATCGACAGCAGGCTTACGGCCATCGGCACCGGGGAGGCCCTCGCCCTAAAGTCCCAGTCGGGTGTTGCGAACGCCCGGTTGGCCTACGGGGTGTATGAGAAGGCCTTCAGCACCGCCCGCGCAAGGCGCCTCCTCGAAGCCGGCGCGAACAGGCAGCGCCTGCTGTGGGCGTCCACCGGCGTGAAGGACCCGTCGGTTCCCGACACCCTGTATGTGGTTGAACTTGCCGCACCCGGAACCGTGAACACCATGCCGGCGAAGACCTTGGAGGCCACCTTCGACCATGGGGTCGTGCGGGGCAACACCATCGCGGGCAGCTACGCGGAGTCGGCCCGGATCCTGGACGCGGTCGCCGCCGCCGGGGTGTCCCTGGCCGACGTCACCGGGCTCCTCGAAAAGGAGGGGATCGAGAAGTTCGCCGTCTCCTGGGACGAACTGTGCGGCACCGTCAGTGCCGCGCTCGCGCAGCATCGGCAAGTTGCCGGAACGGGTGCGGACCCGCTTCCGGCGGCCGCGGCCACGGCCGGGCGTCTCCCTTCCGGAAAGGTGCACATCGACGGTCCGAAGGAGGGGGCGTGAACGTCAAGGCGTCCGCGGTAAGGGGCGGCTGCGAGCTGGCCCAGGTCCGCGCGCCGGGCCGCACGCGGGGCGCCCCCGGCCGGGCCGCAACCCTTCCCCGCGTCGTTACCCTGACGCCGGCGCCCTCAATCGACAAGGTGTACTTCCTTGACCGGGTCCAGGCGGGAGAGGTCAACCGGGCCAAGGGGGTGTCCACGTACTTTGCCGGAAACGGGGTCAACGTGGCCCGTAGCCTCCACCTGGCCGGCAATGCGGTGTCAGCCGTTCTTCCGGTGGGCCGGGAAGGACTCGCCGCCGACGGTTGCGATGGCGACTTCCTGCAGGTGGTCCGTGGCGTCGAAGTGGGGCGCCCCATCCGCACCAATGTGGTCCTGGTCGACGAGTCGGGAGTGACGACGAACATCAATGCCCTCCCGGCTCCGCTGGACCCCGACCAGTGGGGCCGGCTCTGCCAGGCTGCGGCCGACGAGGTTCGGAGGATCGGGGCGGACTGGTTCGTGCTCGGCGGCGCGTTGCCTGTCGACGTGAGCACCGGAGCCGCGGTTGACGTGCGGCCCCTTTTCCGATCGATGCGCAGGCTCGGAGTGGCGGTCTGCCTGGACGTGGCCGTCGGAGAAGCCCTGTTGGAATGGGACGAGGACTGCCAGCCCGATCTGGTCAAGCCCAACGCCGCGGAGTTGGCACTCATGACCGGGCATCCCGTGCGTTCCCTGCGCGATGCCGTGGAGGCGGCGGCCCTGGTCAGGGCGCGGGGAGTGGGCACGGTCCTGGCCAGCCTGGGGCCGGACGGCATCCTGGAAGCCGGTGAGCAGGGGGCCCTGTGGGCCCGCGGACCACGAACGAAGGTGGTCAACACGACGGGCGCGGGAGACGCCGCGCTGGCAGGCTACCTCAGCGTCAAGCGCCGGGACGGACGTGGGCAGCGTTACGGGGCACTGCGGCGGGCCGTCTCGTGGGGAGCCTTGGCCGTCCAGCAGGAAACGACCATGCTGCCGCGCATCATCGAGAACCCCTCCGATATCCTGATTGGCTCCCCGGAGTGGGGACACCGGCTCACCTGAAGCCATGCCGCAATGTTCCCTCCCGCAAGGGGCGCTCCGGAGGCCTGGCCGCTCATCGGAGGGGCAGGTACAGATCCGTGCGCAGCGTGGCGGGATCCGTCTCCGGGGCCGGTTCGGTGACGTACACCTCCCAGAACGGAAGGCGCGGAGCGCGCCCCTGCTCCTCGACCCAGGCAGTGAGGCGCCGCCAGGCGTCGGCGAGGGCGTCGTAAGGGCCGAGGTGGGAGAGCACCGCCACGCGGCCCCCGGGCAACTCCGAGGGAACCACGTCCAGGTCCGTCCGGGGGTTGTCCTGCTCCATCGCGGGCAGCCCGCCCTGCAGCGGACGGATCAGCGGAAAACCAAGCTCCACGTCCACCGTGGCCCCCGGAGGGTGGCGATACAGGGCGAACGCGGGACCGACCGGTGGCCTGCCCTCGTCCTGCAAGGCCGCCGAGACGGCCTGGTAGCCGCGGCCGAACAGCCCGGGCAGCGCATCCAGCGCCGCGCCGGTGGCCTTTACCACGGCGGTCGGGGTCCATTCCACCTCCAGAACGGCGGGTTCCAGGTACGGTCCTCCGGCAGGGATGGCCATGATCACTCCTTTGCTGGGGTCCACTTCTTTGCGGGGTCCACTCCGGGGGTGGGGCGGTTCCCGCTGCGGGCCCGGGAAGCGAAGGCCACGCCTGCAGGGTATCCGTCCCGGCCGCCAGTAGCGAGGTCCTGCCCGGACACGCGCCCCTCGCCAACGCCGGGTCCGGCCCGAATAATGGGACTGGCGGGCCGGCCCAGCGGCTGCCAGCGAGCGCCCGGCCGCCACCGCCGGCGGCCGGGGCGCACCACCGACGGGAGGAACCATGAACGACGTCCCGGCTCCGGAACCCGGCGCCCCGGCCGGAGGGCTGCGGCGCCCGGCGGTGGATGCCGCGCAGGCCGCCCGGATCGCTTCGGCACTCTACGGAGTGGTGGCCACGGCAACGGAACTTGGCAGCAACCAGGACCGCAACTTCCTGCTGATGTCCGCCGACGCCCGACTGGCAGTGCTGAAAGTGGACAATCCGGCCTTCAGCGTGGTGGAGATCGAGGCACAGAACCTCGCGATCGAACGCCTCGCGGAAGCCGGGGTACCGGTGGCACGCGTGCTGCCGGGCCTGGACGGCTTCCGGATCCAGCGGGTCTCCGACGACTCCGGCACTGAATACGGGGTCCGGCTGTTCGAGCACCTCGCCGGCGGATTCCTCCTCGACGCCGGATACCTTTCCCCCGAGGTGCTCGTCGGGATCGGGGCCCTGGTTGGCGAGGTCAGCGCGGTTTTGGCCGGGTTCGATCACCCGGGCCTGGACCGCGAGCTCCAATGGGACATGCGCCGGGCATTGGCGGTCGTGGAGGACCTGCTCCCCGCCGTTCGCGACGAGGACAGGGCGCTGCGGGTGTGGGACGCCGCCGAACGGGCCGAGTCCGTGCTGGTGCCCCTGCGCCCGTTCCTGCCCGTGCAGCCGATCCACGGGGACCTGACCGATGACAACATCATCGCCGCACCCGGCCCGGACGGGCGGCCGCGGGCGGCCGGGGTGATCGACTTTGGCGACCTGGCCATCGGATGGCGCGTTGCCGAACTGGCGGTCACCTGCGCATCCCTGCTCAACCACAACCCGGAGGACCCGCTGGCGGTACTCGAGGCCGTGCGCGCGTTCCACGAACGCTTCGCGCTGTCCCGGGAAGAGGCGGTGGCCCTGTGGCCGCTGATCGTCCAGCGTGCTGCGGTGCTGGTGGCCAGCGGCTGGCAGCAGCTGGCGCTGGAGGCGGACAACGAATATGCGGCGGAACGCATGGACGGCGAATGGGCGATCTTCGAGGCGGCTGCCTCGATCCCGCTCGAGGTAGGGGTGGCCGCGGTGCTGGACGCACTGGGCGTCCCGGTGGGGGCGCTGGAGAACGTCGGCGAACTGCTGATGCTCCCAGAGGCATACGTGCTGGACCTGGGCGTGGAAAGTCCGCTGCTCGACGCCGGAAAATGGCTCGGGCCCGATGCCGAGGACACGCTGGGGGTGGAGGCGCTGCGCACCCACGACGCGGTGGTCCTGCCCTACGGGGTGCCCCGGCTGACCCGCACCCGCACCGATTCGCGCGCCGCCGCGGATACCGTGCCGCTGGGCCTGCAGCTCTACCTGAACCGTGCCCTCCCGCTGGCCGCCCCCTGGCCGGCCCAACTGACCCGCACCGGAATTGGTGAGGTCGAGCTGCGCCGGGCCGATGGGTTGCGCCTGGCCGTCGGCGGCCTGGCCGCCGATCCGGAGGCCGGGGGCGAGTCCTCCCCGCCAGCCCGCACCCTCGCCGCCGGCGAGGCGTTCGGTGAGGCCCCGGCGTCGTACCCCGGCCTCACCCCGCCACTGTCCGTCCAGCTGGTCACCCCGGACGCACCGGAAGAAGTGCCCCGGTTCACGTCCCCGGGCCTGGCACCCGCCTGGCGGCGGCTGCTGCGCGATCCGGCCCCCCTGTTCGGGCTGGAGGCCTCACCCGCTGCCGTGGACCCGGCCGGGGAGCAGCTGCGCCGCAACCGGACCTTCTCCTCGGCGCAGGAGCGCTACTACCACCGCCCGCCGCAGATCGAGCGCGGCTGGCGGCACCACCTGGTGGACACCGGCGGGCGCAGCTACGTGGACCTGGTCAACAACGTCACGGGCCTGGGCCACGGCCACCCGGCCGTTGCCGCGGCGGCCGCGGAGCAGCTGCGCCTGCTGAATACCAACTCCCGTTTCCTCTACCGCAGCCTCGCCGACTACGGGGAGCGCCTGGTGGCGCTGGCGCCGGAGGGCCTGGACACGGTGATGCTGGTCAACAGCGGAACTGAGGCAGTGGACCTGGCCCTGCGCCTGGCATGGGCGGCGACCGGGCGGCGGACCGTGGTGGCGCTGCGCGAGGCCTACCACGGCTGGTCCATCGGCGCTGACGCGGTGACCACCAGTGCGTACGACAACCCCCACGCGCTCGCCTCCCGACCGGACTGGGTACACGTGGCCGACGTGCCCAACCCCCTGCGCGGCACCCACCGGGGACTGGGGGCTGGGGTCGGCTACGCCGAAGACCTGGCCGCCGACCTGGAGCGGCTGGACGCCGAAGGCAGGCCCGTCGCCGGGTTCATCTGCGAGCCGATCCTGGGCAACGCCGGGGGTGTCCTGCCGCCCGCCGGGTACCTGGCGGAAGCCTATGCTGCTGTCCGGGCGCACGGCGGACTCTGCATCGCCGACGAAGTGCAGGTGGGATTCGGCAGGACCGGGGAATTCTGGGCCTTCACTGCCCAGGGGGCGGTTCCGGACATCATCACCATCGCCAAGCCCATGGGCAACGGCTACCCGATCGGCGGGGTCATCACCACCCGGGCCATCGCGGAGGCGCTGGGCCACGAAGGCATGTTCTTCTCTTCCGCGGGCGGCTCGCCGGTGGGCTGCCGGGTGGGGCTGGCGGTGCTGGACGCGATGGAGGACGAGGGGCTGGAGCGCAATGCCCGCATGGTCGGAGCCCATCTGAAGGCCCGGCTGGAGGCGCTGGGGGAGCGGCACCAGCTGGTCGCCCATGTGCACGGGGTGGGCCTGTACCTGGGCGTGGAACTGGTGCGGGACCGGCAGACGCTGGAGCCGGCGGCCGCCGAGGCCGCGGCGATCTGCGAGCGGCTGCTCACGCTCGGGGTGATCGTCCAGCCGACCTCCGAGCGGCGGAACGTGCTGAAGGTGAAGCCGCCCCTGTGCCTGACCATGGAGAGCGCCGACTTTGTGGTCGAGGCACTGGACCACGTGCTTTCCACCGGCTGGTAGCCGGGGCGTTGGAGCAAAACCGTCCTTTACGGCACCAGGGCCAGGTGCTCGGGCCGCGGCGCCACCACCAAGTCCCCGTACTCGGGGTGCTTGGCCAGGTAGGCCTTGATGTACGGGCAGACCGGCACCAGGCGCATCCGGGCCTGGCGCGTCCCGTCGAGGGCCGCGCCGGCCAGCCTCGAGGCCAGCCCCTGCCCGGCATAGGCGTCGTCGATGCGGGTGTGGTAGAAGATCCGCAGCGGCCCGGCTGCGTCCTCGAAGGGAACGTAGAGCGTCTTGCCGATCACGGCGTCTCCGTCGAGCAGTTCGTAGCGGTGCCATTCCGGATTGTGACGGGCGACGATGGCGGCGGTTCCGGTCATTGTGGCTCCTTTTTTGGGGGGGCTTGGCGGGGACTCGGCGGGGGCTGCGCTGCGGCGGGGAGCCGGGCGGGGCCAAGTGCGTTCTTGAACGGAGTGCGTACCTGCACGGAGTGCGTGCCTGCGCGGGCTTGGACGCGCATTTCCGGCCCGAATGCTTCCCTTGCAGGCAAAGGGCTGGCCATGCGGGAAAGGTTCCATTTCATTGTGCCCCCGGTTTCGGCAGCTCAGGTACTGCTTCTTGGGCACGGAAACGCAGGACCCGGGCGTGGACCCCCGAGGGGTGGAGGCCCCGCCGGTGCCGCGGACCGCCCCGGGAAGGTCAAGGGCCCCCGGGAACGGGGCTTTGGAGGGCCTTCAGGATCTGGCGGAACGCTTCCAGACGGCGCGGGGCGGCGGAGGGGTCGCGGGAGGCATCGATGCCGGCTTCCCGGATTGCGCCGACCAGGAGTGCTGCGATGGATGCGACGTCCAGGTGCGCGGGGATGTATCCACGCTCCCGGGCCTGTCCCAGCTCCGCCGTGATCGTGTCGAGCGTGTGCTGGGAGCCAACGCCGCGGTGCTTCATGCCCACCAGCTGCGGCCCCGACACGTTATAGAACAAACCGAGCTGGCGCTGGGTAGCGAGGTCAAGCATGGCGCGCGGATAGGCGCAAAGGCGCTCGATCCAGTCGGCCTGTTCGGCGGCGCTGCTTTCGGCTTGCACGATCAGGTCCCGGCCCAGCGTTTGGTATGCCTCGGCCAGCAGATCCCCCCGCCCGCCCGGGAAGTGCGCGTAGAGGGTGGCCCGGGAGGTGCCGGCGCGCCCGGTGATCCGCTGGATGGTGGCGCCGTCCAACCCCGTGACGGAGATGACGTCCAGGGCGGCCCGCACCAGGTCCTGGCGGGTGCGGAGGTGCTGGCGCTCGCGCAGGGATGGCCTGGCGGCGGCAGGTGCGGGGCCGCCGCCTTCCCTTCCCTCCGGCGGGCTGCCGGAGGGAAGGGAAGGCGTCCGGGTGGGACTCATGCGCGCACGGCTGTTCTGTCACTTTCCGCGGCGAGGGCGGCGCCCAGGGCGTCGGCGACACGGTCCAGTTCGTCCCGCTCGATCACCAGCGGGGGGCGGATCTTCAGGACGTTCTCGTGCGGACCGATGCGGCTGATGAGGATCCCCTCCTTCAGGAGCGCTTCGACGATGCGCTTGGCCGCGGCACTGTCGGGGGCGCCGTGTTCGTCCACCAGGGCCACTCCGAAGAACAGGCCCCGTCCCTTGGCGGCCGCCACCCGGGGCTCGCGTTCGGCGATCCCGCCCAGCCGCCGGGCCACGTGGCGTCCCAGGTCCCCGGCGCGCGCCACGAGCCCGCGGTCTCTGACCTCGGCCAGCACGGCCCGGCCGGCCGCCGCGGCCGCGGGAGTGCCGGCGAAGGTGTTGAAGTACATGTTGGCGCTGCTGAAGTCCTCAAGGATCGCCTGCGTCGTCACCACGCCTCCGAGGGGATACCCGTTGCCCAGCGGCTTGCCGAGGGTGACCATGTCGGGGGCGATGCCGGTGGCCTGGTGCCCCCACCAGAAGTCACCCAGGCGGCCCAGGCCGGCCTGTACCTCGTCGGAAATGATCAGGCCACCGGCTGCGCGGACCCGCTCGACCAGCCCGGACAGGTATCCCTCCGGCAGGCGGGGGAGACCCTCCGTGGAGAAGGCGGGATCGACGAGCAGGGCCGCGAGCCCATGGCCCTCCTCTTGGAGCGAGGCGATAACCCGGTCGACCTGCGCGAACGCGGCGGCGAGCAGGTCCCCCGCGTCCTCCGGCCGGACGTCGTCCAAGTCCGGGACGGTGATCGCGCGCACATGCCTGCCAAGGGGTTCGGAGACCGTGAGGCCCGTCGTGAGCTCCGCCAGCGAGATGGTGTTGCCGTGGTAGCTGTGGTCCGTGACGATCACCCCGGCGCGCCCGGTGCGGTGGCGGGCGATGCGCAGCGCCAGTTCATTGGACTCGGACCCGCTGTTGGTGAAGTACACCCGGTCCAGCGGGGCGTCGAAGGTGGCCAGCAGTTCTTCGGCGTAGTCGACGACGGGTTCGCTGAGGTAGCGCGTGTGGACGTTGTAGGTGTGCATTTGCGCGCACACCGCGTCAGCCACGCGGCGGTTGGCGTGCCCGACCTGCGGCACGTTGTTGTAGGCGTCGAGGTAGCGCCTGCCGTCCGCGTCGGTCAGCCACACACCTTCGCCGGCGACGAAGTGCAGGGGCCGGTCGTAGAACAGCGGCGAGTAGGGGCCGATGGTCCTGCCCCGCCTGTCCAGCAGGTCGCTGTCGCGGTCCGAAGGCGATACTTCTTCTGCCGATTCGTTGAACGACCGGCACATCTCCAGGACCGCGGGCAGGACCTCGGCGCGCAGGAAGGCGCTTGTCTCGTCTCCGGGCCGGTCGGCCGCCCACCCCAGGTACGTGAGGCCGCGGGCGAGGACGAGGGCCTGCAGCGAGGCCAGGGCCCGGGAGGGGATCTGGACGTGCTGCCCGTATCCCTTCAGCAGCGCGTCGCGGTACTCGTCCACGCGGGGGTGGCGGTGGTACCAGAACAGGACGGTGGCCAGGTCGAAGAGCCACCAGCCCTCGCCGAAGTCGTCGAAGTCGATCAGCGTCAGCTCCCCGCGGGCCGAAAGGACGTTTTCGGGGGTGAAGTCGGAGTGGATGACCCCGTAGACGTCGGGGCCGGTGCCCAGTCGCGAGAGGTGGCGGCGGATGCCGGCGAGGGCTTCCGAGATGGCCTCGCGGTCCGTCTCGGTGTCAGCCAGCCGGCGGGGGTCGCCCCAGAGGGGAGAGGGTCCTGCGAGGCCGTCGATGTCCCATGCGGGCCGGCTGTAGCCGGCGATCCGGCCAAGCCTGCGGGAAGCCACGTGGAAGCGGCCGCAGAGATCGCCCAACCGGGAGAAGGTCTCGGCCGCCGGGTTGTCCTGGCCCAACCAGGCGTCGCCGGCGTCGCCCAACGGCGAAGAGTCCGGGACCCACCGCTGCACATCGACGTGGTGGCGGCGGCCCTGCCCGTCGTCCACCAGCGCGAAGAATTCCCCGTCCACGGAGGGGACGACCTCGGGCACAGGAAGGCCGGCTTCGCGCAGGGCCACCATGTAGTCGTTCTCCGTGCGCACCTCCGCGTCGGTACGGTGCCCGTACCGGTGGATGCGCAGGGCGTAGGAGCCGCGGGTTTCGGTGACCTTGAAGACCACGTTCTCGCGGTGCTTCACAAAAGTGACCTCCGCGTCGGCGGCGAGCCCGAACGGCGCAAGGGCCCGCCCGGCCAGGGCCAGTGCGGCTTCGCGGGACAGATTGGACATGTGGTTCCTTCCAGGGAGGGGCCAGGCGGCCGCACTTCTGTAGTCCACCCCATGGTGGCAGGCGATTCCGATGCCCGTAAGCGCAGTCTGCTAACTAGACTTAGAGTCTAGCAAACAGACCGCTATATCTGGCAGGGAGTGGCGCGGACTACATTCGCACCCACGGCCCAAAGGGGGCCGGGGCCCGAAGAATCAGGAATGGAGCGGCCGCCATGGCAAGCGAGCTGGAGCACCGGGGACTGCCCGGAAAAGTGGTGGTGACGGGAGGATCCTCCGGAATCGGCTTGGCCGTCGCCGCTTTCTTCCTTGAGGCCGGCGCGCACGTGGGAATCGTTGGACGCGACCCCTCCCGGCTTGAGGCCGCCGCCGAGGGCCTGCGGGCAGTGGGCCCGGACCGGGTCGGGACGGCGTGCGCGGACGTGGGCGACGGCGCCCGGATCGGCGGCGCCATCGATGCCCTGGCCCAAGACATGGGCGGCATCGACCTGCTCGTGGCCGCCGCCGGCATTGAGGGGGAGATGGGCGCTTCCTGCGAGGAGGTGAGCGAGTCCTCCTTCCGCGACGTCCTCGACACCAACGTCTTGGGAACTTTCCTCGCCGTGCGGCATGCCCTGCCCCACCTGAAGCGTGCCCGTAACGGAAACGTGGTGATCGTCGGTTCCGACTCCGGGTTCGTCGCGGTTCCGGGCATGCTGGCCTACAACGCCGCCAAGGGCGCCCTGGTCCAGCTCACGCGCGCCCTTGCCGTTGAACTGTTCGATGCCCACGGGATCCGGGTCAACAGCGTGTGCCCCTCGATCGTGGACACCCCGATGGCCCGCCGCGGGCTCGGCGTCGACTCCTTCGAGGATGCCCCCTATCCGGTCCAGGACCCGGAGGACATCGCGTGGACGGTGGGCTACCTGGCCTCCCGGCACT
Source organism: Zafaria cholistanensis (assembly GCF_008580665.1). GTDB lineage: Bacteria > Actinomycetota > Actinomycetes > Actinomycetales > Micrococcaceae > Zafaria > Zafaria cholistanensis. The sequence continues at coordinate 51,491 of NZ_BKDJ01000012.1, forward strand.
CCCGTGCGATCAACGGCGTGAACCTTCTGTCCGACTTCGGCTACACCGGCCGCTCATCCTTTCCCGCGTAGAAAAAACGAAAGCAGGATCATGAGCCTTCCCACAGCACCTCCCCAAGAGGACGCCCTGTCGAAGAACTCCCTCGGGGTTTTCGGCGTCGCATTCCTTGTCCTCGCGGCCGTTGCGCCGCTGACCGGCATCGTCGTCGTCACGGCCATCGGCATGGCCCTCGGCAACGGCGGAGGCATGGTCGCGTCCTTCCTCGCCGTGACCGCCGTCCTGCTGCTGTTCGGCACCGGATACGCCCGGATGTCACGCGAACTGGTCAACGCCGGCGGGTTCTACGCCTTCGTGCTCAGCGGCCTGGGCCGTCCCGCGGCACTGGTCACCGGGCTGGTGGCAATGATCGGATACAACTTCTTCGTGGCCGGGGCCGTGGGCACGATCGGCTTCTTCACGCAGATCGTGATCGCCCAGCTCACGGGGCTGGACATGCACTGGTTCATGTGGGCGGTCCTTTCCGTGGTCGCCGCGTTTGCCCTGAGCCGCCAGGGAATCGGCTTCAGCGCCAAGGTCCTCGGCGTCGCGCTGGTGTGCGAGGTCCTGATCCTCCTGGTCTTCGACTTCGCGGTGCTCTTCACCCACGGCTTCGACCTGGGCGTCTTCCGGCCGGAGATCGCCTTTACCGGGGCCGTTGGGATTGGGTTCCTCTTCGCCTCCAACGCCTTCGTGGGCGTCGAGGCAACGGGGCTTTTCAGCGAGGAGGCGCGCGATCCCAAACGCACCATCCCCCGTGCCACGTTCGTGGCCATCGGCTTCATCGGCGCCTTCGCGGCGTTCACCACCTGGGCGATCGTCAGCGCCATCGGCGCGGCCCAGGCGCAGGAAACCGCGCTGGAGCACCTCGAAGCGGGGGACCTGGTCTTCTCCCTCTCCAGCAGCTACCTGGGGGAAGGGCTCACCACCGTGATGATGGTCCTCCTCCTCGTCAGCCTCTTCGCGGCCCTCATGGCGCTGCACAACTCGGCCACCCGCTACATCTACTCCCTCAGCCGCGTCAACATCCTGCCGCGGAAGCTGAGCCGCACCCGTGCCAACGGGGTGCCGGAGCGCGCCTCCATCGTGCAGTTCACCTTCGCCACCGCCGCCGCGGGCCTGTTCGCACTGGCCGGCCTGGACCCCATCACGTCGCTGGTGCCGAGCATGACCGGCTTCGGGACCCTGGGGATCATCACCCTTCAGCTCCTGGCTGCCCTGGCGATCGTTGTCCATTTCCGACGCAAGCGCGATCCGCGGATCTTCTCGACGCTCATCGCCCCCGGCGCCGGGCTGCTGGGCCTGATCGTGATTGTTGCCCTGGCGATCCTCAACTTCCCGGTCCTGGCCGGATCCGACGCGCCGGCCATCGCCGCTCTTCCGCTGCTGCTGCTCGCCGCGCTCGTGGGCGGGCTCCTGTGGGCAGGCTACCTGCGCCGGAACCGGCCCGAAGTCTACGAGGGCCTCAACCGCGACCTCGATCGCTTCGAGGAGGATGTGCCCGCCCAACCCGTCCACAACTGACCCACGCGGCGCCGAAGGTCCCGGGGATCGTGGGGGAGCCCGGCGGGCGCGACGCCCGCCGGGCTCCGGTACCCCTATCTCCGATACCCCTAGCCCCGGGGCCTCATGCGCACGTTCGGCAGCGCCGGGGCGGGCAGGGGTGCCGGTTCTCCCGCGGGGAAGGTGCCGAAGCGGGGGACGGGAGCGCCGTCGTCGTACGCCCCGGCCGTTCCGGGAACCGGCGCCTCCGCGCCAATTTCCGCCTGCCAGGCCGCACGGTAGGCCGCAACCTCCTCGTGGCTGCGGCCCACGAAGTTCCACCACATCACGATCTGCTCGCCCAGCGGCTCCCCGCCGATCAGCAGCGCCCGCACCGCGCGCTGCCCGGCCTCCAGCACGACGCCGGTCCGTCCCGTGGGCAGGTACGCCAAGTGGTCGGCGGCCACCTGGAGGCCGTCCAGGCCCAAGTCCCCGGCGTCCAGCAGGACGCCGTGCTCGAAGGCCGGATCCAGCGCCAGCTCCAGGCGCGTGCCGGGCTCCAGCAGAATCTCGGCGCCGACCAGCGGGGTGTGGGTCCTCACCGGGGAGGACCTGCCGGCAAGGCCGCCCAGGAACACGCGCAGTTCCCACCCCTCCCCGACGGCGGGTTCCGGACGGTAGTGCTGCAGGCCCGGCTCCACGGCACGGGAGGCGTCGGGCAGCGCGATCCACAGTTGGGCGCCGTGCAGGACGGTGGTGCCCGGGGTGGAGAATTCGGAGTGGCTGATGCCGCGCCCGGCGGTCATCAGGTTCAGCTCGCCCGGACGGACCAGGGCATGGAACCCGGCGGAGTCCCGGTGCTCGATCTCCCCGGTGAACAGCCAGCTGGCGGTCTGCAGGCCCGTGTGGGGGTGCCGGGGGACCTTCATGCCCCCGGTGGCCTCCACGTCGTCCGGGCCGTAGTGGTCCAGGAAGCACCAGGCTCCGATCAGGCTGCGCCGCCTCTGCGGCAGCGTGCGGCGGACGGTCATGGCGCGCACGCCACCGAGCAGAACCTCCCGCGGATCCAAAAGTTCGATCGCCTCGCGAAGTGTGCCGTTCTCACAGAGGACTTCCGCGGGAACCGCTTCCGTGTTGCTCATGTGTACCAGCCTAAGCCTGTTTGGCCTCCGGGTCCGGGGTGATGGCGTGCCGGCTGAGGATGGACACCCGGTTGAAAGCGTTGATGGAGATGGCCGCCCAGGTCAGGGCCGAGTACTGGGCATCGGTGAGGATGTTGCGGGCGCCGGCGAGTTCGGCCAGCCGGTCCTCCTCGTGGGGAAGCACGGTGACCATCTCGGCGACCGCCAGCGCGGCCATCTCCTCGTCGCTGAACAGCCCGGCCTCCCGCCAGACCGGCAGCACGCCCAGGCGCTGGATGCTCTCCCCGGCCTCCAGCGCCACCTTGGTGTGCATATCCAGGCAGTAGGCGCAGCCGTTGATCTGCGAGATGCGCAGGTTCACCAGTTCGATGGTGCGGGGGCCGATTCCGGCGGCCTTCAGTGCGGCGCCCACCTTCAGGGAAAGGGCGTTCAGCGCCTTCCACGCGGCGGGGTCTGACTTGTCGAGGTAGAAGGCGTCTGCCGAACCCATGGTTGTCCTGTCTGTCTGCCGGTGCGTGTGCGCCTGCCGCCTGCCGGGGCGGGGCGGGCGGTGGTGCTCCCATTCTGCGCCCTGTGCCGGGCGGTCCTGCGCAAGGCGCCGGATCCGGTGCGCCCCGGACTCAGGTGCCCCGCGGGGCGTACATGATCAGGCCGACGCCGGCCAGGCATACCAGCGCGCCGGCCAGGTCCCAGCGGTCCGGCCGAAAACCGTCCACCAGCATCGCCCAGGCCAGCGAGCCGGCGATGAAGACGCCTCCGTAGGCGGCCAGGATCCTCCCGAAGTGCGCGTCCGGCTGCAGGGTGGCCACCACCCCGTAGATACCCAGCGCGATCGCACCGGCTCCGACCCACGCCCAGCCGCGCTGCTCGCGGATGCCCTGCCATACCAGCCAGGCCCCGCCGATCTCGAAGAGCGCGGCCACACCGAAGAGCACAATCGATTTGAGGATGGTCATGCTTCATCCTTGCATTTGCGCTCCCGTGCGCGGCGCGGCCGCAGCCGGTACTTCCGGTGCTCCCGGTGCGCCGGAGGTTCAGCCTGCGGGAAAATGGGGACATGGAGATGCAGACCCTCGTGATTGACCGTGAATTTGCCGCTTCCCGCGAAGCCCTCTGGGAGGCCTTCACCCAGCCGGCCCGGCTGGCCGGCTGGTACGGACCTGCCGGGTGGTCCGTTGTCCCGGGCAGCGTGGAAATCGACCTGCGGGTCGGAGGCCGCCAGCGGCTGGAGATGCACTCGCCGGAGCATCCGGGCCAGACGGTGCCGGTGGATGCCGTCTTCAGCGTCGTGCGCGCGCCGGAGGCCCTGGTCAACCACGACGGGCCCCACGACATGACCCTGGGCCTGATCATCGAACTGTCCCTCGAGTTGGCCGAAGCCCCCGGGGGGGCCCGCCTGACGCTGAACCAGGGCCCGCTGCCCTCCGAGGTGGTGCCCTCCGCGCGCGCCGCGTGGGAGTCTGCGCTGGGCAAGCTGGAGCGGCTCCTCGCGGCCGGGTAGGACGCCCGGTTACTTGAAGCTTGAATAAATTGGGCGTAGCATGGGTTCCATGACGCAGACCCTCGATCGCCCCCCGGTCCTCTTCCTCAGCCACGGCGCGCCGCCGCTGGCCGATGACGCCCGCTGGACCCGCGAACTCGCGGACTGGTCCGGCACCTTCGACAAGCCCAGGGACATCCTCATGGTGTCCGCACACTGGGAAAACGCGCCCGTGACGCTCAGCGCCACGCAGCGGCCCACCGAGCTGGTCTACGACTTCTGGGGCTTCCCGCAGAAGTACTACGACGTCCGCTACGACGCCCCGCAGGCCCCCCAACTCGCCGCCGAGGTGGAGAAGCTGGTGGGAACGCACGGGCACCATGTGGAACGCGACGAGCAGCGTGGCCTGGACCACGGCGCCTACGTGCCGCTGAAGGAGATGTTCCCGGCTGCGGATGTCCCGGTAGTGCAGATGTCCATGCCGACCCTGGATCCCCAGGGCCTGTTCGAGCTGGGCCGGACGCTGGCGCCGCTGCGCGACCGCGGCACGCTGATCGTCGGTTCCGGTTTCACCACCCACAACCTGCGCTGGTTCAACCCGGCGGCCGGACCGGACGCGGCGCCGCCGGCGGTCTCCAGCGAGTTCGACCACTGGGCGGAGGAGGCCATGGCCGCCGGCGACGTGGACGCAATCCTGGACTTCATCCACAAGGCCCCGGGCGCCCGCGAGGCGCACCCGCGCTCCGAGCACTGGGCTCCGCTGTACGTGGCCCTGGGCGCGGCCTCCGCCTCCGGCGGCATCGACGCGAAAACCGCGATCGAAGGCTTCTGGTTCGGGCTCTCGAAGCGGTCCTGGACGCTGGGCTAAGCGGTTTCCCGCCCGGTGCAACGGTGCCGGGCGGGCCGGGCCCCTCGCCTCATAGCGTCTCTGGGCCTCCCCGTCCTCGCTGGCGCTCGACCGGGGCCCCTCGGCTCATAGACTGGGGTCCATGCAGCTGCCGCCATCGGGCCAGAACGGTCCCAGGATTACCCGCCCGGAGAAGCGCCGACAGCCGGTGTTCGACGCCGGTCCGTTCCGCCTGGGCGACGCGATCGTGCTGGTGCTCTACGTAGTCCTCTTCATCCTCGGCTTCGCCGCGCTGCTGCACGAGGTTCCCGGCTTCCGCGAGGTATTCAGCACTCCGGATGCGGCCCTGTTTGCGGTGAACCTGATCGGCTACGCCGTCCTGTTTGCCGCCTCCATGGCTATGGCCTTTCCCGTCCTCCGGCGCTCCTTCCGGACCTTCCTTCACCACCCGTGGGCCAAGGGCTTCATGGTTCCGGGGGCGTGGATTGCGGCGCTGCTGGTCAGCGCCGTGACCCTGATGGTGCTGGGGGAGGCGGTCAAAAGCGAGAACCAGCTGACCATCGAAAACCTGACCACTTCCATTCCGTTCCCCACGATGTTCGTGGTGGCCGTGGTCATGGGCCCGTTCGTGGAGGAGTACATCTTCCGCCACCTGCTGATCGGCAAGCTCAGCCGCAAGGTCAACACCTGGGTATGCGTGCTGCTCTCGGTGGCGCTGTTCGCCGGCATCCACTTCGTCGGCTCCGGGGGAAACTTCGACCCTGTCGCGGCGGTGCCCTACATCAGTCTCGGGGCAGTCATCAGTATCGCGTACGTGCTCAGCGGCAAGTCGCTGGCCTACTCATACATCCTGCACGCGTTCAACAACGCCATCGCCCTCATCGTCACCTACACGGTCCTGCCCCTGATCCAGCCATGACGGACGCCCGGCAAGCGAACCCGGCGGACGGCCATCCCTGGGCCGGGCATGCCCGCGGCAGCTCCGGCTACCGGAGGATTATCCTGGCCCTCTTCGCCGCCGGCGTGGCAACCTTCTCCCAGCTCTACTCGGTCCAGGGCGTGCTGCCCGAACTCGCCCGGGACCTGGAGATCACTTCCGCGCAGGCGGCACTGGCCGTCTCCTCGGCGACGCTGGGACTGGCCACCGCCGTGATCGGCTGGTCCGCCGTAGCGGACCGTATTGGCCGGCTGCGAACCATGGTGATCGCGGTGGTCGCCGCCGTCGTGCTGGGCCTGCTGGTCCCGGCGGCGCCCGGCTACGAGGTCCTGCTTGTCCTCCGCTTCGTCGAGGGGCTGGCCCTGGGCGGCATTCCGGCCGTGGCCCTGGCCTATCTCAGCGAGGAGGTTTCGGCGCTGTACGCCGCGGTCGCGGCCGGCACCTACATCTCCGGGACCTCCCTCGGGGGGCTCGCGGGGCGCCTGGTGGCCGGGCCGCTGAGCGAGTTCGTCGGCTGGCGCCTGGGCACGCTGGTGGTCGGCCTGCTGGCGGCCTGCGCCGCGGCCGTCTTCATAGTCTCCGCCCCCAAGCCGCGCCGTTTCGACCCGGTTCCCCGTTCGGCGCCCGGGGCGCAAACGCTATGGGGCAAGCTCGCGGTCAGCCTGCGCAGCGCCCCGCTCCTGGCGCTGTACGCGCAGGGGTTCCTGCTCATGGGCGGGTTCGTGGCGGTGTTCAACTACCTCGGGTTCCGGTTGGAGGCGCCGCCGTTTTTGATCCCCGCATCGCTGTCCTCGCTGGTGTTTGCCGTCTACCTGTCCGGAACGTGGTCCTCGCGGAAGTCCGGCACGCTGGTCGCGCGGAGGGGCAGGCTGCCGGTACTGCTGGGGTCGATCGGCGTCATGGCCTGCGGCCTGGCGGTGACGCTGGTGCCGTGGCTGCCGGCGATCGTGGCGGGCATGCTGCTGTTCACGGCCGGGTTCTTCGGGGCGCACGCGGTGGCCAGCGGGTGGATCCCGCAGCTGGGCAACGGCGGGCGGGCCCAGGCCGCGTCCCTGTACAACCTGGCCTACTACGGGGGATCGAGCCTGTTCGGGTGGGCCGTGGGCCTGGCCTTCGTGCCGTTCGGCTGGCCCGGGACGGTGCTGTTCGTCGGAGTGCTGATGCTGGTGGCCGCGACCCTGGCGGCCCGGCTGCTGCGGCACGTCGAGGCGTAGGCGCCCGCGAAGCCGCCCTTTTCCAGTACGCCCGGGGCCGGCGGTCGCGGGGGAGCGCCACGGCCTGACTCCGAGCCGGGGCCTGCCCCCCCGAGTTGCGGCCCGCCCCGGAGCCGCGGCCCGAACCGGGAAAACCCGGCGGGAGGCAGCGGCTACGCTGGCTTAGGTGACCAGCCTGCCGAAGCCCACCGCCCCCGCCGAGCCGCGCCTGGGACGGGCGATCCTGGCGCTCGCCGTCCCCGCACTCGGCGCCCTGATCGCCGAGCCGCTGTTCCTGGTCGCGGACACAGCAATCATCGGGCACCTGGGCACCGGGGAGCTTGCGGGGGCCGGTTTGGGGACCACGGTCCTGCACACCGTCGTGGGACTGATGGTCTTTTTGGCCTACTCAACCACCCCCGCCGTGGCACGCCAGCTGGGTGCCGGGCGCATGGACCGGGCGCTTGCCGCCGGGCGCGACGGCGTCTGGCTGGCGCTGGGCCTGGGCCTCCTGCTGGCGGTGACCGGGTGGGTGGCGGCCCCGGCGCTGGCCGCCTCCCTGGGTGCCACGGGCCCGGTGCTCGGCTTCGCCACCGACTTCCTGCGCTGGTCCATGCCCGGGGTGCCCGCCATGCTGCTGGTGCTGGCGGCGACCGGCGTGCTGCGCGGCCTGCAGGACACCCGTACTCCGCTGCTGGTGGCGGGGATCGGGTTTGCCGTGAACATCGTCCTGAACTTCGCGCTGGTCTACGGGGCCGGGCTCTCCGTCGCCGGATCGGCATTGGGCACCTCGATCGCGCAGTGGGGGATGGCCGCGGCCTACCTGTGGATGCTGGTGCCGCGCCTGCGCCGCCAGGGCGTGCGGTTGGGCCCGCGCGCCCGCGGCGTGCTGGCCACCGGCAGGGTGGGGTCCTGGCTGATGCTGCGCACGGCGAGCCTGCGCCTGGCCATCCTCGCCACCGTCTGGGTGGCTTCCGCGCAGGGGACGCTGACCCTGGCCGCCCATCAGCTGGTGTTCACGGTCTTCACCTTCCTGGCCTTCGCACTGGATGCGCTGGCGATCGCCGCGCAGGCGCTGATCGGCAGGGAACTGGGCGCCGGGGACACGGACCGGACCGCACGGCTGACCGCCACCATGATGCGGTGGGGCCTGGGGGTGGGGGTGGCGGCCGGGGTGCTGCTGGCGGTCGCGGCACCATTCGCCGGCGCGCTGTTCACCCCGGACGCCGAGGTGCAGCGCGCTGCGGCGGTGGGCCTGTGGGTGCTGGCAGCCGCGCAGCCGCTGTGCGGGCTGGTCTTCGTGCTCGATGGCGTGCTCATCGGTGCCGGAGACGCGCGCTACCTGGCGCTGGCGGGCGCCGCGACCCTGGCGGTCTACCTGCCCCTGCTCTGGTGGGTGGCGGCGGCTCCGTTGCCGGCCGCATCCGCGCTCCTGTGGCTGTGGGTCGCGTTCTGCGCCGGGTTCATGGGGGCCCGGGCAGGCACGCTGCTGTGGCGCGTGCGGAGCGGGCGCTGGATGGTGGCGGGTGCGTAGGGGGCCGGCGGCTCTCCCTAAGCTTCGGTCCCGGTCCGCGGCGTGGTCCCAACCCCGTCCCGGGCCCGTCCCGGCCGCGTCCCGGCCCCGAGGGAGCGCGCCGGGACCAGTAGAATCGAAGGCGTGCCTGCCCTGAAAACCCCCGCCGACGTCGCCGCCGCCGTGTGGAAGCCCGTGACCCTGCGGGCCGCCGCGGCCCTTGCCTTCGGTGCCCTGTCCATCTTCTGGCCCGCCCCGGACGCCTCGACCGTCGCGTACTGCCTTGCCCTGTTCCTGATCGTCAGTGCCAAGGCGGTCTGGGACTTCGCGAAGGCCCCCGTCATTCCGGACAGCGCGCGCGGGCTTCTGGTGGCCCCGGCCGCTGTGTGGCTGCTGGCGGCGGTCGCCCTGGTGGTTTCGCCGGGCACGGCGACGGTGGGCTTTGCCGGCGGGCTGGCCTTCATCCTGTCCGGGGCCCTCGAACTCGCGGCTTGGTTCCGGTCCCGCCGCGACCTGCTCCCTGCCCGGGACCTGGCCATCACCGGCCCCGTATCCATTGGCGCCGGCGCGGGCCTGCTGGGTGGCCTGGGGCTGGGGCTGGATGCCCACGGCTTCTTCGGCATCGCCGGCGGCGGGGCCATCATTACCGGAGTGTTCCTGCTCATCGCGGGCCTGGGGTACCGCTTCGATGCCCGCAGCACGGACGCGCGCCGGTAGACTGGGGCAGACCCCAATCCACTTCAGGAGGCATCACCGTGGGCACCAACCCTTCCCAGCCGAAGCACGCATGGCAGCAGAGCATTAAGGCGCCGCTGATCTTCTCCCTGGTGATGGGCCTGGTGGCCGGCGGCATCGCCGCCATCTCCGCCAGTGGCGGGTCCGACAGTCCGCTGCGCATCGACATCGGCCTGACCGCCTTCGGGATCGCCTTTGTGGGCTGCCTGCTGGTGATTTCCGTGCTGACCATGGTCAGCAAGGAGAACCCGGCCGAACTCAGCGAGGGCTCCGGCGTCAACCGCTCGTCCAAGAACCCGGACCCGAAGAAGAACCCGGATACAAACCCGGACGCGAGCCCCGAAGCGTAGCCGGCGGGCGTCCTGCTCCGCCAGCCCTGCCCGGCTGACCCGGAGGCGCCGGCCCTGCCCCGCCGGGCCGTTTTCGGCGGTTCCTAGAGTGCGGTTTCCACGCCGTCCTGGGCGCCCCACTTCTCAAGGAACTCTGCGCGCGTCAACTCGGCCAGGTCCTTGCGCAGCAGCGCCGCCAAGCCTTCGGCCTCGTCGATGTTGGAGCCGGTGACGCGCAGGATTTCGGCGTCGTTGTCGATGCGCCGTACGACAGCGGTGGCCCCCATCACGTCCGATCCGTCCCCGCCCAGCGCGGCGTCCACCAAGCCCACCACCCAGCGTGCAGCGGCCTTGAGCGGTCCGTCATTGGCCTGCTCCAGGTCCACGTCAAATTCCTCGGCGGCATGGTGGGCCGAGGCGTCCCGCGGCAGAGAACTGTCGGGCGCGGTTTCGGCGCGGGGCTGACCGGAAGGCGGCTGCCCGGGAATTGGCTCCCCGGGCAGCGGTTGGCTGGGAAGCGGCGGGTCGGCTGGAGTGCTCACATCGGCTCCTTCGCGCGGGGTGGCGGAGCGCGGGTGTCCGCCTGAGTCCAGTGTAGGTCGGCCGCGGCCCGTCGTGCGCGGAGCTAGCCGGCGGAGGACCTGCGCTGCCGGTAGGCGCGCACGTGCTCGCGGTTGCCGCAGTTCCCGGTGTCGCAGTAGCGCTTGGAGCGGTTGCGGGACAGGTCCAGCACGGCGGCGCCACAGTCCGGAGCCGCGCACACGCGCAGCCGGTCCAACTCCCGGGAGCGGATGACGTCCACCAGCGCCATCGCCGCCTCCACCGCCATGCGCTCCTCCAGCGGAGCCTCGGAGGTGGTGGCGTGCAGGTGGTAGTCCCAGTGGTCGTGCCTGACCAGCTGGGGCAGCGCACGGGCCGCGCGCAGGATGTCGTTCACCGCCCGTACCGCATCGTCCTCGCTGAAGGTCCAGATGGCGCGCAGCCGGTTCCGCAGTTGGCGGACCGCACGCAACTCCCCTTCGCTGTGCGCGCGGGATCCGGTGAACCCCTCGCGGTCCAGGAAGCTGTCGAGGTCCCCCAGTGTCCGGAGCTGGTCGGCGCCAGTCCCCCCGGCGGTGTTGATCAGGTTGACCATGCTCCGCAATGCCACTTTCGTGTCAGGTGCAAAACTCATGAGGGTCGTGTCCTCCGTTGAATTGACGCCGAAAGGTTCGCGGCATAGTGTCATAAGCATACTTCTTTTTGGTCCTGACAGGGTTTCCTTCGCGGAGTCTGCCCGTTCCTCCCCCCAAGCGCCGCTACGCGCTGCTCCCGCAAGGTGTGCCCATGTCCCCTCACCCAGTCCCGCGCCTGCGGGCAGAACCTTTGACCGTCGTTCCGCTGGCCCCGGTGCCTTCCCGACCCCGAGCGGTCCTCCGTCCGCAGGCGCTTTCCGGGCTCTGGGTGGCGCTGTTCTCCTCCGCCGTATTCGGGACTTCGGGCGCCTTTGCCAAGCCCCTGCTCGAGGCCGGATGGAGCCCGGGCGCCGCCGTTACGGCCCGGCTGGCCGGCGCCGCACTCGTCCTTCTGGTCCCGGCCCTGACGATGCTGCGCGGCCGGTGGGGCACGGTGGGCGCCAACTGGAGGCCGATCCTGCTGCTGGGCGTGTTTGGGGTGGCCGTCTGCCAGTTTGCGTACTTCCAGGCTGTGGAGCGCTTGAGCGTGGGCGTGGCGCTGCTTTTGGAGTACCTGGCCCCCGTACTGATTGTGCTGCTCCTCTGGGTGCGTACGGGAAGGCGCCCGCGCCGGTACACCACCGCCGGCACATTGGCCGCGCTGGTTGGCCTGGTGCTGGTGCTGAACCTCACCGGCGATCAGGCCGTGGACCCGGCCGGCGTGCTGTGGGGCCTCGGCGCCGCGGCGGGGCTGGTGGTGTACTTCTTTGTCACGGCCAAGGCCAACGACGCGCTTCCGCCGCTGGTGCTCGCTACCGGCGGGCTGTGGGTGGGCGCCCTGCTGATGCTCCTGCTCGGGGCGACCGGCCTGCTGCCCATGGAAGCCGCCTTCGGGGCCGTCCCGCTGGCGGGTACCCCCGTGCCCTGGTGGGTTCCCCTCGGCGCCCTGGTGCTGCTGGCCACGGTTCTTGCCTATGTGACGGGCATCGTTGCGGCCCGGGCATTGGGGTCCAAGGTGGCCGCCTTCATCTCCCTGACCGAGGTGCTGTTCGCGGTGCTGTGGGCCTGGCTGCTGCTGGGCGAGCTGCCGCTGCCAGTCCAGATGCTCGGGGGCGCCTTCGTCATCGGCGGCGTGCTGCTGGTGCGGGCCGATGAGTTGCGCGCCGGCAAGCCCAAGGACCCGGAGCTTGAGAACCCTGAGCCCGAGGATCTGGAACCCAGGGACCTGCTGCCGGCCTAGCGCCGGCCCGCGCCTCCGCGGATCCTGGCGGCAAGGCGAACCGCGCCGTTCATGCACCGGGTGGCCACCGCCCAGTAGGCGATGCCGGAGGCCAGCGAGGCCAGCACGGCAAGGCCCTTTCCGTAGTCATCGACCACGGGATAGACCAGCCAGTGCGTCAGGTAGGCGTAAAGGGAGGCGCTGGCGACGATCCCCAAGGGGCGGTGGAGCGCCGAGGGGACGGGGATCGAGCGCAGCCAGACCAGCAGCAGCACCCCGCCCAGGATGATGGCGTTGCGCTTGGGGTCGTCCTCGAAGTACCCCGGCACGCTGGCCACCGCCACCGCGGTCAGCAGCACCCGTTGCCAGACGGCCCGCGCCCGGGCCGCGGCCCACCCCAGCCCGAAGAGCCACAGGACCGGCATGGTGTGCGGCACCTGGGGGTCCAGGACGCCGAAGCGGGCCAGCAGCCCGACGCCGGCGAGCGCCAGTGGGAAGCCGAAGGGGAAGCGCCGTTCGGCACGGTGGGCCCAGGGGATGGTGAGCAGCGCTGCCACGCACAGCAGGATGTACGCCAGCAGTTCGATGAACCAGAAGTGCCACTGCTCGGTGATTTCCGCCGGGCCCACGATGGCATTGAGCAGCGCGATGTTGGCGGGGGTGTACCGGTCCGTGACGGCGTAGGCCAGGGCGATGAAGGCCACGCTGGGCACCACGATGCGTGTGAGGCTGACCAGGTGCCGGCGCAGTCGGGGCAGGCGCTCGCCCCCCAGCTGGAAGCGCGCGAAGTTGAAACCGCACACGGCCATGAGTACGTGCGCGGTTCCCTGCCAGCTGAAGAATCCGACGTGGGAGCTGATGATGCACACGATCGCCACCGCGCGCAGGACGATCCCGGTTTCGAGCGGCGCGGGTCGGGCGGGCCGCCACCGCCGCGCGGGAGCGGAGGGGGCGGTGGCCTGCGGCACGAGCCGTCCCACCGGGGTGACGTGCCAGTCCGCGGGCAGGTGGCCCAGGGCCTTCTCAAGGCGGATCGAGGCTGCGACGTAGGAGAGGGAGTCCCCGCCCAGCGAGACGAACGTGTCCCCGTCGCCGACCTCCTCCAAGTCCAGGGTGTCGCGGAAAATCGCCTTCGCGTCCTCGCGCGGGGCGGCCCCTGCGGCGGTTTCTGCGGGAACGGCGGGCCCCGCAGGGGCCGCCGCTTCCCCGGTGTCCAGGGCCCGGACGGCCGGGTAGTCGATCTTGCCGTTCTCCAGCCGCGGCAGGGCATCGACGGGCATCACCTGCAGCGCCCCGCGGGGCAGGCCGAGTCCCTGCGACAAAAGCTTGGCGAGCAGGACCGGATCGTGCCCGTCCTCCACGGCGACGACCACCCGCTCGTCCGTACCGGCCGCGGCCGATTGCACGCCGAGCTCGTGGAGCATTGCCTCAACGCGTCCCAAGTCGATGCGGAGACCGACGATTTTGACGAAGCGGCTGCGCCGCCCGACGACCTCGTAGAGCCCGTCCTCCGTCTGCCGGGCCAGGTCGCCGGTGCGCAACTCGGTGACTTTCCGTCCCGCGGCGAGGTCCGCAGGCCCTTCGGCGTAGCCAAGCATCACATTGGGGCCGGCATAGACGAGTTCGCCATGCTCAAGCCCCGGGACGGGGTCGATGCGGAAGGAGCCCCCGGGCACCGGCACGCCGATGCTGCCCGGGGAGGTGGCTGCCAGGTGCGGCGGCAGGTACGCCATGCGGGCGGTCGCCTCGGTCTGCCCGTACATCACGAACAGGTCCCATCCGCGTTCCGCCCCCAGTTCCGCGTACCGGCGCACTGTGCCGGGATCCAGCCGTCCGCCGGCCTGCGTGATGTAGCGCAGCCCGTCCAGCTCCATGTTGGCGAACCCCACGCGTTCGAGCAGTTCGAAGGTGTAGGGGACGGCGGCGAAAGACGTCGCGCCTCCGGTGCGGAAGTCCTCCCAGAAGCAGGGATCGACGACGGAGTGGTCCGTCAGGACCAGCGCCGCCCCGCGCAGCAGGTGGCTGTTGATGACGGAGAGGCCGTAGCAGTAGGACATGGGCAGGGTTGTCGCCGCCCGGTCCGCCGGGCCGATCCGCAGGTACTCCGCGATGGCCTCCGCGTTGGACTGCACATTGGCATGGGACAGGCGCACCAGCTTGGGCGAGCCTGTGGAGCCGGACGTGCTCATAAGCAGGGCCAGGTCGGGATGCAGGACGTGGATGCTGCCCCGGCGGCGTTCCTCCAGGACCGGCTCGGCACCGCCGCGCAGGACGACGTCGGGGTCGTAGGCCGCGAGCAGGGAGTCCAGGGCTTGGGGTTTGTCCGCGGGGACGACGGCCACCGGGTGGCCGCCTGCCAGGGCGGCAAGGTAGGCCACCAGGGACCCCAGGTCATTGGAGGCCGCGAGCGCCACGAGCCGGGGGACCGGGCCCAGCCGCTCGGCCAGCGCGTCGACGCGGGCCGAGAGGTCGCGGTAGCTCAGGACCCGGTCGCGGAGGATGACGGCGGGTGCCCCCCCGAACCGGCCCAAGGCCGCCGCAAAGGGGACCTGCGCGGGGCGGGTGGCCGTGGGGGCCGCTGTTGGTGCGGAAGAGGGGCTCATGCTGACCTTTGCGGTGTGGCGGTGGGCGATGTTGGGGGGCGGTCCGGGGGTCCCGGACCGTTAACCGTGGACCGGAACAGAATAATAGGTAAGCCTTACTTTCCCGCAATCCGCAACATCGTCCTGACCCAATCTTGCCCAGCCTGAGACCCGGCGCCGCGTGCCTGCGCCCGGCCTCCCCTTACCGGCCGAACCGCCGCAAGCGCAGGCTGTTTGCCACCACCAGCACCGAACTGGCGGCCATGGCGGCACCTGCGAGCATCGGGTTCAGCAGCCCCAGCGCCGCGACCGGGATGCCGAGGGTGTTGTAGAGGAATGCCCAGAACAGGTTGGTCTTGATCGTTGCCAGCGTCCTGCGGGAGAGTTCGATCGCCTGGCCGACCTGGCGTAGGTCGCTGCCCATCACCGTGATGTCCGCAGCCTCAATCGCCACATCGGTGCCCGAGCCCATCGCGATGCCCAGGTCCGCCTGCGCCAGCGCGGGCGCGTCGTTCACGCCGTCGCCGACCATTGCCACCACGGCGCCGGAGGCCTGCAGGCGCTTTACGGCCTCCACCTTCCCTTCCGGCAGGACGTCCGCGAAGACGTCGCCGGCGGCGATGCCCACCTCGGCGGCGACCCCTGCGGCAACCGCGGCATTGTCCCCGGTGAGCAGCACCGGGCGCAGTCCCAGACCGACCAGCCGGGCAACCCCCGCCGCGGAGCCCTCCTTGACGGTGTCCCGCAGGCTCACGATGCCCTCCACGCGTCCGTCCACGGCTACCAGGATGGCCGTTGCGCCCGCCTGTTGGGCCTCGCCCAGGGCTGCCATGTCCGCTTCGGACAGCGCCACGCCGTTCTCCCGGATCCAGGAGGCGCGTCCGGCCAGCACGACGGCGGAATCCGCCACCGCCCGCACCCCGCCGCCGGGGGCGGAGGCGAAGTCGCGCACCGGCAGGAGGCCAGCCGCGATGGATCCGGCTGGCGCCGTTCCTTCCGGTCCGGATTCCGGTGGCGCGATGCCGCCCCGCGCGGCTTCGACGATGGCCCGGGCGATCGGATGTTCCGACCCGGACTCGGCGGCGCCGGCATAGGCAAGCACCTGGGCCACGGACAGTGTCCCCAGCGGGCGCACCCCGGTTACCGCCAGGTGTCCGGTGGTGACCGTGCCGGTCTTGTCCAGCAGCACGGTGTCCACGCGGCGGGTGTCCTCCAGGACCTGCGGCCCGCGGATCAGGATGCCCAGCTGCGCGCCGCGCCCGGTGCCCACCAGCAGTCCGATCGGAGTGGCCAGGCCCAGTGCGCAGGGGCAGGCAATGACCAGCACCGTGACCGCCGCGGTGAACGCTGACGGCAGGTCTCCATCGAGCACCATCCACAGCGCGAAGGTGGCCCCGGCGATCCCGAGCACCACGGGGACGAAGACCGCCGAGATGCGGTCGGCGAGCCGGGCGATGGGGGCCTTGCCGGTCTGCGCCTCGGAAACCAGGCGGCCCATTTGCGCCAGGGTGGTGTCGCGCCCGACGCGGGTGGCGCGCACCAGCAGCCGGCCGGAGGTGTTGATGGTGGCGCCGGTGACGGCGTCGTCCGGGCCCACGTCCACGGGGACGGACTCCCCGGTGATCAGCGAGGTGTCCACGGCGGAGATGCCCTCGACGACGTACCCGTCGGTGGCGATCTTTTCCCCGGGCCGGACCACGATCTCGTCCCCGGGCACCAGCTCCGCGGCGGGAACGCGGACCTCATGCCCGTCCCGCAGCACGGTGGCCTCCTTGGCGCCGAGGTCGAGCAGCGTCTTCAGGGCGTCCCCGGCCCGGGTTTTCGCCCGCGCCTCCAGCCAGCGCCCCAGCAGCAGGAACGTGGCGACCACGCCGGCGGTCTCGAAGTAGAGCTGGTGTTCGGCCATGTCCGTCTCCATGCCCATGCCGGCATGCGCGGTCAGGGCGGGGCTGGCCAGCAGCTGCCAGGCGGAAAACAGGTAGGCGGCGAGCACTCCGATCGAGACCAGCGTGTCCATGGTCGAGGCCCCGTGGCGGGCGTTGATGGCGGCGGCGCGGTGGAACGGCCAGGCCGACCACAGCACCACAGGGCTGGCCAGGGCGAAGGCCCACCAGCCCCAGTTGGGAAACTGCGCGGCCGGGACCATCGAGATGATGGACAGCGGGATTGTGAAGGCGGCCGCCACGGCCAGGCGGGGCTTGAGATCCGCGGCGGTGCCGCCATGGGAAACGTGATCCTGGTGGTCCGTGCCGCCGTCCGCCGGGGCGTGCGCCGCGGGGTTGGGGACGGGGTACGGTGTGGCCGAATGGGGCGCCCGTCCGTGCCCGCCGGCATCGGACCCGACGGCGACGCCGGCGGCGTGCGCACGGGGCGGACTGGCGGCAGGTTGGCCGGGCCCGTGCGGGGCGGTCCTGACCGACGCGCGGTAGCCCGCCGACTGGACGACGCCGATCAACTCCTGGTCGGTGACGTGGGCCGGGGCGGTGACGCGGGCGGATTCCAGCGGGAGGTTCACCAGGGCGGCCACGCCCTCAAGCTTCCCGAGTTTGCGTTCCACGCGCGCCACGCAGGAGGCGCAGGTCATGCCCTGGATGTCCAGGTCAACGACGCGGGTGGCCTGCGAGTCTGGCGTGTCCTGTTCTAGGTCCATCTATCTCAACCGTCCTTAATCTGGGCCTGCCGGGGCCAGTCCCTGCGGGGCGCTGCGGGGCGGCGACCTTTTGCGGAGCAACCGCTTTCCGCAAGGGCTGCCCGGGCGCGCACATCTGCCCCGGGCAGCCCGGTTCAGGCAGCTTGGGGTCGGGCGTCCGCGCAGGGGCGCACCGTGGGGGACCGGCTGTGGAAGACCGGCTGTGGAGGCGGGCCGTGCGGATCGGCCCGTGCGGGGTCAGGCGTTGTTGCCGACCACCGTGTAGCCGGCCTCGGCGACCGCTTCGCTGATCGTGGCCTCGTCGATGGGGTGCGTGGAGGTGACGGTGGCAGTGGAGATGCCTCCCTTGACCAGTTCCACGGCGACGCCCTGGACGCCGTCCAGGGCCTCAATCTCCTCCGTCACCGCATTCACGCAGTGGCCGCAGGTCATGCCGTCGATGCTGACGGTGGTGGTGTTCACGTTGTCCTCCTGGATTGGAATGGTCCGGAATGGTGCCGGAATGAAGGGTGGGGTGGAGCGCCGGCCGAAAGCTGGCCGGGTCCCCGCCGCGGGCGGTCCCGCTCCCCGGGGCGTGACGGTCAGCGCAACAGCCGCCCGATGGCGGCGGTGGCCTCCTGGACCTTGTCGGTAACCAGCTGCGGGTCACCACTTTCCTGGGCGTCGCGGGCGGCGCCCACGACGCAGTGGCCGATGTGGTCCTCGACGAGCCCCAGGCTGACCTTGTGCAGGGCGGCGTTGACCGCTGAGATCTGCGTCAGGATATCGATGCAGTACTTCTCCTGGTCCACCATGCGCGCAATGCCGCGGACCTGGCCCTCGATGCGGCTGAGCCGCTTCAGCAGGGCATCCTTGTCCGCAGTGTAGGCGTGGTCCCGATGCTCATCGACCAGCGTGCCGGCGTCGGAGGCCCCGCGGCCCGGGCCGGGTGCGGCATTGCCCCCGTGCATGTGGTCTCGGGGCGCGTGGTTTCGGGTGGTGTCGGCGGGGTTTCCCATACCGTTCATGATACCCCTATGGGGTATTACGTCAAGTACCCCCAAGGGGTATAAGCCCGGCGCGGGGGCCGCCCGTCGCGGCAGTCCCGACCGCGTAAGCTTGCAGGCGTGCCAGCCAACCAGCTCTCCGTTCGACCGATCGCCCCCGCCGAGCACGCAGCCTTCCTTGCGGGCCGGCCCGATGCCAGCTTCCTGCAACTGCCGGCCTGGGCCGCCGTAAAGAAGGAATGGCGCCCCGAGTACCTGGGCTGGTACGACGGCGGGGCGCTGGTGGGGACGGCGCAGGTGCTGCATCGGCCGGCGCCCGTTATCAAGCGCACGCTCGCCTACATTCCGGAAGGGCCGGTCCTGGACTGGGGGTCCCGCGACGCGCAGGAGTACCTGGCCCCAATGCTGGCCCACTTCCGCCGCACCGGAGTGTTCCTGGTCCGCATGGGGGCGCCGCTGGTGCGCCACGCCTGGTCCGCCGCGTCCGTGCGCAAGGCCCTCTCCGCCGGCGACGCCGGGCTGGTCACCACGCTCCAGCCCAAGTCCACCGACGCGGTCGCCGAATCCGTCGCGGACCGGCTGGCCGTCTTGGGATGGACCAAACCGGAGGTCAGCGAGGACTTTGCCGCCGGCCAGCCCGAGTTCCAGGCACGCCTCCCCTTGGTGGACGCCGCCGGGCAGCCGCTGGACCTGGAGGGGGTGCTGGCGCAGATGAACCAGAACGCGCGCCGCGAAACGCGCAAGGCCGCCGCGGGGCCGCTGCAGGTCCAGGCCGGCGGGGCCGGGGACATCGGGCGCTTCCATGCGCTGTACCGGGAAACCGCCGAGCGCGACGGCTTTACCGGACGGCCGGCGTCGTACTTCACCACCATGGCCACCGCGCTGAACGCGCACGCCCCCGGAGCCTTTACCCTCTACCTGGCCTCCCACGAGGGGCGGGACCTGGCCGCGGCGATCCGCGTGCGCAGCGGCCGCAACGCCTGGTACGTCTACGGCGCCTCCTCGGCGGCCGAACGCAAGCTGTTCGCCCCCAAGGCCCTCATGCACCGGATGATCGAGGACTCGCTGGCTGAAGGCTGCGTCTTCCTGGACCAGGGCGGCGTCTCCGCGACCCTGTCCAAGGACCACCACCTGGCCGGCCTGACGCTGTTCAAGACCACGCTGGGCTGCGATGTGGTGCAAACCCTGGGCGAGTGGGACTACCCGCTCAACCGGCCGCTGGCCGCCGCGTTCGACTTTTACATGAAGCGCCGCAACCGCCACTAGCGGGCGGGGTTCCAAGCTCCGGGGGCCCGGCGTAGAGTGGCGCTACCGTTTCGACCCGGGAGGGAACCATGGGCGAGTACCGCCTGTATGCGGAAAGCGAGAAGTCCACCTACCGCGCACCCTCGTGCTCGCTCTGCGGCCAGCACAGGCACGTGCGGTGGGAGAAGAAGACGGGCGAGGGCGCCAGCGGCTGGATCCCGCGCGACGCCGGCTGCTCGAATGAGGCCTGCGCGGACTACCGCGCCTGACCTACTCCCCGGATTCCCCCGTGGGCACCTTTGCGTCCCCGTCCGGGGAGCCCATCCAGACCAGTTCCCATACATGCCCGTCAGGGTCGGCCACGGCCGAGGCGTACATTCCCGGCATTACTTCCTCCGGCGCGCGGTACACCGTGCCGCCGCCGGCCTCTGCCTGCCGGGTAAGCCCGTCGACCTCGGCGACGGAGGCGCAACTGATGGTGTTCAGCGTCTCGCGCACGCCCTGCCCGTACCCCGGGGCGTCGTCGTTGCGCAGGAAGGTCCTGTAGAACCCGTCGGCCAGGGACATGACCCAAATGTCTGGGGCGATCCGCCATGCGGTCGCGTTCCTGCCGGAGAAGTCGGTGTTCTTCTCGAAACCCAACGCCGCATAGAACCTGTCCGCTGCGGAAAGGTCTTGGGTGGGGAGGTTGACGAAGATCATGCGGCCCATCGGTGCCGCTCCTTTCGCTGGGTGGGGCGGGTCCGGCCCGCAGCCCCTCCACTCTGGCACCGGACACGGGCGCTGCCAAGCCCGGGGACCCGCGCGGTACAGGGGTGTGGTTGTGCCGCGCGGGCCGTCCGCGCCCGCGGCATAGACTGTGACGGACCGGGCGCCCACCACCCGAAAGGCTGGCCTTGTTCCATTCCTTCGCTGCCCGCCGGAGCGTTTTCGGCCCGGCGCCGCGCACCTGTCCGGGGCACGGCCAATGACTGGCCTGCTGCCGGGAATCCTGACCGGGCTGGACCTGACGGGGGTCTTCTTCTTCGCGGTGTCCGGCTGCCTGCTCGCCGCCCGCCGCGGCTTCGACATCGTGGGCTCGGTCCTGCTCGGTTCCCTCGCCGGGCTGGGCGGAGGCATCGTGCGTGACCTGATCCTGGACCAGGGGATTCCGAACGCGTTCGCCGAACCGGTGTATTTGGTTCCGCCGCTCCTGGCCGCCGGCCTGGTCCACTTCCACGTGGTGCGGGTGGAACGGCACCGGCGCTCGCTGCTGGCGTTCGACGCCGCGGGGCTGGCGCTGTTCTGCGTCACCGGCACGTCCACGGCGCTTGAGGCGGGCATGGGGCCGGTTCCCGCCACGCTGTTGGGCGTGGCCACGGCCGTGGGGGGCGGGGTGCTGCGCGATGTCGTGGCCAATGAGGTGCCCCAGCTGTTCAATCCGCGCGGCGTCTATGCCGTGCCGGCGCTGCTCGGTGCCGGGACCACGACGCTGCTGCGTGAGGCCGGCTGGCTCAGCATCCCGTCCGGGGCGGCGGTGGCCGTCGCGGTTTTCGCGCTGCGGCTGCTCTCCCTGCGCTTCGGGTGGCGCGTGCCGCTGGCTGCCCGCCGGCCCCGTGACTGGCCGCCGGGGACAGGCCCGGGCAGGCGCTAGGGGCGGATCCCTTGAGCTTCCGCCCGGCGGCAACGCGTCCCGGGACCGCACATCAGTCCCGCAACCGCGAATCAGTTCCGGGCGTGCGGCCCGGTCCGGGGGAAGCGGGGCTGCAGGCCCAGCGCTGCCAGGGCGCGGTCTGCAAGATCCTGCGGGGTGGTGTTGTTGGGCAGCGTGATGCCGTCCTCGTCCGCATCCAGCGGTTCCAGCGCCTGCAGCTGGCTGGGCAGCAGTGCCGGGGGCATGAAATGCCCGCTCCGGCGCTCGACCCGCCGGGCGATAGTGGACGGGTCGCCGGTGACGTGGATGAACCGCACCACACCCTCCGCCTGCCGGAGCAGGTCCCGGTACCTTCGCCTCAGGGCCGAACACGTGACGACCGTGCCGGTTTCCGGCGCGGAGTGCCCGCTCATCCAGTC
This sequence comes from Zafaria cholistanensis, assembly GCF_008580665.1. Lineage (GTDB taxonomy): Bacteria > Actinomycetota > Actinomycetes > Actinomycetales > Micrococcaceae > Zafaria > Zafaria cholistanensis. The sequence goes on from NZ_BKDJ01000012.1 coordinate 73,073, forward strand.
GCGAATGGCGGACAGCCACATCCACCGGTCCGCGTCGTCCAAGGGCCTGCCGGAGGCCATCTTGGCAATGTTGGCTTGGGGGTGGAAATCATCAGCTTCGGCGGTAACCCAGCCCAGGCGCTCGCCGAGCAGCGTGGCCAGCGTCGTCTTGCCGGAGCCCGAAACGCCCATCACCACCAGATGGGTGGCCCCTTGGGGGTGGCGCCGGATGGAGGGTGCGGGCTGCTTCTGCGGTGCGGAAGGGTGCGGTGGAGGAAGATGTGGTGGGGGCAGGGTTGCCATGGGTTGCTCCCTGGGGACGGCGGCGGCGCCGGGGGAACGACGCGCAAAGGCAAACGCCTTCGGCGCAAACAATACCGCTGCGCAGGACTTTTGCGGCGCACTTCTGCAGGGCACCTTTGCGGGCCTCCCGGTAAGGGACTTTTCCACCCGAAGCCGCGCGGCGGGAGGGGGTTTGAAGGTGCCGGGCCCGGGGCGGAAGGTTCCCCGGGCAGGCCCGGGGCCGCCCCGTCCCGAACAACCGGCCCTGTCCAAGACTGTGCGCGGAGACACTTTCGTGTTTCGCCTCCAAGGGGCATGCTGGGGGCATGGGACATGCGCAGAACCCCCGAGTGCGCCTCCCCAAGGAGCGAGGCTGACATGGAAGCACAGGACCGTGGAGTGTGGCCGGAGGACTTTGGTGCCTCGACATCGACAAGCCGGATGCGGGACGTGGCCCGCCGCCGCCGCGAGGCCGAGGAAAAGCTCGCCCACCATCTCTTCGCCACCGAGCCGCAGTTGCGGCCCGCCATCCTCCTGGGGGAGGAGGCCACCACGCCGGCGGCCCTGCCGGGCACGGCGTCGACGGTGCCTGCGGAGCGGCACCTCTACGGGACCCGTGCCCCTGCCGCGCCCGAGGAGCCAAAGGCCGCGGCTGAACCAGCCGGGACCCCCGAGTGACCAGGCAGTGAGGAGAACGGGATGGCACACATAGAGGAAACCATCGAGGTCGGCGTCGTCCCCGAGGTGGCCTACGAGCACTGGACGCGCTACGACGCCTTCCCGGAGTTCTTGGAGGGGGTTGTCAGCGTCACCCGCGTGGACGACTCCACCACCCACTGGGTGGTGGAGTCGCACGGGGAACAGCGCGAGTTCGACACCCACGTCATTGAGCGGCGCCCCGGCGAACTGATCCACTGGCGCAGCGACGGGGCCTTGGGCGGCGAGGGAACCATGCTCTTCGAGCCCGTGCAGAGCCGCTCCTCTGCGTTCCGCAAGGTCCTCCACGGCGCCACCGGGGAGCAGGACGAGGTGGACCCTGCCGAGACGCACACCCGCATCACGGTGCGTATGGCGTGGGAGGACAAAACCGCGGCCGAACGCTTCGGGGCCACCTTCGGCACCGATTCCCGCAAGCTCAAGAAGGATTTGCGCAACTTCCGCAAGTACATCGAGAAGCGCCGCGCGGACGCGGCCTAGGATCGCACAAAGGAGACACACCATGGAGGACAACCCCCAGGGCCGCGCCAGCGACTCCTTCAACCACCCGGCGCACAGCGGCAATACGCGCGCGATGCCCCGCAGAGGCCTGGTCCTTTCCCTGACCGGACTGGTGCTCATGCTCCTGTTCGGGGCTTTTATCTACAGCCAATTCGCGCTGGGCCTCGATACGGCCACCCCCATGTGGCTTGGTGTCGGCCTGGGGGCCATCATGTTTGTCTACGGGCTGTTCCGCTGGTTCCGCGGCCCCTCCTCGCTGGATCATCCGCACGGGGGAACCAACGCCTGACCGGCCATGCTGCGCCAGCGGCGGCGCCGCCTTCCCTGCGGAAGGCGGCGCCGCCGTCGTTCACCGCCCGCCGGCGCGAAGGGCGGGGAAGGCGCCCTGCCGCCTTCCCGCGCCCCGTACGGCTATGGCGTCCGGGCGGGTTTTGCCAATTCCGGTTGACGGGGGTGGTTTCCGCTCCGGCTCTCCCGCGCGGAACGAGCGAAGGCCCCAGCTCGGGGGGAAGCTGGGGCCTTCTTCATCACTCGCACCTTTTCAGGTGCTTCCAACACTAGGAAGCCAGCCTGCAAAGTCCCTGTGTGCCACGTGGGAATTGCCCCGGGCCCGGGCTCCTGCGGGACCGAGTTCCTGGAGCCCCGGGGCGGGCGGGGAGCCTGGTTTCCTTGAGGGAGGCCGGATCCGGCCTTCCACCCGCAGGGTCCCGGGGACGTGGCCGGGGCCACGGCGCGGCACTGGACAGGCATGGGACAATGGAGAGGATGACTTCCCCCAAAAACACCCCCGCTGCCGTTGACGCTGCCCCCGACGCTGCCCGCGCCCCGGAGCACCACCGCACCCGTACCTCGGAGGCGGTGGCAGCCCGCGCTGACCGGGCGGCCAAGCACCACGACTCCGAGGTCCACCATGCGGAGGCCGCAAAGGCCAAGCGCATTTCCGAGCTGCGTGCCCGCAAGGAGGGCCGCGCCCAGGTCCGCCCGACCGCCGAGGGCTGGAAGCAGGCCATGGGCCCGGACGGCCGCCCGCAGCTCCAGTTCGCCCAGCGTCCGCGCGTCTCCCAGCCGCCGGTGCACCTGGCGGATCTCTCCCTGAAGGAGCGCCAGGACAAGCTCAAGGAACTGGGCCTGCCGGCCTTTCGGGCCAAGCAGCTCTCCGTCCACTACTTCCAGCACTACACCACCGACCCCGAGCGCATGAGCGACCTGCCCAAGGCCGGGCGGGCGGAGCTGGCGGTGGCGATGTTCCCCACGCTGCTTACCGAGGTCAAGCGGCTGACCACGGACAAGGGCGACACCATCAAGTTCCTGTGGCGGCTCTTCGACGGTTCGCTCGTCGAGTCGGTGCTGATGCGCTACCCCGGCCGCATCACGCTGTGCGTGTCCAGCCAGTGCGGCTGCGGCATGAACTGCCCGTTCTGTGCCACCGGCCAGGCCGGTCTGACCCGCAACATGTCCACCGCGGAGATCCTGGACCAGATTGTCCAGGCCAACCGCGTCATCGCCGAGGGCGGCCTCGGTGGCAAGCGCCGCGACGGCGGGCACGACGCCGAACGCGTCACCAACATCGTCTTCATGGGCATGGGCGAACCGCTCGCCAACTACAAGCGCGTCATGGCCGCCGTGCACCGCATGGTCGACGAGGCCCCCGAGGGGCTGGGCATGAGCGCGCGCGGGATCACCGTCTCCACCGTGGGTCTGGTCCCGGCGATCAACAAGCTCGCCGACGAAGACGTCCCGTTCACGTTCGCGCTGAGCCTGCACGCCCCGGACGACGAGCTGCGCGACGAGCTCATCCCGGTGAATTCGCGCTGGAAGGTCGATGAGGCGCTGGACGCCGCCTACGGCTACTACAAGCGCACCGGACGCCGCGTCTCCATCGAATATGCGCTGATCAAGGACATGAACGACCACGGCTGGCGGGCCGACCTGCTGGCGCGCAAGCTTAATGCCCGCGGCCGGGGCTGGGTACACGTGAACCCGATCCCGCTGAACCCGACTCCGGGCTCCATCTGGACCGCCTCCGAGCCCGACGTCACGCGCGAGTTCATTGACAGGCTCGAGTCCGCCGGCGTCCCCACCACCCTGCGGGATACCCGCGGCAAGGAGATCGACGGCGCCTGCGGCCAGCTCGCCGCGGCCGAGTAGGCCTGTTCCGGGTGCGACGCCGGCGCGCAGGTTCCGCGGCTGGAGTGCCGGCGAGCCGCAGGGTCCGCGGGATCGCGGACATCGCGGCCGAATCGGTCACGCTGCTGGGCGCGGGCCGGGCCATCCTGCTGCAGCTGGCGCATCCGGCGGTGGGCCACGGGGTGGCCCGGCACAGCAGCTTTGCCCGGGACCCCATGAAGCGCCTGCACGGTACCCTGCGGTACATCTATTCGCTCACCGCCGGCACTCCGGAGCAGGCGGCGGCGGCGGTGGCGCGGGTGAACGCGGTGCATGCGGGGGTGCGCGGTCCCGCGGCCGACGACGGCAGCCACCCCGCCTACGACGCCCGCGACCCGGAGCTGCAGCTGTGGGTCGCGGCCACGCTGCACGACTCGGCGGCGCGGGTCCACGAAGCCGTGTTCCCGGGGGTTCCGCCGGAGGTTGCCGAGGAGGTGTACCGCGGATACGCGGTGCTCGGCACGGCGCTGCAGCTGCCGGAGGGGATGTGGCCGGCGACGCGCGCGGACTTCGCCCAATACTGGGAGCGGGAGGTGGCCCGGCTGCGGGTGGACGCGACCACCCGCTCGGTGGCGCAGGAGGTCCTGCGCTCGCGCAGGGTCTCCTGGTTCCTTCGTCCGGCCATGCCGCTGGTGCGTTTGGTGACCACCGGGCTGCTGCCGGACCAGTTGCGTGAGCCGTTCGGGCTGCCCTGGTCCCAGCGCCGCGAGCGGGTCTTCCACGCGGTGATGTGGACCGTTGCGGCTGTCTACCCGCGGCTGCCCCGGGCCCTCCGGCACGCGCCGATGCGGTACTACCTGCGCGCCGGGTAGGCCCGCGCCGGTCCGTCGCCCGTCCCGCCCTGTCCCCGCCCCGCCCTGTCCCCGTCCCGCCTTTCCCCGTCCCAGGAGCTTCCCATGGCCAAGCCGCTCACCGTCGCCGACCGGGCCAAGGTGCCTCCCTTCCAGGTCATGGACATCCTGGCCCGCGTGGGGGAGCTGCGCGCGGCCGGCCGCGACGTGGTTTCGCTGTGTGCCGGCGAACCCAGCGGCGGGGCGCCCTCCGGGGTGTCCGCCGCCGCTGCCCGGCTCCACGCCGCGCGCAGCCCGCTGACCTACACGCCCGCGCTGGGGACCGCCGAGCTGCGCGCCGCGATCGCCGGGCACTACCGCCGCTGGTACGGGATCGAGGTGCCCGCCGCAAACGTCGCGGTGACGGGCGGGGCCTCCGGGGCGTTCGTGCTCCTCTTCCTGTCCGCCTTCAACCCCGGCGACCGGGTGGCGCTGGCCCGCCCCGGCTACCCCGCCTACCGGAACATCCTGCGCGCGCTCGGGATCGAGGCCGTGGAGATTGACTGCGGCCCCGCCACCCGCTACCAGCCCACGCCGGACCTGCTCGACGCCGCCGAGCGGGAGCACGGGCCGCTGTCCGGACTCGTCCTGGCCTCCCCGGCCAACCCGACCGGCACCATGGTCACCCGGACGGAGCTGTCTGCCCTTGCCGACTGGTGCGCGGAGCATGGGGCCCGCCTGGTCAGCGATGAGATCTACCACGGCATCACATACCCCGAGCCGGGGGCGGCGGACCCCGCCGGGGTATGCGCATGGGAATTGGACCGCAACACCGTGGTGGTCTCCTCCTTCTCCAAGTACTGGGGGATGACGGGGTGGCGGCTGGGGTGGGCGCTGGTGCCGGACGACCTGCTGGCCGCGGTGGATGCACTGGCCGGGAACGTCGCCCTGTGCCCCCCGGCACCGGCGCAGTTCGCCGCGACCGAAGCGTTCAGCGAGCAGTCCTACGCGGAAGCGGAACAGGCCGTGGCCGGCTTCGCGGACGCCCGAGTGGCGCTGCTGGACGCGCTGCCACGTTTGGGTTGGGGCGACGCAGCACCGGCCGACGGCGCGTTCTACCTCTACGCGGACCTGGGACCGGCACTGGAGGGGTTCGCCGATTCGACCGTGTATTGCGCCGCGCTGCTGGAGTCCGCGGGCGTGGCGCTGGTGCCGGGCGCCGACTTCGACGCCGCGGGAGGCCGGCGTACGGTGCGGCTGTCCCTGGCCGCCGGGCGCGCGGCGGTGGAGGAGGCGGTGGAGCGGATCGTGCGGTTCCAGGCGGCGCGGCGCGGGTAGGGGATGCGTCGGCGGCTCGGCCGGGTGAGGCGGCGCGGCCGAACCTCGCGTAGCATCGCTGCAATGACTTGCCCTGCCCCCCTCCCTTCAGGCGAACCGGTGCCGGCGGCCCCGTGGCGGGAACTGCCGGACGGGCCGCACGACATCCGCCTGGTCGTCGCCGACCTGGACGGCACGCTGCTCAATGAGCACGGCGCGGTTCCGTCGGCGTTCTGGCCGGTCCTGGACTGGATGCGCGGCCGCGGAATCACGTTCGTCCCTGCCAGCGGCCGCCAGTACGCGGCCCTGCACCGGATCTTCCACGGCCTCGACGACGGGCTGTCCTACGTCGCCGAGAACGGCAACCTCGTGGTCCACCAGGGGCGCCCCGTCGCCATCCACGGCATCGGCCTCGAAACCTCGCGCCGCGTCATCGGGATGGTCCGCCAGGCCGCCGGTGGCGGCGGCGGGGGCGGCGGCAGGAACCTCGGGCTCGTGGTCTGCGGCCTGGACAGCGCCTACGTGGAACGGGACGATCCGGCGTTCCTGGCGGAGGCCCGCAAGTACTACGTCCGGCTGGAGGTCGTGGCGGACCTGTCCCTGGTCAGCGACCGCGTCCTGAAGCTCGCGGTCTTCGATTTCGACGGCGCCCAGGACCTCGCCGGGGGGCCCCTCGCGGCGCTGGGCGGGACGCACCAGGTGGTCGTGTCGGGGCGGCACTGGGTGGACGTCATGGCCGCCGGCGTGGACAAGGGAGGAGCGGTGCGGCAGTTGCAGCAGGCCGTCGGCGCCACGCCCGCCCAGACGGTGGCCTTCGGCGACTACCCCAACGACCTCCAGATGCTGGAGGCCGCCCACTGGTCCTTCGCCATGGCCAACGCCCACCCCGACGTCGCCGCCCGCGCGCGCTGGCTCGCCCCGTCCAACACCGACGACGGCGTGGTCGCCGTCCTCCGGCGCCTGTTCGCCCTCTGACGACAGCCTCCGGGGGGCGCAGGACCCCTGCCCGGACGCCCGGGCGGGGGCCCAGGGCGGGGAAGCACCCGCCCTGGGCCCCCGTTTCCTCAGCCGTTCCCGTGTCCTCAGCCGGCGGCCGGAACGCGTGGGGAGGGCGGTGCCAGGGAGGCGGGCGCGGCGCTGTTGGCGGGGGCGATGGCAAGGACGGCCAGGACAAGGGCAATAACCGCCAGGCCCGTCCAGCCAATGGAGGTGAGGCGTTCCCCGACGACGAGGACGGCGAGGACCGTGGCGATCGCGGGCTCGGCGAGGGTGACGGTCGTGGCCGTGCTGGCCGGAACCCGGGCCAGGCCGAAACCGAAGAGCAGGTAGCCGAGGAACATCGGCACCAGGGCCATGTACGCCGCCACGGCGAAGGCCCCTGACGAGGCAAGCAGGGGCCCTCCGGTGGCCAGGAGTACCGGGAGGAGCAGCGCGCCGCCGGCGCCGAAGACGGATCCCATCGACGCGGCACGGCCAAGCCCCTGCCCCATCAGCCGATGTGCGACCCAGGAGTAGGTCGCGTAGGTCCCGCCCGCGACGAGTCCGAGCGCCATGCCCGCCGGCGTCGAGGCGGCCGCCTCCGCGGGGCCGGCCAGCCTGGACAGGCACAGCAGTACGCTGCCGATGATCCCCAGGGCTGCGGCGAGCATCCACCAGCGGCTCAGCGGGCGCCGCTGGACGAGGCGTTCCAGCAGGCCGGACGCCAAGGGGGCGGAAGCCAGGGAAACCACCGAGCCGACGGCGACCCCGGCCAGGTGCATGGAGCTGTAGAACGCGAGCGGATAGACCGCCACGGCGGCCGCGCCGAGCAGGACCAGGCGCAGGTTGGCCCGCAGGCCAGGCCAGGCTGAACGCAGCGCCGGCACGGCGATCAGGGCCTGCAGGAGCCCCCCGATGCCGAGCGCCGAGGCGCCGATGGCCAGGGGGCCGGCGCCGGGTGCGAAGGTGGCCGCGGTTCCGGTGGTGCCCCACAACACTGACGTGGCGGTGATGGCACCGAGGCCGGCCAGCCGACTGCGGCTCACAGAGCGTCCATCAGCGCCGACGCGAGCCGGCGCGCGTGGGTGAGCCGCTCCGGACCGCCCTCCAGCCCCGCACGCGCCATCGCCCCCTCAAGCAGGAAGGCGCAATGCTCCGCGGCACTGGCGGCCGGGCCGGACGAGGTGATCCCGGACAGGTGGTCCGCCAGGATCGATTCCACCTGTTCCTTGTGGCGGCGGACCGCCTCGCGTCCCGCCGAGCCGGCCGGGAGTTCGGCGGCGGCGTTGAGCAGGCCGCAGCCGCGGAACCCGTGGACGTATCCGGCCTCCGCGTGGTCAATGTACGCGTCGAACACCGCCAGTACCCCCTCGCGCGGGGTCGCCGCGGCCCCGGCGCGCGCCCGGTAAAGGTCCAGCCATTCCGCGTGGCGGGCCTCGAGGTAGGCGAGCATCAATTCCTCCTTGGAGGAAAAGTTATTGTAGAGGCTTTTCTTTGCCACGCCGGCCTCGGCGGTGATCGAATCGATCCCGGTCCCCACCATCCCGTGGGCGTAGAACAGCCTCGCTGCGGCGTCGAGCAGGCGCTCGCGCGCCGATCCCGGGCGCTCTTGGGTGGATGCCATCAATTCTCCTTGGGCAGGTAGGCCAGTCTACCTACCCAAGGAGCGGCCGGGAACCGCATCCGCCGACGGGAGCGCGGGAACGCGGGAAGGCCGGGACGCCCGGGTACCTACGCCATTCCCGGGGCGCTGTCCTGGATGCGGTGCAGGTGCTCGCGCGGTACCCGGTCGCGGTCGTAGGTGATCTCCGTGTAGCCGTGCGGGGCCGGGAGCCCGTCCTCGCCCAAATTGACGAAGACGATCTTTTCGATGGTCAGGATCGACTGGCGCGTGAACATGTTGCGCACCTCCGCACGCATGGTCAGCGAGGTCCGGCCGAACGCCGTGGCGGTCAGGCCCATTTCGACCAGGTCGCCCTGCTGCGCCGAGGACACGAAATTGATCTCCGACATGTACTTGGTGACCGCGTTGCCGTTGCCGAGCTGGACGATCGCGTAGATCGCCGCCTCCTCGTCAATCCAGCGCAGCAGCGAGCCGCCAAAGAGCGTCCCGTTGGCGTTCAGGTCCTCCGGGCGGACCCACTTGCGGGTGTGGAAGGTGATGTCGTTGTCGCGTGCCATGTACCGAACAATAGCGGCCTGGAAGGCCGGGGCCCGGATGCGCGCAGGGCCCGCCGGGAGTGGCCGGTCCATGCGCCGCCTCTTGACTGGGCAAACCAGCCGGACATACTTGGGGCCATGGTGCTGAGTGGGCCGAAAAGGAAATCCGCCCGTTGGAGAACGGGTTCGCCACGCCCGGGAGGGGCCGCCCGACCGGGCGCCGGAGCCCGGGGCCTCGAGCGGGGAAGCCGATGAACACTGTTGAAGAGACGATTGACGTCGCGGTGCCGGTGCACACCGCCTACAACCAGTGGACACAGTTCGAGAGCTTTCCGCGGTTCATGGCCCTGGTGAAGGATGTGGAGCAGCTCCGCCCCAACCTCCTGCGGTGGGTGGTGGGGCGTGGCCCGCTGCGGCACGAGTTCGATGTGGAGATTGTGGAACAGGTTCCCGATTCCCATGTGGCGTGGCGAAGCCTCGACCGGCGTTTCATGCACCAGGGAAAGGTGCTGTTCCGTGCAGCGGCCCCGGAGCGCACCACGGTTGTTGCGCGCCTGGATGTCAGCCCCGCCGGAATGGGCCTCCTCGCCCACCTGCCGGGGCTTGCCCCGCGCGTTGTCCACGCCGAACTCGTCCATTTCAAAGAGTTCATCGAGAGCGTGGGCCAGGAGGGCGGATCCTGGCGCGGCACGATCCGCAACGGCCACGTCTACCCCGTGGGGCCGGAACCGGCCAGAAGCCGGGTCCCGCGCTGGCCCGTCGGATAAACCTGAAGCGAGGGACCTGCCCAATGAGACCTTCACACGAACAGCCGGACGAACGCCCCACCGTCACCAAGCCCAAAGAATGGGCCGCGGGGCTGCCCGGGGTAGCCCATGCCCTGGAATACTCCCTGGGGCAGACCTCGGTGCCGCGGACGGCAACGACGCTGCTGGCCATCAACCAGCCGGACGGCATCGACTGCCCAGGCTGCGCCTGGGCGGATCCGACTCCCGGACACCGGCACCGGAACGAATACTGCGAGAACGGCGCCAAGCACATCAACGACGAGGCCACTTCGCGGCGCATCACCTCCGACTTCTTTCGCCAATATTCGGTCACCGACCTGAACCGGCAGTCCGACCTGTGGCTTAACCAACAGGGGCGGCTCACCGAGCCGATGGTCAAACGGCCCGATTCGGACCACTATGAGCCCATCAGCTGGCCCGAGGCCCTGGGGCTGCTGGCCGGGGAGCTGAAGGCGCTGGACTCGCCCGACGAGGCCGCCTTCTACACCTCGGGGCGGGTCAGCAACGAGGCCGCGTTCGTCCTGCAGCTCTTCGCCCGGGCCTTCGGCACCAACAACCTTCCCGACTGCAGCAACCTGTGCCATGAATCCAGTGGCTTCGCCCTGTCCGAGACCCTGGGCACCGGCAAGGGAACGGTGAGCCTGGAAGACATCCACCACGCCGACCTGATTTTCCTGGTGGGGCAAAACCCCGGATCCAACCACCCCCGCCAGCTCTCCGCGCTGGAGGAGGCGAAGAACAACGGTGCCCGCATCATCGCCGTGAACCCGTTGCCCGAGGCCGGGCTGCTGCGGTTTAAAAACCCGCAAAAGCCCCGCGGGATCGCCGGCCGCGGCGTCCGGATCGCCGACCGGTTCCTCCAGATCCGCAGCGGTGGCGACCTTGCACTGTTTCAGGGCCTGAACCGGCTCCTGCTGGAGGCCGAAGACGCCCGGCCGGGCACCGTGCTCGACCACGACTTCATCCGCTCCAACACAAGCGGCTTCGAGGAGTTCTCCCAACATGCCCGGACGATCGCCTGGGAGGACATCCTGGCCGCGACCGGGCTGACCCGCACGGAAATCGAACAGGCCGGGGACGACGTCCTGCGCAGTGAACGCGTCATCGTCTGCTGGGCCATGGGAGTGACCCAACACCGGCACGCGGTCCCCACCGTCCGGGAGATCGTGAACTTCCTGCTGCTGCGCGGAAACCTCGGCAAGCCCGGAGCCGGGGCCTGCCCGGTGCGCGGACACAGCAACGTCCAGGGCGACCGCACGATGGGGATCTGGGAACGGATGCCGGACAATTTCCTTGACTCGCTGCAGGAGGAGTTCGGTTTCGAACCGCCCCGCGCCCACGGGGTCGATGCGGTGAACGCGATCAGGGGCATGCGCGACGGACACATCAAGGTCTTCGTCGGTGTGGCGGGCAACTTCGTCCGTGCCGCTCCGGACAGCGATGCCACCGAGGATGCCATTCGGCGGTGCAGCCTCACCGCGCATATCTCCACCAAGCTCAACAGGTCCCATACGGTGTGCGGCCGAACCGCGCTTATCCTGCCGGCCCTGGGCCGCACGGAGCGGGACATCCAGGCCACCGGCGAGCAGTTCGTCACCGTGGAGGACTCCATGAGCGAGGTGCACACCTCCCAAGGACGCCTGGAGCCGGCCTCCAGGACCCTGCTCAGCGAGGTCGCCATCCTTTGCCGCCTGGCGCGCCTGACCCTCGACGGCAAGGCAAATATCCCCTGGGACCAGTTCGAAGGCGACTACGGGCTCATCCGTGACCGGATCTCCAGGGTCATCGCGGGTTTCCAGCACTTTAACCGCCGGGTGGTCCGCCCCGGCGGCATCAGGCTGCCCAACCCGGTCAACGAGGGGGTCTTTCCCACTCCCGCGGGCAAGGCGCTGTTTACCCGCAACGCCTGGCAGATGCCGGAGGTGCCCGAAGGGCACCTGGTGCTGCAGACGCTGCGCTCCCATGACCAGTGGAACACGATCCCCTACACCGACAACGACCGCTATCGGGGCATCCATGGCGGCCGCAGGGTGGTCCTGGTGAACCCCGCGGACCTCGCCCGGCTTGCGCTGGAAGAGGGGCAGCTGGTGGACCTGGTGGGTGTGTGGGGCGACGGCGTCGAACGCCGCGCGGAGGGTTTCCGCACGGTTCCCTATCCGACGGCGGTGGGCTGTGCCGCCGCGTACTACCCGGAAACCAATGTCCTGCTGCCGTTGGACAGCGTGGCCGAGACCAGCAACCAGCCCACCGCCAAGGGCATCGTGGTCCGGCTGGAGCCCGCCGCCGGTGAGTGAGGACCGCCCCGCCCGTGGGGGGAGGAAGCCGGGCGGGGATTCCGGGCGAAGGATCCCGGGACGGCGCCAGCCTCCTGGCCATACGCCCGGCCCATCGGCCTCGCTGTATGCCTGCCGCGGGCATACCTAGCCCACGGGCACGGTGCGCCGCAGCACCTTGGCGTAGCAGCGCGAGTCGGCGTTCCCGGCATAGGGGCCGAAGCCCGGGATTACCGAATAGCCGCCGCGTTCGTAGAACCGGCGGCCGTTGTGCTGGAACGATCCCGCCTCCGCCCGCAGTTCCAGGTAGCCCTCCCGCGCCGCCCGGGCTTCCAAGGCGTTCAGGATCTCGAAGGACACCCCGGAACCGCGGGCGTAGGGAACCACGTAGACCCGCTTGATTTCGGCCGTGTGCCCGTCCAGCCGGCGCAGTCCGCCGCAGCCGAGGGGTTCGCCCGAGCTGCGCTTGTAGGCGACCAGGAAAAGCGGCATGTCATCGGCCGACGGCGGCGGGCCGGGTTCGTGCAGCGGGTCCCCGGCGAGGACGGTCAATTCGCGCTGCTGCGCCTCGCGCAGGGCTGCCCCCACGGGATTGGACCAGTCGACCTCCGCGAAAGTCAGCCATTGGGTGTGCATTCCGCCTCCTCATCCACCGGCAGTCCGGTGCCGCGCTTTGGCCCCGCCGTCGGGGTACCCACCACACTAGGAGGCAGCCGTTTCGCCGGCGTTTCGGCCGTGTGAGCAGCGCCGCAACAGCGTGTTGCCGTGCACGTCCCCGCCCACCGTCCCCCGTCCATGTCTACGTGCAGGGGCCCGGCCGGTCCCGGGCCTATCCCGGCAGGCGCGTGTCCAGGTCTTCGAAAATCAGGAAGGTCTGGGTGTCCAAAACCCCGGGCATCGACTGCAGGTGGTCGAAGATGACCCGGCGCAGGTCCACGTTGTCGCGCGCGCGGACCAGCAGGATGACGTCGAAGTTGCCCCCCACGAGTCCGATGTGCTGGACCTCCGGGATGGACGCTAGACGCTCGCGCAGTTCGCGCCACGAGTGCTGGCGCAGCTTCAGCGTCACGTACGCGGAGGCGTTCAGGCCCGACTTCACCGGATCGACGATGGCCGAATAGCGCAGGATGACTCCCTCCTGCTCCAGGCGGCGGATGCGGGAGTAGGCATGGGCCCGGGAGATGTGGGTCCGCTGGGCCAGCAGGGTGATGGACTGCCGGGCATCCCGGGTCAGCTCGGCGATGATGCGGCGGTCGATCTCGTCCAGCGGCGTGCGTGATGGTTCCATGGGGTCTTTCAGTGGGTGTGACGGGTGGCACTTCCGGGCCCCCTTTTATGATGTTTTGTCCACCAAAATAACCCGACCGTAACCAATCTTCCACGTTTTGCGCCGCGTCTGGATACGATCCGCCCTCCTTCCCATACTGGAGTCCAACACGCTGTCCGCCGTGGTGTGCGACACACCGCCGGCGGCGCATCCATCGACAGGGAGGCACGCCATGACCCAAGCCGCATCAAGTGCCGGGCCGGTGCGCCCGGGCATCCCGGCCGCCCGGCCGGACGCCGCTGCCCAGGCCTTCGGGATCACCCCCGAGGATTACATGCTCCCCACGCGCGGACAGATCCAGATCATCGATGAGCAGGGGCGCGTGCGGCCGGTCGCGGAACAGGGCACGGCCCCGGGCCACGAGTACCCGCTGCCGGAGGGGCCCGAACTGCTGGCCGCCTACGAACGCCTGGTGGTCGGACGCCGCGTCAACGACCAGAACTCAGCCCTGGTGCGGCAGGGCCGCATGGCCGTCTACCCCTCCAGCCACGGCCAGGAGGCCTGCCAGGTCGCCGCCGCGCTGTGCCTGCGCGAGGACGACTGGCTCTTCCCCACCTACCGCGACTCGGTGGCCGTGATGACCAAGGGCGTGGACCCGGTGGAGGCCATGACCATCTTCCGTGGCGACTGGCACGGGGGCTACGACCCCACCAGGCACAAGGTCGGCATCCAGTGCACCCCGCTGACCACCCAGTTGCTGCACGCCGTCGGGGTGGCCCATGCCGCCAAGCTGCGCGGGGAGGACACCGTGGTGCTGGCCATGTGCGGGGACGGAGCCACCAGCGAGGGCGACTTCCACGAGGCCCTGAACTTCGCCGCCGTGTTCCAGCTGCCCGTGGTGTTCTTCGTGCAGAACAACGGGTACGCCATCTCCGTCCCGCTGTCGGCCCAGTCCGCCGCTCCGTCGCTGGCCCACAAGGCCGTGGGATACGGCATGGCCGGCGAGCGCGTGGACGGCAACGACCTGGTGGCCCTGCTGGCGGTCCTGGACCGCGGCGTGGAGCTGGCCCGCAACGGCTCGGGCCCGCTGCTGGTGGAGGCGCACACGTACCGCATCCAGGCCCACACCAACGCGGACGACGCCACCCGCTACCGCGAGGACGCCGAGGTCCAGGCGTGGCTGGCCAAGGATCCGGTGACCCGGATGCGTGCCTACCTGCGCGAGGGCGGGCTGCTGGATGACGCGGCGGAGGAACGCATCGCCGCGGCTGCCGAGGCAACCGCCGCCACCCTGCGCGCGGGGATGAATGCCGAGGCCACGATCGACCCGCAGGACCTGTTCCGCTACGTCTACACCACCCCCACGCCGCAGCTGGTGGAGCAGTCCGTCCGGCTTGCCGACGAACTCTCCCGCGAGGAGGACACCAAGTGAGCCAGACCGCCACCCCCGAATCGACCACCACCAATGTCCCCGCCGCCGCGGCCGCCGCCCGCCAGGCCTCCAGCCGCGCGGGCAGCGCCGGCATCCCGGCGGTCCGGCCCGAACCTGCGGCCACCTCCGCGTCCAAGCCCGATCTGGGCCCGGTAACGTTTGCGAAGGCGCTGAACACGGCCCTGGCCGATGCGCTGGAAGCGGACCCCGCCGTCGTTATGTTCGGCGAGGACATCGGCACCCTGGGCGGGGTCTTCCGCATCACCGACGGGCTGACCGCCCGGTTCGGGCGCAGCCGCTGCTTCGACACCCCGCTGGCCGAATCCGGAATCGTGGGCATGGCGGTGGGCATGGCCATGAACGGGATGCGCCCGGTAATCGAGATGCAGTTCGACGCGTTCGCCTACCCGGCGTTCGAGCAGATCGCCTCCCACGTGGCCAAGATGCACAACCGCAGCCGGGGCAGGCTGAAAATGCCCATGGTCATCCGCATCCCGTACGCGGGCGGCATTGGCGGGGTGGAGCACCACTGTGACTCCTCCGAGTCCTACTACGCCCACACCCCGGGGCTGAAGGTCTTCGTCCCGGCCACGGTCGCCGACGGCTACCGGATGCTGCGCGAGGCGATCGACTCGGACGACCCGGTCATGTTCATGGAGCCCAAGAAGCTCTACTTCTCCAAGGAGAAGGTGGACCTGGAGGCGCTGCGCGCCGAGTACGAGGCGGGGACCTCCCGCACCGAAGGCCGCGCGGTCGTGGCCCGCGCGGGCACCGACGCCACGCTCATCGCCTACGGGCCCTCCGTGCCCGTGGCGCTGGCGGCGGCCGAGGCCGCCGCGGCCGAGGGCCGCTCGATCGAAGTCGTGGACGTGCGCACGATCGTCCCGTTCGACGACGAGACGGTCTGTGCCTCGGTCCGCAAGACCGGACGCGCCGTGGTGGTCGCCGAGACCCCCGGCTTCGCCTCTGTGGCCTCGGAGATCGTCGCCAGGGTCCAGGAGCGTTGCTTCCATTCGCTGGCCGCGCCCGTGCTGCGGGTGACCGGCTTCGACGTGCCGTTCCCGGCCCCCAAGCTTGAGCACTATTTCCTGCCGAGCGTCGACCGCATCCTCGACGCCGTCGACGACCTGCAGTGGGAGGACTAACCATGGCCGTGAAGACATTTATGCTTCCAGACCTGGGGGAAGGGCTGACCGAAGCGGAGCTGGTGGCCTGGCTGGTGAAGGTCGGCGACCCGGTGGCCGTGGACCAGCCGATCGCCGAGGTGGAAACCGCCAAGTCCATGGTGGAGGTGCCCAGCCCCTACGCCGGGGTGGTGCATCAGCTGCACGGGGCCGCGGGGGAGACAATCGATGTGGGCAAGCCGCTGATCTCGGTGGCCGAGGGCCCCGGGAGCGAAGGCACCGGGAACGAAGGCACCGGGAACGAAGGTTCCGGGGGTGGAGGTTCCGCCGAGGGGACCGGCGCTGCCGCCGCGGCCGGCGGCCCGTTGGACGGATCCTCCGGCGGCCAGACGTATGCGGAAGAGGAACTGGCCGGGGCCCGCCCGGAGGCCGCCGCCGTCGAATCCGAAGGCTCGGGCAACGTGCTGATCGGCTACGGCACCTCCGGCGGCCATGCCGGCGGACGGACCCGGCGCCCGCGAAGCCCGCGTGGCGCTTCCGGCCCCGGCAGGGCCGGCCCTGCCGGTTCCGGCGCTGCGTCCGGCCTCAGCGCTGCTCCCGGTCCCGGCGAACGGGGGTCCCTCGCGGACTCCGCGGCCCCCGCCCAGGGCACCGGCGGCGCGATCACCCTGGAACGCGGCGTCGCCGCCCCGCTGGTGGTCTCCCCGATCGTACGCAAGCTCGCCCGCGACCACGCGGTGGACGTCGCTGCCCTGCGCGGCAGCGGCCCCGACGGGCTGGTGCTGCGGGCTGACGTCGAGGCGGCGATTTTCGCTGCCGCACCAGCGGAATCCCATCCGGAAGCCGGCGGCGCGGCGGAGGAGGCCACCGGCAGCCCCGCGTCCGACGCACTCACCGGCCTGCCGCTGGCGGCCCGGACGCCCGTCAAGGGCGTGCGCAAGGCCATTGCCCAAGCCATGACCCGCTCCCGCGCGGAGATCCCGGAGGCCACCGTCTGGGTAGACGTGGACGCGACCGCGCTGCTGGAGCTGCGCGCGGGGCTGAAGGCCGCAGACCCTGCGAACACCCCGGGCCTGCTGGCCTTGATCGCCCGGTTCACGCTGGCCGGCCTGGCCCGGTACCCGGAACTGAACACGCGGATCGAAACGGCCGCGGACGGCAGCCAGGAGATCGTCTCCTTCGACGGCGTGAACCTCGGTTTTGCCGCGCAGACGGACCGCGGCCTGGTGGTCCCCTGCGTCCGGGGGGCACACCGGCTCAGCGCGCGCGGGCTGGACGCCGAAATCGGGCGGCTCACCGCCCTTGCCCGGGATGGCGCGGCAGCGCCCAAGGACCTGTCCGGCAGCACGTTCACGCTGAACAACTACGGGGTCTTCGGGGTGGACGGATCGGCGGCGATCATCAACTACCCCGAGGCCGCCATCCTCGGCGTGGGGCGGATCATCGAACGCCCGTGGGTGGTGAACGGGCAGCTGGCGGTGCGGAAGGTCACCGAACTGACCCTCACGTTCGACCACCGTGTCTGCGACGGCGGCACGGCCGCCGGGTTCCTGAGGTACGTGGCGGACGCGATCCAAAACCCTGCCACGGTCCTCGCCGACCTCTAGCCCCACGGCAACGGCCCGCACCCCTTGGGGGGTGCGGGCCGTTGCCGTGCAGTGCTGCGGCATCCGGACGCGCGGAAGCCGCGCCCGGACGCTGTGCCGCTACTTCTTCAGGTGGTCCACCAGCACCGGGGCGATGCCGGTGTAGGAGCCCGGGGTCAGCGCCAGCAGGCGCGCCTCGGCCTCGGCGGACAGGCCCAGCCCGGAGACGAACTCCTTCATGCGCTCGGCGTCCACGCGCTGCCCGCGGGTGAGGTCCTTCAGGCGCTCGTACGGGTTCTCCATGCCTGCCACGCCGGCGACGGCCTCGGCGCGCATGACCATCTGGATGGCTTCGCCGAGCACCTCCCAGTTGTGGTCCAGGTCCTCGGCGAGAACGCCCTCGGCCACGTCCAGGCGCTCCAGGCCCTTGGCGACGTTGGAGACCGCCAGCAGGGAGTGGCCGAATGCGGTGCCGATGTTGCGCTGGGAGGAGGAGTCGGTGAGGTCGCGCTGCCAGCGGGAGGTCACCAGGGTCGCGCCCAAGGTGTCCAGCAGGCCGTTGGAGATCTCCAGGTTGGCTTCGGCGTTCTCGAAGCGGATCGGGTTGACCTTGTGCGGCATCGTGGAGGAGCCGGTGGCGCCGGCGACCGGGATCTGCGCGAAGTAGCCGATCGAGATGTAGCTCCATACGTCGGTGCAGAAGTTGTGCAGGATGCGGTTGAAGCGCGCGATGTCCGCGTACAGCTCCGCCTGCCAGTCGTGGGATTCGATCTGGGTGGTCAGCGGGTTCCAGGTCAGGCCCAGGCCCTCGACAAAGGTGCGGGAGACCTCCTGCCAGTCGGCGCCCGGGACGGACGCGTAGTGCGCGGCGTAGGTGCCGGTGGCGCCGTTGATCTTGCCGAGGAACTCGGTCCTGGCGATGCGGTCCAGCTGGCGGGTCAGGCGCCAGGCGGTGACCGCGAGCTCCTTGCCCAGCGTGGTGGGGGTGGCCGGCTGGCCGTGGGTGCGGGAGAGCATCGGGATCCCGCGGGTCTGCTCGGCCATCTCCGTGATCTGGGCGACCAGCGCGCGGGCGGCCGGCAGCCAGACGTTTTCGACGGCGCCCTTGATGCCCACGGCGTAGGAGAGGTTGTTGATGTCCTCGGAGGTGCAGCCGAAGTGCACCATCGCGGTCAGGTGCTCGATGCCGATCCCGGCCAGGCGGCGGCCGATGTAGTACTCGACGGCCTTGACGTCGTGGACGGTCACGGCCTCGATCTCCGCGAGCTCGGCGACGGAGGAAGCATCGAAGGAGGTGACGATCGCGCGCAGGGCTGCCTGCTGCTCGGCGGTGAGCGGGCCGGCACCCGGGAGCACGGACTTGCCGGTGAGGTGGATCAGCCACTCGACCTCGACGTGGACGCGGTCGCGGTTCAGTGCGGCCTCGGAGAGGTAGTCCACCAGCGGTGCGACGGCGGCCCGGTAGCGGCCGTCCAAGGCACCAAGGGCAAGGGGTTCGGAAGCAAGGGAAATGCGCGCGGTTTCAGCCATGGTCCCCATTCTTTCACGACCGCCGGGCGCGCGGATGCGGCCGCATTCTCCTCCACAGGCCCGCCCGGGCGGCACGTGCTCCCCAAGGCCGGCGCCGGCGGACCCGCACCTGCGGCGGCGTCCCTAGCGTGGGAAGCCGGAAAGGGAGGGCGGATGGACGGGACCGTGGTGGGCGGGACGGCATTGGGCACGGCGGCATTGGGCACAACGGCATTCGGCGCGAGGGGATGGGAGGGCACGGCGGGGGCGGAAAGCTTCGCCCGGCAGGTATTGGCTGAAATCGCCGGTAGGGCGGCCGCGGCGGCGGCGCTTGTCGAGGAGGGGGCGCGGGACCTGGCATCGCTGGAGGCCCTCGGGTGGGAATCCCCGGCCGGACAGGCGTTCCGGGACCGCGCCGAGTGGCTGCGGGCCCAAGTCCACGCGCTTGGGTTGCTCATTGAACAGACCGGAGCTTCGGCCCGGCATGCGGCGGCGGTGTTTGAGGTCCCGCCCGGGGTGTCCCCGGAGGCTGGACAGGCAATGTGGGGGGCGTTGCAGGGGCTGGCGTCAGCGGGCCTGCCGCTGATGGCCGGAGGCTGAGGGTGGGGGCGGAGCGGGGCGGAATCGGCAGCGTCGACTTCGCCTTGGAGGAGATCGAGCGGGCCGGGGCAGTCCTGGCCCGGGTGGCCGGACGCCTTGCCGAGGCCGAGCACCAGCTGGCGGGAGAGTGGTGGGAGCGGGCCGGCAGCCTGCTGGCGCTGCCGGGGAACCCGGCCCTGCTGCCGGTGGAGGCCCAGCGGCAGCAGGCGCTGGCGATGGCCGCCCTGTGCCGGGCGGAGCTGGGACTGGTCTCTATGGCCGTGGGGCACAGCCGGCAGGTCTACGAGGCGGCGGAGGCCTCGGTGCAGCGGGCGGTCAACGACGCCCGGGCCCTGGTGCTTCCCTATCTGCTGGCCCGCGACCTCGCAACGAACGGGCTGCGTCCACGCACTGCCACCACGGAGGAACTGATCAACCGCTCGCCGGTGATCGTGGGGGAACTGGCCGGGTTCCTGTTCCCCTGGCTGCGTCCGGTGGCCTCCCAGGCCTGGATGCTGCAGGACCGGGCCCATGGCGGCCTCTTCGACACCACCGTCGCCGAGCGCCTCTACCCGGCCCTGGCCAGGACGGGCGAGGGGTTGCAGTGGGTGCGGGTGGGGCCGGTGGAGGTCGTCGCCGCCGAGCCTGCCGTGGAGGAGCCGTTCGACGGCAGCCTCGGGGCGCTGCTGGGACTCCAGGCCCGGGCCGAGGCCGGGGTGGCCGGTCCCGGGTCACTGCTGGTCACCACGGTGCGGACCGATGCCGGCCCGGTGCACGTCGTCACCTTTCCGGGCACCCAGGCGGAGGAGGGCACCGGAACCGGCGGAGCGGGGATGAACCCGTGGGATGCCGGCGGGGTGGCCGAAGCGCTGGGGCTGGGGAGCCAGCACGTTGCCGCCGCGACGCTGGAGGCCTTGGAGGCGGTGGGGGCGCGGCCGGGGGAGGCGCTGGTTCTGGCCGGATACAGCCAGGGCGGCGTGCATGCGGCCAACGTGGCCGTCGACCCCCGCGTCCTGGCTGCCTACCGGGTGGAGCACGTGGTCACCACCGGATCCCCGGTGGGCAACGTGCCGCTGCCGGAGACGGTCCGCGGCCTGCACCTGGAACACGTGGACGACCCGGTGCCCGGGGCGGACGGGATTCCCAACCCTGATACGCGCAACCAGGTCACCGTATATCTGGACGGCTACGCCCCAGGCAGCGCGCGGAACGCCGGAGCCTTCGGCGCGGCCCACAGGCTGGAAAACTACGCCTACCTGTCGGCCGGGACTGCCGGGACTGCCGGGCCTGCGGCGGCCGAGGGCCACGCGGCGCTTGCCGCCGTTTTTGCGGGCGCGGCAAGCGCGCGGGTTGCCACGGTGTCCCTGCGCCGCGCGGGGCCGGGAAAGCAGGACCGGGCGGAAACGGCCGCCCCTGTTCGGCGGTGAAGCGGGGCGGCGAAACCCGGAGATGACGGTGGCCTGCCACCGTTGTGCTTCCCGGATCGGGGTTCGGGTTGCCGGGGTTCGGGTTGCCGGGTTCAGGTGGCCGGGATCAGGCTGGCGGCTTCCTGGCGGGTGTCGCCGGAGGACTCGATGTGGGCCAGGGCCTCGGGGATGGGCAGGCCCTTGTGGCGCATCGCGCC
>NZ_BKDJ01000013.1 GCF_008580665.1 Zafaria cholistanensis
GGTCGCCGGGTCCTGCACATCGAAGGTGCCCCCGTCGGAAGCATCGCGCCACACACCGTCAATCAACAGGCCGGCAGGGACCTTGGAAAGCAGCTCAGCTTCGCGTTCGGGCGTGATAGTCATGGTGGTACCTCCGGAAAGACGCAGGGTCGTAGGGTTCACAAAAACGTTAGGGCTCCGGCCGGAATACTGTAAATTCCGCTTTGCACTATGACGCACGCCCTGCGCTATGCGAACGCACAACCCCGCGCCGCCGGGTCCCGCCGCGTTCCGGCAGGGAAACGGACCCCTGCCGGGGCCCTTGTGGAGGCCCTCAGCGGGCCTCGAGCACCGCCGCATAGAGCTCGCGCTTGGAGACGCGCTCCTGCTCCGCCACCGCGGCCACGGCGTCCTTCAGGCGCAGCCCGCCCTCGACCAGTTCGCGCACCCGGGCCACATGGTCGGCGGCCCTGGCCGGCTCGCCTTCGGGCGCTCCGCCGACGACCACGGCGATTTCGCCGCGCACCTCGCCCTCGGCCCACTGGAGCAGTTCCATGAGGGTGCCGCGGCGGACCTCCTCGTGCAGCTTCGTCAGTTCGCGGGCGACGGCGGCCGGACGGTTCGGGCCGAACGCGTCGGCGAGCGCGCGCAGCATCGGCTCCACCCGGTGCGGGGCCTCGAAGAACACCATGGTGCGCTGCTCGGCAGCGAGCTCGGCCAGCCGGGAGGCCCGGTCCCCGGCCTTGCGCGGCAGGAACCCCTCGAAGACGAAGCGGTCCGTGGGCAGCCCGGAAAGGGCCAGCGCGGTGAGCACCGCGGAGGGCCCGGGGACCGCGGTGACGTCCACGCCGTCTGCCACGGCGGCCTGGACCAGCCGGAAGCCGGGGTCGGAGACGGCGGGCATGCCGGCGTCGCTGACCACCAGGAGGGTGTTTCCCGCGCGCACCAGGTCCAAGAGTTCGGAGATCCGGGCCACCTCGTTGTGCTCGTGGTAGCTGATTAGCCGGCCCGGGACGCGGATCCCCAGCGCCTGGGCCAGGTGGATGAGCCTGCGGGTATCCTCGGCGGCGACGATGTCCGCCGTCGTCATCAGTTCGATCAGGCGCGGGGACGCGTCGCCGAGGTTGCCGATGGGTGTTGCAGCCAGCACGATCCGGCCCGTCTTCTGATTTTCCACGAGCCCCAGCGTACTCGGCGAGGGACCCGCATCGAGCGCCAGCGAGATGCGGGAGCCGGGGAAGCGGTACTCGGCGAGGGACCCGCATCGAGCGCCAGCGAGATGCGGGAGCCGGGGAAGCGGTACTCGGCGAGGGACCCGCATCGAGCGCCAGCGAGATGCGGGAGCCGGGGAAGCGGTACCCGGCGGGGGACCAGCTGCCGATGCCGCGCGGTGCCCGCCGGTAGAGTGGCGCAGGTGAGCGCCCCGATCCAGCCGCCGCGGACCCGCTGGGTCCGCGATCCCTCGCGCGCCTTCGACCGCGAGGCGCTGCGCACACGGCTGCTCGGCGACGGCGTGCGCTTCGGCGCGTGGGGCTGGATCGTTCCGCTGGCCGTGGCCCTGCTGGCCGGGATCCTGCGCTTTTGGAACCTTGGGCACCCGCACGCCCTGATCTTCGATGAAACCTATTACGTCAAGGACGCCTACTCCCTCCTGCAGTCCGGCTACGAACGGCAGTGGCCCCAGGACGCCAACGATGCCTTTACGGCGGGCAGCCCCGCTCCGCTGGACGCCGCCGCCTACGTCGTGCACCCTCCGCTGGGCAAGTGGCTGATTGCGGCGGGGATGCTGGTGTTCGGGACGGACAACGGCTGGGGCTGGCGCTTCTCCCCGGCGTTCTTTGGCACGCTGTCGGTGCTGTTGCTGGCGCTGGTGGCGCAGCGGATGTTCTCCTCGGTGGTGCTCGGCGGCCTCGCCGGGATGCTGCTGGCCGTGGAGGGGCACCACCTGGTGCAGTCGCGCACCGCGCTGCTGGACGTGTTCGTAATGTTCTTCGCGCTTGCCGCGTTCTGGGCGCTGGTGGAGGACCGGTTCCACGGCCGGCGGCTGCTGGCCGACCGGCTGGCGGCGGCCGCGGCGGGCGGCACGCCCCCGGCCTCCCTGCTGCTCTACGGGCCCTGGATCCCCTGGCGGCCGTGGCGGCTCGCGGCCGGGGTGCTGCTTGGCTGCGCGCTGGGCGTGAAGTGGTCCTCGCTGGCGTTCGTGGCCGTGTTCGGTTTGATGACCGTCCTGTGGGACGTGCAGGCCCGGCGCGCCGCGGGGATCCGGCACTGGTTCCTGGGAGCGGTGTTCCGTGAGGGTATGCCCGCATTCCTGACCATTGTTCCGGCGGCGGCGCTGACCTACCTGGCGACATGGGCCGGATGGCTGGCCACCTCTGGGGGCTACAGCCGTGATTGGGCAGCTTCCCATCCACCGGATGGCTGGGGCTGGGCACCTGCGTGGCTGCGTTCCCTGGCCGAGTACCACCGCAGCGCCTACAGCTTCCACCAGGGGCTGCATTCGGACCACCAGTGGGAATCCAGCCCGTGGTCCTGGCTGTTTGCCGGCCGTCCGGTGCTGTTTTGGATCGAGACCACGGCGCAGGGGGAACCCGGGTGCCATGCCTCCTCCTGCTTCGCGGTCGTGACCGACCTGCCCAATCCGGTGATCTGGTGGTCTGCCGCCCTGGCGCTGCCGGTGGTGCTGCTGTTCTGGGGGGGCCGGCGCGACTGGCGTGCCGGGGCCGCCCTGTCCGGCCTGCTGGCCGGGTTCCTGCCCTGGTTCGCCTACCCGGAGCGGACCATGTTCTTCACCTACACCATCGCCTTCGGCCCGTTCATGGTGCTGGCCCTGACGTACGTTCTGGGCCTGGCGGCAGCCGGCCCGGCGCCCCCGGGCCGGCGCCGGGCCGGGCTGTTGGTGGTGGGAGCGTTCGTGGCGCTCGCCGTCCTGGTCTCCGCCTTCTTCCTGCCCGTGTGGACCGGCGGCACGCTCCCGTACGACTTCTACCGCCTGCGGATCTGGATGCCCAGCTGGGGGTAGTTCCGGCGGGCCGGCCCCGGCGGCGGTTCGGCCTTAGTGGCCCAGCCCGAAGTCGCGTGCCTCCTGGCGCAGCCGGGAACGCTCGCGCCGCCGGGCCGTCGGCCAGGTCAGGACCAGGGTGACGAGGGAAGCCACCAGCACCAGGGCAGCGACAGCGATCGCCGAGTCCACCCAGAACTGTGTGGGGTAGAGGCGGATCAGCGTGTCCTCGAGGCGGAACGTCCAGGTTCCCTCCGCGAAGAACAGGCTGTGGAATCCGGAGAAGAACGCGCGCCAGTTCAGGGTTCCCGCCACGGCCAGGACCACCATGAGGGCGACCGTGGACACCGCCCCGGCAAACAGGGCCCGGCGGATGCCCCCGGCGTACCGCCGGGACAGGTACAGCGCGATGGCCACGGAGGCGGCCAGCAGGACAAGCCCGGCGGCGAAGGTCACCGCCACCACCGCCTTGACGTCCGCCATGTGCGCGACCTCGGTGTTCAGGAACAGCGGATTCCCGCCGGGATCCGTCAGGTTGCCCAGGTACTCGGGGCCGGCCGCGTTGTTCAGGTAGTCCACGCCGTAGGAGCCGTATGTGAGGCGCTCCCCGGCCGAGAAACCGTAGGCGTCGGCCGGGAAGCCCGGACGGTTGTACTCCAGCCACAGGAACCAGGGGCTGGCGACCAGCTTGATGGCGCCGATCAGCACCAGGAAGGGGTAGGCGATCGCCAGGACCGTTTGCAGGATGCGCGCCAGCAGCGGCTTGGCCGCCAGGGCCGCCTCGCGTGCCTCGCTGCGCCGTTGGGCATCGGCCCCCGGCTCAGAGGAGGACCCGGGGAACCCGAAGCCGGACCGTTTGGCCGACCTGGCGGCCTCCGCGGGGTCCGGGGTGGAGGCGGCCACCGGCGGAGGCGTGGGCGTGGGCGGGAGCACGGCGGTGCCGGCGGGTTCCGCCGCCACGACCGGCAGGGCGGAGGTCCCGGTGGTGGGCTCACCGGGAGCGTTGGCGGGGACCGGGCCGCCAGCCGCCATCCCTTGGGCTTCCTGCGGCGCCGCCTTCCCGGCGTCCGGTTCCGGCTGTCCGGCCGAACGCCGGGCGGAGCGCCGGCCGGAAGGCCCGGCGGAGGCCGGCTGGGCCGTACCGTCCGGTCCGAAAGGTCCGCCCGGCGTGGCTGAGGCCGGTGCCGAGGGTGCAGGTGCGGAGAGTGCAGGTGCTTCCGGGGCAGTCCGGCCCGGGGAGGATGCGTCCGCCGGTGAGCCTTTCGCGGCGGCAGGTCCCGCGGCTTCAGGTCCCGCGGCTTCAGGTGCGACGCTGGCGGGTTCGACGGCGGCGGGTCCCACGACTGCGGGTTCGGCGGCGGCAGGCTTCCCGGCTCCCTCCCCGGCGGCGGGCTCCTCCGCAGCGGCGGCCGATGCTCCGGGCTGGCCGAAGAAGCCGGGGGCAGGCGTGCGCGCTCCCGGCTGCCGGGTCCGGTTGGCCAGGCGCGCCTTGGCGGCCCGCTCCAACTGCTCGGCCTGCCCGGCCAGTTCCGCCATCCGGGCCCGCTTGGCCTGCACCTCGACGGGGAGGGAATCCTCCGCGGCCTCCACGCCGGCCAGCCACGCCGGGGCCGAACGCCGGGCCTGCGCGGATACCGGAACCTCGGCGGACGCAGCGGCCTCCGCTGGCCCAGCGGCCTCTACAGGCACCGCGGCCCCCGCGGACATCGCCTGGGGCCCACCGGCATCCGCGGCAGGTGCCTCCCCGGCCGCGGACGCCGCAGGCTCCGGGGACCCTGCACCGCCGGTCTCCGCAAGGGCCTCCGCCGCCGGGGCAGCAGTGGCGGCCCGGCGGTCCCCTTCGGCACCGGCGGCGTCCTTGCGCACCGCAGGTTCCGCGTGGCCGGGCTGCGGCGTGGTCTTGTCCTTCTCCGTCATGCGGCGCTTCTCCTCTTTCCCCGGAACCGGATCTTCCCGGCGCCCAAGTCGTCTTCCTGGATCCTCGGTCCTCTAGGGACCCCATCTTCCCGGGCCCCTGTTTCCGGGCCCCCTGTTCCCCGTGCCCCTGCACCCGTGCGTTCCCCGGGCATCATGCGGCCGGGACGCTTGCCCCGGCGTCGTACTTCCCCAGGTCCCCCGTGGCGCCGGCCGCGGCCGCGCGCCGGCCCAGGACCAGCGTGTAGGTCCAGTAGCCGGCCAGCACGGCCAGCCCGATCCCCAGGCGCGCCCAGTGCGGCAGCGGACTGGGCGTCACGAACGCCTCCACCACCCCGGAGACCAGCAGGACCAGCACCAGCCCCAGCGCCACGGTAATCAGCGCCCGGCCTTCGGCGGCCAGGGCCGCAGTGCGGGTCCTGTTCCCGGGCGCCACCCAGGCCCAAAAGATCCGCAGCCCCGCGGCCGCCGCGATGAAGACAGCGGTCAGCTCCATGAAGCCGTGCGGCAGGATGTACAGGAAAAAAGTGTCCAATTCCCCGTAGGCGGCCATGACGCCCCCGGCCATCCCCACCCCCACCGCGTTCTGGTAGAGCACGAAGGGAACATACAGCCCCGTCACCCCGAACGCGACACACAACGCCGCGATCAGGGCATTATTGGTCCAGACCGCCCCGGCGAAGGACGCGGCCGGATTCTCCGAGTAGTAGTCGACGAATTCGTGGTCCACGTAGGCCCTGAGCATCTCGTCGGAGCCCATGGCCTTGATGACCTCGGGCGAGGACGCCGTCCACAGGCCAAAGGCCACCGCCACGGCGCAGAACGCGGTTCCGGTAATCAGGGTGAGCCACCGGACCCGGTAGAAGGCCGCCGGCAGGGCGGCGGTGAAGAACACCGCCATGTCCTCCAGGAAGTTCCCGCGCGCGCCGGTGAACCGGGTGCGCGCCCGGGACACGCGGGCGGAGAGGTCCGCCGAGACCAGCGTGTCAGGTTCGATCGAGCGGACCATCGACAGGTGCGTGGAAACCTTCTCGTACAGGGACAGGAACTCGTCCGTTTCGGCCCCGCTGAGGCGGCGCCGGCGCGCGAGGTCGTCAAGCCTGCGCCAGTCGTCCTGGTGTACGGCAACAAACGCATCGAGGTCCACGCCCCCCAGCGTAGCGGGCAGGGGGCCCGCTACGGGCGAGGCGGGACGCGGGAGCGCGGCGGCGCATTCGGCGCACCCGGGCCTCCCGGCCTCCGGAAAGGGCCGTCCCACCGCCCCGGCGCCGTTCCGGATGCTCCCGCCTGCCCGGTGCGGCTAGATTGGGACCAAGGGCCCGCCCGGTGGCCCAGGGTGGAAGGGGGATCGGTGAGCACCGTGATCACCGGCGAGGCCGTGGAGCTGGAACTGAGCGAGGCCAGCTTCGTGCCGCGCGCTGCCGGCTGCCTCATCGACTATGCCGGGTACGCCCTCGGCCTCGTGGCCACGCTGGTTTTGCTGTCGGAAACGACCGCGCTGCTCGACGCCGCGGCCGGCCGCGCCTGGGGCATCGGCCTGACGGTGTTCTGGTTCGTCGTCGTGCCGGTCGCCGTGGAGACGCTCAGCCGCGGCAAGTCGCTGGGGCGGCTGGCGCTGGGCCTGCGGATCGTGCGCGACGACGGCGGATCCATCCGCTTCCGGCATGCCTTCATCCGGGCAATGCTGGCCCTGCTGGAGATCCTTGCCCTGATGGGTTCGCTGGCGCTCATGGTCTCCTTCGCCAACCGGCGCGGGAAGCGGCTGGGCGACCTGCTGGCCGGCACCTACTCGATGCGCGAGCGCCGGAAGAAGTTCACGCCCGCGCTGCCCGCGGTGCCCGCGCCGCTGCGGCCGTGGGTGGAGCTGGCGGACCTGGGCCGGGTCCCCGATGCCCTGGCCGCGAAGGTGGCGCGGTTCGGCCGCCAGGCCACTGCCATGGCACCGGCCTCACGCCGGCAGGTGGCCGCCGGCCTGGCCGCCGAGCTGCAGCGCCACGTGGCGCCCGCTCCCCCGCCGGGTACGGAAGCCGAGGACTTCCTGGTCGCCGTCATGGCCGAGCGCCGCAACAGGGACTACCGGCGCCTGCTGGCCGTCAAGGAACGCCAGCGGGCGGTTGGTGCGCGGCTGCACCGCCTGCCGTTCGCGGACCGCTGATCCGGCCGCCCCGCTGCTCCGCCGTCCGCCGCCCCCTGGGCGTTCCCACGGAAAAGGCCGGGTTCGGGCACCCGTGGAGGGTGCCCGAACCCGGCCCTTGGCCGGTGCGTCAGTAGCGGTAGTGCTCCGCCTTGTACGGGCCGGCGACATCCAGGCCCAGGTACTCGGCCTGGTCCTTGGTCAGCTCGGTCAGTTCCACGCCCAGCGCGTCAAGGTGCAGGCGGGCGACCTTTTCGTCAAGGATTTTCGGCAGGACGTAGACCTCGTTGCCGTACTCGAAGCCCTCCCCGTCGGCGGCCTTCCGGCCGTGCTTGGTGAACAGCTCGATCTGCGCGATGGTCTGGTTCGCGAATGAGTTGCTCATCACGAAGGACGGGTGGCCGGTGGCGTTGCCCAGGTTGAGCAGGCGCCCCTCGGACAGGACGATGATGGAGCGCTCCGCGTCGGTGCCGGCGTCGAAGACCCACTCGTGCACCTGCGGCTTGATCTCCACCTTCTTCACGCCCGGGACCGCGGCCAGGCCGGCCATGTCGATCTCGTTGTCGAAGTGGCCCACGTTGCCCACGATCGCCTTGTTCTTCATCCTGGCCATGTCCGCGGCCATGATGATGTCCTTGCCGCCGGTGGTGGTGATGAAGATGTCGCCCTGGTCCAGCACCGACTGGAGGGTGGAGACCTGGTAGCCGTCCATGGCGGCCTGCAGCGCGCAGATCGGGTCGATTTCGGTGACGATCACGCGGGCGCCCTGCCCGCGCAGCGCCTCCGCGGCGCCCTTGCCGACGTCGCCGTAGCCGCATACGACGGCGACCTTGCCGCCGATGAGCACGTCGGTGGCGCGGTTGAGGCCGTCCGGCAGGGAGTGGCGGATGCCGTACTTGTTGTCGAACTTGCTCTTGGTGACCGAGTCGTTGACGTTGATCGCCGGGAAGAGGAGCTTGCCCTGCTCGGCCAGCTGGTACAGGCGCAGCACGCCGGTGGTGGTTTCCTCCGAGACGCCCTTGATGCCGGCCGCCGTGCGGGTCCACTTCTGCGGGTCCGCCGCCAGCGAGGCGCGCAGCACGTCGAGGATGATCCGGTACTCGTGGGAGTCCTCCTCGGTGGCTGCCGGCACGGCGCCGGCAGCCTCGAACTCGACGCCCTTGTGCACCAGAAGGGTGGCGTCGCCGCCGTCGTCCAGGATCATGTTGGGCCCCAGGGCCGGGTTCTCGGCGGCACCGGGCCAGGTGAGGATCTGCTCGGCGGTCCACCAGTATTCTTCGAGCGATTCGTTCTTCCAGGCGAACACCGGAACGCCCTGCGGGTCTTCCGGGGTGCCCTTGCCCACCACGACCGCCGCCGCGGCCTCGTCCTGCGTGGAGAAGATGTTGCAGGAGGCCCAGCGGACCTCGGCGCCAAGGGCGGTCAGGGTTTCGATCAGCACCGCGGTCTGGACGGTCATGTGCAGGGAGCCGGCAATGCGGGCGCCCTTGAGCGGCTGGGCCGCGCCGAATTCGCGCCGCAGGGACATCAGGCCGGGCATCTCGTGCTCGGCGAGGCGGATCTGGTGGCGGCCGGCCTCATGCAGGCTGATGTCGGCGATCTTGTATTCGAAAGTCATGCGGGAACTACTCCTGGGTGTCGCTGGGGGCGTCGCCGGAGGGGCGAAGCAGTACGGGGATGCCGTTGACGATGCCGTAGGTGCAGGGCACGCCGTGTGGCCCGTCGACGGTGGAGACCAGCTGGTCCCCGTGCTGGACGAGCGTGGATCCGGTCACCGGGCAGCGCAGAACAGCCAGGAGCTGCGCGGATATGTTGGCCATGCCCCCAGTTTATGGGCTCAGCACTGGTCCCGCAGAATGCGCAGGTGCTTGCGGGTCAGTTCTCCCCCGGGCGGCGGTTCCAGCGGGTCCGGCGGGGTGCGCGGCCCGGACGGGTCCTCGGCCGGGGCGGCCTCGCGGACAGGGTCCGGCTGGCGCAGCGCATCGGCCAGCGCGTAGATGTCCTCCGGGTCCAGCGGGGCCTCGCCGGGCAGTTCCAGGCGCAGGACGTTCCATCCCAGCGGCACGGTCAGGCGTCCGGCGTGGAGGGCGCACAGGTCGTAGCAGTGCGGTTCGGCATATGTTGCCAGCGGCCCGAGCACCGCCGTGGAATCGGCGTAGACATAGGTCAACGTCGCCACGGCCGGCTGCCGGCAGGCGGAGCGTGAACAGAGTCTGAGGGATCCCACGAGGCACTAGCGTACCCGCCCCCGGGGCCGTTGCGTGGCAGGCGCGGCCGAACCGGCCCGGTCCACGGCACCGCCCGTTCCCGCACCGGCGCGGAGGGAGCTAGGCTCGAAGCATGTCACACCACCTGTTCATCGACCTCGACCCCACGTCCCCGGACGGGACGCAGGGCGAGGGCCGGGTGCGTTCCTTCGCGGAGCGGCGGCGCAACCGCCATGGGCGCGGGCTGCGCGGACCGCTGATGCTGCCCCAACTGCCGGGGTCCCGGACCCGGTACGAGCGCTTCGAGGACCTGGTGCTGGAATCGGCCGAACGCCTTGAGGACCTGTGGGGGGAGAAAATCTCCCGGATCGAGTTCATGGTGGAGCTGGTGCCGGGCAAGAAGGCGCTGGAGCGGGCCGCGGCGGCCGGGCAGCGCGTCCCGCTGGGCCGGGCCGTGACCGCGTCCCCGCGCAGGGCCGCCAGCATCACGGTATACCGGCGTCCCGTCGAGGAGCTGGCCGGGAACCCGGTGGACCTGCCCGAGGTGGTGCACGACGTCGTCGTGGAACTGGCAGCCGAACTGCTCGCCATGGCCCCGGAGGACGTGGATCCAGACTACGGGCGCGGGCACCGGGACCACTAGCGCCGGACCACCAGCCCTGGACCACCTTCCCCGGCGGCTCAGTACCTGATGTCCACCTGCACGCCGCGCTGGCCTTCGACCGCGGGCGGGATCGTGATGGCGGAGATCCCGGCGTTGCCGCGCGTCAGCACCTGGGCGCCGTAGACCGCGGCACCGGAGCTGCTGACCAGCACCGCAACGGTATCCCCGCCGAGCTCGGAGATCCGGCGCAGCGCCGTGGTCCCTTCGGCCACCGCCAGGGTCTGGGCGGCCCCGATGGTGCCGTCCGCGTCTACGGGGCGAAGTTCCACCGTCCCGCTCCCGCCGGCGCTGCCGAAGGCCAGGGCCGCGTCGGCACGCTGGGCGACGGCGACAAGGTGCTCGCTGCCGATCCGCGCCGCCGAGGAAGCCCACGCGGCGTCCACGGAGGCGTCCTTCTTGGTGCCCCGCACCAAGCGGGCTCCGGCGACGACGGCGACGTCGGACTCGACCACCAGGGTGTAGGTTCCGGCGGGCAGCCGGTCCAGCGGGACCGCCGTGGTGGCGCCGGCGGCGGCCGTCACCCGCCCGCCACCGGGAAGCTCGGCCTCCCCGTCGGGGCCGAGCGCACGCACGCGCAGGGTGGCGGCCTGGGTGCCCGGCACCACGACGCGCAGCTCGGGCACCGCGGTGGAATAGCCCTCCTGGGCGGCGATTCTGCGCGTCGCGGCCGGGTCCTGCACGGCCACGCCGGGAACGGCCTGGGTCTGGGACTGGGCCGCGGCCGGCTCGATGTAGTCGACCCCTCCCGGGGTGAGCCCGCGCAGGACGCTTTGCTGGATGAGCGCGGTGACGGGCCCGCCGGCGGAGCGGACCCGCACCGAAAGCGCCGCTTCCCCGGCCGCCAGGCCGGCGAGGACGATCGAGCGCGACGTCCCCGGGGCCAGGACCAGGCCGCTGGTGTTGGCAGCCTCGATCGGCCCGTCGGTCCCGTGCAGCTCCAGGTTGACGGTGGCGGCCGTGCGGGAAGGGTTGGCCAGGACCAGCAGGGCGGTGGAACCGACCGTGGTGGAGGCCCCCAGCAGCCACTGGTCCGTGGACGGGCTCTGGCAGCGGGACACGGCCAGGCCGGCCAGGTCGCCGTCGTCGGCGGTGTAGGCCCGGACCATCGAGGCGACCGGCTGGCGCCCGCCCAGCGGCTGGACGGCCAGGACGGCTGCGGCGGTTTCGGCCATGCCTGACTCCACGACCGCTTCGCGCCGGGACGTGCCCGCTTCGCTGATCGCTTCGGTCCGTTCGGCCTCCGCCGCGGGCAGCACCTCGGAGAGCGTGCGCAGGTTCCTGCCGTTCAGCAGCGCCACCGACGCCCCGGGCACGCGCTGGGCGAGGTCGCTGAGGAGCACCGCCCGCACGGCCGTCCGGGCCGAGCGCGACGACGCGGCGAATGCGGGATCCGTATCGGGGACGGCGGCCCCCTCAGGGAGCCGGGGCGTGGCCGGACACTGGGCAACGAAGTCGCCGGCCGGAACGGCGGCCAGCGGCACGCCGACCTCGCGCTGGACGGGCTGGTCCAGCGCGAACGCGGCCGCGCCGATTCCCGTAGCGGTGCCGCCCAGGAGCAGGATGGCCAGTCCCCCCGCGAGGAGGCGGCCGGAACGGCCCCGTCCGCCGCGGCGCCTGCGTCCACTCATTGTTTGGCCTCCATCGGTTCGTCGCCGTTCGGTTCAGGCTTTGGGGCCCCTGCGCCACTGGAGGGGACGGGCAGGGACACCGGAGGGCGGGACCCGGCATCCAGGGGTCCGGCATCCAGGGGTCCGGCCTTACCGGCAAGGGCGGCACGGCTGCTGCGGGCCCGCCGTTCGGCGCCGCGGCGTTCAAGCGCGGCGGGCACCGCAATCGGCTGCCGGTCCTGCTTCCCCGCGGCGGGATCCGGAACCGTGGCACCCGGCGGCGCGCCCTGGGGCGTGGCCTCCGGCAGCGCGGTTTCCGCTGCCGAGGTTTCCACTGCCGAGGGTTCCACCGGCGCACGGTCCGAAGCGCCCCCGGACCCGGCAGGCCGTCCGGTGTCGAGCTCCGCGATGGACGGGGTGGTGCTGGTGGCCCGGTATTCCTCCACCCGGCGCGGGGCGAAGCGGCGCCGGGGCGGGATCGGGACCACCAACAGCAGCGCCAGGCCGAAGACCGCGCCCTGCAGCACGCCCACGGGCAGCGCGTACGGGCTGGTGTGCCGGATCGTCAGGGTGCCGCCCCCGGCGGGCAGCCGGAAGGCCTGGGCCCAGCCGGAGGTGGCCGGCTCCAGCGGCCTGCCGTCCAGGGTTGCGCTCCAGCCGGCGTCGGCGCGTTCCGCCAACACCACCAGCCGTCCCGCGGCCCCGGCCCCGACGGGGGCCGCGTCCACCAGGATGGACCGGCCGGCGGGGTCCGGCACGGTGCCGGTTTCGGCGGGGACCAGCGCGCCGGTCCGCCCGTCGGCGTCCACGATGCGCACCCGCGCCGTTGGCGCCGCCACGCCCGGGTCCTCGTCCAGCCGGCTCGCCGGGTCGACCCGCCACAGCCAGCCGGAATCCGTGCTGCCCACGGCGGCCAGCCCCGGAACGGCGTCGAGCTGGCCGGCCAGCAGGCTGGAGGACGAATCGGTCTCCTGGAGCACCACGAAGGACACCCCGAGCTGTTGCAGTTCCGGGCGCGGGTCGATCCCCTGGCCGGAGGCCAGCGCGGCGACGGTGCGGCGCAGGGCGGCATCGGCATCGTCGTCGGCCTTGACCTCCGGCGCGGTCAGGGAGCCGTGGAGCCGCCCGGACGCGGCCACCTGGGACAGCTGGTCCAGGGTGGTGCCGGAGCCGGACATCAGCACGGCAGCCATGCCACCGTCGGTGCCGGGGGCGATCACGAGCACGCGCTCGGCGTAGGTGCCGTGGCCACGGTCCGCGGCGGTCGCCGGCAGCGTCCGGGCAGCTGCCGGCACAAGTTCCTGTGAGGCGCCGAAATCCGTTGCGGGGCGCGCCGCCACCGTCTCCGGCTCCGCCGTCGTACCCAGCCGCGGGGCAAGCCACAGCGCGCCGGTCGTGGCCGTGGACAGCAGGACGGCACCGGCCAGGAGGGCGGCCCCGGCCCTGCGGCCCTTCCCGGGGCCGCGCCCGGCGGTGTCCAGGGCAGCGGCGTTCAGGGCATCTGTGTGGAAGGCAGCATGGAACAGTGCCGCCCCGAAGAGCACCGCAAGGACAAAGACGGAGACGGTGGGACCGGTGAAGGCGGTGGTCAGGGTGGGACCGGCCACCGCGGTGGGAACATACTGGGCGCCAAACCCCGCCGCCAGCGCCAGCGTCCCCGCAAACCAGAGGACGCGGGCCATCCGGCCGGCGCGGCCGGGCAGGAACAGCGCGCAGGCGGCGGCCACCAGCGCGGGAACGCCGACCAGCAGGGCCGCCACCAGCGACCACGGGGCACCCGCAGAGCCGGGGAGGGCGAATCCGGCCACCCCGGCGGAGGGATCGAAGGCGACCGGAAAGCCCAGCGCCTGCTGCCACAGCGGGGCGGCGGCAAAGGCCTGCGGCACCCCGGGATCGGCGAGCAGGGCACGCGGATTGCCCAGCGCGGACAGGCCCAGCGGGAGGGCCAGCGCCAGTGCCGGCAGGGGCATCCACCACAGGGCCTTGGCACGGCGGCGCAGCGGCAAGGCCACCAGCACGGTCAGCACGACCGCGACCGGCAGGAGCACGGGGGCGCCTGCAGTGACCGCGGCCAGGGCCAGCGACGCCCCGGCGGCGGCCGTCCAGGACGGCACTCCCCCGACGCCAGGCCGGGTGGGCGGGGTGGGGCCGGAGGGGAAGGCGGCGCGGGATTCGGACCGATCCCGCGGGCGCGCCGCACCCACGGCGCGGATGGCCCCGAGCACGACGACGGGCAGCAGCACGTGGGCGACCACGGCCCCGAGGCGTCCGGAGGCCAGGGCCACCTGCAGCGTGGGCGCGACCGCCCATGCCAGGCCACCGAGCAGGCGGGCGGCCCGGCTGCCGGTGACGGCGCCCAGCGCGGTCCAGGCCAGCAGGGCGGATAAGGGCATGGCCGCCAGCGCGAACGCGACAAGGGCCCCGTTGGCCTGGCCGAAGCCCAGCAGGGACAGGATCCAGAGGACGGCGTCAAACGGATCGCCGTGCCCAAACCGTCCGGAGCCGGCCGACTGCCACCAGCCGAAGGCGTTCGCCCAGAGGCCGCCCGGGGAGGCGGACAGGGGCAGCGCGGACCCCCCGCCCAGGGCTGGGGCACCGACCAGCGCCCGCAGCCCCAGCAGGGACACGGCGGCTGCGGCGAGCACGGCGACGCCGGCGCCCACCCCGGCGCTGGTGCGCTGGGGGCCGGCGAGCGCCGCGAAGTCGTCGTTGGCGTCGCCGGACGGGTTGGAAGCCTCCGCCACCGAGCCAGTGCCATCGCCCATCACCTGCTCCGCGTGGAAGGATTCGAGCAGGCTGCGCCGGTGGGACCAGACATCGCGGCGCGGGACCATCAGCGGGCGCACGAGCGAGCGGGGCACTTTGCGGGTCGCGGCGGCGGCGCGGCGCGAACGCACGAGCTGGAAAGGGCTGAACACTGCCCGGAGGCTGGCCCCGAGCTGCCCGGCGGCGTGGCCGGGATCCTTGGCCAGCAGGCTGGCAACGAAGCGGACGAGGCCGCCCAGCACGGCGCCGAGAGCCAGCAGGGGCAGGGCCCAGAGGGGGGCGTGCTTCAGTCGCAGGTAGACCTCGGCGGTGCGGGCGGCCGCGGGACCGGAGACGGCATGGACGGCGTCCGCCGCGTGGAACATGTGGGCGCCGGGAACTACGACGACACGGTGGCCGGCCATCCGGTTGCGCCAGCACAGGTCAAGGTCGTCGCCCAAGCCAGGCAGCGCCGGGTCGAATCCGCCCAAGTCCTCCCAGACATCGCGGCGTACAAGCATGCCTGCGGAATTGACGGCGAAGGCATCGGAGCGGCCGTCGTACTGACCCTGGTCGAGTTCATCGACGTCGATCAGGGTCAGCCGCTCGCCCCAGCGGCTGATGCTCAGTCCGACGTCGATCAGGCGGCGGGGGCGGTCCAGGTCCAACTGCTTGCAGCCGGCGATAGTGACGGAGGGCGCGGTTTCGACGGCGGCGAGCAGCCGCTGCAGGGCGTCCGGGGCCGGGGCCGAGTCGTCATGGATCAGCCAAATCCAGTCCTGGACGCCCTGGAGCGGCTCGGGAAGAAGGCGTGCCGCGGCCTGGACCGAGGCCCCGAAGCCGCGGGCGGGCGCCTCGGCGATCGGGGTTCCGCCCGGCAGCCCCGAACGCAGCAGGGCCACCGAACCGTCCGCCGATTCGGCATCGACGCCGACAAACCCGTCCACCGGGCGGGTTTGCCCCGCGAGGGCGGACAGTGTCCGCGGCAGGAACTTGGCGCCGTTGCGCGATGCGACAACGGCCGTGACACGAACCCGGGAGTGAATCAGACCGCTCGCTTCCGCAACCGGCGGCGTTCGCGCTCGGACAGGCCGCCCCAGATACCAAAGCGCTCATCGTTGGCCAGGGCGTACTCGAGGCATTCGGAACGCACGTTGCAGGCACCGCACACCTTCTTGGCATCCCGGGTGGAACCGCCCTTCTCAGGGAAGAAGGCCTCGGGGTCGGTCTGGGCGCACAGGGCCTCCGTCTGCCACCCCAGCTCGCCCTCGTCCTCGGCGCCAGGGAATCCGGGCACTGCCACCCAGGCCGTCTGCGCCGGGACATCGGCGTCCAGCGGCCGCACCGGCAGGACCTCCCCCGCCTCGTCCTCCGCGGATGCCAGGTCGTGCGCGGCGAGGAAGGCCGTGGCCTGGTCCTCCAGCGCCGGGGAGCCAAGCTCCCCGAAACGTCCTGCCGATTCGGCCGGGTCAACGAACCAGTCCGATGGCACGCCCCTGGTACCGGAAGCGTCCGGGGCGGTCACCGCCCCCGGAACAAGGTCGTGAACGCGCTCTGTATTCCCCATTTAGATGAGCCCTTCGTCTTGTGTCCTGTCAGCAAACCGAACCGCACTGTTTGAGACTTGGTGCGCGGCGCATGGTGCCACGGGACATGACTCGGACGTGACTATGGAGCCGCCGGACGCGTCCCGGTCGGTTCGCTAACTAATTACACTGGTGTAACTCCGGGTCCGTCAAGTGGGGTCGGTGATTCTATAGATGCAAGAGTGAAAAAGCGCGCCGCGCCACACCGCAAGTGTTAACTCGTGTTTCATTTTCGTTTCCCCGGCGGCCATCCACCCCGCCGGCCGCCGCTGGGGATGGCCGCATCCGCCCCGGGCGCCTTCGCCGCCGCCACCCGATCCGACACCCCAACCCGACCCGACCTAACCCGACCAGAATAGGAGACCCCCATGGCTGCTTCCCCCGCGCCGCTGCCCTTCGTCGACCGCCTTCTTGAGCCCGTGCGCCACTCCACCGCCCCGCTGCTGGTGTGGCACGGCCCAAACCAGGAGCGGGTGGAGCTTAGCGGCCGCGTCTTCGACAACTGGGTCGCCAAGACGGCCAACCTGCTCGCCGAGGAGTTCGGGGCCGGTCCCGGGACCGTGGTGCGGCTGAGCCTGCCGCTGCACTGGAAGTCGCTGGCCCTGGCCCTGGGCGTCCTCCACACCGGGGCCACGGTTTCCGTCGCGGGGGCCGTCGAGGACTCCGGCGAGGCCAACATCGTCGCCTCCGACGCCCCGGAGGAAGCCGCCGAGCTGGAACCGGCCGCGGACGTGATCAGTGTGGCGTTGGGCACGCTGGCCCTGTCCTTTGGCGGTTCGGCGCCCGCCGACGCCGTGGACTATGCGGCGGAAGTGCGCGCCTTTGGCGACTACTTCCTGGCCGATCCCGTTCCGGCGGAGGCTACGGCCCTGCGCACCGGCACCGGCTCCACCACCTACGCGGAACTGTTCGGCACCCCCGCCCCCGGCGGCACGGCCCTGCTGCCCGCCGGCACCGGGCTGGGCGAGGCACTGGCCGCGGCCATCTCCGTCTGGTCCGCCGGGGACACCCTGGTGGTCCTCGGCGACGGGGCGCAGGCCACCGACCACCTGCTGGAGACAGAACGGGTGCAGCGGACACTCGGCGCGGCGGAAGCCGGCGCCGGGACTGCAGGAGCCGGCTCTGCGGAGGCGGGCACTGCGGAGGCGGGCACTGCGGAGGCGGGCACTGCGGAGTAGGGGTGCCGGGGGCCCGGCGGGTACGGGCCCGGCGCGGCTAGGCGGAGGACGCGTCCTGGGAGCTGCCGGGGACGGCCTCCGGCGCGGTCCCGGCCAGCGCCTCGGGCGTGCCGGGGGCGGCAGGCACCAGCTCGCGGGCGCCGGAGGAAACCCCCGGGGAGGGGCGCTCGGCCGTGAAGACCCAGAACCGGTAGGCCAGGAAGCGCACCACCGTGGCGACCACGATGCCCACCACGCCTGCGGCGAAGAGGAGGTTCTTGTCCTGGATGCCCAGCCCGTACTTGGCGATCGCGGTGAAACCGGTGGAAATGCCGATGCCAATGCCATTGATGAGGAAGAACATGCCGAACTCGCGGGCCATGTTGGTCTGGCGGCGGTGGCGGAAGGTCCAGTAGCGGTTGGCGACCCAGGAGAACAGCGTGGCCACGGTTGCCCCGACAAAACGGGCCTTGGCCTCGCTGCCGGACATCGCGCCGTGCATCAGCAGGAGGGTGACACCGTTGTCGATGACAAAACTGATGCCGCCGACGGTGCCGAACTTGGCGACTTCCCGCCACAGCGCGGACACAAGGCCCCGGGCCCTGCCGTACAGCTTCTTGAGCATGACCCTCCAAGGTCGGTGTCGATAGCGCCGGGGGCCCTGCTTGCCCACCCGGCCGGCCGGGTCCCGAAAACCCGGACAACCCCCCATTGTAGGCACCTCCGCTGCCGGTTTCCTGACAAAGGATCCTCCCCACCGTGCCGCGGGCACCCGGGCGAGTCCCCCGTTCGATAGTCTGTCCCCGTGACGTTTCCTGTGATTGGCGTGGTTGGCGGCGGCCAGCTCGCCCGAATGATGGCTCCCGAGGCGATAAACCTCGGATTCGAACTGAGGATCCTGGCCGAGGCCGAGGACGTTTCCGCGGCCAATGCCGTGGCCAACGCCCCGGTCGGCGACTACAAGGACCTCGATACCCTGCGCGCGTTTGCCCGCGGCCTGGACGTGATGACGTTCGACCACGAGCACGTGCCCAACGAGCACCTGCGGGTCCTCATCCGCGAGGGCGTGAACGTGCAGCCCCGCCCCGCGGCGCTGATCCATGCCCAGGACAAACTGGTCATGCGCGCCGCGATCGAGCGGCTGGGCCTGCCGAACCCGGCATGGGCGGCCGTCGAATCCGTCGGAGAGCTGGTCGGCTTCGGTGACCGGACCGGCTGGCCCGTGGTCCTGAAGACCCCGCGCGGCGGCTACGACGGCAAGGGCGTGCGGATCGTTGACGACGCCGCGGCCGCAGCCGGCTGCGCCGACTGGTTCGACGGCTCCGCGCTGCTGGCCGAGGAGAAGGTGGCGTTCAGCCGCGAGCTCTCCGCCCTGGTTGCCCGCACGCCCGGCGGCGAGGCCCGGGCCTGGCCGGTGGTCCACACCATCCAGGTCGACGGCGTCTGCGACGAGGTCATCGCCCCCGCGCCGGGCCTGTCCGACGACGTCGCCGCGGCCGCCCGGGACGCCGCGCTGCGCATCGCGGAGGAATTCGGCGTCACCGGCGTGATGGCCGCCGAGCTGTTCGAAACCCCCGGCGTCGGTGCGGGCTTCGTGATCAACGAACTCGCCATGCGCCCCCACAACACCGGCCACTGGACCATGAATGGCTCCGTGACCAGCCAGTTCGAGCAGCACCTGCGCGCCGTGCTCGACCTGCCCCTGGGCGACACCTCCGCCCTGGGCGAGGTGTGCGTCATGAAGAACTACCTCGGCGGGGCCAACGTGGACCTGTATTCGGCGTTCGGCACGGCGCTGGCGGCCGAGCCGCGGGCGAAGGTGCACGCCTACGGCAAGTCCGTGCGCCCGGGCCGCAAGATCGGCCACGTCAACGTCGTCGGCATGGCCGGCGAAAACGCCGGTTCGGTGCGTTCCCGCGCCGAACGCGTCGCGGCCATTATCCGCGACGGCGCCACCGCCAGCACCGAAGGAGCACTCTAGATGACCACCCCCGCCCCGCTCGTCGGCGTCGTCATGGGATCCGATTCGGACTGGCCCGTCATGCGGCTGGCCGCGGAGGCCCTGGCCGAATTCGGCATCCCCTTCGAGGCCGACGTCGTCTCCGCCCACCGCATGCCCGAGGACATGATTGCCTACGGCAAACGCGCCCATGAGCGCGGCCTGCGAGTGATCATCGCCGGAGCCGGCGGCGCCGCGCACCTGCCCGGCATGCTGGCTTCGGTGACTCCGCTGCCGGTGATCGGCGTGCCGGTCCCGCTGAAGACCCTCGACGGCATGGACTCGCTGCTCTCGATCGTCCAGATGCCCGCCGGGGTACCGGTCGCCACCGTCTCCATCGGCGGGGCCCGCAACGCGGGCCTGCTGGCCGCGCGCATTCTCGCCACCGGCACCGACGACCTGGCTGCCGACCTGCGCGCACAGCTGCTGGACTTCGCGCGCGACCTGCGCCAGGTGGCGGCCGACAAGGGCGCCGCCCTGCGGCGCACGGTCGCCGCCGAGGCCGGACTCGAGTAGCGGGGCGTGGAGAACCGGAGCCGCCACAGCGCGGGCCGTGCAGCGATCCTGGCCAACCCTGTCCGCAACCCGGAAGGCGCATCGGCCAGGACGCGCTCGAAGCGCGCCCTGTTCCTGCTTCTCCTCACGCTGTTCGTCCCCGGCGGCGCCCAAGTGGTGGCCGGCAGCCGCAGGCTGGGCCGCGCGGCCCTGACGGTGACGCTGTGCTGCTGGTTCGCCCTGCTGGCCACCGCGGCCCTCGCCCTGCTCAACCGCGGCCTGCTGATCGACCTGCTCGCCCGTCCCACGGTGCAACTGGTCCTGGCCGTGGTGCTGGGCCTGCTGGCCGTCGGCTGGCTGGTGCTGTTCATCAACACGATCGCGCTGATCCGTCCGCGCCTGCTGGCTCCCGGGATGCAGGCCATCGTCTCCACCGCCACGGTTCTGCTGGTGCTGGCCACCAGCGGCGTCCTCGGCTACGGCACCTACGTTCTGAACACCGGACGCCAGACCATAGAGAACGTGTTTGCCTCCGGGCCCGCCTTCGACCCGGTCGACGGCCGCTACAACTTCCTGGTCATGGGCGGGGACGCCGGCGCGAACCGCGTGGGGCTGCGCCCGGACAGCATGTCGATCTTCAGCGTCGAAGCCACTTCCGGCAAGACTGCCGTGATCTCCCTGCCGCGCAACTTCCAGAACGCCCAGTTCCCGAGCTCCTCCCCGCTCAAGCAGGTGTTCCCGGACGGCTTCAACTGCGGCAACGAATGCATCCTCAACGCCCTCTATCCGACGGTGGAAGCCAACTACGCCCACCTCTACCCGGACGCCGAGAACCCCGGGGCCGAAGCCATGATGGATGCTGCCGAGGGCATCACGGGCCTCAAGATCCAGGCCTACGTGCTGATCGATATGGCCGGTTTCGCGGACTTCATCGATGCGATGGGCGGAGTGACCGTCACCTCCGGCGGCTGGGTGCCCTACAACGGCAAGTACTGGGAAGGCACCAGGGTGCGCACCCACTGGTTTGAACCGGGCCGGCACACCTTCTCCGGCAAGCAGGCCCTGTGGTTCGCCCGTTCGCGCGACTTCACCAGCGACTACCACCGCATCCGCCGCCAGCAGTGCCTGCAGCAGGCCATGATCAACCAGTTCAACCCGCAGACCGTCCTGACCCGGTTCTCCCAGATCATGGGTGCCGGTGAGCAGATCCTCGAAACGGACATCCCGCAGGACCAGCTCGGCAGCTTCGTGAACCTGGCCGGGAAGGCCCGCCAGAGCGCGTTCAAGCGCCTGACCCTGGGCGCCCCGGACTTCGGCACCGCCGCGGAGCGGTTCTCCACCTACCCGGACTTCGACCAAATCCGGGCCCGGGTGAAGACCCTTTTGGCGGAGGCCTCGGCCACCGCCCCAACCAAGGCGGCCGCTCCGTCGAAATCCCCGGGCGGATCCTCGGGGGATTCTTCCGAAAGCCCCTCGGGCGCATCCTCCGCCACCCCGTCCTCCTCCTCCGCGTCCTCCTCCCCTCCAGGGGCGGGGAATGTCGCCAAGGAGGACATCCCCACCACCCAACCGGACGGGTCCCCGATCACCGAGGCCTACCTTGTTCAACTGGAGTTGGCCGGACAGACAGGTTTGATCTCTACGATCGCCTCCAACAACGACGAATGCAGCGCCGACTAGGAGAACCATGTACCGCTTGTCCAACACCGTCCGCGACTACGCCTGGGGATCGACCGATGCCATCGCGGGCCTGCTGGGACGGGTGCCGACCGGCGGCCCGGAGGCGGAACTGTGGATCGGGGCCCACCCCGGGGCCCCGTCGGTGGCCACCGCCGCGGACGGAACCAGTGTTCCGCTGGACAAGCTGATCTCCTCGGCCCCGCTGTCCCTGCTTGGGGCCGAGGCGGCCGGGCGCTTCGGGCGCCTGCCGTTCCTGGCCAAGGTCCTGGCGGCGGCCAAGCCGCTCTCCCTGCAGGTCCACCCCACGCTGGAGCAGGCCCGCGCCGGCTTCGCGGCCGAGGAGGCCGCCGGGGTCGACCCGCAGTCCCCCCGACGCAACTACAAGGACGACAACCACAAGCCGGAGATGCTCTACGCGCTGACGCCCTTCGCGGCCCTGTGCGGGTTCCGCCCCGTGGAGGAGGCCGCGTCCCTGTTCGAGGCCCTGGCGGGCTCCCTGGCAGGAGACACCGGGACAGAGACCGCTGAGACAGAGACCACTGGGACTGGGGAAGCGCTGGCGGCGGCCCGGCACACCGCGGCCCTGCTGCGGGAAGGGGACCGGCGCGCGGCGTTCGCCTTCCTGCTCGAGGCCGGGGACGGGGTCGTGCCGCTGGTGGAGGCGGCTGCGGCGGCGGTGGGGACCGACCCCGCGCTGGCTGCCACCGACCCCGGCCTGGCCGAACTGCCCTCCCTGGCCGGGCACTACCCCGGGGACCCGGGCGTGCTGGTGTCGCTGATGCTCAACCACGTGGTCCTGGCCCCCGGACAGGCGATGTACCTGCCGGCCGGGAACGTGCACGCCTACCTGCGCGGACTGGGCATCGAGGTCATGGCCAGTTCCGATAACGTGCTGCGCGGTGGCCTCACCGGCAAGCACATCGACCTGCCGGAGCTGCTGGCCACGGTCGACTTTACCGGCCTGGGCGTGCCGCTGTGCACGCCCGAGTTCTCGGAGCTGGGCCAGGAGCTCTACCGCCCCCCGTTCTCCGAGTTCCAGCTCCAGCGCGTCGCGGTGCCCTCCCCCGGGCAGGCCGCCGGGAACCTGGCCGGCGGCGACGTGCCGCTGGCCCAGAACGGTCCGCTGGCCCTGGTGTGCGTGGAGGGGGAACTGCTGCTCGATTCCCCCCGCGGGGACCTGCGCGTGGCCCGCGGCGAATCCGTGTTCATCGGCGCCGACGAATCCCCCGTCATCGCCCGCCCCGTGGACGGCCACGGCGCACTCGCCTTCGCTTTCACCGTCGCCTGAGCCCAAATACGCCTGAGCCCGGATACGCCTGAGCCCGGATACGACGGCGGCCGGCGGACTTTCGTCCTCCGGCCGCCGTCGTCGTCTCGGGGCCCTGGGCCCCGGAGCCCTCCCCTAGCGGGTGTAGGCCTCCCACTTGTCGGCCTGGTGCTCGCCCTCGACGAAGCGGATGGTGCCCGACTTCGAGCGCATCACGATCGACTGGGTCAGGACCTTGTCGTTGCGGTAGCGCACGCCGCGCAGCAGGTCTCCATCGGTGATGCCGGTGGCCGCGAAGTAGCAGTTGTCGCTGGTCACCAGGTCGTTGGTGGACAGCACGCGGGAGAGGTCGTGCCCGGCGTCGAGGGCCCGCTGCTTCTCCTCATCGTTGGCGGGCCACAGGCGGCCCTGGATCACGCCGCCCAGGCTCTTGATGGCGCAGGCGGTGACGATGCCCTCCGGGGTTCCGCCGATGCCCATGAGCACGTCCACGCCGGTGCCCTCGCGGGCCGCGGCGATGGCCCCGGCGACGTCGCCGTCCATGATGATCTTGGTGCGGGCGCCGGCATCGCGGATCTCCTGGATCAGCGGCTGGTGGCGCTCGCGGTCCAGGATGGTCACGGTGACCTGGCTGATCTTCTTGCCCTTCGCCTTGGCGATCAGGTGCAGGTTCTGCTTGACCGGCAGGCGCAGGTCCACCAGCTCGGCCGCTTCGGGGCCGGTGACCAGCTTCTCCATGTAGAACACGGCGGAGGGGTCGAACATGGTGCCGCGCTCGGCCACGGCCAGCACGGACAGCGCGT
Source organism: Zafaria cholistanensis (assembly GCF_008580665.1). GTDB lineage: Bacteria > Actinomycetota > Actinomycetes > Actinomycetales > Micrococcaceae > Zafaria > Zafaria cholistanensis. The sequence continues at coordinate 23,239 of NZ_BKDJ01000013.1, forward strand.
TGTTGATGCCCAGGGCGGTCAGGCGGGTCCCGTCGATCGGGTCGACGGCGACATCGACCTCGGCGCCGTGGCCCTCGCCGACACGCTCGCCGTTGTACAGCATCGGGGCTTCGTCCTTCTCGCCCTCGCCGATGACAACCACGCCGTTCATGGACACGGTGGAGAGCAGGGCGCGCATGGCGTCCACCGCGGCACCATCGGCCGCGTTCTTGTCCCCCATGCCCACCCACGGCGCGGCCGCAATGGCTGCGGCCTCGGTCACGCGGACCAGCTCAAGGGCCAGGTTGCGGTCCGGTTCTGCATCCCCGAGGGAAAGTCGTGGGGACAGGTGGGCGTAGTTCGTGGCTTCTGTCACGTGGCTGCCTCGTCTTCGAGTGGTTGCGGTATCCGGTGGGTCGCTTCGATCATATCCCCGATGGCCAAAGCCGGGCCTGTGACGGCCGATTACCGCGTGCCGCGCCGGGTCCGCAGCGGGGCGCCGGCGGGGGGTGCCGCGGGCGTGGAGAGGGTGTGAAGCGGGTGTGCGGATGCCCTCCGGAATCGGGGACAATGGAGGGGTGAGTGAAGCGCCCAGCACCCCGTCCCAGCAGTCCCCGGCCCCCTCCTCCCCTGCCGGCGGAACCCCCCAGGGCGCCGCCGGGGACCTTCCGGAGGGCCTGGCCGCAAAGCCCGTGCTCACGGCGGCGCAGGCCAAGCGGGCCAACCAGTCGCTCAAGGGCATGATTATCTCCGTGGTGCTGACCCTGCTGGTGGTCCTGCCCGTGATCGCGATGAACCCGGCCAACCGGGAAGGGACGTACCAGCGGGACATCAACGTCTCCGAAGTCGCCGCACAGGCCGCCCAGGCCGCCGACTTCACCCCCGTTGCCCCCGTCATGGCCGAGGGCTGGTATGCGAACTTCGCCCGCTGGACCGGCGCGGGCGCCGACGGCGTGGCCTTTTGGGAGGTCGGCTTCGTGACCGCCCGCGAGGGCTTCATCTGGATGCGGCAAACCGCCGACGCCAACCCGTCATGGATCGCCCAACAAACGGATTTCGCCCCCGCCACCGGCGTGCGCACCGTCGACGGCACCGATTGGGAGCTGCGGGACAAGGCCGGAAACCGCACGCTGCTGCTTGAACGCGGCGGCGTCACCGTGATGCTCACCGGGGAGTCCTCCTTCGAGGACCTGGACGAGGCCGCGCGGGCCGTGATGAAGGCACTTCCCTCCGGCGGCGGCAGGTAGACGGAAACGCTCTCGGTTAGGGTTTTCCCATGACCACTGATCTGACCGCAACACCTTCCCAGCTGACCCCTGCCCAGGCCTGGCGGCGTCTGCGCGAAGGCAATGACCGATTCGTTTCCGGAAACAGCGCCCACCCCAACCAGGACGCCTCCCGCCGCCAGTCACTGGCGGGGCAGCAGAACCCCTTCGCGGTGATCTTCGGCTGTTCGGACTCGCGCCTGGCCGCCGAAATCATCTTCGACGTGGGCCTGGGGGATGTCTTCGTGGTCCGCACCGCCGGGCACGTGATCGACGACGCCGTGCTCGGCTCGCTCGAATACAGCGTCGCGGTGCTGAACGTGCCACTGATCATCGTGCTGGGCCACGACAGCTGCGGCGCGGTGAGCGCCACCGTCGACGCCTTCGAGACCGGAGCGATGCCCCCGGGCTTTATCCGCGACCTGGTCGAACGCATCACCCCCTCAGTCATCACGGCCCACCGCAACGGCGTCCAGGACGTCAACGGCAATGTCGTGGAGCACGTGCAGCAAACCACCCAGCGCCTGGTCGACGCGTCCAAGATCATCTCGGCAGCGGTCGACGGCGGCCGCACCGCCGTCATCGGAGCCACCTACCGGCTGGCCGAGGGCAAGGCCGAGATGGTCTCCGGCTTCGGGGCCCTGTAGCTTCGGACCGCCGTGCGCCCGGCCGGGGCGGGCTGTTCCCGGCCGGGCGCTCCGGCGTACGGTGAAGCCATGGATTCCTCTGCCTCCTTCCGCATCGAACATGACACCATGGGCGAGGTCCGGGTTCCGGCCGATGCCCTCTACCGTGCCCAGACCCAGCGCGCCGTGGAAAATTTCCCCATTTCCGGCAAGACCCTCGAACGCAAGCACATTGAGGCCCTCGCCCGGGTGAAGAAAGCCGCCGCCCGGGCCAACAGGGACCTGGGCGTCCTGGACGCCGAGGTGGCCGAAGCGGTCGCCGCGGCGGCGGACCGCGTGGCGGACGGGGAGTTTGACGCGCACTTTCCCATCGACGTGTTCCAGACCGGCTCGGGAACCTCCTCCAACATGAACATGAACGAGGTGCTCGCCGAACTGGCCACACGCGCGCTCAAGGCTGCCGGCAGCACCACCACGGTCCACCCCAACGACCACGTCAACGCCTCCCAGTCCTCGAACGACGTCTTCCCGACCTCCGTGCACGTCGCGGCGACCTCCGCGCTGGTCAACGACCTCATCCCGGCGCTGGACCACTTGGCCGCGGCGCTGGAACGCAAGTCCGGGGAGTTCCGGGACGTCGTCAAGTCGGGGCGCACGCACCTGATGGATGCGACTCCGGTGACGCTGGGCCAGGAGTTCGGCGGCTACGCGGCGCAGGTCCGCTACGGCATCGAACGCATCGACGCCTCCCTGCCGCGCGTGGCCGAGGTCCCGTTGGGCGGCACCGCGGTGGGCACCGGGATCAACACCCCCGCGGGGTTCCCCCAGCGCGTCATCGCGCTGCTCGCCGAGGACACCGCCCTGCCGCTGACGGAGGCGCGCAACCACTTCGAGGCGCAGGCCAACCGCGACGGGCTGGTCGAGGTGTCCGGGCAGCTGCGCACCATCGCGTATTCGATCATGAAGATCTGCAACGACTTGCGCTGGATGGGTTCCGGCCCCAACACCGGCCTGGGCGAGATCGCCATCCCGGACCTGCAGCCGGGATCCTCGATCATGCCGGGCAAGGTCAATCCGGTGATCTGCGAAGCCGCCATCATGGTTGCCGCCCAAGTGGTCGGCAACGATGCCACGATCGCGCTGTCCTCGACCAACGGAGCCTTCGAACTGAACGTGGGCATCCCCGTCATGGCGGCCAACCTGCTGGAGTCCATCCGGCTGCTGGCCAACACCTCGCGCGTGATGGCGGACAAGATGGTGGACGGGATCACCGCCAACGTGGAGCGGGCCCGCTTCCTGGCCGAGGCCTCGCCCTCGATCGTGACCCCGCTGAACAAGTACATCGGCTACGAGAACGCGGCCAAGATCGCCAAGAAGGCGGTGGCCGAGGGGATGACGGTGCGGGAGGCGACCGTGGCCCTCGGCTTCGTCGAGCGCGGCGAACTGACCGTGGAACAGCTCGACGCGGCGCTGGACGTCACCACCATGACCTCCCCCTCCGGCCGGTAGCCGGGCGAAGGGCGGCTAGGCCAGGAACTTCGGTGCCGGGTCCGGATCAAGCGCCCAGGCCAGGGCCCTGCGGTGGTGGGGCGGGAGGTCGGGCAGGTCCTCCAGCGGGAACCAGCGCACGTCGGTGTTTTCGTCGTCGTTCACCCGGGCCTGCCCGGCCACGTATTCGAGGCCGAACACCACGTCCAGGTACTGGGCCCGGTCGCCGTTAGGGTAGGCCACCGGATCCGTGGTGCCCACCCCGGCCAGCCGCACCACGCGGGCGCTGACCCCCGTCTCCTCGAGCACCTCACGCACGCAGCCCCGGGCGGGTTCCTCGCCCGGTTCCAGGATGCCGGCCGGCAGCGTCCACCGGCCGTTGTCCGCCCGGCGGACCAGCAGCACCTCGCCGGGGCCGCCGCCCTCGCCGCCGCCCGCCCCGCTGCCCGCTGGGGAGGAGCCGCACGGGCGCAGCACCACGGCCTTGACCCCGGGCAGCCAGAGCGGGTCGGTGCCGATTTTGGCGCGCAGCGCCAGGACGAAGTCCGGGACCGGCATCAGCCCGCCACCACCAGGGCAGCCGCCGCCCCGGCCACCATGAAGGGTCCGAACGCGATCGCGGACTTGCGGGTGGCCCGGCGGGCCAGGATCATCGCGGTCCCAAACAGCCCGCCCAGCACGAACGTCACCAGGGTGGCCAGCAGCAGGTGTTCCCAAGTCAAAAAGCCCAGGTACATCCCCAGGATCCCGGCCAGCTTAACGTCCCCCATCCCCATCCCGCCCGGCTGCACCAGGTGCAGGAGCAGGTAGAAGGCAAACAGGGCGATCCCCGCCAGGGCCAGCCGCAGCAGGGCGCCCCAGTCCGCGGAGAGCGCCGCCGCCGCCCCCAGCAGCACCAGCGTGGCCGGGTACCAGGGGAAAATGATCCGGTTGGGCAGCAGGCGGGTGCGCGCATCGATCCAGGCCAGCCTGGCCCCGTTGACCACGAACAGCAGCAGGGCCAGGACCAGGGGCACGACGGCGGCCGGGTGGTCTGTGCGGAGGGCGCCGAGGGCGTCGATCATGGCCCCACGCTACCCCAGTGCCCCGCGGCCTCCGGCGCGGCACGCCCTGCCCTGCCCTACACTGTGGGCATGGCGAACCCTGCCACCCCGCAGCCGCACCCCGAGCCCTCCCCCGACCGGCGCCCCTTCCCGGACCCGCGGATCCCCCCGGAGCGGACGGCCGCGTTCCGCCGCCTCTGCCGGTCCTCGCCCTGGCGGTGGAGCACCCTGCGCTTCGAGGTCGCCTGGTTCGGGCCCGGCGTCCCGTCCGGGACGCGGAACCGGGATGCCGGCCCGGGTTCGGCCGCGGAGTCCGTCTGGGTGCGGGCGTGGCTGCGCAGGCCGGACGCGCTGCGGGTGGAGACACCGGACGGGCACCTGCTGCACAGCACCACGGGCATCCACGCCTCGCGCGGCCTTTTCTACGCGGCAGGCACGCGCGCCTCGTGGATGCTCCCGCCGCAGCTGACCACGCCGGTCTACGACGACGACGGGCTGGTCCGGCGCCGTCCGGAGGCAGCCTACGGGGATCCCTCCTTCGGCGATCCGCGCTGGGCCGCGGTGCTGGACCCGGTGGAGCTGGGCGGCGCCGAACCGGCCCCTGCGGAACTGCCCTTCTCCCATCCCGTGCGGGTGCTGGCCCTGGAGGAGGCCACCCATGCGGGCCGTGCCGTGCTGGAGGCGGTGCTCACCCCCAACCGGACCTACCGGGCCGCGGTCGCGGGCCACCCGCTGCTCGGCCCCGGACGCACCCGGGTGCGCATCGACGCGGTAACGGCGGTGTGCGTTTCCACCGAGGTCCTCGACGGCCCCGGCGCGGGCAGCGGCCACGACCTGCGCATCCTCGGGGTGGACGAGTACATGCTGGACGACCTCTTCGTGGAACACCCGGCCAACCTCACCGACGTGCGCCGCCACGTCCCCTGGGTGGTCGGCCACGGCCCCCAGCCCCTGTAGCCCCAGCCCTGCATCCTCCAGCCCCCTGTAGCCCGCTGATCGGGGCGGGGCACCCGCGCACGGCGCCGGCGGGTGGTGCCTGCCGGCGTCGTGCGCGGCCCTTCCGGGGCGCCTGGAACTTTTCGGGCTCCTAGAAGAGGTTGTCCTCGAGCATGTCGGTGACCAGGGCCGCGATCGGGGACCGCTCGGAGCGCGTCAGCGTGATGTGCCCGAACAGCTGGTGCCCCTTGAGCTTCTCCACCACGGCGGCGATCCCGTCGTGGCGGCCCACGCGCAGGTTGTCGCGCTGGGCCACGTCGTGGGTGAGCACGATCCTGGAATTCTGCCCGATGCGGCTCATCACCGTCAGCAGGACGTTCTTCTCCAGGGACTGCGCCTCGTCCACGATCACGAACGCATCATGCAGGGACCGGCCGCGGATGTGGGTCAGCGGAAGGACTTCGAGCATGCCCCGGTCGATGACTTCCTCCATGACGTTCTCGGACACCAGCGCCCCGAGGGTGTCGAAGATGGCCTGCGCCCAGGGATTCATCTTCTCGTCGGAAGTGCCGGGCAGGTAGCCAAGCTCCTGCCCGCCCACCGCGTAGAGCGGACGGAAGACCACGACCTTGCGGTGCTCCCGGCGCTCCATGACGGCCTCAAGCCCGGCGCACAGGGCCAGGGCGGACTTTCCGGTGCCGGCGCGCCCGCCCAGCGAGACGATCCCCACCTCCCGGTCGGCCAGCAGGTCGATCGCCAGCCGCTGCTCCGCGGAGCGCCCGTGCAGGCCGAACACGTCCCGGTCGCCGCGGACCAGCCGCACCAGCCCGTCGGCGCCCACCCGGCCCAGCGCGGAGCCGCGGCTGGAAAGGACCACCAGGCCGGTATTCACGGGTTCGTCCGCCGCCGCGGCGATGGCCACCGGCTCGTTGTTGTAGAGCGCGGCGACGTCCTCGTCGGGGACCACGACCTCCGCGACCCCGGTCCAGCCGGAGTCCTTGACGAGTTCGTTGCGGTACTCGTCCGCCTGCAGCCCCATCGCGGAGGCCTTGACCCGCATCGGCAGGTCCTTGGAGACCACCGTGACGTCGCGCCCCTCGTCGCTGAAGTTTTTCGCCACGGCGAGGATGCGCGCATCGTTGTCGGTGCCGCGGAAGCCGACCGGCAGCACGTCGGTGGAGACGTGGTTGAGCTCGATCCGCAGCGAACCCCCGCCGTCCAGCGGCAGCGGCTTGTCGAGCCCGCCGTGCTCGACGCGGAGCTGGTCGAGCAGGCGCAGCGCGGTGCGGGCGAAAAACCCCACCTCCGGGTCCTGGCGTTTCTTCTCCAGCTCGGAGATCACCACGATCGGCACGATCACTTCATGCTCGGCAAAGCGAAGGACGGCGCGCGGGTCGGCGATCAGCACGGAGGTGTCGAGGACGTACGACTTCTCGCCCACGCTCAGCCGTTCGGAGGTGGCCCCAGCCACCGCCGCGTCCGCATCGTTCCGGATCGCAGGCGCCGTGCGGGCCGCGGACGGTGCGGCTTGGGCGCTGCGGGATGCGGTTTGGGTCTTTGCTGCCACGATGTCTCCCAACCAGGGCCGGAACCCTAGATCTGTCTCGGTGCGGGATGCGGGCCGGCCGCGGGGCCGGTCCGGCCCCTTCCGAGCGAGAGAATCATCCCCACTGGCGGCCTTTCCGATCGGTGCGGCACGGTGCCGACCGATAAGCCCAAATTACGCCCGCCAAGCCCCTTCGGAGGTCACGGAACGGTTAATTCCTCGTGAACGGACCTGCCTCCCTCGCCGCTGCGGGATAGGCTCTCTGACAAGGCGGTACGCCACTGGATGGCGCCCTGCGCCAGCCCGGCGCGCGGCGGCGCCCCCGCCGGTTCTCCGTGCCGTAACCGTTACCGCCGCTAGGAACCGAAGCGGCGCTGGCGGTTCTCGAAGTCGCGCAGGGCGCGGAGAAAGTCGATCTTGCGGAAGTCGGGCCAGAGCGCCTCGCAGAAGTAGAACTCGCTGTAGGCGCTCTGCCACGTCAGGAAGCCGGAGAGCCGCTGCTCGCCGGAGGTCCGGATGAGCAGGTCCGGGTCCGGCTGGCCCCGGGTGTAGAGGTAGCGGGAAATCTGGTCCGCATCGAGGGTGTCGGCCACCTGGGCCGCGGTCATCCCGCGCGCATCGGCGTCACGGAGCAGTTCCTTGACCGCGTCGACGATTTCGCGCCTGCCCCCGTAGCCCACGGCAACGTTCACGTGCAGCCCGGTGGCGCTCCTGGTCGACCCGGCCAGCCGGTCGAGCTTGGCGGAAAGGTAGTCCGGCAGCAGCTCGAGCGCCCCCACCGGCTGCACCCGCAGGTTCCCCGATTCGGCCAGCCGGTCCAGCATGTTGGCGATGATGCCCATCAGCTGCTCCAGCTCGTCGCTGGAGCGGCTCATGTTGTCGGTGGAGAGCATGTAGAGGGTGACGACCTCGATCTTCAGCTCGGCGCACCAGCCCAGGAACTCGACGATCTTGTCCGCCCCCACCTGGTGGCCGTGCGCCGTGGGGGCACCGGCGAGCTTGGCCCACCGGCGGTTGCCGTCCACCACGACGCCGATATGCCGCGGCAGCTTGCCCGCCGACAGTTCCCGCACCATCTTCCGCGCGTATATCCGGTATGCGAACGCCGGAAGCTCCACCGCACCCTCCTCGCGTTGAGCGCGGGCCCTGGCGCCCGCACCCCCAACGCTACCGGTTCCGGGCCCAGGGGACGGGAACGGCGGGGCCGGATGCCCCGCCGTTCCCGCCCGCGCCGGCCGCGGCGCGGCCCCGGCCGGAAGGTTACCTTCGCGCAGGCTAGAATTTCGCCATGGCCGCAATGCCCACCGAGCGGGTCCGCTCCCCCGAAACCAGGCCGCGGCTGCGGGGCTGGATCCATGCAGCGACGGCGCCGCTTGCGCTGGCAGCGGGCATTGTCCTGGTGGTGCTGGCGCCCACGCCCGGCGGGAAGCTGGTCTCCGCGGTGTACGCGCTGACCGGTCTGCTGCTGTTCACCGTGAGCGCGGTCTACCACCGCGGCAACTGGACGCCCCGGGTGCGGCTGGCCCTGAAGCGCCTGGACCACACCAACATCATGCTGGTGATCGCCGGCTCCTACACGCCGCTGGCCTGGGCCCTGCTGCCAGCGGACAAGGCGGCCCTGCTGCTGTCCCTGGTCTGGTCCGGCGCGGTGCTCGGCGTACTGTTCCGCGTCCTGTGGACACACGCGCCGCGCTGGCTCTACGTCCCGGTCTATATCGCCCTGGGCCTGGGCGCCCTCCTCTTCATCGGCGACTTCTTCGCGGCCAGCGTGGCGGCGGCCGTGCTCGTCTGCGCCGGGGGAGCGTTCTACATCGCCGGCGCGGTCTTCTACGCGCTCCAGCGGCCCAACATCCACGTGGACTGGTTCGGATTCCACGAGCTGTTCCACGCGTTCACCGTGGCCGGATTCGCCTGCCACTTCATCGCGATCATGATTGCGGTCCTCGGGGTCCGCTGATCCCTCCCGGCGGCCTTCTGCGCGGTGCAAATCTGCACGGAACGGACCTGCACCGAACGGACCGGCACCGAACGGACCTGCAGCGAACGGACCTGCAGCGAACGGCGCGCCTTCCCGGACCCGGCCCGTGACCGGCTCAGGTGCCGGCCGCGGCCAGGGCCGCTTCCAGTTCCCCGGCGGAGCCGAACGGGGACGCGCACACGCCGCCCCGGCACAGGTAGACGCGCAGGCTTCCGTCCGGGGCGGCCGGCCACCCGTCCGGCGGCGGGAGCACCGCTCCGGCCAGCAGCCCGGCCCGCCGGCAACGCTCGCGTTCCTCCGCGTCCCCCCCGACGGCGACCACTTCCGTCCCGGTGCCGTAGCGCAGCCTCAGGGCCACGGCCAGCGCCGTTCCGGTGGCGCCGGGCGCCCGCGGACCGACCCGTTGGGCGAACCGGACCAGGTCGGCAGCCATGCGTCCGCGGGCGGCGGCCCGCCGGAAGCGGTCCGCTTCGTCCGTGTTCCCCGCGGCGGCTTCCGCTTCGGCCGGTTCCCCCTGGACCGCCTCCCCGCCCTCCGGAAGTCCGCCCCCGCCCCCGTTCCCGAGGACGGGGGCGGACTCCAGGCCGGCCTGCTCCAGCAGGGCAGCGGCCAGCAGCCCGACTCCACCGGGAACCACGCCATCAAACGGTTCCACCGGGACCCGGCCGCCCCGGGCGGTGGCCAAAAGCGGGTCGTCCCCGGTGGTGTCCCGGGGCTGTCCGTCCGGCAGGAACAACCGTTCGGCGGCCCCAAGCACCTCCCCGGCCCGCCGGATCCACTCCGGCCCGCCGGTCGCGGCGGCAACGGCCTGGAAGCCCAGTGCCACAGCGGCATAGTCCTCCAGCATTCCCGCGCCCGAGGCCCGGCCGTCGTAGGAGACCCGGGCCAGCCGTCCCGCCGGTGCGCCCTCCCCGCCGGGCCCGGCTGCGGCCGCGCCGGTTCCGGCCCAATGCACCCGCCAGAGGTACCCGGCGACGTCCCGGGCCAGGCGCACCATTCCCGGCTCTCCCAGCAGCAGGCCCGCCTGCGCCAGCGCCTGCACGGCCAGGCCGTTCCACGCGGCGACCACCTTCGCGTCCCGGCCCGGCTGGGGCCGGGCCGCCCGGATCCGCTCCAGCCGGGGGCGCGCCCGGTCCCAGGCGCGCCATTGCTCCCCGGTGGGCAGGCGGGCGAAGGCCAGCGTTTGCGGGAGGTCACCGCCCAACCCGCCGGTGCCGCCCGGTCCCCCCGCCCCGCCGGGGCCTTCCACCGGCTCCCCGTCCAGGATCGGCTCCAGCAGCGGGTACTCGTCCGGGATCGCCGCAGCCAGTTCGGCCCGGGTGAACAGGTAGGTGCCGCCCTCGACGTGGCGCCCGTCGGCCATCACCGTGTCGGCATCCAGCGAGGAGGCCAGCCCGGGCCCGTCAACCACCATGCTGCCCGCCAGCCATGCGGCGGTCCCCTGGGCCACGCGCCGGCCCAGGGCGCGGTGGGCCGGCGCTTCCGCCTGCACTGCCCAGCGGGCATAATGGCGCAGCAGTTGGGCATTGTCGTAGAGCATTTTCTCGAAGTGAGGAACCCGCCAGCGCGCATCCACGCAATAGCGGGCAAATCCGCCGCCCACCTGGTCGTACAGGGCGGACAGCGCCATGGCTTCCAGCGTGCGGTCCGCCAGCGCGGCCGCCTGGGCGGCCGTTTCCGTCCCGGAGGCGGCGCACTGGAGCAGGAAGTCCAGCGCGGAGGACGGCGGGAACTTCGGCGCCGGGGAAAACCCGCCGTCCGCGGACTCGCTGCGCGCCAGCGCCGCGACGGCCGCCGCCACCGCCGCATCTGACACCGGCCCGGCGGCGGTTGCGGCGCCCTCGTCGGGGAGGGCCAGCAGCCCGCGCTGGGCATCGGTGACGGAGCCGATGTGCTCGGCCAGCGCCCCGGCATGCCGCAGCAGCTCCTCCCGCCGCTGCGTCCAGGTTTCGACGACGGCCTCCAGGACCTGCCGGAAGGCCGGCACGCCGGGACGCGGAAAGGGCGGGTAGTAGGTGCCGGCGTGGATGGTCCGCCCGTCAGGCAGGGCAAAGACGCTCATGGGCCATCCGCCCTGGCCGGTGAGGGTCTGGGTGGCGGCCATGTACACGGCGTCGACGTCGGGACGCTCCTCGCGGTCCACCTTCACGGGGACGAAGTGGGCGTTCAAATATGCGGCGACGTCCGGGTCATCGAAGGACTCGGCGGCCATGACGTGGCACCAGTGGCATGCCGCGTAGCCAATGGAGAGGAAGACGGGGACGTCGCGCTCCGCGGCCGCGGCGAAGGCTTCGGGCCCGAAGGGCCACCAGTCGACCGGCTGGTGGGCGTGCTGGCGCAGGTAGGCGGACGCGGCGTGGGCGATGCGGTCGGCCATGGGTGCTCCTTGTCTCGGAGGCGGCGTCCCGGAGAAGACGCCTCGGGTACGGCGCCTCCAGTGCAGCACATCGGGCAGGGCAAGGATAGGGCCCGTCCGGACAAGGACGCGGGCAGGGGTGTGGGTACGTGCCCGCAGCCGGCTAGCCGGCGGCGCCGCCGCCGTTCGTTTCGCCGGGGCCTTCCCTGCCGGCCCCCTTGGTGCCGGGGCCCTCCGTGCGGGGACCCTCCGTGCCGGTGCCGGTGCCGGTGCGCGGCGCGGGAGCGTCGTCGTCGGGCTGGAGGGCACGGCCGCGTTCGACCATGTCCTGCTGGCGCTGCTCGGTCTCGCTCATGTAGCGCACGCGGCGGATGCGGCGCTGCATGTCGCGCACCAGCAGGATCACACCGATCGCCAGGAACGCCGTGAACACGAACCCCACGAACCCGGGGCCGATTTCGCGTGCGCCATCTTCGGTTTGGGTCACGGTGGTGGCGATCAGGTGCAGCAGGTTCACTTCGGAAGGCTCTTTCTACTGGTCCGCCGGCGGCGCCGGCACCCCTCTATCTTAGCCCGGCGAACAGGTCGGTCTCCGGGAGGGAGGTTTCCACGGCCGACTCCACCAGCGTGTACTCCTCCCACGGCCAATGCCGTGCGGCGAGCTCGGTAGGGACCTTGAAGAAAAAGCCCTCCGGGTCGATCTGGGTCCGGTGGGCCAGCAGGGCCCGGTCCCGGTACCCGAAGAATTCCGCGCATTCGATCCGCGTGGTGGTTTCATGGCGGCTGGCCCAGCCGAACATCCCGCCCTCCGGGTGTTCCTCCCAGGCCCGGACACGCTCCGCGTAGGGCGATTCGAGTCCGGCCTCCAGCATCGCGTAGTGCAGCGCCCGGAAGCGCTCCGGGTTGAAGGCGCGGTCGTAGTACAGCTTCTGCGGAGCCCAGGCCGGGCCGGCCCCGGGGTAGCGTTCCGCATCCCCCGCGGCGGCGAACGCCTCCACTGCGACCCGGTGCGCCTGGATGTGGTCCGGGTGCGGGTAGCCCCCGTTCTCGTCGTAGGAGATGAGCACGTGCGGGCGGAACTCCCGCACCAGCCTCACCAGCGGCTCGGCGGCGCGCTGGAGCGGCTGGGCGGCGAAGCAGCCGTAGGGCAGGGGCGGCAGCGGCTCTCCCTCCGGCAGGCCGGAGTCCATGAAGCCGAGCCAGCGGTGCTGGATCCCGAGGATCTGCGCGGCCTCGGCCATCTCCTCCCGGCGCAGCCCCGCGAGGTCACGGTGGGCCCGGGCCAGCGACCCGACGGCGGCGTTGAGGATGTCCCCGCGTTCGCCTCCGGTGCAGGTGGCCACCATCACCTCGGCCCCGGCGTGCACATACGCGGCCATCATCGCGGCACCCTTGCTGGACTCGTCGTCCGGGTGCGCATGGACGGCCATCAGGCGCAGGCCGCCGGACGGCGGGACGGATGGGGTCCGGGGGTGTTCCACTAGCTGTTGCTCCCTTCGGCGGCGGCACGGTCGGCCGCGGCGGGGACGTAGAATGGTAGGGATGAATCCCCACCGAACGGCACCTGCCGGCGCCACGTCCGAACCCAGCGTAGCCAATCGCTATGGCACGCCCAAGCGGGCTTTGGGCAGGCGCCAGCGCACTGCCCTCCTGGCCGCCGCGCTGGCCGTGGCCGTCGTCGTGGCCGGTTTCTTTTCGTTCGCCGGCGGGCCCCGGGTGACCTCGAAGGACATCGCGTTCGAGATCCTCTCCCCCACCCGCGCCACCGTCACCTTCGATGTGGAACGCAACGCCGGGGAACGGGTGGAGTGCTCCGTGAGGGTCCTGGATGACAGCTACGCGGTGGTGGGGTGGAAGTCCGTGGTGTTCGAGCCGGGAGAGGGCACCGGACACGAAAAGGTGCGCCATACCGTGGAGCTGCGCACCGAGGCCTTGGGCACCACCGGCGGCGTCGGTGACTGCTGGAAACTGGACTAAAACTGGACCAGGGGCCCCGCCGGCCGCGACGCGGGCCCCCGCCCGGGCCGCGCCTTCTTGGGGCGGGGCCAAAGTGGGGCTAATATCTAGCGAATACGATCCACCCCGCCGGATGCTGGTGAGGGACCCCGGTCCACCACAGGCGCAGGCGGGGTCTTTGCTTGCGCAAGACTTTCGCGCAGGTGGGAAAGTTGCGTTGGCCGGACCACGGATCGGCCGGCCCGTCACTACCAAGGAGAAGCCCGTGACCACCACCAACGAACCCGTTGTCTGGCTCACCCAGGAGGCGTTCGCGCGCCTGAGCGCCGAACTCGAGCACCTGTCCGGTCCCGGCCGGGCGGAGATCGTGGCGCGCATCGAGCAGGCCCGCTCCGAGGGTGACCTGAAGGAGAACGGCGGCTACCACGCCGCCAAGGAAGAGCAGGGCAAGGCCGAGGCCCGCATCGCGTACCTCAAGGACATGCTGTCCAAGGCCCACGTCGGGGAGGCCCCGGCCGACGACGGCATCGTCGAGCCCGGCATGCTGGTCGAGGCCATTATCGCCGGGGACAAGACCGTGTTCCTCTTCGGCTCCCGCGAAGTGGCGGGCGATTCGGACCTGGACGTCTACAGCGAGAAGTCCCCGATCGGCACCGCCGTGCACGGCAAGAAGGCCGGCGACAAGCTGAGCTACACGGCGCCGAACGGACGCGAGATTTCGGTGGAGATCCTTTCCGCCAAGCCGTACACCGGATAGCGGAACCGCATCCATCGGCCGAAGGCCGGCGTCCCGGGCAGCCCCGGAGGACGCCGGCCTTTTTGGCCGTTGCCGCCCGCGCCGGGCAGGCGCGGAGCCTGCCCCGCGCGCTAGTGGACGACGACCGGCTGGAATCCTTCGGCCCGAAGGTTCTGCAGGACCTGCTCAGAGTGCGTGTGGCCCTTGGTCTCCATGTCGATGGTGATCGCGACATCGCCCATGCTCAGCGCCCCGCCAATGCGGGTGTGGTCGACCCGGGTGACGTTGGCGTCGGACTCGGCGATGACGCGCGAGATCGTGGCCAGGGAGCCCGGGCGGTCGTCAAGCATGATGCGGACGGTCAGGTAGCGTCCGGCCACGGAGAGGCCGCGCTGGATGACCTTGAGCATCAGCAGCGGATCGACGTTGCCGCCGGAAAGGACAACCGCGACCTTGTTCGGGTGGACGCCGATCTCCTGGAGCTTGCCGTCGAGCAGGGCTGCGACGCCCACCGCGCCGGCGGGCTCCACCACCAGCTTGGAGCGCTCGAGCAGGAACACCAGGGCCGCGGCCAGGGAATCCTCGCTGACGGTGATGACGTCGTCCACCAGCTCCCGGATGATCTGGAACGGCAGCTGGCCGGGCCGGCCGACCGCGATGCCGTCGGCGATGGTGGAGACACGCTTGAGCGGAACCAGCGCGTCCGCCGCGAGGGAGGGCGGGTACGCGGCGGCGTTCTCCGCCTGCACGCCGATAACCTTGATTTCCCGCCCGAGTTCGGCGGCCTTGGCCTTGACCGCGACGGCCACGCCGGCCAGCAGGCCACCGCCGCCCACGCCCATCAGTACCGTGTCCACATCGGGGAGCTGCTCAAGCAGTTCCAGCCCGATCGTGCCCTGGCCGGCGATGATGTCCGGGTCGTCGTAGGGCGGCACGAATACCGCGCCGCTGCTCTCGGCGTAACGCTGCGCCTCGGCCAGCGCCTCGTCCACGTTGTGCCCGTGCAGGATGACCTCGGCGCCGTGGTCCCGGGTGGCGGTCAGTTTGGGCAGCGCGACCCCGAGCGGCATGTAGATGCGCGCCTTGATGCCCAGGCGCTTGGCTGCTTGGGCCACGCCCTGGGCGTGGTTGCCGGCGGAGGCGGCCACCACGCCCCGGGCCTTCTCCTCGGGGCTGAGCTTGGCCATGCGGACGTAGGCGCCACGCACCTTGAAGGAGCCGGCCCGCTGGAGGTTCTCGCACTTGAGGAAGACCTCGGAACCGGTGGCCAGGCCCAGGGCCCGCGAGTGCTGGACCGGGGTGTATTCGACGACGCCCTCCAGCAGGGTGCGGGCGGCCTCGACGTCGGCGAGGGTGACGGGCAGTTGGGTCTTTTGGAACATCGGGGCCTTCTGGAGCGTGGAGGGGGCGTGGGACGTTAGGGGGCGGTGGCCGCAGGCCGCGAGGCTTCGCCGTCGAGGTCGGCCGGCGCCTCGCCAGATTCGGACGGCGGCGGGCCCGGCGAGGGCGCCGGCTCGGCCTCCCAGCTGCGGGCCGCGATATAGCGCACCACCGTGTTGAGGATGGCCATCGCCGGGACCGCGAACAGGGCTCCGGGGATGCCCGCGACCATGGATCCGCCGGCTACCGCCAGCACCACCGCGAGCGGGTGGAGGCTGACGGCCTTGCCCATGATCAGGGGCTGGAGGATGTGTGATTCCGCCTGCTGGACCACCAGCACAATGGCGAGCATGATCAGCGCGTTCACCCAGCCGTTGGCGACCAGGGCCAGCAGGACGGCGATTGCGCCGGTGAAGAGCGCGCCGAGGATCGGGATGAATGAGCCCAGGAACACCAGCACGCTCAGGGGCAGGGCGAGCGGGACGCCGAGGATGAACGCTCCCATGCCGATGCCTACGGCATCGATGAAGGCCACGAAAAGCTGCACCCTGACGTAGTTGACCAGGCTGCTCCAGCCGCGGCGTCCGGCGCCGTCGGTGGCCGCCCGGGCGGTGCGGGGCATCAGGCCGACCAGGAAACCCCAGATGCGGTTGCCCTCCAGCAGGAAGAAGATCAGCGCGAACAGGGTCAGCAGCAGGCCTGCGGCAAGGTGGCCGACCGTGGTGCCCCAGGACAGCGCGCCGCTGAGGATCGAGGAGCTGTTGCCCTGCAACTGCTTCAGCGCGCTGTCCAGGTACTGGTTGATCTCGGCGTTGGTCAGTTGCAGCGGACCTTGGGAGAGCCAGGTTTCCACTTGGACGATGCCGGCCAGGGCCTGGGTCCACAGGCTCGCGAAGCCGCTGGCCAGGGTCCGCCCCACGATTGAGAGCGCCCCGCCGATCAGCCCCAGGAACGCCACGATCGTCAGGCCCGTGGCCAGCCCGTTCGGCACGTGCCAGCGCCGCAGTGCCACCACGACGGGCGAGAGCAGGCCGGAGAGCAGCGCCGCGATCATGACCGGGATTACCAGCAGCGACACCTGGGACAACAGCCAGACGATGATGCCGGAGACCGCGATGATGAGCCCGACCCGCCAGGCCCACGCCGCGGCGATGCGCACCCCGTAGGGAATGTCGTGGGCCGTGTTGGCGACCGGCCCCGAAGCGGCCCGGCCGGGTGCCGGCGGGCGTGCGGGCACCGGACCCTGCACGGCCGGGTCCGGCTGGACCGAACGGGTGCCACGGATTGCGAAGCGGTTCATATTCCCATACTTACACATGGGCCCGGAGAAACGGCGGGCATGTCACAGCCATGACCTGATTCCCCACGTGCCGGCCAGGGATTCCCCCGTTTCCAGCCAGGCCAGCGAGTTTCCGCTGTTCAGGGCATTCGCGGGGGCGCTCATGGGCTCCACCGCCACGGCCAGCGGCACGTTGCGGTAGTTCTCCGTCACGAAGATATGCGCGAAGGGGAATGTGCGGTCGGCCCACAACGCCACCCGGCGTCCGTCGGGAGCCGTCAGGACATGCTGGTAGCGGCCGTCCGGGCCGGCTTCGAGCGCGGTGACCGCCACGTCGACCCGAACGTCGCCCACCCGCTTTCCGGCGCGGAAGTCGGTGTCGCCGTCGACATCCTCCTCCCCCACCGGGATGAGCCGCTCGTCCGCGACCAGCCGCCGCCGGCCCCGGACGGTGAGGACCAGGTCCTCCACCGGGACGTCGCCGAGACGCAGGTAGGGGTGGGCCCCAAAGGCCGCCGGCGCCGTCGCGGGTCCCAGGTTCGCCAGTTCCTGGCGCACCGCCAGGTGCCCGTCGGCGTCCAGCGAGTAGGTGGCCGTGTGGCGCATGCGGAAGGGAAAGCCGTGCTGGGGGAAGATCTCCCCGACCAGGGACACGGCCTCCGCGGTCGCGTCCGCCACCGTGTAGCCGGTGTTGCGCAGGAGCCCGTGGGTCGCGTTGCCGCGGGAGGGCTCGGTCAGGTCCAACTGCTGCACCTTGCCCTCCAGCACCCACTTCCCGTCCCGGACGCGGTTGCCCCAGGGGGCCATGAGGATGCCGGATCCCGACGGCGGCAGCTCGTCCGCGGAGAAGGGCTCAACCAGGTCCACCCCCTGCCGCCGGTAGGTGCGCAGGGCGGCCGCCAGCTCGGTGACCGTCACCTCGGCGCCGCCGTTGCGGATCGTGAACTGGCGGCCCGTGGCAGCCGCCCCCGTCTCCTGCCCGTTCATTTGTCCCACCCGTTCATTTGTCCCACCCGGTCATGCGTCCTCCGCGTTCCGTCACCGTGCCGCCCTTTGGCTTCTGGCGCCTCTTCCGGCCCCTCTTCCGGTCCCTAAGGTAGCCCGGCCGGCGGTACCTGCGGCGCCGCACACGGCGGGGAAGCAAAAGGACGGCGGCGGAAGTTCCCTTCCGCCGCCGTCCCGCCCGTTTTCTTCGCGGGGAGGCTACTCCGCCATCTCGCGGATGATCGCGATGATGCGCAGGATCTCCACGTAGAGCCAGACCATGGTGACGGTCAGGCCGAAGGCGCCCATCCAGGCGAACTTCTCGGGGGCGCCGTTGCGCACGCCCTCCTCGATGGAGGTGAAGTCCAGCACCAGCGCGTAGGTGGCCAGCAGCACCGCGAGGGCACCGACGGCCAGGCCGATCCAGCCGGTGCGCAGGCCGAACATGCCGTCAACTGCTCCGGTCAGGGAGAGGACCAGGTTCACGAGGCTGAAGACCAGGTAGCCGACCATGGCGATCATGAACATGCGGGTCATCTTCGGGGTGGCCCGGTACTTGCCGGAACGGTACAGGACCAGGGTCACTGCGAACACGCTCAGGGTGGCGGCGACCGCCTGGACCGCGATGCCCGGGTACATGCTCTCCAGCACCCCGGACAGGCCGCCGATGAACAGGCCCTCCGCCGCGGCGTAGAGCAGGATCAGGACCGGCGAGGGCTCCTTCTTGAAGCTGTTGACCAGGCCCAGCACCAGGCCGATCAGCACGCCCGGAAGCATCAGCGCCGGGATCTGCCAGCCCACGAACGCGCCGGCGAGCAGCACCAGGAAGGTCAGCGTGGTCTTGGCGACCACGTCATTGAACGTCATGCGGCCGGTCTGCGCGGGCCCCGCCGCCGGCTGGTTGTACATGTCCTGGAGCTGCTGCGGGCTCAGCTGGCCGTACTGGCCGTACGGCTGCTGCGCCTGGGTGGCCGACGGCGCGCCGCCAGGACGGGTCTCTTCGCGGTAGGTCCTCGAATTGAAGACCGGGTTGCCCCCGAGTGCCATGCGGATCTCTCCTCTGGTGGTTGTTTAAAGTAGCCTACGTGGCACAACGTCCGGACGCTGCCATAATGTTCCGCGCCCGTGTTTTCTCATGAAACCGTAACACTCCCACCTCAAAGGACACCGTGAGCGAGATTCCCACTTCCCTGCCCCTGCGCATGCTGCACGACCGCATCCTGGTCCTGCTGGACAAGGATGCGGCGGAGCGGCGCTCGGCGTCCGGGATCGTCATCCCGGCCACTGCCCAGATGGGGAAGCGGCTGGCCTGGGCCCAGGTGGTAGCGACCGGGCCCAATGTGCGCCAGGTCGGCGCCGGGGACCGCGTGCTGTTCGACCCGGAGGACCGGGCCGAGGTCGAGGTCGGAGCCCGGGAGTACATCCTGCTGCGCGAGCGCGACGTACACGCGGTGGCCCAGCCGGAGGACCCGGACACCGCCATGGGACTCTACCTCTAGGCTGGCCTCCAGGCTGACCTTTAGGCTGCGCGCCCCGCGGGCCACCCAGTGCCCCCAGTGGGACTCGAACCCACACCACAAGGATTTGCAGTCAAACGTTTCGACCCCCGTGAGTTCTCGGGGGATTTCGCGCATTGACTAGGGAAAAGGCCTTACCATTCACACCCGACATGTGCCACTCAGTGCCACAAAGTGACACGTGGTGACGTAACCGAGCGGGATGGAGAAGCCGATCCCGCTCGGTTACCCCAATTCCGCCCGGTTCGGCGTGAACCGGGATGGACCAGGGGCACACGGGAGGGCATGACGACTTCAACGAGCACGGCCCGCACAACTTCCGCCCTGGCACGCATCCCCCTGGACCAGGCATGGCTCGGCACCATCGACCGGCTGGCCGCGACCCTGGCGATCGAGCACGCGTTCGTCTACGGGCAGGACCACAGGGCACACCTGCTGCGCACGCTCACCCGCTGGCCGAACGGCGGGGTCGAACTCGGGTTCCTGGACACGCTGGTTCGGGCGACCCTCGGGATCGAGGTCGACGCGGCCGAGGCGGTGGACGCGTTCCGGGTTCCGGAATGGACACCGCTCGGGGTGCCTATGGGGCGCCTGACCGCTACCACCATCCTGGACACCGGCACCTTGCGCGAGGCCATGGCCAAATCCAAGGCAGTGGGAAACACGGAAAGTTGACCGCTGGCCTGGCCGCGGATTCTGCCCGAGCCTAGCCTCCGGCAACGCCTCGACGAGCGGTCCGTGCGCTACCGCTACCCCCTCACGGGAAGCTTTTAGAAAGCGTCGTCCATCTCGGTGCGCGGAGCCGCTGGGGCAGGAACGCCAGCTGCTGCTCGACCGCCTTGCGGGGCGACTGCTCGTCCGCCACCACAGAATGCAGGCCCAAAAGCCTGCCGGAACTGTGGGCTTGCGCGACCACGGCCGACCTTGGTTACTCGATCACCCGATTACGGCCTGCGAAGCAGCCAAAGCCGAGCAAGACCAACTCGAGGGCAATGATGGCAACAAGGGCGGGGGTCCATGATCCGGTGATGTCATGCAATGCGCCTGCCGCGATGGGGCCGGCGGCGGCGAGCACATAGCCAACTGACTGCGCCATACCCGACAGAGCCGCAGCCTGCCGATGGTGTCTGGTGCGGAGACCGAAGAAGGACAAGGCGAGTACGATGCACATCCCGGCTGACACACCTGCGATGCTGTTCCAGACCGCGGCCAGCCGGGGGGCGAACATCACACCGATCGCGGCGATGATGAACAGGGCCGGAGCGAGAACGCCCAGCAGCCGTTGATCACGGAATCGCGGCATCAGCGCCGAGCAGAGGAGACTGCCGAAAATGGCGAATCCATTCAGCAGCAACTGGTGAAAGCCAGCTGCGGCGTCACTGATCCCGGCGGATCGCTCTATGGAGGGCAACCAGGTGATGAATACGTAGAAGCCGACTGACTGCAACCCCATGAATGCCGTGATCTGCCAGCCGAGGGCGCTCCGCCACGGCGACCTCCACTCCGTGTCGATAGTAGTGTTGGTACCGCCGTACATGCCTGGTTGATGCTCCGCCGCCTTGTTTCGGTGGCGCAGTTGAGGCGCCAAGACGCCGAGTGCGATGACTGCAAGGCCGGCCCACATTCCCAACGGGAGCCGCCAGCCGGCTGTAGCGGCATCCGCAACTGGGACTGCGACGCCCGCCGCGATTGCGGCGAAGACCGACTGCACAGCCGAATAGGCACCGGTGATCTGCCCTATCCTGGCAGGAAAATCCCGTTTGACGAGCGAGGGAAGGATCACGTTAAGGACGGCTATGGCAACGCCGAGCATGGCCGTTCCGATCCATAGCAGAGGCACTCCCGGCGCAGACCGCACCACGAGCCCCATTGAGAGCAGGATCAACCCTAACGCCAGCGCGCGTTCAAGTCCGAGGCGTCGGGCCAAGCCGGGCGCGACCGGCGACATGGCAGCGAACGCCAGCAGCGGGAGGCTGATCAGTGTTGACGCTGTCAGCGACGACAAACCGAGATCCTGCTGCAGATTTCCAAGTACCGGTCCGACGGTGGTGATACCGGCTCGAAGGTTACTGGCAACCAGCAGTATCCCTGCGATGACCAATGCGGGCCTCAAGTTGCGAGCGGCTGTAGCTGGTGCAGTGACCATATTGCCCGCAGTGACTTTGGTGGTCATGGAATGTAGTCTCCATCGGTTGAGGGCGGTCGGCGATCGGTCCGAACCCAGTCGCGCACAAGCTCCTCAATCCGCTGCGCGGCGTCGGCGGCTGCGTCTGCGTCTCCTGCAATGACGGCCTCGGCGATCGCAGCGTGCGCATCGTCGATGTGCCGAAGATGCCGGGCCTCGGCGGCGAAATCGATGTCAGGCGTATTGAGATGGAGGAGTGCTTGCTCGTTGCCCCCCACCCCTCGGTACAGTTCGGCGAGCAACGCGTTGCCCGAGGCCTGGAGCAGTAACCGATGGAAGGCGATGTCCGCTGCGGCGTAACTCGGACCGTCGGTGGCGACTCGTCGCGCATCGAGCGCTTCCAGGAGTTGTTGACGCTCTTCCGGGGTGGCCCGCGATGCAGCAAGACGCGCCCCTTCGCGTTCGAGGATGAATCGCACTTCAGCAACATCTGCCTCACGTTCCTGGCTGATCCGCCGCGCCAGGGTCGGCGCAACATCACTGGTAGCGAGGACAAACGTGCCGTATCCGGCCCGCGCGCCGACCAAACCGGAGTGCACAAGCGAACGCAAAGCCTCGCGAACGCTGTTACGGCTGACCCCAAGCTCCTCCGCCAGCGCTAGTTCGGTCGGAAGCCGCGCCCCGACCGGAAATTCACCCGAGGCGATCCGGCGCCGAAGCTGAGCGGCGATTTGCTCCGGCAAGGTGGTGGGTGGAGTAATTTTTGGCACTACATGAAAATACCAAATATACTAATGTTGGACAAATAGGAAAAGGGCGGCTGGAGACCTACCGCCCCTCTCTGGTAGCCCCATAAGGCGTTTCGTCGCTTCACACCTAAAGGGCATTCCGCCCCCGGGAAAAATACCGGCATTTACAAACTCGGCTGCCCACCCACCTCAATGTTCTCGGAGGTCGCGCACTCGGTACTTGAAGGGTGGTTGCTCAGGACCCGTATGTACCAGATTCGATATTGCTCAATAGCCCTGTTCTCAAAAGGAGATGACAGCATGGCCGACAAGCCCAAGCGAACCAGGCCGACAGGTCGATCGACAATGTAAGAGCGGGGCCGGGGCAGACCCGGTTGCGCGCCGGGGCCATCGACGACACCGCGTACGTGATCCCATTGAGCCGACTGTTGCCAATGGAGGGCCCGTCGAGCAGGGTACGCCTCGGCAGGTGTACTTGCTGCCGGAGCGCTTCCGACGGGACGCAAACCTAGTAACCAGGCTTGGCAATCGACGGCAGAGGCAGAGGCAGAGGCAGAGGCAAGAATACCTACTCATTGAGGGACGGGTACGTTACCGCGGAACCGGCGCAACAGCATGTTTCCTTCGCAAATGGCGAACTAAACCTCGAACCCTTCGCCAAGTTCATCCGCCCCGCGCTGGGCATTACGGTTGCCTTCGACTGTGAACCATCGGGCCGTATCCACCGACTCCCCCTCAAAGCCCGGCGGCAAGGAGTCGCAGCAGGACTGCCCACAGGCAACCAGGCCCTGGACGAGTCCCTAAGTTTAGGCCAGCGAGGTCGCAGTCGGCGGGGCCGCGGGACAGTGTCCACGTATTCCGGAAACACGTGCATCGTCGATCACCGGTCCCTCCCCGGAATGTCCATGGCGTGCTAGCACTACGGGCCGGGGCATCGGGGCACTGCCGGCCAGTGGCCCGGCTCTGGCATTGCAGCGGTCAGCCGCGGCTTTACCAGCACGGAAAACTAGCCGCCTAGCGGGGGCGCTGGTCCGGAGCGCACGAGCGGCGTCTTGGAACCGCTGAAGGGATGCAAGACAATCGGTCGATTCACCCCGGAACTTGGGCAATTGTCGAGCTGCCTGGCGGGATCAAAGCCTTCTCCCGCAGCGCCTTTTCTCCATCCAGACGAACGCCCGGGCGGTTCCATATGCACTGCAAATGCTCGCCTGCTCCGCTGCTTTACCGCACAAATGACGTTGCTATTAGCTGTTAGTTGCAGCGTCATGCACGACCCGGCCTGCTGGGAATCCTGTCCCGGGGCTGCAAACCCACTGGCCGTGTTTCAGTTCTGGATAGAGCGACGCGTTTCCCCAGGAGGGTAACCGTCGCTGCGTTGTCCCTTATGACTCAACCAGGATCGTCGATGGCTTGGACGCCCAAGGATAGGGCGGACGCTGACCACAACGTTGCTCAGAACAATAATTCCTATTCCTGCCAATTCCTGGACGTTGAGTGTCTGCCCGAGCATGACCCAGCCTGCCGCGGCGGCCCATACCGGGCTGATGCTCATAAATATTCCGAAGAGGGAAGCGGAGACCCTGCGGAGAGCGAGGAGATCAGCAGCGTATGGGACCGCGGATGCGAGAACTCCGCAGGCCAGGGCGAGGCCCAAGGCAGCGTATCCCGGAGGGTGCAGGACGAACCATACGGCCGCCATCGGCCCCCACACGCACGCTGAGAGCAGGTTCGCGGCTGATGTTCCCTGCAAGCCGGGCATGCGTCGCCCAACCGTCCGGTTCAGCAGGATGTAGGCGGCCCAGCAGACGGCGGCCAACAGCGCCAGTCCAATACCCAGGAAATCGCTCGATGGCTCCGGGTGAGTGAGCACGAGGACGCCAGTCGCCGCCGCCAAGGCGCATGCGATGTCGAGAAATCGACGAGATGCACAAACGGCCACAGCCAAAGGGCCCAGGAATTCCAAGGTCACCGCGAGCCCAAGGCCGATGCGCTCTACTGCGCTGTAGAGGCTCAGATTCATTGCCCCGAAGATGAAGGCGAGGCTGGCAACGGGCCACCACTCGTGGCGGGTCATCGTACGGAAATTCGGGCGGGCTAGAGCCGACAAAACAACGGCGCTTATAAGTTGGCGAACCGCCACCACGCCCAAGGGGCCCATGGAGGGAAAGGCGAGTGCGCCGGCTGCAGCTCCCGTTTGCGCGCAGGCCGAACTGGCGAACATTGTGGCAATGCCCGCCACATGATCGCGCTTGGTTCGGGCCGTCGAGGAGAAGCCGCCATCGACATCGGGCTGCACCTGCGTGGGCATCAGGAACCTTCCTCGCATCTGACACGGGAGTTCTTTCCTGACCCGATGGCTAAGAGCCATAAGTTCATTTGAAGTCCTGGTTAACGGCTCGCACGCGCAGGGTTTGTGTCATTTCCTATCACTTCCGTTGACAGATGGCATCCATTGCGGCGCTTCCGGGCTGACCGGCCCTGGCCTCAGACGGGGTCCCACCGGGACGTTAGTCCGTCTCGGCTCCAGTGCAGTAGATACAGGTAGGGCCGCAGTTGTCGTCAAGCTCCACGGAGCTGTTCTCCGCAGCTGCCTGTGTTGCCGGGGCGTTCTGCATTATTGCGCTCATGTGGTTTTCCCTATCTTTCAGAGGTGCTTTGCAAGGTGCTTCTCGACACCTACGGACAACCAGGTGGCGGGAATGGAAATGGCCGCGTATATGGCTCCGGCAATGATGAAGAGGCTGAGGTAATTAAAGGATGAGGATCCTGCCGAGTATGCCTGGCTCATCAATTCGGGAACAGCGACCGAATAGGCCAAGGAGGTGGCCTGGAACAGCAGGACGGCGAATCCCATCAGCGCGGGCAGGGCGATGCGAATTCCCTGAGGGATGGTGACGTAACGAAGGGTGTCCTGCTGACTCATTCCCAGGGCTTGAGCGCCTTCAATCTCGCCTCCGGGCACCGCTGCGAGTCCTCCGCGGATGTACTCGGCCATGTACGCCGATGCGGTCCACGTCAAGGCCAGCGTGGCGGAAGTAAAGGAGCTCAAGGTGATGTCGGCGTTGGGGAGCCCGTAGTACATCAGCTGGAGCAGGACCAGAGCCGGTGCTCCGCGCCCGATTTCGACGAAGAACGTGGACGTCCAGCGGAAGGCCTTGTTCCTGGAAGTAATGCCCAAGGCGAAGACGAGGGCGAGGATGGTTCCGAACAACAGGCTTAGGCCGGTCAGGGCGAGGCTGATCCGCAGGCCACCGAGCAGCGCGGGCCCATAGTCGAGGATGTCTTGGAAGATAGTGTTCATCTGGCCACAGCCTTCCGCATCTTGATGTCGAGGTTTCGGGACAGCATGCCAATGGGCATGCTCAGCATGATGTAAACGGCAGCGGCGATGAAATACACCGTGATCCCCTGCCCGGAGGTGCGGGCGCTCTGCTGGGTGAGGTATACGATCTCCGCGACGCCGATGGTGGACACGATGGAGGAGTCCTTGAGCAGGCCGATCGCGTAGGTGGTGAAGCCGGGAATGGCCACGCGAAGGCCTTGCGGGCCGATGACTTTGCTCCACATCGTGAACCGGTCCAGCCCGAGAGCCTCACTGGCTTCCCACTGACCGGCCTTGATGCCGCCCAGGGCCCCGCGGAAGATCTCCGTCAGGTACGCCCCTGCGACCACGCCCAGACCGATGACACCGGCCCCGAAAGCGCTAAGCCTGAAGGAGCCGGCGCTGATTCCATAGAAGAGAAGGAACAGCCACACCACCGGCGGGATACCTCTGAGGAGGTCGATAATTGCTCGAGTGAGGAAGCGGACGGCTGTCTTTCCGGAGCGAAGACCGGCGAGAAGGGGTAAGGCTACGATACTGCCGATGCCGAGGGCAACGGCGGTGACCAGCAGCGTCATGGGCAGGCCGAGAGCAATGGCTTTGAGCAGTTCCATGCCTCAGCGCTCCAGGACCGCGCGCAGGAACCGGCGGGTACGTTCATGCTGTGGATCGCGCATGATCCGCTGCGGGTCTCCCTGTTCGATGATGCCTCCATCAGCCATGACTACCAGGGTGTCAGAGACGTTCTCGGCGAAGCCCATCTCGTGGGTGACGACGATCATGGTCATCCCGTCGGCGGCGAGTTCCTTCATCACCTCAAGGACTTCGACGCCCACTTCGGGGTCGAGCGCGGAGGTCGGTTCGTCAAACAACATCACCTCCGGTCCCAAAGCCAGGGCGCGGGCGATCGCGATGCGTTGCTGCTGGCCTCCCGAACACCGTGAGGGGTACTGCTTGGCCTTATCCGCCAGTCCCATACGGGCCAGGAGCTCCATGGACTTGGTGTCCGCCTCCTCGCGGCTGCGCCCAAGGATGCGTTGCTGGGGAAGACTGATGTTGCGCAGCACGGTCATGTGGGGGAAAAGGTTGAAGTGCTGGAAGACCATCCCGGCACTGCGCCGCAGTGGTGCCAGGGCCTTGGCAGAGATCGCCTTGGAGGCATCGATGCGATGGCTGCAGATCTCGATTTGCCCCCTGTCGGGCCGTTCGAGCAGGTTCATGCAGCGAAGGAGCGTGGATTTGCCGGCTCCGGACGGACCGATGAGGGCCGTCACGGTCCCCGGGGCAACTTCCAGGGAGACGTCACGGAGGACCACATGATCCCCATAGGCCTTGGCCAGGTTGGTCACCCTAACCGCTGTTTGTCCTGTAGTGAGGGGGTCCGTTGCGATGCTTTGCATTTCCGGGAGTCCTTTCGATGGGTCACTGGGCTGAAGTGCCGGTTTCGGGGAACCGGCGGCGGTAAATGGCAGCCGCGATGGCAAGGTCCTGCCAGGGCATCCCCGTGGTCTTAAATACGGTCGGTTGCTCCCCTTGGGCCTGCTGGATGTCCCGATGCAGCTGGGCCAGAGTCAGCAGGCTGCGTGCATCGGTCACTCCATGGGCGACAGCGTCTATCACTTCCCCGGCCTCCGTGAGTGCGGTCCTGGACGACTCGACGCAGATGCGGGCCCTGGCCATCAGGTCCCGATCGAGTTCCCTGCTGCCGGGCTCATGGGAGCCGGTGGCGACCACGGTGACTCCGGGCCGTACCGATGCACCCGCAAACAGCGGCACGGGCGAGGCCGTACAGCAGACGGTGATGTCCGCTCCGCTGACCAGTTCATCTGCCTCGTCCAGGCCATGCGCCGTTGCCTGGAGTCCAAGTTCCTCCCCGGCCCGGGTCGCAAGGCTCCGGGCAGCTGCACGGCGGCGCGCAACGACGGCCACCCTCCGTACCCCGAAGACGGCATGGAAGAGCCGGATGTGTTCCCATGCCTGGACTCCGGCTCCAAAGACGAGGATCTGCGGGATGTCCCGGTGTCCCAGCAGCCTCAAGCCGAGGGCCGAGACCGCGGGGGTGCGCAGCCTGGTCAGTGCGGCACCGTCGATGACCGCGGCCGGTCGCTGGGCATCCCCTGCAAAGAGGACGTAGACGCCTTGGATGTCGGGCCGGCCCCGGGACGGGTTGCCGGGCGTGAGCGTGAGGATCTTGGTTCCTGCATAGTTTTCCGCCGCTGCCGGCATTTGCAGCAGTTGACCGTGGGGTGTCTCCAGGCGAGTCCGGATACCGTCGAGTTCAGGGTCCAGGCCGGAAGACAATGCGTCACTGAGGGCTTTGACTGCGGCCGAGGCCGGCAGTTCCATGACCTGTTCGGATCCGAGCACGGCGAGGGAAAGGTCAGCGAGGTGCAGGGCAGCGTTGGCGGGCACGGCATGGTCCTTCAAGTTGGGAGGGAAGGGGTCGGTTCCCGGGCCGCGGACGCCTGCCCGGGAACCGGCAGGGTTAGCCAATGAGCCGTGGCGCGCCCGTCTCCGCACCGGACTCGGGAAGCCCGGCCCCCGTAAGGGCGGAACCGATCGTGCCGTCGGATTTCATCGAGGCGATGGCCTCATCCAAGGCCGCACCCAGGGCATTGTTGGACTTGATGTAGGGGAAGGTGATTTGGGCCGGTTCCTTGGAAGCCTTCACGCGCGCATCCGGCTTGACGGCCACCACCTTGTACTTGGCATCGTTTTTGTACATTTCGACGGCGGACCCGTAGCTGTCGATACCGGTGTCGATACGGCCGGTCTTCAAATCGGCCTGCATTTCCACTGCGGACGGGTAAATGGTCAGCTTGTCGCCCAGAAGCGTTTTCAGGTCGGGCACCCAGAGGTAGCCGTCCACCGTGCCCACCTTGCGGGCTTCCAGGGCGGGGATCTGGTCAATGCCTTCAGCGCTGATGGTGGCCATCTCGTCGGTGTAGACCGGCGCGGTGAGTCCGACGACCTTGTCCCTTTCAGCCGTCCGGTAAAAGGCCCCGAGGGCCACATCCGCCCGGTTGGACTGGACCGCAGGGATCGCGCCGGCGTACGAGGTAGGTTCTGCCTTGATCTCCAGGCAGTTTCGCTTGGCAAATTCCTTGATCAGCTCTCCGTCCACGCCTGCCAGCTCGTTGCCCGCATAAGTGGAGAACGGTGGGAGTTCAGGGACAGCGACCGTAAGGGTGCCGGCAGTCAGGGTCTCAAACGTGGCGGCGGGCTTGCAGTCAGCGGCGACCGTTTTGGCAGTCCCGCTGCCGCACGCGGTCATGGCGGAGAGGACAAGCGCGCCGAGCGCCGCAGTGGTGAGGAAAGACTTCTTCATGGACGAGATCCTCTGCTGGGAAGGAAGTGTGATATACAACACTTAATCGGTTGTCGATTACTAATAACAGATCACCGCCGCCTCAATGTCAAGGTAAAAGTTTTCTGTGACGGCCCGAGATTGCGAGGGTATTTCCGCCACGTTTCAGCACCTGCCGCTTAGGTCCAAAAGGACCACTGCGACTCTCTGCTGGCAGGAAGGCCGTGGACTGACGGACAATGGATTACACACGACTATGGGAGGAAAATATGGCGTCTATCTCAGCCTTAGGTGGCCACGTTGACGCGTCGGCCCTCCGACACCTGACCCTGAAGGATTCGGCAGAAGAAATCGTTCGCCGCGCACTCCTGAGCGGCTCCATGAAGCCCGGGGAGATCTATTCGGCCAACAGCCTCTCCGCCCAGCTCGGCGTATCCAACAGCCCCACCAGAGAAGCCATGATGGCCTTGGCCGGCAAGGGACTCCTCGAAGTCGTGCGCAACCGCGGCTTCCGGGTCGTGGAGATGAGCGACCGGGACAAGCAGGAGGTCTACGACCTCCGCCTGCTCATCGAGGTTGAGGCCGTCCGCCGGGTGGCGGCAGCCGGCGTTGACCAGTCGGAGGCACTGGTCCTGAAAAACCTGACCGAGAAGACCATCGAAACCGCGGGCACTGAGGACATGCTGGAATACCTGGAAGCGGACCAGGCCTTCCACTGCCACCTGGTGGGACTATTGGGCAACCGCCGCTGGCTGGCGATCGTCGAAAACCTCCGGGACCAGTCCCGGATCACCGGCTCGTACCACCTCAAGGAGCGCGGCATGCTCATGAGCAGTGCCGAAGAACACCGGGGCATCATTGAGGCCGTCCTTGCGGGCGACGACCGCCGCGCCGCGGAACTGATGACCCGCCACCTCGATTACGCCCGTCCCGATAGCGGGACGGCATAACCTCGCCTCCAGCCCCCGAGCCCGCCCTGCCCACCGGCAGGGCGGGCTTTTTCGTTGCCCAATGTGACACTGCAGCGCATGCGACATTCCGCCTCGTGGCGGGCTGGTCTGAGGAATTGGCCTTACCCCCTTGACGGCCCGAGTGGGACCGGTCACCATATATGTAATCCATAACCCATTACCGATTGCTTGTGGGCACGGTTTCAAGGCGCATAGAGCCCAGTTAGGAGACATCACCGTGGCAAACCAAGTCGTCCCCCTAGGCCTGAGCTACGCCCCGTCCCAGCCGACGGAAGCCGAGGTCGTCATCATTGGAGGCGGCATCATGGGTGTCAGCACGGCCTGGCACCTCGCGGACCGCGGCGTAAAAAACATCGTCATCCTTGATCAGGCCGAATTCGGCAGCGGTTCCTCCGCCAAGCCACTCGGCGGGGTGCGGGCCAACTTCTCGGACCCGGGCAACATCGTTTTGGGGCAGCGTTCGCTGGCCGAGTACGCCAACTTCCCCGAGAAGTTCGGGGCAGACATCGGCCTGCAGAACGTCGGTTACCTGTTCCTGTGCCGCTCGGCCAACGAGGCCGAGGACTTGGCCAAGGCCACGGAGATCCAAAACTCCATGGGAGTCAACAGCCGCATGGTCTCCCCCGTCGAGGCGGCCGAAATCAACCCCCTGCTGGACCCGTCCGTACTCGTGGCCGCGTCGTTCTCCCCCAGCGACGGCTTCGCCGAGCCCGGCCTCGTAGTCCGGGCTTATATGGCGGCAGCCAAGGAAAAAGGCGTGACGTTCCTGAACCGCACGCAGGTCGTCGACATCCAGCGCAACGGCGGATCCATCGAATCGGTCACCACCAACCGAGGCACCATCCGCACCGGCGCCGTCGTCTGCTGTGCCGGAGCGTGGAGTGCCGGGATCGGCGCGATGGCAGGCGTCGACCTGCCGGTGACCCCGGTACGGCGGCTTATTGGCATGACCCGCCAGCAACCCCAGCCTTTCCCACGCGTGCCCTTCACGCTGGATTTGTCCACCACCATGTACTTCCACAACTACCTCAATGGCCTGCTCATCGGCATTTCCCACAAACAGGAGTCCGGCTTCTCCCGGGAGTTCAACTACGACTGGCTCCCCGAGTTCAATGCCGCTGCCTCAATCTGCGCCCCCGCGCTGGAAAACCCGGACCTGGAATGGGGCTGGGCAGGCCTGTATGAGAACACCCCGGACCACAACGCCCTCATTGGGCAGGCGCGCGAGCTGCCGGGCTTCTTCTACGCGACCGGTTTCTCCGGTCACGGCTTCCTGCAGGGACCCGCCGTGGGCGAACTCGTGGCCGACCTCTACCTGGACAAGCCCACTTTCCTCGACTCCTCCCATTTCTCGGCCGACCGCTTCCACGGGAGCGAAACAGCGCTGCGGGAAGTCAACATCATCTGACCCGCCCGATCCAGGCATCGAAACACCGCACCAGAAAGGAACCATCTCCATGTCCTTCCGCGCGCACTGGCAGTTGCGGGCAGAGTTCGCCCGTCGGCTGTCGGCCATGTACGGGGATGAAGTCCCCGCCTACAACACCCTCGTGGACGTCTCCACTGCGGTGAACGAAGACCACCTGCGCAATAAGGGTGCCGAGGCCGAACGCCTGGGCAGCATTTCCCGGGTGACCGCCGAACGCCACGGAGCCATCCGCGTCGGTTCCCCCCAAGAGATGTCGCAGGTAGCCCGCGTGTTCGCCGCCTTCGGCATGCACCCGGTGGGCTTCTACGACCTGCGGGACGCCTCCAAGTCCTCCGTTCCCGTCGTCTCCACCGCGTTCCGGCCGGTCGAACCGGACGAGCTGGCCAAGAACCCATTCCGGGTCTTCACCTCCATGCTCGCCGCTGACGACCCTCGCTTCTTCAGCCCCGAGCTGCAGGAGCAGCTGCGCGACTTCATTGGCGCGCGCACACTCTTCCCCGAAGAGCTGCTGGAGCTGGCGGACCAGGCCGCGGAGCACGGCGGCTTGGAGGGGGGCG
The DNA here is from genome assembly GCF_008580665.1 of Zafaria cholistanensis. GTDB lineage: Bacteria > Actinomycetota > Actinomycetes > Actinomycetales > Micrococcaceae > Zafaria > Zafaria cholistanensis. Next base: position 54,768 of record NZ_BKDJ01000013.1, read on the forward strand.
ACGCCGAGCGCCTGCTTGAGCTGGCCACCGCGGCGTTCAAGCTCTCCGATGACCCGGTCGATTACGCCTGGTACAAGAAGCTCGAAGCGGTCTCCGCGGTGGCCTCGGACATCGGCGGCGTCACCAGCACCCACATTAACCACCTCACCCCGCGGGTGCTGGACATCGATGACCTCTATGCCCGGATGGAAGCCCAGGGGATCACCATGATCGACGAGATCCAGGGCCCGCCCCGGTGGGACGGCCCCGACATCCTCCTGCGCCAGACCTCCTTCCGCGCCCTGTCCGAGGACCGGATCTTCCGTTTCGAGGACGGCACCGTGGGCCCCGGCGAGCTGCGCGTGCGCTTCGGTGAGGTCGAACAGCGCGGCATTGCCCTCACCCCGACCGGGCGGGACCTCTATGACCGGATGGTCGCCGAAACCGACCGCCGGCTGGCGGCAGGGGAAGGCAACGGCGTGCGCGTCGACGTCGCCCGTGGGGTGTGGGAGGAAAACCTTCCCCGTACCGAGAAGGAATTGGCTCTCCAAAAGCTCGCCTACTTCACCTTTACGGTGGATGGCGATGCCTTGGGCAGCCACTACGGCGACTCCCTGCGGGGCGGGACCGTTTCCTTGACGGAATTGATCGAAAAGGGCGTCGCGGTTCCCGAGCCCATCGTCTACGAGGACTTCCTGCCCCGCTCCGCAGCCGGGATCTTCCAGTCCAACCTCACCGACGACGGCTCACGCGACGACGCCCAGACCGGCACCGATTACGACATCGACGTGATGTCCACCATCGTCGGCCGCCCCGTGGCCGACCCGGCCGAGCTCTACCAGCGCCAGCAGGACGCCTCCATTGCCGCACTGGCAGAAGACCTGGGCACGACCGTCGAGGTCTGACCCGCAAACCACCCAAATCCAGAGGAGACAGAAGACATGACCGAGACCATCCGGGAAACCTCCCTCGCAGCATCCGTCAGCCGCGCACTTGAGGCCTGCGGCGTTACCGCCGAGGCCCTCGGCGGCGAGCATGAAGCACGCAGCCCGCTCACGGGCGAAGTGCTGCTCACCGTCCCGACCGCCACCGCCGAAGACGTCACCGAAGCCATCACCAAGGCCCACGAAGCCTTCCTGCAGTGGCGCGAGGTGCCCGCACCCGTGCGCGGCAACGTCATCAAGCGGTGGGGCGAGCTGCTCACCGAGCACAAGGAGGACCTGGCGATCCTGGTCCAGGCCGAGGCTGGCAAGATCACCTCCGAAGCTCTGGGCGAAGTCCAGGAAATGATCGACATCTGCGACTTTGCCGTTGGACAGTCCCGCATGCTCTACGGCAAGACGATGCCGTCCGAGCGCCCGGGCCACCGGCTGCAGGAAACCTGGCACCCGCTCGGTGTCGTGGGCGTCATCTCCGCCTTCAACTTCCCCGTCGCCGTCTACTCCTGGAACACCGCCCTGGCCCTGGTCTGCGGCGACTCCGTGGTCTGGAAGCCCTCGGGCATCACTGTCCTGAGCGCTCTGGGCGCCCACGCCCTGCTGGCCCGTGCCATCAGGGACACCGGCGCCCCAGCCGACATCCACCAGCTGGTCATCGCGGACCGCCACGCCAGCCAGGCGATCATTGAGGATCCACGCGTGGCCCTGGTCTCCGCCACCGGCTCCGTGCGTCTGGGACAGGAGATCGCCCCGCGCATCGCCGCCCGCTTCGGCCGCGCCCTGCTGGAACTTGGCGGCAACAACGCGGCGATCGTGGCCCCCAGCGCCGACTTGGATCTCGCTCTGCGCGGCATTGTCTTCGCAGCCGTCGGCACTGCCGGCCAGCGCTGCACCACCATGCGCCGCCTCATCGTGCACGAATCCATCGTCGACGAACTCACCGAAAAGCTCGTCAGTGCCTACGGCACCCTGCGCATCGGCGACCCGACTGAGCCCTCCACCCTGGTAGGCCCGCTCATCAACGAAAAGAGCTTCAACGACATGCAGCGCGCCCTTGCCGATGCCCGGGCCCAGGGCGGAACCGTCCTGACCGGCGGCGGACGCGTTCTCGCCGACGAGCGTCCGGACGCCTACTACGTTGAACCTGCCATCGTCCGCATGCCCCGCCAGAGCGAAGTGGTCCAGGACGAAACGTTCGCGCCCATCCTGTACGTGCTCACCTACAGCGACTTCCCGGAGGCAATCGCCCTTCAGAACGGCGTACCGCAGGGCCTGTCCTCGGCGATCTTCACGAACGACCAGGCCGAAGCCGAGAAGTTCATCTCCGCCGCCGGATCCGACTGTGGCATCGCCAACGTCAACATCGGCACCTCCGGTGCCGAGATCGGTGGCGCCTTCGGCGGCGAAAAGGAAACCGGTGGCGGACGCGAATCCGGCTCCGACTCCTGGCGCGTGTACATGCGCCAGGCCACCAACACCATCAACTACTCCGGCGAGCTTCCCCTCGCCCAGGGCGTCAAGTTCCTCTGACCCCACCGCTGTGGCCCGGTTTGCCTGTCGGCCGGGCCACAGCCCTCCTTCTCCCACAGCACACCCTAGGAGCGCACCGCCGATGTCAAGCATGTTCGACCTCATGGACGAATGGGGTCCCGAGAAAATAGTCGCGGTCAGCGACGCCAAGACGGGAATGAAAGGCGTCCTCGTCATTGACAACACCTCCCGGGGCATCGGCAAGGGAGGCACTCGGATGCAGCCCGGAGTCACGGTCGAGGAAATCGCCCGCCTTGCCCGCGTCATGACCTGGAAATGGGCTGGCGTGGACCTGTTCTACGGCGGGGCGAAGGCCGGCATCCAGGCCGATCCGCGTTCGCCCTATAAGGAGGAGATCCTCCGCTCCTTCGTGCGCCGGCTTTCCAACGAAGTGCCCCGCGAATACGTCTTCGGGTTGGACATGGGCCTGACTGAGAACGACGCCGCGGTGATCATCGACGAACTCGGTGACAGGGGTTCGGCCGTGGGCACCCCCTACGAACTGGGCGGAGTGCCCTACGATCAGCTCGGTATCACCGGCTACGGTGTGGCCGAAGTCGTTGACCAGGCCGCCAGCCGGCAGGGACTGCAGGGATCCCGCGTCGCCGTACAGGGCTTCGGCGCCGTGGGTCACGCCACCGCCTCCCGGCTGCACGATCTCGGTTACCAGGTCGTCGCCATTTCCACGGCCCAGGGTGCCATCGCCGATCCCAACGGACTGGACATCCCCGAACTGCTGCGCCGCCGCAGCGAGTCTGGCGACGCTTTGGTGGCCGATTTCCCGGAGCTGAAGATCGACCCGGGCGATGAGCTCTTCGTTGATGCCGAGATCGCCGTCCCTGCAGCACTGCAGGACGTGATCGACGCGGCCGCCGCAGAGCGGATGGGCGCCCGCCTCGTCGTCGAAGGGGCCAACCTGCCCACCAGCCCTGAAGCCCAGCAGGTGCTGCTGCGGCGCGGAGTCACCGTCGTGCCGGACTTCGTGGCCAACGCCGGCGGCGTGGTCAGTGCGGCCTTCGCCATGGACGCCCGGTACTCCCCCTTCCGGGCAGCGACCGAGTCCATCTTCGCCACCGTGTCGGAAAAGCTTCGGTCGAACACCGTCCAGGTTCTTGAGGCGGCAGAAGACCGATCAGTGACAAGCCACGAAGCGGCCCGCTCTCTGGCACAGGAGCGAGTCCGGGCCGCCATGCTGCTGCGCGGCAAGCCGCTGCCGCACTAGCATCCGCCATCACGACCCACCCAGGAGTATGAGCCATGTCCCCGTCCCCGAAACGCCCCGGTCACGCCGCAGCAGAGGAACTCGTTGACGAGTTGCGCCGGCTCGGGCTGGAAGGAATCCTCGACGATTCGTCCCTGACGCGGGGCCTGTATTCGACGGATGCCTCCAATTATCGGGTGGTCCCAAAAGTGGTGGTCCTGCCCCGCTCAAAGGAGGACGTCATCACCACGGTGCAGGCGGCGGACAGGCATCGGGTTCCTGTGACCGTCCGCGGAGCCGGCACCTCGTGTGCCGGCAACGCGGTCGGGCCGGGCGTGGTCATCGACTTTTCCCGGTTCATGAACCGGGTCCTGTCAATCGATCCCGAAGCCTCCACGGCGGTCGTGGAGCCCGGGGTGGTGCTCAATACGCTTCAGGTGGCGGCCGAACCCTTCGGGCTGCGTTTCGGGCCCGACCCTTCCACGGCGACGCGCTGCACGCTGGGCGGGATGATCGGGAACAATGCCTGCGGCCCGCACGGGCTGTCCTACGGGCGGACCGCCGACAACGTGGTGTCCATGACGTGGCTGACCGGCAGTGGGCAGGTTATCACCGCCGGATCCGGTGTCGAAGCCCTGGACGCGGTGCCTGGCCTGGCCTCCTTCGTCAACGAGAACCTTGCGGTCATCCGGACCGAGTTCGGCCGCTTCGGCCGGCAGATCTCCGGGTACTCGCTGGAGCATCTGTTGCCCGAAAACGGCCGCAACCTGGCTGCGGCCCTGACCGGCACCGAAGGCAGCTGTGGCATCCTGCTCGAAGCCACGGTCAAACTTGTTCCCCGTGCCGCGGCCCCGGCCCTGGCCGTGCTCGCCTACGCCGACATGGCCACCGCCGCCGACGACGTGCCCGCCCTCCTGCCGTTCCGGCCCCTGGCCCTTGAGGGACTGGACGCCCAGCTCGTCGACGTGGTGCGCCGCGCCCACGGCGGTGCCAGCGTCCCGGCCCTGCCGGCCGGGGGCGGCTGGCTCATGGCCGAAGTCGGGGGGGACACCGCCGAGGAGGCCGTCGAGGCCGCCGGCAAGTTGGTGGCCGCCTCGCGCGCCCTGGAAGCCAAGGTCCTGCCCGCGGGTCCGGAGGCCACGCGGCTGTGGCAGATCCGCGCCGACGGAGCGGGTTTGGCCGGCCGGACGGCCGCGGGCGAGCAGGCATGGCCCGGCTGGGAAGACTCCGCCGTTCCCCCGGAACGGCTGGGCGCCTACCTGCGCGGTCTGGAGGCCCTCATGGCCGACGAAGGCGTGTCCGGGCTGGCTTACGGGCACTTTGGCGACGGCTGCGTGCATGTCCGGGTCGACTTCCCCCTGGAGCGCGACGGGTCCCTCATGCGCCGGTTCCTGGAGCGCGCCGCGGCCCTGGCCGCTGAGCACGGCGGATCCCTCTCCGGCGAGCACGGCGACGGCCGGGCCCGCTCGGAACTGCTTACGACCATGTACAGTCCCGAGGCCCTGCGGGCCATGGAGCAGTTCAAGGCCCTGCTGGATCCTGAGGACCTGATGAATCCCGGCGTCGTAGTCCGCCCCGCGCCCCTGGACGCGGACCTGCGCCGTCCCCAGGCCCTGCCCCTGACCGCAACCGATGGCTTCGCCTTCGCCCACGACGGCGGGGACATTACCCAGGCCGTGCACCGCTGCGTGGGCGTGGGTAAATGCCGGGCGGACCTGCGCCCGCAAGGCGGGTTCATGTGCCCGTCCTATACCGCCACCCGCGACGAGAAGGACTCCACCCGCGGACGTGCCCGCACCCTGCAGGAAATGCTCAATGGCGGCGTCGTCACCCTCGGCTGGTCCTCGCCCGAGGTCCACGAGGCCCTGGACCTGTGCTTGAGCTGCAAAGCCTGCGCCAACGACTGCCCTACCGGCATCGACATGGCCATGTTCAAATCAGAAACCCTGCACCAGACCTACAAGGGACGCATCCGTCCTTTGAGCCATTACACCCTTGGCCGTCTGCCGCAGTGGCTCAAGCTCTCCGCCGCCGTGGCCCCACTGGTCAACATCACTGGCCGAATCCCTGTAGCGCGCAAGCTGATGATGGCCCTGATGGGAGCCGATACCCGACGCTCCCTGCCACCGCTGCCGGTGCGTCCGTTCCGCTGGACCAGTCAAGCCAAGAAGCACCTGCACGCCGCCCCCGGGGCGCCCAAGGTCCTGCTTTGGGTCGATTCCTTCTCCGATGCCATGGCCCCGGGAGTCCCCCGAGACGCCCTGGAAGTCCTGGCCGCGGCCGGATGCGACGTTAAGGTGTCCGGGCCCGGCGCCTGCTGCGGCCTGACCCTTATCTCCACCGGCCAACTCACCGCCGCCAAGGCCAAACTCCGCAATACCCTGGACCTGCTCATCCCGCACGTGCGCGAAGGACGCGCCGTCGTCGGGCTCGAACCCAGCTGCACCGCCACCTTGCGCTCGGACCTGCTCGAACTGCTCCCCGACGATCCCCGCGCCGCCGAACTCGCCCGGTCCGTGAAGACGGTCGCCGAATTTCTCACATCCATCGACTGGACCCCTCCCCAAGCGGCCGAGAAGCTCCTCGTCCAACCGCACTGCCACCACCACTCCGTCATGGGCTATGGTCCGGACCAAGCCCTGCTGGAAGCCATGGGTTGCGACGTCGAAACCTCCGCCGGATGCTGCGGGCTGGCCGGGAACTTCGGCATGGAAAAAGGCCACTACGAAGTCTCCGAAAACATCGCCCGCGGCGGAATCCTCGCCAAAGCCGAAGCTGCGCCCGACCGGGCCATCCTGGCCGACGGCTTCTCCTGCCGCACCCAGGTCCGCGACCTCGCGGGCCTCGACAGCCGCCACCTCGTGCAAGTCATTGCCGAAGCCCTCCGGTCGGGATCCGGCAGGGAAAATCAGCAGCCGGTTACGGCCGGATCAGTGATAACGCCAGATAACTGAACCATCCACCGAAGTGCTTCATGAACTCTCGTCCCGCCCACCGTTTTGCAAGCGGAGGACGGATGCAAGACGGTCGGGCGAGACACATGCGGGATGACGGACGAACGCGACCTCATTCCTTGGTGGCAGCTTAGGAGGTAGGCGTCTTCTGCCCAGAAACGGGTGTGTTCAAGATGGTATGTGCTGCCTGCATCGCAGCCCGGAGGGCGCCTTCGAGGTGGCCGGCGCACTCGGTGGCAGTTTCGGTCGAGGCCCAGTGGATCCTGTGATGGACCGGCCTTTGGAACGCAGGGGATCCGTAGTGGGCGGCGGAGGCTTGATGGGAAGGGCTGGACGGGGTGGTAAAGGGTTCCCGGCTCCAGTCCACGGTCTGGATTTCGCGCACGTTCCGGGCGGCCGGTCCGAACATGCGAACGAGTTGGTCCCTGAACGCGGCCTCGATGTCAGCCGTGTCCTGGCCGGCAAACCGTGCGGCGGGGGCAAAGCCAAACAGCGCCGCGAATGATCCCGCGGGGCCTGCGTGGTCATGGACTTCGCGGAAGGGGCCGTGGTAACTGATGGCCGATCCCGAGAGGCCGTGCTCACGCCAGAAGGGCGCCTCGTAGACCGCAACAGTCTTCACGGTGCTTCCCATCCAAACCATCGTGTTCCGAGCGATGTCCCGCACCTCCTCCGGCAGGGGCGGGTCGAAGCTGATCCCCTCCTCCGTCAGTGCCGGCGGCAACGCCAGGATCACGTGCCTGGCGGCATGGATGCCGCTGCGGGCCAGGACGTGCACCCGATCGCCGGTGACGGTCAGGGCCGAAACAGGGTCACCCAGCCTGAGGATGCCGGGTGTCAGGCGGCTGGCCAGGCCGTGAGCCAGGACCTGCGCGCCATGGTGGAAGCGGCGGGAGGGGACGTCGATCGGGTTTCCAGTGAGCCGGCGGGCTCCGGACCCGTCCGCCTCGAAGAGTGCGTCCCCTTCCAGGTACTGCGGGAATGTGCCCACACCAAGCTGATCAGCCAGTGCCCGGATATGAGGTTCGTTGGCCCAAAACCAGGTCGCGCCCAGGTCGATCGCACCCGGTCCGGCGTCCATGCTGAGGGTCCGGCCTCCCACACGGTCCCGGCCCTCGAGCACCGTGACGGTCCGGCCGGCCCGGATTAGGGTGTCGGCGGCGGCCAGTCCGGCGATGCCGGCTCCGATGACGACGACGTCGCACGTTACGTGGGCCGTGCTCATCGGGTGGTGGTGGTGTCGAAGACGAGGCGGAAGCGGGGCGCGACGGACCTGATGAGCCCGATGGCCTCGTTGCCATATTCCAGCGGAAGGCGTTCGGCCACGAGCCTAATGCCGTAGGTGAGGGCGAAGGCCATGGCGTCCTCGGTATCCTGGGCACTGCCGGTGAGGTGGCCGCCGATCGATTGGCCGTTCATGACGAGCCCGGCGAGGACGTGGATGCACCCGCCGTCGACGCCAATCAGCGTTAGGCGCCCGTGCGGGCGCAGGCCGAACACCGCGACCCGCCCCCAGACCGGGAGGCGGGCGTGGCAGAGGGGGTTGAACGTCGTGACGCCCGCGCATCCCATGGGTGCGGTGTCGAACACATCCAAGCCATCAGGGATGTGCGCCAGGGCGTCGGCCGGGACGGTGACGGATTCGGCCCACCCGCCGGGGCAGGACAGGCCGGGAATCTTGCGGTCGGGGCAGTGCACGATGCCGCCACGCCGGCAGGACGCACAGTGCCTGCAGCTGCCGCCGAACCAGCCCGCGACGCCCGGGTCCCCCACGCGCCAGTCCCCCACGCGCCGGCGCGCCACGCCGTCGCCGAGTTCGGCGTCGGCGCCGGCGCCGGCGATCTCGTGTCCGGGGGTGGCTCCGGGGGTCCGGGCGGTGCCGATGTCCGCATGGCACACCCCGCTGGCGGCCACGGAGATGCGCACCCACCCCGGCTCCGGCGCCGCGGCGGGCACCGTTTCGAGTGCCAGTCCCGTTCCGGCGGCGCTGACCCTCATGACGGCGGCACTGGTGGTCACGTTCCCTCGTTCCCGATCCCCCGGCAAGGTCGCCGGTCCCTGAACACTCACATCACCACCGAGGCTAGGGGTTCCCGCCCTTCGGCCGGTAGGGTCCGGGAATGAATCCAGCTATAAGATGCTGCTATGAGTGAGCGCCTGAACATCGAGGGGCTGCGTTACGCGCAGGCCGTGGCCCAGACCAATTCGTTCAGTGCCGCGGCGCGGGCGTATGGAGTGACGCAGCCGGCCCTGTCCAACGGTATCGCCAAGCTGGAAGAACGCCTCGGGGAACGCCTGTTCGACCGCTCCCCGCGCGGGGTCGCCCAGACCCCGTTCGGCGCGCGTATCCTGCCCCTGATCAACGGGGCCCTGACTGCCCTGGACCGCGTCACGGCCGAGTCGAACCGGTGGAACGCGCCCGAGGGCGGCACCATCCGCCTGGGCGTCTCGCCCCTGATCAACCCCAAGCTCATCGCCAGCGCCTACAGTGCCGTGTGCCGGCCTGCCGTCCTGTCGGAGCCGCGCAATCTGGTGCTGCGCGAAGCCAACATGGAAGAGCTCCGGGACGGACTTGCCGACGGAGACCTGGATCTGATCTTCATCCCCTCGGTGGCCCCGATGCCCCGCTACGAGCACCGGATCATCGACTCCGAACCCATGGTGCTCGTGGACTCGGCCCCCTTGTGCGCGGACCCCGTGGAGGTGGATGCTCTCGGCGAGACCCAGCTGATCCTCGTGCCCGATGCCTGCGGACTGACCCGGTTCACCCACGGCCTGTTCCAGTCGCATGAATTACCCCTGCATGCCTACCCGGGAGAGGCCTCCAGCTACCGGGTGCTGGAGGAATGGGCGAACCTGGGCCTGGGTTCGGCGGTTGTTCCCCGTTCCAAGCTCGCCAGCCCAGAGGCCCCCCACCGTCCGCTCCTGGACTCCGGGCAGGAGGTGGAGATCTTCTACGAGGCGGTCTGGGACCCGAAATCCCCGCTTGCTTCCGACCTCGCCATCTTGGCCGAACAGCTCGGCAACCCCTCCTAGCCATTCGCGTCCGCTATGGACCCATTCACCCTTGGTCCCTACCGCGGGTATTCGTGCGTCCATAACGTGGGGCTGTGCCAGCACCCGCTGGCCGACCTACGAATGGAGGAGCGCGACCATGGCCTATCTCGAAATCACCCTGATGATGGACGCGGACGACCGCACCGCGGCTGCCGGCGTCTACCGGCAGTACAGGCAGCCGTTCCTGAACACCGTCCCGGGTGCCCTCAGCAAGGAACTGCTCGTCCGCGACCAGGACGTCCAGGTCCTCCACGGGTTCGACACCGCCGAACACGCGCAGGCCTACCTGTCCTCGGAGCTGTTCACCCGCGACGTCGTCACGGGTCTGGCGCCGCTACTGAGGGCCGAACCCGAAATCCGCATCTACCAGAACGCCTGAGCCCGGAAGCAGGCATGACCGCAGCGGGCTCGGGCTTCACCGCCCACGCACCCGTCGTAGGCGGCACTCGGCCAACCGGCCGGTTGACCGAGGCAGCAGGTCGTTGATGTCCATGCCGGACCGGCCGGCGCGGAAAAGCCACCGGATTGATCCTGCCCTTCGGACGGGAGCCGACGCCCCAGACTTCAGACTTCAGACTTCAAACTTCAAATTTCCACACATCAAAGGACCACCGTGCCAGAATCCCAACCGCCCGCGCTTACACCCCCTGCACTCATCGCTCCGGAGCCGCCCGTGTTGGCCCCGGTGCAGAGGCGCACGATGGTCGTACTCGTCATCATGCAGATCATCGGCACCGTCGGCGTCGGCGTCGCGCCCTCGATTGGCGTGTTGTTGGCCGGGGAAGTCACCGACAACGAAGCGTGGGCAGGTTTGGCACGCACGGCCAGCACCCTGGGTGCGGCACTGCTGGGCCTGCCGCTGGGTAATCTCGCCGCGCGTCGCGGACGCCGCATGGCTCTAGCCAGCGGCTGGTGGATCGCGGCCGCAGGCGGAGCGATCCTGGTCGCCGCGGCGCAATGGAACCTCATCGTTCCGCTCTTCCTTGGCCTGCTGTTGATCGGCGCCGGGTCCGCCGTCAGCCTCCAGGCACGGTTCGCCGCGACCGATCTTGCTGAGTCGGACCATAAGGCCCGCTCCCTGGCCCTGGTGGTGTGGGTCGGAACGCTCGGTTCCGTGCTCGGCCCGAACCTGGGGGTGCCGGGCGAGATTATCCACCGGGCCACCGGACTCACCGTCTTCGCGGGAGCATTTTTCCTTGCCGCCATCTGCTTGGGCCTGGCCGGGACCATCGTGTTCCTGTGGCTGCGGCCCGACCCGCTCCTAACCCTGCAACGCGCCTCCCCCTCAACGACGGCCCCTGCCGGGAAGAAGCCGAATCCCGTGCGCCGCATCCTGGCCGAGCTGCGCGAGAACCGGCCGGCCCGCTTCGCCGTGATCGCGATCCTCACCGCCCAGGTGGTGATGGTCTCGATCATGACCATGACGCCGGTACACATCGCCCACCAGGGCGGCTCGATTACCCTCATTGGTCTCACGATCAGCCTGCACATCGCCGGCATGTACGCGCTGGCGCCCCTGGTCGGATTCATCACCGACCGCTACGGCCACCGGCCCACGGTCGGGGCAGGGATCCTCATCTTCCTGGTCTCCCTCATCATCGGGGCGCTCCGGCCCGACGGCACCGGATGGATCATCACGTCGCTGATCCTGCTGGGCATCGGGTGGTCGTTCGTGAACGTCGCCGGCTCCGCCCTGTTCAGCAAGGTCGTCTCACCCCAGACCCGCGCCTCCTCCCAGGGAGGCGTCGATGCGCTCTCGAACCTCTGCGGCGCCACGGCAGCCTTCGCCGCCGGCCCGCTGCTGGCCGCCAGTAGCTTCTCCATGCTCTCCCTCCTCGCCATCGCCGTCCTGATCCCGCTCACCGCGCTCACCGTCAGCCGCGGACACACTCCCAAGGCCTAACCCACCGCGACCTCTCACCGAAGGAGGCGGCCTCATCCGCCGCTCGGTGGCGCGGAAAGTATGAGCTCAGTGCCGGCCGTCCCTGCCGGTGAAGGCCTCCTGCTCGGCGAGGACTGCCTGGTTCCCTGCCCTGTTTGTCCGTGCGGGACCTTCGGTCAGGCTGGCCTGTGGCGAAGCCGAAGGCCCGGCACGGTGCTCGCTGAGCAGGACCAGGGCCACGCCCGCCGCGCACAGGGCGAATCCCGCCAGGGTCACCCCTGTCAGGGGCTCGTCGAACAGGGCCGTTCCGGCCACCGCCGTGGCCGGGGCCACCAAAAACAGCAGGGCGTTGAGCACGGTCACTCCCACCCGGCGCAGCAGCCACCAGTAGAGCCCGTAGCCGACGACGGTCGGCACGGCGGCGGCAAAGACCGCCGCCATCCAGAACCCCGCCTCGAACGGTGGCCAAAAGGTGCCCGTCAGCAGTGATACCGCCAGCAGGGCGGCCGCGGTGACGCCCACGTGCACCGTCAGCGTGGTCAGCACCGGAAGCGTCGAGGGCCATCGCCGGTCCACGAACGTGCCCACGATGAGGAACGCCATGGCCAGCAACGGGAGAAGGTAGGCGGTGACTCCGGTGTCGACGTCCGCCGCCTGCGAAGAAACCACCATCACCGCCCCAACGGTGCCGACCGCAAGTCCCAGCCACTGGGCCCCCCGCACCCGCAGTCCCAGCACCGGCCCCACCAGGGTGGCGACCACGATGGGCTGGACCGCGTCGATCAGGGCCGTGGTGCCGCTGGCGACCCCCAGAGCAATGGCCGCGTAGACCGAGACGCAGTACCCGAACTGGCCCAGCAGCCCGATCCCCGCCTGCCGCCGCAGCCCCCGCAGGTCCAATCGCCGGAAGTCCCCGCGCGCCGCGGAGACGGCCAGCAGGACCACCGCCAGCGGAAGGAACCGCCACACCAGCAGCGTCAGGAAGGGCACGTCCACGGTGCCGATCTTGGCCACCAGGAACCCCGAGCCCCAAGCCGAGATGAAGGCCGCCGCCGCGAGCACAAGGCCCAACCGCTGCAGCAGGCTCGCTGTCTGAAGTAAACCGATCTGTTTATTCACGCCCCCAATATACACATCTGTATAGTGGAGGCATCATGGACGTTCCTGTTCCGGACCTGGACACGCTCACCCCCGCCGCGCGGCGCATCCTGGAGGCCGCCTCCACCCTTTTCTACGAACGCGGCATCCACGCCGTGGGTGTGGACACCATCGCCGAGGCGGCAGGGGTTACGAAGAAGACCCTCTATGACCGCTTCGGCTCCAAGGAATCCCTGGTCGTGGCCTACCTCAGGCTGCGCGAACGCAAGTGGCGCGCCATCCTCAGCCAATACCTGGACATGACCCCGAACCCCGGGATCGATCGCGTGCTCAGCGTGTTCGACGCCGCCTCCTTCTGGTACCGGGTCAACGGCTCCAAGGGCTGCAGCGCCGTGAACGCACGCGCCGAGACGGTCCCCGAGGCCGACGGCCACCTCGTCTTCCCCGAGGTCACCGGCCAAAAGGCCTGGATGCTGGAGACCTTTACCAACCTCTGCGCCGAAGCCGGATGCTCCGACCCCGCCGCCACGGGCCGGACCCTGATGCTGCTCCTGGAAGGCTCCCTCGTCACCCTGGGCATGCGGACCTTCGCCGAGCCCGTCGAACAGGCCCGGAACGCGGCCCACGCCATCCTGGTCCACGCAATCCCGTCATGAGGAAGCGAACCTCTCTCCACGGGAAGGCAGTAATAACGGCCAGCCTCAGCAGGAGCGGGACGCCTCCACGATGGGCAGTCGCATAGTTCGAGCCCCTCCCGGCACTTCCATCCCCCGCGCAACGAGCGCACGGGGACAAGCATGTCTCGCAAGTAGAAGGTAGCGGGGCCCGCATGTTGAGACAGTGCGCCTGCATCAGGAATCCGCGTGCTGGACGTAGTGAATTGCAGCGATAGGTGGCGGTGTTTTCGCGGTGCCAGCCGGCCGGCAACCCGTGGGGTGATTTGGCGCGGGACCTCCCTGGAGATTCGCGTTCAGCCGTGGGTAGTCCCTGCCAGCGGCCCGGACATGGACACGCGGGTCACCTGCAGGGTCGAGTCCCGGGTGGAATTCGTCCTCGACGGGCGCACCGAGTCCTTGATGTCAGCGAGCCAGGGATACGGATCCTCGCCTGCAGGCGTGCTGGCGTTGCTCTACCAAAGGGACGTGAATTTTAACGATGAGTTGCGGCATGCGCCCATCCTGATAGACCACCCACTGCCGACACGCTGAACTGCCGGAAGCCGGCCCCCGGTTTTCACCGGCACCATCGGTGCGACCAATTCCCCTGCACATCAGTCAGTTCCGACGGGTACGGGCGGGAAAAGTACCCCCCTACATCAGCGCTGGCCCCGTCCTTCGCCCCTGTCACGGGACACTAACTGCTTTCCCAACACGTCCTTAGAGCCGCAGCGGGGTTGCGTCCGCCGCTCGCGGCAGGATGTCGAAGTCAAAATCTGCCGCGTTCAGCAGGCGACGTGTTCCCGTTCCGGTCTCCCACACCCACAGGACGCCAAGGTGCGGCGCCACCACGTCGGTGCAGCCGTGCAGTTCGGTGCCGTGCGCGTCCTTGGCGACAATGGCGTCGCCGCCGCGAATCTCATGCAGCTTCTGTGATCCTTGCATCGGTTTTCTCCTTTTCGGGGCGCTGGGCCGCGCCCCACGGGCACGCCGGGGATGCCGGTTAGCGCGTTGATGGGCGGCACCCATCATTGGGCGCCCTTGGTGGAATTGCTGTGTTGCCGAAAGGCCGCGGAGGGGCCAAACGGGGGCGGAACCCCTGTGAAGGCGCCGGCGAGTGCCGGCCCCCGGGGATGGCGGCGCTAGTACATCGTGCTGGCCAGGAGGTCGGCCAAACGGCGCGCCGAATGGCGCAGCTCCGGCACCTGCGCGAGGAGGTCCTCGCGCGAGGAGGACTCCACGGGGGAGGTCAGCGAGATCGATTCGGTGATGGTTCCACTTCTCGAGGGGACCGCAACGGCCACCGAGACGACGCCGGTTGCCCGCTCGTCCTCGGAGTAGGCGAAGTCCTCCCCCGGGGCGGGCAGGCGCCGACGCAGGTCGGCGGTCGTGAAGCCTGCGGGTTCGTATTTCCGCTCGACGGAGGCATGGGCCACCTGCTCGAGCTGGTCCGCCTCAAGCGACGCCAGGAGGATCTTTCCCGCGGCGCCGACGGTCAGGGGCAGGCGCCGCCCCTGGGGCAGGTCGTAGCCAAGCGATGCCGCGCCGACGACGCGTTCAACCAGAACCCGCTCGAATCCCAGCCTTGAGTACAACGACGCCGTCAGCCCGGTTTGTTCGGCCAGATGCTGCAGGATCGGCCGGGCGGCCCGGGCCAGAGGGTCGGACTCGAGGAACACGCGGGCGGCCGGCAGGACGGCCGGTCCGATGCGGTAGCTCTTGTCCGTCTGGCTGACCAGGCCGTACTCCTGCAGGACTCGCAGGATCCGCAAAGTCGTGGGCGAACTCATTCCGCAGTCCTTAGCGATCTGGTTCAGCCGCTGGGGATGCTCGTAGCGCTGCAACTGCTCGAACACCTCAATGGCACGGGAGAGCGACCGCATGCTACTGGCCGACCGGGACTCGGACGTCTTGGGTTCCACCGTCATTCTTTCATCCTACGCAATCTGCGCCGTGACCTACCTCGCTTGACCGTGTGATGTGATCCATGCCATCATTTCATCTCACGTTACTAAATTTTATTCTATGAAATTTGTAGCCGTAATACGCAACTAAATTCAAGGATTCCCATGACCTCAGTCACAGAAGCCCGCCCGGTGCGGCGGCTGCGCCGTTCGATTGTGGCCGGCCAGCTGGTACTGGCAGCCGTCGGCGCATACGTCCTGGCCGAATCGGCCGGGCTCGGGCTATGGAACGAGCTCGGACCGGGACCCGGGTTCTTCCCCTGCGTTCTGGGCGCAGCACTGGTGCTGCTCTCGGTTGTTTGGTTCTTCCAGGAGCGCGCGGGCGTGCAGGCGGCCCCGGCTGCCGAGGAGGCCGACGGGTCGCAGGTGCGGTCCGTGATGCTCAGCCTGGTGGTCCTGACTGCCGCGCTGCCGTTCATTGGCTTCCAGCTGGGGGTCTTCCTGTTCCTGATGTACCACCTGCGGCTGCGGGCGCGGACGTCCTGGATCAAGTCGGTGCTCATCTCGCTGTGCGGCAGCGTGGGCGTCTACTACCTCTTCACTCTGGGGCTCAACGTTTCTCTCCCTGAGGCGGCCATCGTTCCCCTCAGCCTGATCGGACTGTGACCATGGACGTATTGAACGAACTGCTCAACGGGTTCGCCGCGGCCCTGACCTGGCAGAACCTCTTGTTTGCCTTCATCGGCTGCCTGCTCGGCACCGTGATCGGCGTCTTGCCGGGCATCGGCCCTGTGGCCGGGGTGGCGCTGCTGATTCCGTTGACCCTGAACCTGGACGCGGCCGGGTCGATCATCATGCTCTGCGCGATCTTCTACGGCACCACCTACGGCGGAACCATCACCAGCGTCCTGCTGAACACGCCTGGAGAGGCCGCCTCGGCCATCACGACCCTCGATGGGTACACGATGACCAAGCTCGGTCGCGCCGGTGTGGCGCTCACCATCGCCGCCGCCGGTTCCTTCATCGGCGGCTCGCTGGCCACCGCGGGCCTGGTGATCGCGGCCAGGCCCCTGGGCAGCCTGGGCCTGATGATCGGCCCACCCGAGTTCTTCGCCCTGGTGGTGGTGGGCATCTCGCTGCTGGTCGCCCTCGCGGGCCGCTCCATGGTTCGCGCTCTCATCTCCGGCGCGCTGGGCCTGCTGATCTCCATGGTCGGCATCGACCCGGTCGCCGGCGCGCCCCGGTTCACCTTCGGCATGGAACGCCTGCTCGACGGGGTCAGCTTCGTCGCCGTAATCGTGGGCCTGTTCGGGCTCTCCGAGATCCTCGCCCACCGCCCCGGCAAGGACAAGGTCGTCGTCCAAGCACCAGGCATGCGTGCCCTGCTGCCGACCCGCACCGACTGGCGGCGCAGCGCCCCGGCTTTCGCCCGCGGCACCGGTATCGGTTTCGGCTTGGGCCTGATCCCGGGGATGACCGGATCCGTGTCTTCCCTCCTGTCCTACGGCGCGGAAAAGAAGTTCTCCAAGTACCGCAGGGAACTCGGCCACGGGGCCGTCGAGGGCGTCGCGGGACCAGAAACGGCCAACAACGCGCACGCCAACGGCGCCCTGATCCCGCTCTTCACCCTCGGCATCCCGGCCTCCCCGACGATCGCCGTCCTCATGGGCGCGTTCCTCCAACAGGGCCTGACCCCCGGCCCCACCCTGTTCGCCGAGCACGCGGACATCGCCTGGACCATCATCGCCAGCCTCTTCATCGGCAACATCCTGCTACTGGTACTCAACGTTCCGTTGGTGGGCCTGTGGACTTCCATCCTTAAAATCCCATACCCGATCCTCACCGGCCTGATCCTCATGTTCATGGTGGTCGGCGCCTACACGATCAACTTCTCCGTCTTCGACGTCTTCGTCATGATCCTCTTCGGCCTCGTCGGCCTGGCGCTGCGCCACTTGGACATCCCGCTGGCACCCATGGTCCTGACCCTTGTCCTGGGACCCCTGATGGAGCGTTCCCTGCGCGAATCCCTGGACATCTCCCGCGGCGACCTGACCATCTTCCTCGAGCGCCCGGTCACCGTGACCCTGCTGGCCCTCGCCGCGCTCATCGTCTGCAGCCCGCTGCTCAAGCTGCGCAAGCCCGCCGCCCTCGTGGCCGACGACCCCGAAACCTAAACCACCCGCACCACCAACTCATCCCCACCCACCGCAAAGGACACCCAATGAAGCGCATCCTTGCCGCCACCTCCGTGGCCGCCTTCGCCCTCCTCTCCACCACCGCCTGCGGCGCGGCCGGCAACTCCCAGTCCGCGGGCGAAGACTTCCCCCGCAAGGGCAAGTCGATCGAACTGGTGGTCGCGTTCGCTCCCGGCGGCGCCGTGGACACCGCCGCCCGGCTGGTCCAGCCCGTGCTTGAGCGCGAACTGGGCACCAACGTCGAGGTCGTCAACAAGCCCGGCGCCGGCGGGCAGATCGGCTACACCGCCCTGACCAGCGCCCAGCCCGACGGCTACACCATCGGTGCCACCGGCTCTCCGTCCGTCGTCGTCACCCCGCTTGACCCCAGCCGCGGCGCCAAGTTCACCCGGGAGGACTTCCAGCCCCTGGGCCGCCAGGTCATCGATCCGGCTGTCGTCGCCGTCCAGCCCGACAGCCCCTACCAAAACCTCGAGGACCTCCTGCAGGCGGCTAAGGACAAGCCCGACACCATCACCGCGACCACCACCGGCCAGCAGGGCGGCGAGCACTTCGCCATCGCCCAGATCAAGGAAGCCACCGGTGCTGCGCTCAGCCCGGTGCACTTCTCCGAGGGCGCCTCCCAGGCCTCCACCGCCTTCCTCGGCCGCCACGTCGAAGTCCTCGTGGCCAACGTCAGCGACGTCACCGACCTGGTCAAGCAGGGCAA
Organism: Zafaria cholistanensis; assembly: GCF_008580665.1. GTDB lineage: Bacteria > Actinomycetota > Actinomycetes > Actinomycetales > Micrococcaceae > Zafaria > Zafaria cholistanensis. Next base: position 72,871 of record NZ_BKDJ01000013.1, read on the forward strand.
GGCCAGGGTCCTGGGAGTCATGGACAGCGAGCGGTCCGCGGCCCTGCCCGACGTTCCGACCTTCGCCGAGACCGGACACGACATCGTCGCCGCCACCGCCCGCGGCTACGCCGCCCCCGCCGGACTGCCCGACGCCGTCGCCGAAAAGCTCGAGGGCGCCCTGAAGACCGCCATCGAGGACCCCGAGGTCGTCTCCAAGATGGATGACCTCGGGCTGGCGACCAGCTACCAGAACGCCGAGGAATACGAGGCTTTCTGGGCCCAGCAGGAGGCCGACTACAAGACCGTCCTGCCGCTCGTCCAGACCAAGTAGCCCGCCAAGCAGCCAGCACAGGCGAGGTTGCCGGGCCTGGGTCTACCAACCAGCCCGGGCCCGGCAACCGGTTCAAGCCCACTAGCACCACACGAAGGATCAGCACATGAGCACCGCAGCAGACACCGCCGCCGCCATCGGCTTCGAGCGCCCCGCGCCCGAGCTCGTCGCCCGCCTCGCGGCCCTGCCCGCCGCCAACATCGGCGACGCCATGGACCGCCTCGGAGTCGCCGACTCCGCAATCCAGGCTATCTGGCCCGGAGCGAAGCTCGCCGGTCCGGCCTTTACCGTGTGGGTTGCCGCCGGGGACAACCGCGGCATCCACGAAAGCCTCGCCGTGGCGCAGCCGGGCGACGTCGTGGTCGTCGCCGGAGGGGGCGACACCTCCCGGGCCCTGCTGGGCGAACTGATCGGCGAACGGGCGATCTCCGCCGGCCTGGCCGGGTTCGCCCTCGACGGTGCCGCACGCGACGCGGAAGTCCTGGGCGAGATCGGCCTGCCGGTCTTCGCCCGCGCCACCACCCCCGCAGGCCCCTACAAGAACGGGCCCTCGCGCATCGCGGTGCCGATTGCCTTCGGCGGCGTACCCGTCCTGCCCGGGGACATCATCATCGGTGACTCCGACGGCGTCGTCGTCGTTCCGCGCGATCAGGCCGAGCGCATCGCCGAGGCGGCCGAGGCCGTGTTCGCCGACGAGGCCGACCGCCGTGCCCGCATCGTCGCCGCACGCACAGCCGCCTCCTAAGCACCAGCACCACCCGAAGGAAACAGCATCATGAACTGCACGATCATCGGCCTCGGCGAGGCCGGCGCCATCTACGCCTCCGCCCTGCTGCGCGCCGGCCACCGGGTCACCGGCTATGACCCGGTCGTCACCACCGCACCCGCCGGCGTCGAACTCGCACCCAGCGCCGCCGCCGCCTGTGCCGACGCCGATGCCGTCCTGGTCCTCACCGGAGCCGGGGCGGCCCGTCCGGTCGCGGCCGAATGCCTCCCCGCGATGCGCGCGGGCGCCTGCTACGCGGACCTGACCTCCTCCTCCCCCGGCACCATGGAGGAACTCGGCCGGACCGCCGACGGGGTATTATTCGCCGACGTGGCAATCCTCGGCCCGGTCATCGCCCAGCGCGAAGCCACCCCGCTGATGGCCAGCGGCCCCGGCGCCGAGGCGTTTGCTGCCCTGGTCTCCGGGATCGGGGCCCCGGTCGAAGTCGTGCCCGGCGCTCCGGGGGCCGCCATGGCGCACAAGCTCCTGCGCAGCGTCTTCATGAAGGGCCTGGCCTCCGTCGTCGTCGAGGCGGTCACCGCAGGACGCGCCGCCGGCCTGGAGGACTTCGTCCGCACCCAAATCACCGCCATGCTGGCCGGAGACGGCGAAGCCGTGATCGACCGCTTCCTCACCGGCACCCAAAAGCACGCGGCCCGCCGATCCTTCGAGATGCGCTCCACCAGCGGCTACCTCGCCGAACTGGGCGTCCCCTCGGAAATGACCGACGCCTCAGCGGCCGCCATGGAACGGATGGCCGCCACCGAAACCGTGGCATCCTGATGGTGTCCCGCTTCCCGCCCCGAAAGGACCGGACATGATCGGCGTCTGGGCGCTGGGCGCCTACCTAGCGGTCATCATCCTGTGGACAACGCTCATGCGGCGCAACGTCGGAGAAGCCATGATGGTCGGTTTCCTCGTCGCCGCCGCCTTCAACGGCGCCGACGCACTGAGCTCCGGCTGGGCCGCACTCTACGACGCGCTGACTGACGAGATCGTCTACGCCACCGTCGTCTTCGTCTTCATGGGCTACCTGCTGGAAAAGGCAGGCGTCATGGAACGGATGATCAACCTGCTCGATGCCCTCATCGGCGGGCGCAAGGGTGGCTCGGCCTACGTCTCCACCGTCGCCTCGGCCGGACTTGGCAGCATCGTGCACAACCAGGCCGCCATCGCCGCGACCGTGGGGTCCGTGACCATTCCCTGGATGGAACGGGCCAAAATGGACCGCACCACCGCCGCAACCATCGTGGCCGGCAACGCCGGCATGGGCATCACGTTCCCCTTCAGCGCCTCCATGTTCGTGCTTGTCGGATCCTCCACCGTCGGCCCCCTGCTGGACGTCGACTCGCTGATCCTGCCGCTGGTCGCCGGCGGCCTGTGGTGCGTACTGCACCGGCTCATCGTCACCGCAATCCTCGTCCGCCGCAGCGGCGGCCAGGCCACCGCCAAGGAGAACCGGCCCCTGCTGCTCGAATCCCTCCGCCGCGGCTGGACCACGCTGCTGCTCTTCGTCGGCGTCGCGCTGCCCATGTTCCTCACCACCGGCCTGTTCGCCCAACTGCTTTCCGACCACACCGGGGCCGACGTATCCAAGGCCGTCAGCCCCATCTTCTGGATCCCGGTGGTGCTCATCGCCCTGGGCCTGGTCCTGGGCCGCCGGCAACTGCCGCGCAGCCCCATGGCTTGGGCCGCGCTCATCGGGGACTCAGCCCCGCGCTTCGGCGTTGTCGGCATCACCGTGCTTTTCGCGTTCGCCGGGGCCAACGCGCTGGCCACCACTGGCCTGCCTGAGCAGCTCTCCGGACTGCTCGGCGGCCTGGACCTGCCCGTATGGCTGCTCGCCCTGGTCATCGGCCTGATCGTCGTCGCCGTCGCCGCGCCGCTCTCTTCCACCGCAACTATGGCCGCCGTGGGCACCATCGGCGTCGCCGCGCTCATCGCCGCGGGCGTTCCCGCTCCCACCGCCGCCGTTGCGGTGCTGATCTTCTCCTCCTGCGAGGCTGCCGTGCCCCCCGGCGGAGCGCCCCTGTATGTCGCGTGCGGTATCGCCGGCGTGGACCCGCTCCACACCTTCCGCCGCATGCTCCTTTACTACGCCCTGCCCCTGCTCGGCATCGGCGTGCTCGTCGCCACCGGCATCTTGCCCGTCTAAGAAAGAACCACCATGCTTCACCGCATCGCCCGGACCGTTTTCACCGCCTCGCTCGCCACAGCCCTGCTCGGCGGCGTACTCCTCATCCTCTGGCAGGCACTGGGCCTGGCCGCTGGCGACGCCGGGATCCTCACCGCCCCCAACGGCGTCTTCAAGACCGTCCTGTGTATCGCCGCGTCGGTGGCGTCCATCGCCGCCTACATCCTGGTCCACGTCAAGCAGCGCCAGCCGGCCCACCTGGTCCAGGTGGGGACCCGATGAGCACCCCCCGGCACGGGCTGCCCGACCGCCGGCAGCTCAAGCAGCGGCCCGGCGCCCTCGCGGGAACCTCGTGGGAGCTGTTCGGCGAACGCTGGCGGGGCACCCCATCCTTCGCCGACGCCTCCTCCGTGCTCGCCGCCGCCAGCGCCGTCCGGCACGGGGAAGTGTTCGGCCTCGACTACGCGGTGGACGCCTTTGCCCCGGGCATGTCCAAGGCCCGCAAGGCACCCGTCCACACCATTTACGCGAACCACCCGGCCCACCGCGACGACTTCCTCGACGGGTTCTACCTGCAGGGCTCAAGCCAGGTGGACGGGCTGCGGCACCGCCGCGCAGACGACGTCGGATTCTACGGGGGCGTGCAGGATGACCAGATCCATGCCGGCAGCGAGGACCTCGGCATCCAGGTCTGGGCCGACGACCCCATCGTTACCCGCGGCGTGCTCGTCGACCTCGCCGGGTACGTGGAAAGCGTTGGTGGGCACATTGACCATGCCGCCGGCCAGCCGCTGCCGTTCGACCTGATTCCGGCCGCCCTCCAGGCCCAGGGAACCCATGTGGAAACCGGGGACCTCGTGATGCTCCACACCGGCTGGAGCGAATGGTTCCTCGGTCTCGACGGGACCGCCAAGCGGGACCAGCAGTCCACCGGCCGCGCCACCGGGATGGCCCAAAGCGAGGAACTCGTGGACTGGGCCTGGAACAACGGGCTGACCATGCTCGCCGCCGACAACTTCGCTGTTGAATGTCTCCCCCCGGTTCAGGACTCCCCCTTCCGCGATTCGGCCCCCAACGACCGCGGCATGATGCACCAGGAAATCCTCGCCAAGCTCGGCCTGCCGCTCGGGGAACTGTGGCGCCTGGGCCCCCTCGCCCGCCGCATGCGCGAACTCCACCAGTGGCACGCGCTCGTTGTCGTCAAGCCCCTCAACATCGTGGGCGCCACCGGATCTCCCGCCAACGCGACCGCAATCCTCTAGGGAAGCCTCTGGGCATCGAGCCGTTGCGATCATTCCGTAGGATCCCGTACCCCGGGCTACACCCCCACTCTGGGCCGTCTTGCAACGGATGGGCGGTTTCAGAGGGTCGTCGCAACACCTACTTGATTGGGGTGTTGTTGTGCCAGGAAATCAGGCTGTGAGGGACCGGCGGGACCGGTCCATTCAACTGCACGGTGTTCCCACAAGTCTTGGGGGCAGGGAGAACATGGGACCAGACAGGGAAGCGGTACACATTGCCGTTAGCGCCGCCCACCTCCGACTTGTGGGTACGACCTTAGTGGCTCTTGAGGGCGAGGGAGGTCCCGAAGCCGACAAGCGCAACGCCCGTGAAGCGGTCCGTGGCCCGAACAAACCCCGGCTTCTGGAGCTTTCCGCGCACCAGGTGCGTCCCGTTGATGATCAGCGAGAACCAGATGAGACCCAGCAGGTTGTGGACGCCCGCCAACGCGATGCCCATTGCCAAGAGAGAGGCTCCTTCGGGAATGAACTGCGGAATCATGGCAATGTAGAAGACTCCCACCTTGGGGTTAAGAAGGTTCGTTCCCGCGCCTTTGGCCCACGCCGAAGCCAATCCGCCGCGCGGCCGTCCCGGCGCGTCCAGCCCCACGGAAGCCGATGCGTTCCGCCGGAACGAGCGCCACAGCATCGTTGCCCCCAACCACACCATGTAGGCCGCGCCGGCAAGTTTGAGTACCGTGAACGCAGTCTCAGAAGCGGCCAATAGGGCCGAGGCGCCCACTGCGGCCGCGATGCCCCACATCATGGCGCCGGTGTTGATGCCCAGTGCCGTCGCGTAACCACGAAGGCGCCCCTGCACGATCGATGCGCGCAGCACCAAGACCGTGTCCAGTCCCGGAATGATGGTCAGCAGGGCAGCGACGACGGCGAAAGACAACAGGGCCTGTTCTATGCTCACGTCCCCACTTTAGTCCCACCCGCCTGTGACCAACGTGTCGGCCGGGTACGCCTAGGCGGTCTCGAGGACCCCGATCGCCCGGCGCCCGAGGCTGCCGACCACATGCCGCCGCATGACTTCGCGGGCGCGGTCCGCGTCGCCGGTGATGACCGCGTCGGCAATCTCCTCGTGCTCCTTCTGCACGCGGGCCCGGTCCTTGGCGGAGTCCTTCTGGCTATTCAGCCCCACTTGCCGGTAGCGGTCCGCCTTATCCCAGAGACCCTCCAGGATGCCGATGAGCAGCGGGCTGTGGGAAGCGGTGTAGATGGCACGGTGAAATTCGCGGTGGGCCGTCATTGCCTCTAGGTCCGCGGCGGCGCTGAGCGGGATCAGGCGCTTGAGGGCCTCCCCGATGGCCGCGATGTCGACATCCGTGCGGCTGGCCGCGGCGAGGCTGGCCGCCATCGGATCCAGGCTCTCCCGGATCAGGTAAAGGTCGCGCGCCTCGTCCGCGGTAAGCGGGGTGACCCGTGCGTCGCGGTGCGATTCGAGCTGCACCATCCCTTCGGCCTCCAGCCGGCGCAGCGCCTCGCGCAGCGGGGTGGTGCTGACCCCGATCTCCTGCGCCATCTGCGCCTGGCTGAGGACCGACCCCTGCGGAATCTCTCCGGTGAGGATACGCCGGCGGATCTCGTCGTAGGCATAGGCGCTCTTGGTTAGTGCTACGGGAGGGACGGGCACCGCGGGCTCCTTACTGTCTTCTCGGCGACGTAGGCTATTGGCTATAGCATACCCCTCCGGCTGTCGGCGGCCCCGGGGGCGCGCGGCAGCTGGACGGGTTCGTGGGGTCGTCCCTCGGAGGGCCTAGAAGCCGACGAACACGATGCAGACCGGCGAATCGGTCCGAGGGACCTCCTCCCGGATCCCCGGGGACCCCGCACTCCGGTCCGGGCCGAAGCGCTGGATGGTGCCGCTTTTCTCGTTGGCCGCGAAGATCGACTCCCCATCCGGGCCCAGCACGATGAAGCGGGGGTGGATGCCGCCGGTTCCGGTCCACGACGCCGGCATGAGAGTGCTGTCTTGGGCCACCGCGTGTGCCGCGGCGGTGTCCTCGCCCGGCCCGCCGGGGGTCTTGTCGCCGGCGCCGCTGCGGTTGCTGGCATAGAGGAAGCGGACGATGTCGAGTTAAATGTGGTTCTGCACGACGCCCATCGAAGCGGTCAGCACGCCCCAGGTGAGTAGGATGCGGGCGATCCAGCGGCGGACCCGAATTTGGCGAGGGCCACGTTGCTGGGGGCCTCGAAGAGGAAGTAGCCAATGAAGAAGAGCCCCGCGGCAAGGCCGAACGCCTGACTGGTCAGGCCCAGCTCGGGGTTAGTGTGGAGCGACGCGTAGCCGATGTTGGCCCGGGCGATGTAGTTGACGATGTACAGGACGAAGACGAACGGGATGATCCGCAGGTAATCTTGCGGACGGTCCTCTTCTCGAACTGTGCGTTTGTGGGTGCGGTAGTGGCGGTCACTTCTGGAACTTGTGGCGGTGCCTCCAATCTCCTATCAGCTATAGGATGCATCCTGCCTCTCGTCATCCACCTCTAGTGCTAGTCATCCACCTCTAGTTGAAGTATGTCGCGGGCCCCGGACCGTTCGGCCGTGGCAGCGGGATTAAAGGACGACGGCGGCGGACGCACCGTGGGATGCGTCCGCCGCCGTCGTCGGATAGTGACTGCTCGCGCGCTAGACGTCCACGCGGGCGCGCGAGACGATCCGCCGCCAGGCCGTGTAGACGAGGACCAGGGCGAGGATGCCATAGAGGGTCCAGGTGACCGGACTGTGGACCAGGACGGCGATCTCCCCGCCGCTGGACATCATGGCGTTGCGCAGGCTGGTTTCGGCCAGCGGGCCGAGGACAACACCGATCATGATCGGCGCCAGCGGGAAGCCGTAGCGGCGCAGGACGAAACCCAGGGCGCCGATCGCCAGCACGATAAGCAGGTCGGAAGTGGCTGCGCTGGTCGCGTAGACGCCAAGTCCGCAAAAGACCGTGATACCCGCATACAGGTAGGGCTTGGGGATCAGCAGCAGCTTGGCCCACAGCGGGGCGAACGGCAGGTTGAGCACCAGCAGCATGACTAGTCCCACGAACAGGCTGGCCAGCAGCGCCCAGACCAGGTCGGCGTTGCGCTCGAACAAAAGCGGCCCCGGCTGCAGCCCGTACTGCTGGAAGGCGGCGAGCATGATCGCGGCGGTGGCCGAGGTGGGCAGGCCGAGCGCGAGCAGGGCGCCCATGGCGGTGCCCGAGGTTGCGTTGCCGGCGGCCTCCGGGGCGGCAACGCCGCGGATGGCGCCCTTGCCGAACTGGGGGTTGCGGCGCTTGCGGTCCAGTTGCCGCTCGGTGCCGTAGGCCATGAAGGTGGGTACCTCGGCGCCGCCGACGGGGATGACACCGAACGGGACGCCGAACGCGGTGCCGCGCAGCCAGGCCGGCAGCGCCTCGCGGAACTCGCGCTTGGAGAGGAAGGGGCGCCCGGAGACGGCGATCGCCGAGAGCTTCGGGTCGCGGTGGATCCGGGAGGCGACGTGGAGGACCTCGCCCAGGGCCAGGACGCCGACGGTGATGACGATGATGCTGATGCCGTCGAAGAGCTGGGGCATGTCGGCGGTGAAGCGGGAGGCCCCGGAGATGCCGTCGATGCCGACCACGGCCAGGGCCAGACCGATGACGAGGGCGGAGAGGCCCTTGATTACCGAGTCGGAGACGACGGAGGCGGTGGCGATGAAGGCGAATACGGCGAGGGCGAAGTACTCGGCGGGACCGAACATGACGGCGATGTCGGCGAGCTTGGGAGCGAAGAACACCACCAGGGTGGTGGCAATCAGGCCGCCGATGAACGCGCCGATGGCCGAGGTGGCCAGCGCCTGCGGTGCCCGCCCGGTCTTGGCCATCCGGTGGCCCTCGAACGTAGTGGCGATGGCGGTGGCGCCGCCGGGGGTGTTCATGAGGATGCCCATGGTGGAGTCGCCGAACAGGCCGCCGAAGTAGACGCCGGCGAACATGATGAACGCGCCGACCGGGTCCAGGCTGAACGTGACCGGCAGCAGGAGGGCCACGGCCATGGAGGACCCAAGACCCGGAAGCACGCCGACCGCCGTGCCGAGGAACGCACCAACGAAGACCCACAGCAGGTTCATCGGGGTGAGGGCCTGTGAGAAGCCCTCCATAAGCAGGGACAGGGATTCCATCAGCCGTAGATTCCTTCCAGGATGCCGCCGGGCAGGTTAAGTCCCAGCCCGGCGCCGAACGCCAGCTGGATGCAGGAGGAGAACACCAGCGCCAGGCCGACGTCGAACAGCGGGCGCCTGCTGCCCAGGGCCCGGGACACGCCCCAAAACAGCAGGGCCGCGGAGATCAGCCACCCCACCGGGACCAGCAGCAGCGCGAAGGCCAGGAAGGACCCGAAGACCAGTCCCAGGGACTTCCAGTCGGTATGGAAGCGGGCGTTGCCCTCCGTCGCCGGGACGGGTTCTGGCTTGCGCAGGGTCTGCACGGCCAGCAGCGCCGCGAGCACGAAGACCGCGATGGCGATCAGGATGGGGAAGAACGTGGGGCCCGGGACCTTGGCCCCTTCGGGAACGTCCATGATGACGATGCCGACCACCAGGTAGGCGCCGATGGCCGCCAGGATCCCAGCGACCACCAGGCCGCTGCGCCCGGTCCAGAACCCATGCTGACCCTCGGGAATCTGTTCGGGGGTCCGTGCCAGCTCGCCGGTATCAGGGCTGTCTTGTGCGTCAACGCTCATCGGAGGCCGCCTTTACGGTCAGGACGGGAACGGGGGAACCAAGGATGATGCTCTGGGCATCCGATCCCAGGATGATCTTGCTGACGCGGGAGCGGGTACGCACACCGATGACGACGAGTGCGGCTCCGGTTTCGGTGGCGGAATCCAGCAGTTCCTCCGCCGCGTGGCGGCCCTCGGGGTCGCGCCGGAGCAGGGTGGCCCCGCCTTCCAGGGCCGCCTGCAGGGCGGGGTCTGCCGTGGCGGCGGGGGCGGGTTCGTTCCGGTCTCCCAGGGGGAAGATGTTCAGCGGCTGGCCGGTGGATCCGGCCGCCTTGATGCCGTGGCGCAGGGCCGCCTGGCCCTCGGCCGTGCGGGTATATCCAACCAGGATGGTCATAGTGTCTCCAGTGTTGAAGGGGGCGGCGGACTCAGTAGCCGAGTTCGTTCCAAATGTCGTTCACGGAGCGGCTCTCCTCGGCGATGAAACGCTCGAAGTCCTCGCCGGTTAGGAACCGGTCCGTCCATTGGTTGCGTTCGATGGCGTCGGCCCATTCGGGGGTTCCCACCACCTCGGTGACGATGGCCTGCAGCTCCGTCTTCTGTTCTGCGGTGATTCCGGGGGCGGCAACGATGCCGCGCCAGTTGGTCAGTTCGATGTCATAGCCCAGCTCCTTGAGCGTGGGCAGGTCGATCGCGTCCACGGGCTCGGGCGCGGAGACGGCCAGCGCCTTGAGGCGGCCGGCCTCGATTTGGTCGGCGAAGTCGACGTAGCCGCTCACGGAAGCCTTGATGGTGCCTGACATGAGCGAGGTGGCCAGCTCGCCGCCGCCGGAGTAGGCGATGTAGTTGACCGCTGTCGGTTCGATCCCGCTCGCCTGGGCCAGCTGGGTGATGATCATCTGGTCCACGCTGCCGAGCGAGCCGCCGCCGAAGGCGAAGGCGCCGGGGTCGCGCTTCCAGGCGGCAACGAGGTCATCGACCGAGTTGTAGGGGGAGTCGGCCGGGACCACCAGGACGTCGTAGTCCTCTGTGATGCGCGCAATGGGGGTGACGTCCTCGAGCGTGGTTTCCGAGCCGTTAATGTTGATGGCCCCCAGCATGGTGATGCCCATCAGCATCAGGGTGGTGTTTTCGCCCTCCATGCCAGCGAACTTGGTCAGGCCGATGGTTCCTCCCGCGCCGGGGATGTTGACCACCTGGGCGTTGTTCACGATGCCCTGCGCGCGCATGGCCTGCTGGGCCTCGCGGGCGGCGCCGTCCCACCCGCCCCCCGCGCCAGCGGGCGCGATGAGCGTGAGCTGGCTGCGGGCGTCGTTCCCGGTTCCGCTGGCCGAGGCGTTGGCCGTGGCCAGCGCAACCGCTGCGCTTCCAAGGACCGCGAAAACGGCGAGGGCAGCCCGCCGGGCCGGGGTGGGACGGACGCGGGTCGGACGGGGTGTGGGCTCCGGATTCGGCTTCACTGCCGCTCCTTCCGAGGGATGTTTGGCCAAGGGCTCTTTGGCGGCCGAAGCGTCAACGCATGTGACGGCCGCCACTCACTGTAGCCTATAAGCTGTTATCTATAGATGTCCACAACGCTGTGTGCCGCGTTAGGGTCCGCCCCAGCGAGCCCGGGGTCTGGTGCGCAAGGCCCAAAATGAGGTAGGTTCTTATAGGTTATAACGTGTAACGCTATGAGGGAGGGCCAATGGCCGCGGGAACCGGAACCACGCGCAGGAACGCCACGATCGAGGTGGAGGGCCGCGCCTTCAGGGTGGCTGACGTGCGCGCCGCCCTCGGCGGCGATTTCGCGCGCCTGCCCGTGGTGCTGCGGCTGCTCGCCGAGAACACGCTGCGCCGTTCCACGGCCGCAGAAGGGGCCCGGACGGTGCGGAACCTGAGCCGCTGGCTCGAAGCCCGGACCTCGGAGGAGGAACTGGAGTTCTGGCCCCAGCGCGTGCTGATGCACGACACCACCAGCACCCCGGCCCTGGTCGACATCGCCGGGATGCGCGATTCCCTCGCGGAGGCCGGCGTCGACCCCTCCGCCCTGAATCCGCTGCTGCGGGTGGACGTGTCCATCGACCATTCCCTCGCCGTGGAGGAATACGGCCGTCCCGACGCTGCCCCGCGCAACCTGGTCCACGAGTACCGGCGCAACCGGGAGCGCTACCGCTTCCTGAAATGGGCGGCCCACAGCATGGAGACCGTGCATATCAACCCGCCCGGCACCGGGATCATGCACACCATCAACCTCGAGCAGCTCGCCACCGTGGTCACCACGGCCGAGGCGGCCGACGGCGGCCTGCCGTGGGCGGTGCCGGACATGATGATCGGCACCGACAGCCACACCCCCATGATCAACGGCCTCGGCGTGCTGGGCTGGGGAGTCGGGGGGCTGGAAGCTCAGACCGTCATGTTCGGCCTGCCCACCACCCTGCGCATCCCCGACGTCGTCGGGGTCAGGCTCACCGGCTCGCTGCCCCGCGGAGCAACCGCAACCGACCTGGCCCTGACCGTGACCCAGCGCCTGCGCGCCCTGGGCGTGGCGGGCGAGTTCGTCGAGTTCTACGGCCCCGGGGTCTCCAGCCTCACCGTTGGCCAGCGCGCCGTGGTCGCCAACATGGCCCCCGAGTACGGCGCGACCACCGGATACTTCCCCATCGACCACCACGTGCTGGACTACCTGCGCGACACCGGCCGCGACCCGTTCCAGCGCCAACTCGTCGAGACCTACGCCCGCACCTGCGGGTTCTGGTTCGATCCCGACGCCGAACCCGAATACTCCCGCACCATCACGGTCGACCTCTCCACCATCCAGCTGCGCGCCGCCGGCCCGCGCCGCCCGCAGGACCTGCGCGCCCTCGCCGAAATCCCTACCGCGCTGGCCGGGGAGGAGGCTTCCGTCCGCGAACCCGCCCGCGACATGCCGGTCTTCCCGGTGGCCCTGGCCGCCATTACCAGCTGCACCAACACCACCGATCCCAAACTGCTCATCGCCGCGGGCCTTCTCGCCGGCAAGGCACGCACCTTGGGTTTGAGCGTACCGTCCTGGGTGAAGACCTCCCTGGCCCCCGGCTCACCTGCCGCGGCCAGCTACCTCAAGCGCTCCGGCCTGCTGGAGGACCTTGGGGAGGTCGGGTTCGACATCGTCGGCTTCGGCTGCACCACCTGCATCGGCAACCCCGGCCCGCTGTCCGACCCGATCAAGAAGAACCTCGACGCCGGTCGCATCCGCCCGGTCGCGATCCTCTCCGGCAACCGCAACTTCCCCGGCCGCGTGCACCCCGACCTGGATTTGGGCTTCATCATGTCCCCGCCCCTGGTGGTCGCCTATGCCCTGGTCGGGCGCGCGGACATCGACCTGGCCACCCACAACTTCCGTGCCGGTACCCCCGCCGGGGCGGCACCTGTGACCCTCGAGGACCTGCTGCCCACGCAGGCCGAGATCGACGAGGCCTGGGCCGCAGGCCAGGACCCGGCCGACTTTGCCCGGGACTTCTCCGTCGCCGTGCGCAACCCGATGTGGTCCCGGCTCGAGGCCCCCGACACGCCCCGGTTCCCCTGGGACCCGGACTCCACGATGCTGCGCCGCCCGCCCTTCGCCTCCGCGTCCCAAGGCAGCCAGTTGGGCCGCTACACCGCCCATCCCCTGCTGGTGCTCGGCGACGACATCACCACCGACCACATCTCCCCGGCCAGCGCCATCCCGGCGAACAGCCTGGTCGCCGACTTCCTGGTGGAGCGCGGGGAGAACCGGGATGACCTCAACGTCTTCGCCTCCCGCCGCGGGAACTGGGAGACCATGCTGCGGGGCGGGTTCCACAACAGGACCGTCGACAACCGCCTCGGTGCCGGGATCCCCGGCGGGCTGCCGGTCGCCCACACTGTCCACGCCCCCAGCGGCGAGGTCATGCCCCTGTGGGAGGCCGCCGAACGCTACCGCGCGGACGGTGACTCGGTGGTCATCATCGCCGGTGAGCGCTTTGGCACCGGATCCTCGCGCGACTGGGCCGCCAAGGTCCAGCGCCTGCTCGGCGTGCGCGCCGTGCTCGCCGGCAGCTTCGAGCGGATCCACCGCTCCAACCTCATCGGCATGGGCGTCCTGCCGCTGATCGCCCCCGAAGAGGTCCGCGCCCGGCTCCAGGGCCTGCGACCCGGGGACACCATCGAGATCGACGCGCCCGCGGACACCCTCGCCCCGCGCGCCGGCGTCGCCGTCGTGTTGCGCGCCGCCGGCGGCGGCACCGAAGAATTCACCGCCCGCGCCGCCGTCGAAACCGAACTGGACGTTGAACTGCTGCACGCCGGGGGCGTCATCCCCTCCCTGCTGCGCAGCACCATCGAACAGCACCGCGCCGCCGACCAGGGCAGCACGATTGAAGCCGCGCGCCAGCGCTGAACGGAGAAGGACTTATGGACAAGATCACTGTGAATGGGCCGATCGTCGAACTCGACGGCGACGAAATGGCCCGCACCATGTGGACGCTGGTGCGGGACCGGCTGATCCTGCCGCACGTGGACGCGTCCATCCTGCGCTTCGACCTGTCCCTGCCCAACCGGGAACGGACCGGGGACCGGGTCACCTTCGAGGCAGCCGAGGCTGTCGCCGAGCACCGGGTGGGCGTGAAGTGCTCCACCATCACCCCCGATGCCGCGCGGGCCGCGGAGTACGGGCTCAGCAGGCTTTGGCCCTCACCGAACGGCACGGTGCGCAACGTGCTCAACGGAGTGCTCTTTCGCGAGCCGATCATCATTGACTCCGTGCCCCGGCTGGTGCCCGGCTGGCGCCGTCCGATCGTGATCGGCCGTCACGCCCACGCGGACCAGTACAAGTCGGTTAACTTCGCCGTTCCCGGCGCCGGCAAGCTCACGCTGACCTACACACCCGACGACGGCTCGCCGGCGACCAGTCACGAGGTCACCTCCTTCCCGGCCGGCGGAGGGGTGGCGATGGGCATGTACAACTACACCGACTCCATTCGGGATTTTGCCCGCGCCTGCTTCTCCTACGGGCTACGCCGCCGTTTCCCGGTGTACCTGTCCACGAAGAACACCGTGCTGAAGGCCTACGACGGGCAGTTCAAGGACGTCTTTGATGCCGTCTACGCCGAGGAGTTCCGTGACGGCTTCGAGACGGTGGGGATCGGTTACGAGCACCGGCTGATCGATGACATGGTCGCCTCCGCCCTCAAGTGGGAGGGCGGCTACGTATGGGCCTGCAAGAACTACGACGGCGACGTGCAATCGGACATCGTCGCCCAAGGCTTCGGGTCCCCGGGGCTGATGACCTCCGTCCTCACCACGCCCGACGGCGACACGCAGCTCACCGAGGCGGCGCACGGCACGATCGCCCGCCACCACCGCCGCCGGCAGGCAGGAGAAGTGACCTCGACCAACCCCATTGCCACCATCTACGCCTGGACCCGAGCACTGGCCCACCGGGCGCGACTGGACGGCAATGACGCCCTGGCCCGGTTCGCCGCCGGCTTGGAACGGGCCACCACGGAAACGGTCGAGCGGGGAACCATGACCGACGACCTGGCTGCACTGTCCACCCCGGGAGCCGGCGGCGTGAGCACTGAGGACTTCATCGACGCGGTGACGGCGTCTGTGGCCGCTTCCGTGAGCGCGGCCGGGCAGGACGGGTAGACCACCCGGACTTACTGCTCCGCCAGGCCCGGGATCCCGGCGGCCTGGGCGGTAGCCCGGTAAGCCCCGACCAAGTCATCGAGGCTGGAGTGGGCGTTCAATCCGCTGGGATTGGGAGCGACGTGCAGTTCGGTGCCCGGCCACGACGAGGATTGAGGGCCGGGTCGGATCCTTCCCTCTGGCCCAAACCCGCAAGGCTCACGAGGCACTGCATTCACACACCGCTCAAGGCACGCTCCTGCTCATCCCATAACCAGACCAACCAAGGGACCAAAACACGGATCGTTACAAAGGCACCCGCTTACCCGTCCATCCGCGATCTTGTCACCTCCCGCCCAGCAACTGGCCGACTTGCAGGCGCAGGTCGAGGACGCCGAACGCGCCGACGTGCAGCTCTACGCCGCCGCCCAGCGCAACGGCTGGTCCCTCGAGGAACTGCGCAAACTCGGCATCACCGACCCCGCCAAGCGCACCCGCGTCCGCAAGCGCACCGCCGCCAGGAACGCCGATCAGGAACCGCAGGAAACCTCCCTCTAACCGGGCATAAAAGGGCGTCGAACGCGTTGCGTTCGACGCCCTTTCTCACCTGGTTCAGGGTGCTTGCCCCGTGCCTACAGGTGCACGGCAAAAGCCCGCCCGCTCCGCTGTTTTCCTGCACACATGAACACCGAGACCCAACCGACCGCCCGCAGGCCGCCGCTAGGCCCCCACCCGCCCCCATCTCGCCACACACGGGCCTGTCCTGTGAATCATTGCAGCTAGGACGATGGCGGCGATGATTCACAGGACAGGCCCTACCACGTTGGGCAACGGGCTGAAGCGCGACGGCGTTCCTTTTTGGCGTGACCTCCTTTGGCGAAGGTCAATGCCGGCCGGCCGTTTCGGGAACCGGGGATGGCGTTTGGGACGATTCCCAGAATGTCGCGCCCTTGATGCCTGCGGCTGCGGGGTCGAAGACTGGATCAAGTCCTTGCTTCTTTTGTCGTTCGTAGTCCCGCAGGGCGCGCACTGCCGTGGGGCAGAGCAGGGCGATCGCCACCATATTGAACCAGGCGATGAGGCCGTAACCGATGTCGCCCAGCGCCCAGACATTTTCGGTTGACAGCATCGTGCCCACGTAGACGGACAAAAGCACGACGGTTTTCACGACACGCGGCAGAAACCCTCGAGAGCTCCCCGTGAGGTAGACAACGTTCGTTACCCCGTAATAGAAGTAAGCCAGGATCGAGGTGAAAGCGAAGAAGAAGATCGCGATTGCCACAATCCCCGCCCCGATGCCCATTCCGGGCATAACAGAATCGACCGCGATCTGGGTAAACTCTGCGCCAGGCTCCACGCCCGGCAGATTCTCGACCAAGGGGACCCGGCCCTCGGGCAGTACGTTGTAGGCCCCGGTCGAGAGAATCATGACACCGGTGGCAGTGCAGACCATGACCGTGTCGATGTAGACGGAGAACGACTGGACCAGCCCCTGCTTCACAGGATGGGACACCGAGGCCGACGCCGCCGCAAAAGCACCCTCACCGACACCTGCGACGTTCGAATACAGGGAACGTTTGACTCCCCAGGCAACTGCTGCGCCAATCATCCCCCCAAAAACGGCGTGAGTACCGAAGGCCGAGCCAAGAACAAGTTGGATGACGCCGGGGATCTGCTGGAAATTAAAGATCAGAACCACTACCGCGAGAAGGATGTAGAGGGCCGCCATGGCGGGAACGACTTTCTCCGAGAAGGCAGCGATGCGTTGTGTTCCGCCAAAGACGACGAGACCGGCCAGAAGCACCAGTAGGAGGCCCGAAATCCATGTCGGAATACCGAAAGCAGTATCCAGTGAGGTCACGATGGTAGACGACTGGACGCCGGGAATCAGCAGCGAATAGCAAAGTACGGCGACGACAGCGACGGTGCAGGCGAGCCACTTGAGGCCAAGGCCCTTTTCGATGTACCAGGGAATGCCCCCTCGGTATTCGCCGTCCGACTTGACCTTGTAAATCTGCCCGAGAGTCGCCTCGATGAAGGCGCTGGAGGCGGTGAGGATGGCGGTGGCGATCATCCAGAAAAGGGCACCGGGTCCACCGAAGGCAATGGCCGTGGCCACGCCCGCGATATTGCCCACGCCTACCCGTCCGCCCAAAGCCATTGTGAAGGCCTGGAAAGATGAGGTGCCGGTGTCCGATTCGACCCGCCCGAAAAGACACTTGATCATGCCGGGAAGGTGCCGCACTTGCACCGCCCGGGTGGCGATCGTATAGGCGAAACCGCTGATGAGGGTGATGTAGACCAGAGGGTTCCAGATGGCGTCGTAAATATTGGTGAGAATTTCCAAGGGATGGGTCTCCAAGCGGCGTTTCATGCGCCGACAGGAGTGGCGCACTCCCGTGGTGCATACTTTCCGGGTGTCTTCGCGCCGGTCGCGGTCACGGCCAAAAGAGAACAATCGCTCTTCCAGTTGCCAGATTGTCAGGCAATAAGGGCTCAAAACAAGCTAACCATGTGATCCCCGTCATGTCCAGCATTCGGCGCTTTTGGGCTAAGTAGCCACGCCTCTCCAACCCGGGCACTCAAGCCGTCATCCATTGAAGGCAAGTCATCCGCGACCTGACTGACCTTTGGCCGCTGCCTTAGTTGATGCGCTGGATAAGGGGCATATCTCTTGTACGGTGCTTCAACGCGCAGCGCCCTACTTGCGGAGGATGCTCCGGGGAGCAGGATGAAAGCGTCGAGGAGCGGCCGATCAGAGAAAGAGGTTGGAATCCCTGATCGGCCGCCTCCCGTCCCGCTGGATCGGTTCAGATCCAACGGGTTTTGGGTGCCGCCGCAGCGCCATTGATGCGCCGGCCTCCCTTGTGCTGCGAAGGATGCGCAGCACAAGGGAATCCTTATGACTCCGCCTTGATTTCCACCAGCAGGCCTCCGCCCTGGACTTGGGCGGTGCCGGTGATGGCGACGCGGGAGACGGTGCCGGCGACGGGAGTGGTGATGCCGGCCTCCATCTTCATGGCCTCGATGGTCGCGATCGTTCCGCCGGCCTCGACACGGTCCCCGGCCTTGACGGTGGCGGTGACCGCCCCGACGAAGGGCGCGGCGACGTGGCCGGGGTTGGACGCGTCAGCCTTTTCAGCCGACTTCACGGTGGATTCGACGTTGCGGTCCCTCACCGTAATGGCGCTTAGCGCTTGTCATGAAGCGGGGTCCTCGGCGGCGTCGGTTGCCCCAATGGTTCCGTGCCCGTCTGGAGCTGGATTCAATGGGGACTCAGCTACCGCAGCCAGTTCATCGACAAATACGAGTTCCCGAAGGCCCAGGTCCAAATCGACGATCCATAAAACCTTGTGTTCGCGGTGGGTCTGATCGATGCGGACTGTGCGGCGCGTTCCGTTGAGCCACCAGAGTTCGGCAAGTCTTCCTTCGAGTTTCCACAGGAGTGGGAAACCACGGTATTCACAGGAGAGCTGTTCTTCGCGGGAAAGTGCATCCATGAGTGGGCCTCGCACTGAAAGTTGGGGGTAGGTGGCTTCTGCCCGGGCATGGAGCTGCTTCGATGCCTTGCACGTTCCTGAGGAGGAGAGCTTTGAGAGCGCCCAGCGGCCAGCAACCGGGCGGGTGAGAACTCGTTGTAGGCACGCAAGGCGGTAGCGGGAGCCTGCCCACGGCAGGCTCCCGCTCGCAACGCTGCTACGCCACGTAGCGGTCGGTGATCTCCAGCGCCTTGTCGATGATCTCCAGCCCGCGGCGCACGTCGGCTTCGCTGGTGTTCAGCGGGGGGACCACGTGGATGCGGTTGAAGTTCGCGAACGGCAGCATCCCTGCGGCCTTCAGCGCGGCGACCAGTTCGTTCATTTCGGGCGAGGACCCGCCGTAGGCGGCCATCGGTTCGCGGGTCTCGCGGTTCTTGACCAGCTCGATCGCCCAGAAGGCGCCGAGCCCGCGGACCTCGCCAACCGAGGGGTGCCGCTGGGCGATCTCCCGCAGGCCCGGCCCAATCACGTTCTCCCCGAGCCAGGCTGCGTGCTCCACGATCCCTTCTTCGCGCATCGCCTCGATCGTGGCGACGGCCGCCGCGCAGGCCAGCGGGTGTCCGGAGTAGGTGAGCCCGCCCGGGTACGCGCGCTCGGCGAAGGTCTGGTAGATAGCCTCGGAGATCACCACGCCGCCCAGCGGCACATAGCCGGAGTTCACGCCCTTGGCGAAGGTGATCAGGTCCGGGACCACGCCGAAGTGCTCGATCGCAAACCACTTGCCGGTCCGACCGAACCCGGCCATGACCTCGTCGGCGATGTACACAATTCCGTACTTGCGGGTCAGTTCGCGCACGCCCTCCAGGTACCCGGCCGGGGGCACGTAGATGCCCGCAGTGCCGGGAACCGATTCCAGGATGAGGGCCGCGATGTTCTGCGGGCCCTCCAGCACGATCATGTCCTCCAGGTGGCGCAGCGCCCGCTCGGTCTCCTCCGCCTCCGTGGTGGAGCCGAAGTAGGAGCGGTACGGGTAGGCGGGCATGAAATGCACGACGCCGGAGTCACCAAAGTCGTTCGGCACGCGGCGCGGGTCCCCGGTGACGTTCACCGCCAGGTGGGTGCCGCCGTGATAGCTGCGGTAGGCGGCGAAGACCTTCTTGCGGCCGGTGTGCAGCCGGGCCATGCGGATGGCGTGCTCGACGGCGTCGGCACCGCCGTTGGTGAAGAAGACGCGGTTCAGGTCGCCGGGGGCCAGTTCGGCGACCAGCCGGGCCGCTTCCGAGCGGGCGTCGTTGACGTGCTGCGGGGCGATCGTGCAGAGCTTCCCCGCCTGTTCCTGGATGGCGGCGACGACCTTCGGGTGCTGGTGGCCAATGTTGGTGTTCACCAGCTGGCTGGAGAAGTCCAGCAGCTTGCGCCCCTCGCCGTCCCAGACGTACGAACCCTCGGCCCTGAGCACGGTCATCGGCTGCAGCGTTGCCTGCGCAGACCACGAGTGGAAGACGTGCGCGCGGTCCAGCTCGTAGGCGCGGCGGCCGGCCTCGGTCTCTCTGGCCGAGATCTCCACGGTTTCCGCATTCGCGAAGTGCGCGCTTTCCGGTGCAACGCCGGTGCCTTCCTGAGACGAGTCGGCGGCAGTGATGGTTTCGGTCACGGGAACGTCCTTACGCGTTGGTCGGGAAGCCGAGGTTGAGGCCGCCGTGGCTGGGGTCGAGCCAGCGGCTGGTCACCACCTTGCCGCGGGTGAAGAAGTGCACTCCCTCGGCGCCGTGCGCGTGGGTGTCGCCGAACAAAGAGTTCTTC
>NZ_BKDJ01000014.1 GCF_008580665.1 Zafaria cholistanensis
TGCCGGCCGGACCGCGCCCGGCCGGCGGCTGGACCCTGCAGCTGCCTAAACCTTGCCGCAGCCTGGCCCTGCCGCAGCGCCTAGCTGATGGTGATGTCCTTAGTGTCGTGCCGGTAGTGGATCGTGATCGTCCCGCCGCCGTGGTTGAGCTCGTGGTTGGCCCCGTCAAAGCTGCCAAAGGCGCCGTAGTTCTCCGCCCAGGACCGGTTTACCGCGATCTTGAAGCTGTAGGTGCCGGCCGGCAGGTCCACGGTGCGGACCCAGCTGAGCGTCGGGGCGTGGAACTCCATCTGCACCTCGTCCAGTTCGGGGGCCCAGTCGGCCGCGCCACCCAGCAGTGCGGCGAAGTCGCCGGCAATCGCCACGGACTCCGGCTGCCCGGAGCGGTCCTCGGATGCCTCCGGCTCGGATGCCTCCGGCTCGGCTGTTTCCTGCTCCGCTGCGGGCTCGCCGGCAGCCTCCGGCTCGGCCGCGGGTTCGCCGGCCGCCTCGGGCCCGGCTGTTTCCGGCTCAGCTGCGGGCCCGGCAGCCTGCGGCTCCGCTTCCACGGGGGCCGGGAGCTCGATGTCGGCCGGCACCGGGGTACCCGCCGCCAGCGCCGCGCCCAGTTCCTCGGCGGTGGGGAATGCCACCAGGGCGCGCAGCCCCTCCTCGGTGATTGCCCAGCCGCCGCGGCCCTTGACCATCCACCCGGCCTTGACCAGCTTTGCGGTCGCGGTGGTGAGCGCCTTGTACCCGCGCGGAACGCCGCCGGAAAGCAGGTGCGCTTCCTGTTCGTCGAAGGGGTGCGCCGCCACGGCCATGGACAGCACCGTCCCCGCGTTCGCGTTGCCCCCGTCCTGGTCCGCCGCGGCCAGCCCGTCGAGAACCGCTTTCAGCCGTGCCTCGAGTTTCGAGTCCTTCGCCATACCATCCCCTTTTCACAGAACAACACAGGGCACGCTCCCTGAACGGACCCGGAACCTAGCCTGCCTCAGCAAGGTTTCGATTGGAAGTCGGGAATGTATAAAAAGAACGACGGCGGCAGGTGTACCTTCCCGTGGGGAGGATCCTGCCGCCGTCGTGCTATAAGGGGGCACGGGGCAGGCCCTTTCGCGCCGACTTCGTCGCCACGAAAGGGACCCGGCTGCCCCGGGCTGGCCGGGCCTTAGAGGTTGGACGGCTCTTCGTGCTCCGGGTAGACCTCGCGCAGCAGGTGCGCGGTCTCGGACGGGGTCTTGCCGACCTTCACGCCCGCGGCCTCAAGGGCCTCCTTCTTGGCCTGCGCGGTGCCGGAAGATCCGGAGACGATGGCGCCGGCGTGGCCCATGGTCTTGCCCTCCGGGGCGGTGAAGCCGGCCACGTAGCCGACGACCGGCTTGGTGACGTTGTTCTTGATGAACTCGGCCGCGCGCTCCTCGGCGTCGCCGCCGATTTCGCCGATCATGACGATCGCCTTGGTGTCCGGGTCCGCCTCGAACGCAGCCAGGGCGTCGATGTGGGTGGTACCGATGATCGGGTCACCACCGATGCCGATGGCGGTGGAGAAGCCCAGGTCACGCAGTTCGTACATCATCTGGTAGGTCAGGGTGCCGGACTTGGAGACCAGGCCCACGCCGCCCTTGCCGGTGATGTTGGCCGGGGTGATGCCGACCAGGGACTCGCCCGGGGTGATGATGCCGGGGCAGTTCGGGCCGATGATGCGGGTGACCTGCTTGCCTTCGGCGTCCACCTTGGACTGGGCCAGGGCCCAGAACTCGGCGGCGTCCTGCACCGGAACGCCCTCGGTGATGACCACGACGAGGCCGATCCCGGCCTCGATGGCCTCCACCACGGCGTCCTTGGTGAATGCCGGCGGCACGAAGACGATCGAGACGTCCGCGCCGGTCTCCGCCATGGCTTCCTCGACGGAGCCGAAGACCGGCAGGGTCTTGGCGCCGTGGGTGACGGTGGTGCCGGCCTTGCGGGCGTTCACGCCGCCCACGATGTTGGTGCCCGCGTGCAGCATGCGCGCGGTGTGCTTGGAGCCTTCGCCGCCGGTGATGCCCTGGACGATGACCTTGGAATCCTTGTTGATAAAGATAGACATGTTATTTTTCCCCTGAATCCTTAGGCGTTCGCCAGCTCGGCGGCCTTGTCGGCGCCCTCGTCCATGCCCAGCGCCAGGGTCACCAGCGGGTGGTTGGCCTTGGCCAGGATGTGGCGGCCCTCTTCGACGTTGTTGCCGTCCAGGCGCACGACGAGCGGCTTGGTGGCCTTGTCGCCCAGGATCTCCAGGGCCTGCACGATGCCGTTGGCGACGGCGTCGCACGCGGTGATGCCGCCGAAGACGTTCACGAACACGGACTTGACCTGGGAGTCGTTCAGGATGATGTCCAGGCCGTTGGCCATGACCTCGGCGGACGCGCCGCCGCCGATGTCCAGGAAGTTGGCCGGCTTCACGCCGCCGTGGTTTTCGCCAGCGTAAGCGACGACGTCCAGCGTGGACATGACCAGGCCTGCGCCGTTGCCGATGATGCCGACCTCGCCGTCCAGCTTGACGTAGTTCAGGTCCAGTTCCTTGGCGCGCGTCTCGATCGGGTCGGCGGCGGCCTTGTCCTCGAGCGCCGCGTGCCCGGGCTGGCGGAAGCCGGCGTTCTCGTCCAGGGAGACCTTGCCGTCCAGGGCGATGATGTCCCCGGCGCCGGTGCGGACCAGCGGGTTGACCTCGACCAGGGTGGCGTCTTCCTTCTTGAAGACGTCCCAGAGCTTGACGATGGTGTCGGCGACCTTCGGGGCCAGCTCGGCGGAGAAGCCGGCCGCCGCGACGATTTCCTCGGCCTTGGCCTGGTCAATGCCCACCAGCGGGTTGATGGCGACCTTGGCGAGGGCCTCGGGGCGCTCGACGGCGAGCTGCTCGATTTCCATGCCGCCCTCGACGGAGCACATGGCCAGGTAGTTGCGGTTCGCGCGGTCCAGCAGCACGGAGAAGTAGAACTCCTCGGCGATGTCGGCGCCCTGGGCGATCATGACCTTGTTGACGGTGTGGCCCTTGATGTCCATGCCAAGGATGGCGGAGGCGTGCTCGAAGGCTTCGTCCGCGTTCTTGGCAACCTTCACGCCACCGGCCTTGCCGCGGCCGCCGACCTTGACCTGCGCCTTGACCACAACGACGCCGCCGATCTTCTCGGCTGCGAGCTTGGCTTCTTCCGGGGTGTACGCCACGATGCCGGCAAGCACGGGAACGCCGTGTGCCTCAAACAGATCGCGCGCCTGGTACTCATACAGGTCCACGTGCTTGTGTCCTTCTACGTCGAAGTAGTTCTTGACTGCGGAGGGCACCGACGGGGTAGCCGGCCACTCCATGGGGAACTTTAGCCCCTAGGCGCGGGGCGCCCCATTCAGAGTATCCCTTTAGTGATGAAGCGCACAGTTCTACAAAAGGTAGAGACTTAACCTTGAAAATCCGCGTAAAACCGCGGAAGTTCGGGACGGGGAATCCCTGCCGCCGGCTGGTTCCGGCCGCTGACGGGCCGGCGGGCCAGCCCAGCTGGGGCCCGTCGGGCTAGGCCAGCTTGGTCAGCGGTGCGTAACGCAGCAGCAGGCGCTTTTCCGCATCCCCAAACTTCACCTTGGCCACGGTCTTGTCTCCGGTACCCTCAAGCGCCAGCACCACGCCGTTGCCAAAGCTCGCGTGGCCAACCTTGTCACCGACGGAAAGGGCAATGATCTCCTTCTGCGGCTGGACGCGTCCGGCGGCACGGGCGGTCGGGGCGGTGCTCAGCGTCGCCGCCTCCGGGTCGCCGGCACGGCGCCCGCCGGCCCCGGACCCCCAGTGGGAGCCCTTGTCGTAGCGGCTGGTCGCGAAGTCCCGCTGCAGGGAGCCGCCAAACCCGCCCAAGGGGGTGCGGGCGCGGCCCTCGCGCTTCCAGTCGATCAGCGGCGCGGGGATCTCCTCCAGGAACTGGCTTGCCGGGTTGTACTGCGACTGGCCCCACAGGCTGCGGTACTCGGCCCGGGTGACGTAGAGGCGCCGGCGGGCCCGGGTCAGCCCCACATAGGCCAACCGGCGTTCCTCGGCGAGCTCCTTCTCATCCGTCATGGATCGCTGGTGCGGGAAGATCCCGTGCTCCATGCCGGTCAGGAACACCACCGGGAACTCCAGTCCCTTGGCGGTGTGCAGGGTCATCAGGGTGACCACTCCCTCCCGCCGGGCCATCTCCGCACCCTCCTCGTCGGTGGGGGAAGCGGGGATCTGGTCGGCGTCGGCCACCAGGGAAACCTGCTCCAGGAAGTCGGACAGGGACCCCTCCGGGTTGTCGCGCTCATAGTCGCGCACCACCGCGACCAGCTCCGCGAGGTTCTCCACCCGGGACTCGTCCTGCGGGTCCTCGCTCTTGCGCAACATCTCCAGGTAACCGGTCTGCTCCAGCACGGCCTCCAGCGAGGCCGCGGCGCCGGAGCCTTCGGCAACGACGGCCAGGTCGTCGATGATCTTCACGAAGGCGGCGATGGCATTGAGGCTGCGGGTCGCCAGCCCGGGGGCGTCCCCGGCGCGGCGCAGGGCGGCCATGAAGCTGCTGCGGTCGCGTTCGGCGAGCGCGGCCACAGCGTACTCGGCGCGCTCTCCGATACCCCGCTTGGGTTCGTTGAGGATGCGGCGCACGTTGATGTCATCGTCCGGGTTAACCAGCACGCGCAGGTAGGCCAGCGCGTCCTTGATCTCCTTGCGGTCGTAGAAGCGCGTGCCGCCAACAACCTTGTACTTCAGGTCCACCCGCATTAACTGCTCCTCGAGGGAACGGGACTGGGCGTTGGTGCGGTAGAAGACGGCGACGTCGCCGGGGCGGATGCCCTCCTCGTCATTGAGCCGCAGGATCTCGTCGGCGATCCAGCGGGCCTCGTCCTGCTCGGATTCGCCGACGTAGCCCACGATCCCCGCCCCGTCCCCCTCCGCGGTCCACAACCGCTTCTCCGGCCGGTCCGGGTTGCGGGAGATCACCGCGTTAGCCGCGGACAGGATGTTCTGGGTGGAACGGTAGTTCTGCTCCAGCTTGATGGTCCGGGCGTCCGGGTAGTCCTTGGCGAACTCCACGATGTTGCGGATGTCGGCTCCGCGGAAGGCGTAGATGGACTGGTCGGAGTCGCCCACCACGGTCAGTTCGCCCGGCGGGGTCTGCCCCTCGGGGCCGGTAAGCTCGCGCACCAGGGCGTATTGGGCGTGGTTGGTGTCCTGGTACTCATCCACCAGCACGTGGCGGAACCGCCGCCGGTAGGAGTCGGCGACCGCGGGAAAGGCGCGGAAGATGTGCACCACCTGGGCAATCAGGTCGTCGAAGTCCATGGCGTTGGCCTGGCGCAGCCGCTGCGTGTACCCGCGGTAGACCGCCGCCACGGCCGAGGAGAACGGGTCGTTTCCGGACACGGTCGAGGCAAAGTCCTCGTCGTCGACCAGCTCGTTCTTCAGCGCCGAGATCTTGTGCTGCATGGCCTTGGGGCTGAACCGCTTCGGGTCCAGGTCCAGCCCCTTGGCCACCAGGGTGATCAGCCGCAGGGAGTCGGCGGAGTCGTAAATGGAGAAGTTCGACTTCAGGCCGACGGCGGGCGCCTCGCGGCGCAGGATTTTCACGCAGGAGGAGTGGAAGGTGGAGATCCACATGCGGTCGGCGGCATCCCCCACCAGCGCTCCAATGCGTTCGCGCATCTCGGCGGCGGCCTTGTTGGTGAACGTGATCGCGAGGATCTCATGCGGGCGGGCCCTGCCGGTGGCCAGCAGGTAGGCGATCCGGTGGGACAGCACCCGGGTCTTGCCGGAGCCGGCGCCGGCGACGATCAGCAGGGGCGACCCCGCATGCCTGACCGCCTCTTCCTGCTGCGGGTTCAGCCCCTCCAGCAGCGCGGCGGCATCGGGCAGCGCGGGACGGCGGGCCGGGGCGGTGAAGTCGTCGAAGAGGAAATCCATGGTCCTTCCAGTCTACGGTTCGGCGCCGGTTCCGTTCCGGCCGGGCCGGCCCGCCCGCTAGGATCGACTCCGTGTCCAGGAAGTCCGGCAAGCGCCGCCCCCAGCAGAGCCGGCGTCCGGCGCCGTCCCGTCCGCAGCGGCCCGGGCACCGGCGCGTCCCTGCCCCGGCGCAACAGCCACCCCGGCAGCCCGCGTCGAACCCGGGCCTGATCCTGCTGGCCGGGTTCTGCGCGGCACTTTTGCTGTTCTGGTACTACCACCTGCTGGTGCTGAACCAGCTGACCGGACTTTCCGCCGGCCTCGCGATGCCGGACCAGCTGATCGGCGGCTTCGACGCAGCCCATGTCCAGGCCCTCCGGGCAGCCATGGACGCGGACGCGGCGGGCCAGCTGAACTACGTGCACAAGACCGCCGGCGTGCTGTTCACGCTGTTCCTGGCATCGGCGACGCTGCTGGCGGTCGCCCTGCACGTGCGGCGCCGGGTCCTTCGCTGGGTGCTGTTCGCGGTGCCGCTGGGCTTCGCCGTGGTCCGCCTGTGGGGCCAGGCGGCCATTGATGCGCTGCTGCATCCCGAGGCGGCCGGGTCCCCCGTCGATGCGGGGGACGTTGCGCTGGCCAGCGCCCTCACCGTCGCGGGCTGGGTCCTGCTGTTCGGCACGGTGGCGCTCGCCGCCGCCGTGGTCCTGGCCTCCCTCGCGCGGAGCTTCCGGCGCAAGCACACGGAGGCCGGAATCGACTAGCCGGGCGCTCAGGTTGGATGCACGGGCCTGGCTGTGATTAGTATTGGGGGTCCGCTCACGCGGGCGCGCCCCTGTAGCTCAGTAGGATAGAGCGACCCTCTCCTAAAGGGTAGGCCATCGGTTCGATTCCGGTCAGGGGCACCGTGACCCTGACCGCCGCCATGCTGCCGAAAAGCCGGGCGTGGCCTGCCTGGAAGGCCCGCCTTGCGAAACAGGCGGGCACAAAAGAGGCCGCCGGCCGGAGTGGCGGAGACGGCTCCCTTTAAACATCCCCACTCACTCCGGCACGACGGCCAGGCTTGGCCCTGTCCCCCGACAGCCGAACCGCCGTTCCCCCATCAAACCGGTGGCGGCCCCTGAGACTCGCACGCGACCCCTGATGGGCAGCTCGGATACCGCAGGACCAATACGTATTATCTAAAGCCATTCGAATTAGCAAGTCAATACAATGAACAACTGTTTCGACAAGTGTCTGCTCATGAAGCACTCCGCCCGGTACTTATTGACGGCAAAGCCAATTCCCCGCAGGGGCGCGGATTTCCCGCGCTCTTCCCAGCGCAACAGCAGGACCTAGCTGTAGTTCCCACGGAGGTTGTGAACAGCGTGGCGTGATGTGAACGGGAAGGACCTCCGGTATCGATTTGGGTTACCACACTCAAGTTCGACGCACCGGAGGTCCTCTTGTCCTACGTTACCCATGCCAATGCCGCCCTGTCGTTCCAGGGGCGCCTGAAACTGGCCCAGCTCGTCGTCGAGGAGCATTGGCCGGTGCGCCGGGCCGCCGAACGGTTCCAGGTGTCCCCGGCCACGGCCAAGAAGTGGGCCGACCGGTACCGCGCCCATGGACCGGACGGGCTGCTGCATGGGTCCTCGGCACCCAGGACCAGCCCGCGGCGCACCCCGGCCCGGCGCGAGCGGCGGATCCTCGCGCTGCGCTTCACCCGCCGCTGGGGCCCGCACCGGATCGCCGCGCACCTTTGCATGGCCCGCTCCACCGTCTGGAAGGTCCTGACCCGGTACCGGATGCCGCCGCTGGGCTCGCTGGACCGGGCCACCGGGCTGCCCGTGCGCCGTGCGGTACCGCGCCGGTACGAACACGCAGCGCCCGGGGACCTGGTGCACGTGGACATCAAGAAGCAGGGACGGATTCCCAACGGGGGCGGGCACCGGATCCACGGGCGGGCCTCGGCCCAGCACCGCGCGGCCGGGCGGCAAAGGCCCGGCTACGCCTTCCTGCACCACGCGGTCGATGACCACACCCGACTGGCCTATTCCGAAATCCTCGGCGACGAGCGCAAGGACACCGCCGCCGGGTTCTGGCAGCGGGCCCGGGCCTATTTCGCCGGTTTCGGCATCACCATCAAGGCCGTGCTCACCGACAACGGCTCCTGCTACCGCTCCCACGCCTTCAACCAAGCCTTAGGACCTGGCGTGAAGCACCGCTTCACCCGCCCCTACCGGCCCCAAACCAACGGTAAGGTCGAACGCTTCAACCGCTCACTGGCCACCGAGTGGGCCTACGCCCGCCCCTACCGCTCCGAAGCCGAACGAGCCGCCGCCTACGCCCGGTGGCTGCACCACTACAATCATCATCGACCCCACTTCGGCATCGGCGGCCAAACCCCCATCAGTCGCGTTCACAACGTCAATGGGAATTACACCTAGCGCAGCAGCAGGGCGCTGGCCTTGGGGGAAAGCAGCGCGTCCATCACCGCGCAGGCGCCCCCGATGGCGCCCACCTGGTGCCCCAGGTCCGAACTGACCACGCTGATCCCATGCAAGTCCCGGGCGACGAACCCGCCGTTGATGACCTCCGCCACGGTCGCCAGGTGGCGGCCGTCGAGCGCGGCCCACAGCGGTCCCCCGAAAATCACCTCGTCGACGTCCAGGGCGTTGGACAGGCGGCTGGCCACCTGGGCGACCATCCGCGCACCCCCGCGGACCAGGGCCGAGGCTTCACCGTTGCCGCCCAAGGCCAGTTCCACGAGGCGGTTCATGCCGGCGGCGCGGCCGGCGACCGTGGCCTCCAGCTCCTCCGGCAGGTCGATCCCGCGGCGGCGGGCCGACGCGGCCACCCGGGCGAAGGAGAAGGCGACGGCCAGGCAATCCAGCCTCCCGCATTCCCTGCACGGCTCCGCGCCCTCCTCGACGAAATCCATCCCGACCGAGAAGTGCCCCACCTCGCCGGCATTGTTGCTGACCCCGCGCAGCACCTCCCCGTTGACCACGATGCCCGCCCCGATGCCCGCCCCCAGATACATGAACACGAAGTTCTCGCGCCCGCGCTCGGGGCCCTTCCACAGTTCCGCGAGGGCCGCCGCGATCGTGTCCTTCTCGAGGAGGACGTCCATGTCCAGGCGCCTGCGCAGCGGTTCAACGATCTCCACGTAGTTCCAGCCGTCCAAAAGCGGCGGGGCGGCCAGGAAACCGCGCTCCCGGTCCATCGGCCCGGGGGCCACGACCCCCACGCCGAGGATGCGCCCGCGGGGCCGCCCGGACGCCTCGATGAGTTCCTCCACGGCACTGGCCATCGCCTCAAGGGCGCGTTCCGGGTCCTCAAGGGAGGGCTCGTCCACGCGCTTGGAGACTACGACTTCCCCGCGCAGGTCCAGCATGACCACGCTCACCATCCCCGGGTCCACGTGGACGCCGAGGCTCAGCAGGCGGTCGGCCTCCAGTTCCAGGACCGTGCGCGGCTTGCCGGGCCCCAGCACGACCGTGCGGTCCTCGCGGACCAGCCCCTCGTCAAGCAGGCGGCGCACCACGTTGGAGATGGTCTGCGGGGACAGCCCCGTCGACTCCGCGAGTTCAACCCGGCTGACCCCGCCTGCGGCGCGGCGAATGGATTCGAAAATCACCGCCTGGTTGAAATCCCCGAGCCGGCCTAGGTTGGTGCCCCGCTGCATGCTGTCTCCAAAACGTTGTCGATTGCTTGTAAAGCTATCAGGTCCGCACGCTTCCCGGAGCCATCCCGCGTACCGGAAATTTCCCGGACAGCCCATGGTTGAGGAGGTTCACGAAGTTCGTCAAGTGCCCGACAGGTGACGGATTGGTAGGGTGGGCCCATGCCTTCGATCCTCACGGTGTCCGCCGTCCGCCTGCTGGACCCGGACGGCCGCATCCTGCTGGTCCGCAAGCGCGGAACCACCGTGTTCATGCAGCCCGGCGGCAAACCCGAGCCCGGCGAGTCACCCGCGGACGCGGCCAGCCGCGAACTGGAGGAGGAGCTCGGCCTGCGGGTTCCCGCCGCGGATCTGGAGCCGCTGGGGACATGGACCGGACCGGCGGCCAACGAGGCGGACACGCTCATCGACGCCCACCTGTTCGGCGCCCCGCTGCGCGGCGAACCCAAGGTGGCCGCCGAGCTGGAGGAAATGCTCTGGGAGGACCCGGCGGCGGCGCTGGCCCGTACGGACATCGCCCCGCTGCTGCGCGAGCACGTGCTGCCCGAACTGCTGGGCACTCAGGCAGCCCCACGCCGGGCAGCCCTACCGCCGGGGGCAGCCAGACGCCCGGCAGCCAGCCCCTAGGCGGCTGTCCCGCTCGGGTCGGCGAACTGGGTCCGGTACAGCTGGGCGTAGCGGCCGCCCGCGGCGAGCAGTCCCGCGTGGGTGCCGCGTTCGGCGATCCGCCCCTCCTCGACCACCAGAATTGCGTCCGCCGAGCGGATGGTGGAGAGCCGGTGGGCGATGACGACGGCGGTGCGTCCGGCAAGCGCCTCCGCCAGGGCCGCCTGGACCTCGGCTTCGCTGGTCGAGTCCAGGGCGGCGGTGGCTTCGTCGAGGATGACCACGCGCGGGGAGGCCAGCAGCAGCCGGGCAATGGTCATGCGCTGGCGTTCGCCGCCGGAGAGCCGGTAGCCGCGCTCTCCCACCATGGTGTCCAGCCCCTCCGGCAGGGAACGCACCAGCGCCTCCAGCCGGGCCCGCCGCAGGGCGTCCCAGAGGCGGTCCTCGTCCGCGGAGGGGTCCGCCAGCAGCAGGTTGGCACGGATGCTCTCGTGGAAAAGGTGCCCGTCCTGGGTGACCATCCCGACGGTGGATCGCAGCGAAGCGAAGGACACCGAGCGCACGTCCGTGCCGGCCAGTTCCACGGCGCCGGAGTCGACGTCGTACAGGCGCGCCAGCAGTTGGGCGATGGTGGATTTGCCCGCGCCCGAGGAGCCCACGAGGGCCACCGTCTGCCCGGGCGCGACCTCGAAGTCGATCCCGTGCAGGACCTGCTGCCCGCCCCGGCCATCCAGCATCGCGACCTCCTCGAGCGAGGCCAGCGATACCCTGTCCGCGCTCGGGTAGCTGAAGTCCACGTCGCGGAAGCGTACGCCCACCGGGCCTGGCGGCACCGCGACGGCGTCCTCCTTTTCGCGGATGAGCGGAACCAGGTCCAGGACCTCGAAGACGCGGTCGAAGCTCACCAGTGCGCTCATGATCTCCACCCGGGCGTTGGCCAGCCCGGTCAGCGGCGCGTACAGGCGGGTCAGCAGCAGGGCCAGCACGACGACGTCGCCGGGGGCCAACTGCCCGCGCAGCGCGTAGACGCCTCCGAGCCCGTACACCAGGGCCAGCGCCAGGGCGGCGACCAGGGTCAGCGCCGTCACGAAAAAGAACTGCCGCATTGCGGTCTTGACGCCAATGTCACGCACGCGGGCGGCGCGCACCGCGAATTCGGCAGACTCCGCCTCCGGGCGGCCGAACAGCTTCACCAGGGTGGCTCCGGGGGCGGAGAACCGCTCGGTCATCTGGGTGCTCATCGCCGCGTTGTGGTTGGCCGCCTCGCGCCGCAGCGTGGCGAGGGTGGCCCCCATGCGGCGGGCCGGAATGAGGAAGACCGGCAGCATCACCAGCGCCAGCACGGTCACCTGCCACGAGGTGCCGAGCATGACCACCAGCGTCAGGGCCAGCGCGACCACGTTGCTCACCACCCCGGACAGGGTTCCGGCAAAGGCGGCCTGGGCGCCGATGACGTCATTATTCAGCCTGCTGACCAGCGCGCCGGTCCGGGTCCGGGTAAAGAATGCGACCGGCATCCTCTGCACGTGGTCGAAGACCGCGGTGCGCAGGTCGTAGATGATGCCCTCCCCCAGGTTGGACGAGAGCCAGCGGATCACCACGGAAACGGCAGCGTCCACGACCGCGACCAGCGCAATCAGCAGGGCCAGGGCGATGACCGTGGATTCGGGGGAACCGGCGACGATCGCGTCGACCACCCGCCCGGCCAGGACCGGGGTGGCCACGGCCAGCACTGCGGAGACGATTGAGACGGCAATGAACGCGGCCAGCCGCCCGCGGTAGCGCTGCGCGAAGGCGACCACGCGCTTCACCGTGCCCGGGGCGAACGCCCGGCCCTTGTTGGTCATCGACATCCGCCACAGCGAATCCCAGGCGGCCCGTTCCATGCTCATGTTCGTTCCTGTTCCCCGCACCGACCGGTGGGCCATATCCCGCCGGGCCCTTGCAACCGTATCCAGCGCACGAGTCTACTCCCGCCGGGGCCGCCGGGACTGCCGTCCAGGCTGGCGCCCGGGCGGACAGCGGGTGCCGCGGTTCAGCCCCTGCAGCGTGCGTCGGCGCGTTCGACGGCGGCGGCCACCTCCGCGGGCGCCTCCAGTGGCGGGGTGTGGCCGACGCCGGGAAGCAGCTTGAAGCACGCCGCGGGGAACAGTTGCGTCCAGGCGCGCGAATCCACCGGGCGGCGCTTGGGGTCCCGCTCCCCGTGGAGCAGTTCCACCGGCAAACCCTCCAGCGGCGGGCGGCGCAGGAAATCCTCGCTGGCCTGGCTCTCCAAGACGCTCAGGGCCGGGCCTGCGCCGACCTCGCGGCTGAACCCGACCATTTCCCGGATCCAGGCCTCGCGCTGGGCCGCGTCCCCGGAGGAGACGTTCAACTCGGCGTACCGGCGCCAGTCAGCGTCTGAGCTGGCGCCCCGCAGGCCCTCCAGCATGGGCCCGATCGAGGCATGGGACGCCATGTTCGGCCCCCCGTCGACCAGAACCAGCGCCCCGACCCGGGCCGGGTGCAGCACGGCGGCCATGGCCGCGATCGCGGCCCCGGTGGAATGCCCCACCAGGATCGCGGGCGGCCCTTCGCCGGTGAGCGCCGCCACGTGGTCGGCCACCCGGACCAGCGTGGGTTCGGGCACCTCCCGCATCCATTCGACCGGCACCGGGCGGAAGTTCCCCGTGCGTTCCAGGAGGGGGACCACGGCGTCGAACACCGAGGCGGGAACCAGGGTCCCCGGCAGTAGCAGGACCGGTCGCATCGGGCGGCTCCTTTGTGGTGCGGGTGGCGGTGCTGGTGGATGGTCCCGTCCGGCCGGGGTACCGCGCCGGACCGGCGCGGTACCCCGGCCGGGGCGGGACTCAGCTGGGCGGGAACTCCGCGGTGGCCCGCAGCGGCTGCTCCCGTTCGTCGAAGGCCGGGTCCGGTTCCCCGGTGTGCGGGACGAACCGCACCATCATGGCCTTGTACCCGGGGGTGTTGGATTCGCGGGCGACCAGTTCGCGGTGGACCAGCGCGTTGGCCTCCGGGAAGTAGGCCGCCGCGCAGCCGCGCGCGGTGGGGTAGGCGACCAGCCGGAAGCGGTTGGCGCGCCGTTCGGAGCCCTGGAAGGTGGAGATCACGTCGACCAGGTCGCGGTCCTGCAGGCCAAGCTCCTCCAGGTCCTCCGGGTTGACCAGGACCACGCGGCGGCCGTGGGAGATGCCGCGGTAGCGGTCGTCCAGGCCGTAGAACGTGGTGTTGTACTGGTCGTGGCTGCGCATCGTCTGCAGGATCAGGTGTCCTGCGGGGGCGCTGAGGTACTCCAGGGGCCTGACCGAGAACCGGGCGCGCCCGATGTCCGTGCCGAAGGTGCGGGTGTCCCGCGGCGGGTTGGGAAGCACGAACCCGTTGCGCTGGCGCACCCGGCGGTTGAAATCCTCGAAGCCGGGCAGCACGCGCGAAATGTGGTCGCGGACGACGTCGTAGTCCTCGGCCATCGCCCGCCAGTCGACGGGATGCCCGGGCCCCAGGACCGCTTCCGCCATCCGGGCCACGATCACCGGTTCGGCAAGCAGGTGGTCGGACACCGGCGCCAGGCGGCCCTGGGTGGTGTGGACCACGGACATCGAGTCCTCGACGGAGAGGAACTGCGGTCCGCCCGGGTGCTTGTCGTCCCGGTCGGTGCGCCCCAGCGTGGGCAGGATGAGCGAGGTGCGACCGTGCACCACATGCGAGCGGTTGGGTTTGGTGGAGATGTGCACGGTCAGCCCCACGCGCTCCATTCCGGCCTCGACCACCGCGGTGTCGGAGGAGGCCAGGGAGAAGTTCCCGCCCATGGAGACGAACACGTCCACGGCGTCGCGTTCGAAGGCCTCAAGCGTTTCCACCGCGTCGTAGCCGTGCGCGCGCGGGCTGTGGATGCCAAACTCCGCATCGATCGCGGCCAGCAGGTCCTCGGTCGGCTTTTCCCAAATGCCCATGGTGCGGTCGCCCTGGACGTTGGAGTGGCCCCGGACCGGGCAGGCGCCGGCACCGGGCTTGCCGAAGTTGCCCTGCAGCAGCAGGACGTTGATGATCTCGCGCAGCGTGTCCACCGAGTGCGGCTGCTGGGTCACCCCCAGGGCCCAGCAAATGATGGTGGCCTTGGACTTGGCGAGCAGCTGCGCGATCGAGGCGATTTCCAGCCGGGAGAGCCCCGTGGCCTCCTCGGTCCGCGCCCAGTCGATCGTTGCGCGGGCGGAACGGTAGGCCTCGAACCCGTCGGTCTGGGCCTCGACGAACGCCCGGTCCACGATCGTGCCCGGGGCGCGTTCCTCCTCCTCGAGCAGCAGGTGCCCGAAGGCCTGGAACAGGGCCAGATCGCCGCCGACCTTGATTTGCAGGAACTCATCGGCAATCTGGTCGCCGCTGCCCACCACCCCGTTCACCGACTGCGGGTCCTTGAACGCCAGCAGGCCGGCTTCCGGCAGCGGGTTCACCGCCACGACCTTCGCCCCGTGCTTGCGCGCATCGGCCAGCGCCGAGAGCATCCGCGGGTGGTTGGTTCCCGGGTTCTGCCCGACGACGAAGATCAGCTCGGCGTGCTCGAAGTCCTCCAGGGACACCGTGCCCTTGCCGATGCCGATGGTGGGCCGCAGTGCCGAACCTGACGATTCGTGGCACATGTTGGAGCAGTCCGGCAGGTTGTTGGTACCCAGCGAGCGCGCGAACAGCTGGTACATGAAGGCGGTCTCGTTGGCGGTGCGTCCCGAGGTGTAAAAGACGCAGCGGTCCGGGGTGGTGGCCCGCATGTGGTCTGCGATGGTGCCGAACGCCTCGCTCCAGCTGATCCGCCGGTAGCGGTCCTCCCCCGGCCGCAGGATGACCGGCTCGGTGATCCTGCCCTGGTTGCCCAGCCAGTATTCGGTCTTGTTGCGCAGCACCTCGATGGGGTGCTTTTCCCACCATTCCGGGGTGACCGTGCGGGTGGTGCTTTCCTCGGCCAGGGCCTTGGCCCCGTTTTCGCAGAACTCGGCCGGCTTGCGGGCCCCGGTAATCGACTCGGGCCAGGCGCAGCCCGGGCAGTCCACGCCTCCGCGCTGGTTGACCCTCAGCATGGACCGCACCGTGCGGGAGACGCCCGCCTGCGCGATCCCGCGCTCCAGGGCCACCATCACCGCCTTCACCCCGGCCGCCGAGGTCTTGGGCTTGCCGACCCGGAGGTCCTCCTCGTTGATGTCCTCCACTGGTGCGAGGCGGTTCATGCGGTCTCCTGTTCGTGCTTCGAATGCGGGGTGGCGTCCAATGCGGCCTGCCCGCGGGCGGGCTGCCTTGATGCTTGATGCCGGGGATAGGGGTCTTCAGGTACGGCCGGTGGTGCGGGGGCCGCGGCGGGCGGGCCCGCCGCACCCGCGTCCGAAGCGGCGATGCGCCCAGGGTGGGTGTAGACGTTCACGGTGCTGCCGCGGCTGAAACCCGCCAGCGTCATTCCTGCGCGCTGGGCAAGCTCGACGGCGAGGGAGGAGGGCGCGCTGACCGCGGACAGCACGGGGATCCCGGCCAGCCAGGCCTTCTGGACCAGTTCGAAGGAAGCCCGTCCGGACACTTGGAGCACGGTGTCGGCCAGCGGCAGCCGGCCTTCGCGCAGCGCCCAACCGACCACCTTGTCCACGGCGTTGTGCCGGCCGACGTCTTCGCGCAGGCACAGCAGCTCCCCCTCCGTGGTGAACAGGGCGGCCGCGTGCACGCCCCCGGTCTTGCCGAACAGCGCCTGCCCCGCGCGCAGCGTCTCCGGCAGCCGCAGCAGCACCGGCAGTTCCACCCGTCCGCGTTCCGGGTCCAGGGCGAAGCGGGAAGTCTTCGCCACCGCGTCGATCGAGGCGGTCCCGCAGATCCCGCAGGAACTGGTGGTGTACACGTGCCGGTCCAGCGAGGGGTCCGGCACGGCGGCCCCCGGTCCCAGCTGGGCCTCGACCACGTTGAAGGTCTGCCGCCCGTCCTCGTCCTCCCCGGCGCAAAAGCGCAGGCTGAGCAGGTGTTCTGCGGCGGAGACCACGCCCTCTCCCACCAGGAATCCGCCGACCAGGTCGAAGTCGTCCCCCGGAGTGCGCATCGTGACGCTGAACGGGCGGCCTCCCAGCCGGATTTCCAGCGGCTCCTCCGCCGCCATGGTCTCCTCACGGGTGCGCGGCGCCTCCCCCAGGGAGAAGCGCACCACGCGCTGCCGCCGGGTCAGCCTGCCCATTGCCGCCTCCATCTCCGGTCCAGTTCCCGGTCCGCTGTTTACTGTTTGCCGTGCACCGTGTTGCCGTGCACGGTGTTGGCCTGCACGGTGTTGGCCTGCACGGTGTTAGCCTGCACCCTGCCGCGGCGCGCCTCAGGCGCCGGACCCCTGGCCCGCCGCCCTGTGCGCGCTTCCGCGCGGTGTGTCCCAGATCTCTTCGCCTGACGCTACCACGGGAGGGGAAGCCAGCAGGCGTCCGCACCCTCCCGGAGTCCCTCGGGCGGGATGACCAACAGGGCATCGGCCAGGGCCAGCCCGCGCATCATGGCGCTGCCGACGTGCTCGGCCGGGGCCAGGGCCCGGTCGGCGCCGGAGCCGATCCAGCGCGCGGGCACCAGCCTGTGCCGCCCCGGCAACGGCGGCGCGTCCCCGGCCGCACGGCAGGGCACCGGGGACGACGCCGGTTGCCCCGCGGCCGCCCGCAGCGCCGGTTCCAGCAGGGTCGCCACCGCCACCAGCGCGGCCAGCGGGTTCCCCGGCAGCGCCAGCAGCAGCCTCCCGTCGGGGAAACGCGCCAGCAGGGCGGGGTGCCCGGGGCGCATCGCGATGCCGTCGATCAGGAATTCGGCGCCGAGCGCGCGCGCCGCCGGGCGGACATGGTCCGCCGGCGAGGCCCCGGTCCCGCCGGTGGTGACCAGGATGCGGGCGCGGCGGGCCGCGGTCCCGTCCAGGGCCTCCAGGGTGGCCTCGAGGCTGTCGCCAATCCGCGCGGTGGAGTCCACGGTGCCGCCGAGCCCGGCGACGCAGGCAGGCAGCACGGGGCCGAACGCATCGCGCACCTGCCCGGGCGCCGGTATTCCGGAGGTGACGACCTCGTCGCCGGTGAACACCAGCCGGACAGGGACCGGGGCGGCGACCGGCACCGTGTCGGCGCCGGCGACCGCGGCCACTGCCACGGCCCCGGGCACCAGGCGCGTTCCGCGCGGCAGCAGCAGGTCGCCTTCCCCCGCCTCGGTGCCGGCGGGCCTGATGTCGGTCCCGTCAGGAAGGGCGCTGCCCCCGGTCACGGTCAGCACGTCTTCGGATACCGTGCCACGTTCGCGGCGCAGCACCGCCGTCGTGCCTTGGGGCAGGGCGCCGCCGGTCAGGATCGGCACTGCCTGCCCCGCCGCCAGCGGCGGGGGCTCGCCATGGCCGGCGGGTGTGGCCGGCGGAAGCCTCCACGGGCCGGGGCCGGCCACCGCCCACCCGTCCATGGCGGAGGAGGCGTAGTGCGGCAACGCGTAGCGGGCCCGCAGGTCAGCGGCCAGGACGCGGCCGGCCGCGGCCGGCAGCGGGACGGTCTCGGGGCCGGGCAGGTGCGCCGCCAGGTGCGCGCCGGCTTCCCAGGCCGCGGCCCGGGCCGCAGGCCAGGAAAGGTCGTGTCCGGGGGACCCGTGCAGAAGGCGGCCCGGCTGTGTGGGGTGCACCAGCGTCAATCGGCGGACCGGCCGGCCTCGGCGCGGCGGCTCAGCACCGCGCGCACCACGCGGTCCGCGGCCCGCACGGAATCGGCCTCCGAAGCCTGCCCGCTTCCGGCGGCGAGGCCCGCGGCGAAACCGGCGATGTAGGTGGTGAGCGGGGCGGCGGGACGGACAATCTGGTGGGCAGCCACCCCGGCCAGGGACAGCACCGCGTCGATGTCGATGGGAGCATCGGGGATCTCGAATGCCTCCAGCAGTTCGTTAACCCACGGTTCCAGTTCCGGCTGTTCCGCCACGTGTTCCTCCTGATGCGGTCCCGTCCGCGGGCCGCTTGTTCCGTTCCGGCCGGCCGATGCCGTGCCTCCCGGCGTCGGCCCAGGTGTCGACGTCGTTGAATTCGACGCCGTCCAGGGCCAGCCGGACTATGTGCACCTTAGCAAGCAGGAGCATCATGCTGGAGTGGGCCAGCCCTCCGGGGCCGGCCTCGGCGGCCTCCACCGCGGCCCGCAGGGCATCGGTGGCCACGGCGCAGCTGAGCGGCTGGAGCCGGCCGGTGGCGTCGACCGGGACCCAGGCCGAGCCGGGATCGAACCCGCTCCGGGCGGCGGCCACGACCCCGCCGACGGCGGGCCCGGGGTCCAGCAGGTCCGCGGCCAGGATGACGGTCAGCGGCGATTCGCCCCGGGCTTCGGGTTCCGGATCGTCGGATTCTCCCGAGGCGTTGGCGGCACCGGTATCTTCCGCCAGGGCATGCAGCCCGGCGGCAACGGCGGCGGCAGGGCCGCCAAAGGCGGGATGCTCCCGGGTGAGCAGGATCAGCTGCCGGGGATCGGCCGCGGCCGCGAAGCGTGAAACCGCGGCCGACAGCTCCGGGGGGCCCACAACCGCGATGCGGGCCGCCTCCGCAAGCGCCTCCAGCGAGTGCTCAAGCAGCGTCTTTCCGTGATGGACCAGCAGCGGCTTGGGCTCCCCGCCGAGCCGGCTGCCGCGGCCGCCCGCGACGACCACGGCGTCGAAGTTCATGCGGCCCCGCTCCGCAGGAAGTCGGTCCAGGCGGGCGCCGGGCGCTCCAGTTCGGTGATGTACCACTGGGGCCCGTGCGGGCGGGTTGGAACGGTGCGCAGCGTCCACCCCAGTTGGCGCAGGGTCTTGTTGCCCTTGGCGTTGTTGCAGGCAAGGCAGCAGGCCACCAGGTTCTCCCATGTGTCTTGGCCCCCGCGCGAGCGGGGCTGGATGTGGTCCACGGTGGAGGCGTGGCGGCCACAGTAACCGCAGCTGTGTCCGTCCCGGCGCAGGACTCCCCGCCGCGTGACGGCCGCCGCCTCCCGGTACGGGACCTTGATGTAGCGGTGCAGCAGGATCACCGAGGGACGGCCCAGCACCTCGCGCGGGCCGACCACGGGATCGCCGTCCTCGGCCAGCACGCTGGCCTTGTCCGTCAGCACCAGCAGCAGGGCGCGGCGGAAGGTGACGACCGCAAGCGGTTCATATCCAGCATTCAGTACCAGGGTTCGCATCAGCGTTCCTCGTTGTCCTGACGGGCCGCGGGCCCTTCGGTGACGCAGCGCTCGCGGCATCCAGCATGGGCTATCGGGTCCTAGCCTAGTCCCCGCGCCCGTTCGCGACACCTGCTGGCCGCCTCCCGGGGACGTGTCGCGGGAAACTTTGCCGGGTTTTCGCCCGGCTCGGGCCCCTGCCGCCCCGTCCCAAGGCCCCCAATCGCCGGGACGCCGAGCCGGGATACCCAGCCCGGACACCCAGATTGGCCGCCCAGCCAGGACACCAACAGGGTCCCGGACACCAACAGGGCAGGGATGCAAAAAGGCAGGACCTCCACCCAAGGGTGGGGGTCCTGCCTCATGGCTGGTGGTGCTGGTGCTAGCCGCGCAGGGTGTAGTAGCCGTACAGCGGGTTGCGGGTGACGTCGTGGATCATGGTGTCCACGGTCGGGTTCTGGGCGCCGATCATCTTGCCGCCACCGAGGTAGATGCCGACGTGGCCGCCACCGTTCTGGAAGACCAGGTCGCCGGCCTTCGGAGTGCTGGTGCGCACGAACTGGCCGGAAGCCAGCAGGGCGGAGGTGCCGCGGGCCACGTTGATCCCGTGCTGGGCGTAGACGTACTTGACGAAGCCGGAGCAGTCCCAGCCAGCCGGGGTGTTGCCGCCCCACACGTAGGGAACGCCGGAGTACTTGGCGGCGGTGGCCGCGATGCCGCCGAGCTTGGAGGTGTCCACGGAGGCGGAAACCTTGGCTGCTGCGGAGACCTGGGCAGTGGAAGCCGTGGCGGCGCCACCGGCGCTGGTGCGCGTGGTCGGGGCCAGCGCGTCGGCGGAGGCGTTGCTGCTGGAAACGGTGTTTGCGACGGCGGCGACAACCGGGGCCGGAGCCGGGGTGGAGGTCAGCTCGGCACGCTCGATGGAGAACTTCTTGACCGCGTTCTTCGAAACCGCGACGGCCTTGACGGCGACGCGCTCGGTGTTCAGGCCCTCGGCGGGAACGGCCGAGGCCTCACGGGAAGCGGTGGTGTTCTGGGCCGGAACGCCCAGGGTCAGCACCAGGCCGGAAGCGGCGGCGATCACGGCGGCCTGGCGGCCAACAGAGCCGGCGTTGGACGCAACGGCCTTCGAGATCGTTTCTAGCGGGTTGGTGCGGACGGGAGTCGCGCGGTGGCGACCCAGTACTTGGCTCTTGGACACGGTAGTTAGGCCTCTCCCAATGCCTGCGAGGTAAGCTGTCGGGTTCGAGTGGGAGTCACTCGGCATCCACCCGTTTCCGGGCCGGACACTTAACCCCAAGGATCCCTGCGGATCCGAAATGTGGGTCCCCCGCCACTGCCAAGCGATTCTGCGAACGGACCTCGGTCGGTGGCAGTGTTCGGCACTCCGCCCGAGGGTGTTGGATCCTTGCCGATCCAGCACACGTACAACGGTAACGGAAAATCACCCAAAAGTCACATTCTGGTCACGGAACGATATTTTCGCCGTTACAGCCAGCCCGAGGGGTCCACTGCAGTGCCATTCACGAGGACCTCAAAGTGAAGGTGGCAGCCCGTGGAATTGCCCGTGGTTCCGCTGAGCGAAACCACATCTCCACGCTTAACTTTTGCGCCTACCGAAACTTTGAGGCTGGTGTTGTGGTTGTAAGTGGTCTGCAGCCCGTTCCCGTGGTCGACCACCACGCGGTTACCCGAGTGGCCCGCCCAACCGGCCTGGACGACGGTCCCCGCGGCCGCGGCCTTTACCGGGGTGCCGCACTGGGCGCCGTAGTCCTGTCCGATGTGGGTCACGGTTCCGCCGCCGCCCCAGGGGTCCGGACGGACCCCGAAGCGGGAGGTAATCCGCACCTCGTCGAGCGGCTGGGCCAAGGCCCCGGCCGTCTCCACCGTGGTGACGTCCCCGCCGGCCGCGGACATCATCCGCGACAGCTGCTGATCCTTGGAAACCGTGCTGGTGAGGGCGGTGCGCTCGACGGCATACCCGTCCCCGGCCGGCACGGTGACATCCGCCACGGCGGCCGTGGCCTTAGCCACGCGCTCCTCGGCGGCGTCGTCCATGGCCGGGTACGCGGCCGCCAGCGCCAGGCCAGAGACGGCCGCCACGGCGGCGATTTTGTGGCTCAGGCCGAGCGTGTCCCGCTGCACCCGCTGCGGGAAAGCAACAACGTTCTCCGTCCTCGCGGCGGCGGGGCCGGCGGGCGTCTCCGGAAGAAGGACCGGAAGCTCCGCTTCCACTGCCGGAGGCAGCCCGGGAGCCGGTTCCGGCAGGGTTTCGGGGTTCCGCACGCTGTAGCGCAGGGACGTGGTGTAGCGGCGCCCGATGTACCCGTCGGCGTCCGCGTCCATCGTAGGCACCGCGGGCCGGACCACCGGCTGCGCGGCACGGCGGGATCCGCCCCGCGGGCGCTGGGGCGCGGCCGCGTCGGGGGCCGCTGCAGCGGCGGGCCCGGCTTCCACAGCGGTGCTGGGAACCGCGGGCGCCTCGCGGCGGACATCGGGCGCGGGAGCCGGACGCGCCGCATCCGCGGGCCCGGCCGCCCGGCGGCGGCCGGAAACCTTTTGTTCCGTCAAGTCGACAACCTCTCAGGCGCCGGCGAAGTTAGCTGTCGGATTCGGGTCTGAGATCAACCCGGCCGAGCCCGTAGACGGACCCGACTTCACCCCAAGGCTGCGGCAGGGAATACCGCAGACCGGAATTTGTGGATCCTCCGCCCCTGTCGGTCATGCGTGAACGGATCCGGTTCGCCGACAGGGTTAGGCGTTCGAACCGGATGAAGGAAACGAGTCTCCTCCGCTATCTAAGATAGCGACCGTTGCGTGAAAGTAATAATTCCGTTATCAAGCGGCGCAGGAAACGAAGACATGCATGCTGACTTCGGAGGGAAGTTCCAGCGCCCCCTCGATGCCCTCGACCCGAACCACCACGTATTCCCCGGCCCGTTCCAGCGTCACCGTCGCACCCGGACGGATCCCGCCCTCGTCCAGCTGCGCCAGCAGTTCCGGGTCGACCTGGATGGTCTCGGCCAGCCGCGCCACCACGACCGGTCCGGTCACGCCGCGCGCCAGCGCCCTGTCCAGGTTCTCGACCCCGTTGGCGAACCCGGTAACGGCGGGTCCGCCCAGGGCCTCAAGGCCCGGGATCGGGTTGCCGTACGGCGAATCGGCGGGGCGGCCCAGCAGCTCGTACAGGCGCTGCTCGACGCGCTCGCTCATCACGTGTTCCCAGCGGCAGGCCTCGTCGTGCACGTATTCCCAGTCCAGGCCAATCACGTCGGCCAGCAGGCGCTCGGCCAGGCGGTGCTTGCGCATCACCTCGGTGGCCAGGCGGCGGCCGGCCGGGGTCAGTTCCAGGTGCCGGTCCTCGGTTACCACCAAAAGCCCGTCGCGCTCCATGCGCGCGACGGTCTGGGAGACGGTGGGACCCGAGTGGCCCAGGCGTTCGGCGATGCGTGCGCGCAGGGCGGTGATCTGCTCCTCCTCGAGTTCGAGGATGGTCCTCAGGTACATCTCGGTGGTATCGATCAGATCAG
This sequence comes from Zafaria cholistanensis, assembly GCF_008580665.1. Taxonomy (GTDB): domain Bacteria; phylum Actinomycetota; class Actinomycetes; order Actinomycetales; family Micrococcaceae; genus Zafaria; species Zafaria cholistanensis. The sequence continues at coordinate 22,831 of NZ_BKDJ01000014.1, forward strand.
ACACAGCTGGAACTCCTGTAGGGATCAATGGGGATCAACAGATGGCAGCCGGCAGGCAGCCTCCCCTAACTGTAGTGCCCGTAACCAATTGCCGGGCGGTTCCACGTTCGGCGGCATTTTGCGAGAAGATGGGGCTGCGTGGGCCGTCCTCGCGATCCGACGCGCCCCCACGTCACCGGACCACCCACGAGGAGCAGCATGAGCACCTTCCCGACCATTCCCACCGACCTCCTGCCCGCCGACGGACGCTTCGGCGCCGGCCCCTCCAAGGTCCGCAAAGAGCAGATCGATGCCCTCGTTGCCGCGGGCCCCAACCTGCTGGGCACCTCCCACCGCCAGGCCCCGGTGAAGAACCTGGTCAAGAGCGTCCAGGAAGGCCTGCTGGAGTTCTTCCAGGCCCCCGAGGGTTACGAGGTCGTGCTCGGCGTGGGCGGCTCCACCGCGTTCTGGGACATTGCATCCTTTGGGCTGGTGGAGAACAAGGCCCAGCACCTCTCCTTCGGGGAGTTCGGCTCCAAGTTTGCCGCCGCCACCAACAAGGCCCCGTTCCTGGACGCCTCCTCCATCATCAAGGCCGAGCCGGGCACCCGGCCCGAGCCCCTCGCCGAGGCCGGCGTCGACGTCTATGCCTGGCCGCAGAACGAGACCTCCACGGGCGTCGCCGCCCCGGTCAAGCGGGTCGCGGGCGCCGACGAGGGCGCCCTGGTGCTCGTTGACGCCACTTCGGCCGCCGGCGGCCTGGCCGTGGACGTCAGCGAGTCCGACGTCTACTACTTCGCCCCCCAGAAAAACTTCGCGTCCGACGGCGGCCTGTGGCTGGCGCTGTTCTCCCCGGCCGCCCTGGAGCGCGCCGGGCGCCTCGCCGCGACGGACCGCTGGGTCCCGGACTTCCTGAACCTGAAGACCGCGATCGACAACTCCAAGCTGAACCAGACCTACAACACGCCGTCACTGAGCACGCTGGTGACCCTGGACGCGCAGGTGCAGTGGCTGAACGGCAACGGCGGCCTCGACTGGGCCGCGGCCCGTACCGCTGACTCCGCTTCCCGGGTTTACGGCTGGGCCGAGGCCTCCTCTGTGGCCACCCCGTACGTGGTACGGGCCGAGGACCGCTCCAACGTCATCGCGACCATCGACTTCGACGAATCCGTCGACGCGACCGCAGTGGCCAAGGCCCTGCGCGCCAACGGCGTGGTGGACACCGAGCCCTACCGCAAGCTGGGCCGCAACCAGCTGCGCATCGCGACCTTCGTCGCCATCGAACCGGATGACGTCAGCGCGCTTACCCGCTGCATCGACTACGTCATCGAGAACCTCTAAGCGGTCCCGGGAGTCGGGGCCCCGCCCCTGTGCGCTTCCCAAGGGACCGGTCAGGCGTCCGCCTCGGCCAGGTCCTGTTCGGTGATCCCCTGTTGGGTGATGCCCTGTTCGGTGATCACCTGCTCAGCAGGATCCGGCTCGGCCGGGTCCCCGTCGTGCCCGTTCTCGTGCCCGTACCCGGCGTCGTGCTCGGCCTGCAGCGCGGCCTGCTCGGCGGCCTGCTGTTCGGCCAGCTCCTCGGGCTTCACGCGGTCAGCCCACGGAACCCACTCGGGGGCGAGCAGCGCGCCCGGGCCCGGCAACAGGCCGACCTCACACACCGAGGCCTCCTTGCCGCGGGGGATGCGCGACAGCGTGGCGTACCATTCCCAGCCGGCATAGCCGGCCACGTTTGCCGTGAAACGGTGGGTGACCAGGCGGTCGCCGTCGGCGAACGCCCCGGCGTGGGCGCCGACCGCCTCGGCCGGGGCGATCTCCAGCACCGCGGCGCGGGCGGCATCGACCGCTGCGGCGAGCATCGCATCCAGCTTGGGTCTGCGGGCCATGGTCAGGCTTCCAGATCGTCCGCTACGCGGCGCAGCGCCGCGGCAATGCGGGCCCCCTGGGCCTTTTCCGGGTAGCGGCCCTTGCGCAACCCTGCGGAGATCCCCTCAAGAACCGTGGCCAGGTCCTGGATGATCACCGCGTTCTCCTCCGCAGGCGTGCGCTTGGCCCGGGCCACGGAAGGAGCCGCCTCGACGATGCGGGCGTTCAGGGCCTGCGCGCCCTTGCGGCCTTCGGCGATGCCGAACTCCATGCGGGTGCCGGCCCGGAGCTCAGTCACGCCCTTGGGCAACACCGACCCGGGCAGGTAGACCTGCTGCCCGTCGTCGGTGACCAGAAAACCGAACCCCTTGCCGGAGTCGTAAAACTTGACCTTGCCCAATGGCACTTCGTTTACCTCGCTCTAACGTCGCTGCGGCGCGGGAGGATCCCCCCTGGCCGGCCGGGTTCCCGGCGCTCCGAAGCCGTCCGCGCGTGGGCCGGCCGGACGCGGACGCCGGGGAAGTCTGTTCCTCTAGGGTACGACATGGCCCTGCCCCACAGGACTTTGGTGCGTCGCGCGTCCGCTGTTAGTTTTGGAGGCGTGAACTCGCCTAAGGAATCAAGCCCGCTGCGCCGGATCGTCCTGGTTTCCACCGCCACGGTGGCCCTCGCGTCCCTGCTCAGCCTCGCGGCGATCCTGGCGTTCTACGTCGCCGGCGCCACCCCGTGGACGGGACTGTTCGCCGTGGGCCTGTGGGGGCTTCCCCTGGCCTTCCTCCTGCTGCTCGTCCTGTTGGCAATGTCGTGGCAGGAGCGCCGCCGCGCCTGACCGAAGCCGCGAATACTCATTCACGCAACGTCCAGCCAATTCACAGCGTACGGTCGCACACTGGACAGATGAATCCCAAAGTTCCGGAAGCCAAACTCCTGGTCGTCGACGACGAGCCGAACATCCGTGAGCTGCTGTCCACCTCCCTGCGCTTCGCCGGGTTCGAGGTGGTCGCGGCCGCCAACGGGCGCGAGGCCCTTGCCGCGGTGGAGGCCGACCAGCCTGACCTCGCCGTGCTCGACGTCATGCTGCCGGATATGGACGGCTTCACCGTGACCAGGCGCCTCCGGGCTGCGGGCCGGCATTTCCCGGTCCTCTTCCTGACCGCCCGCGACGACACCGAGGACAAGGTCACCGGACTGACCGTCGGCGGGGACGACTACGTGACCAAGCCCTTCAGCCTCGACGAGGTCGTGGCCCGGATCCGCGCGGTGCTGCGCCGCACCCAGCCGGTGGGGGAGAACGACGCCGTGATCCGCGTCGACGACCTGGAACTGGACGACGACGCCCACGAGGTCCGCCGCGCCGGCGAGGTGGTGGACCTCTCCCCCACCGAGTTCAAGCTGCTGCGCTACCTGATGATGAACCCCAACCGGGTCCTCTCCAAGGCCCAGATCCTCGACCACGTGTGGGAGTACGACTTCAACGGGGACGCGTCCATCGTGGAGTCCTACATCTCCTACCTGCGCCGCAAGATCGACTCGCGCGAGGACTGGCCCGCCATGATCCAGACCAAGCGCGGCGTGGGCTACCTGCTGCGTTCCGCGGACCGCCGCTAGGAGGGCGCCCCGGTGCACCGACTTGCCCGGCTCCTCCGACAGGTCTCGCTGCGCTCAAAGCTGGTGGCCCTCATGGGGCTGCTGATGGTCTGCGCCATCGTGGCCACCGCCATCGGCACCTCGCAGTCGCTGAGGCTGACCCTGGTGGCCCAGACCGACGCCGACCTCGCGGGCAACAGCGGGGCCCTGGCGGACATCATGTACACCGAATACTCCAACGCGGGCACCTCGGGCGGGCTGTCCAACATCGACCTTCTGCGCTTCCACGGAACCCTGCGCGACGCCGACGGCAACAGCCTGTACGTCCTGCCCAGCACCTCCGGCCCCGACGCCCCCCTCCTGCCCCAGCGGACCCTGGACGACGTCCGCAACGACAACGGGCGGGCCTTCGATCTCCCCGGCACGCAGCTGGGTTCCAGCGGGTGGCGGGTGCGGATGGTGGCGCTGAAGAACGGCACCGGCTACATCACCATTGCCCTGCCCCTGAAATCGGTGAACGCGATCACGGCGCGGGCCGCCGCCCTGATCATGTCCACCGGCATGCTGGCTACCCTGGTGATGTCCATGGTTGCCTACGGCATCACCAGCCGCGCGCTGCGCCCGCTGCAGCGGGTGGAGCGGACCGCCGCGGCAATCGCGGCCGGTGATCTGTCCCGCCGCGTCGAGGAGTACCCCCCGGAGACGGAAGTGGGCCGGCTGTCAAGGTCGTTGAACGCGATGCTCGCGCACATCGAGCACGCCTTCCGGGCCCGGGCCGCCTCGGAACGGAAGATGCGCCGGTTTGTCCAGGATGCGTCCCACGAGCTGCGTACCCCGCTCGTGACGATCCAGGGGTACTCCGAGCTGTACCGGCACGGCGGCCTGACCGAGCGGGAGCAGATCTCCACCGCCATGGGCCGCATCGAGGGCGAGGCCAAACGGATGGGCCAACTGGTGGAAGACCTGCTGACGCTGGCCCGGCTGGACGAGCAGCGGCCGCTGGACCGGCGGCCGCTGGACCTGATGCTGCTGGCCATGGACGCGGTGGCCGATGCCCGCGTGAACGCTCCCGAGCGCCAGGTGCGCCTGGTGGGACTGGACGGGGGCCCGCCGCGGAACGCGCCGACCAGCGGGGACGAAGCCAGGTTGCGCCAGGTGGTCGCCAACCTGATGACCAACGCCCTGCGCTACACCCCCGCCGGGAGCCCGATCGAGATCGCGGTCGGCGTGATGCCAGTCCTGGACGGACGGTCCGATGCGGTCCTTGAGGTGCGCGACCACGGGCCCGGCATCTCCGAGGATGACGCTGCCCGCGTGTTCGAGCGCTTCTACCGGGCGGACAGCTCGCGGCAGCGCGAAACCGGCGGCACGGGGCTGGGCCTGGCGATCGTTGCCGCCATCGCCGCGCAGCACGACGGATCCGTGCGCCTCACCGAGACTCCCGGCGGCGGTGCGACGATGGCGGTCCACCTGCCGATGGTTCCGTTCGACCCGCCCTCCCCCGAGCCGGACGAGGACTAGGCTTCGCCGGATTTTCCACAGCCGTGCCGGGCCCGGGCACCGGCCGTCCGGCCCGCGCCTAGGCTCGGTTCCACGGCGCCGCCCGGTGCCGCGCGGCCGCGGTCCGGTCGCCTCCGAACCCATCAGAGGGAACGCCATGAGCAGTTTCAGCACCAACACGGCCGAGATGCGCGCCAAGGGCCTCGCCGTGCAGGGAACCATCGAACGCCTGCGGGCGGAGGTGGACACCATGCAGTCCGGCCTGCGCGAGCTGGAGTCCACGTGGCAGGGGGCCGCGGCAGGCAGCTTCCAGGCCGTGGTCGCCGACTGGCGGGCCACCCAGCTTCGCGTCGAGGAGTCCCTGGCGGCCATCAACACCGCCCTGGCCCGCGCCACCCAGCACTACGAGGACGCCGAGCAGGCCAACACCGCCATGTTCACCTACTGACCGGGGTCCTTTTCCGCGCAGCCCCACCCTGTCCCGACACCCAGTCCCGACACCCAGTCCCGACACCCAGTCCCGACACCCAGTCCCGACACTCCCGGCCCGCCGCCCGTCGCCCGAGTCCGGTGGCGGGGCTACGCTGGCGGCGTGGCAATTCTCATCGACCCCCCGTTCTGGCCGGCGCACGGGACCATTTTCTCGCACCTCATCTCCGATGCCTCGCTGGAGGAGCTGCACGCGTTCGCCCGGGCCGCGGAGTTGCCCGAGGGCGCGTTCGACCGGGACCACTACGACGTGCCCGAGCGCCGGTACGCGGACCTGGTTGCCCGCGGAGCGGTTCCGGTGCAGGCCAACGAACTGGTGCGCCGGCTGCTGCGCAGCGGGCTGCGTGTTCCCGCCCGGCAACGTCCGGAAAAGCTGGACGGGATCCTCGCCGCCGCCTGGGAACGGCTTGCCCCGGGGCAGGGCGCGATCGGTGCCGAGTTGATTGAACGCTGGTCGGAGCCCCACCGCCACTACCACGACCGGACGCATCTGCTCGCCGTCATCCAGGCCCTGAACCTGCTGGCCTTGCGGCATGGAGAGGACCCCGGGGACGAGCCCCGGGTTCCATGGCTGGCGGCGTGGTTCCACGATGCCGTATACCGGGGCCAGGCCGGCCGGGACGAAGAGGAGTCCGCCGGCCTGGCTTCCCGTTTACTGTCCGGCGCCGGGTTCCGCCCGGCGGAGGTCGACGGAACCGTCCGGCTGGTGTTGCTGACGGCGGGCCACGCCCCGGGGCCCCACGACCCCGCGGGGCGGCTCCTCTGCGACGCGGACCTGGAGGTGCTGGGCCGCTCCCCCGCCGACTACCTGCGCTACGCGCAGGCCGTGCGCCGCGACTACGCCCACGTGCCGGATCCGGCCTTCGCAGCGGGCCGGGCCGCAGTGCTGCGGGCACTGCTGGACCTGGATCCGCTCTACGGCACGGGCACCGCCCGGCGGCTGTGGCAGGAGCGGGCCCGGGAAAACCTTGCCGGCGAGCTCGAGTCGCTTGGCGGGAGGTAGCGCCCGCGAAAAGCGCGAGGCCGCGGCCCCCGGAAGGGGGCCGCGGCCCCCGGAAGGGGGCCGCGGCCTTGTGGTGCGTTGGGGACTAAGGAGGCCTAGAAGCCGCCCATGCCGCCCATCTCGTCGGCGCCCGGCATCGCGGGGCCGGCCTTCTCCGGCTTGTCGGCAACGACGGCCTCGGTGGTCAGGAACAGGCCCGCGATGGACGCTGCGTTCTGCAGCGCGGAGCGGGTCACCTTGACCGGGTCGTTGACGCCGGCGGCCAGCAGGTCCTCGTAGACGCCGGTGGCGGCGTTGAGGCCGTGGCCGGACGGCAGGCCCTTGACCTTGTCGGCGACAACGCCCGGCTCCTGGCCGGCGTTGAAGGCAATCTGCTTCAGCGGGGCTTCGATGGCAACCTTGACGATGTTGGCACCGGTGGCCTCGTCGCCGACCAGCTCGAGGTTTGCGAAGGCCTTGGCGCCGGCCTGGATCAGGGCCACGCCACCGCCGGCGACGATGCCCTCTTCCACGGCCGCCTTGGCGTTGCGCACGGCGTCCTCGATGCGGTGCTTGCGCTCCTTGAGCTCGACCTCGGTGGCGGCGCCGGCCTTGATAACGGCCACGCCGCCGGCCAGCTTGGCCAGGCGCTCCTGCAGCTTCTCGCGGTCGTAGTCGGAGTCGGTGTTCTCGATCTCGGCACGGATCTGGTTGACGCGGCCAGCGATCTCCTCGGCGTCGCCGGCACCCTCGACGATGGTGGTCTCGTCCTTGGTGACGACGACCTTGCGGGCCTGGCCCAGCAGGTCGAGGGTGGCGTTCTCCAGCTTCAGGCCGACCTCTTCGGCGATGACCTGGCCGCCGGTGAGGATGGCGATGTCGGCCAGCATGGCCTTGCGGCGGTCACCGAAGCCCGGGGCCTTGACGGCGACGGACTTGAAGGTGCCGCGGATCTTGTTGACGACCAGGGTGGCCAGGGCCTCGCCCTCGATGTCCTCGGCGATGATCAGCAGCGGCTTGCCGGACTGCATGACCTTCTCCAGGACGGCAACCAGGTCCTTCACGTTGGAGATCTTGGAGTTGACGATCAGGATGTACGGGTCCTCGAGGACCGTCTCCTGGCGCTCGGCGTCGGTGACGAAGTAGGCGGAGATGTAGCCCTTGTCGAAGCGCATGCCCTCGGTCAGTTCGAGGTCCAGGCCGAAGGTGTTGGACTCCTCGACGGTGATGACGCCTTCCTTGCCCACCTTGTCGAGGGCCTCGGCGATGAGCTCGCCGATCTGCGGGTCGCCGGCGGAGATGGAGGCGGTGGCCGCGATCTCTTCCTTGGTCTCGATCTCCTTAGCAGCGGCCAGGAGCTCGGCGGTGACGGCCTCGACGGCCTTCTCGATGCCGCGCTTCAGGGACAGCGGGTCAGCGCCGGCGGCAACGTTGCGCAGGCCTTCCTTGACCAGAGCCTGGGCCAGAACGGTGGCGGTGGTGGTGCCGTCGCCCGCGACGTCATCCGTCTTCTTGGCAACTTCCTTGACCAGCTCGGCACCGATCTTCTCGTACGGGTCCTCGAGCTCGATCTCCTTGGCGATGGAGACACCGTCGTTGGTGATCGTGGGGGCGCCCCACTTCTTCTCCAGGACGACGTTGCGGCCGCGCGGGCCCAGCGTCACCTTCACGGCGTCGGCCAGGGTGTTGAGGCCGCGCTCGAGACCGCGGCGTGCTTCCTCGTCAAATGCAATGATCTTGGCCATAACGGCTTGTGGTCCTTTCGGGACGGTCATGCGTTGCGTGGACCATGGCAGCGCCCGCGACGGACGGGACCGGAACGGCATGTTCGGCACGCCGCCCGCGGGCCCTCGCTGCGCCAGGTCCGGGGTTCACCCGCCATGCCGCAGCGACGGCCTTCCCACCGGGGGTTAGCAGTCGGGGCACGTGAGTGCTAACACCAATTATTGGCACTCTAGGCCAAGGAGTGCAAGCTTTGGGTTCCGCCGGGGGTGAACCGCGTCAGCCGTAGCTGCGCCCCAGGACCACGGAGATCTCGGCCGGGATGTTGGCGGTCTGGTAGACCGTAGCGATGCCCAGAAGGCGGGCGGTCTCCAGCGCCGTGGCGCGCGAGGCGTCGCTCTTGTAGTAGACCACCGAGGCGTCGACCTTCTTGGTCCAGTTGCCGGCCGTGACCGAGGTGAATCCACCCCCCTGCAACTTGGTGAGCCCGCTGCCGGCCAGGCCGCTGATGCTCGACCCGTTGTACACGCCCACGGCGGCTGCGTAGTCGACCGGCCCTGCCTCCGCCTCCTCCGCCGCCGTTTCGCTCGGCGTGGCCGAAACGCTGGGGGATTCGGAAACCTCGGGAGCGGAGGAGTCCGAGGATTCGGAGTCCGCGGACTCGGAGGGTTCGGACTCTGCGGAGGACTCGGCCGGATCGCTGGAGGAGGCCAAGGCCGGGGAAGAGGCGGCCGCCGTCGTCTGCGGGGCAGCCACGGCGGTGGCGTCGGCACCCAGGAGGCGGGGCAGGACCAGGAAGGACAGCAGTCCGACGACCAGCGCCAGGATGCCCACGCCCATCAACAGCCCGAGCCCGGAGCCCCCGCCCTTCACGGCGGGCTGTTCCCTGTGCACGCCTTTGCGGTCGGTGAACTCGGGAGTCCTGTCGAATTCGTCGCGGGGGTACTTGCTCATACCTGTCCTTGCTCGTGGTTCATTCCCGGAGTGCATGCCCGGGGTGCACGTCCCCGGACGCGGGCCCGTCGAACGAAGCCCTCAGAACAAAGCCCCCGAACGAAACCCCCGGAACAACGTGTCGGGGGCACCCGGGACGCCGGCGCTACGCCTCGGGGGCGGAGCGCCGGGCCGTGCGGGCCCGATGCCTGGTTGATCGTAGTCTACGCAATCTCTTCACCAGCATCGGGTCGTAGGCCAGCGCGGCGTCCGTGTCGATCAGCGCATTGAGCAGCTGGTAATAGTTCGCGGAGGACAGCCCAAAAAGCTCGCGGATGGCCTGTTCCTTGGCGCCCGCGTACTTCCACCACTGCCGTTCCAGGGCCAACATCAACTGCGCCCGTTCGTCGAGTTCACTGGATTCGTCGTACTCGAAATCCAGCTCGATCGCTGCTGCAGCCACCACGTTCCCCTCGTATTGCCCCCGCTGAATCCTTTCCGCCCATGGTACGAGCCCCGAATCGGGGTTGTCATATGGGCCCCGGACGGCCGGCAGGCAAGAATGGTCCCCATGAGCGACGCGCAGGAGCCCCTCTTCACCTTCGACGGCACACCGGGCGATTCCGGTGACGGATCCGGCGGCGGTTCCGGCGGCGATTCCGGCGGCAGTTCCGGCACGACGCCGTGGCCCTTCGCCGCCGGCGTGGAGGCGGCGGTCCAAGCGGGCGCGGTGCATCCGAGCTGGGCCGGGCCGCTGGCGCCGGTGGACGGGCTGCTGCGGTCCATCGCGGCGGAACTGGAGGCGCGCCGCACCGCCGGCGAGCGCATCCTGCCCGCGCCCGGCCGGGTCCTGCGGGCCCTGTCCACGCCGTTGGACCGGGTGAAGGTGCTGATCGTGGGCCAGGACCCCTACCCCACGCCGGGCCACGCGGTGGGGCTGAGTTTCGCGGTGGACGCGCACGTGCGTCCCCTGCCGCGCAGCCTGGCGAACATCTACCGGGAGTTGGCCGCCGACGTCGGCGTGGAACCGCCGGCGCACGGGGACCTCTCCGCGTGGGCTGACCAGGGGGTGCTGTTGCTGAACCGGGTGCTGACCGTCGGGGCCGGTGCCAGCGGTTCGCACCGCGGGCTGGGCTGGCAGAAGGTCACGGACGCCGCCGTCGCGGCCCTGGCTGCCCGGGGCGGGCCGCTGGTTTCCGTCCTGTGGGGCCGGGACGCGCAGGCCCTGGCCCCGGCGCTCGCGGGAACCGCCGTGATTACCAGCGCACACCCTTCCCCGCTGTCGGCCAGCCGCGGCTTCTTCGGCTCCCGCCCCTTCAGCCGCACCAACGAACTGTTGGCTGAGCAGGGCGCGGCTCCGGTGGACTGGCGCCTGCCGCCGGCGTAGCCGGCCCCGGCCGGCCGCCTCCGGGCGGGACCGGCGGCGGCCGGCGGCAGGCAGGTCAGGGGCGGCCAGGTCAGCGGCGGCGGATGCGCCGGCGTTCGTTGCCGTGCCAGCCGCGGGTGAGCGGACGGGCCACGGTGTCTCCGAAGACCACTCCGCCGGCGATCGCCAGAATGATGGCGAACGCGTTGAACATCTCCACCAGCCCGGTAGTGACGTCCCCGGGCTGGATCGCGATCCCGTACATCGCCCGGAAAATCATCAGCCCCGGCAGCAGGAACACGATCGCCGGGACCGCGACCACCAGCTGGGGGGCACCCATCCGCAGCGCCGTCCACCGCCCGGCGGCGCCGATGACGACGGCGGCCAGCGCCGGAGCCAGCCGGTCCCCCACTCCCAAGGCCAGTACACCGAGGTAGACCAGGTATCCCAGCAGCGCGACCCCCGCCGTGGGCACCAGCATCCGTCGCGCGGTCTGCTCGGAGACGGCGCCGAAAACGACCGCAAGCACCATGAGGACCGCCAGCAGCCACCCCGGATAGGGCACCGTGTCGATCGAGGCGACATTCAGCACCGGGGCTCCGGCCAGCGTGCCGAACACCAGCGCGGTCATGATGCCGGCGACGATGGCCGCATAGATGATCATGGCGGAGAAGAACCGGCCCGCGGCGGTGACGGGGAAGCCGTTGATGGCATCCTGCACGGAGGAGACGAAGCGCGAGGACGGCAGCAGCAGGATAATGCCGCCGGCCACCACCGTGGCCGGGGAGATCGGCACCTCCAGCACCCACAACAGCAGGGCGATCCCGGTGACCACGAAGGCTCCCGCCGCGGTGGCGAAAAACTCCGGGATCCGCCAGCGCCCGGCGAGCTTCGCGACTTGGGAGACCACCAGCGAGGACAGGAACGCCGTGGCGGCCCCCTGCCAGGTGCCGCCGATGAAGAGCACGAACATCGCGGCGAACGCAGCCCCGGCGGCGGTGACCATCCAGCGCGGAAAGGGCTTGGGGCGCCGGACGATTGCATGCAGACGTTCGGCCGCCTCGCGCCGGGTCACTCCGCCCGCGACGATGTCCGTCACCAGCTGGTGGACCAGGGCCAGGCCCGCATAGTTATTGGTCCGCGAACGGACCACCCGCAGAAGGCTCATTGGAACCGCATCGTGCGGGGCGTAGTTCAGGTGGATGGACTGGTTGGTGATGTCCACCTCGACGTTGCGCAGGCCCAGCGACGCGGTGACCGCGATGATGCTGGTCTCGGCCTCCAGGGCGCCCGCCCCGTAGCGGAACATGGTTTCGGCCAGGTCCAGCGCGAACTCCAGGGTCTTGCGGGCGCTCACGTCCTGCCCCCCGACCTGGATGGTGGGATTGGCGTAGGGGCTTCCCACCAGCCGGTCCACGATCGAGAACGCCTGCGTGGGCGGAGACTCCGAGTTCAGCAGCCGTCCAAGCAGCCGCCGTCCGGGATCCCTGCCGCCGGGATCCCTGCCGCCGGGGTCCTCGGAGGAGGCCATGCCGGATGCGGACCGGGCGGCGCCGGCCCGGGCCGGGGCACCCTGACGGCGCGGCGGTTTGGACGCGGGCCCCGGGGGCACGATCGGGCGCGCCCCCGTGCTGGGGATGTCGGCCGGACTGGGGGCGGGCCGCTGGCGGTAGCGCCTGCCGACGCGCTGCAGGGGCTGGGCGCGGGGGTTTGGATCTGCCGCGGGTCCCGGATTCCCGGGGCGTTGTACGCCCGCGGGGTCCGGGTCTGGGGCGGTGTCCCGGGGCTCTCCTGTGGACACTGCTGCTCCTGTTCTGTGTGGTGCTTGGAACCACTGTATCGAAGGCGCATTCTGGGTGCGGGACCGCCCCCGCCGCTCCGGGGAACGGGGGCTCCTGCCCCGGGATTGGTGTATGCGATTGCATATATAGTGTTCAGGAGGAACAGTGCTTGGGAGGAACCATGGATCAGCTGCTTGAGATCGGCGTAGAGACGTTCGGCGACGTGACGGAAGACGACGACGGCCGCCCGATGCACCATGCCGCGGTGCTGCGCAACGTCGTGGCCGAAGGCGTCGCCGCAGAGGAAGCGGGGCTGGACTTCTTCGGCGTGGGCGAGCACCACCGCGACGACTACGCCGTCTCCGCGCCCGAGGTGGTGCTGGCCGCGATCGCTGCCCGGACTGCGCGGATCCGGCTCGGGTCCGCCGTCACCGTGCTCAGTTCCGACGACCCGGTGCGGGTCTTCCAGCGCTTCTCCACCCTTGATGCCCTCTCCAGCGGGCGCGCCGAGGCGATCCTGGGCCGCGGCTCCTTCATCGAGTCCTTTCCGCTGTTCGGCTACGACTTGGGCGACTACGAGGTCCTGTTCGAGGAGAAGCTGGCGCTGTTCGCTCAGCTGCTCAAGGAGGACGCCGTCACCTGGTCCGGCAGCACCCGGGCGGCCCTGCACAACCAGCGCATCTTCCCGCCCACCGAGCGGGGGATACGGGCATGGGTCGGCGTGGGCGGCAGCCCCGAGTCCGTGATCCGCGCCGCGCGGCACGGCCTGCCGCTGTTCCTGGCCATCATCGGCGGCAACCCGCTTGCCTTCGAGGGCCTCACCCGCCTCTACCGGCGCACCCTGGAGCAGTCCGGGCACCCCGTGCAGCCAATCGGCGCACACACCCACGGGCTGGTTGCGGACACGGACGAGGAGGCCCTGGAGATCCTGTGGCCGCACTACAAGCGCACCATGGACCGGCTGGGCGCCGAGCGCGGCTGGCCCCCGGCCTCCCGGCAGCGTTTCCTGGCCTCGGCCTCCCCCGCCGGAAACCTGGTCGTGGGGTCCCCGGAAACGGTGGCGAAGAAGATCGCCCACGTCTCCCAGGGCTTGGGGCTGTCCCGCTTCGACATCAAGTACAGCGCGGGAACCCTGCCGCATGCCCCGATGATGCGCAGCATCGAACTGCTCGGCACCAAGGTGAAGCCGATGGTGCTGGACATGCTCGCGTCCTGACCTTCCGGCGTTGCCGGCAACGGAAAAGGCCCCCGCGGTGCGGGGGCCTTTCTTCGTGGTTCTTAGCAGACTCGAACTGCTGACCTCTCGCGTGTGAAGCGAGCGCTCTAACCAACTGAGCTAAAGAACCGGGTTGTCAGCCCGTCGGGCGTACCTTGAAAGGTTAGCCGAGGGGTGGCCGCGACGCCAAATCGGGGTGCCCCGGCGGCGCGGGGGCGAAAACCGCCGGCGCCGGCACGCCGCGCCGGTGCCGTTTTACAACGCGTAAATCGATGCGTTATCTTCGCTGTGGCTGCCACCGATGCGGCCGAAACTGGGCCCTACAAGGAAGCTGCCGGACTCCACCGGCACCGGTCCCCTCCCGGCCAAAGAACCGGCCCGGCGTACACCGGGAACCCCTTCTTTCGTTCGCTCTTAAAGCACCACATAGAGGACCGCTCCCAGTGAATCCCGCCATCGACTATGCCCTGTCCTATGCCCCGCCCACCGCCGCGGAACGCAAGGCCCTGTCCCTGCTCACCCCCGACGCCGGGCCGCGCTGGCACCAGAAGCTGGACCACGCCCTGCTGACCGTCACCGCGCTGCATGGGGGAACCCCCGTGGGGCTGGGCGTGCTGCACGTCTCGGTGGTCGCGCCGACCGGAGTCGATTCCCCGGTGGAGCTTGGCGCGATGTACGTGCACCCGGCCTACCGCCGGCTGGGGATCCGCGAACGCATTGCCGCTTCCCGCCTGACCTATGCGCTGTCCACCGGCGGGACGCCCATCACCGTGATCGACAACCGCAACCCGGCCTCGTGGCGGCACTTCGAGCGCTCCCCCCAGTGGGCCGTGGAGAAGGAGTACATCGGCTGGCCTACCGGGTGGCCGATGACCATCTGGGTCGCGACCGAATCATCCTGGTACCGCACGCACAAGGCCCCGCCTGTGACGGGCGGGGCCTTGCTGGAAAGCGTCTAAGCGACCAGGTGTCGAGACGTTCAGGCGTCTGGGCGTTCAGGTGCCTGGGCGCCTCAGCCTTTAGGCGCGCCGGCCACCGAAGGCTCAGGGACTGGTGGTGAATTCCGCCGAACCGGCGGTGGCCACCGCCACCACCATCACGACGACGAAGATCACGATGCCGGCCACGCCAAGGATCGTGCCGATCCAGCCGGTGACCTTGCCGACGGTCGCGGGGGTGTTCAGCCGCTCGGCCTGCCTGGCCTTGACGATGGCGATCGGTCCCAGGATGACCCCGACGACGAACAGGGACAGGATGCCCAGGATCATCGAGGTCTGGGCCAACTGTTGGCCGCGCATCGGGTCTGGTGAGTTGGATGCTTGGGACGGTTGGCCGGGTTGCGGGTGGTGGGCAGGCTGGGACATGGTTTCCCCCGATGTCTAGGCATGGAACGGACCCTGAAACCCTATCCGCCCCGCACGCGGTGGCGCCGGACCGGCCGCCCCGGCGAGTTGCGGCGGGGCCGCCGCTTCACCCCGAGGCTTCACGTGCCCCCGGACCGTTCTGTACGGTAAGCCATGGTTACAATGCGCTCCCGCAGCAACTCCACCTTCCCCGCCCGGCTGGTCCAGACCGGCGCCGCAACCGCGGCGGCTGCCGCCGTCGGGGTCCTGGCAGCCGATCCGGACGGCGCGTGGTACCGCTCCCTGGTACTGCCGTCCTGGCAGCCGCCCCGCGCGGCCTTCCCCATAGTGTGGACCGGGCTCTATGCCGGCCTCGCAGTGACTTCCGCGGCCGTGCTGGCCCGCCATGACATGGAGGCCGGCAGCGGCTCGGCGAAGGCCCAGACGCACCGCAGCGGATTCCAGCGCGCGTTCACGGCCAACCTGGTCCTGAACGCCGGCTGGAGCGTGGTCTTCTGGCGGGTCCGCAACCCCCGCCTGGCCAGCCTGGAGGCGGCCGTGCTGGCTGCCAGCACCATCGACCTGGCCTGCCGCGCCGCGCGGGAGGATGGCCGCCTGGGGGCCAGCCTGCTGCCGTATGCCGCGTGGACGGTGTTCGCGAAGGTCCTGACCTCCGCCATTGCCAGGCGGAACCCGGACCTCCGCGGCTAGTTCCCGCCGGGTTCCCGCGCCCTCCAGGCTCCTCCGCTCTCCAGAATCCCGCGCTCTCCAGGCTTCACCGCGTGGCGGCGCGTGGCCGGCCATCCGGTCCCCGCTTAGACTTGCCTGTCCACAGATCCCCGCGACGGAAGGCAGGCCCCGGTTGGCTACCGTTGCGTTCCCGGATCGGATGCTGCGCGGCTGGGCCGCCGGCTTCGTGGCCACGCTCTTTGCGGCCATCGGGCACTTCCCGGTTTCGGGTACGCTGCCCGGCTTTCCGGGAATGGTGATGGCGTTTGCCGCGTCCGGCTTTGTGTGTTCCCTCTTCGCCGGACGGCGCATGGGCCCGGGCCGGGTTACCGCGGCGGTTCTGGCCAGCCAGGGCCCCTACCACCTCCTGTTCTCCGCCCCGGCGGCAATGGCGGTGGATGCCGCCGCTTACGCACAGCACCAGGCCGGGCACCACGGGCACGGCCAACCGGCAGTACGGGTAGCCCTGGACGCGGCGTTCGGTGCCGGGGCGGCCGGCGGCGCGGCGATGTGGATGGCCCACCTTGCGGCCGCTGCCCTGACGGTCCTCGCGGTGAGCCGCGCCGAGCGGTTCGTGTGGATGCTTGCGGGCCTTCTGGGCGTACGGCTGGTCCGGCTGGTCCGCCTCCTGCTCCCGGTTGCGCCGCCTCCACGTCCGGCGCCCGCCTCCCGGCGGGAGCCGGCCGCCCTGCCCGGCCGCCCCGCGGCCCGTCCCATCGCCAGGCGGGGGCCGCCGTCGTGCGCCGCGCCCCGGCATTCCCCCGCATCGGCACCGGTACTCGCCTAGCCTCCTGGCCCTGCCGGTTGGCTTTTGGTGTCTATTGGGCATCCCGATCCCCGCGCCCCCCGCTGGCTGCGGAACGGCGATGTCCTTTCCTCAACCGGACCGCTTCGGCCGGACCGCTTCGGCCGGACCGCTTCGGCCGGCCAGCCTCCACCTGCGGGGGTCCGTGCGGCGCTTTCGTTTCCACCCCCCGTAAACGGACGAAAGACCCCATGACTTCCAATACCTCAGCGCGCCCGGAAACCGGGCGTGCGGCAACACCGCCTCCCGCCACCCCCGCCCCTGCCACCCCGGCCCCCGCCCCCGCCACCCCGGCCTCCGCGCTCGCCGGCCCGGCCTCCGGAACCGCTCCCTGGCTGGTGGCCCTCCTGCGCCGGCTGCACTTCTACGCGGGCATCCTCGTCGGCCCCTTCCTGCTGGCCGCCGCCGTCACCGGCGGCCTCTATGCCGCCGCGCCACAAATCGAGAATCTGGCCTACGCCACCGAACTGACCGGTTCGCCCGGGACGCCGCTGCCGCTGGAACGGCAGATCCAGGCGGCCCAGGACTTCCGCGGCTCCACGGCGGTGCCTTCCGCCGTCCGGCCCGGCACCGACGGCGGCACCACCCGCGTGATGTTTGCCGACAATTCCCTGGGCGAATCTGAATCCCTGGCCGTTTTCGTGGACCCTGCGACCGCGAAGGTCACGGGCGAACTGACCGCCTATGGCACCAGCGGCTCCCTGCCGCTGCGCGCCTGGATCGACCAGATGCACCGCAGCCTGAACCTGGGCGATGCCGGACGGCTCTACAGTGAGCTCGCAGCCTCCTGGCTGTGGGTCGTCACGCTCGGTGGGGTGGCCCTGTGGGTGGCCCAACGCGGCAGGTCCCCGCGCCCCCTCACTCCACGCACCGGCACTCCACGCACCGTCACTCCACGCACCGGCAGCCGGGCACGCCTGCTGGGCTTGCACAAGGCCCTGGGCCTGGCACTGGCCGCCGGATTCGTGGGGCTTGCCGCCACCGGCCTGACCTGGTCGAAGCACGCCGGCGACAACGTGTCCCAGCTGCGCGCCGCGTTGGGGTGGGATACGCCTTCACTCTCCCGCGAGCTCGCGGTGGAGGCAGTCCCGGTGCCCGCGTCTCCAGCCCATGCGGGTCATCAGGGCCACGGCGGGCACGCGATGGCGGACCCGGCCTCCGCCGTCCCGAACAGCGGGTTCGACGCCGCACTGGCCGCGGCGCGCGGGGCCGGCATTGACGCCGCCAAGGTGGAGATCAAGCCTGGCGCGGCGGGCGGGCAGGCCTGGTCCGTTGCCGAGATCGACCGTTCCTGGCCCACGCAGGTCGACGCCGTGTCCCTGGACCCCCGGGACATGGCCGTCGTGGACAGCGTCGACTTCAAGGACTTCTCCGTGCCCGCCAAGCTGTCCCGGTGGGGCATCGACGCCCACATGGGGACGCTCTTCGGCGTGGCGAACCAGGTGGTCCTGCTGGCGCTCGCCTCCGGGCTGGCCTGCATGGTGGTGTGGGGCTACATGATGTGGTGGAAGCGGCGCCCGCGGGCTGCCATCGGGCTGCGCTTCGGCCCGTTGCCGCCACGGGGAGCCCTGCGCCGGAGTCCGTGGTGGACGGTGCCGGCGGTTGCCGCCGCCGCGGTGACCGCCGGTGTCTTTGTCCCGCTGCTGGGAATTTCGCTTGCGGGTTTCCTGCTGGTGGATCTTCTCCGGGCGGCCGTTTCCCGGCGCCGGGAGACGGGTTGTGCCGGGTAGCTGATTAAGCGGCGGGCCGTCCGGAACCATTGTGCAGGAGCTGCTGGAATGGCCGGTCCATTCCAGCAGCTCCTGCACTACCGTTGGGCCGGCTCCGGGAGCCGTGAAGCCCTGTCGGCGAGCGCTCCGGCCAGGACGCACAGCCCGGCCAGCGCCAGCAGTCCGGCGACGGCCGGGACCGCGCCGAAGGCCCGCTGCAGCGGCGGCAGGTAGTAGGGGTACAGGGCCGGCAGCACGATCGAAAGGCTGTAGGCCAACCCGTACCCGGTGGAGCGTGCCCCGGCGGGGAAGCGCTCGGTCAGGTAGGCGCCGATGGGGCCGTAGGCCGAAACGGTGACCACCTGCAGCAGGCCCACCAGCAGGATCACCGCCGCCAGGGGGCCGGCGGAGAAGACACCCAGGTAGGTGGCCGGGGCCAGGAGGGCCGCGGCGGCGCCGAACCAGAGAAAGAAGCGCCGTCGTCCGGTGCCGGTGGAGAGGTGCCCGGTGGCCACCATCGCCAGGGCCGAGGCCACGGTGGCGCAGAACATGGTCAGGGAGACGGCCCTGTCGTCGAGGCCTGCCGTGGCCTTGAGCTGTCCGGCCAGCACAACCACGCCCATGTTGGTGAACAGCCACAGGCCGGTCATCAGGACGAACAGCTGGGCCAGCGCCCGCCCGCCGCGCCCGGTGAAGGCCTGGCGCAGGGGCTGCGGTGTTCCCGGTTTCCGTTCGGGCAGGGGGTAGTCCCGGACCTGGCGGCGGTAGTAGAGGTACAGGGCGAAGGTCATGGCCGCCCCAAGCAGGAACGGGATGCGCCAGGCCCAGTGGGCATAGGCGTCCGGGCCCAGGGTGGACAGCAGCACAAGGACCAGCGCCGCGATGGAGGCGTTGGCCCACGGGGACATGCTCATGATCTGCCCGCTGACCAGTCCCCGGCGGCTTCCGGGCGCCCATTCCATGGCCAGCGGCACGGCGGCGGTGTAGCCGCCGCCGATGAACGCGCCGCCGAGGAAGCGCAGCACGATGATGGCGAGCAGGGTGGCGTGGCCGAACCCGGCAGGCACTGCCCCGATCAGCAGGGTCACCACCGCCACGCCGGCGATGCTGATGCGGGTGGTTCGGGTGCGCCCGCTCCTGTCGGCCAGCGGCCCGAAGACCGCGGCGCCGACCGGGCGCCCGAGCAGGGTGGCGATGAAGATGAACCCGGCCGCGGCCGCGGCGTTCCCCGTGCCGTACAACTGGGCGGCGGCAGGGGCGAGGGCGATCACGGGAAGGAAGATGTCGAACTGGTCGACGTAGTTGCCCAGGACAGCCCCGCGGATGGCGGGATGGCTGCGGCCTGCAGCCTGAGCGGGGACCGGCGTGCCGGCAGCGGCCGCCAGGGGGGCTTCGGGAAAGGGGGTTGTTGCCATGGTGGTGGATGTCCTTCGGGTGCGGACATGCCGGGGGCCGGGAGCACGCGGAAACGCTTCCGTTGCCCCCGGCCAGGTCCGGGAGTGGCGGGTCAGACGGCGCGGATCGGCAGGTAGACGGAGCTGCCTATGCGGGCGAACTCCGCGGATTTGTCCGCCATCCCGGCCTCGATGGCCTCCAGGCTGTCCAGCCCGTTCTCCTGGGCGTAGGTGCGCACGTCGGCGGAGATCCGCATGGAGCAGAACTTCGGCCCGCACATCGAGCAGAAGTGCGCGGTCTTGGCCGGCTCCGCGGGCAGGGTTTCGTCGTGGTACTCGCGGGCGGTGTCCGGGTCCAGGGAGAGGGCGAACTGGTCTCGCCACCGGAATTCGAAACGGGCGCGGGAGAGCGCGTCGTCGCGCTCCTGGGCGCGCGGGTGCTGCTTGGCCAGGTCCGCGGCATGCGCGGCGATCTTGTAGGTAATCACGCCGGTCTTGACGTCGTCGCGGTTGGGCAGGCCCAGGTGCTCCTTGGGAGTGACGTAGCAGAGCATGGCGGTGCCGGCCTGGGCGATCATCGCCGCGCCGATGGCGGAGGTGATGTGGTCGTAGGCGGGGGCGATGTCCGTGGCGAGCGGGCCGAGGGTGTAGAAGGGGGCTTCCTCGCACAGTTCCTCCTCGAGCCGCACGTTCTCCACGATCTTGTGCATCGGCACGTGCCCGGGGCCCTCGATCATGACCTGGACGCCGTGGGACTTGGCGATCTTGGTCAGTTCGCCCAGGGTGCGCAGTTCGGCGAACTGGGCCTCGTCATTGGCGTCGGCGATCGAGCCCGGCCGCAGCCCGTCTCCAAGCGAGAAGGTGATGTCGTACTTGCGGAAGATCTGGCACAGCTCCACGAAGTGGGTGTAGAGGAAACTTTCCTGGTGGTGGGCCAGGCACCAGGCGGCCATGATCGATCCGCCGCGGGAAACGATGCCGGTGACGCGCCGGGCGGTCAGCGGCACGTAGCGCAGCAGCACGCCGGCATGCACCGTCATGTAGTCCACGCCCTGCTCCGCCTGCTCGATCACGGTATCGCGGAAGACCTCCCAGGTGAGCTTGGCCGGGTCCCCCTTGACCTTCTCGAGGGCCTGGTAGATCGGGACGGTGCCGACCGGGATCGGCGAATTGCGAAGGATCCATTCACGGGTTTCGTGAATGTTCCTGCCGGTGGAAAGGTCCATCAGGGTGTCGGCGCCCCACCGGGCGGCCCACACCATCTTTTCCACCTCCTCTTCGATGGAGGAGGTCACGGCCGAGTTGCCGATGTTCGCGTTGATCTTTACCGCAAAGGCCTTGCCGATGACCATCGGCTCGGATTCGGGGTGCCGGTGGTTGGCCGGGATGACGGCCCGCCCCCGGGCGACCTCGTCGCGGACCAGTTCCGGAGAGACTCCCTCGCGGGCGGCGGCGTACGCCATTTCGGGGGTGATGATCCCGGCACGTGCCCAAACCAGCTGGGTCGCGGCGCCGTCGATCGGCGCGGGGTGTTCCCACCTGTCGCGCGTCTTCGCCAATCCAGCCCTGACATCGATGGCGGCCTGCGGATCCGTGTACGGGCCCGAGGTGTCATAGAGGTCGAAGTGCTCTCCGTTGCTGAGATTAACGCGCCGCACGGGGTAGCTCATGCCAGGAAAACCGGGCACATCCTCGTAGCGTTTGGTGCTGTCCTGGATAGGGCCAGTGGTGACAGCGGACATGGGTGTAGCGTCGCTTGTGCGCATTTGCATCTCTTCCTACGCCGGCATTACCCGGTCAGGTTCAACGGTCGACGGCCCTAGCCGTCCTCTCAGCTCGCTGGTGCGAGCTCCCGTGGGTATGTGGTTACAGCGCTGGAGCGTAGCACACGTCATCTGCCGCCTTCCAACCCTGTCTGCGGTCTGACGTTGGGTGCGTCAGGGCTGCTTCCCGAGTTCCTCCCAGAGAAAGGCCAACGTCGCGCAGCCGGAAAGCAACATGTCGATGGACAGGCTTTCGTCGCTGTCATGCCAGTTGTCCTCAACCAGCCCTGTCCCGAAGAAAACCACCGGAACGCCCAGGGCCTTGGACAGCAGGTCCGCGGGCCCGCCGCCCGCGTTGCCCATCCGGCCGGCCTCCGCCACCCCGAACCCCCTGGCCATGGACCGCGCCAGAGCGTCGAGGAAGGGCGTCTCCGGGGTGCGGTAGAACTCTTGGGCGGTCTCGCTGGATACCGACAGGCTGTGGCTGTAGCCTTCCCCGATGTTCCCCTCGACCCAGCGACGCAGCTGTGCGGCAACAGTCTCCACCTTTTGGCCGGCGGCGGTGCGGATGCTGAGGTCGGCCGACGCCATGGAGGGGACGGCGGCCCGGGCAACACCTACCGGGTCCCCCGCCGCCAGCGCGATGACCTCGACGGCGGGACGCTCCCACAGGCGTTCGAAGACGCTGTAGCCTTCCTCGCCCCCGATGCTGCGCGTGTGGGAGCGCTTCAACCAGTCTTCCCTGTCGAAAGGGAGCGCCGCGAGTTCGGCCCGCCGGCGCTCGGAAACCGGCTCGACGTCGTCGTAGAACCCGGGGAGCGCGATCCTGCCGGCGTCGTCGTGGAGTCCCGCCAACAATCTCGCCAATTCGAACACGGGGTTGGGGGCGGTCCCCGATACGGCACCGCTGTGGATGTCAGTCAGCGGCCCGTACACCTCGATGCGCGCCCCCAACATCCCGCGGACACTGGTGCAGACGGCGGGATGGTCGGCACGCCACAGCAGCGTGTCGGAGAAGATCACCGCATCCGCGTCCAGCCGCGACCGGTTCTCCTCCAGCAGCGCTGCCAGCCCGGGGGAACCGGCTTCTTCCTCGCCTTCGATAAGGACCTTGATGTTCACTGCCGGCGCCGCCCGTCCTGAAGCGTGCAGGTGGGCCCGGAGTCCCCAGAGGTGGGCCAGGACCTGCCCCTTCGCGTCGGAGCTTCCCCTGCCGTAGAACCGTCCGTCGCGCCCCACTGGATCGAACGGAGCCGTTTGGTCCCAGTTCCCCTCCTTGACCGCGCGCACGTCATGGTGGCTGTAGACCAGGACCGTCGGGGCTCCGGGGGCGGCGCACCATTCCGCATACACGGCCGGGGCCTCCGTCCCGTCCCAGATTTCGGTGCTCGGGAAGCCGAAGTTGCGCAGTTCGCCGGCGAGCCAGTTGGCTGACCGCAGCAAGTGGTGCTTATGCTCGGGGACCTCGGCTACCGAAGGTATACGCACCCACTCGGCGAGCCGGGCAAGGATGTCGGCGGTATGGCTGTCCAGGTAGGCCCGGACGGCGTCGTCTCCCTGCATCATTTAGTTCTCCTGCCTGGCCGGGCGTTCATCCGGGACTCCTGCGGCCGGAGGCGTCGAAGCGCCCCCTCGCCCAAAAGCACGCTCCCCCGCCAACAGGTACCGCCCAAGGTGGTCCTCTTCGCGATGGATGCGGGATCCGCGTCAAGTCCTACCGCCAAAGGTAGGCCGCGGGCGCCGCGGCCGCCATGGCTGGGCGGCCACGAAAAGGAACCGGCCCGCCCGGCGGCCCCGGCCACGGAAGAACGGCGGTTGTTTCTTCCCCCAAGAGGCGTCCGGCCCGACTCCCCAGGCAGGCGCGGTGCGTCTCGGAGGCATGGAGCCGCCGGGATGGGTTTCGGTTCATGCCTGACCCCACGATGCGCTGCCACGCCCCGTTCACGCCCGGGTCCGGGTCGCGGGGACATCCCCGGGCGCAGTCCGGGTCCGCACAAGACGCCGAAGACGGACGGCTCCGTGTTCCCTGCCCTGCCCTGCCAGGCAGCAGGCCCTGCATCCCGCCTCATTTTTGGGGGGCATCGTCTGGAACGCCTCCAGCGCATCCCCGCGGAAAGGACCTCCCGGAACGGTTGGTGGAACCGGGACGCCGGACCGGGACCTTTGACCCGCAGGTCCGCCCGGGCGGTAGTTGGGTACCGGTCCTTGGCCGGTCCGTGCCCGACGCATGCCCCGCGCTGCCCAGGACCCCGGCACACAGGAGAAAGGGCCCCCACGCACGGCCTCTAGGACAGACGCCGGAAATGCCCCGGCCCGACCTTTACATGGATCGGCAACGCCATCTGGATAGGGATAATGCCAACGGGATCATCGAGCAGATCATTGATCGAGGTCTGCCCCTCCAGCTCGCCAGCCTTATCTGCATCCATAAACCGACTATAGGCAGGGCTCAGCGTTCAGGACCTCCAGACACGACTGCACAGATCTGATTCTGGAGCGCCTGATTCCGAAGCGCCACCATGGCTCTCAAGGCAGGTCGGCCGAATCCGAACGGGCCCACGGCGGTCCCGCATTCCAAGGATGGCGAGGCACATATGTCAAGACAATGCGCCTGTGCCAGGTACTGGCGTGCCGGCCGTTGTGAATTGGGGAGGGTGAGCGGCGGCGTTTCTGCGGCCGGGCCAAAGAGGTGTGTTCGGGCGGGCTACCTGCGGGGGGCGCCGCTTGAGGCCCGGGGGATGAGGGTGGGCAGAGCGCGGGTGAGGCGTTCGCTGTTTTCGGGTTCCAGCAGCATTCGCAGGGCCGAGTCGGCGACTTGGTCGAAGGGGACCCGCACCGAGGTCAGCGGCACGGGCAGCAGCGAGGCGAGGGGGATGTCGTTGTAGCCGACCAGGGCCAGGTCCGGACCGATGGCCAGTCTGGCCCTCTGGGCTGCGGCGATGATACCGAGGGCGAGGTTGTCGTTGGCGGCGAAGACGGCGGTGGGCCGGTCGGCGGTCCCGAGGAGCTCATTGCCGGCTTCGGCGCCGTGTTCGATCCGGTATCCGCGCCCGATGACGCGGTGGGCGGGCAGTTCGAGGCCGGCTTCGGCCAGAGCGCGGCGGGCACCGGCCAGCCGGTCCCGGGCGGTGGACGCGAAATCGGGGCCGGTGACTACGGCGATGTCGCGGTGCCCGAGGTCGATGAGGTGTCGGACAGCGAGGTAGCCGCCGGTTTCATCGTCGCCGAGAGCCGAGGGGCTGGTTCCGTCGGTGCGCAGTACGAGCGCGTGGGGCACATCCCGCTCGCGCAGCGAGGCCGGGAGGGTGTCGTCGAGGCGGGCGGAGGCGAGGATCAGGCCGTCCACGTTGCGGTCCAGCAGAGTCTCGGCGGCCTTGCGCTCATCGTTCGGGTCATCGCCGCCGGTGGCGACCACCGCGAAATGTCCGCGGGCGCGGGCCGCGCGCTCCAGGGCTTCGAACATCAAGGCCATGACCGTGTCGCTCAGCCGGGGCACCAGGACCCCGATGGTGCCGGTGGACCCCTTGCGCAGTCCTGCAGCGGAGAGGTTGCGGCGGTAGCCCAGTTCCTCTGCGGTCCGCTTGACCCGGGCGGCAGTCGCGGACTTCGTGGGCGTGCTGCGCGGATCCAGGACACGGCTGACCGTGGAGATGCTGACTCCGCTCGCCTCGGCCACGTCGCGCAGCGTCACCGTGCGCCGCGCCTCTGTCGTCTCCATGGTTCCCCTGTCTTTCCGGTGTCTCATGACCAGTCTAGGCGGGGCCCGAACGGGCGCCGCGTGGCCCACGCCACAATTGCCTATTGACAGTGTGCTGCAGCTCACGCAGAATTGAAAACGTTCCCGAGAACGTTTGCAGAACGTTTGAAAGACCCCGAACAAGGAAGAAGAAGGATCATGACACTCGACCTCCGAGGCCTCAGCCCCGCACCTGTCACCCCATTCACCGAAGACGGCGCTGTCGACTTCGACGCGATCCAGCGTCTGGGTTCGTGGCTCGGATCGATTGACGGCGTGAAGAGCCTCGTCGTCCTGGGGCACGCCGGCGAGGGCACGTTCCTTACCGAAGAGGAGCAGCTGGACGTCATCCGCGCGTTCGTGGCATCCACTGACGGCCGCGTGCCGGTCGTGGCCGGCATTACGAAGGAGGGCAACAAGACCGCGGCGCTCGAGGCCAGGAAGGCCGTCGAAGCCGGCGCGTCAGCCGGTCTCGTCTACCCCTCGCACGGGTGGCTGCGCTTCGGTTACCAGAAGGGCGCGCCCCAGTCGCGCTACCGGGAGATCTACGAAGAGTCCGGTCTGCCGCTGATCCTGTTCCAGTACCCCGACAACACCAAGGCAACGTACGACCTGGAAACCCAGCTGGAGATTGCGGGCCAGGAAGGCGTCTTCGCCACGAAGAACGGGGTCCGGAACATGCGCCGGTGGTACACCGAGATCCCCGCGCTGCGCGCTGCGCACCCCGAACTGCAGGTGCTGTCCTGCCATGACGAGTACCTCCTGCCGACGATGTTCGACGTCGACGGTCTGCTGGTCGGCTACGGCAACATCGCCCCCGAACTGCTCGTCGAACTGATCGAAGCCGGCAAGGCCCAGGACTACCCGCGTGCCCACGCCATTCATGAGCGGCTGCTCCCGGTGACCAAGAACGTTTACCACCGCGGGTCCCACATGGAGGGCACCGTCGCCTTGAAGTGGGGCCTTGTGAACCGCGGCATTCTGGACCACGCCACAGTGCGCACCCCGCTCCTGCCCCTGCCCGAGGGCGCCGATACCGAGATTGCGGAAGCCTTCGCCGCCGCAAACATCGGCAAGGTCACCGTCAACGCCTGAGCGCACCACTGACACAGAGGGTGGCGGGGGCCCACACGGAACCCGCCACCCTCTGTGGCACCCACCGGCCCCGCGGGCCGACCATGGAACCCAAGCACACGACCTGCATTCTTCACCCCCGGTCATCGACGACCCCGCGGCAACGGAGCCGCCGCCTTGAAGGAGGTCTCGCCATGAGCGAGAGCAAGAAGTCACCGTCCAGCCCGCCCCCGCACACCGGCGCGCTCCTCACCAGCGAAGCGGCCCCCCGGGAAGGAGAGCGCCCCATGGGCCGTATGGATACGACCACCGTACGCCGGTCCTTCTGGTCCCGGCTCGCGCTCATCGGCCCCGCGTTCGTCGTCGGCGCCTGGCAGTTCGGCCCCGGCAACCTCGCCTCCGCCGTCCAGGCCGGGTCCGCCTACTCCTACACCCTCATCTGGGTCATCGCGGTCTCCACGATCCTCATGATCTGCTTCGCCGACATGGCCGTGCGCCTGGGCATCGCCACCCCCGTTTCCCTGATCACCTCCATCAAGGAACATCTCGGACGGCCCACCGGCTACCTCGCGGGCATCGGCGTCTTCCTCATCACCCTCATGTTCTCCGTCGGCAACGCCGTCGGTTCCGGGCTCGGCCTGTCCATGATCTTCGGCGGCTCCCCCGTGCTCTGGACCATCCTGTGCACCGTTGCGGTGGGCTTCATCCTGCTCTTCAAAAACGTCTACG
The DNA here is from genome assembly GCF_008580665.1 of Zafaria cholistanensis. Classification (GTDB taxonomy): domain Bacteria; phylum Actinomycetota; class Actinomycetes; order Actinomycetales; family Micrococcaceae; genus Zafaria; species Zafaria cholistanensis. Next base: position 49,534 of record NZ_BKDJ01000014.1, read on the forward strand.
CCATCATCGAAAAGGTCCTCGTTGCCATCGTCGCGCTCATGGCCGTCGGCTTCGTCTCCAGCGCCTTCGTCTCCCGCCCCGACTGGGTCCAGTCCGTCGAAGGCCTCGCACCGCAGATCCCCGCCGGCAGCGAAATCCTCATCGTGGCCCTGGTCGGCACCAACTTCTCCATCAACGCCGCCTTCTACAACGCCTACGGCACCAAGGAACGCCGCCGCACCCGCGCCGAATACCGCGACGTCACCCTCGTCGACACCGTTCCCGGCATCGTCGCCCCCGGCATCATGACCGCCCTGGTGATCGTCGTCGCCGCCGCCGTTTTGGGACGCACCGGCGGGGAAGCCGCCACCATCACCGGCCTCGCGGCGATCTTCGAGCCTCTTGCCGGGCCCGTCGGGTCGTTCCTCTTCGCCCTGGGCCTCTCCGGCGCCGCGTTCTCCTCCATGATTGCCAACGCCACCGCCGGGGGAACCATGCTCTCCGACGCCCTCGGCAAGGGAGCACGCTCCGGATCCCCCGTCGCCAAGACCGTCATGGCCGCCATCCTCGCCTTCGGCGTCACCATCACCCTGCTCTTTCAATCCTCCCCGGTGGGGCTGATCATCATCGCCCAATCCCTCACCGTGCTGGTCGCCCCGGTCCTGGGCATCCTGCTCCTGATCATGAGCAACCGCCGCTCCCTCATGGGAGACCTCCGCAACAAGTGGTGGCACAACCTCCTCGGAACCATTGGCCTCATCGCCATCCTCGCCACCTCTGTCCGGCTCATCACCTCCCTCCTCAGCTAGACAGGAACGAACCCCACACCACCCACAGGAGGTGGCGCCCGCACCCGTCGTGCGGACGCCACCTCCTTGACGTACCCCGACACGCATCCCGGCAAAGAAGCCCCTTCAACACACCACTCCCCCGGCCAGGAACCAAACACTGGAAACGCCGCCTGTCTGGATACCGGGATTTACGCGGTTACGGCCCGCAAAATGGCCTTCGCAGGAGCGCCGCAACCACTGCAGAGCATGTCTTGTAACGGGAGGGCAGTTTCAGAGGGTGGTCGCAACACCCACTTAACCCGGTGTTGTTGTGCCAGGAAATCGGCCACCTCTCCGATCCTCCTGAAGGTACGGCGCTCAAGGAGTGACACTGATCTGTTCGATTCAATTTCCGGGCATCAAGGTCATCGAAATCGAGGCTGCCGAGACGACGAAACTCAGGATGCAGATGCAGTAGATACCGAGGTTCCGGTCTCGTGGCGTGACGGACTTCTTGCGCGGCCACCACAGCAGGAACGCGATGAAAAGCATCAGCGGCGGAAACATCAACAAGGCCCACGGGTTAAGCAGTATCGCCAGACAGGCTGCAAACCCTGAGACCAGCAGCGCCACGGTGCAGAGGGTCTTGACCGCCTCACCCTGCCGATTCTGCGCCCTGCCATAGAGCCACCATCGACCGACCTGTAACAACACGGCCGCGCTTAATCCCCCTAACGCCGGAATCCAGAAGCGCTCAGCCGGCGGACTCGAGGCACCGTCTGAGGACAGCCAGGGAAAGACGAGTTTGACGGCGCCCGCCATCAGGCCAAAGGCCACAGGGCCCAAGAACGTTATCCAGAAGGTGGCGCGTCGCTCTTGCGCGCTGCTCTGTTCTTCCACGGTCGAACCCTAGCGGAACGTGCTTAGTCACGATCGAGCATCCGCATGCTTTCACTCGCGTCTTACTGCAGACATGCAACGCGAATGCTCATAACTCCAGACATGAGACTCCTCTGACATATGCAGGACCGAATCGCTGGACCCGCGCTTGTCTCGCAACGGGAGGGATGCAAGACGCCCTTGTCGAGACACTCTCCATAGAGTGTGAATCGCGTTCAGCCTTGTGTACCAGCATGGCCCGAAGTCCAAGCTTTCGGCGCCCTAAACCATGCTTCCAACCGGCAGCATCCTGCCGGTGAAGGATGTAGCGATCCGCTTGAAGATGGCGCGAGAGGAAATTGGCAGTATATTGCCGTCCCCCTTTACGGGCAGGATGGATGCGGTTAGAGACTGAAGCGGCAAGATCTTGCCGGGACGGGGTGCGGTGTGGGCGATGTCGAGGAGCTGGGAGGGCGTATTCGGGCCGCCCGGAAGGAGGAGGGACTGACCCAGTAGGACCTGGCCGACCTGGCCGGAATTTTCGAGCGGACAGTCCGGGCCATCGAGACCGGAACCGGCAACCCCGCCCTGGCGGCCGTGGCCGCGGCGGCCAACGTGCTCGGCCTGCACCTGGTGGCCGAATGAGCCCCGACCTGCAGCGGCTGCGGTTCGTGGCCGCGGCCGACGTGTACAAGGCCGGCCGGCTGGCCGGCCGCATCGAACGCGTCGGGGGCGGGACGGCCTTCACCTACGGCGGGACCTATTTGGCCGGCGGCGGCCAGCGGGTGGCCAGCACCCTGCCGGTGTCCCCGGAGCCCGTCGTGTCCCCGGCCGGGGCCCTGCCGCCGTTCTTTGCCGGTCTCCTGCCCGAAGGTCACCGTCTGAGCGTGCTTAAGGACGCGGTCAAGACCAGCCTGGACGACAAGCTCTCCCTGCTGCTGGCCGTCGGTGCCGACGCGCCCGGGGACGTGCAGGTCGTACCCGCCGGCGAGATCCCGCTCGAGCCCGAGCCGCTGGCCGATGCCACCGACCCCTCGTGCCTGGACTTCGGCGACCTGGCCCAGGCGGTGGACCTGCACGCCCTGCCGGGGGTGCAGGACAAGGCCAGCGCCTCCATGCTTAGCGCACCGGTGTCCCTGCGTGGGCACCGGTACATCCTGAAACTGGATCCGCCCCGGCATCGGCACCTGGTCCAGAACGAGGCCGCGCACCTGCTCGCGGCCAAGGTACTGAAGATCCCGGTAGCCAAAGCCGCCCTGGTCACCGACCACAACGGGCTGCATGGCCTGCTGGTGGAACGCTTCGACCGCCTTTGGGACGGTACCGAATGGCTGCGCCTGCCGCTGGAGGACGCCGCGCAGGTGATGGGCATCCCGCCCGCGGCCAAGTACACCGTGGACTCCGAAGCCGTGGTGAACGCCCTGGCCGCGGCCAGCAAGGCTCCGGCCGTTGCCGCACGCAACCTGTACCTGCAGTTCGTCTTCGCCTGGCTGACCGGCAACGGTGACCTGCACGCCAAGAACGTCTCCGTCCTCGGCGGCCGCCCCGCAGGACCGGTCATCGCCCCGGTGCACGACGTGCCCTGCACCCTGCTCTACGGCGACGACACCCTGGCCCTGCCCGTGGACGGGAAACTGAAGAACCTCCGGGCCCGCCACTGGGCAGCCTTCGCCCACAGCATTGGACTGCCCCAACGCGCCGCACTGGCCGCCAACATACTGGCCCTGAAAGCCGCCGCCTTCATAGACCTCACGGCGTTGCCACTCACCGGCTCCCCTCTGAGCGGGACCGAACGCGAACTGCGCTTCCGCCGCACCCAACTTGAGCCCTGACCCGGACGCTTCCCGTGCATCCGGAAGCCCCAAATGCGACGCCCACAGGCCCAGGCCCCGGGAGAATTCCACTCCAAGCCCTTTCTCGCAACCAATCCCTGGGAAGCGTCCTCGGCTGACTCCGAGGAACACCAAAAGGAGGGCACCGAACACGACGCGTTTGGTGCCCTCTCAGATGGTTTCGATACCTTGCCCCGTGCCCGCAGGTGCACGGCAAAAGCCCACCCGCTCCGCTGCTTTTCCCGCACACAGGTGGACACCGGGACCCATCCGAACGGCGCCGCGGCTATCCGATGTCCGTTTGCGGCGCCGGCCCGCCATACAGCGGCCACGGTAGATCATCGCCGCCGCATAGGACGGAGCTTCCGGACTACCGGCCCACGAGCCCGTGGACACCAGGCATGCAGTCGCCGGCCCTCCGGTTGCAGGGCTCAGCTGATGAGGATCTGGGTGGCTTCCTCTTTGAGCTTGGCGTGGGCCCAGTGCATTTGGCGCAGCGTGTCGGGGTGGCAGCGCTGGGCGACGTCGAGCAGGTCGGTGTGCTTGATGCCCTGGGCTGCCTGACCGAGGAGGTCCCAGTCGGCGGAGACGCCGGCGGCTTTCATGTAGATCTCGCGCAGGTCGCGCAACAGCAACAGGGCCGCGTGGGAGCGCCGGCCCAGCAGTTCCGCCCCCTTTTCGCGGATCCTTTCCGCCCAGGCGCTTTCGCTCTCCGGTTCCGGGTCCAGGTCCAGGCCGTAGTTCCGTCCGATCTCGGCGATCTGGCGAATGTGCCGGTGGGACCAGCCGGCCAGGTCGCGGCCAAGGTGGTAAATCTCGTGGTCGGCCTTGTGCCGCTCGGAGACCTGGAGCAGTTCCTGCGCCAGGTCGTTCTCGGCCCGGTGCAGCTCCTCCAGCGCGAGTCCGATCTTCATGCCTCACCTCCAGTGACGGAAAAGTCCTCGTCGGCCTCCGAGCCGGGACTTCCGTGGGTGCTCCAGCCGATCGGAGAGACCGGAGCGGAAGCGGTGTTGGTCGGGGCCTTCGAGGGGCCCTCGCCTCCGGAGACTTTCCGGATCCGAGCCGCGGCGGTCTTGAAGAGGGGCTGCTTGGAAGCGGCATCCCAATCGGTGATGGTCAGCTCGTTGGCGGCCCGGCCGGCGCCGTCGGGCTCGTGGCCGGCCGGGGTGTCCCAGTAGCCGTAGTGGAAGGGCAGGAAGAGCACGCCGTCGCGGATGCCGCTGACGCGCACCTGCGCCCGCACCTTGCCGCGCGGGGTGGTGACCTCGGCGAGGTCTCCTTCGGCCAGGGCGTAGGTGCCGGCGTCGGCGGCGGACATTTCGACCCACACCTCCGGGGCGGCGGCCTGCAGCTGCAGTGCCCGGCCCGTCTTGGTGCGCGTGTGGAACTGGTAGAGGGTGCGCCCGGTGGTGAGTTGGAACGGGAAGTCCTCGCTGGGCAGCTCGTGCGGGGGCACGTATTCGGCGGCCCTGATGATGGCCCGGCCTTCCGGGTTCAGGGCCTTGTACTCCGGCGCTTGCATCGGGGCCCCCGTGACCAGGTCCCGACCGTAGCTTTCGCAATAGTCCGGCGCGCTCCAGAACTTCCCGTCCACGTAGAGCCGTTCGGTGCCGTCGGGGTTGTCCTCGTTGCAGGGCCACTGGATGCCGGACCCGCCGCGCAGCTTGGCGTAGCTGAGGCCGGTGTAGTCGCACGGCCGCCCGCGGGTGCATTCCTTCCACGCTTCGAACGCGGACTCGGCGTCGTGCCACTTCACCAGCGGTTGCCCGTCCTTGTCTTTCAGGTCCATCCGGCGGGCGTAGTCCAGGAAGATGTCCAGGTCTGCCCTGGCCTGCCCGGGCGGCTCGACGGCCTTTTCGGACAGGTGCACGGTCCGGTCCACGTTGGTGAACGTTCCGGTCTTTTCGCCCCAGGTCGCCGCCGGGAGAACGACGTCGGCCAGCTGCGCGGTCTCGGACAGGAAGATGTCCTGCACCACCAGGAACAAACGTTCCTGGGACAGGATCGAGCGGACCCGTCCCAGCTCGGGCAGGGACACGGCCGGGTTGGTGCCGTTGACCCAGAGCATCCGGATCGATCCTTCCTCGGCGTAGCGCATCATCTGCATCACGTGGGTGGGCGGGGACATGTGCGGGATGGACATCGGGTCCACGTTCCAGACCCGGGCCAGGTCCTGCACGTGCGCGTCGTTGGACCAGTTGCGGAAGGCCGGCAGGTCCCCGTCCCCTCCGGCCTCCCGGGTGTTCTGCGCGGTGGGCTGGCCGTTCATCTGCAGGATCCCGCACCCGGGCTTGCCGAGCATGCCGCGCACGATGTTGATGTTGTTGACCTGCACCGCGGCCGCGGTGGCCTGGTTGGACTGGTAGAAGCCCTGCAGGACGGTGGAGAGCAGGCGTTCGGCGCCGCCAATGAGGCGCGCGGCCTCCCGGATCCGGTCCGCGGGCACGTCGCAGATCGTGGCCACGGTCTCCGGCGGGTAGTCCTTGACCTGCTGCACCAGGTCCTCGAACCCCACGGTGTGGGCCTCGATGTAGCCGTGATCGACCCAGTCGTTGGCGATGATCTCGTGGAGCAGCCCGTTCATCAGGGCCACGTTCGTGCCCGGGCGCGGTGCCAGGTGCACCGTCGCGGCCCTGGCCACCGGGGTGGCGCGGGGATCAACGCAGATAATTGCCGGCGGATTCGGACCCGCCAGCCGGTCCAGGATCCGCGCCCAGAGGACGGTCTGGGTTTCGGCCATGTTGTGCCCGTAGAGGGCGATCACGTCCGCGTGGTCGACGTCCGTGTAGGACCCGGGCTGGCCGTCGCAGGCAAAGGATTCCTTCAGGGCCGCAGCCGCGGTCGCCGTGCAGAGCCGTGTGTTCCCGTCGACGTGGTTGGTCCCCAACCCACCGTGGGCGAGGATGCCGAGCGTGTAGTACTCCTCGGCGAAGAGTTGGCCGGTGGTGTAGAAGCCGATGGCGCTGGCGCCCTGCTCGGCCAGCAGTTCCCGGGTCCTGCCGGCCACCCGGTCCATGGCAGTGTCCCAGTCCGTCTCCACCAGTTTCCCGCCCTCGCGGATCAGCGGTACGGTCAGCCGGTCCGGGGAGGAATTGGCCTGCCACCCGTACAGGTCCTTCGGGCCCAGGCGCCCGCGGTTGACCCGGTCGACGGCGCGGCCACGCACCCCGGCGATCCGTCCGTCCTTGACCGCGATGTCCAGCGCGTCCCCGTTGGAGTGCAGGATCGAGGCCGTCTGCACCCACCGGTCCACCTCCCCAGGATCCAAGCCGTCCTCAAGGTGCGTGTCCACCCGCACGGGCCACTGCCCGCCCGCCGGGTAGGGGGTGCGTGTTCCCCACGGTTGAGCGATTCGGTCCGTGCGCTTCATCCTCGGCTCCCTCCCACAAGTGGCATCGGCGGCAGCCGAGCGGCTCCGCGACCGGTCCACACCGACATTACGGAGACCGCCGGGAGCGGACAACCCGTCCCCGCGGAACCGGTGCCAGGACGAAGCCATACCGGCATCGAATGCGCGCCGCTATCGCGTGCGGCACCGGTGATCGTGCACCGAAGCCGTCCCCGCGCACCTCCCCGGCAGCACCGGACCCGGTGCTGCCGGGGACATCACTTGTCATGCCCGGATGGGGCCGGTTTAGTGCCAAGGAGGATGTTCAGTGTCCATCCGAGCAGGGTGACCAAAACGACCGCCCCCGCCATCGAAGCCATCTGCACAGGCGTGCTCAGGATGCCCAGACTCACGATGAGGGTCGTTGCGCCCGCAGGTGGATGGGGCATCCTGATCCAAGTCAACACGAACGTAGTCAATGCCACGGACAGGGCCCCGGCCGCAAGGTGCGCCGGGGCCAAGCCGCCGACGGGAGCCGCCGGTACGTTCTGCAGACCGAAGACATACAGGCACAGCGCCCCGGCCATCAGCGCCACCGCATGGCCGACGAGTGCGTTGGCAGGCCGCGAGGCCTGCTGAGCCGGAGACTCAAAAAACAGCATCACCGTGGGACCCAGGCTGGGAAAAGCCACGGCAGGTGGGTCAGCAGCCCCACCGCCCCGCTGGCAGCCAGCACGGCCAAACACAGCACGGCCGCATACATGCCAGATCCCAAGCTTCCCCCAGCCGCAGCCAGCCGCTGCCACAACGGTTCTCGCACCATCCCTCCGCCCTCCGTCCGCAATGACATGGCATAGCCTCGCGCTTGCAAGCAGGTCCCGAGCGCCACCGGACAACAGAACCCAAGCCAAACGCGATCTGCAAGGGTTCAGCCTTCCAAACCGCCCCTGGCAAGGTGGCCCGGAGGCAGGGACCGGGACCGGATGGTTGGCCGGCGGGAGCATCAGGACTCGTCCGTTTTCCTGAGGAAGAATGCACCGACCGTGCCGGCGAGGGCCGCGAAAACGGCGACGGAATAGATGGCCAGCAGGACCTGGACGATGCGTGAGAAAGTGCCGGCACCGGTGATTCCATTGCCGATGACAGCCGCCATGGACGACAGGGACTGGGCATAGGAGGCATGCTCCCGGCGGCATACAGGAACTGGCTCGAGACCAGAACCACGATGGCGCTGACGGCACTGACGGCACTGAGCCACCCGAGCCTGCGGGCCCCGCTTTCCCGGCTCAGGCTTCGCAACCGATCCCTTCGGGCACCCACAACCGAATGGACGGCACCGCAGAGGCCTAGAGTGGTGCACAAGCCGCACCCCCTTAGGGTCCCTGGAGTATGGGCCGGCGGGGGCGGCCCCGTGCAGGTTGTATCCGATTCCGAGGAGGACCGATGGAGATCGAGGATTCGATGATTCGCCGCGAGCAGGTCAGGGTCGCCGGCACCGACCTGTCCTACCTGGCCGCAGGGGACCCTTCCGCGCCACCACTGCTGCTGTTGCACGGGACCTTTTGGAGCAGGGTGTGGCAGCCCGTCCTGCCCCAGCTCGCGACGGCACGGGCGTGCGTGGCCCTGGATTTGCCCGGATTCGGGCGCAGCGAGGGCGAACTCGACGCCGGGACCGCGACCGTCCCGGCACTGGCGGCGGTCGTCCTGGAGGCGGCCGACCTTCTGGGATGGGAGACGTTCGACCTGGCCGGGCACGACATTGGTGGCGGCATCGCGCAGCATATCGCCGCCCACAGCGGACGGGTCGACAAACTCATCCTCATGAACTCGGTCATGTTCGATTCGTGGCCGGTTCCCGCGGTCGCCCGGTTCCGCGACCCGCAGCTGCGTGCCATCACCTCGCCCGAGGAACTGCTCCAAGCACGGATGAAGACCATGCAACTGACCGTGGACCGCGAACTGAGCGATGAGGAGATCGCCGACTACACCTCGCCGTGGCGGAGCCCTGCCCGCTGCCGGTCATGGATGGCGATGGCCGCGGCCGCCGATGCGCACTACACCCTGGACCTGGTCCCGGCCCTGCGCACAGCGGCCCTCCCCACCCGGCTGATCTGGGGTCGGGATGACGAGTTCCAGAAGATCGAGTACGCGCACCGTTACGTGCGCGAGATCCCCGGCAGCGACCTGGTCGAGGTCACCGGCAAGCACATTCCCACCGAGGACTCCCCCGACGCCGTCGCCACGGCCATGCTCGAACACCTCGCGTCCTGAAACGGAGGACCGGTGGGCGGCACAGGACACAGCGGGGCGCGGAGCCGGCTGCAGCACGCGGAAAGCCTCGCCGCCCGCTTGGACCGGCCCATGGGCCTGCTCGGGGTCCTCTTCCTGCTGGTGGTCCTGGGCCAGCTGCTGGTCCGCGACCCCGGATGGACCCGGGCCTTTACGGTGGCGGGCTGGGTGTTCTGGGTCGTGTTCGTCGCCGAGTTCCTCCTGCGCGCCTACGTGGCCCGGTTCCAGGCCGCGTTTTGGAAAAGGAACTGGTGGCAGGCCGTGTTCCTGCTCGTTCCGTTCCTGCGCTTCTTCCGCGCCCTGCAAATCCTGCGCCTGGTACGGCTCGGACGCCTGGCGCGGTTCGGCGGCATCCTCTCCGCCGGGGTCCGGGGGTCCCGCTCGGCCGGACGGCTGCTCTCCAACCGGATCGGCTGGCTGGCCGCCACAACGGCCGTCGTGATCCTGACCTCCAGCCAACTGCTCTACGCCGCGGGCTCCCACACCGACTACACGGCCGCCCTGCACGAGGCGGCCATGGCCACGATCACCGGCAGCGGCATCACCAGCCAGGATGCGTTCTCGAAGGTCCTGCAGATCGTGCTGGCCGTCTACTCGGTCGCCGTGTTCGCCACCCTCGCCGGTTCCCTCGGCGCCTACTTCCTGCGAGAAAAGCCACCACCCCCGCCCCACACCACCGCACTGCACACTCCCGCCCCACCCCCAAGACCGGCCCCAGACGACTCGGAGGACGCCCAGTGGAGATCGAACTGAACGCCGCCCAGAGCGTGGGGATTGCCGCCGTCCCGGCGCTCGTGCTGACGGGGCTGCACCTGGCCGCTCCGCGCATCCGTTCCCTGCCGCTGGTGCCCGAACACTATCTGGGTTCCTTTGCCGGGGGCCTGGCGGTCGCCTACGTCTTCCTGCACCTGCTACCGGAAATCGCTGCCGGCAACGAGGCCATCGGCGAGGCCCTCACCGACATCCTGGAACCGACGCCGCTGCTGGAGCTGGCCATCTTTTTCGTGGCGCTGGCTGGCTTCACCGTGTTCTACGGGCTCGAACGCCTGGCCGCCGCCCACGGCGAACGGGACCGGCCGGCCGGCGGCCGCCCGAACGGTGATGCGCCGGTGGACGCGTCCGGTCCTGCCGGGGTGTATTGGCTGCATTTGGGCTCATTCATGGTCTACAACGGGCTCATCACCTACACCATGGCCCTGCGCGTGCGCACCGGGCTGCTGTTCGCCCTCTTGTTCACGGTGGCCATGGGCCTGCACTTCGTGCTCACCGACCGGTCCCTTCAGGAACACTACCCGCGCCGGTTCGGCCGTCACGGGCGGGTCCTGCTCGCCGCCTCCCTCATTGTCGGCTGGGCGCTGTCCGTGGCCTTCGCCCCGACCAGCACGTTGTTGGTCGCCCTGCTGACCGCCCTGCTCGGCGGATCGGTGCTGCTGAACGTCTTCAAGGAAGAAGTCCCCACCAACCGCACCTCCAGTTTCGGATGGTTTGCCGTGGGCCTGGTGCTCTACTCCCTCCTGCTCGCACTCGTCACCGCAGTCTCCGAATAGTTTCCCCGGGGAACGCTGTGAGTCCGGGACACGAGCTGCCTGGACCTCGAGCGTCGAGGCAGGGTCGGCACCTGCCCAAAAGCGCATAGTGCGCGGCTGGTGTTCAGGGTGTTCTGCCGCGTCCAACGGACCGTTCGCCAAGGTTATCTCCTGCATCTGACCGCGTGCCGCTGTGGAGGTAGGAGGAGAGGGGCCGGACCTTCACCTGTTCGGGACACCGGAGTAGGGTCGGCTGCGGGGATCCCCGCCCCGGGGCCCTTCGGAAAAAGACCGCCCAGAACGAAGGAGAGACCGATGACTCACCACGTGACCTCGATGCTGGAGACCCATCCGAGGGGTGTGGACGCGCTGGATAAGGAAAAGCTTGCCGCGTGCATTGCCGCATGTTTCGAGTGCGCCGCCACCTGCACCGCCTGCGCTGACGCCTGCCTGGGCGAAGACATGGTCGCCGACCTGGTCAGGTGCATCCGCCTGAACGCCGACTGCGCCGACGTGTGCGCCGCAACCGGCGCGGTCCTGTCCCGGCAAACGGAGCGGAACTTGGATCTCACCCGCGCGATCGTGGAAGCTTGCCGGAGAGCGTGCAAGGCCTGCGGCGACGAATGCGCCACCCACGGTGACATGCATGAACACTGCCGCATCTGTGCCGACGCCTGCAGGCGCTGTGAGCAGGCCTGCACTGACCTGCTGTCCTCCCTCGGCTAGTCCATTCCATGCTGGCGGGACCGGAAACCTTTGGGATTCCAGGTCCCGCCCGCTGCACGCAGCTACGGGGACCGGGGATCCTTTGCGCTGAACGTTTCCAGCGAAAGAGCACTGACAGGTTTTCCCTTCCCCAGCGTCTATGCCGCCACCAAGATCGTGATTATCCGGTGTCGGCAGGCGCTGCACGAAACCTCGATGCATGTCGCGACCGCCTACACGGGATGACCGCCGCCGGCATGATGAGCACTTCCGCCGCCGGGGAGGACCTGGGCTTTGGCTGCCGCCGTGTGAAGAACGTCGTCGCCGAGATCCTTACCGGCCTGAAAGACGATGAGCACGAAATCAACACCGCACTGGCTGCGCCGGAAAACGCAAGTGCTCAACGCCCGGGATCGGTTGGTGGTCGATGCGGACCTGGTCCTGCTCCTGGCGGCAATGGAGGGAGCCGCCCGTAGCCGCCGCAGTATCTGAACCCCCGCAGTACCAGCCGTGAGAACAGGAGCTGACTTGCCGTGATTGACTCCCCCGATGTGATCGTTTTCGACGTCAACGGAACGCTTTCCGACATGGGACCGTTGGCCGGAGCGTTCATCGAGTCCGGAGCGCCCGGGCATCTGGCCACCCAGTGGTTCGCTACCGTCCTGCGTGACGGGTTCGCCGTTACGGCCGCAGGCGGCAGCGCGCCTTTCGCGCAGATTGCCCAGGACAACCTGAGCCGTTTGCTGACAGAACACGGCGTCCCCTCCGTGGCAGACGGAACCGGGCGCATCATGGAAGCCCTGCGCAACCTCGGCGTGCACCCCGACGTGCCCTCCGGCGTGGAGGCGCTGGCCGGGGCGGCGCAGCTGGTCACCCTGAGCAACGGCTCAGCCCAGGTCGCCCAGACACTGCTGGAAACGGGCGGACTCCTTCGGCATTTCACCCGGTTGCTCAGTGTCGAGGACGCGCCGGGCTGGAAACCTGCCCGGTCCGCCTACGCATACGCGGCCGTCGAGTGCGGCGTTGCGCCTTCCCGGATGCTCCTGGTCGCCGTGCACCCGTGGGACATCCACGGAGCCCATGCCGCCGGGCTGAGAACAGCATGGCTGAACCGTTCCGGCGCCGCCTACCCGGGCTACTTCACCAGCCCTGACATCGAAATTCCGGACCTGCCGGCGCTGGCAAGGCAGCTGGCGACTCCCCGTCCCTAAACCACAAGGAGTACGGGAGGAAGCGCCAGGGACGAAACATGGCTCCGGGCCATACCCGCAACGCCCGAGGACAGGGCTGCGGCGCGCCAACGCCCACTCGACCTCCTCGGGGGTGGCTGCCCTCGCCACGTTCCAGGGTCATCAATCCCTTCCGACAACCCAACTGGCTACTCGTACTCCACCGGCGGTCTGACCCCAACCACCCCCGGACACCATCTGCGACAGCAGGCCTCGTGCCTGCGGTCCACCACCACGTCGTAACGGAACTCGTCGGGACAGGACCTCGGCATCTGTTCTCCTCCGGTCCAGGCCGGAAATCAGTGGTCTTGAGCCGTCAGGCATCTCCAAAGAGACGTTCTTCGACTGCCGGAGGAATCGCCCCGTCCGACCATCCGCCACCGGTATTCCGGGTCCAGATCCGAAGGCTCCTGACCGCCAGAAAGGACCCGGAACGGTCAATATGTCCACAAATTTGAATTTCTGACAAAACCCAGTGGCGCACATCACATACGCCATGTAGGGTAAAACGCGTGATTGGGGCAGGCTCGATGAGGACGCTCCGGTCCAAACGACAACGCAGCCGTCCAGCAACGTAGCTAGGCGGCCGGGACACCCACAAGAAACGGGTTGGACGAAGGGATGCCGTTCCTGACGCAGACGCTCCTGCAGGTTGGCAGGTGAGCGGTCCACAGGGACCCGCAGACCGGCCAACGCGCAGGAGGAACTATGGAACCGCCCGCCGTGCCCGTCGCAAAGTCCGCCGGTCACCCCGGCGGGCTTTGCCGTGCCGACCCGGCTATGGGCAGCAACTATGAACCTGGGCCGGCCGGGGTCTGAACCGTTCATCCGGGACCAGGGCGCCTGAGCCAACAGTCGACCACCCCACCCCCGAAAGCAAGTCTCGCAGCCGGAGGGATGCAAGACGATTTTGTCGAGACAGGTGCGACCATGGCGACTTTGGACGCTTTGTGGGGTGTTCCATGGTCGCTCTGTGCCTTTGGTTGCCGATGACAAGAATGGGTTTGGAACCGGTAAGGCCGGCGCACACCGCCGTCGAACGGTCCCGGTCCAAGCGGCTCCCGGCCAGTGAACAGGCACTAGTTGATGATGATCAGGTCGGACAAAGCTGCATGCGGGTGAATGACCGAGTTGACCTCCAGACCGTTGATGCGCCCATCTTCATGCCAGAGCAGCACCCCGAGGGCACCCGTCCCCTCCTGGACGTCGAAGAAAAGCGGGCACTCCGTGTTCGCGGGCAGTCTCGGGACATCCACCGCGACGTCAATCTCGAAGCACTCCTGGCAGTGTTCTGACGGCTCGGTCGTGCAGGAGGCGAACTGGGCCTCCAGCACGGAGGCCAGGTCACCGGCGTGCTCGGCGATTTGGCGCAGGATGGTCCGCTGGGGACCCGTAGGTGGCTCCATGCCTCCACCCTAGCCAGATGAATCCGCGGCCGGGCGGCCGCGGAGGCACCCCGTCTACGGCGCCCGGCGTTCTCCCCGGGTGCGTTTCCGGGCCTCCCAAAGGTGCAGAAGCAGCCCGCCAAACGCGAGTGCCGCGTAACAACCGAGGACGTCCTTCAAGGCGTCCCCAAAGGAAACCGTCCAGCCCAGCAGGGAATCCACAACGACCAGAACGACGGCGGTCAACGGGGCCGCGACGGCAAAGGTCATCACAATGGCTACTGCCACAATGGCCTTGTCTTTCACTCCGATACCTTCCTGAAAGGCCGCCCCATGCGCCGATCCTATCGGGAGGCGGTTCGAAGGGACTTAGGCCCGCTGCCCATGCCGGGACCCTTTCGGTGGCAGGGGGCCGGCAAGCTCAAGGACCGCGCGGGTGTAATCGTCGGAGAAGTCGACCCGCGTGAGGTGCTTGAACTTGAATTTGGTCATGAACCCGTCCCAGGTCATGGCTCGTCGAAACCGGACAACCTGCCGGTTGGGGTATCGATCCCACCCGAACCCCGGATCTCGTCCCAAGACTTTTCAGTGACGGCGTCCGCAATGGCTTTCATGGTCGCCAGAACCATCAAGGCGTTGAACGCGGAGCGGGCCTCCACGTCCGGTTCCTGCACCCGCCGCAGTCCGAACAATCCGCCCCGGCCATCGGTCTCCTCGAAGAAGGTCTCCCCTCCATAGACAGACCGTCCGTCGGGAAACCCGGCAGAAAACCGGATGTCGTCCGACGCCCACTCGGCAGCTTCGATCGCGACGCCGTTGACCACGATCCTCGCAATGTCCGCGCCCTCGCCGCCAAACGCCGAGGGATCGCGGCTGAAGGTCACACCACCGGCAAAGGTCCCGAGCTCGGCAAAGAGGGTACGCCACTGCTCGGCTGCCCGAAGGGTGGCATCAAGCAGGGCAGGGTTCAAGAAATCTGTCACACGCTGATTCTGCCCGCTTTACCCGTGGACTGGACCGTGGCCCCTCCGGAATCCCGAAGGGGCGTTGGGAGCGCGGGCGCCGTCCGGACGCCGGAACAAGGCCCGAGCTCCTGCCTCCTTTCCCGTAAGGGCCCGGTGTGCGGACAAGATATGGTTGCTGACATGGGGAATCTCAAAGCGGTTCGGTTTGGTTCGGCTCTTGCGGGTTTTGGTCTCCTACTCCTTCTGGGCGCATTCGTTGGGATGCGGTTGATGATGCATGTGGATGCCGGCAGGACAAGCAGCCAACTGACGCACCTGCTAATCGTCGCTTCGGTGGTGATGCTCCCCGCCCTCGTACTGGCGGTTATGACCGTGTGGCCCGTCTGGTCTCTGGAGAAGTCCGGTCCCGCCACCAAATACCAGCTTCCTGCGGTCCTGGCCTTTTTCTGGTTCGTCGTCTCCTTCAGCGTCACAACCGTGACGGGTCTCTAGCTCCGCTCGGATCCAGCGTGATCGCTCCGTTGGATTGTCGGGGAGTGCTTGTATTGGGAGGCCGGAGGCTGGCTCCCAACGGCGGGTCTCCGCTGCGTTTCGCTGAAGGGAGAGGATTCCCGGGTGATGTTTTCCTACCCCTGTTGGATTCGGTTCCAAGGACGGACGCTGGGTCTGGTTTGGCAATCCGAGGACGGGACAGGGGATTCGGACGAGGACACGGACCGCGTTCTAACGCACAGCGGAAGAATCGTGTCCGCAAGCACTGTGGAGGCACTTTCAGCCTTGGCTGACCGGCATGGGCTTGGCCTGCAAAGCGCCTTTGATCTGGAATACAGCATTGACACTCCCCAAGACCTGGACGGGTTAGAGGCACTGCTTGAACTACCGGTATCGGATGGCACATGCGCTGAGCTGCTGAACGCCTGGAACCTGTTCGCAGACATTGCCCGCAGCGTCGGCGCCACTCTCGATGATCGCGGCCCGAAGGCCTCCAAGTGCTACGACAAGATCTTTTATGGCAACAACCTGGAATGCATCACGCCGGCCGGCGAGCATTACAGTCCTGACTTCAGCGCGTCCGAGCGCCAGCTGATGACGGAGATCCTCGATCGCGGCCGGACCATCCTGGCCAACCATCTCCAGGTTGATCCCGAAAGGGAGCATGCCCCCGATCAACCTCACCGGAACTAGTGAAGTGGAAGAATTCTTGGGAGCGTTGCCGTTGATGGCCCTCATTGTGGGGTTGATCGCGACTGTCTGGCTGCTCATGGCCAGCCGCTACGATCCCCAAGAGGGAAAGGTAGAGATCGGGGCGATCTTCTACGCATACTCCGTTCTTCTGGCGTTCCCCGCATTCGCCGCATGGCAGCTGGCCCTGATGTTGGGCTGGGACCCGCTGCTGCTCACGGCAACGTGGATGGCCACGGGCAGCCTCAGCTTCTTCGCCGCAACCGCAGGGCATCCCTCCCGGTTTGTCCGTTTCGTGGACGCCCAAGTCTCAATGGGCAGCCGGTTCCCGTGGGACCCGGATTACCAGGAATGGGCAGAACCACGGAACAAGCTGGCCAAGTACTTTTGGCGCTGGCTCCTGGTCCTGCCTGTGGCAGGGGCAGCACCCCTGGCGGTCGGATATGCCACAGGAACCGGCACCGGCGGGGGGTTCCTGGGATGAGGACACTGGTCCGGCGCCTGACCAGCTGGCAATCGCTGCTGCTCAGCACGGCCCTGACCCTGCCTGCCCTCGCCATGTCCTTCTGGATTCCCGGGCTCCGCACGGCCGCGGCCACGGCGTCGTACGCCCTGGCGTTCATGCACTTCTGTGGGTCCACATGGCTGTGGCGGGCCTACACGTACGGCAACGCCGATTACGACTCCCCCAACGTCTGGGTTCCCGGAGGACTGTCCAAGAGCATGTTCCTGCTGGCCGGCTTCATCATCCTTCTCGGTGCGTCCCTGGCCATCACCATCACGGACATCGAGCAGGGCTGCCCCTCGGCACTGACCTCCGGGCTGGGGTTGTTCTCCCCCTGAGGAACCGGCCGTTCCACTCCTATTCACCGGGCCTACATGTGCCTCCGACAATTGCGCGACGGGCAGCGCGCACAGTCTTACTTCTCCCACACACTGGTGAACCTGTTCCGCAGCCGGTCCAGCCACGAGGCCGCTTCCGGAATCTCCCGGCGCCATCCCGGGCGATTGATGAACCGCTCCACATCCGCCAGCGCAGCCTCATACTCGGCACGGTCAAAGACCACCACCTGCGGCATGAGCACTGTCGGATCGTTGGACTCGGGCTCCTCGTCATCTTCGTCGTCATCTTCGTCGTCCCCGGCCCAGTGCGGCTGCCGCCACACAACCGTGTCCGCGTCCCTGTCCACGTAAACCGCAAGGTTCCCGCAGTCCAGATCACCGCACGCCCGGCAGACCGCTATCTCCAACTCCCCCTCCAGAAGCCTTTCGTCGCGGTCACCGCACACCCCGCGATACTCAGCCAGCCACCCGCGAGCCGAGCTATGCACGAAGCGGCGGGCGAACGGAGAAACACCCCACTGTTTTTGCGGGTCAACGATGTCGATGACCGCGCGCCCATCGATCACCAGATCCACGGCCTGGTCGGAGGGGTTCCAGCGCGCCGCGATCGAAGCCGTGGGGATACGCCGGGTGTTCATTCCGCCAGTGTGCCACAGCCCAACCAGGCTTGTTCACCGCCTAAAGCGCCACGTCTTTCGGCGGTGAAGCGGGCGGAAGGATCTACCCTACGGCTAGGGAATCACCCAGTGGTTCCGGCCGAGGCGCCATTCCAGGCCGTCCACCTCGATCACCAGAACCGGCACCGTGCCCCGGCGGAACAGCCGCCGTTTCTGTTCGATACGGCCCTCTCCTTGGAGGTAGGCGCGCATGACCAGGCAGAGCCGTCGCAACTCCTCTGCCTTCTCCTGCTCCACGTCGTCGTAGTCGAAGACGGTGGTGGTCTGGACGTCCAGCTCAGGAATGAAGGCGTCCACCCACTCGTAGCTGGCACGAATGAGGGCCGTACGACCCGGGTCGAGCCGAGCGCTCACGCGGACTCGGGGTAGCTGAGGACCCTCGCTGGAGGGCGCGTCCTCCACGATGAAGTTCCCGTCGAACACCTCGGCGACGACCCGGTGGAGCATGGCTTTGATGTCGATGGTCACGACGACGGTCTCCCAGCCGCTTCCAGTCCTGGAATGAAGGCCAGCGGCGAAACGATCAAAAAGGGCACTTAGGCCAGCAGTCGACGATGTTCCCAAGCCAAAAGTGTGTCTTGCAACGGACCGGATGCAACGCAGCCGAACGCGACAGGAGGTTCGCCTCGGAAGTCCAGGGATCCGCCTGTCTTGCCACTATTCCTTGCAACCCAATCCCGGAATTGGCGTCATGAACGTCGGCTGCAAGACACTTTCGGGGCCCATGTGGGCAAGCTGATCGGCTACGTCCGCGTTTCGACGAGGGCCCAGGACGCCGACCGGCAGATCAAGGACCTGCTCGCTGCCGGGGTGCGCCGGGATGATCTCTACGTCGACCACGGCGGCGGCGGGGCGAGAGCATCAAGGCCTTCTTTCGACCGGGCCCTGAATGCGTTGGAGGAGGGCGACGCCCTGATGGTCACCACTCCGGACCGGCTGGGACGCTCCACCGCGAACATGCTCGGGTTGACCGAGCAGCCCGTGCCCGGAGCGTTAACCTGCGCGTGCTCAATCTGGGCGGAGGCCACGCGGGCACCGGTATCCCATGGGTCGATGGTCTTCACCGTCATGGCCGCCTCGGCCCAAATGGAACTGGAAATCAAGCGCCAAAGCGTCACCGACTCCGTGACCAAGCGCCGCGCCTCCGGCGGCGACCTCGGCGGACGCCGACCCGCCTTCACCAACAGCCAGATTCACGACGCACGCCGGCTCATCGACGCCGGACAACCCGCCACCCACGTCGCTCCGGACTTGGGCATGTCCCGGGCGGCCCTGTACCGCAGGATGGCGGAACTGGATGCGCGGCAGCGGGTGGTTAAGCAGGCATGGCATCCAAGAACCACGGGTGGTGGCAGGAAAACCACCCCGCATGGACCCGCCGCGCCTCCGGCAATGGCCGGGGGCACGGCGGGGATGCGGATCAGCTATAGGGGTTATAGGAGTCCTTGGGGGCCAGAGCGTAGGAGTAGTGCGATATTCCCTTGCCGCTGAAATGGGAAACCGTCACCTTGGCTACCCCGGGGTCGTAGGATGTCAACTTGGTGCCCAGCCCCTGGACGGCTGATCCTGCCTTGACGCAGACTTTCGTGATGACCATGCCCTTCGGGGCAACAATGGTCACACTCTTCTTCACCCCGGATACATCGATCTTGCCCGAGCTCAACGCCGGACACAGCTGGTTGGCCGGGGGGGCGGCGCTTACGGGGGCGGCGCTTCCAAGCACGGCCAGCCCCGCAACGGCGAGGGCGGCTAGTAGAGTTTTCATCGGTTTACTCCTTCACATAGGTGTGAACGGCTGCATGGCATCCCACCGCTCCGGGCATGCAAGGCATGTCAGGAACGGTTTCGCCACCGCGGCAGGCGCGCGACGGCATGCCCTGACCCGTAGGCTGCCGGGATGTCGTCGCCGGCATACCGCGCATCCCCCACGTGCTGGGCACCATCACCATAGGCCGGGCACCGGTGCCGCACCCCAGTAGCTCCTACCCGTTTTCAGGCAGCCGCTACCTGCGCCGGGTGCCGATGAGCGGTGCCAGGTTGAGCTCCAAGACCTCCGGTAAATCTGTCAGTAAATCAGGAAGGCCATTTACCCCTGGCGACGGCCTACGCGAAACCTGACGCCACGTTGGGGTATATCCCGACCGAGGTAGTAATGGTCCTTATACGTCACGGTCATGATGTACGGTCCCCGCCCAAGATCGTGGTGGTCCGAACCTTTCCTTGAGGCATCGAACGCCCCCTTAGACGATTCGCTTGCGCGACATTTTCAGCAGCGACGCGTGTCGCTTGGGTTCGACGGAAACTCGCGGAGCAGGGATACCCGCTTTCGTCGCATCCGGGCGTCGCTGTGAAAGTCCCCCTTGGCGGTGGCAGACGCGGCACCCGCCCTAGGACCTTGAAGAATAGATTAGCCTGGGCTTGCCCTGATTCAGGGAGTGATCAGGTGTTCGCGAGGAATCGGAGAATCGTCCATTCGCGGGCTCAACCGAAACAGCATGCAGACCCTCTTCCACCTCGGCGTGGAACACTGTCACGCGCGGGTGCCCGGATCCACTGTTTCATTCGCCATGAAAAATATCCGACGAATAGACGGCAAACCGGGAACGTGCGGGAACCGGGCATGAACCAGAACAGAACTTGCCACTCATACCTAATGTGAACATCAAGAAGCAGATCGGCCCTGCGGCCGCCGAGGTCCACTAAACCGCCACTGCCTGAGTGCCACACCCGCGGAGGCGGCACACGGAAAGACGCCGGAAGGCCGGGTCCACTGCGGGTCCGGCCTTCCGGCCTGGCCCTGCCGGCCAGACCCAGGCCAGCGAGGTCAGGCGCTTCTTGCCCGGCCTTGGGCCACCCCAGCATTCATGGAAACACCCTCCGCACGGCGAACGCCACTCAACCGCCAGCAAGAAACGGACGGCCAAAGGCCAGCGGTTGCCTTTTCCCCGGGAACGGCACGCCTGCAAGCCCGACACCGCGGGCCGGCTCCGCTCCCATACCACCCGGCGCGCACCCCTGCCCGCCATTCCAAGCCGACAGCTACAATTCGAGACCACGCCGCGCTCGTACGCGGTACCAAACGCCGATGGCGGCGCATGTCCTGCAGTTATAGCGGTCTGACGAAGGAACTTTTCCAGCGTCTTGGACCGCTGTCCTGCGCCATTTGCTCCGAGGCATTGCCGGCGCATCTGAGGCAACGGCATATTTCCTGCCGATAAATGGAGGCGAACACCGTGCGGATGAGCTTGTCGGAGGTTTCGTCAACCGACGCTGCTGTCCCTGGCGGTGACCAACGCGGAACCGGCTATCCCCTGACCGGGACACCGACCCGGTCGGGGCAGCGAACCCCAAATGCTCGGGATCCGATGGCGGAAAGCACGGTGCACCTTGGTCACCGTATCTGAGGCACGCAGGCCAATGGCACGTTCATGCCTCCCAATGGCAAAGGACAACCACAAGGGGCGACTCTGCCCAAGGCCCTCGGGCCAGAGCCCCACCACGCCCTCATCCGATGAATCGGTCACGAAGACGGCAAAGTGGCAGGAGACAGACTGGCCTCGAGTCATTGAAATGTGAAACAGACCATGCCGTGCCCTATGATGTGGCTCACCGCACCCGCGCCGCCTCACCCGCCAAGGCGACGACGACGTCGCCCCGGAGCCAGACGTCATGACGATCCCCACAGATGCCCCGCTACCACCGACCCCGATGCCCGTACCGGACGCTTCCGGCGTGCGTGCGTTCTCCACCACCGCGGCTCCCGTGCAGTCACGGCTGGCGCTGTGGGAAGAATACAACGAGCTCGCACTTTTCGGGCTTCGCTGCAGCACACTGTCCGAACGCTCCCTGGTGGCCACGCAGTCCAACTTGGAGCTCCCGCGGCTGCGGTTAACACACATTCAGGGCAATGACCACGTAATCGAACGCGCACCCCAGAACATCCGGCGCAATCCCGTCGACGCTGTGATGCTCTGCCTGCTGCTGGAAGGTAACGCTTTCTTCTACCACGAGGCCGGATGCGAGACGTTAAGCGCCGGAGAGGCGGTGGTGTACGACCCGAACCGGCCCTTTATGTATGGATTCTCCACCGACATGAGGCAGGTGATCGTCGAGGTCCCGCGCACCGTCCTTCGTGAGGACGGTGCGCGCGACGAGTACCTCCGTCCTCGGGTCCTGCGCATTGCCGGATCACCCACTGCGGCGCATGCCCGCACCGCCGCCAGCGCCGCCATCCGCGCTTTCAAGCTGGGACAGGAGGGTGCCGCCGCGTTGGAGGAGTCCGTTCTGGGTTTGTTCAACGTCATCACCGGCAAGGCCATGGATCCGCCCAGCCAGGCCTACTTGGCCACGGCCCGCGAATTCATCGACGCGCGTCTGGGCCAACCGGACCTCTCCGCCGCACGGATCGCCCGGGCCGTCGGGATTAGCGAACGGCATCTCGCGCGGATCTTCGCGGCCCAGGACACCACCCCGGCGCGGTTTGTGCATGATGCCCGCCTCGCGCGGGCCCGGGAGCTGCTTGCGGCACCCGGGTTCGCCCACACGCGCATCGGGGAGGTTTCGGTAGCCGTGGGATTCGTGTCAACGGCACACTTTTCGCGGGCCTTCCGCCGACGGTATGGATGCACGCCTACCGAGTTCCGCTCTGACGCTCTCGGAACGGCTTGACGTTTTCTGCCATCGCGTAGCCTGTTTCGGACATCCAGTGTCCTGCGGGGTTCGGGTTGGGCGAAAGTGAGTCGCACCTCACATTCGAACCCATCCTGAAAGGTCTCCCATGAACACCTCCACCCGCTTGCTGGGACTTCTCGCAGTCCCGGCGATCGCCCTATCCCTGGCAGCCTGCGGTGCTGGGGAAAGCTCGGCCGGGGTCTCCACCGGAGCAGGAACCCAGATTGACACGACCGCGCTCGACTCCACGATCGCCGAATTCCAGCAGCCGCTGAAGGAGGAAGTCCCGGCGAACTCCCCTGCCCCCGTTTCCGGGAAGAGCATCGTGGTCATTCCCTGCACCTACGCTTCTGAGGCGTGTGCGCGCGGCGCCGACTCGGCGATAGAGGCGGCCGGGGTCATGGGGTGGGAGGCGCGGATGATCGATCCGGCAGGAAACCCGGAGAAGGCCCGACAGGCCATCGACCAGGCCATCCAGCTTGGCGCGGACGGGATTGTGTTCACCGCAGCCGTCGGCGACCAACTGGACGGAAAGCTGAAGGAGGCCCGTGACGCCGGCATCTTCCTCGTCAACAGCATGTCCCCGTCCGACGCGCGGTTCGACATTGACATCGAACCGGACGAAGACGCATCCGGCAAGATGATGGCCGCCGCCATTGCGCGCGATTCCGGAGGTGCCGCGAAGGTCCTCGTCACCACCGACCCCGCTTTCCCCTCCATCGTCGCCCGCACCGAAGCGTTCAAGAAATGGCTGCCCGAGCTCTGCTCCGGCTGCGAGATCGTCGAAACCATCGAAACCCAGATGTCCCAACTGCAATCGGGCCTGCCTCCGCAGATCCAGGCGACGCTGACCGCCAACCCCCAAATCAATTACGTCTGGACCCACACGGGCGCCGCCGCGGTCTCCACCCAGGCCACCGTCGCGCGCAGCGCCAACGGCGAATCCATCAAGATGACCTCCTACGACGGGAACTCCGCCAACCTGGAACTCATTGCCCAGGGCAAGAGTCAGTTTGCCGATGTCATCAAGCCCATGGAATACGCCGGCTATCTCTCGGTCCACGAGATGAACAAGCTCTTCGCCAACGGATCCTCCGGCCACGAGGTGCTTGAGATGCCCAAGCGGATGGTCCTCAAGGACACACTCCCTGAACTGCCTTGGACGGGAGATTCGGACTGGAAGTCCGGCTTCACCACTTTGTGGCAGAACGCCAGCTAGGACCGGACCCTGCCCACCCGTCGGCCCGGTTTCCCGGGCCGACGGGCCAAGCCCCATCAGGAGATCTTATGGACCTCACCCCTGCACTGCGCATTAGCGGCATCAGCAAGACCTTCACCGGCCAGAAGGCGCTCGACAGCGTTGACCTGGACGTCCCAACCGGCGCGGTCACCGCCCTGCTCGGGATGAACGGGTCCGGCAAGTCGACGCTGATCAAAATTCTCGCCGGCGTGTATTCCCCCGATCCTGGCGGACGACTCCACGTCCGGGGCACCGAGGTGCCGCTCCCGCTCTCACCTCAGGCCGCCCACGCCGCGGGGCTGCGTTTCCTGCACCAGGACCTCGGGTTGGTCGATGCGCTGACCGTTGCCGACAACTTCGCGCTCTCCGACGGTTTCGCGGCCCGCCACCGGCTGGCGGCCGTCAACGTCCGCCGACAAAACGAACATACCGAGGCCACCCTGTCCCTTCTGGGCATCAAGGTACACCCGGGACGCCCCGTCGGTGAGTTGTCCCCCTCCCTGCGTACTATGGTGGGCATCGCCCGCGCCTTCCAGCCGGTGCGGGCCCCCGGACGCGACACCACCGACCCTGCCGCTGACGGCGTGGCGGGACTCCGCCGCAATGTGTTGGTCCTCGATGAACCCACCGCATCCCTCCCGGTTGAGGACGCCTCCCGTGTGCTGGACCTCATTGAAGTGCTGCGCGAACACGGCGGCACCGCCGTCTACGTCAGCCACCGCATCGAGGAGGTGCGCCGCATTGCTGACCACGTCGCCGTTCTGCGCGACGGTCAGCTCGTCGCCGCCGAGCCGCTCGGAGGGCGCGACTCCCGTTCCATCGTGTCCCTCGTCGTCGGACGCCAGCTCGAAGAAGCACCGCTGCGCAGCGCCGCAGAACGCGAGGGAGAGGTCCTCTTCGAAGCCACGGGACTCACCGGCAACCGCGTCCGCAACCTGGATCTCTCCCTGCGCACGGGGGAGATCCTCGGGGTGACCGGGCTGGTCGGCTGTGGGCGCAGCGAATTGGTCCGGATGATGGCCGGTGCCCAGCAGCCCAGCTCCGGAACCATGCACCTCGGGGGAAGGCCCTACGCTCCTCCCAGCCCCGCCGAAGCCATCGCGGACAGCGTGGCCTGTGTCCCCCAGAACCGGCGCCGGGACGGGATCGTCCTTGACATGGGCGTCGGCGACAACCTCACGCTGGGTCGCCTGGCGCGGCACACCCGAGCCGGCGTCCTGAACCGCAAGGCGGAAAGGCTCCACGCGGACCAGCTGGGCAAGGACTACCTCGTCAAGACCGCTTCGCTGGAGGCTCCCATCCGCACCCTCTCCGGCGGCAACCAACAGAAGGTCGTCGTCGCCCGCGCCGCCAGCTCCCGACCGTCACTGCTCCTGCTCGACGAACCATCTCAAGGTGTGGACGCCTTGGCCCGGCAGGAAATCGCCAACCTCCTGCGCCGCCTCGCAGACCGGGGCACGGCCGTCCTCATCGCCAGCACCGACCACGACGACTTCGTCGGGCTTGCCGACCGTGTCCTGGTGCTGGACCGCGGCTCCGTCGCCGCAGAGCTCTCCGGCGACGGCATCTCCGAAGACAACATTGCACTCGCCTGCCAAAGGACCGCACCATGCTGACCACATCCTCCGACGCCCGCGACCGATCCGAACTCCAGGGCGTCCAGCCGCCGAAAAAGCCGTCGAAACGCCGCCAGTTGCAGCCCGGTGCACTAATGAGAAACTACGGAATCGCCGTCTTCCTCCTGCTGATGATCGCCGTGTTCTCCATCCTCATGCCCACCACATTCGCCAGCGGTGGAAACTTCCGGCAGATCCTCGCCGACCAGGCCGTCCCCGGGATCCTTGCTCTCGCGGTGATCCTGCCCCTGACCGCCGGCGAGTTTGACCTCTCCGTGGGCGCCAACCTGGGCATCTGCACCATTTCCGGAATCGTCCTGGCCGGCACCGGTCTGCCGCTTCCCCTGGTCCTGGCGGCGACTATCGCCCTTGGCGTCCTGGTAGGGGCGGTCAACGCCTACATGACCATCGTCGTCGGGGTCAACGCGTTTATCGCGACCCTGGGCATGGCCACGATCCTTTCCGGCATCAACCTGCTGCTGACCAACTCGACCCTCATCACCCACACCTCGGAAGCCTTCGGCGCATTGACCAACACGCGCATTCCCGGCGGCGTCCAGGTCGTGGTCTTCTACTTCCTGGCCGCGGCCCTGGCCCTGTGGTTCATCCTGGAGCGCACTCCCTACGGCCGGTATCTGCGCGCTACCGGCATGGGCCGGGACGCCGCGGAGCTGTCCGGCGTGAGGACCCGCGGCTACCTTGCCTCCGCATTCATCGGAGCAGGCCTGCTCGCCGGCATCGGCGGAACGCTCCAGGCATCGCGTGCCGGCAGCGCCACCCCGGACCTCGGCCCGGAATTCCTGCTGCCCGCCTACGCGGCTGCGTTCCTCGGGGCCACCGCCATCCGGGCCGGCTTCTTCAATGTCTGGGGCACCGTGCTGGGGGTCTACCTGCTCGCCGTCGGAGCCAACGGACTGGACATCCTCGGCGCGAAGACCTGGGTTACCCACGTCTTCAACGGGGTTGCCCTGTTGGTGGCCGTTTCGGCCGCCACCCTCGTCCAACGCCGCAAGGCCAAGTCCCGCGCATCCTGACACCGTCTAACCACAGTCAACCCACCTGCAAGGAGAAACCATGTCGCTGTTCGCCACGTCCCACTGGCACGGCAAGATCCACACCGATACCTGGAGCGACGGCGGTGCCGGGGCCCTCGACGTCGTCGAACCGGCCACCGGACGAAAGCTCGGCGCCGTCGGCTCGGCCACCCGCGCCGATGCCCTGCAGGCCGCGTCGCTTGCGGCACAGGCCCAGCCTGCCTGGGCAGCACTCAAGCCCGAGGAGCGCGCCGCCGTGCTGCGCCGCGCGGGGCAGCTGTTCGAAGACCACGCCGACGAAATCCAGGACTGGATTGTGCGCGAATCCGGCGCGATCGCACCCAAGGCGCAACTGGAGACGCACATTGCCGCCGCCGAGTGTTTCGAGGCTTCCGCCCTGCCCACCCACCCCGCAGGGGAGGTGCTGACCTCTAACGAGGCTCGGTGGTCGTTCGCGCGGCGGCGGCCCGTCGGCGTCGTCTCGGTCATTTCGCCGTTCAACTTTCCACTGATCCTCTCAATCCGGTCCGTGGCCCCCGCCTTGGCTTTGGGCAACGCCGTGCTGCTGAAGCCGGATCCGCGCACCAACATCTCCGGCGGAGTGGCAATCATGCGCGTCTTCGAAGAAGCCGGCCTGCCCCCGGGCATCCTGCAGCTGCTCCCGGGCGGGGCCGAGGTGGGCCAGGCCCTCGTGGAGGCGCCCGAAGTCCGCGTGGTTTCCTTCACCGGCTCGACCGCCGCCGGCCGGAAGGTCGGCGAGGCTGCGGGACGCCTCTTGAAGCGGGCGCACCTGGAGCTGGGCGGGAACAATGCGCTGCTCGTGCTGCCGGAGGCCGACCTTGAGCTCGCTGCCTCGGCCGGCGCCTTCGGCTCGTTCATGCACCAGGGCCAGATCTGTATGAGCACCGGACGCCACCTTGTCCATGAATCACTCGCCGAGGACTACGCCCGGCTACTCGCCGCTAAGGCCGAACGGCTCGCCGTGGGCGATCCGACGCTTCCGGGCACCGCCTTGGGCCCGATCATCGACGAACGCCAGCGAGACAGCATCGACGCGCTGGTCCGTTCCGCCAAGGATGCGGGAGCCCAGATTGCTGCCGGCGGTACGTATGAGCAACTGTTCTACCGGCCCACGGTGCTGACTAACCTGACCCCGGACAACCCGGCCTGGTCCGAAGAGATCTTCGGCCCTGTGGCGCCGGTCCTCTCCTTCCGCGAGATCGATGACGCGGTCGCGCTGATCAACGCCTCAGAGTACGGCCTGTCCGTGGGCATCCTCGGAGAGGTGGGACTGGCCATGGAGGTCGCTGACCGCATCGAATCCGGGAAGATCCACATCAACGAACAGACCGTGTCCGACGAGGCAAACGCCCCGTTCGGGGGGATGGGCGCCTCGGGCACCGGGTCCCGCTTCGGCGGGGCGGCGGCGAACATCGAGGCGTTCACGGAAACCCAGTGGCTCACCATGCGCCCCCGCATCGCCAGCTACCCGTTCTGATGAACGTTGCTGTTGCAGGTGGATCCCCGCATGGCGCGGGGTGTCATGTTCATTGAGGCAACGACCGGTATTTGCGCAAGGTTCTGCGAGTTCGTGACAGTTGGCACAAATTCTCCGAAAACCGAGGCCAAAGGTCGTCCCCTAGGGATTCTGGAAACCTGGAAATCGGCTCTCCGGGTACCTGCCGGCAACAGCTCATTTTCGGTCCGTTGCAGCCTCTCGACTCCTGCACATCATCGTTCTCTCAGAAGCACCCTGCAGGCCATCACGAATGCGGTTTCCGGACGGAAGGCTCCGGCTTCCCCGCTGGGGCCGACGTGGCTGGGACGCCCCGGGGCGAGGGTAGGAGACGGGTGTGACAGGGCGGTTCACGCCAGTCACGGGCATCCCGGATCCGTTCCCCCGGGCCGGTTCGGCTCGGGGATTTCCCACCCTGGACACAGGTACCTTGCAGGAGGGCTGCCTAGTGTTGAGATCACCTCAGAACGGTGCGAGTGATGAGTGTTCAGGCCCCAGCCACCCCCCAGGCTGGGGCCTGACTCGTTAAGGCCCGGAGCCAGCCGTGCGTCCCGTCCTGCGTGCCTGGTATCCCGGCCTGGGCGGCCGGCGGGCACTGGCCCGGCTATGGACGGCCGATGCGGCCCAGCATGACCAGAGTTTCCTCAGGACCGGGTCCGATGCGGCCAGGGCGTGGGTGGCTTGGGTGTCGAGCGCCTCCAGGATTCCGGCCACTTGGGCTCGTGCACCTTTCGAGCCTCGCCGGTGGGCAATCTCTCACTTCCCTTCGACTGCGTCTCGGCCCGGCCCGGCGGATAGGACAAGCTGTCTGCGCTGGGCGTGTTAGCCGGCGATGGCGGGTAAACCCCAGGATGCAGTTCGCGTCATTGAGTGAGTTGAAGGTCAGACCGATCTCGTTTCACCGGCCCGGTCCCGGTAGGCATCGTCTATGTTCCCTTCCAGAGCCGCCTCAACCCGCTGTACGAGCTCCACGATGGCCTCCCGGTCATATTCGAGCAGCTCATCGGAGGCATTCTCCAGTATCAGGCCAGCCTGCCGGGAAACCTCTTCCCGCTGGGCTCCGTCGCGGGCTGCGGCAGCACAGTCGCGGAGCATGCGCAGCAGCGCGGTGAGGACAAGCGGCTCTGCCCGGCCGAACCGCCGAATCGGGGCGCACACCAGATCAAGGTAATAGCGGTGGTCGCGGGCCGGAAGGAGCAGCCGTGGTTGCCCATCGGTGTCGTTGTGCTGCTGAGGTCCCAGATGCCTTCCTTGGAGACGGGTGAGGAGATCCGCGCAGTACCCTATGGCATGGGCTGCAGTGATGGGGTCGTTAATGCCGGGGGAGATGGCTTTGACGGCAATATCTGTTAGTTGCCGCAGGCCTAGGGCCACGTCCTGCTCACTGGTCCGTTCAAAGCCCATGCCAATGGATTCCTGAAGGGCGCCTTCCAGGTCTTCTGCTGCCGCTCCTGCTCCGCTTGTGCTCCAGATGCTCCCGAGCGGGGAACCGGCCACCACGTGGTCCCCTGGCCTGATGCCCAGCCGGATGAAGAGGCCACGTTCCGCTGCGGCTGTGATCAGGAGCCTGGGCTGGATGATTTGGACAAAGCCGCTGCGTGCAGAGGGAAGCAACGTCCCTCCCGCAGGCCCCGGGAGGCCGTCCTGCGGATCCTTCGACCGGTCCTCGTATGGGGGGCAGAACTGTTTGATGGTGCTGGCGGCCTCCTCGTGCACGGTCACCATCATGGTGTCGACCCGGAGGGATTTCACGATATGCCCCACGAACGCCAGCAGCCCTACCGCCGAAGCTATGCCCATCAGCAGAACCAGCAGCATGACAAGTACAGGAACCGGCTGATCCGCATTCAGGCCCTGAAGGCCTGCCAGGGCAACGACGAAGGTGGAGATAAAAAGGGCAAGGACCGCCTGGGTAAACCGGTCCCGCGCGAACTGCCGCAGGAGCCGCGGAGAAAACTGTTGTGAGGCGAGCTGGAGGGCCACGACAGTCAGCGACACCGTCACCGTGGCTGCCGCCATGATCGCTGTGGCCACCGTCTGGAGGAGGGCAAGGGCGGCATCGGCGCCGGCCGGCCAGATAAGGCCCGCCCACGCTGTACCGGCCACGGGGCGGACCTTCAACAGGACCAGGGTCAGGAGCAGAAAAGCACCTGCCGCGACGACGGGCCAGAACCACAGCGAAGCCCGGACACCCTCCGCTGAGATACGGCGCCCTCTACCCATGGCGCCTTCCTCCTGAACCCGTGGGCCTGCTGCTGTCCATCATCTGACTGCGCCCCCTCATCACCCGTCCCATCGCTCCAGCGTACCCACCCGGGCATGAGGCAAAAAGGAACTGGAGCGGGCGGGGATGCCCTGGCTCTTCTCCCTGCCCCGGTTCGGGCCGGAGAAGGACACTGCCAGGATTCAGGCGAGAATCAAATGCGGAGGCCCCCTGCCCGATTACGCCGGACGTGAGACGCAAGGATGGTGTGGGCGGCCGTCCCGTAAGCCGGTCCCCCACCGGCGCAAGCGCACCCAACCTTGTTCAGATCACGATCGCTGCGTTTCCGCGGCCGGCCGGTTCTCCTAAGACCTGCTCGCAAAACTGCCCGGTGAGGGCGCCCCCCGCAGGCTTCACCGGGCAGTTTTGCGTTATTCCGCTAAATCCAGCGGTTCCTTGGAGCCCCTTGCCGGATTCGAACCGGCGACCCCCTGTTTACAAGACAGGTGCTCTGGCCAACTGAGCTAAAGGGGCGATCAGCCGAAGGCAAGTCCGGCCAGCACATCCAGCCTAGCGGAATCCGGGGACCAACCGGAAAACGGGAGCAGCGCGGCGCCGGCATCCGTGCGGGGGCCGGCGCCGCGCTGCGACCTGCTACTTGTTGTCGTCGATGAGTTCCTGGGCCCAAGCCGTGAAGTCGGCGTCGGCGGCGGCGTCCCACACCTGTCCCTGCACCCATACGCTGGGGGTGCCGGGGATGGCGTCGATGCGGGAGGCCTGGTCGGTGAACTTCGCGAACGGACGGAAGGTGCCGTTATCAATGCAGGAGGACACGTCGGCGCCGTTGGCCGCGGCCAGGTCGGCGAGCTCCTTGTTGCTCATCTCGCCCTGGCTGTGCCGGGCGAACACCGCCTCGACGAACGGCAGGTAGGTGGCGGGGGCGGCGTCGGCCACGCACGCCATGGCGTTCGCCCCGCGCGAGGAGTAGTTGGTGGACGAGCTGCGGTCCAGGTAGGCGACGTTGCGGTATTCGAGCGTGATGTCCTTAGCCGCCAGCCAGGACTTCAGCTGCCCGGCGTACGCTGACTCGAAGTCGGCGCAGTGGACGCAGTTCGCATCCACGTAGATGACCACCTGCGCCGGCTGACCCTTTGCCGCCGCGGCCACCCCACGCGGCTTGGTCTCCCGCTCTCCCTCCGGAACCTCACCCAGCGCCGCCCAGTCGACGGTGACCCCGGAGGTGGGCGCGGCCTCCGTGTCGGAAACCAGCGTGATGCCGCCGTATTCGTTGCCGCCCTTGGGCGCCGGCCCGGACTCGGCCACGTCACCGCGGCTGTTCTGCAGGATGATCATCGCGATCAGTCCGATCACCAGGACGACCGCGGCCACGACACCGATCTTCACCAGCAGGGACTTGCGTTTGGCGGCGGCCGCCTGCTGCTCGTGCAGCTGCCGGGCCTGCTCACGCGCCATGGACGTCCGCTCCGCCTTGCCGGGCCGGTTGTTCGCTGCCATCGCCATCCATCCTTGCTGGTCATTTAGGGGTCTGGAACCAGGACCCAGCTTAGCCGCCGCGGGACCCGCCCCGAGCGCCAGCCAGGGGTGGGAGGCGGGTAAGCGTCAGCGGCCGCGAAACCGGCCCCGCAGGGCCAGAAAGATAACAAGACAGAGGGAGATGCGGGTCCCGAGTCGCCCCGCGGCCTCCACTGGCTTAGGCTCAGGGAAAGTAGCACGACGCCGACAAAGGAGGCCTCGCGTGCCGATGATCGAGCAGCACCCGATCGAAACGCAGCAGGAAACACCGGCGGAACCGACCGCCGCAAGCACCAAGTTCGACTTCGTCGTGGTGGCCAACCGGCTGCCCATCGACCGGGTCCAGGACGCCCACGGCGAACCGGAGTGGCGGCGCTCCCCCGGCGGCCTGGTGACCGCGCTGGCCCCAGTGATGGCCACCGCGGACGGCGCGTGGGTGGGCTGGCACGGTGCCGCCGACGAGCAGCTGGGCGAGTTCAGCCACTCGGACATGCACCTGGTCCCGGTGCCGCTTTCCGCCGAGGACGTGGAGCTGTACTACGAGGGCTTTTCCAACTCCACCCTCTGGCCGCTCTACCACGACGTGATCGTGTCCCCCGAGTTCCACCGCAACTGGTGGGACCGCTACGAGGAGATCAACCGCCGCTTCGCGGAGGCGGCGGCGAGGACCGCGGCCCCCGGCGCCACCGTCTGGGTGCAGGACTACCAGCTGCAGCTGGTCCCGCTGATGCTCCGGGAAGCCCGCCCGGACCTGCGCATTGGTTTCTTCAACCACATCCCCTTCCCGCCGCTGGAGATCTTTGCCCAGCTGCCGTGGCGCCGCCAGGTTCTGGAGGGCCTGCTCGGTGCGGACCTGGTGGGCTTCCAGCGCCAGAGCGACGCCAACAACTTCATGCGCTGCGTGCGCCGCTACCTCGGCTACACCGTCAAGGCCCAGCACGTGCAGGTGCAGGATGCCGGCGGGGCCCCGCAGCGGACGTGCCGGGCCGAGGCACACCCCATTTCCATCGAATCCCGCGAACTGGCCCGGCTGGCCACGGACCCGGAGATCCGGGCCCGGGCCGCGGAGATCCGCGCGGAACTGGGCAACCCGGAAGTCGTCCTGCTCGGCGTGGACCGGCTGGACTACACCAAGGGCATCCTGCACCGCATCAAAGCCTTCGGCGAGTTGCTCGAGGACGGCAAGCTGGCCGTGGGCCAGGCCTGCCTGGTCCAGGTGGCCAGTCCCAGCCGCGAGCGCGTGGAAAGCTACGCCCAGCTGCGCGAGGAGGTGGAGGGTGCGGTGGGACGGATTAATGGCGAGTTCGACACCATGGCCCACACCGCGGTGCGCTACCTGCACCATTCCTACCCGCTGCGCGAAATGGTGGCCCTCTACCTGGCCGCCGACGTCATGCTGGTCACCGCCCTGCGCGACGGCATGAACCTGGTCGCCAAGGAGTTCACCGCCACCCACACGGACAACCGCGGCATGCTGGTGCTGAGCGAGTTCGCCGGTGCCGCCGACCAGCTGCGCCACGCGGTCCTGGTCAACCCGCACGACATCGACGGCCTGAAGTCCGCGATCATGGAGGCCATCAACATGCCCTCCGCCGAAGCGATGCGCCGGATGCGCATCATGCGGCGCCAGATCGCGACCAACGACGTCGCCCGCTGGTCGCGCACCTTCCTCGAATCGCTCGCGACCAGCCACGGGAGGGGCTGAGCATGCCGTCCACGGACGCCGCACTGCAGGACGCCATCGAGGAGCTGGCCGACGTGCCCCTGCTGCTGGTGGCGATGGACTTCGACGGCACCATGTCCCCGCTGGTGCCCCGCCCCGAGGACGCCCGCCCGCTGCCGGCAGCCGCCGCCGCGCTGGAGGCCCTCGCGGAACTGCCGGGAACGACGACGGCGATCCTCTCCGGGCGGGACCTGGCCAGCCTGCGCCGGGTCGCCTCCCCCGGCCCCAATACGCTGCTGGTGGGCAGCCACGGCGCCGAGCGCTGGGCCCCGGAACAGTTCCACGCCGATGGTTCCGACGTCGTGCTGGACGACCGCCAGCTCAGGCTGCTGGAAACGGTCCGCAACCGCCTCGCCGCCGTGGCCGCGGCCTGCCCCGGCGCCGCGCTGGAAGCCAAGCCCGCCGGCGTGGTGCTCCACGTGCGCGAGGCGGCCCCGGCCGCCTGGGGCCCGACGCTGGCCGCCGGCCGCGCCGGGCTTGAGGACCTGGAAGGCGTCACGCTCAAGGACGGCAAGGCCGTCCTTGAGGCGTCCGTGGTGCGTGCGGACAAGGGCTCAGGACTGGAATGGCTGCGTGGGGTCGTCGATGCCTCCGCGGTGCTCTTCGCCGGGGACGACCTGACCGACGAGGAGGCCTTTGCCCGGCTGCAGCCCGGGGACATTGGCGTGAAGGTGGGGCCGGGTCCCACCCGCGCCCGGTACCGGCTGGACGGGCCGGGCGCGGTCCCGGGCCTTCTCCGGGCGGTCCTGGACGTGCGAGCATGAGCTGACCCCACCCGCCACGGACCGCCGGGCACGCTCGCGCCCGGGAAGGGAGCGCAGCTCCGATGGCCCGCCACGACGCGTTCTGGCTCGATGAACCCACCGACTACGCCCAACACGGCAAGCTCCCCCGCCACATTCCGGCGGGCCCGGGGCCAGCGGTTCCGGGCCCGCTGAGCATCACGGCGGCCACGCTGGATCCGGGACTGCTGGACCTGCCGTGGCACGTCGCGCTGGAGGACTGGCTGGCCCGGAACCTGGCCGCTCTCCCCCGCGGCCTGTCCCGGCACACCGTGCGCTTCGCCCGGCTTGGAAGCGCGGTCATCGCCGTGAAGGAAACCACCGGGCACGCCGCCCGCCACGAGTACCACATGCTGCGCAAGCTGCGCCGGCTGGACGCTCCCTGCGTGGAGCCGCTCGCGGTGGTCACCGGCCGCACCGACGCCGGCGGCAGCCCGCTGGCTCCGGCCCTGGTGACCCGGCACCTGAAGTACTCGCTGCCCTACCGTGCCCTGTTCTCCCAGAAACTGCGCCGGGACACCCTCACGCGGCTCATCGACGCGCAGGCCCTCCTGCTGGTGCGCCTGCACCTGGTGGGCTTCTACTGGGGCGACGTTTCCCTCTCCAACACGCTCTTCCGCCGCGACGCCGAGGCCTTCGCCGCCTACCTGGTGGACGCCGAGACCGGGGAACTGTACCCGGAGCTTTCCACCGGGCAGCGCGAATACGACCTGGAGATCGGCCGGGTGAACATCGCCGGCGAACTGATGGACCTCGTGGAGGCGGGCCTGATCGAGGACACAGTGGACCCGGTGGCTACCAGCGAGCAGATCGTGGACGCCTACCGCGGGCTGTGGGCGGAGCTGACCCGGACGGACAAGCTGGACGCCGGCGAGCGCTGGCGCATCGATGAGCGCATCCGCCGGCTCAACGGCCTGGGCTTCGACGTCGAGGAGATCTCGCTGCTTGCCACCCCGGACGGCACGCAGCTGGTTCTCCAGCCCAAAGTGGTCGACGCCGGGCACCACCAGCGCCGGCTGCTCCGGCTGGCCGGGCTGGATGTGGAGGAGCGCCAGGCCCGGCGGCTGCTCAACGACATCGACGCCTTCCGGGCCCGCCGCTACCCGGAGGCGGACGAGGACCTCGCCGCGGCCCTTTGGGTGGAGGAGACGTTCCGGCGGATCACCCAGGCCATTCCGCAGGAGCTGCGCGGGAAGCTGGAGCCGGCGCAGATCGTGCATGAGGTCCTGGAACACCGCTGGTACATCTCCGAGCGGCGGGGGGCGAACGTGCCGCTGGCGGAGACGGTGGAATCCTACGTGGAAGGCGTCCTGCGCCACCGCCGCGACGAGGCCGCCATCGTGCTGGATCCGGCGGCCCCCGCCGGGGTCACGGACCCGCCAGATCGGGGTTGAGCGGGGCCGTCCCCGGCTCCGGCCGGGCCGCGGACCCCCGGCCCGCCACCGGGAAGGAGACGCCGGGGAGGGAAAAGAGGGCCGCCGACGGCCCGGTCCCCTCCAGCACGACGACGGCGCTGTCCGCACCGGCGCTGTCCGCACCGGCGCTGTCCGCACCGGCGCTGTCCCCACCCCCGCGGCGTTCCGCCGTGATGCTCCCGCCCACGAGGGCCAGCGGCTGCGGGGTTCCGCCGACCAAATCCAGGGGCAGTTCCAGTCCGTTGAACGGGGCGCGGGAGGCAACCGCCAGCACGGACCCGGCCGGGTGCTCGCGCACGAAGGCCAGCACGTCGCCCTCGGCGTGCAGCCAGCGGATGCCGCCCTCCATCAGGGCCGGGTGGGTGCGGCGGAGCCGGGCGAGTTCCGCGTAGAGCGGGCGGAGGTCGGCCAGCACGCGCGAGGGGTCGTCCCACGGCATCGGGGTGCGCGAGTCTTCCCCGTTCCAGCCCTCCAGCCCAAACTCATCCCCCATGAACACCAGCGGGATTCCGGGCAGGGCGAACTGCAGGACCACCCCCACGGGCTGCCCGCCGGGAACCATGGCATAGGCGGCCCGCCCGGTGTCATGGGTGTTGATCGCGTTCAGGTTGGCCCGGCGCACCGCCCAGGTGAACCCGGCGGCGAAGTCCAGGTGGGTGGCCAGGAAGTCCTCGGCCTCGATCCGGTTGGGGCCCTGCTGCGGCAGGCCGTAGAAGTCCACCGGCCGGCGTCCGGGTTCGGGGTCGCGGGCCAGCCACTGCCACAGCGGACGGGTGAAGTTGGTGTAGGTCATCGCGCCCTGCCAGAAACCGTTCTGGAAGTCCGGTGCGGCGTCGGAGGTGGACTCGGCCAGCAGCATGGCTTCGGGCTTCACCTGGCGCAGCCGTTCCCGGAGCAGCGCTGCGATCTCCTGGTTGAGGTCGTCGGCGCCCATCCGCCCGGTCATGTTGCCCACGTCGATGCGCCAGCCGTCCAGGTTGAACGGCGGCTTGAGCCAGCGCACGGCCATCGAATCGTCGTCGAGGATGAAACGGCGGCGCAGCGCCTGCGAGTTCCAGTTGAACTTGGGCAGCGACTTGACGCCCAGCCAGGCCACGTACTTCGTGTTGTCCTCGGAGAAGTAGTAGTACTCCGACTCGGGAGCCTCCGGATGGCCGTAGGCGTTGCGGAACCATTCGTGGGCGTCGCCCGAATGGTTGGTGGTCAGGTCCCCGATGACCTGCAGCCCGCGGGCGTGCGCCGCCTCGATCAGCGAGATGAACGCGGCGTCCCCGCCCAGCAGCTCATCGACGTGGCTGAACGTGGAGGCGTCGTAGCGGTGGTTGGAACGGGCCGGGAACATCGGGGTCAGGTAGACGACGGACGCGCCGAGCGCGACGATGTGGTCCAGCTTTTCCTCGACGCCGCGCAGGTCGCCCCCGTAGAACTGGAAAGGGGTCTCCGGCCCGCGGCCGATCACCGGGGTGGTGTCCCATTCGCAGGGGATCGCCCAGTCCGGCA
Source organism: Zafaria cholistanensis (assembly GCF_008580665.1). Lineage (GTDB taxonomy): Bacteria > Actinomycetota > Actinomycetes > Actinomycetales > Micrococcaceae > Zafaria > Zafaria cholistanensis. The sequence goes on from NZ_BKDJ01000014.1 coordinate 86,356, forward strand.
GCTCGCGCCCCTCCGCCTGGGCAGAGCGCGCGAACCGGTCCGGGAAGATCTGGTACATCACTGAACGGGGCACCCAGTCCGGGGCCGGGCCGGCGATGCCGATCCTGAAGTCCGCCGCGTCGGGGACATCCCGGGCGGAGATCCCGCGCGCGTTCACCCAGCGGTAGGTCCGCCGCGCGGCATTGTCCTCCGCGGCCACTTCCAGGAACCAGCGGTACTTCTGCACGGGATTGACCATAGTCAGCCCCGCCTCCCACCACTCCCAGCCGGCGGCGCCCTCCAGCCGTACGGCGGCGTCGTAGTGCGGCTCCCCGTCCCGCACGCTGCGCAGCCACACGCCGGTCACGGTGCCGAAGCCGGCCAGGACCCGCAGCCGCACCTTCACCGTGTCCCGCAGGCGGGGGTTCGGCGGCTCCACATACAGGCTGGAACCGTCGTGGTGCGGGTGCATGATCATGGCTCTCCCCTGGATCTGGTGGGTTTGTCAGGGCGAGCCTATCCCCGCCGGAGCCCCGAACCGGCGACGATGTCCCCGTCCGGCCCGTGGCGCCCCACGCCCGGCCCGCAGAGGCGCCCCTCCAGGGCGTGGCCCGAAAGAAGGCCCGGCTTGCGCTAAGACCTGAGATGGAAGAAGGCCTGACAAGGAAGAAGGCCCCCGATCCTGGCGGATCGGAGGCCTTCAGTGGTCGGGGTGACAGGATTTGAACCTGCGACCTCGTCGTCCCGAACGACGCGCGCTACCAAGCTGCGCCACACCCCGGTGCATCACTGCGGAACAAGACTTTACCGGGGATTCATGGATTCACCTAATCGGGGCCAACCTTTGTGTCCTAGATCGCCTTTTCCGGGTTGAGGATGCCGTTCGGATCAAAGACGGCCTTGATTTGGTGCTGCAGTTCCCGCACCTCCGGCTGCTGTTCCCAGCCCAGCCAGCGCAGCTTGTACTGGCCGACGCCGTGCTCGCCGGTGATGGTCCCGCCGGCATCCAGCGCCGCCCGGACCGATTCGTCCAGCGCGGCGTCCAGCCGGCCCAGGCCAGCTTCGCCCTCGCGCGGGTCCAGCCAGAAGGTCGGGTGCAGGTTGCCGTCCCCGGCGTGCGCGACGATCCGCAGCCGGACACGCTGGCGCTCGGCGATCCGTTCCAGGGTGTGCATGTAGGGAACCATCCGGGACCGGGGCACCGCCACGTCCTCCCCCACCCGGTAGGCGTCGTCCTGGCCGTCTCCCCGGCTGGAACGGCGCATCTCGATCAGGAGTTCCGCCTCGCCGTCGTCCTCCGGCCCCATTTGGGCGCCCAGGCCGGCCAGCGCCTGGCGGACCAGCGCCTCCTCGATCCGGGCCCCGTGGCCATCCAGGCGCACCAGCAGCAGGGCTCCCCCGCGTGCGCGCAGGTTGCTGCCGTGGATGGCGTCAATGACCTCCATGGTCCCGGAATCGAGCAGTTCCATGATGGCCGGCTGGACCCGGGCCCGGGCGATCGCCATGACGCCGGCTGCCGCCGTGGCGATGTCCGGGAAGACGGCGGCCACCGACCGCAGTTCCGGGCTGAGGTAGCGCAGCCGCACGGTGGCTGAGACGACGATGCCCAGGGTGCCCTCCGAACCGACGAACAGCCCGGTGAGGTCGTAGCCGGCAACCCCCTTGAACGTGTCGCGGCCGACGCGGATCAGGCGCCCGTCGGCAAGGACCACTTCCAGTGCCAGCACGGAGTCGCGCGTCACCCCGTACTTGGCGCAGCGCAGGCCGCCGGCATTCGTGGCTACGTTGCCCCCGATCGTGGCCTGCCGGAAGCTGGCCGGGTCCGGCGCGTACATCAGGCCGTAGGGTTCGACGGCGGCGTTCAGGTCCGCGTTCACGACGCCGGGCTCCACAACGGCCACCTCGTCCTCCACCCGGATCGCCAGGATGCGGTTCATCCGCTCCAGGGAGAGCACGATGCAGCCCTTGACCGCGTGGGCGGCGCCGGAGACCCCGGTGCCGGCACCGCGGGCAATCACCGGCACGCGGTGCATGTTGGCGATGCGCAGGGTCGCCTGCACGTCCTCCACGCTTTCGGCGAAGACAACCGCGTGGGGCACCTGGGGGTCCACGACGTGCGCGTTGTCGCGACTGTAGGCGGCACAGGTGGCCTCATCGGTGGCGACGCGGCCAACGGCTGCGGACAGATCGTCAAGGAAGGGCGAAACGAGGGTGGGCATGCGGACCTTTCGGAGGGTAAGCGGATGGCTGGCTCGCGGCCGGGAGCGGACTATTTGCCGCCCATGAAGCGGGCGTAGTAGCCCAGGATTTCGTCCCAGTTCCCGTACCGGGCCCGCTGTTCGAGGCCGGCCTCGCCGGGAGCCCACCCGTCATGCGTCAGCGTGACCCTGGTTCCCGTGCCGTGCTCCTCGAAAGCGATCACCACGCGTGTGGGCGGGTGCTGGTCCATCAGCATCGTGAAGGAAAGTTCGATCAGCTCGGGGTGCTTGACCTGCACCACGCGGGCCCACTGGTACCGGCGGCCGTCCTCGGCCTCTTCGTACAGGCCGTCGGGGCCGAAAGCAGGATGCGTGCCGGACCCGAAGGCCGAATACTTGCCGCCGGGCCACCAAAGGTGGATGTACTCGGTCATTCCCTCAAACGCCTGGTCCGCGGTCACGGGCACCATGACGGAGGAAACCAGGGGCTCGGTCACGTCCGCGGCGGTGCCCTTCGGGCCCGGGGGAGGCGACGCATGGGAAAAAAGTCCGTCCATGGGTTAACCGTACCGCCCGGCCGGGCGGGGTGGGGTGGGTTGGGGGGTGTTAAAGGGGGGAAGCCCCCGACGGTGTGGTCGGGGGCTTCCGTAATGGTTGTCCGGCGGTGTCCTACTCTCCCACACCCTCCCGGGTGCAGTACCATCGGCGCTGTGGGTCTTAGCTTCC
>NZ_BKDJ01000015.1 GCF_008580665.1 Zafaria cholistanensis
CCCGCGACGCGGCCTACGAGCTGGCTGCGCTGGTGGTCGATTCGCTCAGGGACTGAGGCGCGCAGCACGAAAGGCACCCGGCATGGCGGCGGACCGTCCCGTAGATTTCCTCCAGGATGTCGCTGTAGTCCTTGAGCACCTGGGCCCGCTTGATCTTCATCGACGGGGTAAGGTGACCCGAGGCCTCCGTGAAATCGGTGGCGACGATGCGGAACTCCTTGATGGCCTCGGCGTTGGAGACGGACTCGTTGGCGCGGGCAATGATGCCGGCGACCGCCGAGCGCACCACGGGGTTCTCCACGGCCTCCTTCAACGGAGTCGAGGCGGGCAGTTGGTGGCGCTCAAGCCAGCCCGGCAGCGCCTCCTCGTCCAGGGTGATGAGGGCGGAGATGAAGGGACGGCCGTCGCCGACCACCACGCACTGCGAAACCAGCACGTCGGCCCGGATCTGGTCCTCCAGCTGGGCAGGGATGACGTTCTTGCCGCCGGCGGTGACGATGATCTCCTTCTTGCGGCCGGTGATGCGCAGGAACCCGTCGTCGTCGAGTTCGCCGATGTCCCCGGTACGCAGCCAGCCCTCGGTGAACGTCTCCTCCTGCAGGTCCGGGCGGTTGTGGTAGCCGCGCATCACGCAGACGCCCTTGGCCAGAATCTCGCCGTCCTCGGCGATGCGCACCGCGTTGCCGGGCAGCGGCGCGCCGACGGTACCGATCTTGATCAGCGCCGGGGTGTTCACCGAGATCGGCGCGGTGGTTTCCGTCAGGCCGTAGCCTTCGAGGATGGTGAGGCCGATCCCGTGGAAGAAGTGCCCCAAGCGCTCGCCCAGCGGAGCGCCGCCGGAGACCGCGTACTCCACGCGCCCGCCCATGGCCCCACGGATCTTCCGGTAGACCAGCTTGTCGAAGACCCTGTGCTTGAGCCCCAGGAGCAGCGGGACCTTGCCGTCCTGCCTGGCTCGGGACCAGGCGACGGCGGTGTCGGCCGCGGCGTGGAAAATCTTGCCCTTGCCGCCGTCCTCGGCCTTGAGCATGGAATTGTTGTAGACCTTTTCGAACACGCGCGGCACGGCCAGGATGAAGCTCGGGCTAAAGCTTTGCAGGTCCGGCAGCAGGCTCTTCACATCCGAGGTGTGGGCGACATTCACCCCGGCCGCCACGGCCAGCACGGAGATGAAGCGGGCGAAGACGTGGGCCAGCGGCAGGAACATGATCGTCGAGGACCCCGGGGCCAACACCTCGGGCAGGGCCAGGCGGGCGTTCTCCGACAGTTCGACGAAGTTGTAGTGCGTCAGCTCGCACCCCTTGGGACGGCCGGTGGTGCCGGAGGTGTAGATGATCGTGGCCAGGCTCTCCAGGGTCCGGGATGCGCGGCGCTCCTCCAGCTCCGCGTCGCCCACGGCCGCGCCGGCCCGGCGCAGGGCCTCCAGTCCGTCACCCTCCATTTGCCAGACGTGGCGCAGCCCGGCCAGGCCCTCCTGCTGGGCGGCCTGGCGCACCGCATCCTCATGCCGCGGTCCCTCCACCACGGCGGCGGAGGCGCCGGAGTCGCCCAGGATCCAGGCGAGCTGGCTGGGGGAGGATGTCTCGTAGACGGGGACGGAGACGCATCCGGCGAACCAAATGGCGAAGTCCACCAGGGCCCACTCGTAGCGGGTGCGGGCCATCAGTCCCACCCGGTCTCCGGGGTTCAGGCCCCCGGCGATGAGGCCCTTGGCCAGCAGGGAGGCGTCGGCGGCGAACTCCGCGGCGCGCACGGGGACCCAGCCGCCCTGGCCGTCCGGGGTGGAGAAAAGCACCGGGTTGGCCGGGGAAGCAGCCTGCCGCAGGACGAAATCGGTGACATTGGCCTCCGGAGGGCTGGTCACCAGGGGGGGAACGCTGATCTCGCGCACTTCGGCTCCTTAGTCGGTCGGTCCTGCTTGGTCGGTCCTGCGTGGTCGGTTCTGCTCGGGTGCCCCGGTGGCGCGGCTCCGGAAGCAGGAAGCACGCCGGGCGTACCCATCGGCTCTGGCCAGCCCGGCGGACGGGCCGCGCACCTCCAGCCTAGTGGCACCCGTCACGAAAGCCACAGGCGCACTTATGGGCCCGGGGGTGAGGCTTCGCGGTCAATGGGGCGCCCCAGCAGGCGGCAGCGGACGGGGAGGGGGCCGCGGCCCGGGAGGCCGGCGGGTCCCGCGGCGGGCCCTCCCGAGGAGGTCCGCCGCTGGGTGCGCTGGCCTAGACGCGTGCGCCGTCGTCGCCCTCGCTGCGCTCGCGCGGCATGCGGAACACCAGGTACCCCGCCGCCACCACGAACACGGCGGCCAGGCCCAGCAGCACCGGCCCCGGAACGCCGCGCCAGAGCAGCGTGAACAGCAGCAGGAGCAGCGGGGCGCCCACGGCTCCGCACCATGCCAGCACCTTCGCGGGTTCCCCCGCACCCAACGCCGGTGGTTCCGGCGGGACGAAGCTGTCGCCGTCGTCATCCAAAAGTTCATAGTCGCGCGGCCCGCCCGCGGCGTCTCCGGCGCCGCTGGTGGCTTCGGGTCCAGTGTGCGTACCCATGCCCTCGCCTCCGGGCACGGGATCCCCGGCCCCCGCGGGATCCCCGGCCCCCGCGTGGCCGCCGGAAAGGCCCTCAGCGGAGGGGTTCCCCTCCAGGCGGCGGACCAGGTCGCGCCATGCGGCGTCGTCGGCGGCCCGGCCGGGGTGGCGGTCGCCGGCCTCGTTATCAGCCACGGTGGGCCTCCTCACCTGATGTGGACCCGTGGGACCTGATGAAATCGATCGTTCCCGAGAACAGGGTCCCGGCGTCGTGGTCCAGGGTGGCCACGTGGTAGCTGTTCGGCAGCGGCCGCACGTCCAGCGGCGCGCCGGACAGCCCCGCGCGCAGCGCGGCGATGCTCGACTCCGGAACCACATGGTCCACGGCGGAGCGGTAGGCGAGCACCGGCACGTCGATGCGCGGCAGCAGCGCCCGGGTCTGGGCCATGAGCAGCCCCAGCTGGTGCACGCCTGCCACGGGGGTCAGCGGGTAGGCGCCCTCGTCCTGGCCCGGCAGGGCGATGTCGTTGGCGATGGCCGCCACAGTGGGGCGCACCCGGTGCAGCAGTCCGGCGAAGCGCGCCGCCGGATGGGCGAACGTCAGCGCCGGGTTGGCCACCACGACGCCGGCCACGCCGCGGGCGGCGGCGAGCCGCAGCGCCAGCGTGCCGCCCATCGACAGGCCGCAGGCGAACACCCGGCGGTGGGTGGCCTGCAGGGCGTCGAACTCCCGCTCCACCGCAGCGATCCATGCGGCCCGCGGGGTCCGGGACAGGTCCTCCCAATGGGTCCCGTGGCCGGGCAGCAGCGGGACGGCCACGGGGAAGCCGGCGTCGGAAAGTGCCTCGGCCCACGGCAGGACGCTGCGCGGACCGGAGGTGAAGCCGTGGATGAGCAGCACCGCATCGGGGGAGGACCCCGCGCGCCGGAAGGCGGCGTCGCGCTCCCGCGGCGGCTGCGGCAAGATGTCCATGGTTCTCCCCGTGCGGGCCCTGGGGATGCGAGCCCGGGGCTGATGTGTGCCTAAAGTAGAGCGTAACCGACCGCGGTGCCCGGCGTCGCCGCGCCGCTACAGGCGGCTCCCGGACAGGTGGAAGGCACAGTGGTGTTCTACTGGATCATGAAGCGGATCTTCATCGCTCCGCTGGTGAATTTGCTGTTCAGGCCCTGGGTCAAGGGGCTGGACAACATTCCGGCACAGGGTGGGGCGATCCTTGCCAGCAACCACCTCTCCGTCTCCGATTCGATTTTCCTTCCGGTCGCCGTGGACCGTCCGGTGGTCTTCCTGGCCAAGAGCGACTACTTCACGGGCAAGGGCCTCAAAGGCAAGCTGACCGCCGCATTCTTCCGCCTGAGCAACCAGCTGCCGATGGACCGCTCCGGCGGCGCGGCCTCCGCCAGCTCGCTGGGGGCCGGCGAGCAGGCGCTGCGTGAAGGCAAGCTGCTGGGCATCTACCCGGAGGGCACCCGCAGCCCCGACGGCCGGCTCTACCGGGGCAAGGTGGGGGTGGCCAAGCTGGCCCTGGCCACCGGGGTCCCGGTCATTCCGGTGGCCATGATCGGCACGGACAAGGTCCAGCCGATCGGCAAGACCGTTCCCAACATCCGCCGGGTGGGCATGGTGATCGGCGAGCCGCTGGACTTCTCACGCTATGCGGGCATGGCCGAGGACCGCTTCGTCCAACGTTCGGTCACCGACGAGATCATGTACGCGCTGATGCGCCTGTCCGGCCAGGAGTACGTGGACGTCTACGCCCAAACCGTCAAGACCCAGATGGCGGCCGCCAAGCGCCAGGCCAGGGCCGAGCACTCGAAGGCCTCGCACGCCAAGGCCGTACAGTCCGGGACCGGGCAGGACCACCCCGAAGCCGTTCTCCCTGGAATCCCGGCCCCTGAAGCCGCTGCTCCCAAGGTCCCGGCCCCTGAAGAAGCTGCCGCCTCCGAGGTCCCCGCCCCTGAAGAAGCTGCCGCCCCTGAAGCCGCTGCCCCCGAGGACGGCCGGGACGCGGGCACGGCCACCTGACCCGGCGGTTCGCCCTCATGTTAACGTCCCGCGACCGGGCTTTACGCCGGATGCGGAGCGGCCGGGCCGGGGAGACTACCCTTTAAGGGTGACTGAGCTATCCTCCGCCCCCACTGTTCCGGTCGGCAACGCCGGCCCTGCCCTCGATCCCGGTCTGGACGTGTGGCGCACGCTGCCGATCCAGCAGCAGCCGAGCTGGCACGGGACCCCCGAGCACGACGCCGCGGTCCGGGAACTGTCAGTGCTGCCGCCGCTGGTGTTCGCCGGCGAGGTCGACGTGCTGCGCGGGCGCCTGGCTGCCGCGGCCCAGGGCAAGGCCTTCCTGTTGCAGGGCGGCGACTGCGCCGAGACGTTCGCCGATGCCACCGCGGACAAGATCAGCGCCCGCGTGAAGACCATCCTGCAGATGGCGGTGGTGCTGACCTACGGCGCCTCCATGCCCGTCATCAAGATGGGCCGCATGGCCGGGCAGTTCGCCAAGCCGCGCTCCTCGGACACCGAGACCCGCAACGGCGTCACCCTGCCGGCCTTCCGCGGGGACATCGTCAACGGCTACGAGTTCACCCCTGAATCCCGCCGCCACGATCCGGCCCGCCTGGTCAAGGCCTACAACACCTCCGCATCCACGCTGAACCTCATCCGCGCGTTCACCCAGGGCGGCTTTGCCGACCTGCGTTCGGTGCACAACTGGAACAGGGGTTTCACCGAGAACCCGGCGCACGCGGCCTACGAGTCGCTGGCCGGGGAGATCGACCGCGCGATCCGCTTCATGGAAGCCTGCGGGGCCGACTTCGACGAGCTCAAGCGGACCGAGTTCTTCGCCGCGCACGAGGCGCTGCTGCTGGACTACGAGCGCGCGCTGACCCGCACCGACTCCCGCACCGGACTGCCCTACGACACCTCCGCCCACTTCCTGTGGATCGGGGAGCGGACCCGCCAGCTGGACGGCGCCCACGTGGACTTCCTTTCCCGCGTGCGCAACCCGATCGGTGTGAAGCTGGGCCCGAACAGCACCCCGGAGGACGCGCTGGCGCTGATTGACAAGCTGGATCCGAACCGCGAGCCGGGCCGCCTGACCTTCATCAGCCGCATGGGCGCGAAGAACATCCGGGAGAAGCTGCCCCACCTGGTGGAGAAGGTGACCGCCTCCGGAGCGCAGGTGCTCTGGGTCACCGACCCGATGCACGGGAACACCGTCACCAGCCAGAACGGCTACAAGACGCGCAACTTCGAGGATGTCATGGACGAGGTCCGGGGCTTCTTCGAGGTCCATGACGCGCTGGGCACCTACCCGGGCGGCCTGCACGTGGAGATGACCGGCGATGACGTCGCCGAGTGCCTGGGCGGGGCCGACCCGATCCGCGAGGAGCAGTTCAACGACCTCTACGAGTCCGTCTGCGACCCGCGCCTGAACCACCGCCAGTCCCTGGAGATGGCATTCCTGGTCTCCGGCGCGCTGGCCAAGCGTGGCGGGCGCGCCTAGCACCTGCGGAACCACACCACGACGGCGGCCCGTTGCCTTGCCTGCGCAAGGCAGCGGGCCGCCGTCGTTATGCCTGCCGTCGTCCTACCTGCCGCGGGGATGCCGGCCGTGCCGGCGGGTTCCTAGACCACCGTGAGGGTGATGGTGGAGCCTTCCGGCGCTGTGCCCGAGCGCGGGTCCTGGTCGCGGACGGTCTCGAAGAAGCCGCCCAGGACCTCGTCGACCTCGACGTCGAAGCCCAGCTCCTCCAGGATCTCCTCGGCGTCGTCCACATCCTGGCCCACGACGTCCGGGACCTCGACCATGCGGGGGCCCTTGGACAGCACATAGCCGACGGTGGACCCGCGGTCGAGCCTGCCCCCGTCGGGGTCCTGGGAGATGACGGTGCCCTTGGGGATCTCCCGGCTGAACTCCTCGCCGGTGACCCTGCCCTTCAGTCCGGCGGCCGCGAGGGTGCGCTCGGCCTCGGCGGCATCCATTTCCTCGATGTCGGGGACCTCCACGGGGGCGGGGCCGCGGGAGACCACGATGTCGACGGCGGTGCCGCGGCGGACCTCCCTGTCCGGGGCGGTGGCCTGGGAGACCACCAGGCCCTGGTCCACGGATTCGTTGTAGGCAAGGCGCGATGAGCCCAGCTCCAGGTTCGCCTCGCGGAGCGCCTTTTCGGCGTCCTCCCGGGTGCGGCCCACCACGTTGGGCACCGCAAACAGTTCGGGCCCCTTGGAGACCAGGAGACGGACGTCTTCGTAACGGCGAATCTGGGTGCCTGCGGATGGTTCACTGCCGACCACCAGGCCCTTGTCGATCTTTTCGTCGAAGATCTCCCGTTGGGTGGAGTCGACGCCCAGGGCGTCGAGTTCCTGCACGGCTGCCGCGGCGGTCCGTCCTCCGAGGGAGGGGATGTTCACCGGGGCGCCGGGCCCCATTCCGAAGAACCAGCCGGCGACGGCGAGCAGGGCCGCGGCGAGCAGGAGTACCCCGGCCAGGATCCAGCCGCGGGTGCGTGAACCGGAAGGTTCAAGCCTTTCCAGCGGGCGCTGGGCCTCGCGGGCCCACTCCCTGCGGGCGGCCTTTTCGTCGCGCCGGGCCGCGCGGGCCGCAGCGCGGGCGGACAGCCCGGAGCCGGCCTCGCCGTCGGTGTCCTCCGCGGCGTCGGGACCGCCGTCGTCCTCCCCGTCGTCCCCGTCCTCCGTAATCCCGGCCGGCAGGACGGGGCGCGGATAGGCGCGCGTGGCGCCCTGGAGGCCGGCGATGACGCTGGTCGCGTCCCCGCCGGCGGGGATGGCCTCGGTAAGGGAGCCCGGCGTGCCGGGCCCGGCGGCCGCGGTTCCGGCCGCGCCGAAATCAAGCTGTTCGTCGGTGAGGGTGGTGCGGATGTGGCGCAGTTCGCCCAGTAGGGCCGCGGCGTCGCGCGGGCGGTCCTCCGGGTCCCTGGCCGTGCACCACTCCACCAGTTCGTCCAGGTCCGAGGCCAGGCCGGGGACGGCGGCCGAGGGAGCCGGGACAGACTCGTTGACGTGCTGGAAGGCGACCTGGATGGGGGATTCGGCGGAAAAGGGCTGCCGGCCGGTCAGCAGCTCGTAGAGCATGATGCCCACGGCGTAGACGTCGCTGCGGGCGTCGGCCGGCTCCCCGGTGATCAGTTCGGGGGAGATGTAGGCGACCGTGCCGACCAGGTTCCCGGTGGCGGTGTGTCCGGTGGCGGCGCGGGCCAGCCCAAAGTCCGCCACCTTGATCCGCCCCTCGTCGGAGAGCAGCACGTTTTCCGGCTTCATGTCCCGGTGGACCAGGCCGGCCGCATGCGCGGCGGCAAGCCCTTCGATCACCGGGTCCATCAGCGCCAGTGCCTGGCGCGGGGCAAGGCTGCCCCGTTCATCCAGCAGGTCGCGCAGGGTCCGGCCCCGGACGTACTCCATGGCGAGGTAGGCCAGGTGGCCGTCCACGCCCTGGTCCAGGACGCTGACCACGTGGGGGTGGGAGAGCCGGGCAGCGGTGATGGCCTCGGCCTCGAAGCGCTTGAGGAAGGCCGGGTCCTCCGCCAGGTGCGGGTAGAGGACCTTGAGTGCGACGTCGCGGTGCAGGCGCAGGTCGGTGGCCAGGTAGACGGTGGACATGCCCCCGCGGGCCAGCCGGCGCTTTACGTGGTACCGGCCATCCACCCTGCTGCCCACGAGTGGGTCGATCGCTTGTTCCGTCACTGTTCGATGGTATCGAGTGAACATGAAGGAGCCGAATCACATAGGGCCGGGTTCGCAGGCAGGTGAATGCGGCGCGCAATGCAGGAGGGGGCCGGGCCGCGGGTGCGGTCCGGCCCCCTCCGGGGAGCTGCGGTGGTGTCCGGGTTCAGCCGGGGAGCGGCTGTTCCCGGACGGGTGTGTACTGCTAGGAGGCGCGGCGGGCGCGGGCGGCGCGGCGCTTGAGGGCGCGACGCTCGTCTTCGCTCATGCCGCCCCAAACACCGGCGTCCTGGCCGCTCTCGATGGCCCACTGCAGGCACGTATCGATCACGGGGCAACGACGGCACACGCTCTTGGCCTCTTCGATCTGGAGCAGGGCCGGACCCGTGTTGCCCACGGGGAAGAACAGTTCGGGATCCTTGTCCAGACAGGCCGCGCGACTACGCCAATCCATGCTTGTTGATGCTCCTTGGGGGTTTGGGGGGTGGGGTCCCGCGGTGAACGGCCGGCGGGCTGGCAGAAGAAAAGGGAGCTACATGTGCTCCCTCCCCGACTGCCCAATCAGACTTTCATGTTACGTTCACGTAAACAAGGGGCACCGACTGCGAATTCACTGTTAAGGTGTGAGGCTTTCATCACAGGTCAACCTCCTCGCCATCCGGGTGTTAGGCCTTGACCGGCCGGGTGGTTTGTCCGGCCGGGTGGTTTGTCCGGCCGTCTGGTTTGTCCGGGCGACGTGGCCCGTCGGGACTGCGTGCTTTCCGAGTGCGTTGTCCGGGTGCTTTGTCGTGCTTTCCGGGTGCTTTGGCCGGGCCGGAGGGGGAAGCGGTAGATTTTGCGGGTGACTCCAGAACTTCCTGCTCCGCCCACACGCCCGGTCTCCGTAACGGCCATTGCCGTGCTGCTTGTCCTTGAGGGACTGGCGGTCCTGGCCGCGGCTGCGTGGTACCTACTGTCCATCGGGCAGGAAGGTCCCGTCAATATGGGCGGACGGCTCTTCATGCTTTTCCTCCTGCTGGCCGCGGGTGCCTGGCAGTTCCTGGTGGGGCATTTCCTGTTCCGCGGTAAGGCTTGGACACGGGCGTCCGCCCTGGCGTGGCAGGTCTTCCAAGTGATCTTCGCGGCGTCGTTCTTCGGTGGCGGGATGCCCCTGGTCGCGCTGGGGTTGCTGGTCCCCGCGGCCGCCATCCTCCTGCTGCTGTTCGACCCCAAGGCCACCGCCTTTTTCGGGGACCGGGGCGCCTCCGCTTCCCGGGGGGCCCAGCAGTAGTTTGCGGCCGCAGTTGCCACCCGAACGGAGCGTGCCGTTCAGGGGTGCGCGCAGTGGACCTGCCGCTGGACCCCGGCCACCAGGACGACACCCCGCCCTGGAAGGTCGCGCGCCAGCGGTTCGACCCGCCAGCCCACGATGTCGGCATCCGCGGGCGCTCGCGGGTTGAGCACGAGGACCGACTCGGCGGCCCGTGCCGTGGCGGCGAGCGGCAGGTCGAGGAACAGCCGCGGTCCGGGAGCCGCGGCCAGCACCACCCTCGACCCCGCCCGGTGCCACTGCTCGACCCGTGCCCGCTGCTCCGCGGAAAGGTCTGCGGCGTCGTCAACCAGCACCACCGGCGGGACCCGGTCCTCCGGGCCGCGTGCCCGATCCGCCGGCGCGTCCTCCGGGCCGATCCAGGCTGCCGGCGCCCCAATACTGGCTTGGAGGAACCTCAGCACCGAGGTCTTTCCGCTGCCCGGACGCCCCAGGACCAGCCCCACCCGGCCCGGCTGCCACGTCCATGGCCTGTTGTCGGGGCCTGTGACCCCGAGCAGGTAGCCCCCGCGCGCCTCCCGCGCAGCGGGGCCGGCTGCGGCCAGGCGGGGATCCCGCAGGAGGTCGCCGCCGGGCAGGTGGCGGGGCAGCGGCCGGCAGGCGGCCAGCGGCAGGCGGGCCGGTGGTGTGGACCCGGGCGCACCTGCCGGAAGCGGGCCAAGGAGTTGCACGGCCACGCCGCCGTCCGGCAGCCCGGGACCGGTCCAGACCGCGCGGCCGGGGATACGGCGCACCTTCCGCAGGCGCGGCCACAGCATGGTGGTTTCCGGCCCCAGCCCGAATGGCAGATAAAGTCGGTGCTCCGCTAGGGCGAAAAAACGCGACGAGGCAACGTCCCGGTCCCCGGCCACAATGATGGAGGGCCCGCCGGCCGCTCGGGCCAAACCTGCGAGCCGGTCCTCGAGGCGGGGCATGCCGGCGGGGCCGAGCGCGGCGAACCAGGCGGCCAGGCCCGTAAGCACCAGCACCCGGTCGGCGCCGGGACCGGTTTCCCCGCAGCCCTCCTCCAGCACATCCAGCATCCCGGAGACCCGCTCCGGCTCGGATGGATCGATGTAGCCTGCCACCCGTGGAAGGCCCGCCGCCTCGGGGCAGCTCAGCGCGCCGTCCAGCACGTAGACGTGGCACTCCGGTTCCATCCCCGCCGCGCCCTCAACGAGCCGGCGGACGAAGGCGGCACCGCCGCCCGATGGTCCGCCGACGAGCGCTATCCTGCGCTGCGAGCGCGGGGACCAGCCGAAGACCCGCACGCACTGTTCATCCACCAGGTCGGCAAGGCCCAGCGGCACGGCGGCTGCGGGCACAACGGGCAGGAACCGCCGGGGGATGCTCTCCAGGACCTCCGGCAGCGGCGGGGCAAACGGCGATGACGGCCGGTCCCTAGAGACAAGGCTGCGTGCGAGTTCCGCCACGGCTTCCCTGACGGGGTCAGGTCTGCCGGAGCCGGTTTCGGCGGAACCGGCTCCGGCAGGGGCGGCTCCGGCCGGCAGGACCGTGATCCGCCGCGGCCAGCCGCACGTGTCCAGGTCGGGGCCCACCTCCACTAATGACCATTCCGGCGCCGCCGCACCCGGGGGAAGGAGCCGAAACCGGGCCGGGGACTCGCCGCCCCTGCGCGCATAGCCCCATCCCGGAGCATCCACCGGGATTTCTGCCGCCGCGGCGGTCCCCAGCAGATCAACCGAATCGGTGGGGGCCAGAACCCGCAGGCAGACAACGGTGTTCAGGTTCGCGCGCAGGTCCGGGGGTACGCAGCCCTGCGGGCGTTGGGTGGCCAGTACCAGGTGCACCCCAAGGGAACGTCCGACGGCGGCCAGTCGGGCAAGGTCGGCCAGTGCTTCCGGCATATCATCGGCCAACACGCGGAATTCGTCGACCACCGCCACAAGGCGGGGGAGCACCGGCGGGTGAGGTCCGCCCGGGACGCGGGGTCCAGGGATGCCCCGATAGGCGGCGTAATCCGCCGCTCCCCACTCGCGCAGCAGGCGTTCCCTCCGGACGAGTTCGGCACGAAGGGACTCCAGGGTGCGCCGGGCTGTCTCCGCATCCAAGTCGGTGATGAGCGCCTGCGTGTGGGGGAGTGCCCGGAAGGCCGAAAAGGCGGACCCTCCCTTGAAATCGGCCAGCAGGAACCCCACCTCGGTGGGCGGGTAGCTCCTTGCCAGCTCCAGGAGCAGCGCTTTGAGCAGCTCCGACTTCCCGGAGCCGGTGGTGCCGGCCACCAACAGGTGCGGTCCGTCGGTTACCAGATCGAGCTGCAGCCCCGGCTCCCCTTCCCTCCAGCCCAAGTGCGCCACCAGCGAGGACACCGCCGATGCTGTTCCGGGAACGCCGGTGGCAGCGTCCTGCCAAGCCACCTTCCGGGGCCCCGGAAGGTGCCGGGAAGCCGGGTCCACCCGCGGAAGGACCTCTTCCTGCCCGCCGGCCGCCGTTGCTCGGCATGCCTCGTCCATAGTGCGGAACGACATGCCGTCCACCTCTACGCGTCGGCGTTCTGGCATCTGCGGTTCCCGGCGCTCCTCCAGCCAGCCGCCGTCCGGGGAGATCCGCCACTGCGCCGGCAGGGTGCCGGCCGGATCGAGGCAGAGCAGTGCAATGCGCTGCTCGCCGGCCGCGGCCTGGCAAGGGCCCAACCACTGCGGCGAAGAGCCCGCAAGGACCACAATGGCTGGGGTGTCTCCGTGTGGCAGCCGGGCCAGGTCACCCGGGGACCGGACCCGGGCGACCTGCGGATGTCGGCGGAGCGATGCGGGGAAGGCGCTCGCCGGGCCGGCAAGCAGCAGGAGCCAACCGGCGTCGTGCACGGCCACCGCCGCCCGGAAGACCAGGGCCCTTAGGGCGGCGGCCGCGGCGGCGGGGGCACCCGTCACGGCCACCACGGATCCTGCCCGCAGTGCGACGAGCACGGGACAGGCCATCAGGCGTACCGGTGGCGGAGCGGGGCCGGCCGCGACCGAAACGTTGGCTGTTGCCTCCCCGCGGCCCACCCGCAGGGGTAGTGAGCCGGCCCCCGATGCCGGGTTCCGTTCTGGGTTCCGGGCTGGGGGGCCAGCGGCCTCCGACAGGCCCAGCACCAGCGTGCCGAGGGCGGGGGCAAGGCTTTCCAGGCGGGCACGGTCCTGCTCCGCTGCAGCGCGAATCCGTTTCCTGAACCGGTGGCGCGCCCGCAGCTCAGCCGCCGCGGGGAGGCCCCCTGTCGCCAGCCCTACCGCGCCGAAGGCCAGGAACAGCCAGGACCCTGTCGCCGCCACCAACGCCGCACCGATCAGCAGTGGCAGCACGGCGCCGAGCAGCGCGAGGGCGGGCCGTCCCGACCCGGAGACGCCATCCACGGTCAGCGGGGGCAGGGGCCATTCGATGGAGGGAGGACACTGATCCTGCGCGGCGACCCGGAAGGTCGTCGAGCCGAGCCTGAAATGGTCGCCGACGGCCAACTGCAGGAACGGGCCGGAGGCACGCCGCAAGTGCACGCCGGGCCAGTTCAAGGTTATCGAGCGTCCGTCGACCACCAAATCGGCGTGGTGGCGGGAGATGGTTGGGTCCGCCACCGTGACGTCGCAGTTGTGCCGGCCAATCCGGTGCGCGCCCCGCGGTAACGGGTAGGCCGAGCCGCTGTCGGGGCCTTCCTCCACCAACAGCCAGAGGGGTGCCGGTGAGGCAGGGGCCGGGCGGCCTGCCGCGGCCGGGGTCAGCAGCAGGTGTCCGTGGGAGGGCAAGGCAGGGACCTCGGACAGGGGGATGTTTCCAGCATGCCACCGGATGCCGGGGGCGTCGGTGGCCAGGAGGTCGGCGAGCGCCTTCCCGGGCAATCCGGGCGGGCCCATGACGTCGAATTGGCGCAGCGCGGGGTCCGCCGGGCGCGTACCCGGCAGGCTCAGGTGTAGGGGCATGGTGGTCCTTCCACAAGGCGGGCGTGGATCCGACGGTAGCCCTGCGGCCGCGGGACGGGAGCGCCCCGGGCCCACGGTGTGGATGGCCCCTCCGTTGTCCACAGGGCTGGGGTGGTGATTGTGTAATCGCATGTCATCTGGGTAGTGTCTGGGGCTACGGATGCGACGGGCTGGGGGCGGCCGGGTTCCGCACCGTGGGGGAGACGACCTATGGACGGCGTTGGCATCGTCGAGGGCGAGGTTCGGGAACTGGTCCGCAGGCGTGGGCTTGATCCTGTCCGCCAGACCGCGGAAATGCGGCGCATTGTCGAGGCGGCAGTGAGGGACTACGACGAGCGTTCAATGCTTGGATCATTACCGCCGCTCGGACCGCTGGATGAAGCGATGAGCCGGGTCTTTGACGCGGTCGCGGGCCTGGGCCCCCTGCAGCCCCTGCTTGATGACCCGACGGTGGAGGAAATCTGGATTAATTCCCCCTCCGAGGTCTACTGCTCCCGGGGCGGAACGTCGGAACTGACGCCGATTCGACTGGAGGCGGAGCAGGTCCGGACGCTCGTGGAACGAATGCTTGCCTCGTCGGGCCGGCGGTTGGACCTCTCCTCCCCATTCGTCGATGCGGCCCTGCCTGACGGGTCGCGGCTGCATGTTGTGATTCCCGATATCACCCGCAGCGAGTGGGCGGTAAACATCCGCAAGTTCATTGCCCGGGCATCGCGGCTGGACCACTTGGTGGAGTTGGGCTCGTTGAGCCGCCACGCGGCCAGCTACCTGGAACTGGCAGTCGCGGCAGGGCTGAACGTCCTGGTTTCCGGCGCCACCCAAGCCGGCAAGACCACCCTCCTCAATTGCCTGTCCTCGGCGATCGGCAGCCGCGAGCGCGTGGTCACGGTGGAAGAGGTTTTTGAACTGAAGATCCCCTTGCGCGATGTTGTGGGGTTGCAGTGCCGCCAGCCGAACCTTGAGGGCGAAGGCGAAATCGGCATGCGCCGGCTGGTCAAGGAAGCGCTGCGGATGCGCCCGGACCGGTTGGTGATCGGCGAGGTGCGCGAGGCGGAAAGCCTGGACATGCTCATTGCGTTGAACAGCGGCCTGCCTGGCCTGTGCACCATCCACGCGAACAGTGCGCACGACGCGGTGACCAAGATATGCACCCTGCCGCTGCTGGCCGGGGAAAATATCTCAAGCCAGTTTGTGCTGCCGACCGTGGCCGCGTGCATTGACCTTGTGGTCCATTGCGAGCGCACGCCATCGGGGCGGAGGCGCGTCGCGGAGATACTTGCCTTGGGGCGGAGAGTGGAGAACGGGGTGATCGAGACGTCCAGCGTCTTCGGTCGCCGGGGTGGGGACTTGGCGCTCATGCCCTCCGCTGACCTGTCCCACCACAAGCTTGAGCGGGCAGGCATCGACGTCGCGGACCTGATGGAGTTCACGTCGTGAGCCTGGTGCTGGGGCTTGGGCTGGGGTTGGGAACCTTTCTTATCTGGTGGTCCCTGTGGGCGGAACCGCGGCAATCCCGGGTACGCGGGCCCAGCCGTATAGAGACCCTGCTGCTCCGGGCAGGCATGGACAGGATGGCCCCCGGAGGGTTCCTTTCCGCCACTGTGTCGAGCGCCGTGCTCTTTTTTCTGGTGGTCCTGGTCCTCACCCAAGGTCCGGTGATCGCCTTGGCCTTCGGGTTGTTCGGTGCCGCGGCTCCCTTCGCAATCCTGCGCTGGAGGGCGGCCCGGCGTGAAGCAGCGCTGCGGGGGCAATGGCCGGACGTCGTGGACCATTTGCGCTCCGCAATCCGCGCGGGCCTCACCCTGCCGGAGGCCCTTGGCCAACTCGCTTCCCAAGGGCCCGAACAGTTGCGTCCGGCGTTTGCGGACTTTGCGCGCGACTACCGGGCCACCGTCCGCTTCGACGAATCGGTGGAGGCGTTGCGCATCCGCCTGGCGGATCCGGTTGCGGACAAGATTGTCACCGCGCTGCGGATCACGCGAGAGGTCGGGGGAGCGGACCTTGGCGACATGCTGGGGACCCTGGCAGGATTCCTGCGGGACAGTGCACGAACCCGCGGCGAACTGGCAGCCAGGCAGTCGTGGACCGTCAATGCGGCCCGCCTTGCGGTTGCCGCACCGTGGGCCATCCTGCTGTTGCTGGCCGGACAGCCCCAAGCGGTCAGGGCATACTCGACCCCTGGCGGGGCGCTGGTGCTGGGCATCGGGTTTGGCATATCGGTGATCTGCTACCAGGCAATGCGGCGGATCGGCACCCTTCCCCCGGAAGAACGGATCGCCAAATGACCGGATGGCAGGCATGGGCCACAGGGTCGGGTTTTCTGCTGGGGATGGGCCTCTGGCTGGTTTTTACCGGGCTGCCGGCGATGCGCCGGGTTCCGTTCGCCGAGCGGGTGGCTCCGCAACTGCGGTCGGGCCGGCCAGCCTCCCGCCTTCTGGCGGCCCAAGACCCTTCGGGGACCCCGTTCGGTCCGCTGGGGCGTCTGTTGCGTCCCCTGCTGACCGATTTGGTGGCCTGGGCGAACCGCCTCAATCCTGTAAGCGGGTCCCTGGAGGACCGGCTGGCCAAAGCGGGCCTGTGCCTGGGGGTCGCCGACTTCCGCGCCTCCCAGCTTCTGTGGTCGGGGTCGGCGTTTCTGCTGGCGGGGGCCTTCGTGGCGTTATCAGCCGCGGCGGGCACCTTTAACGGGTTGTTTTCACTGGTCCTGCTGGCCGGTTCGGCGGTGGGCGGATTCGTGCTGCGCGAGTGGTACCTCGGGGAACAAATTGTGCGGCGGCGCCGTCGAATCCTGGGCCAGTTCCCCAGCATTGCCGAACTGATGGCCTTGGCGGTCGGAGCGGGCGACTCTACCGTCGGAGCGATAGAACGCGTCTGCAAGACGTCGCGCGGGGACCTTGCCGACGAATTCATGGCCGCCCTTGCCGAGGTCCGCGCCGGCACGCCGCTGGTCCAAGCCCTGGGGAACCTTGCCCACCGGATGGACTTTCCGGTTATGACCCGTTTCATCGAGGCCATCACGGTGGCCACTGAGCGGGTTTGATGGGAAACGTCGGTGTGTTGGGATAAGACGGAAAGGGAGTAAGCGGTTGGCGACGACCGGACAGCTGAGCCGGGTCGGTCGCGCAGACGGACACGATCCACTCGGCAGGGTTGCTGTGGTCTGGACGGCTTGGCAGGATGGCGATCCCTTGCGCCTAGGCGCATTGGAGGTTCTAGGAGTCGCCTGGGGTTTGACTATGAACGTGGACTGGGCGCTAGAAAAGCTGAATGAGTTGGATATCGGCATCGAGGAGTTACCTCTTGCGCGCGGCCAAGGATGGTGAACGGATCCGACTAGCGGAGCGGCAGATTGACCTGCTAAAGGCCCCTGTTACCGCTATTGCGGAATATCTGTTTGATGATTGGCGATGGGGTTCCGGCACTAGCCGCGACGTTCTTATTTCGCGTGCTCATCTACTTCGCGGCCAGTTGCTGTACGCGGCAGAAATAGCGGAGAACCTACAGCCCGAATCGCCGAGGCTAAGGGCCGACCGACTGCATCCTTGGGTTTGGCGCGGCGCCCCAGTCCCTTTGGATGAGTGGCCATTACGCGGACGCGGTGGAGACGGCGGCCAATATGGTCAACGCAGAGCTTCAAAATAAGGTAGGTCGTCGCGACATAAGCGACTCCAACCTGTGCGCAAGGTCGTTCTCGATGAAGCCATCCACGGAGAAGACGCCACGTCTCAGGTTCCCGGGCGACAGGGCCAGCCAAAGCTGGATCACGCGGCAGGACGGGCAGTTAACTTTTCGCGCGGTGCTTTCATGGCCATACGTAACCCACTGGCTCACCACGGCGGTACAGATTTCGAACAGCATGAGGCGCTGGAATTGCTGTCCGTCTTTTCTGTGAGTGCCCGATGGGTCGAGGAGTGTTCAGTTAAGTCACCCGTAGCGGCGTAGAGCTAACAGGGGACCCCTTGGGCTATGTGGAAAGTTCCAGCGCCGCGTCATAGGAGGACGCAGGAACGCACGGGTCGGACGGGCCACTCGACGTCGATGACTGCGGTCAGGGTCGTACCGGTGTTTTCAGGGGAGGCTATAGACGGTCATCACCGAGCCTGCCGAGGACGCTAACGACAGAAGGGCCTGGCCCGGGCTGCTCCGGGGCCGAGAGCGCACTTATGGGGCCCAGATGCGGGATGCGGCGTAAATCCAAGATCTATGCGTCCCACGCTGATTCGAAGAGGTAGATGTCATTTGGGCCCGGCTCTCGTAGCTCGCCACTTTCGAGTCGGATCCACCGGGTGCCCGTACCGTCATTGAACAGGAGCAAACGGGAGCCAGATGGGATCTTGGGGGGAGCGGCGCGGTCGTAAAGATCACGAAGCCTACCTTCATGGATGCGAGAGCCTCGGGCTTCAATAACTTCAAAACGGCACACCTTATAGGGCTTCGTCGTGCCGTCCTCGGCGGGCCAGAGTTCGGCAACGCTGATCTTGAAAATTGGCTCCTCGGAGCCGTTATGAACCTCGTAAATACGACGGCGACCATAGTCTTCGTGGGACACGCGCGAGACAAGGGTGACTTGGCCTGCCAGCCGACGTTTGCGGCTGGCCTCCTCCTCCTCTTGCTGTCGCTGAAACTCAACGCGTTCGGCCCGAGCCTGCTCCCGGTCCTCTTGAGCGGCGCGGCGGTCCTTCTCCGCCTGCCTGTTGCTATGCCACGCAAGAGCGAGGGATATGACGACAGCGAAAAGGGTGGCAATCCCACCTAACCACTCGCCGGCGGTCCCTAACTCCATTCCAAACGGTGGCGCAGCGGGGGCAGGGGAAGGCGAGGGGGTAAAAGTCATCGTGATTAACCTAGCGAGCGAGATCGGCATCAGGACAGCGGAAGCGCGGACTTACGTGCTTGCGATTCCGTTAGCAAACTGCCTACTTGTAGGGGCAATTTCGCTTGTCGTGTCCGTGATAGCCGCAAACGCTGCACGTTCCCGCGTTCTGGCTAACGGCGCAAGTCCTAATGTCGTGGCCTGGAATCCCACACCATGAACAGGTCCGACTACCGGCCATTGCTTCCCCCTAATACATGCCTCATACTTGAACGCTCATGCTACTGGCAGAAACTTTAGTCGGCCAAAGTCCCGAGCTCTTTAGTTTCCGCGAGGGCACGGGAGAGGCAGGCCTTCCCTGCAACTGGCGTTATTTGTATGCATGGCCGGGTCACATGCCTAACGCTCCGCTCCGAGCCCCCGGGTGCTGCTCTGCAGCCCTATGGAGCGCCTGTGGTATCAAGAAATCAATAGGGACAGTGCGGACGGGAGGCGGGCGTAGGCGGCCCCTCAGCGACCTCGGCTAGCGCTGGGGGCGTACCTGGAAGCGCGTTCGTCGGTAGCGGCACATGAGACGTCGTCGGGATGGGGCCGCGTGTCAGCGAACGTGAGCCCACGCTTCCGAGTCAAGGATCTTTTTTACGGTGGACGCATGCCACCTAGCGCCGCCCTGCGCTGTGGCTACGCCCTCGCCGTTAAGCGTGTCGGCGATTCCCCGCAGGGATGCCCCGTCGCGCTTCATAGCCTTGATCTGCTTGACGACGAGGAGGGGAAGCTGGGGGCGCCTCCCCAGCTTCACGCCCTCGCGCTTGCGCTGGGCCAGCCCCTCACGGGTGCGATCGCCGATGAGGCGCCGCTCATACTGTGCCACGCTGATTTGCACGTTAGCCATGAACTCGCCCTGCGAGGTGGTGGTGTCTAGGTCCATCTCGCTAAGCACCATGGCCCATCCCTCGCGCCGAGCGCGGCCCATGAGCGCCGAAAAGTCCTCCACGGTACGGCTGATGCGGTCAATACGCACGGCCAGTAGGTAGTGTGCGGCGCCAGCGGCGAGCATCTCGAGCGCGTCATTCAGGATGGGACGCGCCTTGCGCGTCATGGCCTTGCCGGATGCCTGTTCCTTCATGACGACGACGTCCCACCCGCGCGCCCTGGCGACGCTGGCGAGCACCTCCGCCTGCGCGTCCAAGCTGGCGCCGTTGGCGGCCTGCTCCTCGGTAGAGACTCGGGCGTAAACGATGGCGGTTCGGGCGGTGCTCATGGCGCAAACGTATACCAATGGACCGTTTGGTGTACGCGAGGGGACGCCGACGGGGCCGAATCGACGCCGACGGTGCCCGGCGGGCCGTCGTCCAGCGACGTGCTGACGCGTTCCCCCAGACCCGCGCGCGGAGAGAGATGCTATGCCGCTTCGGGGTTGGGAGAAGGGGGCGGGGGGAGTCCTCCCCCAGGGGGTGCCCGGCGCTGCCGCCGTCGCAGGGCCGCAGGCGACCGCCTCCCGACCTTGTGGGGGCCAGCACGGCGCAGGCCTCCGGAGGCCCAAGAGGAGCCCTGGTGTGGCGCGTGGGCGGGGCCGGGGCGCAGGTTTGCCGCAAACGACGCAGGCCGTTCAGGTCACGGGACCACGAGGTAACGCTTGCGGGCACCGCCGTTGACGACGTTGCCAGTCTCCTCCAGGAGCGCATAGAACGCGGTACGGCCGACGCGGAGGGCGCCGTGCTTCTGCTCCCTGAGCTTTTGGTACGTACGCGGCGCCTCGATGGCACGCCTCCACGCGGCCCACACGTCGCCGATAACGTGGCGGCCGGACGGGAGACCGGCGGCCCACTTACCGAGGAGGTCGCGGACCTGGGCCTTGTCCTCGTCGCGGCGGTTCGCCTCGCGGGAGGAGCGGGCCACGCGGACGGCGGCCGGATCCTCGACGACGACCGAGCGTGCCGCCTTGCGGGCCTCGCGTGCGGCGTCCTCGGCGGCCTTGTGCTCCTCCTCGGAGAGTTCCGGGAGACGCTCCCGCACGTCGCGGGCCACAGCACGAAGGTAGGTGGTAGCGCCACGCTCGGCGGAGGTCAGCACCGCGCGGGTGCCGGTGGCACGGCGGGCACGGGCGCCAGTCGGCGCGGTGGCGAGGACGGCCTCCAAGAGGGCCATGAGGGCGCCGGAGACGTCGGCCACAAACTCGCGCCATGGGACCTTGACGGTCTCCTCGGCGATCACGCGGTAGACGTGGCCGTTGCCCTCGTAGTCGACGTATTCGCGGTAGCCATTGGCGGCGAGGTGCGCCTGGATGACGTTGGCGACGGCGCCGGGTGCGATGGCGTCCTCGCCTCGGATCGTGCCGCCATTGCGCGGGGAAAGGAGGGCGTCGACGTGGGCAGGGGTCAGTTGGGAAGCATTGAACATGGAAGGTGAACTTTCTAGGTGAAGTGGTGGCAGTTCAGCCCACGGCGCCGAGGTGGTGGCGGTGCCGCCCTTGTGGGCGGTACTCGCGGATGGGCGCCGAGCGGGGCGTCACGTTGGGGAGGGTGAATAGTTGGCGTTTGGTGGTGCGTGCCGTTGTGCTCTGTTTTTTCTTCAAGAGAGAGAGCTTCTTAGAAAAGAAATAGAACTAAATGGCACGCACCACTCGACGCGAACTATTCACCTTGAGGAGGTGGCGACAGCCTCTCCTCGGCGTCTCTAGGCGTGTAACCGGTCTAGAAGTGCGCGGGCGGCGCTAACGCTCTCCGGGGACGGGAGAGGAGAGGGCCAGCGTGGACCAAAGTGTCCAAGGCGGGGAGTGTGCAAACGATCACAGCGGCGCAGGAGAGCGGCCCGCTGTCTCTTCCCGGCGCAGGCCTCCTTGATGCTGTCGCGGGGCAGGCGGCCCGCGCTCGCCGTCTAAGCCTGCCTCTCGGCGTCAGGACGCCGGCAGGTCCCGTGGTGCCTAGCCGTTGCTTCCCGCCCAAACCAGCCGGAGGCGTTCCTCGCCTCTGAATGGGGTGTTGCCTCCCGCGTGTGGGCGGATCGGGGACAATACCTCGATGCGGTCGAGGGCCATCCGGAGGAACTCGCGTCGCTCGCCGACGTCCCACGCGTCCCACGCCGACCCGGGGCCGATGGGTCCGCTATCGCTGTAGGAGAGCGAGTCCAGCCACGGGGCCAGGTTCGCCGAGGAGGCCGGAAGCGCCGTCAGGGCCTTGTGCGCCACCTCTAGGCGGGCCGTTAGGGTCGCAACCTGTCGCCGGTAGCGAGCGGTGCCGGTCTCTCCGTCAAAGATCCCTGCGGCGCGATCGTCGTCGAGGCGTTCAAGCGCCGAGCGTGTCGAGTCGATGGATGCCTGGAGCGTCGCGCGCTCGGCAGCGACCTTGCCGTCCTCGGTACGGGCGGCGAACCGTTCAGTAGCGGTCAGGAGGAAATCGAGGTCGTCCGGGTCCTGCGGGTCCAGCGCCGCGAGCCGCGAAAAGACGGCGCGGGCGACGTAGTCCTCCGCATGAAACATGGAAACACTAGTTCCTGTGCACCCTCCGCCGCGCTTGTGGCGCATACAGCGGTAAGCCCCGCCTGTGGGTATGTTGCGGCGCCGGGCAGCGCCCATGCCGCCTCCGCACAGCGAGCACACCATTAGCGACGTCCCGCCGAGGAGAGATGGCTCTTTCGCGGTGCCGCGCGTGACTGGGCGGGCCTCCAAGATGTCCTGTAGCCGGTGCCAGTCTGCGGGGTCGATCAGTGCCTTCCATGGCCGAAGCGGAGCGCCGTTGTCGTCTCTTTCCAGCATGAGCCGCCCGCGTGAGTCACGGGGAACCTCAACGTTCCGGCCTGCACGGTGGGCAGGCATATATCCGGCCAGTTGGGGCGCCCGGAGGATGCGTGTGAGGGTCGAGGTAGTCCACTCAGCACCGGACCGGGGGCGGAGATTGCGGGCGTTCAGTTCGCGAGCCAAGGAAAGGACGCTTTCGCCGCTCAGGACCCGCTTGACGGCCTCGCGGACGACGGCGGCCTCGGTAGGCTCCGGGACAAGGCGGCGGACGGTTAGCGTGCCGTTGACGACGCGTTCGGCGGAGAAGCCGAACGGCGGGCGTCCTCCAGCGTGCGACCCGACAGCCCGGAGGGTGGCCTTAGCGCTGCGCGAGCGTGCAGATATGTTTTCGCTTTCCTGTTCGGCGAGCGCCGCGAACAGGCCGAAAATACCGGTTCCCATAGCGGTGGACGTGTCTAGGAACGGCTCCTCTGCAGACACTAGGGCCGCGTTATGCTCGCGGAGCACGCCGACGATACGGAGGGCCTCGGCGACGCCCTGCCGGGTTAGGCGGTCGAGGCGATAGACGACGAGAACGTCAGCCTCCCGGCGGGCCACGGCGGCGAGCGCGGCGTCGAGGCCGGGGCGGGCAACCTTGGGGTTGTAGCCGGACGCGCCAAGGTCCTCATAGTGACCTGCGAATGTCCAGTCTCGAGCTTGGATTAGGGCGCGCGTTTGGCGTCGCTGGGCCTCCGGCGACCCTTGGGACTCGTCCTCGCGTTGCTTGGACTGGCGCGCGTAGGTAATGGCTCGGCGTGACATGTGACTATCGTACGTATCCCAATGAGCGCACCACTCCTGCCGTCCTCTGGGCCCGCACTCGCACGCCGACTGGCTGGCCCTGCCCGAGGCCGACCAGCTGCCCCGCATCGAGGCCGCCGTCCGCGCCCAGGTTTTCGCCGAGGACCCACGCCCCGCTGACGACGTCCTCCCCGAGCCCGTGACTGCGGCACCTACCACCATTAAGCTCAAGCCTGCCGAGGCCAATGCCACAGGCGTGAAGACGCGGCCAAATGCTTTCGCCCCTATCCTGTCCGGTCCGCAACATATGCTGTTAGGAGCTCAGCACGCTCACTTCTGGAACTCGGAGACCATGAAACTACGCCCTTACTACCGCATCGAACCCGCTCAGTGGATGTTTCGAGATCACCCTGACGTGATCGAGGCAACTCGACGTGCATTGGCTAACCCGCTCGCGGATGAACGAACCATCGAAGAATACGTCCGTCAGTGGATGCTGCGTGAGCTGGTGGAAACCTACAACTACCCGAAGGAGTGGTTGGGCGAACGTATCATCATCGAAGAAGCCGTCAAGATGGGCGTTGGGTCAAAACAGGCAGACATCTCCATTAAGAACTCGGGACACAAGACGTACCTGTACATCGAGACGGCGAACGCGTCCGTCAAAGGTCGGGAGTTCGATGAGAAGCAAGGTCAGCTGGAGTCCTACCTGGCAGCTACACATACGGCTACTATCGGGTTGGTAACTAATGGTCTTGATACACGAGTCTTAGAAAAAAAGATTGACCCAAATGATTTTAATCTGATCCCGGATATTCCCGGTTTCGGAACTACTGCAAAGCAACGTCACGTTCTCATTCGCGAAATTCGCCCAGAAGATATGAAAGCTGGACGGAAGACTGGCCTAGATCCGATTACAGCAAAGCTTGAACATATTCTATTTGAGTGCCACAGCGTTATCCGTGATGTCGACGGATTGCATGACGATGAAGCGCTCGATGAACTTAGCAAGCTCATCTTCGCAAAAATGTACGATGAGCGGCTGACCTGCCAGAAGCCAGACGGAACGCCCTTCCGGTTCCAAGCATACGGAGCATCAAACACGGAGGAAGCGGCGTCGGTAGTTCGTGACCTCTACGCTGAAGCTCGCGATGCGGATATGAATTCTAATGCCCAAAAGATTATCGGATATGAACGATCTCGCGGTGTCTTCAAGGGTCAAATCCGCTTGTCATCGAATGCACTCTTCAGGGTGATTGAAAAGCTCCAAAACTATTCATTCCTCGACTCAAAGACGGACATTAAAGGACGAGCTTTTCAAAAGGTCCTGGGCGCCGCAATTCGCGCGGGTATGGGCCAATTCTTTACCCCGCATGAGGTCGTCAGCCTCATCATTGAAATGGTTGACCCTAACGCGAATGACCTAATTCTCGATCCATTCTGCGGCTCGGGTCATTTCTTGTCTCAGTGCATCGAGCACGTCGAAACAAAGCACGGCCATGAACTCGATGATTATAGCCGTTACGACTTCAGGTTCAATCGGCTACACGGTGTTGAGAAAAGCGACCGTATGGTACGAATCGCGATGACAGATATGCTTCTTCACGATGACGGACATACTAACATCCGGAATACCGATGCATTCCTGAGCTTTGATAATTACCCAGATCTTGTAGCTCTAGGCGGCAGCGAAAACGATTCTCCTCAAGTATTTTCCAAGGTCCTGACCAATCCACCATTTGGCTCGATCATGCAAGGTGAGATTGGCGATATCCTCGGACGATTCTCACTAGGAGCCAAGAAGAAGTCGTTGCCGCTGGAGTATATTGCCATTGAGCGCTCTCTCAGTTTTCTGAAGCCTGGTGGCACTTTGGCTATCGTTCTGCCTGACGGTATTATCACAAATTCCAACGCCCAATTTGCGCGTAGCTGGATTATGAGCCAGGCACAAATTCAAGCGGTCATAAGCCTTCCTCTCGAAACTTTTGGCCCCTATGGGACCATGACTAAAACAAGTGTCCTGATTCTTCGAAAGTTGAACACTGACGAAGTGGCTAAGGACGATTACACCGTATTCATGGCTGACGTTTCAGACATCGGTTACGATGCGACTGGTCGACCAACGAACGGCCAGGACCGTCAGGAAATTATCCGTGCTTGGAATACATACAAATCAGGCCTACAAGAGCTAGGCGTCGCCAAAGAGCGGGCGTATCTGACCACCGCAGAAAAAATTCAATTCCGCTGGGACTTTAAGGCGGGATTGATTGACACCGACGACGACTATGTAGAGATCGGCAATTATCTGACGGTCGCCCGTGAAACAAGGTCGCTTCAGAAGTTTAAAACCGAGACATTCCCGTACGTCAGTGTTGCCGAATTGGGCAATGATGACTTTCTTATCCGTGCTGAGGAGATAGAGAAGGTTGCGGGACCTCGACTGCAAGGCAGCAAAAATATTGCTAAAGGTGGCGACGTGCTCTTTGCTCGCTTGGGGCCGAGTATGGCTAACCGGAAGTCCGTGCTGCTTGATGAAAACGTAGGCCAGGTTTACTGCTCCAACGAATTTCATGTTCTTCGACCTAAGGAAGGTATTCCTTCCGAGTATTTGTTGTACCTGGTCAAGTCGGAAACTTTCATCACCCAGGCGCGCGCCAAGGCACGAGGAGCGACGCCGAGCCGTTTGCGGCTTCACCGGGATGACTTGCCGAAGCTGCGAGTACCGTTGCATACGGATGAAGAGCGCAAGCAACTTGGCTCGCGGTATTTGGAAGGTCGCAAGGAGGCCGCTTCCCTGAGGAAACAGGCCAACGACCTGCATTCGGATGTTTCTCCGGATTTTTAGCCCCTCCCGTTTCTTCGCACAATAGACTGCGCCCCGGCCTCGGACTCTCCCGCGACGGGGCGCTGTCTTTTTCTGGCTAAGGCTGCTTCTGACCCTTTCAACGGTAACTATGGAACACGTTCCACCGAGCGCGGAACCCCACTCGCGCAGGTTCTGCGGGCTCAGGCCCAGGATGTCCGGGACAGCGCCAAGCGCGAACTCATGGAGACCGCCGGCCGCAAGGAGATCGGAATGATGGTCCCGGTGGTTTTTGGAATCCTTCCGCTCACGATCGTCTTCGCCGTCTATCCAGGTCTGTCGCTGATCGACCTCAACTACTGAAAGAGCCGGTCGCCGCCGCTGAACCAGTGCCGCTGACCGGCCCGCACCACCACGGATCTTGCACACCACAGGTACCAGGCAGAGAAGGGGAGCACCATGAGGGAGCACATCAAGGACTGGAAGAGGCTCGGACTAGGGGCCCGCCTGGCAGCGGCTGCTTTCCTGACCGGCGTCTTGGCACGGCTGCGTCGGGACCAGCGCGGGGACGTACCCGGGTGGGTGATGATCACCCTGATGTCCGCAGTCCTCGTGGCCGCCCTGCTGGCGGTGGCCGGGCCACGCCTCGAGGCGCTGTTCGACCAGGCCATTACCCGGGTCGCGGGCCTGGGGTAGCCCGTGGCGGCGATGCCCCGCCCCGGGGGCGGCCCGGGGCCTGAACGCCGCGGCGGATCCGGCGCCCGGCACCAGGCCGGCTCCGCCGTGGCAGAGTTCATTATGGTCTCGGCCCTGCTCACGGCCGTCTTTCTCTCGGTCTTCCAGTTGGCACTGGTCCTGCACGTCCGGAACACGCTGCTGGATGCGGCAGCCACGGGCGCCCGCCATGGGACCCTTGCCGACCGCAGCCCGGCGGATGGTGCCGAACGGGCCCGGCAGCTGGTCACCTCGGCGCTGGGGCCCTCTTTTCGCTGCGAGGTCGGCCACGAAGCCACCACGATTGGAGGCCGTGAGGGCCTGCGCATCACGGTGCGCACCGGTTTCCCGCTCGTGGGCTACCTGCCGGTGGCCGGGGAACTTGGGGTGCAGGCCGAGGCGGTGCGCTATGGCTGACACTCCGGTTCCGGCGATCATGCCGGCGCGCCGGCGGATCCGGCGCATGCAGTGCGGGGACGGGAAAGGCTGCGGCGCGGAAGCTGGTTCGGCCGTCGTGGAGTTCGTCTTCCTGGGAGTGCTGCTGCTGGTCCCGGTGGTGTACGCGATCCTCGCCGTCTCGCAACTGCAGGCGGCAGCGTTCGCCGCGGTGGGTGCGGCGGACCATGCGGCCAAGGTCTTCGTCGCGGCCGACACCGAGCCCCGTGCCCGTGCCGCGGCCGTGGATGCCGCGGCCCGGGCGGTGCGAAACATGGGGTTGCCGGCCGGCAGCGAGGACGTCTCCGTCCGATGCTCCGGCCCCTGCCTGCACCCTGGCTCGCGGGTGACGGTCACCGTGACCGTCTCCGTTGCCCTGCCGCTGCTTCCGGCCGGGGCGGGGGCCGACGTCGGCCGCGCGTCCGCCTCGGCCACCCACCGGGTGGAGCGGTTCGGATGAGACGCGCGGCCGGGCGGATCTCGGGGGAGGATGGCCGGATCCTGGTCCTGGCCGCCGGCTACGTCTCCATTGCCCTGCTTGCCGTCAGCGCGACCCTTGCCGCGACGGCCGTGACCACCGAGGCGCGGCGGCTGCTCAGCGTGGCCGACGGGGCCGCCACCGCGGCCGCGGACCGGTACACCGTGGCTCAGGGTCCAGTTGAAAGGCAGGGTCCAGCCGGCAGCCAGGGCCAAGAGGGGATGCCGGGCCAGGAGGGGACGCAGGGCCGGTCCGGGGCGTCCGGTCCGGTGAACGGGAGCGTCGGGCTGGTGCTGACCGACACCGCCGTCCGGGCGGCCGCGCTGGAGTATGCGCGGGACGTCGGGGCGCCTGAGCGGTTCGACGGGTTTGCCGTCCTGACCGCCGGGGCGGATCCCGCCGGAACCACCGCCCGCATCCGGTTGGGCGCCACCGTGCGCCCGCCCATCGTCGGCTGGTTCGTGCCCGCAGGCATCCCGATCTCCGTCGAGAGCAGCGCCCGCACCATCCTCACGCGCTGAAACCCGCCCTCACCCGCTAAGGCCCGCCCCATGCGCCGGTGCCGCCGCACCGGCCGGTCCCACGCGATCGGCCGGTGGCATGCCGTACGCTGGAAGGACCATGGCTGCAACTGACTTCGCCGCGGAAATCCGCGCCCTCCGCAACACGTACGCCTCCATCGAGGAAGTTTCCGACGTCGCCAAGATCCGTGCGGACATCGCCGAACTCTCCGAACAGGCCGGCGCCCCTGACCTTTGGGATGACCCCGCCTCGGCGCAGGTGGTCACCTCCAAGCTGTCCCACCGCCAGTCCGCCCTCGAGCGCCTCGAAAAGCTCGCGTCCCGCATCGACGACCTCGAGGTCCTCGTCGAGCTCGCCGCCGAGGAGGACGACGCCGACTCCCTCGCCGAGGCCGAAAAGGAGCTCGCCTCCGTACGCAAGTCGCTGGCCGAACTGGAGGTCGTGACCCTGCTTTCCGGCGAGTACGACTCCCGCGACGCGGTGGTCACCATTCGCGCCGGCGCCGGGGGCGTCGACGCCGCCGACTTCGCCGAGATGCTCATGCGCATGTACCTGCGCTGGGCCGAGCGCCACGGCTACCCAACCAAGGTCATGGACACTTCCTACGCCGAAGAGGCGGGGCTGAAGTCCGCAACGTTCGAGGTGAACGCGCCCTACGCCTACGGCACCCTGTCCGTCGAGGCCGGCACGCACCGCCTGGTGCGCATCAGCCCCTTCGACAACCAGGGCCGCCGGCAGACCTCCTTCGCCGCCGTCGAGGTCATCCCGCTGATCGAACAGACGGACTCGATCGAGATCCCGGACAACGAGATCCGCGTGGACGTCTTCCGCTCCTCGGGCCCGGGCGGGCAGTCCGTGAACACCACGGACTCGGCCGTGCGCCTGACGCACATCCCCACCGGGATCGTCGTGTCCATGCAGAACGAGAAGTCGCAGCTGCAGAACCGCGCTGCGGCGCTGCGCGTGCTCCAGTCCCGGCTGCTGCTGCTGAAGAAGGAGCAGGAGGACGCTCAGAAGAAGGCCCTGGCCGGTGACGTGAAGGCGTCCTGGGGCGACCAGATGCGTTCCTACGTGCTCAACCCGTACCAGATGGTCAAGGACCTGCGTACCGAGCACGAGGTCGGCAACACCTCCGCGGTGCTGGATGGGGAAATCGACGACTTCATCGACGCGGGCATCCGCTGGCGCGCCAACGCGCGCGTCGCCGCCGCCGCCGAATAGCCGCGCGGCGCGAAGCCCCGGGCAGCGCCCCTCCAGGCAGCCCCCCTCCAGGGACCGGACCGCGGCAACATCCGACGGCAGCATCCCCGGCCCGTCCTTTGCGGCACCGCCTTTCCCGGCCCGTCCTTTGCGGCACCGCCTTTCCCGGCCCGCCTCCGGCGCACCCCGCGCCGGAGGCGGGCCGTTCCCGTTTCCGGGCCGGGAGCAACCGGAGGGCCGGCAACGGTTGCCTCCGCCGTCCGGGGGCGGTTGGATGGCGGCAAGGGTCCGCTGCGGGGCCCGCGGCCCCGCGGGGCCTGCACCGCGGAACCGGACGGGCGCGAGCCCCGGAGGAGGAAGGCCGCTTCAGATGGCGATCGACAAAACCTATGCCACCGCCGCCCTGGCCGTGGCGGATATCCCGGACGGCGCCTCGCTGGCCGTGGGCGGCTTCGGGCTCTCCGGCAATCCGGTGCAGCTGATCGAGGCGCTGCTGGCCCAGGGCGCGGGCAACCTCTCCGTGGTCTCCAACAACTGCGGCGTCGACGGCTGGGGACTGGGGATCCTGCTCGAGGCCGGGCGCATCCGGAAGATGACCTCCTCCTATGTGGGGGAGAACAGGGAGTTCGCCCGCCGCTACCTCTGCGGCGAACTGGAGCTCGAGCTCACCCCGCAGGGAACCCTCGCCGAGAAGCTGCGCGCCGGCGGTGCCGGCATCGCCGCCTTCTACACCCGCACCGGCGTGGGGACGCAGGTGGCCGAGGGCGGTCTGCCGCAGCGGTACGACGGCGCCGGGAACGTCGTGCAGGCTTCCTCGCCCAAGGACGTGCGCACCTTCGCGCCCGGCGGGACGGCCGCCGAGTACGTGCTGGAGGAGTCGATCGTGACCGACTTCGCCCTGGTCCACGCCGCCCGGGGGGACCGCCACGGAAACCTGGTCTTCAACAAGGCCGCCCGCCAGTTCTCCCCGCCGGCCGCGATGGCCGGACGGATCTGCATCGCCCAGGTCGAGGAGCTCCTTGAGCCGGGGCAGATCGACCCGGACGCGGTCCACCTGCCCGGCATCTATGTCCACCGCATCGTCGAGGTGGGCCGGAACATCGAAAAACGCATCGAAAAGCGCACCGTGCGCCCCCGCCCGGCGGAGGCCTGAGATGGCCCTGACCCGCGAACAGATGGCCGCCCGCGCCGCCGCCGAACTGGCCGACGGCTCCTACGTGAACCTCGGCATCGGACTGCCGACCCTGGTGCCCAACTACGTGCCCGCCGGGCGCACGGTGGTGCTGCAGTCGGAGAACGGGATCCTCGGCGTCGGGCCCTATCCCGACGAGGACCACGTCGACCCGGACCTGATCAACGCCGGCAAGGAGACCGTGACCGTCCTTCCCGGGGCCTCCTTCTTCGACTCCGCCACCAGCTTCGGGATGATCCGCGGCGGGAAGATCGACGCGGCGGTCCTGGGTGCCATGCAGGTGTCCGCCCGCGGGGACCTGGCCAACTGGATGATCCCGGGCAAGATGGTCAAGGGCCCTGGCGGCGCCATGGACCTGGTCCACGGCGCCCGGAAGGTGATTGTGCTGATGGAGCACGTGGCCAGGGACGGCTCCCCGAAGATCGTCACCGAATGCTCGCTGCCGCTCACCGGCAGGGCCGTGGTGCACCGCATCATCACCGATTTGGCCGTCATCGACGTGACCGCCGCGGGCCTGGTGCTGGCCGAGACCGCCCCCGGCACCACAGTGGAGGAGGTCCGCGCCGCCACCGAGGCCCCGCTGGCCCTGGCCCCGGGACTGGAAGAGGGTTCCCCGCCGCCGCGGGAGGCGTGAGGGTCCGGCGCAGCAGGCGCGGGACCGCAGGGGCAGGGAACCGCAGGTGCGCGGAACCGCGCCGGGGCGGGGGAGCGGGCACCGGACACTCCACGTGCAGTGCGGAGTTTCCGCAGGGCGGGATCCCGGGCAGGTCCCGGATCCATGGCCGGATTCACAGGAACCGCGGCGCGCCATGCCGGGCGTGCGTCCCCGGACCAGGTGGGGGCTGCCGCTAGAGTGCCTAGTGCCGGTGCCGCAACCGTTCCCTGCCAAAGCCCCGCATCCATGGCCGCGCACCGGTGGTCCCTGTGGGCGGAACCACCATGATCAGATTCGAGCACGTCACTAAGATCTACGACCAGAAGTCCCGGCCTGCCCTGGACGGAATCGACATCGAGATCAACCGGGGCGACTTCGCCTTCCTGGTCGGGGCCTCCGGCTCCGGCAAATCGACCTTCCTGCGCCTGGTGCTGCGCGAGGACCGTGCCACCCGCGGTTCAGTGTATGTGGCGGGCCAGAACGTGGCCCGCATCCCCAGCTGGCGCGTGCCGCGGCTGCGCCGCGGCATCGGCGTCGTCTTTCAGGACTTCCGCCTGCTTCCCAACAAGGACGTCTTCGGCAACGTCGCCTTCGCCATGCAGGTGATTGGCAAGAGCCGCGCCGTCATCCGCGAAACCGTGCCCGAGGTCCTGCGCACCGTGGGCCTGGAGGGCAAGGGGCACCGGCTGCCGGGCGAACTTTCCGGCGGCGAGCAGCAGCGGGTGGCGATCGCCCGGGCCATCGTGAACCGCCCCGGCATCCTGCTGGCCGACGAACCCACCGGCAACCTGGACCCCGCCACCAGCGTGGGCATCATGAACGTGCTGGACCGGATCAACCAGAACGGCACCACCGTGCTGATGGCCACGCACGACGACGACATCGTCAACAGCATGCGCCGGCGCGTGATCGAACTCTCCGCCGGAAAGGTTATCCGCGACGAGGCCGCGGGCGAGTACACCACCATGATCCCGGTCATCAACGCCGACGGCACCCGCGAGCTGCAGCCCGCGGCCCGACCCGCCGCCCAGGCCATCGCCCCCTTCGACACCGAGGAGGACGACCTGTGAGGCTCGCGTTCGTCCTCTCCGAGATCGCCTCCGGCCTGCGCCGGAACCTCTCGATGGTCGTCTCCGTGGTGCTGGTGACGTTCGTGTCCCTGACGTTTGTCGGCTCCGCCGCCCTGCTGCAGATGCAGATCAACCAGATGAAGGGTTTCTGGTATGACCGCGTGCAGGTGGCCGTGTTCCTCTGCGGCGAGGACTACGGGTCCGCCACGTGTGCCGAGGGTGCCGTCACCGGCGGGCAGCGCGAGGAGATCCGCGCGATGCTTGGCTCCGAGGCGGTGAAGCCCTACGTCGAAAGCTTCGAGTACGAGTCCCAGGAGCAGGCCCTGACCCACTTCCGCGAGCAGTTCCGGAACTCGCCCATCGTGGACACCGTCACCGCCGACCAGCTGCCCGAATCCTTCCGGGTCAAGCTGGTGGACCCGGAGAAATACGAAATCATCAACGAACTCTTTTCCTCGATGCAGGGCGTGGACGTGGTCGTGGACCAGCGCGAGCTGCTGGAAAAGATCTTCTCGATCATGAACATTGCCTCCCTGGTGGCGGTGGGCGTGGCCGCCGTGATGATCGTCTGCGCCATCCTGCTCGTGGCCACCACCATCCGGCTCTCCGCCTTCAGCCGGCGCCGCGAAACCGGCATCATGCGCCTGGTGGGGGCGTCCAAGCTGGTGATCCAGTTGCCCTTCGTCCTCGAGGGCGTCATCGCGGCCGTGCTGGGAGCCGTGCTGGCCGCCGCCGCGCTGTGGGGCGTGGCGCAGTTCCTCATCGAGGGCAGGCTGGCCCGGGAGTATCCGGGTACCGCGTTCATCTCCACCGGCGATGTCCTGCTGCTCTCCCCGGCACTGGTGGCCCTGGGGGCGCTGCTGGCTGGTGTATCGTCGGCCCTGACCTTGAGGCGCTACTTGAAGGTTTAGGCCCCTGTGCCCCGCCCCGGGACCGCGGCGGGGCCCTCTGAAATCGGACCTCTGGAAAGGACAGGCTGGCTTGGCTGGATACGGACGCTGGAGTATGCCCAGAACGATGGCCGGAGTGGCGCTGGCGGCGCTGCTGGCGCTGGGCGTGGCCACCTCCGGCGCGGTCGCTGACGACCTCGATGACCAGAAGGCGCACATCGAGGAGAATATCCAGAGCCTGGAGGGGGACCTCGAATACCTCGACGCGGACATCCGGAAGACCGCAGCCCAGCTCAAGGACTACCAGTCCAAGCTGCCCGCCGCTGAGGCGGCCCTCGCCGAGGCCCAGGGCCGGGTGCAGGCGGCGGCCGACGAGGTGGGCGCTCTGGCCGCGCGCGTGGAGCTGGCGCAGGAGAGCAGGGGCCAAATCGCCCGGCAGGTGGCCGAGGACGAGGCCAAGTACAGGGACGTCCGCAAGGCCATCGGACAGATTGCCACCCAGGCGTACAAGCGCGGGGGCGTTTCCGGCGACCTCACCCTGATCCTCGAGGCGGCCTCCGACGGCGACCTGGCCAACGGAATCGACCTGGCCGACCAGGCCATGCGCAGCCAGAACGCGGCACTGGACCGGCTGGGGCAGCAGGGCGCCACGGACCGCAACGCCCAAGCCCGCCTGGCCGCGGTGGAGGAGGAGATCGTGGGGCTCAAGGCCAGGGCGGAGGCCGCGCTGGAGCGCGAGCAGGCCGCCCGCGACGAAGCCGAGGAATCCAAGCGCGAGGTCGACGCACTGGTGACCCGCACCGAGGAACTCACCGAGGAACTTGCCGCCAAGCGGCCGAAGATCCAGGCCCGCCTGGCCGCCCAGGAGGCCGAGCACGCGGCGGTCCTGGCCGACATCAAGGCGCGCCAGGAGAAGCTGCTGCGCGAGGCCGAAGCCCGGCGCAAGGCCGAGGAGGCTGCGGCCAGGAAACGCAACGCGGGCTCCTCATCGGGCTCCTCGGGAAGTTCCTCCTCGGGGAGTTCCTCCTCGGGAAGCTCCTCGAAACCGCAGACCTCCGTCAGCGGGTGGGGCCTGATCCGCCCCACCGCCGGCGGCTATATCACCTCGCGCTTCGGCTGGCGGCCCACCCCCGCCGGCACCATCGACTACGGCGGGCGCGGCGGCTACGTGCATGCCGGCGTCGACTGGGGATTCGGTGGCGCCTGCGGGGCTCCGATCCGCGCCGCGGCGTCGGGGGAGGTGTGGTTCGCGGCCATGTCCGCGTCCTCCGGCAACAAGGTCACGGTCAGCCACGGCGTGGTCAACGGCCACGCGCTGGCCACCAACTACCACCACATGTCCTCCTACGTGGTCTCCCCGGGCCAGCGCGTGGGCCGGGGGCAGGTCATCGGGTACGTCGGCACCACCGGCAACTCCACCGGCTGCCATCTGCATTTCGAGACGATCCTCGACGGCAGCGCCGTGGATCCGCTGGGCCTGCTGTAGCGTAGGGGGGATGTTCCGCGCCGACGGCGGACCCCCAACGACTCCAGGAGGTGGCGCATGCCCAAGGAAACCGGAGAAAAGGTCGTTGCGACCAACCGCAAGGCCCTCCACGACTACCATGTCCTGGATACCTACGAGGCAGGCATGGTGCTCAGCGGCACCGAGGTGAAGTCGCTGCGCGAGGGCAAGGCTTCCCTGGTGGACGGCTTCGGCCAGTTCTACCGCGATGAGTTGTTCATCGAGAACGTGTACATCCCCGAGTACCTCAACGGATCCTGGACCAACCACGCCGCCCGCCGCCGCCGCAAGCTGCTGCTGCACCGGGCGGAGCTGGCCAAGATCGAACGCCGCATCCAGGAGTCGGGCTTTACGATCGTCCCGCTGAAGCTGTATTTCAAGGACGGGCGCGCGAAGCTGGAAATTGGGGTGGCCAAGGGCAAGAAGGAGTACGACAAGCGCCAGACGCTGCGCGAGAAACAGGACAACCGCGAGGCCCTGCGCGCCATGCGCGAACGCAACCGGCGCGGCTGAGCCCGAACCTCCGTTTCCTTCGGGACGGTTTCCTTCGGCACGGGGCCGGGAATGATTTGCGGGGTCCGTGGGTTAGAATGGATGTACCGCGGTGAAAGCTGCGGGAGGTGGGCGGCGACAGCAGCCCATTGGCAACAAAATACGGGGATGATCGGTTTCGACGATGTGAGTCGCGACAGGTGAAGCGGGCCGAGGATGCAGAGTTATCTCGTAAACGCTCTCTGTAAACCAATAAGTGCCGAATCTAAGCGCACTGACTTCGCTCTCGCTGCCTAAGTAGCCAGACGGTCCGTCAGCCAGGGGATGCTATCGCCCCTGTTCCTGGCGTCAGCTAGATAGCCACTGCTGGCCACCTGGGTTACCGGGGTGGCCGGGACTTTTAGGTAACTGGGCCCGGATCAGACACTCGTTTGCATGATGTCTGGGGCCGAGAAAATCCGACGCAAACTGCGCCCGGAGAAGCCCTGGCAACACCACATCGGACGGGGGTTCAATTCCCCCCATCTCCACCACAAACAGGAAGGGCCCCGCCACCGGCGGGGCCCTTCCTGTTTCCGCGGCAGCTATGGCGGGCCGCACCCGGCAGGGTGACAATGCTGGCAAAGGGAAAACGCCAGGGCACCGTCGGGCCGGCGGCGTACCGGCTCCGGACAGGCCGCGTCAGCAGGGAGATGAAGACCATGGTCGTTTTCGCCGACCGGAGGGATGCCGGGCGCCAGCTGGCGCGCCGCCTCGAACACTGGCGGGGGCACGATGTCGTCGTCCTCGGGCTGCCCCGCGGCGGCGTTCCGGTCGCCTACGAGGTCGCCAAGGCGCTGGGGGCCCCGCTGGATGTGATCATCGTGCGCAAGCTGGGGCTGCCCTTCCAGCCCGAAGTCGCCATGGGCGCCATCGGGGAGGACGGCGCCCGGATGCTCAACCGGCACCTGATCACCCGCGCCGGCGTTTCGCCGGAGGAGATTGATGAGGTGGAGGCCCGCGAGCGCGCCGTGATGGAGGAACGGATCCTGCGGTTCCGCAGGGGCCGCGCACGCATCAGCCTGGCCGGCCGGACCGCGCTGGTGGTTGACGACGGCATCGCCACCGGCGCCACAGCGAACGTCGCCTGCCAGGTGGCCCGGCACCTGGGCGCCGCACGGGTGGTGCTGGCGGCCCCGGTCGCTCCGCGCGAAGCCGTCGAGCACGCCGAGGGTGCGGACGAAGTGGTGGTGATGTCGATGCCGCGCGAATTTATGGCCGTCGGAATGCACTACAACGACTTCTCGCCGACCAGCGAGGAGGAGGTCATAGCGCTGCTGGACGCGGCCGCGGCCCCCCGAGAGAAGGACGAGGCCGCGGGCCCCGATGCGGACGAGGATGTTGGGATCCCCGTGGGGGACGTCATCCTTGCCGGCCACCTGCAGGTTCCGCCGGGCGCTACCGGCATCGTGGTGTTCGCCCACGGCAGCGGCAGCAGCCGCCACAGCCCGCGCAACCGCTACGTGGCCTCCGTCCTCCAGGAGGCGGGCCTCGGCACGCTGCTGGTGGACCTGTTGAGCGCGGAGGAGGAACTCGACCGCGCGAACGTCTTCGACATCGGCCTGCTGGCCGGCCGCCTGGAGGCCGTCACCGCCTGGCTGGGCACCCGCGCCGACACCCGCGGCTGCGCCGTGGGCTATTTCGGGGCCAGCACCGGGGCCGGCGCGGCCCTGCAGGCCGCCGCCGATCCCGCCTCCCCGGCCGCCGCCGTCGTCTCCCGGGGCGGCCGCGTCGACCTGGCCGGACCCCGGCTGGGCGAGGTCCGGGCACCCACGCTGATGGTCGTCGGCAGCCGGGACGAATACGTCTTGGAGCTGAACCGGCAGGCGCAGTCCCTGATGACCTGCCCCACCCGGCTGGCGGTGGTGGCCGGGGCGACGCACCTGTTCGAGGAGCCCGGGACGCTGTCCGAGGCCGCGGAGCTGGCCCGGGACTGGTTCGTGGAGCACCTGCACGGCTCGCCCGGGGACCGCCCGCCTGGCGGCCCGGTTTCTGGCGGCTAGTGTCGGGTGCCGTAAATGACCGCGAGGTTCACGAAGTTGGTGGCGTCCGGCTCCGGATCGGTGGTGTCGGAGGTGTAGGCATTCATCACGTCCTCCGAATCCTTCCGGTGGACCAGGCCCAGCGCGTGGCCCATCTCATGCACGATCGTGGCCAGGGCGCCGTTGTCGCTGGAGCGGTCCAGCAGTCCCGTGTGCAGGGTAATCTCTCCTCCGGTCCGGTAGGCGCCGCGGTCCCGGCCGGAAAAGCTGCCGTCGCTCTCCCCGTCGTCGCCGGCGTTGTCCACCGAGACCATGGTGACGCAGTTGGCATCCTCCGGGCAGGAGGCCACGGCCACCGCCTCAACGCAGGGGCTGACGGACCAGTAGTCCACGGCGTCCGTGGACAATCCGACGTAGCGGCCCTCGAGGCCGCCGGTTTCGAAGTAGACCAGCAGCTCTTCCCCGTCCTCCTTGCGCCACGGCGTCTCGGGGGAGTCCTGGAGATCGAGGTCCCGCAGGGTGGACCCGGCCGGTACGCTGCACTCCGTCGGCGCCTGGTCCGGGGTGGGGTCGGCACAGCCGGCCAGCAGCAGGAGCAGGGACGCCCCGACCCCCGCCAGCCCGGCCCCTGTCAGTCTCAGCCCTGCCGGTCTGAGCCCTGCCGGTCTGAGCCCTGCCGGTCTGAGCCCCGCTAGTCTAAGCCCCGCCAGCCCGGCTCCCGTGCGGCGCCGGCCGCTGTACCCGGGCCGCGGGCGGCGGTCGGGGGCGGTATGGAACCCGCCGTCGCCCCCCGCAGCAGGTGCCTGGCTACGCATCGGGACCCCTGCCGGCCCCCGCCGCCGTACGCCCCGCCCCTGCCGACCCCTGCCGTCCCGCGGGGGCGTCCCCCAAGCGGTGATGCCGCTTGGGGGACGCAGCCTTGCGGGAAACGACCGTTCCCGCCGCTCCCGGGGCGGTGGGCCTTCTGCTGCCGCGGTGCCGGGGATGATGGCCTTCGGAGGGTGCCGTCATGCCGCCTGTTTCCCCCGGAGCGCGCCCACGGTCTCCACCAGGATCCGGCAGAACTGCTCCACCACGTCCTCGGTGGTGTTCAGCGGGGGCAGCAGGCGCACCACGCAGCCGCCGCGGCCGCCGGTCTCCAGGATCAGGCCTTTGCGCAGGACCTCGTCCTGGACCTGCTGGGCCAGGTCCCCGCCCGGCTTGCCCGTGTCCGGATCCTGGAATTCGATGCCCCACATCATGCCGCGGCCGCGGACCTCGCGGACCCACGGCAGCGCCTCGAGGGGCTTGAGCAGCGATTCGATCTGGCGTCCCCGCTGCTGGACCTGCTCCAGGATGCCATCGCGGCGGACGATCCGCACGGCCTCCGCGCCCGCTGCGAATGCCAGTTGATTGCCGCGGAACGTGCCCGTGTGCGCGCCGGGGGCCCACTTGTCCAGTGCCCGGTCGTAAATGATGACGGCGACCGGGGTGCCGATGCCGCTGAGCGCCTTCGAAGCGACGATCACGTCGGGCTCGATGCCGTACTGCTCGAACGCGAACCAGGTGCCGGTGCGCCCGCATCCGGTTTGGACTTCGTCAACGATCAGCGGGATGGCGAGTTCACGGGTGATCGCGCGCAGGCGCTGGACGAATTCCAGCGTGGCGGGGATGACGCCGCCCTCGCCCTGGACCATCTCCAGGATCACCGCCGCCGGCCGCGTCATGCCGCTGAGGTCGTCCCTGAGCGTGTTTTCCAGGTAGGCCACGCAGTTGGAGGAACAGGTGTCCCGGGCCAGGCCCAAGGGGCACCGGCTGCAGTAGGTGTAGGGGAAGAAGTGGACCCCGGGCATGCCGTTGGCCACCGGAGCTTTTTGCTGGACGAGGCCGGTGAGGGCCATGCCCATGGCACTGCTGCCGTGGAAGCCGCCCTGGAAGGAGACCACGTCGCTGCGCCCGGTGGCCGTCTTGCACAGCTTGATGGCCGCATCTACGGCATTGGCCCCGGTGGGACCGCAGAAGTGGATCTTCATGCGGTCCTGCAGGGCGGCCGGCAGCATGGACAGTTGGGCCTCGATGAAGGCTTCCTTGGCGGGTGTCGGAAAGTCGAGGCCGTGGGTGAACCTGCCCAGCTGTTCGGCGGCAATGCCGATCAGCTCCGGGTGGTTGTGCCCCAGGGAGAGCACCCCGGCCCCAGCCAGGCAATCGATGAAGACGTTGCCGTCCATGTCGCGGACGAACGAGCCGTGGGCCTCATCGATGGCCATGGGCAGGTGGCGCGGATAGGTGCGGGCATTGGATTCGCGGTCCTGCTGGCGGGCCAGCATGGCTGCCGACCGGGGACCCGGGAGCGGTCCGGCCACGAAGGGCGCAGTGAATTCACTCGAAACTGGTTGAGCGGTCAAGATGGTTTCCCCCTATTAGTCAGGAATCGCGCCGATGGGTCCGGGCCACTTGTGCGAAAGTGCGTGATCCTTGGTCCCCGGACCCATTGGACGACGTCCAGTGTCACCGGCGCGTTACGCGAGCGTTATTGCGGTCCCTCCGGCGGACCGGAGGGACCGCCGGCCTAGGCCAGTTGGCCCGACACCAGGTCGAGGTCGGGCCGCGAGAAGGCCGTTGCGGCCTCGCTGCCAAACGCCCGCTGGACCGCGGCGGCTGCCGCGTCGAGCACCTCGGCACGGACCGCCACGCAGATGCGGAACTCGGAAACGGACACCAGTTCCGGTTCCACTCCCGCATCGGCCAGGGCCTTGCAGAACCGGTAGAAGACCTCCGGGTCGCGGCGGATGCCAAACCCGTTCAGGCAGATCTTGCCGATACCGTCGTCGTAGCCGATCTCCCCGAAGCCGACCCGCGCTCGCTCACGGCGGAGCGCGTCCAGCACGGCCTGGCCGCTGGAGGCGGGTACCGTGAAGGACAGTTCGGTGCCCGCCTGGCGGGGGTCGGCGCCTTCGACGACCATGTCGATCCTGGCCTGGGTGCGTTCGGCGGCCTCGAACAGCAGGGCCGCGGCCCCGGGAAGGTCCGGGATGCCGCTGATGGTGACCTTCGCCTCCGAACGGTCGGTGGTGATGCCGGCGATGATGGGCTCCTCCAGGGTGGCCGGCCGATCCGCGGTGGCGTCCCGCTGCGGATCGGGCACCACGAAGGTCCCGGGCAGCTGCGAGAACGAGGAACGCACGTGCAGCGTGACCCCGAACCGGCGGGCATACTCGACGCACCGCACATGCAGCACCTTGGCCCCGCTGGCGGCAAGCTCCAGCATGCCCTCGCTGGAGATACTTGCGATCTTCCGCGCGGAGGGCACGATGCGCGGGTCGGCCGTGTAGACGCCGTCGACGTCCGTGTAGATTTCGCAGACGCCGGCCTTCAGCGCCGCGGCGAGGGCGATCGCGGTGATGTCGGATCCGCCGCGGCCCAGGGTGGTGATTTCCCGGGTGCGGCGGCTGCGGCCCTGGAAGCCGGCCACGATGGGGATCTCTCCGCGGCCGAGCGCACTCCGAACGCGGCGGGTGTCGACGTCGAGGACATGGGCCTTGCCATGGACCTCGTCGGTGATCAGCCCCGTTTCGGCTCCCGCGAAGGGCCGCGGGACGGCGCCCATGCCGGCCAGGGCCAGGCCCAGCAGGGCCACGGAAATCCGTTCTCCCGCGGTGAGCAGAAGGTCCAATTCGCGCGATGACGGGTTCGGCGCGACCTGCACGGCCAGGTCGAGCAGGTCGTCGGTGGTGTCGCCCATGGCGGAAACCACCACGACCACCTGGTAGCCGGCCTCGCGGGTGTCCATGATGCGCCGGGCGACCCGGAGCACCGCCTCGGGAGTGGCCACTGAAGATCCCCCGAATTTTTGGACGACGATGCCGGAAGCCGCCTCAGGCTTCGGCGTGGAGCGGGACACAGAAGGGCGCGGTACCCGGGGCAGATCCGGGCAGACCCCTCCTCTTGCGGTGCGGTGATGCATTTTGGTGAACTCCTTCGGGTTGTCTCCGCCGAAATCGTGTCCCCCCCAGTTGACGCGTCCGGCCGTTACGGCCCCGTTATTGGCGCGTCACAACCCCCGGGAAGGCGGGCGCCGCCAGTTCTTCGGCCGCAGGGGTTTATTGCATGGCCCACTAGTGGCAAGCTGGAGTAAACGACGGGGTTGCGGTGCGGTGGGGGCACGGGACCGGAATGGGACGTCGTCGATGTGAGCCGTTGCCTTGGGGAGCCGGAGAACATGACCGCAAGCCATAGTTGGGAAGTCCATTTGCTGGGGGGATGGGAAATCTTCCAGGACCGTCGTCCGGTCCGGGTGACGTACCGCCAACAGCGCCTCATCGCGGTGCTGGCGCTCTACGGCAGCCAGCCGAGACCTTTTCTGGCCGGCATGCTCTGGCCCAACAGTTCCGAGAAACAAGCCACCGGCAGCCTGCGGGAAAGCATTTGGCTGGTTTCCCACCAGTTGCCGGGACTGCTTGTGGAAGGCCGCGATCCGCTGGCCCTGTCCCCGGACG
Organism: Zafaria cholistanensis; assembly: GCF_008580665.1. Taxonomy (GTDB): domain Bacteria; phylum Actinomycetota; class Actinomycetes; order Actinomycetales; family Micrococcaceae; genus Zafaria; species Zafaria cholistanensis. The sequence goes on from NZ_BKDJ01000015.1 coordinate 41,185, forward strand.
TGGCGGTCGACGTGCACATCGTGCGGCGGCAGGCGGAGGCCCTGGAAATGAGCCACGGCCCGCAGGGCGAGCTGGAGCGGGTCAGGATGCTCGAAACCCTGCGCAACGCCGAACTGCTCTCCGGGTGGTACGAGGACTGGATTACCACCGAGCAGGAACGCTGGCAGCAGCTGCGGGTGAAGGCCCTTGAGCGCCTGGCCGCCCAGTTCCTGGAGCACGGCGAGACCGGGCTGGCGGTGGAGGCCGCGGCCTGCGCGATCGCCACGGACCCGCTGCGGGAGAGTGCCGAACGGCTGCTGTTGGAGGCCTACCTGTTCGAGGGCAACATCGCCCAGGCCCTGCGCAGCTACGAGGCCTTCCGGGACCGGCTCAACGATGAGTTCGGCGTCGAGCCCTCACCCCGGCTGGCCGAACTGATGGCCCCCCTGCGGATCTCCCGCAACCCGGAGTTCAGGCCCGCCGTCGGCAGGAACGGCCCGTGACCGGGGCCGGCGGGAACGGACTGCTGGCCCTGAATATGGTGGTGGCGTTCGTGCTGGAGCTCGCGCTGTTTTTTGCGCTCGCCGCCTGGGCCATGCTGTCGTTTCCGCAGGCCCCGGTGGCCGCGGTGCTGGTGACCGTGGCCGTGCTGGCGGTGTTCTGGGGGATGTTCCTGTCGCCCAAGGCCCGGTTCCGCGCGAGGTGGCCGGGCCACCCGATGGTGGCCGGCGTTTTGGCAGGGGCCGGCGCCCTGGCCCTGGCGGTGGTTGGGCTGGCCGGATGGGCGGCCGGATTGGCGGTGCTCGGGGCGCTCAAGATCGTGCTGGCCGCCGCGGCGGGCCGCGCCGGCGACGGCAGCCAGTGGGCCTGACCCGCACGGAGGGGTGCTTCCCCTGCCGCCCGGGATCCTTGCCCTGGCCACACACCGAAGGCTGCGCCCCCAACCCACGCACCGTTCGCGGTTCCGGTCCCGAAAAACCAGGCTCTGCCTCAGCCCCAGAACACCCCGGAGGACCCTCCGGAGAACCCGCCGGCCCGCAGGCCCGCGCCGGCGAGCGCGATCCCGGCCGCCAGGTTCGCGGCCACGTTCGCCGCAGCGGCCAGGCGCCGGCCCTGCTTCCACAGCCCCACCGTGCCGACGGTGAACGAACTGAAGGTGGTCAGGCCACCGCACAGTCCTGCCACCAGCACGGTTCCGGCCGGGTGCGCCACATCGCCGGCCATGAGCCGGGCCACCACGAAACCCATCAGCAGTGATCCGGCGGCGTTGACAGCCAGCGTGCCCCAGGGCCACACGGCCTGCTCCGGCGGGAGACCGCGGTGCCTCCGCACCGCGGTCTGCAGCCGGAGGGCTGCCCGGTCGGAGAGCGCGCGCAGCACGGATCCGGCCGCGCCGGCAAGGCCCACCGCCAGCGCGAGCCCGAGCCCGCTCACCGCTGGGATCCCGCACGTCCCAGGGCGCGTCCCGCCGCCAGTCCGGCCGCGGCTGCGGACAGCCCCAAGACCAGGGACAGGAGCAGGTAGGCGCCCACCGTCCCGGGCACGCCCGCGGAGGCAGAGAACACTGCAACGGCGGAAAAGGTGGTGAAGGACCCCAGCAGCCCGGGCCCCAGGCCCGCGCCCAGCCAGGCCGGGATGCCGGGCCGGCCGGCCCCCCAACCGGTCATCAGGCCCAGCACCAGGCTGCCGGCGATGTTGATGCCAAGGGTTGTCCAGGGGAATCCGGCCTCGGGCACCGCGTGCCCCAGTCCGTAGCGCAGCAGAGTTCCGGCGAACCCGCCGGCCGCGACGGCGCCGAGCACGGCGGCCTCGGCACCGTGGCGGCCGGCGGCACGCCTCACCGCAGGGTCTCCTGGGGCTCCACCCACACCGCCGCGGACTGGGCCGCCGTGAGCGGGTGCGCGCCGGCGTCGAGCGTGGCCCCGGGCAGCAGCCCCGCTGCCGAGCAGGCCCGCAGGGTCTCGGCATTGGCGTCGCTGACCCGAACGACGACGGCAGGACCGGCCGGGGCGCGGTCCAGCCGGACCGCGGCGGGCAGGCGCAGGTGGCCCGCGGCGTCGGGGATCGGGTCCCCGTGCGGGTCCGCGGCGGGGTGGCCGAGCAGGCGGTCCAGGCGCTCCACGAAGAGGTCTGAAACGGTGTGTTCCAGCCGCGCGGCCTCCTCGTGGACCTGGTCCCAGCCGTAGCCGAGTTCGCGCACCAGGAACGTCTCCAGCAGCCGGTGCCGGCGGACCACGCCCAGCGCCCGGGCCCGGCCCGTGGAGGTCAGGGAAACGGCCCCGTAGGGCGGGTGGTCGAGCAGGCCCCGCTCCACCAGCTTGCGCACCATGGCGGTGGCCGAGGCGGGGGAGACCCCCAGCTTGGCGGCCAGCGCTCCGGTGGTGACCGCCTCGGTATCCCACTCGCCCAGGCCGTAGACGGTCTTCAGGTACGTTTGGCCGCTGGCGCTGAGTTCGGCCCCGCCCGTCCCGCCGGCCACACCCGGGCTCATGCCGCGGCCCTCCGGCGCAGGCCCGCCACCAGGACCCCGTTGCGCGGGGCGAAGAGGTACGCGGCCAGGAACAGCAGCGCCTGCGCCAGCACCACGGACGCGCCCGTGGACAGGTCCAGGTAGTAGCTGGCGTAGATCCCGGCGACCGCGGAGACGGTGCCCAAGGCGGCGGCGATCACCAGCATCCGTCCGAAGCGGCGGGTGAGCAGGAACGCCGTGGCTCCGGGGGTGATCAGCAGGGCGACGACCAGGATGATGCCGATGGCCTGCAGGCTGGCGACCACCGTGAGCGCCAGCAGCCCCAGCAGGACGGCGTTCAGCGTACGGGCGTTCAGGCCGATCGCATGCGCATGCACCGGGTCGAAGGCCAGGAGCGTCAGGTCCTTGCGCAGGTACAGGACGGTCGCCAGCGTCAGGCCCCCCAGTCCGAGCACCACGGCCAGTTCCTGCGGTCCGGCTCCGAGCACGTTGCCGAAGAGGATGTGCCCCAGGTCCACCTGGCTGGGGATCTTCGACACGAGCGCCAGGCCCAGGGCGAACAGCGCCGTGAACACCACCCCGGTGGCGGTGTCCCCCTTCAGTTTCGTGGAGGAGCGCAGTCCACCGATCAGGTAGACGGCGCCCAGGCCGAACACCAGCGCACCCAGCGCGAACGGCACCCCGACCAGGTAGGACAGGGCCACGCCCGGCAGCACCGCGTGGGAGATCGCATCCCCCATCAGCGACCAGCCCATGAGCACCAGCCAGCAGGAGAGCACCGAGCAAACCACCGCGGCGGCCAGCGTGATGGCCAGCGCATTGGTCATGAAGCCGTAGCCGAAGGGCTCCGCCAGCCAGGAAACGATGTTCATGCGATCTCCCTGCGTTCGGGGTCCCCGCCAAAAGCCAAGGCGAGGTTGGCGTCGGTGAGGACTTGGGCGGGCGGGCCGGCGGCCAGCACACGCCGGTGCAGCAGCACGGCGCTGGTGCACAGCCGGGGCACCCCGGCGAGGTCGTGGGTGGAGATCAGGACGGTCCGCCCGGCCGCCGCCAGCGCGGTCAGCTGCGCGGAGATCAGTCGCTCGGAGGCGATGTCCACCCCGGCGAACGGCTCGTCCAGCAGCAGCAGGTCCGCGTTCTGGGCGATACCCCGGGCGACGAAGGCCCGCTTGCGCTGTCCGCCGGAGAGTTCCCCGATCGGCCGTCCGGCGAGGCCGGTCAAATCGACCCGCTCCAGGGCTTCGGCGACGGCGGCGCGGTCGGCGGACGAGGGCCGGCGGGAGCGCCCCATGTAGCCGTAGCGGCCCATCATGACCACGTCGTGGACGCTGACCGGGAACGTCCAGTCCACGTCCTCGGACTGCGGGACGTAGGTGATGCGTCCGGACCTGCGGGCCTCGGCCGGGGCCATGCCGAAGATCAGGACCGTGCCGCGGGTGGGCTTCTCCAATCCCATCACGGTCTTGAACAGGGTGGACTTGCCGCTGCCGTTGACGCCGATCAGCCCGCACAGCTCGCCTTGGGCCAGGTCGAAGTCGACTCCGTCCAGGGCCGTGTTCGTGCCGTAGCTGACGCACAGGCCGCCGACGGCCAGCGCCGGTGGGGACGCGCTCATTGGGGGAGTCCTTTCAGGATGAGGTCCAGGTCGTAGGCGACCAGGTCCAGGAATGTGGGAACGGGACCCTCGGGCCCGGAGATCGAATCCACGTACAGGGGTCCGGCCAGCCGGGCGCCCGTTGCCTCGGCGACGCGCCGCTGGGCGCCGTCGTTGACGGTCGATTCGCAGTACACCACGGGGACGGCGTGCTCCCGCACAAAGGCAATCTGGTCGCGGATCTGCCGCGGGGTGCCTTCGGCGTCGGCGTTGACCGGCCACAGGTAGTGCTCGCGCAGGCCCAGGTCGCGGGCCAGGTAGGAGAAGGCGCCCTCGCAGGTCACCAGGGCCGCGCCGGGATGCCTGGCCAGCCGCTCCCGGGCCTGGGCCTCGAGCTTTTCCAGCTTGGCGCTCATGTCCGCCGCGCGTTGGGCGAAGTACTCCGCGTCGGCGGGGCTGAGGGCAGCCAGCGCCTTTTCGGCGTTGGAGACGTAGACGCGGGCCTGGACGGGGGACATCCAGGCATGGGGGTTGGCCTTACCGGTGTAGGCGCCGGCGGCGATCGGCTCCGGCTCCACGCCCTCGGAGAGCACCGCGTGCGGGACATCGAGACCGCGGACGAAGCGTTCGAACCAGCGCTCCAGGCCCAGGCCGTTGTCCAGTACCAGGTCCGCCTCGTGGATCTTGGCCAGGTCGGAAGGGGTGGGCTCGTATCCGTGGATTTCGGCACCGGGCTTGGTGATGGACACGACTTCCACGCGGTCGCCGCCGACCTCGCGGACCAGGTCCGCGATGACGCTGAAAGTGGCCAGCACCACCGGCTTCCCGGCGTCCTCCGCGGCCGGGGAGAGGGCGGGGGACGCAGCCGGAGGCGGGCCGGCGCAGCCGGCCAGGCCCGGGCAGGCCAACGCCAGCGCGGCGCCGGCAGCCAGCGCGCGGGCGGCGAGGCGCCAAGAGTGGCCAGGAGTTTTAGGCATGGCTAAATATGGCACCCACCGGGGTTGACGCGCAACTTCCCGCACCTTGACCCGGCGCACCGGCCGCAGTCGGCGGGGGCTATCCTCCGGCGGGCGTGCCGTTCAGGATTGCCAGCACGGATCCGTGCAGCAGGGAGTTGGTCGCCAGGGCGTTGCCGCCGTCGCAGCCGTCCACGCCGTCCAGGGAGGTGAAGCGCCCGCCGGCCTCGGTGACGATCGGGACCAGCGCGGCCATGTCGTACAGGTTCAGTTCGGGTTCGCAGGCAATGTCCACCGCCCCCTCCGCCAGCAGGCAGTAGGACCAGAAGTCGCCATACGCCCGGGTGCGCCAGACGGCGTCGTGCAGCTCCAGCATGCCGCCCAGCTGCCCGCGCTCCTTCCACCCGGAGAGGCTGGAGTAGGACAGTGACGCATCGGCCAAGTTGGCCACGGCCGACACCCTCAACCGGGTCGCGGACTCCAGCGACGCGCCCGTGAATGCCCCCTCGCCCACGGCGGCCCACCAGCGCCGGCCCAGTGCCGGGGCGGAGACCACGCCAACCACCGGCCGGCCCTCTTCCATCAGGGCGATCAGCGTGGCCCAGACCGGGACCCCGCGCACGAAGTTCTTGGTGCCGTCGATCGGGTCCACGACCCAGCGCCGGGTCCCGGTGCCGCTGCTGCCGAACTCCTCGCCGTAGACCGCGTCGTCCGGCCGCTCGGCGGCCAGCAGGTCCCGGATGGCCTGCTCGGCGGCCCGGTCCGCGTCGGTGACGGGCGTCAGGTCCGGCTTGGTCTCCACCTGAAGGTCCAGGGCCTGGAAACGCGCCATGGCCAGCGCGTCCACCGCGTCGGCGATCCGCAGGGCCAGGAGCAGGTCCTCATGGCGGGTCGTCGCGGTGCTGACCGCGGTGCTGCTCGGATCGTTGCCCGGGTCGTTGCCCGGGTTGTTGCTCGGGTTGTTGCTCATGGTCCCCAACCTACCGCAGGGGATCGGCCCGGCGGGGCTGGCTAGACGCTGCCCAGCTCCTTGGTGTCCCCATGGTCCTCGGCGCCGAGCAGCCGGCGCAGCGACGCGAGCCGGGCCGGCCCGGCCGGTCCCGCCGAGCCGGCGGCGACCCACCCGTCCAGCGCGCATCCCGGCGCGCCGGCGCCGTGGGTGCAGCCACGGGGACAATTGGCGGAGGCGGGAGCGAGGTCGGGGAAGGCCTCGAGGATGTTGTCCGGCTCCACCAGCGCCAGCCCGAAGGAACGGATTCCGGGGGTGTCGATGATCCAGGTCCCGCCCGGGGCGTTGTCCACGCGCAGCGCGAGCGTCGAGGAGGAAGTGTGCCGCCCGCGTCCGGTGACGGCATTGACCCCGCCGGTGGCACGCTGGGCGCCGGTGAGCGCATTGACCAGCGTGGACTTGCCGACGCCGGAGTGCCCGATCACCACGGACACCTTGCCGGCGAGCAGCCGGTGCAGCTCGGCAATGGGGCTGCCCTCCAGGCGGGCGGACAGCCCGTCGGCGGAGCGGGCGTCGATGCCGGAGGCATCCTGCGAGGCGGTGCGGCTGACCACGATCTCCAGGTCCAGGTGCCGGTAGTTCTCGAGGAAGGGCTCCGGGTCCCGCACGTCCGCCTTGGTGACGCAGAGCACGGGGTGGATGCCGGCGTCGTACGCCGCGACCAGCGCCCGGTCGACGAAGCCGGTGCGCGGCTCCGGGTTCGCCGCGGCCACGACGATCACCAGCTGGTCCGCGTTGGCCACCACCACGCGCTCGACCGGGTCGGTGTCGTCGGCGCTGCGGCGCAGCAGCGTGCGGCGCTCCTCGATGCGCACCAGCCGGGCCAGCGTGTCCGGCCTGCCGGAGGTGTCCCCCACCAGGGCAACGAAGTCCCCGGGCACCACGGGGGAGCGGCGCAGTTCGCGGGCCCGGGCGGCAACGACCACGCGCTCGTTGTCGGTGCCTTCCCCGACGACGGCGGTGTACCGTCCGCGGTCCACGGTCACGACGCGTCCGATCACCGCGTCCTCGTGCGCGGGCCGGTCCTTGGTGCGCGGGCGCGAGCCCTTCTTGTTGGGCCGGATGCGGACATCGGACTCGTCCCACTCGCGGGCCACGGCTACGCCTCCCCGGCCGTGGCGGCCAGGGCCGTCCACAGCGCCGGAAAGTCCGGCATCGTCTTGGCGGTGGTGGCGATGTCCTCCACCTGGACCCCGTCCACGGCCAGCCCGATGATCGCCCCGGCCGTGGCCATGCGGTGGTCCGCGTAGGAGCGGAACACCCCGCCGTGCAGCGGACGGGGACGGATGAGCAGGCCGTCCGGGGTTTCCTCGGCGTCGCCGCCAAGCCGGGCAATCTCCGCCACGAGCGCGGCCAGCCGGTCGGTCTCATGCCCGCGCAGGTGGGCGATCCCGCTCAGCCGCGAGGGGCTGTCGGCCAGGGCGCAGAGCGCCGCGACGGTGGGCGCCAGCTCGGAGGAGTCGGCCAGGTCGATGCCGTGGATGGCCGGGCCCCCGGTGACGGTCAGGACCCCGTCGGCGCTGCGGTCAACGGTGGCCCCCATGCGCGGCAGGATACTCCGCCACAGGTCGCCGACCTGCGTTGTTTCGGCCGGCCAGTGGGGGATGCGCACGGTGCCGCCGGTGGCCAGCGCGGCGGCCAGGAACGGCCCGGCGTTGGACAGGTCCGGCTCCATGGTCTTGTCGAAGGCGGCGATTGGTCCCGGCTCCACGCGCCAGCGGTTCGGTTTGGAGTCATCCACCGCGACGCCGAGCCCGCGCAGCGCCTCGACGGTCATCCGGATGTGGTCCAGGCTGGGCACGCCGGACCCGGCATGCACCAGCTCCAGCCCGGTACGGGTGCGGGGGCCGATCAGCAGCAGCGCGCTGACGAACTGGGAGGAGGCGCCGGCGTCGATCTCCACCCGGCCGCCCTCCAGCGCCCCCGTGGCCTCCAGCGTGAACGGCAGCGCGCCGGGCTCGCCGTGCTCGGTAATTTTTACCCCCAGCTGGCGCAGGGCGTCGACCAGGGGGGCCATGGGACGCCGGCGCGCGTGGGGATCGCCGTCGAAGGCGAAGGTCCCGCGGCACAGGGCCGCCAGCGGCGGCACGAAGCGCATGACCGTCCCGGCCAGGCCGCAGTCGATGGCCACCGGGTCCGTCCCGCCCCCGGCCCCGGCGGAAGGGGTCCCGAGCGGGGACACGAGCAGGTCGGTGCCGCCGTCGGCCGCGACCTGCTCGATCCCCGCACCCAGCGCCCGCAGCGCGGCCACCATGAGGTCGCTGTCGCGCGAGGCGAGGGCGTTGCGCACCCGCGAGGGGCCGTCGGCCAGCGCGGCCAGCAGCAGGTAGCGGTTGGTCAGGGATTTCGACGCCGGCACGGTGACCGTGGCGTCGACGGGGGCGCCGGGGTGGGGTGCGGGCCAGAGGGGAAGGGTCGTGCTGTCCATGGTCGCCGTTAGTGGCCGATCACTTCCTTGGCGCTCCTGCGGACTTCCGCGACGGCCGTGCGGACGGGGCGCCCCAGCTGGCCGGCCTTGCCCAGCTCCCGGCGGGCGCCGGTGCCGAGGCGGCGGGCGCGCCAGGCCAGCGAGGGTCGACCGGCGGTGTCCACGCTGGCCAGCAGCACGCCGCCCGCCAGCGAAAAGTTCTTCAGCAGGGCGGGGGTGCGCCCGCCCGCGGAGGTGGCGGTGTCGCCGACCGCGGTCAGTGCGGCCGTAGCCGCCAGCAGGGACGCGGAAAGGCGCGGGAACCTGCCCAGCGCCAGCAGGGCGGCGGCACCGATCTGGACGCCGCCCACGATCCGGCCCACCGTGCGCGGACGCTGCGCCAGCGGGGCCAGCGGCGGGACGGCGGTGCCGAGCCGGCGCAGGCCCGGCTCCAGCTGGCGTCCGGTCTCCTCGGGGCGGCGCAGGCGCTCGACTCCGGACCAGACGAAGCTCGAAGCCAGCAGCGGGCGGGCGATCAGGCGGGCCAGGGACATGGGTGCCTCCGTAGGTCTCATGGATGGGTGTCGGTCGTGCTGCCCCTAGTCTGTCAGATCCTGTGGGACTCTCCCCGCTCCGGCGGCCCATTTCCTTCCCGCACACCGGGCGGCCGGTGCGCGGGAAGGGGACGCCGGAGGGGCGGGAATAGCCCCCGAGGCCGCGGCGTTGTGCCTGCCAGGGTCCTTCCCGGACCCGGTGCGGCCCCGCACAGGGGCCGAACCTGCGCGGCGGAGGAGTGAGGAGAACCGGTGCCGACATTGACGGCGGACCCGCGCCCGGCTTCCGCTGCGGACCGCGGCGTACACTGGGCCGTGATGACCGAGATCACCCCCAACACCGAGACAGTGCCCGTCGGCGAGGAATCCGAGGCGGAACGGCGCGAACGCTTCGAGCGGGACGCGCTGCAATACGTCGACCAGCTGTATTCGGCGGCGATGCGGATGGCCCGGAACCCCAGCGACGCCGAGGACCTGGTGCAGGAGGCCTACACGAAGGCATACTCCGCGTTCCACCAGTACAACCCCGGGACCAACCTGAAGGCCTGGCTGTACCGCATCCTCACGAACACGTACATCAACCTCTACCGCAAGCGCCAGCGCGAGCCGCAACGCTCGAGCACCGACTCGGTGGAGGACTGGCAGATGGCCCAGGCGGCGGAGCACAGCTCCTCGGGCCTGCGCTCGGCCGAGGCCGAGGCGCTGGACCACCTGCCGGACTCCGACGTGAAGGACGCCCTGCAGGCCATCCCGGAGGAGTTCCGGCTGGCCGTCTACTTCGTGGATGTCGAGGGCTTCGCCTACAAGGAGGTGGCGGACATCCTCGGAATCCCCATGGGAACGGTGATGTCCCGCCTCCACCGCGGCCGCAAGCAGCTGCGCGAGCTGCTGGCCGACTACGCAGCCGAGCGCGGACTCGGCGCCGACAAAACGACGAATGGGCGCCAGACGGCGGCCGGGCGGGAGGAATAGCCATGGGTGACTGCCAGTCGCTGGGGGACTGCGACGACCGTCGCATCGTCCGCCTCTACGAATACCTGGACGGGGCGCTGACGCTGGAGGACCTGAACGAGGTGAAGAAGCACCTCGAGCACTGCGGCGAATGCGCCCACGAATACGACCTCGAGTGCATCATCCGCTCCGTGGTCCGGCGCAGCTGCCGGGAAATGGCCCCGCAGGACCTCAAGACGCGCATCATGGCCCGGATCAACGAGATCCGGGTGGAGGTCGGGCACGGCTAGCGCCCGCCGCGCCAGCCGCCCGTTAAGGCTGAAGGCCCCGTTTCCCCGGGTGGGGAAACGGGGCCTTCACCGTTTGCGGCGATCCGCTTAGGTGTTGGGGCGCTTACCGTGGTTCGCGCCGCCACGCTTGCGGTCGCGGCGCTTACGTGCACGCTTGCTCATGGCTGCCTCCTTACTTGTTCGACGCCGAATAATTGGCCGTCGCCCAGTCTTTCACATTCGCCCCGCGCTTGCCTAACGACGGGGGAACCGGCGGGCGCCGCCTAGGCCGTGGGCTCGGGCAGCTGCAGCCACGGGTACCAGCCCCGGTGCAGCACCAGCCAGGCGATCAGCCCGTAGCCGGCCTGGCCGGGCAGGCCCCGGTTGGAGGCCAGGTCGCTGCGCCACTGGTCGTGGTGCTCCAGCGGGGTGAAGGTGTCCACATAGGAGTGGTTGCGCCGGGACGCGACGTCTCCGTAGGCGGCGGCGAGCTCCCCGAGGCGGCGGTTGCGGTCCGGGTCCAGGCCCGGGACCGGACCGACCACGAGGGCCTTGATGCTCATCTGGGAGGCGGCGTCGAGGATGTTGGCCAGGTTCAGGCGGCTGCGCGCGGTGGAGAGGCCAAGGTCGAGGTCCCGGTCGGAGAGAGCCACCACGAGCCGGTTCTCGCAGCGGTCCCCAAAGCGGCGGGAGGCCTCCTCCAGCCACCGCTGGGCCAGGGCCTCGGTGCCTTCGCCGGGTGCGGCCAGCACATAGCTTTCCAGCCGTGCCTCCTCGGTGGAGGTGCGCGCCAGCACCCGCCCGTACCAGCCCAGGGCACGGGGATCGCCGTGCCCGGCCAGCAGTTCGTCGCCGACGGCGGCAATGCGGATGGTGCGAGGTTCCACGAAAGACCTTTCTGGGCGGGATATGCCCAACCTTAGCAGGGGTGGACGCGCCGGAGGGCGGGACACCGAGGTGGTGTCCCGCCCTCCGGTTTGGGGCTGACTAGGGCGCTTTCGCCTAGCGGGTGAAGGCCTGCTGCAGCAGCGTGGCCAACTCGGCGTCGTGGCGCTTGTGCGAACCGGTCGAGGTCGCCGCCGAGGCCGGACGCGAAACCAGGCGCACCGGGCGGCCGAGGTCCGGCACCAGGTTCAGGCCGATGAACGGCCACGGACCCTGGTTGGCGGGCTCGTCCTGGGCCCAGACCAGGTCGGCGTTCGGGTACTTGGCCAGCTCGGCCTGGATCTGTTCGGTCGGCAGCGGGTAGAGCTGCTCGATGCGGATGATCGCGGTCCGGGTGTCGTTGGCCTTCTGGCGGGCGGCAGCCAGGTCGTAGTACAGGCGGCCGGAGACCAGCAGCACCCGGTCGACCTGCGCGGCGTCCAGCTGCGCCGTGTCCGGGATGATCTCCTGGAAGCGGCCCTGCGTGAAGTCCTCCACCGAGGAGGCGGCGGCCTTCAGGCGCAGCAGCTGCTTCGGGGTGAAGATGATCAGCGGCTTGCGCGGACGGTGGTACGCCTGGCGGCGCAGCAGGTGGAAGTGGTTCGCGCCGGTGCTCGGGTTGACCACGAACATGTTGTCCTCGGCGCACATCTGCAGGAAGCGTTCGATGCGGGCGGAGGAGTGGTCCGGGCCCTGGCCCTCGTAGCCGTGCGGCAGCATCAGCACCAGCGAGGAACGCTGGCCCCACTTCTGCTCGGCCGAGGAGATGAACTCGTCGATGACGGTCTGCGCGCCGTTGACGAAGTCGCCGAACTGCGCCTCCCACAGCACCAGGGCGTCCGGCCGCTCGACGGAGTAGCCGTACTCGAAGCCCATGGCCGCGTACTCAGACAGCAGCGAGTCGTAGATCCACAGCTTGGCCTGGTCCTCGGACAGGCCCAGCAGCGGGGTCCACTCGTTGCCGTTGACGCGGTCGTGGAAGACGGCGTGGCGCTGGACGAAGGTGCCGCGTCGGGAGTCCTGGCCGGCCAGGCGGACCGGGACGCCCTCAAGGGTGAGCGAACCGAAGGCCGCGATCTCGGCAAAGCCCCAGTCGATGCCGCCTTCGCGGGACATCTGCTCGCGGCGCTCCAGGAGGGCCTTGAGCTTGGGGTGGACCGTGAAGCCCTCGGGGATGCCGAGGTGGGCGCCGCCGATGAGGGCCAGCGTCTCGGCGGAGATCGCCGTGCCGGTGCGCACCGGAACGGAGGCCTCGTCGTCCACCTGGGCGGCGGGCAGCTCGAGGTCGTGGACCGCGCCGTCGGCGTTGATCACCGGGATCGGGGAGGTCTGCGCGGCGTGGGTTTCCGCGAAGACCCGCTCCAGGCGCTCCTGGTAGTCGCGCAGCGCCTGGTCGGCCTCGTCCTGGGTGATGTCGCCGCGGCCGACCAGGGCCTCGGTGTACAGCCGGCGGGTCGAGCGCTTGGCCTCGATGAGGTTGTACATCATCGGCTGGGTCATCGAGGGGTCGTCGCCCTCGTTGTGGCCGCGGCGGCGGTAGCACACCATGTCGATGACGACGTCCTTGTTGAACCGCTGGCGGTACTTGAAGGCGAACTGCGCCACGCGGACCACGGACTCGGGGTCGTCGCCGTTGACGTGGAACACCGGGGCCTGGACCATCTTCGCAACGTCCGTGGAGTACACGGAGGAGCGCGAGGAGGTCGGTGCGGTGGTGAAGCCGACCTGGTTGTTCACGATCACGTGGATCGTGCCGCCGGTGCGGTAGCCGCGCAGCTGGGACAGGTTCAGCGTTTCCGCGACGACGCCCTGGCCGGCGAAGGCGGCGTCGCCGTGGACCAGGATCGGCAGCACGCCGAAGCCTTCGTCGCCCTGGTCCAGGCGGTCCTGCTTGGCGCGCACGATGCCCTCGAGGACGGGGTCGACGGCCTCCAGGTGGGACGGGTTGGCCGCCAGGTACACCTTGGTCTCGTTGCCGCGGTCGGAAACGAACTTGCCCTCGGTGCCGAGGTGGTACTTCACGTCTCCGGAGCCCTGCACCGAGCGCGGGTCCTGGGTTCCCTCGAACTCGCGGAAGACCTGGGCGTAGGTCTTGCCGGCAATGTTGGTGAGGACGTTCAGGCGGCCGCGGTGGGCCATGCCGATGGCGACCTCGTCGAGGCGTTCGTCGGCCGCGTCGGAGATGATCGCGTCCAGCAGCGGGATCAGGGATTCTCCGCCCTCGAGGGAGAAGCGCTTCTGCCCGACGAACTTGGTCTGCAGGAAGGTCTCGAAGGCCTCCGCCGCGTTCAGCCGGCCCAGGATGCGCAGCTGCTCCTCGCGGGTCGGCTTGGTGTACTCGTGCTCCAGTTCGTCCTGGAACCACTGGCGCTCCACCGGGTCCTGGATGTGCATGTACTCGATGCCGGTGGTGCGGCAGTAGGCGTCGCGCAGGACGCCGAGGATCTTGCGCAGCGGCAGGCGGGAGGCCCCGCCGAAGCCGCCGGTGACCCACTCGCGGTCCAGGTCCCAGAGGGTCAGCCCGTAGGTCTGGATGTCCAGGTCCGGGTGGCGGCGCTGGACGTACTCCAGCGGGTTGGTGTCGGCCATCAGGTGGCCGCGCACGCGGTAGGCGTGGATCAGCTGCTGGATCCGGGCCACCTTGCTGATCTGCAGTTCGACGTCGACCTGGTTGTCGACGCTCCAGCGCACCGGCTCGTAGGGGATGCGCAGGGATTCGAAGATCTCGTCGTAGAAGCCCTGCTCGCCCAGCAGCAGGGACTCGACCAGGCGCAGGAACTCGCCGGAGCCGGCGCCCTGAATGACGCGGTGGTCGTAGGTGGAGGTCAGCGTGATGATCTTGCCGACGCCCTGGGTAGCCAGCGTCTTGGCGCTGGCACCGCGGAACTCGGCCGGATACTCGAGGGCGCCGACGCCAACAATGGTGGCCTGGCCCTTGGACAGGCGCGGCACGGAGTGCACGGTGCCGATGCCGCCCGGGTTGGTCAGGGAGACCGTGGTCCCGGCGTGGTCGTCCGCGGTCAGCTTGCCGCTGCGGGCGCGCTTGATCAGGTCCTCATAGGTGTTCCAGAACTCCGAGAAGTTCAGCGTCTCGGCCTTCTTGATGTTCGGCACCATCAGCAGGCGGGAGCCGTCCGGCTTGGGCATGTCGATGGCGATGCCGAAGTTTACGTGGGCCGGCTGGACGGCGACGGGCTTGCCGTCGATCTCGTCGTAGGTGACGTTCTGGGACGGGAACAGCTTCAGGGCCCGCACGACGGCGTAGCCGATCAGGTGCGTGAAGGACACCTTGCCGCCGCGTGCGCGGGCCAGGTGGTTGTTGATGACCACGCGGTTGTCCATGAGCAGCTTGGCGGGGACGGCGCGGACGGTCGTCGCGGTCGGCACCTCGAGGCTGGCCTGCATGTTGGTGGCGATGGCCTTGGCCGGGCCCTTCAGGACGGTGACGACGTCCTCTTCGGTGGGCGCCGTGCCGGCGGCCGACTTCGGCAGCTCGGCCGGGATCGGGATGGACTTCGTGGCCGGGCGTGCAGGCTCGGCGGGGACCGGGGCCGGCGGCGTGGCGACCGATTCCGCGGAAGCGGCCGGAAGGCTGGGGGTGGTGTCCACTACGCGCGCCTGGGTTGCGGCGGGGGCTGCGGCCGGAGCGGTCGGCAGCGCGGGCCCCGCGCCGTTGAAGGACTCAAAAATGTCCCACCACTTCTTGTCGACCGAGTTCTTGTCCTTGAGGAACTGCTCGTACAGCTCGTCAACGAGCCATTCGTTCCCGCCGAACTCTTCGGTCAGACGGTGGTGTGGTTGATCTGGCACGGTTTAAACGCCTCTTCCCTGGTAGCCGGCCGCCGCCGGTGCCCGGTCGGTATCCGGGGAGCGGTGGCGACATAGTCCTAGACCTGCCAGACAGTGTAATGACTTACGGCCGAAGCAAGCGAACTTTTGAGGCGTGGATCACTCCGGTTCCGTAATTCCGCCACGCGGAGGGCGCTCCGGCGGCCGGGCCCCGGTGTCGTAGACTGGAATCCTTATGGACAGCCACACACCGTGCCGGCCCACCGCCTCCGGGCGTCGAGCCGGCATTTCCCGTTATGACTCGCCCGCCGCTCCCGCATCGGAGCCTTCCAGACCGGTTGCCCCACCGCGTTTGCCCGCCAGGGGGGACGCATAGATGGAATGGCTCCTGCTGGCCGCAGGCCTGCTGCTGATCCTGGGTACCGGCTTCTTCGTCGCCGTTGAGTTCTCCCTCGTCGCCCTGGACCAGGCCACCGTGCAACGTTCCATCGACGCCGGGGAAAAAGGCGCCGCGCCGCTGATGCACTGCGTGAAGTCCCTTTCCACCCAGCTGTCCTCGTGCCAGCTCGGCATCACCCTGACCACGCTGCTGACCGGCTACGTGATGGAGCCGTCCGTCGGGCGGCTGCTGGCGCCCCCGCTGGAGGCCGCCGGGCTCGGAACCGCGGCCGGGCCCACGGCGCTGGTGGTCGCCATGGTCCTGGCCACGCTGCTGTCGATGGTGATCGGTGAACTGGTCCCAAAAAACCTGGCGATCGCCCGGGCCCTGCCCATCGGCCGCGCCCTGGCCGCCCCGCAGTTGGTGTTCACCGCCGTGTTCAAGCCCGCCATCGTGCTGCTGAACGGGTTCTCCAACCGTGTCCTCCACCTTTTCGGCCTCGAGGCCAAGGAGGAGATTTCCGGCGCGCGCAGCCCCGCGGAGCTGGCCTCCCTGGTGCGCCGCTCCGCGGAGCTGGGCACGCTGGACGCCGAGACCGCCAACTTCCTGGCCCGGACGCTGCGCTTCTCCGAGCGCTCCGCGGCCGACGTAATGACTCCGCGCATCCGCATGGAAACGGTGCACCACGACGAGCCGCTGGCTGACGTCATCGAAACGGCGCGCCGCACCGGCTACTCCCGCTTTCCCGTCATTGGCGAATCCGCCGACGACGTCCTGGGCGTGTGCCACGTGAAGAAGGCGGTTGCCGTGCCACGCGCCAAGCGCGGGGAGCTGGTGGCCGCCAACATCATGTCCGACATCATCGCCGTCCCCGAAACGGTGCACCTGGATGCGCTGCTGTCCCAGTTGCGCGAGGCCAACCTCCAGATGGCGATGGTTTTGGATGAGTATGGCGGCACCGCCGGCATGGTCACCCTCGAGGACCTGGTGGAGGAGATCGTTGGCGAGGTGTCCGACGAGCACGACCGCACCCAGCCCGGGGTCCTCCAGTCGGCGGACGGCAGCTGGTACCTGCCGGGGCTGTTGCGGCCCGACGAGGTCCGCGACCAGATCCGCGGCCTGGTGGTACCCGACGACGCCTCCTACGAGACGATCGGCGGCTACATCATGGCCACCCTGGGGCGGATCCCGGCGGCGGGCGACGAGGTCCCCGTGGGCGGCGGAACCCTGTCGGTCGTGCGGATGGACGGCCGCCGCGTGGACCGGGTCCGCTTCACCGCGGCTGCCGAGGCGCCGGCGGAGGAGGTCCGATGAGCGACTGGATGGGAATCCTGTGGCTGGCCGTGCTCCTGGTCGGCAACGCCTTCTTCGTCGGGGCCGAGTTCGCCGTCATGTCCGCGCGCCGCAGCCAGATCGAACCGCTGGCCGAGGCCGGCAGCAAGCGCGCCGCGATCGCCCTGCGGGCCATGGAGGATGTGTCCCTGATGCTGGCCGTGTGCCAGTTGGGCATCACGGTCTGCTCGCTGCTGATCCTCAATGTCGCCGAACCGGCAATCCACCACCTGTTCGAGGCGCCGCTGAAGCTCCTGGGCGTGCCCGGGCAGTTCGCGGACCCCGTGGCCTTCGTGGTGGCGCTGATGATCGTCACCTTCCTGCACGTCACCTTCGGCGAGATGGTCCCGAAGAACATCTCGGTCTCCGCGGCCGACAGGGCCGTGCTGCTGCTGGCCCCGCCGCTGGTGGGGATGTCCCGGCTGGTCCATCCCGTGGTGGGCTCGCTGAACTGGTTCGCCAACAGCATCCTGCGCCTGATGGGCGTCGAACCCAAGAGCGAGGTCACCTCCTCCTTCACGCTGGAGGAGGTCCAGTCGATCGTCCAGGAATCGACCCGTCACGGTTTGGTGGAGGACGAGGCCGGGGTGATCTCCGGCGCGCTGGAGTTTTCCGGGCAGACGGCCGAAGACATCATGGTTCCGCTGGATGGACTGGTCTCCCTGCCGGTGGACACCACCCCGGCGCAGTTCGAGAAGGCGGTGGGACGCACCGGGTTCTCCCGCTTCACCATCCTCGACGAGGAGGAGAACATCTCCGGATACCTCCACCTGAAGGACGTGATGGCGATCCCGCCTTCCCGCTACGACGAGCCGATCCCGGTGACCAAGCTGCGCTCGCTGGCGAACCTGAGCGGCGGCGCGGAAATCGAGGACGCGCTGGCCACCATGCAGCGCACCGGTTCCCACCTGGCCCGCGTCATTGACGCGCAGGGCACCACCCGGGGCGTGCTTTTCCTGGAGGACGTGCTGGAGCAGCTGGTGGGGGAGATTCGCGACGCGACGCAGGCCCGGGGCCAGCGGAGGCGCAACGAGGGAACCGATAATGAAAATCAGTCGCATCTAAGTTAGGCTTGAGGGGCCGCTTTGGCGGCCCCGTACCTCCCGCTGCGAAAGGCGCCACCCTCCCATGCGACATTTCCCGCACCGCCACCTCCTTCTGTCCCTGTCTGCCGCGGCCGCCCTGGCCCTGGCCGGGTGCGGCGCGGGTCCGGCTGCCGACACGGATGCGGACGCGAATGCGGGGGACGCCGGCATCGTGGTTGTTGCCTCCACCAGTGTGTACGCCGACGTGGTGCGGGCCGTGGGCGGGGACGAGGTCGACGTCCAGGCCCTGATCGACAAGACCTCCCAGGACCCGCACTCCTATGAAGCCACCGCGCAGGACAAGCTGCTGCTGTCCAAGGCGGACCTGGTGGTCGCCAACGGCGGCGGTTACGACCCCTTCATGGAGGTGCTGGCTGCGGACCTCAAGCTGCCCGAGGCCGCCGTGCTCTCCGCCGTCGAGTACTCCGGGGAGGCTGCGCATGCGGAGGAGGCCGGAGAGGAGTCCGCGGAGGAATCCTCCCCGGCCGGGGACCATGCCCACGCCCACTCGGCATTCAACGAGCACGTCTGGTACGACCTCCACGCCATGGAGGCGGTCGCCGGTGAGGTCGCCGGGCGGCTGGGGGCCCTGCGGCCGGAGTCCTCCGCGGCCTTCCGCGCGAACGCCGAGGCCTTCGCCCGCGGCCTTGAGCCGGCCGAGGCCAGGATTGAGGCCCTGGCCGCCAGCAACGCCGGAAAGCGCTTCGCCATGACCGAGCCCGTGCCCTACTACCTCCTCGTTGAGGCGGGACTCGAGGACGGCACACCCGAGGGCTTCAGCGAGGCCATCGAAGAGGGCGGGGACGTGCCGCCGCTGCTGCTCAAGGAACTGCAGGACGGCCTGGCGGGCGGGGAGTATGCTGTTTTGGCGTACAACGCCCAGACGTCCGGCCCCCAGACCGAAGCCGTGCGCCAAGCGGCCGTCGACGCGGGGGTCCCCGTGGTGGACTTCACCGAAACCCTGCCGGAAGGTATCGATTACGTGTCCTGGATGAACTCCAACGTCGGCGCGCTGGAGGCGGCGCTTGCCGGCTAAGCAGAACACCGCCGAGCCGGTGGTCCGCCTGCGCGCGGCGGGCCTGCACTTCGGGGACCGCGTCCTGTGGGAAGGGCTGGACCTGGACGTGGCCCCCGGCGAGTTCCTGGCCGTCCTGGGCCCCAACGGCTCCGGCAAGACCACCCTGCTGAAGGTCCTGCTGGGCCTGCAGCAGCTCAGCTCCGGCACCGTCGAGGTGTGCGGGCATCCGGCCACCCGCGGCTCGCGGCTGATCGGGACCATTCCGCAGCAGAAGGCCTTCCCCGGGAACACGCCCCTGCGCGCCCGCGACCTGGTGGCCCTGGGCATCGACGGCCACCGCTGGGGACCGCGGCTCTTCCGCAGGCGGCTCAATGAAAGGGTCGACGCCCTGCTGGAGCTGGTCGGGGCCACCGGGTACGCCGAGCGGCCCGTCGGCGTGCTCTCCGGCGGCGAGCAGCAGCGGCTGCGCGCGGCCCAGGCGCTCTCCGACGATCCGCGCCTGCTGCTGTGCGACGAGCCCCTGCTGTCGCTGGACCTGCACCACCAGCGGGCTGTCTCCGCGCTGATCCACCGGCAGGCGTGCGACCGCGGCAGCGCGGTCGTCTTCGTCACCCATGAGATCAACCCGATCCTGCAGTACGTCGACCGGGTCCTGTACCTGGCCGGCGGGCGTTTCCACGTAGGAACTCCGGCCGAGGTCATGACCAGCGAGACGCTCTCCGAGCTGTACGGCAGCCCCATCGAAGTTTTCCGCAGCAACGGCCGGATCGTGGTCGTGGGCATGCCGGATACGGTGGAGCACCACCACGGGGCGGAAGCGGCCTCCCACGACGCCTTGGCAGGAAGCTAGGACATGGACCTCAACGATCTCCTCGGGACCATCTTCAGCTTCGAGAACTACGCCGAACTGCTCCCGCTGGTCACCAACTCGCTGATCGCCGGGGCCATCCTGGGGCTGGTCGGCGGGCTGGTGGGGATGTTCGTCATGATGCGGGACATGGCCTTCGCCGTCCACGGCATCGCCGAGCTCAGCTTCGCCGGGGCGGCCCTGGCCCTGCTCCTGGGGGCCAACGTGGTGTGGGGATCGGTGGCAGGGGCCCTTGCCGCCGCACTGGTCTTGGGCCTGATGGGGGCCTCCGCAAAGGACCGCAACTCGATCACCGGCGTCCTGATGCCCTTCGGACTGGGCCTGGGCATCCTTTTCCTGGCCCTCTACGAGGGCCGCAGCGCCAACAAGTTCGGCCTGCTCACCGGCCAGATCGTGGCGGTGGACAGCGTCCAGTTGGGGCTGCTGGCCGGCTGCGCCGTCGTGGTGGTCATCGGCCTGGCCGTGATCTGGCGCCCGCTCACCTTCGCCAGCGTGGATCCAGCCGTTGCCGCGGCGCGCGGGGTGCCGGCGGGCCGGCTCTCCGTGGTGTTCATGCTCCTGCTGGGCCTGTCCGTGGCCCTGTCCATCCAGGTCGTGGGGGCCTTGCTGGTGCTGTCGCTGCTGGTCACCCCGGCCGCAGCGGCCCTGCGCGTGACCTCCCGCCCCACCCTGACGGTGGTGCTGAGCGTCGCCTTCGCCGTCCTCAGCGTCGTCGGGGGCATCCTGCTGGCCCTGGCCGGGCGGCTGCCGATCAGCCCCTACGTCACCACCATCTCCTTCCTGATCTACCTGGCGTGCCGCCTGATCGGCTGGCGCCGGACCGTGGCCGCCAGCCGCGCCAGGCGTCCGAAACCCGTGGCAGGTCCCGCCCCCGTCCGGTGACAAAGCCCCGGGGGCAACCTACGCTGGGGCCAACCCAGAAACGGACCCCGGGGGAGGCGGCGTCGTGAAGGAACCGGCCACGCAAAAGACCGCCACCACCAAACCCACCACCACACCCTCCGCGAAAAAATCCGCAGCCCGGAAGTCCGCAGCCCGGAAGTCTGCAGCCCGGAAGTCCTGGACCCTCCTTGTCCTGCTGCTGTGCGTGTCCTGCGCCGCGCCCGGAATTGCCGATGCCGGATCGCCCTGCGTTGTGGAGCGGGCCGACATGCCGCAAGGCTGGCGCCCCAGCGCGGAGCAGGAGAAGAAGCTCGCCGAGCGGCCCTGGACGGAGTCCGAGGCCCGTGAGGCCGCGTTCTCCATCCGGACAGGCCTGCGGGAAATGCTGGACTTCTACGCGCGGAAGCCGTCCGCGGTCGAGGACATTTGGGAGGACTCGGTGGCTTCCCTGGTGGAGGTGACTTACTCCAGCGCCAACACCGCTGAGTTGGACGCAGCGGCCAGCGACGGCGCGCGGCGCAACCTTTCCCGGCTGATCCAGCCATACCTGAAACGCACGCCCAAATCCGTGGAGTGCGGGGAGTACGGGGAGATCCTGCCCCTGGCCGTCTACGCAGGCAGCCGGTACGAGGACAACGATGCGCGGACCGCCAGGATGGTGAAGCTCTCGAACGCGGCCGCTAAGCGGTGCGGATCGCTTGAGGCCGCGACCGGCATCGACCACGGCCCCGTCATCGCGGGGGAGAAGCCGGCCACGGACGAAGAGGTCTTCGACCTGGTCATCTGGAGCCTGCTGTTCATCGAGGGCCAACTGGTCCCGGGCCTGGAAATGCCCCCCGGCGCCACCGAACTTCCGGCCCGGCTGTGGGAGTTCCTGCGGACCTACCCGCTGCCGGATGCCTCCACCTACCCGGGCGGCGCGCACAACGAGGACTTCATCGAAAACGCCTACCTGGCCACCCACATCGCCTACATCCCCACGGGCAACCACCGCTTCCCGCTGTACGTGCAGGACTCGACGGCCCTGTACCAGTTCCACCGCGCCAACTTCTACGCGGTGCTGGAGATGGGGGAGCTGGACTTGGTGGCCGAGTTCGTGGACTCGCTGCGCCAGTACGGATGCACCCCGGCGAACGACCGCCAGGTGCTGGACGGCACCCGGTACCTGCTGGACCTCTTCCACGCCGGCGGAGACAGCTGGATGGCCTACCGCGAGCCGGGGGAGGAGGATGCGGAAGTGGAAAGCTACGACTTCATCCACAAGGCCTGGACCGCGGTCCTGGGCGTGCGTGAACGCACCATCGAACCGGCCCTGCCGGGCACCTACGGAGGGATCGTGCGGAGCTGGCTCCCCGCCCCCGGCCCGTCCGCGGCCAACCCGCCCGGAACCGGCCCTTCCGCCGCCGGCGCCTATCCCCCCGGCAGGGCGCAGGCGGGGCAGAGCCCGTAGATCTCCACGGTGTGGGAGGGCGAGACGTAGCCGTGCTCGGCGGCCACGCGCGCGGCCCAGCTTTCGACCGACGGGGC
This sequence comes from Zafaria cholistanensis, assembly GCF_008580665.1. Taxonomy (GTDB): domain Bacteria; phylum Actinomycetota; class Actinomycetes; order Actinomycetales; family Micrococcaceae; genus Zafaria; species Zafaria cholistanensis. Next base: position 63,178 of record NZ_BKDJ01000015.1, read on the forward strand.
CTCCACCTCCACGGTGCGCCCGCAACTGCGGCAGACCAGGTGGTGGTGGTGGTGCTCGGCGCGGCACTTGCGGTAGACGGCCTCGCCGTCAGTGCTGCGCAGGACATCGACCTGGCCGGCCTCGGCCATCGACTGGAGCAGGCGGTAGACCGTCGCCAGGGACACCTTGGCCCCCTCCCCGTGCAGCCGGCGGTGCAGTTCCTGTGCGCTGACGAAGTCGTCGACGTCGGCCAGCGCCGCCGTCACGGCGGTGCGCTGCCGTGTGGTGCGGTGCTTTTCGGGGACCGTGCTGGCCATGCGGTGTGGGCTCCTGCGGTTCGGGTCGGCGGTGCCCACCAGCCTACCAGCGCCACGACGCGCCGGCCGGGGCCGTCCGTCCCGGCAGACGGAAAAAGCGTGGTGGCGGCGGATGGCCGCCGCTAGGCTGAGCCCCATGAAGCTCACCAAGTACGGCCACGCCTGCGTCCGCCTCGAAAAGGACGGCCGGGTCCTGGTCATCGATCCCGGAACGTTCAGCGACGTCGCCGCGGCCCTTGAGGGCGCCGACGCGGTCCTGGTCACCCACGAGCATGCGGACCACCTGGACACCACCCGCGTCCTGCCGGCCCTGGCCGCGGACCCGGACCTGGTCCTGTACGCCCCGGCCCCGCTGGCGGCCACGCTGCGCGACGGGGCCGGGGACGCCGCCACCCGCATCCTGGACGCGGTCCCCGAGGCCGCCTTCGACCTGGCGGGCTTCAGCGTGCGCACTTACGGCGGCCAGCACGCGCTGATCCACGCCCACATCCCCGTGGTGCACAACATCGGCTACGTCATCGACGAAGCCCTCTACCACCCGGGCGATTCGTTCACCGTCCCGCACGACGTCCAGGTCACGACGCTGCTGGTTCCGGCCCACGCGCCGTGGTCCAAGTCCGGCGAGGTGATCGACTTCGTCATCGCCGTCCGTCCCAAAAAGGTCTACCCGATCCACGACGGACTGCTCAACGAGCGCGGCCTGGCCCTGGTCGACGGCCACGTGGGACGCTTCGGCGGCCTCTACGGGGCCAGCTACGAGCGCCTCGAGTCCGGGGTCGGCCGCGAGGTGTGAGCCCCCTGCCGCGGCCGGCGCCAACCCCGGGGGAGGCGCCCGCCGGCCAGGCCCGCCACGCCGGGGCCCGTCCGCGGTGGCGGGGCACACCGGCGGCGGGTAAGTTCAAGGCATGATCGGACGACCCGTACCTCCGCCCCTGGGCTCGCTCAGGCGCGCCACCGCGGCCCGCGCCGGGGCCGCCCACCGGGCTTCCGCCTACGGCATCGCCGAGCGCGGCGGTCCGCTCGTCGCCCTGGAGGTGCCCCGCCGCGCGGCGCTGCCGGACGACGTCGTCATCGACATCGACTTCTGCGGCCTCTGCCACTCCGACGTGCACGCCGGACGCGGGGAATGGGGGGCCCGGCAGCTGCCCCTGGTCCCGGGCCACGAGATCGTCGGACGCGTGGCCGCAGTGGGCCGGGAGGTCAGCGGCTTCGCAGTGGGGCAGCGCGTGGGCGTAGGCTGCCTGGTGGACTCCTGCCGGGAGTGCGCCTCCTGCAGGGAGGGGCTGGAGCAGTTCTGCGAGCGCGGGGGCGTGGGCACCTACGGGGCCCTGGACCGGCGCACCGGGGAGTACACCCAGGGCGGATACTCCTCCTCGATCGTCGTGAACCAGGGCTACGTGCTGCACGTGCCCGAGTCCCTGGACCCGGCCGCGGCCGCCCCGCTTTTGTGCGCCGGCATCACCACCTACTCGCCGCTGCGCCACTTCGGGGCCGGACCCGGTTCCGGCGTCGGAGTCGTGGGCCTGGGCGGACTCGGCCACATGGCGGTCAAGCTGGCCAAGGCGCTGGGGGCCTCCGTCACCGTCTTCACCACCAGCGCATCCAAGGTGGAGGCCGCCCGGGCGCTCGGCGCGGACACGGTTGTTGTCTCCGGCGACGCCGAGGCGATGAAGCCGGTCCGGCACACGCTGGACCTGGTGATCGATACCGTCGCGGCCCCGCACAGCCTGGACCCGTACTTCGCCACGCTGCGCCGCGACGGGACCCTGGTCCAGCTGGGCCTGCCCGGGGAACCCATGCCCCCGGTCAACCCGCGTCCGCTGCTGGCGCGGCGCCTGCGCTACACGGGTTCGCCGATCGGCGGTATCGCCGAAACCCAGGAGATGCTGGACTTCTGCGCCGAGCACGCGGTGGCGGCGGAGGTCGAGGTCGTGGACGCGGCCGGGCTGAACGCCGCCTGGGACCGCATGGTCGCCGGGGACGTGCGCTACCGCTTCGTGCTGGACGCCTCGACCCTGCCCGCACCGCAGACGCCCGCACCGCCAACGTCCGCACCGCCAACGTCCGCACCGCAGACGCCCGCACCGCCAACGTCCGCACCGCGCACTTCCGCCCCCCAGACGCCCCCCGCCGAGTAAAGGATCCCCATGAGCACCCTGTTTACCCGCATCATCAACGGCGACCTCCCGGGCCGCTTCGTGTGGAAGGACGAGGACGTCGTCGCGTTCCTGTCCATCGGTCCGCTCAGCGACGGCCACACCCTGGTGGTCCCGCGCACCGAAGTGGATTCCTGGACCGAGGCCGAACCGGAGCTCCTCGCCAAGCTGACCTCGGTGGCCCAAAAGATCGGCGCCGCCCAGGTGCGCGCGTTCGGCGCGCCGCGCGCGGGCCTGATGGTGGCCGGCTTCGAGGTGCCGCACCTGCACGTGCATGTGTGGCCCGCCCGTTCGCTGGGGGACTTCGACCTCTCCCGGGCGGACAACGACCCGGACCCCGCACGGCTGGACGCCAACGCCGAAACCCTGCGCAGCGCCCTGCGCGAGGACGGCTACCTCCTCTTCGTTCCGGAGGCCTGAGCCCGGGAACCGGGGCCCGGGGCCCGGGAACCCGGCCCCAGGCTACGCCGCTGCCGCCTGGCGCAGGGCGGTGCGGATGCGCTTCTCCGACACGGAGTACGCCGTCCCCAGTTCCTGCGCGAAGAGGCTCACCCGGAACTCCTCGATCATCCACTTCACGGCCGCCAGCGCCGCCGGCGTGCGGGTGCCCGGAACCAGCGCGTCCAGCGCGGCGTCATACTCGTCCTCCAGGGCCTGCACGGCGAGCATGCCCACGTTGTCCCGCGCCACGGCGCCGGCCTCCAGCTTGTCCAGGCGCCTCTCGATGGCCTGCAGGTAGCGCGGCAGCTGCGCCAGCTGCGCGTAGCCGGTCCGCGCCACGAAGCCGGGGTACACCAGCTGGCCCAGCTGGGCCTTGATGTCGTTGAGCGCATTGACCAGGGCCAGCGAGGCCGCCGCCTTGATCCGCTTCTCGATCCGGCGGGTGGAGGAGAGCACCCGCTCCACGACCGCGGTGACGGTGAAGACCGTGTCGATGAGTTCGGCGCGCACCGCCTCGTAGAGCGCGTCGAACTCGCTGCGCGTCCACGGCAGCGTGGCCGGAACCAGCTTGTCCACGGCCGCCAGGGTGCAGTCCTCGATCAGCGAGGCGACGGAACCGTGCGGGTTTTGCGTGAACACCAGCTTCTCCTGGTTGTTCAGGTGCTCCAGCACGTAGCGGGCCGGGGAGGGAACCTTGAGCAGCAGGAGGCGCACGACGCCGGCGCGGTGCGCGGCCAGCTGCTCGCCCTCGTTGCGGAACACAGTCAGCCCCACCGCGGTGCCCTGGTCCACCAGGGCGGGGTAGGCCGTTACCCGCTGCCCGGCAATGTCGGTGACCACCTTGCGTTCGATGGTGCCGCCGATGCCCAGCTCCGCGGTCCAGTCGGTCAGCCCCGACCGCTCCCACACCGAGGCCGGTGCCGCACCGGTCCGGTCCTGCCCGTCCTGCCTGCCCTGCTTACCCTGCCTGCCCTGCTTACCCGGCCCGCCCTGCCTGCCCGGGGCTGCGGGGCGGCCCTGCTGAGCGGTTCCGTCCGGCTTCCCGGCCGTGCCGGCCTGTCCCGCGGTGCCCAGCGCCGCCAGCGCCGCGCCGCCGGCCCCGAGGGAAGCCGCCAGCGCCTTGCGGTTTTCGGCCGCCAGGGTCTCCTGCAGCCGGGCGAGGTCCTTGGACTCGGCAAGGACCCGGGCCTGCGCGTCGACCACCTGGAACGTGGGCTTGAGGTACGCCGGGACCGCGTCCCAGTTCCAGGAGCCCGGTGGCACCACGTGGCCTTTGAGCCGGCGCAGGACCAGTTCCAGCGAGGCTTCCAGCTCGTCGCCGGCCGGGTCGAAGTCGGCCTCCAGCGCCGCGACGGCCTGCTTGGCCACGTCGGGGGCGGGCACGAAGTTCTTTCGCACCGCCTTGGGCAGGGACTTGATCAGGGCGGTGACCAGGTCCGTGCGCAGGCCTGGAATCTGCCAGCGGAACCGGGCCGGGTCCAACTGGTTCAGGAACAGCACCGGTACCCGCACGCTCACGCCGTCGGATTCGCCGGCTCCGGCCACCGGATTGAACTCGTACGTCAGGTCCAAATCCAGGGTTCCGTGGCGCCAGGTGCGCGGGTAGGCGGATTCGTCCAGGTCCCCGGAGGCCGCCTGCAGGAGCGCGTCCGGATCGAAGTCCAGCAGCGTCGGGTTCTCCTGCCGGGCCTGCTTCCACCAGCGGTCAAAGTGCCGTTCGGACACCACGTCCGTCCCGACGCGGGCGTTGTAGAACTCGAAGAGGTCCTCGTCGGAGGCGCGCAGGTCGCGCCGGCGCATTCGGGTCTCGAGCTCTTCGATCTCGGCCAGCAGGCGGCGGTTGCGGTGGAAGAACTGGTGGTGCGTCTTCCAGTCGCCCTCGACCAGGGCGTGCCGGATGAACAGCTCGCGTGAGAGCTCCGGATCGATCCGCCCGTACTGCACGCGCCGCTGCGGAACCACCGGCACCCCGTAGAGGGTGACCTTCTCGAAGCCGACCACCGAACCCAGGCGCCGGGACCAGTGCGGCTCCGAGTAGGAGCGCTTGACCAGGTGCCCGGCGACCTCCTCGACCCACAGCGGGTCGAACTTCGCGGCGGTGCGCGCCCACAGCCGGCTGGTCTCCACCAGCTCGGCGGCCATCACCCAGTCCGGGGACTTCTTGAACAGGGCGGAGCCGGGGAAGATCGCAAAGCGGGTGCCGCGCGCCCCGGCGTATTCGCGCTTGCGCTCGTCGTAGCTGCCGATGTGGCTGAGCAGGCCCGCGAGCAGGGACGTGTGGATCTGCCGGTCCAGCCCCACCGGGTCCACCGGCCCGGTGGTGAGGGTGATGCCCAGCGGCTTGGCCAGCTGGCGCAGCTGCGCGAACAGGTCCTGCCACTCGCGCACGCGCAGGTAATTGATGAACTCGTCCCGGCACAGCCGGCGGAACGCGGAAGAGGAGAGCTCCTTCTGCTGCTCCTGCAGGTACCGCCACAGGTTCAGGTACCCGGTGAAGTCGGAGTTGGCATCCACGAACCGCTTGTGCAGGGCGGTGGCCTGCTCGCGCTTGCCGGTCTCCTCCGACGGGCGTTCGCGCGGGTCCTGGATGGTCAGTGCCGCGGCCAGCACCATGACCTCCTTGGCGCAGCCGCGTTGGCCGGACTCCACGATCATCCGGCCCAGGCGCACGTCCACCGGCAGTTGCGCCAGCTGGCGCCCCACCGGGGTGATGCCACCCTCCCGGCCCTCGCGGACCGCGCCCAGCTCGCGCAGCAGCGTGACGCCGTCGTTCACGGCCTTGGCGTCCGGAGCCTCCACGAACGGGAAGTCCGCCACGTCCTTGGGCGAGCGCACCACCCCCATGGCGGTCATCTGCAGGATGACGGCGGCCAGGTTGGTGCGCAGGATCTCGGGGTCGGTGAACTCGGGGCGGGCCGCAAAGTCCTCCTCCGAGTACAGCCGGATGGCGATGCCGTCGCTGACGCGTCCGCAGCGGCCCGAACGCTGGTTGGCGGAGGCCTGCGAGACGCGCTCGATTGGCAGCCGCTGCACCTTGGTGCGGTGGCTGTAGCGGGAGATGCGCGCGGTGCCGGTGTCGATGACGTACTTGATGCCCGGCACGGTCAGCGAGGTCTCGGCCACATTGGTGGCCAGCACGATCCGCCGGTTCGCGCCGGGGTGGAACACCCGGTGCTGCTCGGCCAGGGACAGCCGGGCGAAGAGCGGCAGGATCTCGGTCCCAGCCAGCCGGCGGTTGGCCTGCACGCGCGCCCGCAGCGCCTCCGCGGCGTCGCGGATCTCCCGCTCGCCGGAAAAGAACACCAGGATGTCCCCGGGGGCTTCCCGGGCGAGCTCGTCGACCGCGTCGCACACCGCGTCCAGCGGGTCGCGGTCTTCGGCGGCCTCGTCCGGGTCCGGGTCGTCCGGGTCCAGGCCCTCGGAGGGGTTGAGCGGACGGTAGCGGATCTCCACCGGGTAGGTGCGCCCCGAGACCTCAATTACGGGGGCGGGCACCATCTCCCCGGTGCCGTCCTCCAGGGCAAAGTGCCGGGCGAAGCGCTCGGGGTCGATGGTCGCGGAGGTGATGACGACCTTCAGGTCCGGGCGCTGCGGCAGGATCCGCTTGAGGTAGCCCAGCAGGAAGTCGATGTTCAGGCTGCGCTCGTGGGCCTCATCGATGATGATCGCGTTGTAGCGCTTCAGGAGCCTGTCGCGCTGGATTTCGGCGAGCAGGATGCCGTCCGTCATCACCTTCACCCGGGTGGACCGGGAGACCTCGCCCGTGAAGCGGACGTGGAAGCCGACCTCCTGGCCGATCCCGGTGCCCAGTTCCTCGGCAATGCGCTCGGCCACGGTGCGCGCGGCCAGGCGGCGGGGCTGGGTGTGCCCGATCATGCCCCCCTCGCCGAGGCCAAGCTCCAGGAGCATCTTGGGCAGCTGGGTGGTTTTGCCGGAGCCGGTCTCGCCGGCCACGACCACCACCTGGTGGCGGCGGACCGCCTCTATGATGTCCTCGCGGCGCGCGGAAACGGGCAGGGCTTCGGGGTAGGTGATCGTCACAGCCATCGTTCCGTTAATTCTAGTGCCGTCAAGCGGGGTCTCCGCGGCCCCCCGCCCGGTGTGGACGAATAAGCCGCCAGATCCGGCCCGCGCATGCCTAATGTCCAACCAAATCGGGCTACGATCGGAAGTCGTCTTGACCGGCGGGGGAGCAGTGGATCATGTGAGATGGTTCACAGGTACCATCGAGGCAGTCTTTGGGGGTACCCGCGCCAAGACTCCAGTGCGCCGCTCCCTCGCGCCACCCCCGCGCATGTTGTGAAAGGACCCTTCATGAAATTCCGCACCTCCGCCAAGCTGGCCGCCGGCCTGCTGGCCACCACCCTGCTGGCGACCGCCTGCGGCCCCTCCGGCTCGGGCGCCGACACCACCTCCCCGGCCGCCGAAGGCCCGGTGGAGATCGGCATCGTCCAGTACGTGGCGCACCCCTCGCTGGACGCGACGGCCAAGGGCTTCAAGCAGGCGCTCGCCGACGCCGGCTACACCGGAGACAAGGTTGTCTACGACGAGCAGAACGCCCAGGGCGACGCCGCCACCAACACCTCCATCGCCGGCAAGTTCGCCTCCGATGGCAAGGACCTGGTCCTGGCCATCGCGACCCCGAGCGCCCAGGCGGCCTACAACGCGGTCGCCGAAACCCCGATCCTGTTCACCGCGGTGACCGACCCGGTCTCCGCCGACCTTGTCGAGTCGCTGGAGGCCCCGGGCGGCAACGCCACCGGCACCTCCGACGCCAACCCGGTCAAGGAGCAGCTGCAGCTGGTCAAGGAGCTGGACCCCGAGGCCAAGAGCGTCGGCATCGTCTACTCCTCGGGCGAGGTGAACTCCGAGGTCCAGGTCAAGGCCGCCAAGGAGGCCGCCGCCGAGCTGGGCCTGGAGATCAAGGAAACCGCCATCAGCACCTCCGGCGAGGTCCAGCAGGCCGCACAGTCCCTGGACGTCGACGCGTTCTACGTGCCCACCGACAACAACGTCGTCTCCGCGCTGGAGACCCTGCTGCAGGTGGCCGAGGACAAGAAGATCCTCACCATCGCCGCCGAGGGCGACTCCGTGGAGCGCGGGGCCGTGGCCACCTACGGCATCAGCTACGAGAAGCTGGGGTACCAGACCGGCCAGATGGCCGTGAAGATCCTCAAGGGCGAGGCCACTCCGGCCTCCATGCCGGTGGAGACCCAGTCCGAGCTGCAGCTCTACGTCAACACCGCTGCCGCCGGGCGCATGGGCGTCACCCTGCCGGCCGGCTTCGCGGACGGCGCCGACGTCGTCTTCGAAAAGTAAGCCGCCTTCGAAAAGTAAAGCCGCCTTCAAGTAAGCGGCGCACACGCACCCCCCGGCGGCCGGCCGGCACCCCGGCCGGCCGCCGGCACACCTCACGAGAGAAACCAAGGTTCCCACCCATGATCACCGCGGTTGAACTGGGCCTGATCTACGCGATCATGGCGCTGGGGGTCTATCTGACCTTCCGCATCCTGGACTTCCCCGACCTCACGGTCGACGGCTCCTTCACCACCGGAGCCGCCGTCGCGGCCGTCGGCATCATCAACGGCATGCCCCCCATTGCGGCGACCCTGCTGGCATTCTTCGCCGGCATGGCGGCGGGCATCGTCACCGGCCTGCTGCACACCAAGGGCAAGATCAACGGATTGCTGGCCGGCATCCTGACAATGATCGCCCTCTATTCGATCAACCTGCGCATCATGGGCAAGGCGAACCTGCCGCTGCTGCGCGAGGAAACCCTGGTCACGCCGCTGAAGGAGGCCGGCCTGCTCGGCACCGGGCTGAGCGTGGCCACGTTCCTGCTGGTGGCGCTGGCCATCAAGTTCCTCCTGGACTGGTTCCTGCACACGGACACCGGCCTGGCCATGCAGGCGACGGGCGATAATGAAGAGATGATCCGCAGCCTCGGCGTCAGCACCGACAACCAGAAGATCCTGGGCCTGGCGCTGTCCAACGGCCTGGTGGCGCTGTGCGGCGGACTCATCGCCCAGTACCAGGGCTTTGCCGACATCGGCATGGGCATCGGCATCATCGTGGCGGGCCTGGCCTCGGTCATCATCGGCCAGGCGATCTTCGGACACCGGCTGATCCTCATCGCCACCCTGGCCGTGGTGCTCGGCTCCGTGCTGTACCGCGTGGTCATCCAGCTGGCCCTGCAGGCCGGCCTGCAGCCCAACGACATGAAGCTGATCTCCGCGGTCCTGGTGGTCGTTGCCCTGGTCCTGCCGCAGTGGAGCGGCTTCAGGAAACTGGCGGCCCGCCTGAAGCCGGCCGCCCCCGCCGAGAAGGAAACGGTGGCCTAGCCATGTTGGACCTCAGCAATATCACTAAGACGTTCTTCCCCGGCACGGTCAACGAGCGCAAGGCGCTGCGCGGCGTCGACCTGCACCTGGCGCCCGGCGAGTTCGTGACCGTCATCGGCTCCAATGGCGCGGGCAAGTCGACCATTTTGAACATGGTGTCCGGGAAGCTGCGTCCGGACACCGGCTCCGTGGTCATCGACGGGACCGACGTCACCAGGCTCGCCGACTTCCAGCGCGCAAAGTACATCGGCCGCGTCTTCCAGGACCCGATGGCCGGCACCGCGCCGACGATGAGCATCGAGCAGAACATGGCCATGGCGCTGGAGCGGGGCAAGCGCCGCGGCCTGGCCCTGGGCGTGACCGCCGCCAAGCGCGAGCGCTTCACGGAGGAGCTCAAGTCGCTCGAGCTGGGGCTGGAGCGGCGCCTCAAGGCCAAGGTGGGCCTGCTCTCCGGCGGACAGCGCCAGGCACTGTCCCTGCTCATGGCCACCTTCAGCGGACCGAAGATCCTGCTCCTGGACGAGCACACCGCGGCGCTGGACCCCCAGCGGGCGGCGCTGGTGTCCCGCCTGACGGCCGAGCTCGTCGAACGCCACCACCTGACCACGCTCATGGTCACGCACAACATGGAGCAGGCGCTGACGCTGGGGACGCGCCTGGTCATGATGCACGACGGCCGGATCATCCTGGACCTGGACCAGGAGCGGAAGTCCCAGATGACCGTCGCGGACCTGCTCCACGAGTTCGAGAAGATCAAGGGCGCGCAGCTCGACGACCGCACCATGCTCCAGTAGCTGTACGGCTCCGGCTGCCGGGGCCCCGCTGGCTGCGGCCCCGGCAGTTGCGTCCCCGCCCGAAGTCCGGGAGGGGACACAAAAGAACCCGGCCCCACTACCGTGGGGCCGGGTTCTTTGCTGGTGCCCTCGAAAGGATTCGAACCTTCGACCTTCTGCTCCGGAGGCAGACGCTCTATCCCCTGAGCTACGAGGGCGAGCCGGGACTGCCTGTCCCGGCCGGGAACGTAGATGAGCTTATCAGCACATGGCCCGCCTTCCGCAAATGCGGCTTCCCGGCGCGTCGCGGTCCGCGGAAAAACGGGGGTTCGGCGCGGGTATCCTTGTCTGGTGACTCCAGAAGAACTCTCCTCAGCCATTGCCACCTGCCTGAATGAGGCCGTCGCCGCCGGCGACCTCGCCGTCGAGGTCCCCGCCGAGGTGCGGGTGGAGCGGCCCAAGAGCCGGGAGCACGGAGACTGGGCCACCAACATCGCGCTGCAGCTGGGCAAGAAGGCCGGCATGAACCCGCGTGCCCTGGCCGAGCTGCTCAAGGGCCGGCTCGAGGCCGTCCCGGAGGTGGCCTCCGTGGACATCGCCGGCCCCGGCTTCCTGAACATCACCCTCGACGCCGGAGCGGCAGGAGGCCTGGCCAGGGCGATCGTCGAGGCCGGGGCGGCCTACGGCACCAACGACGCCCTTGCGGGGCACACGGTCAACATGGAGTTCGTCTCCGCCAACCCGACCGGTCCGCTGCACATCGGCCACACCCGCTGGGCCGCGCTGGGCGACTCGATCGCCCGCGTCCTGAAGGCCAGCGGCGCGGACGTCACCCGCGAGTACTACATCAACGACGCCGGCAACCAGATGAACATCTTCGCGCTGTCCGTCTACAACCGCCTGCACGGGCTCGACGTGCCCGAGGGCGGCTACCCGGGCGAGTACATCAAGGACCTGGCCGGCCACGTCGCCGCCGCGCACCCCGGCATCCGGGACCTGCCCCAGGAGGCGGCGCTGCCGATCATCCGCCAGCTCGCCTACGAGGAGCAGATGGCGGACATCCGCCGCACCCTCGCCGATTTCGGTGTGGAGTTCGACACCTACTTCTCCGAGCAGTCCCTGCACGCGGCCGGCGCGGTGGAGGACGCCGTGGCGCGCCTGCGCGAGCAGGGGCACATCGAGGACCGCGACGGCGCAGTATGGCTGCGCACCACGGACTTCGGCGACGACAAGGACCGCGTGCTCATCCGCGCCAACGGCGAGCCGACCTACTTCGCCGCCGACGCCGCCTACTACCTCTCGAAGAAGGACCGCGGCTTCCCGGAGAAGATCTACCTGCTGGGCGCGGACCACCACGGCTACGTGAACCGGCTCAAGGCCATCGCGGCCGCCGCCGGCGACGACCCGGAGGCGAACATCGAGATCCTGATCGGCCAGCTGATCTCGGTCAACGGCGCCCGCCTGTCCAAGCGCGCCGGCAACATCATCGAACTGCGCGACCTCATCGAATGGCTGGGCGCGGACGCGCTGCGCTACTCGCTGGGCCGCTACCCCGCGGACTCGCCGATGGCGATCGACCCCGAACTGCTGAAGAAGAACACCAACGACAATCCGGTGTTCTACGTCCAGTACGCCCACGCGCGGTCCCGCGCCGCGGCCCGCAATGCCGAGGCTGCCGGAGTGGACCGCTCCGTGTTCGACGGTTCGCTGCTGACCCACGAAACCGAGAACGAACTGCTCGCCTACCTGGGCCAGTTCCCGTCCGTGGTGGCGCAGGCCGCGTCCTTCCGCGAACCGCACCGCGTCGCCCGCCACCTGGAGCAGATTGCCGGCGCCTACCATCGCTGGTACCAGTCCTGCCGCGTTTCCCCGCTGTCCGGGGAACCGGTCGAGGACGTCAACCGCACCCGACTTTGGCTCAACGACGCCACCAGCCAAGTCCTGGCCAACGGCCTGGGCCTGCTCGGCGTCACCGCCCCGGAGAAGATGTAGACATGGCTGCCTCCCCACTTGCCCCCGCCTGGCTGTCCTACCCCGCCGACGCCAACGCGTTGCGCCCGCTCGAATGGGCCTCCGGCGTCGCCCGCGGCGCCGACGGCCAACTCGAGGTCCAGGGCATCCCGGTGTCCGCGCTCCAGGAGCGCTTCGGCACCCCCCTGTACGTGCTTGACGAGGACGATTTCCGTGCCCGGGCCCGCGCCTTCAAGCAGGCCTACGGTGCCGCTTTCGCCGACCTGTGCGGGGGAGTGGACGTCTATTACGCCGGCAAGGCGTTCCTCTCCATCGAGGTGGCCCGCTGGGTGACCGAGGAGGGCCTGCGCCTGGACACCTCCTCCGGTGGCGAGCTCGCCGTCGCCCGCCGCGCCGGCGTGCCCGCGGCGAACCTGGGGCTGCACGGGAACAACAAGTCCGTCGCGGAGCTGGAGACCGCCCTCCAGATGGGGCTGGGACGCATCATCGTGGACAGCCTTGACGAGCTTGAGCGGCTCGGGGCCGTGGCCACCCGGCTGGGGCGCACCGCCAACGTCATGCTCAGGCTGACCCCGGGCGTGCACGCGCACACCCACGAGTTCATTGCCACCGCCCACGAGGACCAGAAGTTCGGCCTGTCGATGGCCGAGGGGGACACCGTTCCCGGGGCCGGGGGAACCGCCGAGGGCGGGTCCCCGGCGGCCGTCGCCGTCACCCGCGCGCTGCGCCACCCGGGGATCAACCTGCTGGGCCTGCACTGCCACATTGGCTCGCAGATCTTCGAGCCGGAGGGCTTCGCGCTGGCCGCCGAGCGCCTGCTGGCCTTCCTGGCCGGGGTCAGGGACACCCACGGGGTCGAGCTGCCCGAACTGGACCTCGGCGGCGGCTATGGCATCGCCTACACCGAGCAGGACACCCCCCGGGAACCGGCTGAGCTGGCCGCGGCCATGGCCGCCGTCGTGCGTTCGGCCTGCGCCCGGCTGGGCCTGGCCGTGCCGCGGATCTCCATCGAGCCGGGGCGGGCCATCGTCGGGCCGACGACGTTCACCCTCTACGAGGCCGGGGTGCGCAAGACGGTGGCGGTGGACACCGAGACCGGCACCGTCGAGCGCCGCTACGTCGCGGTCGACGGCGGCATGAGCGACAACGCGCGTCCGGTGCTGTACGACGCGGACTACACTGCGGTCCTGGCCTCCCGTGTGACGGATGCGGAGCCGATTGTTTCCCGCGTGGTTGGAAAACACTGCGAAAGCGGTGACATAGTCGTCAGGGACGTTTACCTGCCGGAGGACGTCGCTGCGGGCGACCTGATCGCGGTGCCCGCCACCGGGGCCTACTGCTGGGCCCTGGCCAGCAACTACAACTACCTGGGCCGGCCCGCGGTTGTCGCGGTGCGCAACGGCCAGGCCCGGTTGATCATCCGCAGGGAAACCGAAGAAGACCTTTTGGCCCGTGACATGGGAGCGTAGACAACTCGTGAAGACACTCAAGGTGGCCTTGCTCGGCTGCGGCAACGTCGGGTCCCAGGTGGCCCGGATCCTGCTCGAGGATGCCGAGGACCTTGCCGCCCGCGTCGGTGCCCGCCTGAAGCTGGCCGGCATCGCCGTGCGCAACCCGGACGCCCCGCGCGAGGCCGACCTGCCGCGCGAACTGTTCACCACCGACGCCGAGGCGCTCATCGCCAGCGCCGACATCGTGATCGAACTGATGGGCGGCCTGGAGCCGGCCGGTACGCTGGTCCGCTCCGCGATCGCCCACGGGGCCGCGGTGGTGACCGGCAACAAGGCGCTGCTTGCCGCCCAGGGGCACGACCTGTCCGCCCTGGCCGAGGAAGCCGGCGTACAGCTGTCCTACGAGGCCGCGGTGGCCGGCGCGATCCCGATCCTGCGCCCGATCGCCGAGAGCCTCGCCGGGGACCACATCACCAAGGTGATGGGCATCGTCAACGGCACCACCAACTTCATCCTGGACGCGATGGACACCACCGGCGCCGCGTTCGGCGACGTGCTGGCCGAGGCCCAGCGCCTCGGCTACGCGGAGGCCGACCCGACCGCCGACGTGGGCGGGCACGACGCCGCGGCGAAGGCCGCAATCCTCGCCGCGCTGTCCTTCCACACCACCGTCGACGCCGCCGACGTGCACTGCGAGGGCATCACCTCGATCACCGCCGACGACGTCGCCGCCGCCCAGGAGGCCGGATACGTCATCAAGCTGCTGGCGATCGCCGAGCGGCTTCCCGCCGCCGACGGCAGCGACGGGATCAGCGTGCGCGTGCACCCGACCCTGATCCCGCGCCTGCACCCGCTGGCCAGCGTCCACGGTGCGTTCAACGCCGTGTTCGTCGAGGCCGAGAACGCGGGCCAGCTGATGTTCTACGGCCAGGGCGCCGGCGGACGCCCCACCGCCTCCGCGGTCCTGGGCGACACGGTCGCCCTGGCCCGGCGCCTGGTCATCGGCGGCCGCGGCCGCACGCGCAGCCACGACGTCACCATCCCGGCGCTGCCGATCGCGCAGACCACCACGAGCTACTACATCGGGCTCGAGGCCAAGGACCAGCCGGGCGTGCTCGCCCGCATCGCGCAGATCTTCGCCGCGCACGGGGTCTCCATCGAGACCATGCGCCAGACCACCCACCCGGTGGCCGACGGCTCGGGGGACTCCGCGACCCTGCGCATCGGAACCCACCGCGGTCCCGAGGCGGCCCTTGCCGCCACCGTTGCCGAGATCGAGCAGCTCGATGTCGTCACCGCCGTAACCTCTGTCCTGCGAGTTGAAGGAAACTAAGTGGCCCACCAGTGGCGCGGAGTCATCCGCGAATACGCCGACCGCCTGCCCGTCACCGAGTCCACGCGTGTGATCACGCTGGGCGAGGGAGGCACCCCCCTGGTCTTTGCCCCGGCACTGTCCAAGCTCACCGGTTCGGAGGTCCACCTGAAGGTCGAGGGCATGAACCCGACCGGGTCCTTCAAGGACCGGGGCATGACCATGGCGATCACCGCCGCGGTCGAGGCCGGGGCCCAGGCCGTCGTGTGCGCCTCCACCGGCAACACCTCCGCCTCCGCCGCCGCCTACGCCACGCAGGCCGGCATCAAGTGCGCGGTGCTGGTGCCGGACGGCAAGATCTCCATGGGCAAGCTGTCCCAGGCGGTCGCGCACGGGGCCGAGCTTCTCCAGGTCAACGGCAACTTCGACAACTGCCTCGAAGTTGCCCGCAAGCTCAGCGAGAACTACCCGGTGTTCCTGGTCAACTCGGTCAACCCGGCCCGTATCGAGGGCCAGAAGACCGGCGCCTTCGAGGTCGTGGACTTCCTGGGCGACGCCCCGGACTACCACCTGCTTCCGGTGGGCAACGCGGGCAACATCACCGCCTACTGGAAGGGCTACAAGGAGTACGCCGCCCCGTACGCCTCCAACACCGCGGGCGAACTGCCTGCCGTGGCCACGAAGACCCCCATCATGTGGGGCTTCCAGGCGGCCGGCGCGGCCCCGCTGGTGGCCGGACACCCGATCACCGAACCGGACACCATCGCCACGGCCATCCGCATCGGCAACCCGGCCTCCTGGGACCAGGCGATCGCCGCCCGCGACGAGTCCGGCGGCCTGATCGATGCGGTGACCGACGAGGAGATCCTCGCGGCCCACCGCTGGCTCTCCTCCAAGGAGGGCGTCTTCGTCGAGCCCGCCTCCGCCGCAGGGGTGGCCGGCCTGCTCAAGTACCACGCCAGGGGCGAGGTGCCGGCGGGCAAGCGGATCGTCATCACCGTCACCGGCCACGGCCTCAAGGACCCCCAGTGGGCGCTGCGGAACCAGGACGGCACCGACATCCAGCCCACCAAGGTCGACTTCGACGTCGTCGCGGTCGCGTCCGCGCTCGGGCTCGCCTAAGCGGCGCCAGGAAGGATCGCAGTGCCCGAAGGCAACACCGTCCGGCGCGTCGCCGCCGGCCAGTCCATCACGGTCTCCGTCCCCGCCACGAGCGCGAACCTCGGCCCCGGTTTCGATTGCCTGGGGCTGGCGCTGGGACTGCGCGACACCCTGAAGGTGAGCACCGTCGCGGGCGACGGGGTCGTCGTGTCTGTCGCGGGCGAGGGGGCCGGCACGCTGCCCACCGATGCCAGCCACCTGGTGGCGCGCACCATCCTGCGCCGCTGGGCGGAACTGGGTTTCGAGCCCGCGGGCCTGGAGATCGAGGCGGAGAACCGGATCCCGCACGGCCGCGGGCTCGGCTCCTCCGCGGCCGCCATCGTCTCGGCGCTGGCCGCCGCCGATGCGCTGCTCCCGGCCGGGCTGGGAGGCGGCGCCGATGCCCTCTTCGAGGCCGCTGCCCTGCTGGAGGGGCATCCGGACAATGTCGCCCCGGCCATCTATGGAGGACTGACCCTCTCCTGGCAGGACGGTGCGGAGTTCCGCAGCGTGGGCGCCCCGATCGACGCGGGCATCGTCCCGGTCGTGGCGGTTCCGGACGTGGAACTGTCCACGCACCGGGCACGCGGGCTGCTGCCGGCCTCAGTGCCGCACGACGTCGCGGCCGCCAACGGGGCCCGGGTGGCGCTGCTGGTGCGGGCGCTCACCGGCGAGCCGGGCCTGCTGTTCGACGGTACGGTCGACCACCTGCACCAGGGGTTCCGCGCCGAGGCGATGCCGCAGAGCGCGGCGCTGATCGCACGCCTGCGCGCCGGGGGGATGGCCGCGGTGGTCTCCGGCGCCGGCCCCACCGTGCTGGTGCTCGCGGCCGACGCCGGCCAGGCCCAACGGGCCGCGGACCTGATTGAATCCTCGAACGCGGACGACGCCGCTGTACGCTGGCGTGTCTGGATGCCGGGCGTGGACGCAGCGGGTGCTAAAGTGGAAGTGCACCAGCGGTAGCTTCCGGTGGGCCCTCGCCGGCCCGGATCGGGCAGGCACTTCCTGCCGAGGACCGCTTCAAGCGCCGCAGGTCGCCTTCACTCCGGCCGTTCGCCGAACCATTCCGGCCGGCAGCCCCAACACGGTTTGAAGCCCGCACGGCCGCGGTGGCACTCCACGCCACCGGGCCGGCAACCGGCGCAGCATCTGAGGCTGCGACCGGAACAACAACACTGCGGTCCGTTCCGACACGGTCCGCCCGACGAGGGGGAAGGAACCTTCGTGACCGAAACCACCAGCCTGCCCGCAGGCGTGGACACCACTTCCGCAGAGGCGCCGAAGAGCTCGGGCCTGGCCGGCCTGAAGCTTGCCCAACTGCAGGCGCTTGCCTCGCAGCTGGGGATCACCGGCGCTTCGCGGATGCGCAAGGGCGACCTGGTCGCCGCGATTTCCAGCCACCAGCGCGGAGGCTCCGTCGCCGACCGCGAAGCCGCCGCCAAGGAGGCCAAGGCCCCGGCACGGGCCAGGGCCGCCCAGAAGGCACCCGCCCAGGCCGAGGAAGCCCCGGCCGCGGAGGCCCAGCCGGCCGAGACCCCGGCCGCGGAGGCCGCGCCCGCACGCCGCACCCGCAGCCGCCGCGCCACCAGCAACGGCATTGCCGCCGCCGCAACCGCCGCCGCCGAGGCCGCTCCGGCCCTGGTCGAGGCGGCG
>NZ_BKDJ01000016.1 GCF_008580665.1 Zafaria cholistanensis
GGAAGCTAAGACCCACAGCGCCGATGGTACTGCACCCGGGAGGGTGTGGGAGAGTAGGACACCGCCGGACAACCATTACGGAAGCCCCCGACCACACCGTCGGGGGCTTCCCCCCTTTAACACCCCCAACCCACCCACCCCGCCCGGCCGCCAGCCACCCACAGCACCCCAAACAGCCACCGGAGCAGCCAAAGCACACCGCCCGACCCGCCGGTTTGCCCACAGGCGGTTGTGGACAAACCGGCCGGGGTCCGCCTTCGGACCGCTGTCCGCCTGCCGCGGAAATGCCCGGTTTTCCGGCGCACCGCCAGGCGAAGGCAGTACAGTGAGCCTTCCAGACCGTAATTCCCGCCACACGGGTGCGTTGCGTGCCGTGTGGGCCGATACCTCAGGGGAGCCATGACTGCAGAACCCACTTCCATCCCCACCGCTGCAGCGGCGGCCGGGTCCACCACCGCGGGCCACCGCGACCATGCCGTTCGCCCGCAGGACGATTTGTTCCGGCACGTCAACGGCGGATGGCTTGCCTCGGCGGAGATCCCCGGGGACCAAGGCAGCTACGGCTCCTTCATGCAGCTGCGCGACGAATCCGAGGCGGCGGTTCGCGCCATCATCGAGGAGGCGCAGGAGCACCCCGCCGGGCCGGACGGGGCCCCCGACCCGCGCCGGGCGCGCATCGGCGCGCTCTACGCCAGCTTCATGGACGAGGCGGCCATCGAGGCCCGCGGCATGGATCCCATCCGCGCCGACCTGGCGGCCATCTACGCCACCACCAGCGTCCGGGACCTCGTGGCGCTGACGGGGCGCCTCCAGCGCCAGGGTGTTTCCGGCTTCTACGGCGTCGGTGCCAGCAGCGATGCGGGCCAGCCGGACCGCAACCTCCTCACCTTCCTGCAGTCCGGGTTGGGCCTGCCCGACGAGTCGTACTACCGCGAGGAGAAGTTCGCCGAACTTCACGGGGAATACCGGCTCCATTTGGGCCGCCTGCTGGCCCTGGCCGAGGTGCCGGACGCGGAACGGGCCGCCGCGGCGGTGGTGGACCTGGAGACCGCGCTGGCGGCGCACCATTGGGACCGGGTCAAGACCCGCGACGCCCAGGCGCGCTACAACCTGCTTACCGGCGACCAGCTTCGTGCCCTGCACCCTTCAATCCAGGCATGGCTGGACGGTGCCGGCATCGATGCCCGGTACTACGCGGAGGTCGACGTGTGGCAGCCCTCCTACCTGGAGGGCCTCGAACAGGTCCTGGCGGAGCAGCCGCTCGAGGCCTGGCGGCACTGGCTCGCGGTCCAGCTGGTCCGCAGCTACGCCCCGTACCTTTCCGGCGCATTCGTGCAGGAGAACTTCTCCTTCTACTCGGCCAAGCTCGCCGGCACCACGGAGCTGAAGGAACGCTGGAAGCGCGGGGTCGCGTTCGTGGAGGGCGCCGTCGGGGAGGACATCGGCCAACTCTACGTCGAGCGCCACTTCCCCCACCGCCACAAGGAGACCATGGAGGGCCTGGTGGGAAACCTCATCGAGGCCTACCGCCAGTCCATCTCCGCGCTGCCGTGGATGGGTCCGGAGACCATCGACCGCGCGCTGGAGAAGCTGTCCCAGTTCCGGACCAAGATCGGCTACCCGGTCAAGTGGATCGACTACACCCCGGTGGAAGCGAATCCGTCGGACCTGATCGCCAACGCCGCCAGCGCCCAGGCCTTTGCGTTCGCCCGCGAGCTGAAAAAAATCGACGACGGCGTGGACCGCGACCTCTGGTTCATGTACCCGCAGACCGTCAACGCCTACTACCACCCCCTGCTGAACGAGATCGCCTTCCCGGCCGCCATCCTGCGTCCGCCGTTCTTCGACCCCGAGCGCGACGCTGCCTCCAACTACGGGGCCATCGGCGCGGTGATCGGCCATGAGATCGGCCACGGCTTCGACGACCAGGGATCCCAGTTCGACGGCACCGGGAAACTGAGGAACTGGTGGACGGACGAGGACCGTGCCCGGTTCGAGGAGCTCACCGCTCGCCTGGTGGCCCAGTACGACGTGCTGGAGCCCCAAGAGACCCCGGGCCATACCGTCAACGGCCGGCTCACCCTCGGCGAGAACATCGGCGACCTTGGCGGCCTTGGCATTGCCTACAAGGCCTACCGCCTGGACGTGGCCGGGCGCGGGCTGGAGGAGGACGAAGTGGTCGACGGGCTCACGGGCGACCAGCGCTTCTTCCACGCCTGGGCCGAATGCTGGCGCAATGTCTCCCGTCCGGAGACCATGATCACGCGGCTGGCCACCGACCCGCACTCCCCGGCCGAGTTCCGCTGCAACCAGGTGGCAAAGAACCTGGATGCGTTCCATGCCGCCTACGGCACCCGCGAGGGAGACGGCATGTGGCTGGCCCCGGAGGAGCGCGTCTCCATCTGGTAGCGGGCGGCCCCGCACCGGCCGCACGACGGCGGCGGGCGCCTCCGGCATGGAAGGTGCCCGCCGCCCTCCCGCGTCCGCCCCGTCCAATACCACGTAGAATTGGTTACCGTGACTGCCGAAAACACCGCCGCCCCCGCCGCCGCCAAGCACCCCGACACCAGCGACCAGCGCCAGGTGCGCCTGGACAAGCGCGCTGAACTGATCGCTGCCGGCCGCGACCCGTACCCGGTTGGCGTTCCGCGCACCCATTCCCTCCGGGAGGTGCGCGAGCAGTGGTCCCACCTCGAGGCGGGGGAGGAAACCACGGACACGGTCGGCGTCGTCGGACGCGTCGTGTTCCTGCGCAACACCGGCAAGCTCTGCTTCGCCACCCTCCAGGAGGGCGGCCCCGAGGGCCACGGCACCCGCCTGCAGGCCATGGTCTCGCTGGCCAGCGTCGGCGAGGAAGCCCTCGCCGAATGGAAGCGCCTGGTGGACCTCGGAGACCACATCTTCATCCAGGGCCAGGTCATCTCCTCCCGCCGCGGCGAGCTCTCCGTCATGGCCGAGGAATGGCGGATGGCCTCCAAGGCCCTGCGCCCGCTCCCGGTGCTGCACGCGGACCTGAATGAGGAAACCCGCGTCCGCCAGCGCTACGCGGACCTGATCGTGCGCGACGAGGCCCGCGAGATGGTCTACAAGCGTGCGGCCATCACCCGCGCCATCCGCGACACCCTGCATGCGCGCGACTACGTGGAGGTGGAGACCCCGATGCTCCAGCTTATCCACGGCGGCGCCTCGGCCCGGCCGTTCCACACCCACCTGAACGCGTTCGACCAGCCGATGACCCTGCGCATCGCCACCGAGCTGTTCCTTAAGCGCGCGGTGGTTGGAGGCATCGACCGCATCTTCGAGATCGGGCGCATCTTCCGCAACGAGGGCGTGGACTCCACGCACTCCCCGGAGTTCACCACGCTGGAAAGCTATGAGGCCTACGCCGACCAGTTCGTGATGGCGGACCGCATCAAGGAGATCATCCTCGCCGCCGCGGACGCCATCGGCGCCGGCCGCGTCTTGGAGACCTCCAAGGGCACCATCAACCTCGACGGCGAATGGCGCTGGCTGGGCCTGTACCCGGGTCTTTCCGAGGCCGTCGGCCAGGAAATCACCCCCCAGACCCCGGCTGAGACCCTGCGGGCGGTCGCCGCGGAGCACGGGGTCAAGATCGACCCCGCCTGGGATGCCGAGAAGCTGGCCATCGAGCTGTTCGGCGAGATCGTTGAGCCAACCCTGATGGACCCGACCTTCGTCTACGACTACCCGCCGTCGGCGCAGCCGCTGGCCCGCCACCACCGCAGCGAGCCGGGCGTCATCGAGGCCTGGGACCTGATTATCGGCGGCATGGAACGCGGCACCGCCTTCTCCGAGCTGATCGACCCGGTCACCCAGCGCGAGCGGCTCACCCAGCAATCCCTGCTGGCGGCCAACGGCGACCCCGAGGC
Source organism: Zafaria cholistanensis (assembly GCF_008580665.1). Classification (GTDB taxonomy): domain Bacteria; phylum Actinomycetota; class Actinomycetes; order Actinomycetales; family Micrococcaceae; genus Zafaria; species Zafaria cholistanensis. The sequence continues at coordinate 3,891 of NZ_BKDJ01000016.1, forward strand.
AATGCAGCTCGACGAGGACTTCCTGCGTGCCCTTGAGTACGGAGCCCCGCCCATGGGCGGGATCGGCCTGGGCGTGGACCGGCTGGTGATGCTCTTCACCGACGTGGGCATCCGCGAGACCATCCTGTTCCCGCTGCTCAAGCCGGAAGCCTAGGCCCGCCATGCAGTATGTGGAGGTCCTGACCCCGACAATCGTGGTGGCCCTGCTGTTCTGGGTGGTCATCCGGGCCGTCATGAACGCGGACCGCTCCGAGCGCCGCGCGGAGGCGGAGGCCGAGGCGCGCCGGGCCCAAGCCGCGAAGGAAACCGAAAAGAACGACGACGGAATTTGATTTCCTGACGCGGACAAAGCTTGGTTGAGAGTCTCCGGATGTGATTAGACTGGCCTGCCACACCGCAGGAAACGGCGGCCGTGGCGGCCAGTCACCCCAACCAAGGAGCTCCATGTGGCACGGAAAGTCGAAATCACGTTGATCGACGACCTCGACGGAAGTCCGGCCGAAGAGACCGTCCAGTTCGGACTGGACGGAAACCACTACGAGATCGACCTTGGGGCCGCCAACGCCTCCCGGCTGCGCGAACTCCTGGCGCCCTACATCGAGGCCTCCCGCCGCTCCAACGCCTACTCCGCGGCCGAGGCCCCGGCCATCCGCGCCTGGGCCACCGAGCACGGCTTCCAGGTCAGCGAGCGCGGCCGCCTGCACTCGGACGTCATCGAGGCCTACCGCGCCGCTCACCCCTGACGCCGGGCCCCGCCCTGCCGCCTCCTTGCGAAACCGCATCCCCGCACCGCATCCCCGCACCGTATGTCCGGCACCGTATCCCCGCCATGGCCGGCCCCGAAACCTGGCGGCCTGGGGCGCGTGCGGGGCCGCGGCGGAGGCTCCGCGGAAGCCGGCCCGGCACGCCCGTTCGGGCACCGCGTTTTCCCTACGGCGAACAAGCCCCACAGGGGCGCAAATCGTGCGTAGCATCGGAGGTACGCGTTAGCTAGGAGTGTGCCGCATGTTTGAGAGATTCACCGACCGTGCCCGTCGCGTTGTCGTGCTCGCCCAAGAAGAGGCGCGCATGCTCAACCACAACTACATCGGCACCGAGCACATCCTGCTCGGCCTCATCCACGAGGGTGAGGGGGTTGCCGCCAAGGCCCTGGAGTCCCTGAACATTTCGCTCGGGGCCGTCCGCGAGCAGGTGCAGGAGATCATCGGACAGGGCCAGCAGGCCCCTTCCGGCCACATCCCGTTCACCCCCCGCGCGAAGAAGGTCCTTGAGCTCTCGCTGCGCGAGGCGCTGCAGCTGGGCCACAACTACATCGGCACCGAGCACATCCTGCTTGGCCTGATCCGCGAGGGCGAGGGCGTTGCCGCCCAGGTGCTGGTCAAGCTGGGCGCGGACCTGAACCGTGTCCGCCAGCAGGTCATCCAGCTGCTCTCCGGCTACCAGGGCGGGAAGGAGACCACCGGTACGGGCACCGGCCAGAGCCAGCAGGAGGGTGCGCCGGCCGGTTCCGTGGTCCTGGACCAGTTCGGCCGCAACCTGACGCAGGCCGCACGCGAAGGAAAGCTCGACCCGGTGATCGGCCGCGAGTTCGAGATGGAACGCGTGATGCAGGTGCTCTCCCGCCGCACCAAGAACAACCCGGTGCTCATCGGTGAGCCCGGCGTGGGCAAGACCGCCGTCGTCGAAGGACTGGCCCAGGCGATCGTGCGTGGCGACGTGCCGGAGACCCTCAAGGACAAGCAGCTCTACACCCTGGACCTCGGGTCCCTGGTCGCCGGTTCCCGCTACCGCGGCGACTTCGAGGAGCGCCTGAAGAAGGTCCTCAAGGAGATCCGCACCCGCGGCGACATCATCCTGTTCATCGACGAGATCCACACCCTGGTCGGTGCCGGTGCGGCGGAGGGTGCCATCGATGCCGCCTCCATCCTCAAGCCGATGCTGGCCCGCGGCGAGCTCCAGACCATTGGCGCGACCACCCTGGATGAGTACCGCAAGCACATCGAGAAGGACGCCGCGCTGGAGCGGCGCTTCCAGCCGATCCAGGTCAAGGAACCCTCCGTGGAGCACACCACGCAGATCCTGCGCGGCCTGCGCGACCGCTATGAGGCCCACCACCGCGTCTCCATCACGGATGGCGCGCTGGCCGCGGCCGCGCAGCTGGCGCACCGCTACGTCTCCGACCGGTTCCTCCCGGACAAGGCAATCGACCTGATCGACGAGGCCGGAGCCCGCCTGCGCATCCGCCGCATGACGGCCCCGCCGGCCCTGAAGAAGATGGACGAGGACATCGCCAACGTCCGCCGCGAGAAGGAAGCCGCGATCGACTCCCAGGACTTCGAGGGAGCCGCCGCGCTGCGCGACAAGGAGCAGAAGCTCCAGGAAGCGCGCGCGGAAAAGGAGAGGGCCTGGAAGAACGGCGACCTGGACGAGATCGCTGAGGTCAACGAGGAGCTCATCGCCGAGGTGCTGGCGAACTCCACGGGCATCCCGGTCATCAAGCTCACGGAGGAGGAGTCCTCCCGCCTGCTGCACATGGAGGACGAGCTCCACAAGCGCGTCATTGGCCAGGACCAGGCGATCAAGGCCATTTCCATGGCCATCCGCCGCACCCGTGCGGGCCTGAAGGACCCGAACCGCCCGGGCGGCTCGTTCATCTTCGCCGGACCCACCGGCGTGGGCAAGACCGAGCTGGCCAAGGCGCTCGCGGAGTTCCTCTTCGGCGAAGAGGACGCCCTGATCACCCTGGACATGTCCGAGTACTCGGAGAAGCACACGGTCTCCAGGCTCTTCGGTGCCCCTCCGGGGTACGTGGGCTACGAGGAGGGCGGCCAGCTCACCGAGAAGGTCCGCCGCCGCCCGTTCTCCGTGGTGCTGTTCGACGAGGTGGAGAAGGCGCACGCCGACCTCTTCAACTCGCTCCTGCAGATCCTTGAGGACGGCCGCCTGACCGACTCGCAGGGCCGCGTGGTGGACTTCAAGAACACCGTGATCATCATGACCACGAACCTTGGCACCCGCGACATCTCCAAGGGCGTCATGACCGGCTTCCAGTCGGCCACGGACACCAAGACCGGCTATGAGCGCATGCAGGCCAAGGTCCAGGAGGAGCTGCGCCAGCACTTCCGGCCCGAGTTCCTGAACCGTGTCGATGACGTGGTGGTGTTCCCGCAGCTGACCCAGGAGCAGATCGTGCAGATCGTGGACCTCTTCGTGAAGCGCCTGCAGAAGCGCCTCGACGACAAGGGCATGACGATCGAGCTCAGCCCTGCGGCCAAGGTCCTGCTGGCCACCAAGGGCTATGACCCGGCCATGGGCGCCCGCCCGCTGCGCCGCGTCATCCAGCGCGAGATCGAGGACCAGCTCTCCGAGAAGATCCTCTTTGGCCAGATCGTGACCGGCCAGCGGATCACGGTGGACGTCGAGGGAGAAGGCGACGCCGCGAAGTTCACCTTCGTGGGCCACGACGGACCCGAGGCCCTGACCGGGGAACCGGAACCGGCCGCCATCGAAAGCTAGTCCGGGAAGGCCGGCCTGTACAGGCTCTGACAGGCCCGGCTCCACCGGCGGGGGACCCCGGTTTCCGCACCCTTCGGGGGCGCGGAAGCCGGGGTCCTTTGGCATGCGGGTCCCTCCCTCCCTCCCGCCCTGCCCCGCCCCGTCCTGCCCCGCCCCGCCCCGGCCTGCGGGCGGGGAGCGGTTGCGGTGGCCTGTTTCGCCGGCACCCCCCCGCGGAGTCCACCGGGCATAGGATGGCCGCATGAGCACCTTCTTCCTGCGCCGCGCCCGCACCGGGGACGTTGAAAGCATCCGCGCCCTCGTCAAGCCGCTGGCGGACCGGCGCGTGCTGCTGGAAAAGGAGGCCGTGGCCTACTACGAAAGCCTGCAGGAGTTCCGGGTGGCCGAGGACGCCGCCGGGGCGATCATCGGCTGCGGGGCCCTGCACGTGATGTGGGAGGACATTGCCGAGGTGCGCACGCTGGCCACCTCCGAGGACTGGCGCGGCCGGGGCGTGGGCCACGCCCTGCTGGAGCAACTGGTGGAGGATGCCCGTGCCATTGGCGTCGAGCGGGTCTTCTGCCTCACCTTCGAGGTGCCCTTCTTCCAGCGCCACGGGTTCGAGGTCATGGCCGACCAGTCGGTGGTCGACCCGGAGGTCTATTCCCAACTGCTGCGCTCCACCGATGAAGGCGTCGCTGAGTTTCTGGACCTGGCCCGGGTCAAGCCCAACACCCTGGGCAATACCCGGATGATCCGCCACCTGTAGGACCCCCGCGCCGCGGCCGCGGGGAAGGAACGCGGGAAGGGGCGGCACGGGGGCCGGGTGCGGAACTAGTGGGGGAGTGCCACGCCCTCCGGTCCCTCGTGGGCCAGCCCGTCGGCGAGCAGCCCGTCAAGGCAGCGCAGCCGCTGGTCCGCGGGCGCGGAGAGCCCGGCAAGGCGCTTCCAGGCCGCCGCCAAGGCCGGATCCCCCGAAACCGTGTTCCCCAAAGCCGTGTCCCCCGAAGCTGTATCCTCCGCCGGGGCTGCTGGATTCGGGACCCGGCCGGAGGCCCCGAGCAGCTCCGCGCGCCGGACCGGGACCTCGGAGGCGCGCAGCACCGCCATGAACGCGCCGCGCACCTGGCGGTCGGTGCCCGCCCACGGCTGCCCCTTGGGAACGTAGTGCGGCTCCGGCTGCCCGGCCCCGACCCAGGCGCACACATCGGCCACGGGGCACTGCGGGCAGCGGGGGGAGCGGGCAGTGCACACCAGCGCGCCCAGTTCCATCACCGCGGCGTTCCAGGCATTGGCCAGCCGGCCGCCATCCTGCTCCCGCGCAGGCATCAGCGCCTCCGCCAGCCGGGCCTCGGCGGCCGTGTAGCTGGGCTCCGGCAGGGCCCGGCCGGACACCAGTCGGGCGTGCACGCGCCGGATGTTGGTGTCCACGACGGTTTCCGGCGCGCCGAAGGCGAAGCAGGAGATCGCAGCGGCCGTATAGGCGCCCACGCCGGGCAGCGCCAGCAGGTCCGCGTGGGCGGACGGCACGCGGCCGCCATGTTCCTCCACGATCCGCTGGGCGGCGCCGTGCAGGCGCAGGGCGCGGCGCGGGTAGCCCAGCCGTCCCCAAGCCCGCAGAGCCTCCCCGGCGGGCTCCGCGGCGAGGTCCGCCGGCTCCGGCCAGCGCTCCATCCATTCCTCCCATACGGGCAGCACGCGCGCCACGGGCGTCTGCTGGAGCATGAACTCGCTCACCATCACGCCCCACGGGGTGCACTCCGGGCGGCGCCAGGGCAGGTCGCGCGCGTTCGCGGCGAACCAATCGGTGACGCGGCGGTGCAGGCCCCCCAGGCCCCGGTCAACCAGATCGGGCTCCTCCAAACCGGGCTCCTCCAAATCGGGCTCCCCTAAACCGGGGTCTCCCCAGCGGGGCTCTCCGAGGCGGGATGGGGGCACGGCAGGGGCTCCTAGCGGGTGGCGGCGGGGCGGAACAGGCACCAATACTCTACTGCCCGGCGTGGGAACCCGCCTGCGGGCCCGCGGATCCCTAGCCTCTTAACATGGCTCCAGAGCAGTCCCGCCCCGCCCCCAACGCCCCCGTCCCGCCCCCAGCCTCCGCGTCCCGCCCCACCCGGCCCAGCCCCGCCGTGTACCGCCGGCGGCGCCTGGTGGCCCTGGCGCTGCTGCTGGCGGTGGCGGCCCTGCTGGTGTGGGCCGTGGCGGCACTCGTTGGACTGTTCCGCGCGGAACCGGCGGCCTCCGGGCAGGCCGCCTCCAGCGCCGCCGCTCCGCAGCCCGCCCCGGCCCCCGCGGTCCCCTCCGCTGCGGCCGGGGAGGCCACCACGGCGTCGTCCGGCGGGATTGCCGCCTGCACGGAGGCGGACATCGCCGTGGCCGCCTCCACCAGCAGGAAGTCGTACTCGTCCAGCCAGACACCGGTCCTGGTCATGACCATCACCAACGTCGGATCCTCCGCGTGCCGGGTCAACGTGGGCACCAGCCAGCAGGACTTCAGCGTCTCCAGCGGATCGGACCGGATCTTCTCCACCACGGACTGCCTCGCGGATCCGACGGATGCGGAGATCACCATCCGGGCCGGGAAATCGGAAACCGCCCGCTTCGCCTGGGAGCGCAAGCGCAGCGCCCCGGGCTGCAAGTCCGTCTCCGCCAAGCCGCGCCCGGGAACCTACGTGCTGACCGCGAAGCTGGGCGAGACCACCAGCGGCAAGGTGCCCTTCGTCCTGAAGTGAGGTTACCGCCGTACGGAGCCGGAGCCGGAGCCGCCGCTACATGAACCGGTCGAGCAGGCTGGACTCGGCGATCCGGGACAGGCCTTCGCGCACCGTGCGGGCACGCTGTTCCCCGATGCCGTCCACGGCCATCAGGTCCTCGATGTTCGCGGCCATCAGGCGCTGCAGCCCGCCAAAGGTTGCCACCAGGCGGTCGGCGACCGCGCGCGGCACCGACTTGATGCCCGCCAGCAGCCGGTAGCCCTGCGGGTGCACCACGGTCTCCAGGGAGTTCGTGTCCGGGGCGTACCCCAGGATGGAGGCGATCCGGGACAGGTCGATCATGTCCGTGGAGGAGAGCTCGTGCAGCTGCGCCAGGGCCACCTCGATGTCCAGCGGCTCGGTGCCCGCCTCCGAGTAGTCCTTGAGCAGCATGTCGCTGCCCGGACCCAGCCCGGTGCTCAACTCTTCCAGCTGCAGAGCCAGCAGGCGTCCGTCGACGCCAAGCTCCAGCACGTACTGGGCGATCTCCTCGGAGATCCGGCGGACCATCTCCTGGCGCTGCAGCACGACGGCGACATCCCGCACGGTCACCATGGCTTCGATCTCCAGCGCGGACAGCGTACCGGTCACCTGGTCCAGGCGGGTGCGGTAGCGCTCCAGCGTCTGCAGCGCCTGGTTGGCACGGGCCAGCACGGGCTCGGATCCTTCCAGGACGTGCCGCAGCCCCTGCACGTAGATGGCAATGATCTGCATCGATTGGGACACGGAGATCACGGGGAAGCCGGTCTGGATGGCCACGCGCTCGGCGGTGCGGTGGCGCGTGCCCGTCTCCTCGGTGGGGATGGTGTGGTCCGGGACCAGTTGCACTCCCGCCTTGAGGATGTTGGAGGCGTCCCGGTCACACACGATCGCGCCGTCCATCTTGGCCAGTTCCCGCAACCGCTGGGGCGAGAACGCGATGTTGATGTCGAAGCCGCCCGAGCAGATGTTTTCCACGGTGCGGTCCTGGCCCAGCACGATCAGGGCGCCGGTGCGCCCGCGCAGGATGCGCTCCAGGCCGTCACGCAGGTGCGTGCCGGGGGCGACGCGCGCCAGCGTGGTGCGCAGCGCTTCTTCGGGGCTCTTGGCCATGACCGTTCCTTCCGGGCCGGCCGGACCACGGAAATGGCGCGACCTTGCGCCTATTCTACGGGTGGCTAGCGGTTTCGCTGGTTGAATGCGACCTCCAGCGCCTCGTGGAGCGTGCTGACCTCCCACACCCGGAAACCTTCCGGCACGTTCCCGGGCCCGTTGGGGGAGGCCGGGACCACCGCGTACTTGAACCCCAGCCGCTCGGCCTCGGTGATGCGCCGCCCAATCTCCGGCACCGGGCGCACCTCGCCGGCCAGTCCCACCTCCCCGAACGCGATGAAATTCGGCGGCAGCGGGCGGTCCAGCCGGGAACCGGCAATGGCCAGCGCGGTGGCCAGATCTGTCGCCGGCTCGCTCAGCCGCACCCCGCCCACCGTCGCCACGTAGGAGTCCAGCGAGGACAGGTCCAGGTTGGCGCGGCTCTGCAGCACCGCCAGGATCATCGCCGTCCGGGCCGAGTCCAGCCCGCTGGTCGCCCGGCGCGGCTGCGCGTTGCTGGTCTTGGCCAGCAGCGACTGCACCTCCGCCACGAGCGGCCGGCGCCCTTCCAGCGTCACGGTGATGCAGGTCCCGGAGACCGGCTCTTTGGTGCGGGTCACGAACAGGCCGCTGGGATCGGCCAGGCCCTCGATGCCGGATTCGGTCAGGTCAAAGCAGCCCACCTCGTCGGTGGGGCCGTACCGGTTCTTCACCGCGCGCAGCAGGCGCAGGCGGGAGTGGCGCTCGCCGTCGAACTGGCACACCACGTCCACCAGGTGCTCCAGGAGGCGGGGGCCGGCGATGGAGCCCTCCTTGGTCACGTGGCCCACCAGCAGGGTGGCCATGTTCCGCTTCTTGGCGGCGTTGATCAGCGACGCGGCGACCTCGCGCACCTGGGTGACGCCTCCGGCGGTGCCCTCCACCTCGCCGGAGGCCAGGGTCTGCACCGAGTCGACGATCAGCAGTGCCGGGTCCAGCTTCTCGATCTGGCCCAGGGCGATCCCCAGGTCCGTTTCCGCGGTCAGGAACAGCGTGTCCGCGATCGCATTAATCCGCTCGGCGCGCATCTTCACCTGGGCTGCCGATTCCTCGCCGGTTACGTACAGTACGCGCGCGCCCCCCCGGGCCGTGCGGGCGGCCACGTCCAGCAGCAGGGTCGACTTGCCCACGCCCGGCTCGCCGGCGAGCAGGATCACGGCGCCGGGCACCAGGCCGCCACCGAGCACGCGGTCCAGTTCGCCGACCCCGGTGGGCCGGTAGGAGGCGGCGGAGGCGTCAATCTGCGCAATCGGACGGGCAGGCTCGGCGACGGTGGCCGCGGCCGTGGTCCGCGCGGCGACCTGCCCGGTTTCCTCGACGGTTCCCCAGGCCTGGCATTCGCCGCAGCGTCCCACCCATTTCACGGTGGTCCAGCCGCATTCGGAGCAGCGGTAGCTCGGCGCGGATTTTGCGCGTGCGGGGGTCTTGGTGGCCATGGGTCCGATGCTATCGTCCGCCCCTGACACTCCGCCGGGCAGTCCCGGTGTCCTGTGCGGTGGGCGGGGACGTCCCCGTCCGGACCTCCCCGCCCGGACCTCCCTGCCCGGGCGTCCCCGCCCAAACATCCCGCTCAGAGGCGCGGCAGGTACCTCACGGCGTCCTCGTGGCTGGTTCCGGCGGCTTCCTGAAGGTCAACCAGCAGGGGGCGCAGCAGCAGCACCAGCCCCTCGCCCTCCAGCCCCGAAACCCCGAACGCTCCCGGGGCAAGCCGGGAGGCGCAGGCGGCGAGTTCGTTGCGTGCCGCATGCTCGGCCCGGTCGCGGGCCGACTGGTGCTCCTCGGCCACCGAATGTCCCAGCAGGTCCACCGCGTCCGCCACTCCCTCAAGGAACTCCGCCAGCGCCTCCGCCGCCTCCGGGCCCGGGATGCCGTGCGTTATCGCGTGGGCCAGCCGGCGGGTGAACACCCGGGAGTTGCGCACGGCCAGGTCCGTGCCGTCGGCCACCCGGCGCAACCGTTCCAGTTCCCCGCGGTAGCGCCGGAAGGCGGGGGAGATCATCGCGGTCTCCTGCGCCGACTTCAGTGCCGCCGGCAGCGCGTTCATCAGCTCCTGCGTGGTCCGTGCCCGCACCAGCGCGTGCCACGCCGACGTCGAATCCGCGGAGAGCAGTGCCGCCGCGCATTCGCGCAGAACCCCGGACAGCTCCCCCAGCAGTCCGCGCAGTTCCTTGACGGGCTCGCTGCGCGGATGGCGGGGGATGAGGATCGTGATCGCGACCGCGAACAGCCCCCCGACGATCGCGTCCAGGCTGCGGGCGAACGGACCGGCCTCCGGGACCGGCAGCAGCACCACCAGCAGGGACTGCAGCCCCAGTTGCGTGCTGAAGATCGTGCCGCTGTCCAGGAACCGTGCCAGCGCCAGGGACAGGGCAACGACGACGGCGGCCTGCCAAATACCGGTGCCCAGCAGGCTCAGCAGCAGGTCGCCCACCGCGATGCCCAGCGTGCAGCCCAACGCCACCTCCAGGGTGCGCCGCAGCGTGGTGTCCCGGCCAAAACCGGAGGCAATCATCGCCGAGGTCGCCGCGAACAGCGGCTCCTCATGGCCCAGGACCTCTTCGGCGAACCAGTAGGCGGCCACCGCGCCCACGGTGATATGCACGATTTTCAGCAGCGAGGAACGCACGCGCAGGATGCCCACCCGGGTCCTCCGGCGGATGAACCCCGCGGCACGGCGGAAGGCGGCGTGGGACGGCATGGGCCCAGTCTTTCACGGACGCGAGGTGATATGCGTCTCATCCCTTAGCCTTGGGACAGGGCGGGCGCAAGGGGAGGCCGGGTTTATCAACCAAGAATCCGGACTTCGTTTACCTTCCGTTCACCTTTGCCGGAATGTTACTTTACCTGCCGCCCCTAACCTCGGTTGAGGAGCGGGTAGACGCATGGCGCCTCCCGCACCCGGGCACCCACTGCACCGCTCCCCACACTCTCCGGGGACCAACTCCCCGACACCCGAAAAGAGGAACAACACGTGAAGGCTCTTCGCATCGGCCAGACCGCCGCCGTCCTTTCCGTCGCCGCCCTGGCGCTCACCGCCTGCGGATCCAACGGCAACACCGGCGCCACCTCCCCGGCCGCCGACGGCGCCGCCGCCGTCACCGGCACCCTGACCGGCACCGGCGCATCCTCCGTCGGCGCGGCCATGGTCGCCTGGGCCGAAGAATTCGCCGCCGCCAACTCCGGCGCGCAGGTCAACTACACCGAAGAGGGCTCCGGCGCCGGCCGCACCGGCCTGATCGACGGCAAGGTCGACTTCGCGGCCTCCGACGCCTACCTGACGGACGAGGAACTGGCCGCCTCCGAGGCCACCTGCGGCCCCGACGGCGCTTTCGACGTGCCGATCTACGTCTCCCCGATCGCCGTGGCGTTCAACCTCGAGGGCGTCGACACCCTGAACCTGGACGCGGACACCATCGCCTCCATCTTCGCGGGCAAGATCACCACCTGGAACGACGAGGCCATCGCCGCCCTCAATGAGGGCGTCACCCTGCCGGACACCAAGATCACCGTGGTGCACCGCAACGACAAGTCGGGCACCACCGAGAACTTCACCGACTACCTCGCCCAGGCCGCCCCGAGCATCTGGACCGAGGAGAAGTCCGGCGACTGGCCGGGCGCCTTCGCCAGCGAGTCCGCCAAGGGCACCTCCGGCGTCGTCGACACCGTCGCCAAGACTGCCGGCGCCATCACCTACGCCGACGCCTCCCGCACCACCGGCCTGGGCATCGCCTCCGTGAAGGTCGGCGAGGAATTCTCCGCCCCGACCGCCGAGGGCGCCGCCAAGGCCGCCGACACCGCCACCGCCGTCGAGGGCCGCGCCGCGCACGACATCGCGTTCGACCTGGACCGCACCTCCGACGAGGCCGGCGTCTACCCGATCTCCCTGGTGACCTTCGGCCTGTTCTGCTCCACCTACGCCGACCAGGAGACCGCGGACCTCGTGAAGGCCTTCGGCACCTACATCACCTCCGCCGAGGGCCAGGAAGTCGCCGCGGCCGACGCTGGCTCCTCCCCGCTGAGCGCCGAGCTCTCCGAGCGGGCCGCCGAGGCCATCGCGACGATCTCCGTCAAGTAAGATTTCCGTCAAGTAACAACGCTCCCGGAACGCCCCGTCCCGCCGTCCAATGGCGGGACGGGGCCTCCTGGTGTGAAGCCCCCTCAAGCTTCAGTACCTAAGGAATCCCAGTGTCCTCCAACGCTCTGACCGACTCCGGCAGCGCCGGACGTGCAGGCGACAAGATCTTTTCCACGGCCGCCATGGTGGCCGGATCCCTGATCCTGTTTGTCCTGTTCTGCGTCGCAGTCTTCCTGGTCAAGGAATCGATCCCCGCCTTGACCGCCGACCCCGCCGACCTCAAGGGCGGCGTCAGCTTCTTCGCCCACATCGGCGCCCTGATCGTCGGCACGCTCATCGCGGCCGCGATCGCGCTGCTGCTCGCGACGCCCGTCGCCGTCGGCGTCGCCCTGTTCATCTCCCACTACGCTCCGCGCCGGCTCGCCCAGGGCCTGGGCTACATCGTCGACCTGCTGGCCGCGATCCCTTCGGTGATCTACGGCGCCTGGGGCGTGACCGTGCTGGCTCCGGCGCTGGTCCCGCCCTACGTGTGGCTCGCCGAAAACGCCGGCTGGATCCCCCTCTTCACGGGACCGGCCTCCGCGACCGGCAAGACCATGCTGACCGCGGGCGTCGTGCTGGCCGTGATGATCATGCCGATCGTCACCAGCCTGAGCCGCGAAATCTTCCTGCAGACACCCAAGCTGCACGAGGAGGCCGCGCTGGCCCTGGGGGCCACCCGCTGGGAAATGGTGCGCGTGGCCGTGCTGCCCTTTGCCCGCCCGGGCATCGTCTCGGCCGTCATGCTGGGGCTGGGCCGCGCTCTGGGCGAGACCATGGCCATCGCCCTGGTCCTCTCCTCCGGCCCCATGATCGCCAGCCTCATCCAGTCCGGAAACCAGACCATCGCCGCCGAAATCGCACTCGCGTTCCCCGAATCCTCGGGCGTGCAGACGAACGCCCTCTTCGCGGCCGGCCTGGTGCTGTTTGTCATCACGCTTGCGGTCAACATGGTCGCCCGCTGGATCGTGGCCCGCCACAAGGAATTCTCGGGAGCCAACTAATGACCGTCACCACTGAAATCCGCAGCAGCCGGTCGGCGCTCACCCGCAACAAGCTCCCGAACTGGGCACCCTGGGCGGTGGCCGCCGGCGCGCTGGTCGTCTCCGCCGCCGTGCTGTCCCTGGCCGGCTTCAACGTGTGGGGCTGGGCCGTGCTGGCCGCCGTCCTGTTCGTGGCCGCCAACTGGGCGGTCTCCTTCGCCGTCGAAGGCGCGCGGAAGGCCACGGACCGGTTTGCCACCAGCCTGATGTTCGGGGCGTTCATCGTCGCCATGGTCCCGCTGGTCTCCGTGATCTGGACCGTACTGACCAACGGCATCGCCGGCTTCTCGCTGGACTTCCTGACCAGCGACATGCAGGGCGTGCGCGGCCGGGTCGACAACGCCACCGCCGCCGGGGAAAGCCCGCTCATGGGCGGTATCGCCCACGCACTGACCGGCACCTTCCTGATCACCCTCTGGGCTTCGATCATCTCCATTCCGATCGGCCTGCTGACCGCCATCTACCTGGTGGAGTACGGCCAGGGCGGGCGCCTGGCCAGGGCCATCACGTTCTTCGTCGACGTCATGACGGGCATCCCCTCGATCGTGGCGGGCCTGTTCGCCGCCGGCCTGTTCGCGCTGATCGCGGGGCCGGGCTTCAAGGCCGGCATCGTCGGTGCCGTCGCGCTGTCCGTGCTGATGATCCCGGTCGTGGTGCGCTCCAGCGAGGAAATGCTCAAGATCGTTCCCAACGAGCTGCGCGAGGCCTCGTATGCTCTCGGCGTGCGCAAGTGGCGGACCATCGTCAAGGTGGTTATCCCCACCGCGATCTCCGGCATCGCCTCCGGCGTCACCATCGCGATCGCCCGCGTGATCGGGGAGACCGCGCCGCTGATCGTCACCGCCGGCTTCGTGACCCGCATGAACACCAACGTGTTCTCCGACTGGATGGCCTCGCTGCCGGCGTTCATCTACTACCAGATCCTGAACCCCACCTCGCCGACCAACCCGGAGCCCTCCACGCTGCGGGCCTGGGCCGCCGCACTGGTGCTGATCATCCTGGTCATGCTGCTGAACCTCGGCGCCCGCCTCATCGCCCGCATCTTCGCCCCCAAAATCGGCCGCTAGCCCGATTTGCCCGCCCGGGCGCCAACGGCCCCGGCACCACGGACTTCATCTGAAAAGGAACCCCATGTCCAAGCGCATCGACGTCGCAGACCTCAATGTCTACTACGGCAATTTCCTGGCCGTGGAAGATGTCAACATCAACATCGACGCCAAGACCGTGACGGCCTTCATCGGCCCCTCCGGCTGCGGCAAGTCCACTTTCCTCCGCACCCTGAACCGCATGCACGAGGTCATCCCCGGTGCCCGCGTGGAGGGCAAAGTCATGCTCGACGGCGACAACCTCTACGGCAGCGGCGTCGACCCCGTGACCGTGCGCAGCCAGATCGGGATGGTGTTCCAGCGCCCGAACCCGTTCCCGACCATGTCCATCCGCGACAACGTGCTGGCCGGGATCAAGCTCAACAACAAGCGCATCTCCAAGAGCGACGCCGACGGGATCGTGGAGTCCTCGCTGCAGGGCGCCAACCTCTGGAACGAGGTCAAGGACCGCCTCGACAAGCCGGGCTCCGGCCTCTCCGGCGGGCAGCAGCAGCGCCTGTGCATCGCCCGCACGATTGCCGTCAAGCCCGAGGTGATCCTGATGGACGAGCCCTGCTCCGCGCTGGACCCGATCTCCACGCTGGCGATCGAGGACCTGATCAACGAGCTGAAGAACGACTACACCGTGGTCATCGTCACGCACAACATGCAGCAGGCCGCCCGCGTGTCTGATAAGACCGCGTTCTTCAACATCGCAGGCACCGGCAAGCCGGGCAAGCTGATCGAGTACGCGGAGACGGCAACGATCTTCAGCAACCCTTCCGTGAAAGCCACGGAGGACTATGTTTCCGGCCGCTTCGGATAGGCCGGGTAAGGTGTTCCCGCTCCGGCGGGAACGGCCCTGGAGGGGGATCTTCAGGGGATCTTGAGGGGGATCGCGGCGGCGGTCGGCACCACACGGTGTCCGGCCGCCGCCGTCCCGTTTGGGGAGCTAGGACCTGCCCAGCAGCGGGGACAGCGCCAGGAAGAGCACGCCGCCCAGCACCGCGCACGTGACCGGCGCGGCGAGCCAGTAGGACAGCACGCGCAGCACGTTGCGCCACATGATCGACTCGAAGCGCTGGTTGGCCCCGGCGCCCACGATCGAGCTGGTGACCGCCTGCGTGGTGGACAGCGGCAGGTGCATCACCAGGGCTCCCATGAAGAGCATCGAGGCGGAGACGGCCTGCGCGGTGGCTCCGCGCAACGCGTCGATGCTCACCAGCCGGTAGGCGATGGTGTGGGAGATCCGCCAGCCGCCAAAGAGGGCGCCGGCAGCCAGGAAGAAGCCGCCGGTGAGCTGCGCGGCCAGCGGATAGGTGCCCGGCTGCACGGCATTGCCGGTCACCAGCGCCAGGGTGAGCAGGGCGCCCGTGCGCTGGCCGTCCTGGAGCCCGTGGCCCAGCGAAACGGCGCACGCGCTGATCGACTGGGCGGCCCTGCCCCAGGCATTGACGTCATCCGAACTCGAATTGCGGGCCAGCCAGGTGGCGGAGGCCACCAGGGCGAAGGACGCCGCGTAGGCAACCAGCGGCGTGATCAGCAGGGGCAGCCCCACCCCCAGCAGCAGCATCCGCAGCGCGCCCTGGACTCCGTCCCCGCCCAGCAGCAGCGCCGAAGCGCCGCTGGAGCCGGCCAGCGCGGAGATCACCGCCTGCGTGGAGGAGGTGGGGATGCCCCGCCACCAGCAGAACAGTCCCCATCCGCCGGCCGCAACCAGCCCGGAGAGCATGACCGCCAGCCCCAGGGAGCGGCCGGGAACATTGAGGTCGACGGCGGAGACCAGGTAGGTGCCGAACGCCTGGCTGAGCATGGTGCCCACGAACGCGAAGAACGCGGCGACCAGGACGGCGATGGTCGGGGTGAGGGAGCGGGTCCGGACGGCGGAGGCCACCGAGTTGGACACGTCGCGGAAACCGTTCAGGAACGCATAGGCGCACGTCGCGGCCAGAACCAGGCCCAGCAGGAGTTGTTCCATCCGGGCGTGCTCAGGATTCCTTGACCAGGATCCGGCCCAAGTGGTCTCCCACGGCGCGCAGGGAACGGACCGCCGCGAGCAACTGGTCGGCCACGTAGCGGTGCTTGATGATCGTCGAGGCCTTCTGGAGGTCGGAGAGTTCGGCGACCCAGACGCGGTGGGTGTGGCTGGCCCGCTTGGACAGGCGCACCATCTCCAGCCAGGTGTCCTCGAGGTCGTCGAGGTTGTTCAGCTGGCCGATGGCGGCAGCGGCCAGCTCGGCCTGGCGCCCAATCATCTCCAGCTGTTCGGTCGCGCGCCGCGAGAGCCGGGCGGTTCCGGTGTGCACGATCAGGTCGCCCGCCCCGCTGAGCTGCTCCACGGCCTCGTGCAGCAGCCGGGAGAAGGTGTAGAGATCCTCCCGCGGCAGCGTATTCACGTAGCTGGTGCGCAGGTGGGTGAGCACGGCGTAGTGCCGGTTGGTGGCGCGGGCCTCCGTGGCGTTGAGGGCGGTGGCCAGCCCTTCCTGTTCCTCCTCGGGGGCCCCGAGCATTTGGGAAAGGACCTGCACTCCGTCCAGGACCTCGGAGGAGAGGTCGCGAAGCAGTTCCAGGCCGCGGTTTTCCGCAGGGAACAGGCTGAATTTCACGTTGTTTACCACCGCGGATTCAAAGGGGGAAGCGGACGTGAACAAGTTTACGCATGCTGCCCGCGGCCACCGACCACGATCCGCGTGCCCGGGGCCGGAAGCGACGAACGTCGCACTGCGGCGGGGGTGGGCGTGCTGGCCCGTCGCGCGGGCCTGGTTCCCAAGCTTCTGATTATCAAGCTTCTGGTTCTCAAGCTTATGGTGCCGAACCGGGAGCGCCTCTCGGCGGCAGGCCGCTCGTAGCGGCTGAAAGATGGAGCCCGGGGCTGCCGCGATCCGGCACCGCCAATAGTTTTCTTCCCCCTCGGGGGTTCTGTCAATACGGCTCCGTCCCCGCCGGACCTTCCAAGGGCCGGAAAAGGCGCGGTGACCAGCACCGCCGCAGGCCGGCCAAAATTTCGGGACGGAGGGGATGCATGGACCGACTCGCCGCGGTGCTTAGACCAGCTCGCCGCGGCGCTTAGACCAGCTCGCCGCGGCGCTTAGACCAGCTCGCCGCGGCGCTTAGACCAGCTCGCCGCGGCGCCAGGCCCGGGCGGAGGCCTCCAGGTCCTCGGCGGTCTTGACCAGTTGGCGCGCACTGCGGGTCAGCTTGCCCGCGTGCCGTTCGTTGGCGTGCTCCGCCGCGTCCGCGTGGTGGGTCTGGCCCAGCGCCACGACGCGGCAGAACGCCGCGGAACGTTCCAGCGCGACGTCGAACTCGCCGTCGAACGCCCCGGAAAGGATCGAATCCGCCATCGAACGCAACTCATCTGCCCCGGGGGGCTCCGCGACACCGGCCACCACGTGCTGGACCTGGGCGACGTACCGGCCCTCGCTGAAGTAGGCCGCCATGCGTTCGGGGTTCTGCACCGTCGCCGCACGCAGCGCATACAGCCGCCACAGGGCCCCGGGCAGGGAACGGGGCGGGCTCTCCGCCCACAGTTCGGCGATCGCCTCCAGCCCTTCCTTGTCCGCCAGCTTCACCAGCCGCCGGGTCACCGCCGGATCGGTGTTCGCCCGGCCCTGGTGGACCAGGGCCGCGGCGGCCAGGTGGGCGGCCTCGGACACGCGGGCCGGATCGGCCCCGCCGACAAACGGTTCGAAGTCGACCGGCGCGAACGGGACGGGCTTGTGCGGGCGCGGGGCCGAGCCCCCGGGCCCATTGGCAGGTACTGCACTCATGCGACAAGAGGATACTCCGGTGCCGCGGGCACGGCGCGGGGTGCCTCCGCCCAGGGTCCCACGGGCCCCCGCCCCCTCCAGAGGGCCGCGCGGGCGTGTCCCCGGCCAGTGGGCCGGGCAACGCCGGGAAATCCGCTAGCATTGTCGAAGGCCTTGACGGCCTGGCGGGCCTCTAGCTCAGTTGGTAGAGCATCGGACTTTTAATCCGCGGGTCGCGGGTTCGATCCCCGCGGGGCCCACCGCCGAATCCCCGTCCTCCCCGTGGAGGCGGGGATTCCTTTTTGCCCGGTGCCAGAACCGCCGGGCCAGAACCGCCGGGCCAGAACCGCCGGGCCAGAACCGCCGGGCCAGAACCGCCGGGCCAGAGCCGCCGCCTGCTCCACCGTTTCGGCTTCCGGCGGGGCAACGCCGCCGCCGCCCGGGTGCCGGTGTATGGTCTTTTCTGAACACGGGAGTCCGGTGAGCCGGGCTGAGAGGAAACTTCTCAAGTTTCGACCGTTGAACCTGATCTGGATCATGCCAGCGCAGGGAGTCAACATCGAATCCTGTGCCCTGTTAACCGCAACAGAAGGGCGCGAAAATGCATCCGAATTACCCCACTGAAGTCACCGTTCCCGCCGGGGCGCCCGTTCCCGCCGGGGTCCCTGTCCCGGACCGCGACAACTTCGGCATTGGTGCCAGGGTCACCCTGGCCGTGATGAGCCCGGACTACGTCGAGATCATCCTCCGCTCCCTGCGTGCGGCAGATGCCACGGGGCTGGAGGTGGAGACCGGAGACGTGAGCACCTTCGTGGCCGGCCGGGAGCCGGACATGCTGCGGTACCTGAGCCAGCTCATTTCGGCGGCGGCCCGCAGCGGCGCCCACGTTGTCGCCAGCGTGCACCTGTCCCGCGGATGCCCCGGCGAAGTGCAGTGCGAGCTCCCGGGCGGAGTGGGCCCCCTGCACAGCGAGATCGTCGAACTGGAAGAAACCGGCGTGCCGGCGGCGGGGGAGTGGGCCCTGTACCCGCTGGAGGACACCGGCCGCAATGGGGTTGACCCGGACCACATGCGGGACATCTACGCGGCCATCGACTATGCCAAGGCCAAGGGCACGTTCGTGAAGTCGGAACATTTCGTCACCCGGCTGGAGGGCGACGTCGCCCGCATCCTCGAGACCGTCGCTGCCGGCTGGGTCCTGGTTGGCCGGACCGTGCAGCACGTGGCCTGCCACCTCACGCTCTCGATCAACAGCCCCACCGGCCGCTGAACCTTCCTCCACGACTTTTAAGGATCTTCCCCCATGTCTTCTCGCAGCACGATGACCCCTGCCCGCACACGCACCCCCTTCACGCTCAAGGACCTGGTGCTGATGGTGGTGCTGGGGGTGGTGTTCGGCTTCCTCTACTGGGCCCTGGTCCAAGCCTGGACCGGCCTGTCCATCCTGATGGGACCCGCCGGCGACCTGGCCCAGCACTTCCTGCTCGGCGGCTGGCTGCTGGTCGCCCCGATCGCGGTGGCAATCATCCGCCGGCCCTTCGTCGGGATCATCGCCGAGGTCCTGGCCTCGGTCATTGAAGTGGTGTTCCTCGGCTCCGCCGTCGGACCGATCCTCTTCGTTGCCGCCGCGCTCCAGGGCCTCGGCAGCGAGATCCCCTTTGCGCTGCGCCGCTACCGGTCCTTCGGCTGGGGCGTGTTCGCCCTCTCCGGCCTGCTCGGGGCAGGGCTGGTGTTCCTGTTCTCCGCGTTCCGCTTCGGCTGGTATGGCCAGGAGCTGTTCATCCTGCGGCTGGTGGTGCAGCTGGCCTCCGGCGTGATCCTTGGCGGCCTGCTGGCGAAGGTCATCGTCGAGGCGCTCGCCAAGACCGGAGTGGTCGATAACTTCGCGATCGGCCGTGACCGGATCGGCAAGGCCTAACTGAATGTCCACCACCGTCCCGGGGACCAGCGCCGCCGCCGGACAGGTTCCCTCCACTGTTCCGGCAGTGGAGCTGGACAATGTCTCGGTGGAATTTCCCCGCCGGACGGGGCCGGTGCTGCGCAAGCTGGACCTTCGGCTGGAAGCGGGCGAGCAACTGATAGTTTTCGGCCCCTCCGGCGCCGGGAAATCCACCCTGCTGCAGTTGGTCACCGGAACGATCCCGCACTCCGTGGTCGCACAGCTCTCGGGGTCGGTGCGGGTGGGCGGAACCGACACCGCGGACACCGGCGTGGCGGCGTTGTCCCGCTGCGTCGGTGTCCTGGCCCAAGACCCCTCCTCGGCCGTCTGCCTGCCGGACGTGGAACAGGAACTGGCGCTTCCGCTGGAAAACCGGGCCGTCGACCCGGAGGCCATATCCGGCCGCATCGATGCGGCACTGCGGGCCGTCAACGCCGGCGGGCTGCGGCTGCGGAAAACCTCCGCGCTCTCCGGCGGGGAAGGCCAAAGGGTGGCGCTGGCCGCCAGCCTCATCGCCGAGCCCGAGGTGCTCCTGCTCGATGAGCCGACCTCCATGCTCGACGGCGAGGGCATCGCCTCCGTCCGGGAGGCAATCGAACGGGCCGTCGACCAGTACCGCCCGGCGGTTGTGCTGGTGGAGCACCGCATGGATGAGTACGCCGGGCGCCGCGGCCTGGCCGGGTTGCCGGGCCGGGCCGTGGTGCTGAATGGCGAAGGCGAAATCCTCCTCGACGGACCCACGCCGCAGGTCCTGACCGAGGCAGCCGCGGAGTTGCAGGCCCGGGGCTGTTGGCTGCCGCTGGAAACCGAGCTGCAGGCGGTCTTCGGATGCCCCGGCGGGCTGGAGGCCGAAACGGTGCGTAACGGGCTGAAAGAACTTGCCGCGGCGCACCCCACCGGGGCTTCCGTCGAAGGGCACCCCCACAGCACGGACGCCCCGGTGCTGCAGGCGGCCGGCCTGTCGGTGGGCCGGCCCCAAGCCGGCCGGCGGCGCCGCCGCTCCTCCGGGCCGGCAAAGGCCGGTTTCCAGGAGGGGGCACTGCTGGCGAACGTCGACCTGGCCCTCCGCCCGGGTGAGATTGTCGCCCTGCTCGGGGCGAACGGAACCGGCAAAACCTCGCTGCTGCTGACCCTGGCCGGGCTGCTGGAGCCTGCCGCGGGACAGGTGGCCGGCCCCCGGCCCGCCATGGTGTTCCAGAACCCGGAGCACCAGTTTGTTGCGGGGACGGTCCGCGGCGAGCTGGCCTACGGGCTTGCAGCCGGATCGGAACCGGTGGTGGACCGGCTGCTGCGGCAACACCGCCTGGAACACCTGGCGGACCAGAACCCCTTCCGGCTCTCGGGCGGCGAAAAGCGGCGCCTCAGCGTGGCGGCGATGCTTGCCCACCACCGGCCCGCCCTGCTGGCCGACGAACCGTGCTTCGGACTGGACCGGCGGGCAGCCATCGCGATGATGGATGCGTTTCGCGCGGCAGCGGCGGCAGGCCGCGCCATCATGTTCTCCACCCACGACCTGCGGACCGCGGCCACGGTGGCGCACCGTGCCGTGGTCATTGCCGGCGGGTCGGTCATCGCCGACGGGCCGGTCTTCGAGGTGCTTGCCCAACGGGAGGTGCTGGCACGGGCGGGCCTTGCCCTGCCCGCGCTCCTGGAGTGGGTGCTGGAAACTTTTGAAACACCGCACCGGATGCGCGCCGTACTCAGCGGCCTGGATGCGTTCGTCCCCCTGGACGGAGAGGGGTCCCGACCGTGAGCGCAGGCATCGAACCGCGCCGGTTCACGGACTCCCCGCTGGGGCGGCGCAACCCCACCGTCAAACTCGCGCTGCTGTTTGCGGTATCGGTCGCGCTGCTCTTTGTCTTCGACCCGGTCACTCCGGCGGTCCTGTACCTTCTGGCGCTGGCGGCCGTGGCAGCCACGGCCCGGATCCCGGCCCGGATCCTGCTGCTGGCGCATGTCCCGTTCGTGGGGTTCGGCCTCGGGCTGCTGACGGTCAACGCCCTCAGCCGTCCGGGAACCCCGCTGCTGGAGGTGGCCGGACTGGGTGTCACCGCCGAGGGGCTGACCGTCGGGGTTTCCCTGGGCCTGCGCAGCATGGTGATCGGCGTGCTCTCGATCGGCTTCATCGCCTCGACCGACGGGGTAGCCCTGATGACCAGCCTGCACCAGCATGCCCGGCTGGGCGTACGGATGACCTACGCCGTGCTGGCCGGCTACCGCATGCTGCAGGAAATGCCGGCCGAATGGCAGACCATCCGCTCCGCGCACCAGGTGCGTGCCCCGCTCCGTTCCCACGGCCGCCCGCGCAGCGGCGTGCGGTCCTTCGGCCGGTCCGCATTTGCCCTGCTGGTTGTCTCGGTGCGCAGGGGGGAACGGATGGCCCAGTCCCTTGAATCGCGCGGGCTTGGCCTCGGACCCCGCACCACGTGGCGCCCGGTGCCGCTGGGGCGGGCCGACTGGTGGCTGGCCCTCGGGGTGCTGCTGGTCCTCGCCCTGGTCTTCGCCGCCGGCGAGGCCCTGGGCTTCAGGGAAGGCCACGAACTGCTTTTCGCCCGAGGCGCCGGCGCGTGAACCGTCCGGACACCCTCCCGGCTCTTGTCCGCCCGGAAGAAAAGGCGGAGTAGGCTCGACAGGTGCCCCAGCTGCTTGCCGACCTCACCCCGCTGCGCCTCAGCCCGGCCTTCCGGAGGCTGTGGATCGGGAGCGCGCTTTCGGCGGTGGGAAGCCAGCTGACCCTGGTCGCGGTGAGCCTCCAGGTCTATGCGCTGACCGGCTCCAGCTTCGCCGTCGGCCTGTTGGGACTGTTCGCCCTGGTCCCGCTGGTGTTGGCCGGGCTGTACGGCGGGGCGGTCGCGGATTCCCGCGACCGCCGCAAGGTCGCACTGGCGTCCGCGACCGTGCTTTGGCTGAGCACGGCCGCCATCGCCGCGCAGGCCTGGGCCGGGCTCGACAACGTCTGGGTGCTCTACGTCCTGGTGGCAGTGCACTCCGGGGCCGGCGGCATCAACCAGCCCGCCCGCGGGGCGATCATCCCGAAGCTGGTCGGTGCCAAGCTCCTTCCCGCGGCGAACTCGCTGAACATGGTCACGTTTGGCATCTCCCAAATGGTTGGCCCCCTGCTGGGCGGCGTACTGGTGGCGCAGGTCGGCTACGCCTGGACGTACTCGATCGATGTCCTCACCTTCCTGGCCGCGCTGTGGTCCGTGTACCGGCTGCCGCCGCTGCCGCCCGAGGGCGGGCACACCAAGGCCGGGGTCCGGTCCGTCGTCGAAGGGTTCCGTTTCCTGGGCACCCAGCCGAACGTGCGCATGACCTTCCTGATCGACCTTGTGGCCATGGTCCTGGCCGCCCCGCGGGCACTGCTGCCGGCCATCGGCGCGGCACTGATTGGCGGGGGCGAGGCCACGGTGGGCATCCTGCTGGCGGCCACCGCCCTGGGTGCCTTCCTGGCCGGGCTCTTCTCCGGCCCGCTGGGACGGATCCACCGCCAGGGCCTGGCGGTGTTTTGGGCGGTGGCCGGCTGGGGTGCCAGCATCGCCCTGTTCGGAGCCGTGGTGCTGGCAGCGGCCGGCGGCACCCCCAACGCCTCCGGGTGGCTTTGGGCAGCCGCAGCCTGCATGGCCCTGGCCGGGGTGTCCGACGCGGTGAGCGCGGTCTTCCGCAACACCATCCTGCAGACCGCGACGCCGGATCACCTCCGCGGGCGGCTGCAGGGCGTGTTCGTGGTGGTGGTGGCCGGCGGCCCGCGGCTGGGGGAAATGGTCTCCGGCGGTGCCGCCGCAGCCCTGGGGGAGGGGCCGACGCTGGTGCTGGGCGGACTGGCCTGCGTGGGCCTCGCCGTGCTGCTGATGCGCTGGCAGCCCGGGTTCCTGCGCTACGACTCCCGGAACCCGGCGCCCTAGCCCGCACTGACCCAGCCCGCCTGCACTGACCCCTCCCGCCTCCGTCCCGCTCCCGCCCGCGTCCCGCTCCCGCCTGCGCGTCCGGCTGCCTGTCAGGCTGGCCCCGTAGGGTGGGCTGCATGAATGAGCTCTACAGGGACGGTACAGTCGCGGGCGAAGGCGGCTACCTGGGCCCCAGCAAGCACGGGGAGTGGACGTACTACCACCGCAACGGAAAGCTCAAGGCCCGCGGCCGCTACGAGGACGGCGCGCTCGCCGGGGAATGGGCCTGGTACCGCGAGAACGGCAGCCTCCTCCAACGCGGCAGCTTCCTCGACGGGGAACAGCACGGTCCCTGGGAGCGCTTTGCGGCCGACGGCACCCCCCTGGACGTGCGCCACTTCGACCGGGGCCGCAAGGCACCCGGACGCACTGCTGTCCCAGCCGGTTCCCCCACGGCGTGACCGGTTCCGGCCGGGCCGCCCCCGCGGCGCCCTCCGGCGGAGTCCTCCCTCCGCGAACCACCGGGACCTGCGGGGCCGGGGCTCCTACACTGGAACCACCATGAAAAATCCCCTTGCCTCCGCCATCATCGGTCCCGACGGCAAACCCGTTGCGGGCGTCCAGGGAGCCGTCCTCAACGCGGTGAGCCTGCAGCGTCCGCTGGTGCTCGCCTACCTGCGCCGGATGCGCCGGCGCCATCCCCAGCTGAACGCCGCCCAGCTGGCGGAGCTGGTCGAGCGCGACTTCATGCTTGCGGTCACCGGCGGCGGTGCCGCCGTGGGGGCCAGCGCGGTGGTGCCCGGCATCGGGACCGCCGCGTCGCTGGGCCTGTCGGCAGCCGCCGTCGTCGGTTTCCTCGAGGCCAGCGCGCTGTATGCGCAGTCGCTGGCCGAGTTGCACGGTATCGCCACGGACGACCCCGAAAAGTCCCGCGCCCTGGTCATGTCCATCCTGCTCGGAGACGAGGGCAGCGCGCTGATTTCCCAACTCACCCACCAGGCCGTCGGCAAGGGCATCGGTCCGGTGAGGGGGTGGGGCTCGGTGTTCGGCAGCAAGCAGCCCGCGGGGCTGTGGGGGGTGGCCTCGGCGGCCATCCAGAAGAAGTTCATGCGCCACCTCCTGGCCACGCAGGGCGCGGCGTTCTTCGGGCGGGCCATCCCGTTCGGCATCGGCGCCGTGGTTGGCGGCGCGGGCAACCGCATCCTCGGCAAGCAGGTGGTCCGGGCGGCCAGGCTCGCCTTCGGTCCGCTGCCGACCTCCATTCCCGGCGAAGTGGTGGAGGCGCCCCGTCCCGCGACGCCGGGTACGGAGCCGCGGCATGCGCCGGCGCACGGCGCGGGTTCCCCGGCGGCGCTTGCCGGGGAACCCGCGCAGGGTCCCGCCGCCGAGGTCGAAGCCCTGATTGAGGCCGAGCGGGCCCGCCGGGCGGGGCAGTAGGCGGGGCCTGCGGGGCAGAGCAGCAGGCGGGACCGGGCTCAGGCCAGCAGCAGGGTGGCCGCGGTGAAAATGGCTAAACCGGCCAGCGCGCCGACCACGGTGCCGTTGATCCGAATGAATTGCAGGTCCCGGCCCACCTGGAGCTCGAGCTTGCGGCTGGTTTCCTCCCCATCCCAGTGCGAGACGGTGTCCTGGATAAGGCCGGCGATTTGCCCCCGGTAGGTCGCCACCAGGTAGAGGCCCGCGTTGGCGATCCAGGCATCCACCTTCCCGGCCAGTGCCTGGTCCGCCGTCAGCCGCAGGCCAAATTCCGCCACCGCCCGCACGAAGGAGCGGCGCAGCTCCGACTCCGGGTGCTCCACCGCTTCCACCAGGGCCGACTTCATGCTGGACCAGCCGGTGGCCGCCAACTCCTGCAGCTGCGGGTCGCCGAGCAGCGAGTGCTTGAGCCGCTCCACCTTGGCAATCGTCTCCGGCTTGGACTGCATGTCCCGGGCGAAATCCTGCAGCCAGGCGTCGATGCTTCCCCGCACCCGGTGGTGGGGGTCCCGGCGCACGGCCTCGACGAAGGCGGAGAGCTCACGGTGGATGCGCTCCGCAAGCAGCCGTTCCACGACGTTCGGGACCCAGTGCGGGGAGCGTTCGGCGACGAGCCCGATGACGGTGCCCCGGTTGGCGGCCACCCAGTCGGCTGCGCGGTCCGCCAGCAGGTCCACCAGTTGGCGGTGGTGTCCGTCCTGCACCACCGTGCGGAGGATCCGCCCCAGCGTCGATGACCATTCCGGGGCCAGCATATGTTTGCGGGCCAGCGACTCGAGCAGGGCCAGCACGTCGCGGTCGTCCAGGACCTCGAGGGCACCGCGCACCGCCGTGGCGGCCTCCTTGGCGACGCGTTCGGACCCGGCGGGCGTGGCCAGCCAGGCCCCCGCCGTCCGGGCAAAGCGCAGGTCTTTCAGCTTGCGCCCCACCACGGCATCGGAGAGGAAGTTCTCCTGCACGAACTCGCCCAAGCTCTCCCCGATCTGGTCCTTCTTGCGCGGGATGATGGCGGTGTGCGGAATCGGCAGGCCCATCGGGCGGCGAAACAGGGCGGTCACGGCGAACCAGTCCGCCAGGGCCCCCACCATGCCGCCTTCGGCGGCGGCGCGGACATATCCCATCCACGGAATGCTTTCCTGCAGCGAAAAGGCCACCACGAAGACTGCGGTCATCAGGACCAGCAGTCCCGTGGCCAAGCGCTTCATCCGGCGCAGTGCGCCGGCCCGTGCGGCCTCCGTGGCGAAGGGGCTGTCCGGGCCGGCGCTCCCCGGAACCTGCCGCGGCGGCGGTGGAGTGGACATGCTCATGCGGGCTCCTTGGGATGGGTGGCGCCAAGGCTTCCAAGATAGTTCACCCGCTCGTGCCCGCGGAGTGCGGCAGTGCCGCCGGAGGCGCAGGTAGCGTGGGGGACATGAGGCAGCTGATCTACGCCCACCGGGGTTCCAGTGCCGTGTTCGCCGAAAACACCCGCGCCGCCTTCCTCCAGGCGCTGGCGGACGGCGCGGACGGCGTCGAATGCGACGTGCACCTGACGGCGGACCACCAGGTGGTGTGCCACCACGACCCCACGGTGGACCGCACCTCCAACGGCACCGGCCCGGTCTCCGCCCACACCCTGGGCCAGTTGCGGGCCCTTGACTTCAGCACCTGGAAGGGCGCGGCCCTGCCCGAGGGCTACGGCGCCCCGGACGAACAGGTGCTCACCCTCGCCGAACTCGTGGGGCTGCTGGAGGGTGCCGGTCGGGAAATCGGCCTCGCCGTCGAACTCAAGCACCCCAGCCCTTTCGGGCGCCTGCTTGAGGAGAAGGTGCTGGCCGGGCTGGAGGCCCTCGGCTGGGACCGGGCCACCTCCCGCATCGGCAACGTGGCCGTGAGCTTCATGAGTTTCGATCCCGGTTCGGTGGCACACCTGTTAAGGACGGTTCCGCCCCGGTTCGTCTGCCAGCTGGTGGGCGACGCCGACCCCGAATGGGCCGGGGAGGTACTGCGGGTGGATCCGTCGGCGCGCGAAGAGGTGGCCGGTGCGTTTGCCCGCGAGGCCGGCGGCGCCGTCGCGCACCTGGATGCGGGCCTGGTGGGGATGGCCGGACCCGGCGTGGGATTTGTCCGCCGCCACCCCGGGCTGGTGCGGCGCTGGCTGGAGGCCGGGCTCGTGTTCCGCGTCTGGACCGTGGACGCGGATGCCGATGTCGACTACCTCCGGGGCCTGGGTATCCAGCAACTCACCAGCAACCGGCCGGCCCACGTGAGGGCGCGCTTGGGCCGCGGAGCCCGCTAGGCTGGACCGGATGAAGTCCGTCTCCTCCCCGGCCGTTCGGATCGGCCTGTCGATCTCCCTCGCGACAGGGATCTACGGCCTGTCTTTCGGTGCGCTGTCGGTGGCCTCGGGGCTGGACCTGCCCCAGACAGTGGCCCTCAGCGCCCTCATGTTCACCGGTGGCTCGCAGTTCGCGTTCATCGGCGTGGTGGGGGGCGGCGGCACCGGTGCTGCCGCGTTTGGGGCAGCGACGCTGCTCGGGGTGCGCAACGCGGTGTACGGGGTGCAAATGAACGCCCTCCTGCGCCCGGCCGGATGGCGCCGGGCTGCCGCGGTGCAGGTCACCATCGACGAATCCGCCGCCACGGCCTCCGGCCAAACTGACCCTGACGAGCAGCGGCGCGGCTTTTGGACGGCCGGCCTGGGGGTATTCCTGCTCTGGAATATTTTCACGGTGGCAGGGGCCCTGCTGGGCAACGTGCTGGGGGACCCAAGGGCGTGGGGCCTGGACGGGGCGGCCGTGGCGGCATTCCTGGCGCTGCTCTGGCCGCGCCTGCGCAGCCGCGAACCGGTGGCAATCGCCATCGTGTGTGCGCTGGCCACCGCCCTGGCCGTGCCGCTGGCCCCGCCCGGGGTGCCCATCCTCGTGGCCGCTGTAGTGGCCGGGGTGTGGGGATGGTTCGGCCATGGCCCTGCCCGCGAAGGCCTGGAGCCTGATATGGACCCGTACGGCGGACACGGCGGCGGGGCCGCACTCCGGGCGCCGAATCCCCACGGACCGGGCGCGGGCCTTAGGGACGGAGGGCATTGATGGACCTGTGGCCGTGGATCCTGCTGGCCTGTGCCGCTGCGTTCCTGACCAAGCTGTCCGGATACCTGGTCCCGGCGGAGCTGCTGGAGAACCCGCGAATGACGCGGGTGGCCGGTGCCCTGACAATCGGACTGCTGGCCGCGCTGGCCACCGTCAATGCCTTTGCCTCCGGCCAGGCCTTGGTGGTGGACGCGCGCGCCGCCGCCCTGCTGGCAGCCACTGCGGCCCTGCTGCTGCGCGCCCCCTTCCTGGTGGTGGTTCTGGCCGGTGCCGCTACGGCGGCCCTGGCCCGGCTTGCCGGACTCGGCTAGGGCCTGCCCGGAAAACTGCCCCCCGGAGCGTGCCCCCGGGGGCGCCGGTGCTGCGCGGCTCGTCTCCGGACCCCTCATCTCCGGACCCCTCATCTCCGGCCCCCAGGGGTTCCCGGGTCGTGGGGAAACCTCCTTCGCGGTGCCTTACCCCAACCCGAGTTCCCGCACCGCGAGCGTGGCGAGTTCCTCCGGGGTGTGGTGGAGCGAATCGAGCACCAGCCGCGGGTCCTTCCAGATGGCCAGCTGCCGGCGTCGGCGGTTCAGCGAGTCCCATTCCGGCACGCCGATGAAGCGGTCCTCCTCGCGTTCGCGCTGCTGCAGGCGCAGGCGGTGCGTGGTGGGGTCGGAGCAGACCACCTCAATCCAGCGCAGGTCCGCGCCGGTGCGGGCGGCCAGCCGCATCCACTGGGCGCGGTTCTCGGGGAGGTCGTTGACGGCGTCGACCACCACGCCCAAGCCCGTGCGCAACTGGGCCTCCGCGACCGTCTCCGCCGCCAGATACGCGGCCTGGCCCTTCGGCTGGCGGTCGTCGATCCCGGCCCGGACCAAGGCAGCCTCCAGCGGATCCACGCCCACCACTGCCAGTCCCAGCTTGGTGGCCAGCGCCGCCGCGAAGCTGGACTTGCCGGCGCCCGGAAGCCCGCACACCGGCACCAGCAACGGCCCCTCGCCGGGGGGAACAGGCGACTCCTCCAGGGCTGCCACCTGCCCGCGGCGGCGGCGGAAGCCTGGCAGCGGGGACGGCGGGAGCCGGAACGCATTCGGCGGTGTCATGTTCGCATCCTAGGCGCCCGCGCCCCCGGGAACGGGCGATTTGGGGCCTCACCTGAACAAAGGTCTGGTCGGGGGTGCCTCCAAACCGTATATTCGTCCCCATGACGGGGGAACATGTGGGGGGACACGTGGGGGAACAGTTGGACCGCCAGTTGGGGGACTTGCTTTCGGGGCCGGTGCTCCCGGGGATCTACGATGTACTGGTTTCGGCTGACGAAGAAGCGCCGGACCGGATATTCATCGATGTGCATGAGTGCATCCGGACGCAACTGCTCGACGCCGAGCGGCGGATCGTCCAGGCCATCACGGGGGAGCGCGTGTTCAGTGTGGCCCGCCGGGCCACCCCGGCGGAGTGGGCCAAGGCACGCGAGCTGGACCGCTGGTTCATGATCCGCAGCGAGGAACC
Source organism: Zafaria cholistanensis (assembly GCF_008580665.1). GTDB lineage: Bacteria > Actinomycetota > Actinomycetes > Actinomycetales > Micrococcaceae > Zafaria > Zafaria cholistanensis. Next base: position 33,098 of record NZ_BKDJ01000016.1, read on the forward strand.
GGACGACGAGCTCGCCACCCTGCCGCATGAGCTGCGCCGTTTCGCGCAGGTGGCGGTCGAGTGGTTCTACGCCGCGGGCACCCGCTGACCGGACCTGCCGCTAGCGGCGGGTTTCCAGCCCGACCGGCTCGTGACCGGCAGCGGGCACCCACAGCCGGTACGCGAGCAGCAGCAGCACCAGCCACACCGCGCCCACGACCAGCGCGGTGCGGCCGGAGGCGCTGAAGCCCAGGATCACCACTACCGCGCCCATGAACGCCAGCGCCAGGTAGGTCGCCGCGGGCCACCAAGGCAGCGGGAACCCGGTGCGCTCCCCGCGCGTGCGCATGCCCTGGCGCATCCGGTGGTGTGAGAGCAGGATGACGGTCCAGGTCAGCACGGTGGCGAAGGTGGCAATCGAGGCGACCACCAAAAAAAGCTGGTCCGGGATCCATGCGTAGAGTCCCAGCCCGGCCACCAGGCAGGCGGCAATTACGGAAACCGGCCAAAACGGCACGCCGAACCGGGAGACGTGCGTGAACGACGCCGGGGCGTGGCCCTGTTCGGCGAGCCCGAACATGGTGCGCGTGGCGGCGTAGAAGATGGAGTTCATGGCGGACAGGGCAGCGGTCAGCACCACGGCGTTGACCAGATGCTCCGCGGCCGGAAGGCCCAGGCCGGCGAAGACCTGCACGAAGGGGCTGCCCTCTGAGCCGATCCGGTCCCAGGGGAACAGGCACAGCATGACGCCGATCGAGAGCACGTAGAAGAGCAGCACCCGCAGCGGGACAGAGTTCACGGCCTTCGGGAGGGCCTTCGCCGGGTCCTCCGCCTCGCCGGCGGTCATGCCCAGCGTTTCGATGCCGCCGAAGGAGAAGACCACGATCCCCAGGCTCATGACAATGCCCCAGACGCCGAAGGGAGCGAAGCCGCCGTGGTCCACCAGATGGTGCACGCCCGGTTCGTAGCCGCCAATGCTGATCCCGAAGATGATCAGGTACAGCCCGCCGGCGATCATGGCGACGATCGTGGCCACCTTGATCATCGAAAACCAGAACTCCAGTTCCCCGAAGACGTTCACGCGCAGCAGGTTCAGGCCCCCGATCAGCAGCATCGCCGCCAGCATCCACAGCCATCCCGGGGTGTCCGGGAACCACATGCCCATGTACTGGCCAACGGCGGTCATGTCCGCGATTGCGACGACGATCATCTCGAAGGTGAACGTCCATCCGGTCAGGAACGCCATGCGCGGGCTGAGGTACCGGTCGGCGTACCGGGCGAACGAGCCGGCCACGGGGTGGCGTACGGCCATTTCGCCAAGGGCGCGCATCACGATGAACACGACGCAACCGGCCGCCAGGTAGGCCAGCAGCACCGCCGGCCCGGCGGTGCGGATGGTCTCGGCGGACCCATAGAACAGGCCCGTGCCGATGGCGGATCCGAGCGCGATGAAACGGATGTGGCGCGGGTGGAGCCGGCGTTCCAGCTCGGGGGCATGGGGGTCGAGGCGCGGGTGGCGGCCGGCAGCGGTGTGGGTGGTCATGGTCCTGCCCGGGGCGTTGCGGAAAATGGGGGGATGCACGTCGTGGGTGCAAGCCACTTATTTTCCCACACTCAGGCCGCAGCCCCCGCCCGTTCCGTCCGTTCCGTCCGTTCCGCCGCAGGCCCCGGTCCTAGAGGGACGCGGAGACCTTCCAGAGGTCGACGTTGGTGCCGCCCGCCGTGATGGCGTCAATGCGTTCCAGCTCTTCCGCGGTGAACTCCGTGTTCCCGAGGGCGCCGAGGTTCTCGTCCAACTGGGCCGTGGAGGAGGCGCCCAGCAGGACGGAGGTGACTCCGCCCCCGCGCAGCAGCCAGGCGATGGCAAGCTGGGCGAGGGTCTGGCCGCGCCCGGCCGCGATCTCGTTCAGCGCCCGGGCCTTGGCGATGTTCTCCTCGGTGACGTGCCCGGCCAGCGAGCCCCGCCCGCCCTTCGGCACGGCGTTGCTGTCCGCAAGGTACTTGTTGGTGAGCAGCCCCTGGGCCAGCGGGGTGAAGGCGATCGAGCCCATCCCCTCCTCGCCGAGGGTGCGCAGCAGGTCCTCCTCGACCCAGCGGTTGAACAGGGAGTAGGCGGGCTGGTGGATGGCCAGCGGGGTCCCCAGGTCCCTGGCGATGCGGGCCGCGGCCCGGGTGCGTTCGGCGGAGTAGGAGGAGATGCCCACGTAGAGGGCCTTGCCCTGGCGGACCAGGGTGTCGAGGGCCCCGATGGTCTCCTCCAGCGGGGTGTCCGGGTCGACCCGGTGGGAGTAGAAGATATCCACATACTCCAGGCCCATCCGGGCCAGGGACTCTTCGGCGGAAGCGATCAGGTATTTGCGCGAGCCGAGGTTGCCGTGGGGGCCGGGCCACTGGTCCCAGCCGGCCTTGGAGGAGATGACCAGTTCGTTGCGGTAGGGCCTGAAGTCGGTGCGCAGCATGCGGCCGAAGTTCTCCTCGGCGGAGCCGTAGGGCGGGCCGTAGTTGTTGGCCAGGTCAAAGTGGGTGATGCCGCGGTCAAAGGCATGGCGCAGGATTTTCCGCTGGGTGTCGTAGGGGCGGTTGTCGCCAAAGTTCCACCACAGGCCCAGGCTGATGGGGGGCAGCAGCAGGCCACTGTTGCCCACGCGGCGGTAGGCGGTGGCGTCATACCGGTCTTCGGCCGCCACGTAGGGGCGGTGCGATTCGGGCACGCGGGGGAACCGGACTTCCTGGATCGGTGAGGACATGGTGGCCTTCCGGGGGAGGAGGGACGGGGGACAGGGCAAAAGATGCGTCGGACCGCTGCCCCCATTCTCCCCGCACATCCGGCTCCGGACGAGCCCTGAGGTGTCCGGGGCGGGCACGCACTCCGCGGGGGGCGGGGGCGTGCCCGGCGCAGGATTTTGGGACGCGGTGCCGGAGGTGATGCGCCGAATGTGACGCGGGGTGACGGGCCGGAGTCCCGCATGACGGAGCATGACGCGGCCCGGGATGCGGTGCGCGTCCCCGCGTGACGTTCCGCGTCGTTCCGTGAGCCACTGTGACGCCGCGGATGGGCCGGCCGCAGCCCGGTGCTTACATAGGGAACGTCACCATCAAGAGCGGCCGAGAGACCTGGTTCAACGACGCCGCAGCAACGGCGGCCCCGCGGGGCCGCGCGTGCTCCCGCCAGGATCGATGGGCCTGCTCTCCGGGCCCCCCGTCGCGGCCCGTGCCCCGGTGGAGGGGTGAGGCGGTGCGTCCATCCCGACCGGCCATGCCTGACACGCATGCCAAACCAGCACGCCGAACCAACACGCCAAACAAGGACGCCCAACCGTGAACCAGCAGCTTTCCGCCCCCACCGTCGCCCGACCCGCCCGCCGTGGAGCGCTGGCGAAGACCGCCGCCGTCCTGACCGCAGGGGTCCTGCTGGCCACCGGCTGCTCGCTCAAGGACCCCGGCGCCGGTTCCCCGGCCTCCGCGGCCCCCGCCGCCGCGCAGGAGCAGGCCGCCGCCACCGGGGTGCCGAGCCTTGAGGGCAAAACGGTGGGGATCGCGGCCAAGGACATCGTGCATGACTTCAGCCGCAAGGTCTACGAGGAGCTCCAGGCCCGCGTCGAGGAGTTGGGGGGCACCGTCGTGGCCACCCAGGCCGAGGCCAAGGACGACAAGCACGTGGCCGACGTCGAAAACCTGATCGCGCAGAAGCCCGACGCGATCGTCGTGATCCTGGGCGACGCGCAGACCCTGACCCCGGCGTTGAAGAAGGTCGACGAGGCCCAGATTCCGCTGTTCACCGTCGACTTCCAGTCCGAGTACTCGAAGAACAACGTCACCAGCGACAACTGGACGATTGGTTCGACCCTGGCCCGGACCCTCGCCGAGGATATCGGCGGCTCGGGCAAGGTGCTGGTCTTCAACGGCTTCCCGGGGGTCACCCCCTGCCGCATCCGCTACAACGAGCTGAAGCTGGTGCTTGAGGACTACCCTCAGATCGAACTGATCACCCCGGAACTGCAGGACAAGTACGAGGGCACCATCGAGGACGCCCGCCGCCAGATCGAGGACAACCTGCGCCGCCTGCCCGCGGGAGAGGTCGACGCGATCTGGTCCTGCTGGGACATGCCGCAGATCGGCGCGGCCCAGGCAATCGAGGCCGCGGGCCGGGATGACGTCAAGGTCTACGGCGTCGACGCCGAGCCCGGCGCGCTGGACCTGATCGCCGACCCGGACAGCGCCTACCAGTTCACGGTCGCCCAGCAGACCACCGCGATGGCCCAGCGTTCGGCCGACAACGTGGCGCTGTTCCTGGACGGACAGGCCGACAAGGTGACGACGACCAGCTACCTGGATCCGGTGTTCGTCACCAAGGACAACGTGGAGCAGGTACGCCGTGACCTCGGCATCTGAGGTCCCGCAGGCCGGACCCGCGCTGCTGCGCCTGGACGGCATCACCAAGTCCTTCGGCCCGGCCACGGTGCTGCATGCGGTGGAGCTGGACGTCCAGCCGGGGGAGATCGTGGGACTCGTCGGCGAAAACGGGGCCGGCAAGTCGACGCTCATCAAGGTGCTCACCGGGTTCCACACCGCCGAGGCGGGACAGATCCGGCTCGACGGGCACCCCGTGCAGATCAACCGGCCCTCCGACGCCGAACGCCTTGGCATCCGGGTCATCCACCAGGACCAGCACCTGGCCGGACGGCTGACCGTGGCCGAACAGCTGTACCTGGGCACGCCGGGCGCGCGGGGGGCTTCCCGCCGGGCACTCGAGGCCCGCGCTGCGGCCGACATTGAACGGGCCACCGGGCAGCAGCTCAATCCCCGCGTGCTGGTCGAGGACCTCACCGTGGCCCAGCAGCAGCTGATCCAGCTCACGCGGGCCGTGCTGGCCGAGCCCCGGCTGCTGGTGCTCGACGAGCCCACCGCGCCGCTGGCCGCCGCCGAGGTGCAGCAGTTGTTTACGACGCTGCGCACCCTGCGCGGGCGCGGGGTGGGCATCATCTACATTTCCCACTACCTGCAGGAGCTCGAACAGATCGCCACCCGTGCAGTGGTGCTGCGCAACGGACGCAATGCCGGCGAGGTGGCGCTCGGGGAACACGCCGGCCACGGCGCGCTTGAGCGGGTGGTCGAGCTGATGGTGGGGCGCAGCGTCGAGGAGTTCGAGCACCGCCCCGCCCGCACCGCCCGTGTCGGCGAACCCCTGCTGCGGCTGCGCGGGCTGGCGGTCCCGGGACACCTGGCCCCGCTGAGCCTGGATGTGGGTGCGGGGGAGATCGTGGGAATCACCGGCCTGGTCGGGTCCGGGGTGGAAGTGCTCGCCGACGCCGTCGCCGGGCGCCGCGCCCACGAGGGCGAGGCCCTCGCCGCGGGACGCCGCTACCGCGGCGCCGTGGGCTTCGTGGCCCGCGGGGGCGCCTACGTGCCGGCCAACCGGCGCCGTGACGGGCTCCTGGTCAACGCGTCCCTGCGCGAGAACCTCTCCCTGGCCTCGCTGCGGTCCATCAGCACGCGGCTGGGGCTGCTGCGCCGGGGGGCCGAGCGGCGCCGGGCCGCCGAACTGATCGCCCGCCTGGACGTTCGGCCCGCCGATGCCGGCGCGATCGCCTCGCGGCTCTCGGGCGGAAACCAGCAGAAGGTGGTCCTGGGCCGCTGGCTGGCCGCCCAGGCGCGCATCTTCGTGCTTGACCAGCCCACCAGCGGGGTCGATGTGGGCAGCCGCTCGCAGATCTACCAGCAGATCAACCGGCTGGTCGACGAAGGTGCCGCGGTGCTGCTGGTCACCGTCGACCTGGAGGAACTGGTGGGCCTCGCCGACCGGACCGTGGTGCTCTACCGCGGAGAACGCGTGGCCGAGCTGGCGCGCGAGGACACCACCGTGGACGCGGTGCTCGGCTACGCCTCGGGCGCCAGCCACGCACCCGACGCAACGCAGGAGGCAGCATGAGCACCACCGCTCCCGAGCGCCAGGGGCCCGGTGCCGGCGCTCCGGCGGCCGCACCGGCCCGCTCCGGTGCACAGCCCCGGCCCATCCGCACGTCCGGGTGGGCCAGCTACGCCGGGTACGGCGTGGTGGCACTGGTGCTGGCGCTGTTCGCGGTGCTTTCCCCGGTGTTCACGGACCCGGCCAACGTGGCCTCGATCATCAACCAGGCAACGGTCACGGCGATTGCAGGCATGGGCCTGGCGGTGGTGGTGATTGTCGGGGGCGACGACGTCGTCGAGGGAGGCATCGACCTCTCCGTGGGGGCAACCGCGGCCGTGGCCGGATCGGTGGCCGCGGTACTCGTGTCCGCCGGGCTCGGCCCGGCGCCGGCGGTCCTGGCTGCGCTGGGCGTGGCACTGCTGATCGGTACGGCCAACGGCGTCGCCGTCGGCCTCGGACTGCGGCCCCTGCTGGCAACCCTTGCCACCATGGGCATCGCCACCTCGCTGGACCTGGTGGTCAGCCAAAACATGAAGATCGCGCTCGAGGGGCAGCCCTTCACCTGGCTGCGTGACGCCGGCGGACTCGGCGTCTCCGGCGCCGTGGTGGTGCTGTTGGTGGTGGCCGCGGCCTTCATCTGGGTCTTCCACCGGACCCGCCTGGGCGTGAACGCCTACGCGGTGGGACAAAACCCGACCGCCGCGCGCGTGGCGGGGCTGAATCCGGCGCGCTACCGCTTTGCCAGCTACCTGGTCTCTTCGGGGCTGGCCGGGGTCGCCGGCATCCTGCTGGCCTCGCGCCTCTCGGCGGCCGTGCCCGGGATCGGCACCCAGATCCTGCTGGACATCATCCTGGTCGCCTACATGTCCACGGTCTTCTCGCGCCGCCTGGTCATCACCATCGGGGGCACGCTGCTGGCCGCACTGTTCGTCACCGCACTGTCCAACGGCATGACGCTGGCCGGCATTGCCAGCCAGTGGGTCGGCGCCGTCAAGGGTGCTCTCATCCTGGCCGTGCTCACCGTCGTCGTCCTTCGATCCAAGGCAGGAAACCGATGAGCCACTCACCCGTGGAGGCACCCGTGAACCCCGGCGCCACGACGGCTGCCCCGGCCCACGCGGCCCCAACCCACACGACGCCGGCCCAAACAGTCCCGGCGGGTTCGGAACTCCGGCGCGGCGCGACGTCCCGGCAGCGCGGAGGCCTGCCGCGCCTGGATGCCCGCCAGCTCGTGGCCCCGCTGGCCCTGGCCGCAATCCTGTTCGTCTTCACGCTGCTCAGCGACCAGTTCCTGCGCGCCGACAACCTGGCGGCGGTGCTGAACCAGAGCGCGCTGCTGGCGCTGGCCGCGGTCGCGATGACGCTGGTGGTCCGCGCCGGCGGCATCGACCTGTCCCTGGGGGTGGCGATCGACCTGTCGGCCCTGGCCGCGGCGGCGCTGATTGCCGACGGCTACTACGCCTGGGTCGCCATCGCGGGCGGGCTCGTGTTCGGGGCCGTGGTGGGCCTGGTCAACGCGCTGCTGATCGTGGGCCTGCGCATCCCGCCGTTCCTGGCTACCCTCAGTGTCTGGTTCGTGGGCACCAGCGTGCAGCAGCTGCTTACCGGCGGCGGCGCCCCCATCTATCTCTCCGGTCCCCGGGTACCCGCGGAGTTCGCCTTTTTGGGCGGGACCGGGCTGGTCGCCGGGGTGCCGGTGGCGATCGCCGCCGCGCTGGCGGTCGCGGTCCTTGGGTGGGCCCTGCTGGAAACCACCCGCTTCGGACGCGCGCTGACCGCGGCCGGGGAGCAGCCCCGCGCCGCCGCCATCGCCGGGCGCCGGGTCGGGGCGCTGACGTTCAGCGCCTACGTGATCGCCTCACTGCTGGCCGCCGTCGCCGGCGTCCTGCTGGCAGCCCGCACCAACGGATTCGTCCCGGCCAGCGGACAGCTCTATGTGCTGGATGCGATTGGGGCGGTCTTCATCGGCGCAACGCTCAGCCGCATCGGGCGCCCCAGCGTCCCCGGAACCCTGGTGGGCGTGTTGATCTTCGCGCTGCTGGCCAACGGGATGAACCTGATCGGGCTCTCCTTCTTCTGGCAGGGGCTGGGCCGCGGGGTGGCGCTGCTGCTGATCCTGCTCGCCGGCGTCGTGCTCGCCCGCGAGGGGGCCGGCGGACCGCTGCGCCGCCTGCTGGGCCCCGCCCGGCGCTAGCGGTGCCACCGGGCCGGGCGCTCCGCCCGGCCCGGGCACCCGCCACCTCCCGCCGGGGCGGGGCAGTTCCTCCCCGCCCCGCATGCTTCCAACGAAAGGACCGGCCATGGGCCGCCGCATCAGCCTCAACGCCTTCGACATGACCACCCCCACCCACCAAAGCCCCGGGCTGTGGCGCCACCCGGAGAACCGGGCGGACACCTACAACACCCTCGAATACTGGACTGACCTGGCCCGGATCCTCGAACGCGGCACCTTCGACGCCCTGTTCCTTGCCGATGTCATGGGCATCTATGACGTCTACCGGAACTCCTCGGCACCGGCGCTGCTGGACGCCGACCAGGTGCCCCTGAACGACCCCTTCATGCAGATTTCCGCCATGGCCGCCGTGACCAAGAACCTCGGCTTCGCGGTCACCAGCGCGCTGACCTACGAGTTGCCCTACGCGCTGGCCCGCAAGTTCTCCTCGCTGGACCACCTCACCCGCGGACGCATCGGGTGGAACGTGGTCACCAGCTACCTGGAGTCCGCCGCCCGCAACCTGGGCATGACCCGCCAGCTGGACCACGACGCCCGCTATGACGTGGCCGAGGAGTTCATGGAGGTCGTCTACAAGCTCTGGGAAGGGTCCTGGGAAGAGGGCGCGGTGGTCAAGGACCGCGAGCGCGGGATCTACACGGATCCGTCCAAGGTGCACCCGATCAACCACCACGGGCGGCACTTCAACGTGCCGGGCATCCACCTCTCCGAACCCTCCCCGCAGCGCACCCCGGCGGTCTTCCAGGCCGGCGCCTCCCCCCGCGGCCGCGCCTTCGGGGCCAGGCACGCCGAGGGAATCTTCCTGAACTCGATCCGCCCCGAGGTGACCCGCAAGGCCACGGACGCGACCCGCGACGAGCTGGAAGCGGCGGGCCGCCCGCGCGACGCCGCCAAGTTCTATGCGCTGGTCACCGCGGTTGTTGCCGACTCTGACGCCGCGGCGGAAAAGCTGCACCGCGAGTACCTGTCCTATTCCTCCCGCGAAGGCGCCCTGACCTTCTACGGCGGATGGTCCGGGCTGGACCTTTCCCGCTACGCCAGCGAGGAGGAGCTGAAGTACCTGGACACCAACGCCGCCCGGTCGGCGCTGTCCATCTTCACCACCGCGGATCCGGGGCGTTCGTGGACCCCGAACTCGGTCGCCGGCTACCTGGGCATCGGCGGCATCGGGCCGGTGCTGGTCGGGTCCCCGGAAACGGTCGCCGACGAGATCGAGCGCTGGGTCGACGTCGCGGGCCTGGACGGGATCAACCTCTCCTACGCCATTTCGCCCGGGTCCTTCGAGCAGTTCACCGACCTGGTGGTCCCTGAGCTGCGCAAGCGCGGCCGCGTCTGGGACAAGTACCAGGGTTCCACGCTGCGCGAGTACCTCGCGGGCGAGGGCAACAGCCGCGTCAGCGACACCCATCCGGCCGCCGCCTACCGGGGCGCCTTCGCCGGAGGCCCCAGCGCCGCGGACGCGAACGCGACCGACACCCCCGAAGCCGTCCTCGCCTGAGGTTGGCCAGCCCGAGCCTGACCCGCCCCAGGCCAACCCGCCGCACTCCCGCCGCGGCCCCACCCGAATCCGGAAGGAACACCATGAGCACCACCGATACACTGAGCCGAACCCCCTGGTCCGGAACCGCCGACGGGGCGGAGCTTGACCGCTGGAAGGCCGTTGCCCGCGGCGTCGCCGACCGCTTGGCGGCCGACGTGCTCGAACGCGACCGCGCCAACCGGAACCCGGTCGCCGAGGCCCAGCTGCTGCGCTCCTCCGGGCTGCTGGACCTGCTGGTCCCGGCCGAGTTCGGCGGTGCGGGAGGCCACTTCGAGACGGCCTTCGAAACCGTGCGCATCCTCGCCACCGCGGACGGATCCATTGCGCAGCTGCTGGCTTACCACTACTTCAACCAGGCCTGCATCGGCTTCTACGCGGACCCGGCGGACCAGCCGCACTGGTGGAGGCGCACGGTCGAGGGCGGCTGGCTGTGGGGGGACTCGGTCAACCCGGTCGACCCGACCCTGGTCCTCACCCCGGAAGACGGGGGCTACCGGCTCAACGGCCTCAAGCGGTTCTCCACCGGCTCGGGCGTAGGCGACGTGATCATCATCAATGCCGCCGTCGAGGGAGGGGAGAACCACGGCAAGGTCCTGGCCTTCGTGCTGGAGGCCACCCGCGAGGGCCTGGAGCTGCTCGGGGACTGGGACCACCTGGGCCAGCGGCTGACAGCCTCCGGCTCGGTCCGGTACACCGACGTGCCGGTCCGCCCCGCGGACATCCTTGGGGAAGTCACCGAGGAGCCGATCGCCACGCTGCTGACCCCCGGCGTGCAGCTGGGCTTCGGCAACTTCTACCTGGGTGTGGCCGAGGGGGCGCTGGCCCAGGGCCGCGACCTGCTGCTGGCCCGCCAGAACGCCTGGTTCCTGTCCGGGGCGGAAACCTACGCGCAGGACAAGGTGTTCCAGCGGGTGCTCGGCGAGCTCAAGGCGCGCACCGCCGCCGTCGCCGCCCTGGCCGAAAAGCTCAACCGGCGCTTCGACGCCGAGGTGGCGCGCTCGTCCGCCCTGACCGCCGGGCAGCGCGGAGAGTACGCCGTCGCCATCGCGGAGCTGAAGGTCGTGGCCACCGAGGTCGGCGTGGAGGTGGCCAACCGGATCTACGAGGTCACCGGCGCCAGCTCCACCAGCAACGCCGTCGGGCTGGACCGGTACTGGCGCAACGTGCGCACGCACTCGCTGCACGACCCGGTGGACTACAAGAAGATCGAGGTCGGCGCGTACTTCCTGCACGGCGAACTGCAGCCGCTCTCGCTCTACACCTAGCCCTGCCGCCAACCCCATTACCAGGCCGCACGCCCAGGCCGCCGCTTTGGCCGCGGCCGGTTTCGGCGTCGTGCGCGTCCCCGAGGCCGACGGCTGGACCGGGGCCCTGCAGGGTGCGTGCGAGTCGGCGCTTGGCCGGCACGCCGGCGCGGTGAGCGAGGAGGAGGAGGTCGCGGCCAGCGACGCAGCCGAACTCGCCTCCGCCCAGGGGCAGGTGGCCCTCACGCAACCGTCGCTGGCGGCCCTCACCCGCGCCTTTGACGCACTGGCCGCCTCCGCGACGAGTGCCGCCAAGGACCTGGACCGCCACTGGCGCAACGCCCGGACCGCCGGGAACCACAACCCCTGGGTATTCAAGGCCCGGCTGGTCGGTGACCTGGCCGTCAACGGGAGGACGTGGCCAGGGATTTGGGCTGGGGGCGAGGCGCCCGTTTCCGGACCGGAAAAGGACGCCCGGAAACCGCCTGCCCGCTCGACACCGGCGCGCAGGCGGTGGCAGGCTTGCCAGCATGATCGTTGCCTTCTCCGTCGCCCCGTCCACCTCCAGCGAGGACGGCTCCGTCCACGACGCCGTCGCGGCCGCCGTGAAGGTGGTCCGCGAATCCGGCCTGCCCAACCGCACCTCCTCGATGTTCACCGAGCTGGAGGGCGACTGGGACGAGGTCATGGACGTGGTCAAGCGCGCCACCGAGGCCGTGGCCGCCTACGGTTCCCGCGTCTCCCTGGTGCTCAAGGCGGACATCCGCCCGGGGCGCACCGGCGAGCTGGACGGCAAGGTGGAACGGCTTGAATCCGCGCTGCAGGCCCTCGGCGGCCCCGCGGCCGGAACGGAACCGCGGGGGTAGGGGATTCCGGTGAAACAGCAGGGAGACGCGGGACAGCAGCAAGACGTGGAACCGCAGGGGGAACGGCAAACCGAGCCGGGACCCACCCCGGAGGCGGTGGACGCCTACCTTGCGGACACGCTCGTGGGGGAGGACCAGGCACTGCGGGAGGGCAAGCGCGCCGCGGCCGCCGCCGGCCTGCCGGCCATTGAGGTCAGTCCCGGCCAGGGCAAGCTGCTGATGATGCTGGCCCGGCTGGCCGGCGCCCGGCGCATCCTGGAGATCGGCACCCTGGGCGGATACAGCACCACCTGGCTGGCCCAGGCCCTGCCGCCCGACGGCGAGCTGGTCACCTGTGAGTTCGAACCCCGCCATGCCCGGGTGGCCCGCGCCAACCTCGACGCCGCCGGCGTCGGAGGCCTGGTCACCATCCGCCCCGGGGCCGCGCTGGAGACCCTCGCGCGGCTGCGGGCCGAAGGGGCGGCCCCCTTCGACCTGGCCTTCATCGACGCCGATAAGGAAAACAGCGCCAACTATGTGAGCGCGGCGCTGGAACTGGTGCGGCCGGGAGGGCTGATTGTGCTGGACAACGTAGTGCGCCGCGGCACGGTGCTGCGCCCCGGGGATCCGGACACCGTCGAGGGCCGGGACGTGAACGGGACGCGGGCCGCGCTGGAACTGCTCGGCTCGGACCCCCGGGTGGACGCCACCGCCGTGCAGACCACCGGCGCCAAGGGCTGGGACGGGTTCGCGCTCGCCGTCGTGCGCGGCTGAGGTCCCATGCTCAGCAGCGGTCCCGTGCGCGGCCGTCCCTCCGCGTGCGGGAAGATGGTGGGCATGAGTTCCGCCCCCGACTGCACGGTCCGCTCCGCCACGACCGGCTCCGCCACGACCGGCTCCGCCATGACCGGCCCCGCCACGATCCGCCGCGCCACCGCCGATGACATTCCCGCCACCCTTGCCATGAAGCTGGCCGCATGGCGGGAAACGTACGCGGACCAGAGGCCCGCTGCATTCTTCGCCCGGGCCGAGGCGGCCCGGGAGCAGGAGATCGATTGGTGGCGGCGTGGATTGGAGGCCGGCGCCGAGCTGTGGATCGCCCTGGACGACGCCGGCCGCGTCCTGGGATGCGCCGGCGTCGGGACCGCCCGCGAGGACGACGCCGACGCCCGGGTGGGACGTGAACTGCAAATGCTCTATGTCCTCGCCGGGGCCCACGGGACCGGACTGGGCGGGCGGCTGATGGACGCGGCCCTGGGCGCGCACCCGGCCCTGGTGTGGGTGCTGGAGCGAAACCCCCGCGCCCACGCCTTCTTCCGCAAGCACGGATTCGTCCCCGACGGGCGGATCGAGGCCCTTGCCGACGACTGGGCCGGGTTGAGGGAGGTCCGCCTGGTGCGCCGCATCGCGGCCCCCGCCGTCCGCCGGGCCCCAGCGCAGCCGGGAGACACAGCGCAGCCCGGATCCACAGCCCAGACTGGCGAAGCGCAGCCTGGCGATACAGCGCAGCCGGGGTCCGGGCGTGGCTAAGCGTCCCAAGGCGGCGCCGAAGTCCCGCACCGCCAAGGACCGCGGCCCCCAGGACGCTGGCGCGAAGAATTCCGTCATGAAAAATTCCGCGCTGAAGAACCAGCCTGCCCGGAGCCCGGCCGGCCCGGTGCCCGGGGAATATCCGATCGACACGGGCACCGCTACCCTGGAGCGGGACCCCTACAACCCGGACGGGTGGATCCTGCACGTGAACGGGGTGCCGAGCTCCCACGTGGACATGGCCGACCCGTCCCGGCTGGACTTCGAATACATGCGTTGGATCGCCGCCCTGCTGCGCGAACGCTTCCCGGCGCAGGAGGCCGGCCGGCTGCGCGCGCTGCACCTGGGCGGGGGCGCCTGCTCCATGGCCCGCTGGGTGCACGCGGCCTATCCGGAGGCGCGGCAGGTCGTCGTCGAACTGGACGGAAGGCTCTCCGAACTGGTGCGCGAATGGTTCGACCTGCCGCGGGCGCCCCTGCTGCGCCTGCGGGTGGGGGAGGCCCGGGAGGTCCTCCAATCCCTGACCGACGCCACCCGGGACGTGGTCATCCGCGACGTGTTCGCCGGAGACCGGACGCCGGCGCCGCTCACCACCCTTGAATTCACCGGGCACGTGCGGCGGGTGCTCGACTCCGGCGGGCTCTACGTGGTCAACTGCGGGGACACGCCCTCGTTGGCCGGAGCCCGGGCCGAGGCCGCCACGATCGCCGCGGTGTTCCGGCACGTGGCCATCGTCGCCGACCCACCCATGCTCAAGGGCCGCCGCTACGGCAACGTCATCATCGCGGGCAGCGACGCCGAGATCCCGGCCGGCCCGGGCATGCTGCGCGAGCTGCTGGGGGGCGCGGTGCCGGCCCAGCACTGGGACGACGCCCAAGTGCGCGCCTTTGCCCGGGACGCCGAGCCGGCCCGGGACCCGCGGCCGGCGACGCCCTAGCCACCGCTGCCGGGGTTCCGGTCCCGGTGACCCGGGCGCCCTCCTGCGCGAACCGCCCGTCGTGGCGGGCCCGGGAACCTGGGTCCTGGGCCCGCCACGACGGGCGGTCCAACCGGCGGATTTCAGCGTCGGGGCTAGGCGATGGCCTGTTCGATCACTCCGATGCCGAAGAACAGCAGGAACGCCGCGGCGACGACCCACATCAGCGGGTGCACGTCGCGGGCGCGCCCCTGGACGGCGCGGATGAATGCGTAGGCGACGAACCCGGCGCCGATGCCGTTGGCGATCGAGTACGTGAACGGCATGAGGGCGAAGGTCAGGAACGCCGGAATGGCGAGGCCCAGGTCCGTCCAGTCGATCTTGGTGACCTGGGAAATCATCATGAAGCCAACGACCACCAGGGCCGGGGCGACGGCCTCGAACGGAACCAGGTAGACCAGCGGGGTCAGGAACATCGCGGCCAGGAACAGCACGCCGGTGACGATCGAGGCCAGGCCGGTGCGTGCTCCCTCGCCGATGCCGGCGCTGGATTCGACGTAGATCTGGTTGGAGGAGACGGATGCGCCGCCACCGGCGACCGCGCCGATCGCGTCGACCAGCAGGACCTTGTCCTGGTTGGGGAAGTTGCCTTCCTTGTCCACGCTGCCGGCCTCGTGGGCCAGTCCCACCATGGTGCCCATGGCGTCGAAGAAGATCGAGAGCAGGATGACGAAGGCCAGCAGGGTGGCGGAGGTGGCGCCCAGATGGGTGAAGGCGCCAAAGACGTCGGCCTGGCCGATCAGCGACAGGTCCGGGGCGCCCCAGGCCGGCATCGAGGGCACCACCAGGGACCAGCCCTGGGGATTGGCCGTGCCGGTGGCCGCATCGAAGCTGGGGCCGATCTTGAAGACGGCCTCGAGGATGTTTGCCAGTACCGCGGAAACCACGATGCCGATCAGGATGGCGCCCCTGGTCTTGCGCACCACCAGGGCGATGGTCAGGAGCAGGCCGACGATGAAAACGAGCGTCGGCCACCCGACCAGTTGGCCATTGATGCCCAGGCCCACCGGCACGGTGGTTCCGGCCGAGTCCGGGACGCGGCGCACGAAGCCCGCGTTGACCAGGCCGATCAGCGCGATGAACAGGCCGATGCCGACGACGATGGCGGCCTTCAGGCTCGCCGGGACGGCCTTGAACACGGCGGTCCGGAAGCCGGTGAGGACCAGCACAAGCATGGTCAGGCCGGAGACGACCACCAGCCCCATAACGTCAGGCCACGTCAGGCCGGGGTTCGCGGCGACGGTGACGGCAATGAACGCGTTGACGCCCAAGCCGGTGGCCATGGCGAACGGATGGCGCGCCCACGCGCCCATCAGGATGGTCATGATGCCGGCCACCAGTGCGGTGGCCGCGGCGACGCGGGAGATGCCCAGCTCGTTGCCGGCGCTGTCCGCTCCGGAGAGGATGAGCGGGTTGAGCACCACGATGTAGCTCATGGCGAAGAAGGTGGCGAAGCCACCGCGGATCTCGCGGGAGTAGGTGGAGCCGCGTTCGGTGATCTTGAAGTAGCGGTCCAGGAGGGGGGTTTCCTGTTTAGACATGGGCCAAATCCTACTGTCCGGTAGAGAGTGCTCCTGCTGCTTTCCGGGGCGACGTGGCGGACGCCACGCCGGTGCGCGGCCTCCCATGGCTCGCCCGCAGCGGCGGGTGAACAATGGTGCCAGGACACCTGCAGGCATCCTGCCTTATCGGGTCCGCGCGGACAAGAAGGAGAGAGGCCATGGGCGAAGAGCGCGCCGGCATTCCGGCGGCGGAGCGTATCAGCGGGATCGTGGTCGGCGTGGACGGGTCCGAGCAGGCCGAGCGGGCCCTGCGCTGGGCGGAGGAGGAGGCCGCCCGGCGCGGTGTTCCGCTGAACATCGCCACCGCCTACACCATCCCGGTCTTCGCGGCCTCGAGCATGGACGCCGGCTACGCCACCCTGGACGATGAGGCCATCCGCGAAGGTGCCGAGGAGGTGGCCCGGGAGGCCAGCGAGTCGGTCCGCGTCCCGGGGCTGGAGGTGCGCACGCTCGTGGAACCGGGCGACGCCGCCGGCGTGCTGCTGGACCTGAGCGCACAGGCCGACCTCGTCGTCGTCGGTTCCCGCGGACGCGGCGGATTCGTGGGCCGCCTGCTGGGATCGGTGAGCAGTGCGCTGCCGGCGCACGCGAAATGCCCCACCGTGATCGTGCCCCTGCCGCCGGACGAGGGGGAGGCCCTGCCCCGGCGCGACGTCGTGACCGTCGGCGTCGACGGCTCCGAGCGGGCCCGCCGTGCCGTGCTGGTCGCGGCCGAGCAGGCGCAGCGCCTGGGCGTGCCGCTGCGCGTGGTCTGCTCCGTGCCGCCGGTCAGCGGGTCGTTGGCCTGGATGCCGGCGACCGTGGACCAGGAGGAGGTGCTCGCCGACGTGCGCCACCAGGTGGATAACGGGCTGCGCTGGCTTTCCAGCCACTTCCCCGCGCTGCGGCTGGAAAGCGAGGTCATGGAGGGGTCCCCGGTCGAGGCCCTGATTCGCGAGTCGGCCACCTCCCTGCTGTTGGTCACCGGTTCGCGCGGGCGTGGCGGGTTTACGGGGATGCTGCTGGGCTCCACCAGCCAGGGCGTGCTCCACCATGCCAAGGGGCCGGTCATGGTGGTCCCGGACGGCGAGGACCCCCGGCTGGCGGACCGCAGCCGGTTCGACGACGCCGGGTAGGGGGCCCCGCGCAGGTGCCCGGCAGGTGCGCCGGCCGGGGTCAGTACCGGCCGGCGTAGGGGTAGATGTTGTACATTCCCGCGTAGTTCAGCGCGGTCACGGAAACACCCATGGCGGGGTTGCGCGCATGCGCGATCTGCCCGTTGCCGAGGTAGATCGCCACATGGTAGAACGACGCGCCGCCGTTGCTTGACCAGAACACCAGGTCCCCGCGCCTGAGCTCGCCCAGCGGGATTTTGTGCGGGGCGGCGAAATACTGCTGCGTCGAAGTGCGCGGAAGCGAAAGCCCGCCCTTGGCGAAGGCGGAACGGGTGAAGGCCGAGCAGTCGTACAGGGCCGGGCCGTTGCCGCCGTACCTGTAGCCGACAGAGGGATCGGCCGCGGCGGCCACTGCCCACCGGATCGTTGGCTCGACGATGTCTTGGGAGGTCGCCGGCAGCGGGGATGCGGGCTGAGCGGGATCCGCCGGATCCGCCCTCTTGGTCGGGGCTGCCGGGGAAGGGGCCGCCGGGGAAGGCGCGGCGGGGGAAGGCGCGGTGGGGGGCTTGGTGACAGGTGGTGCCGACGGGGCGTGCTGCTGGGCCGGGGCTTGGGGGGAGGAGGCTGGGGGGGATGAGGCCTGCGGGGAGGAGGCCTTGGGGGGCGCGGCGACGGGGGCGGGCCCCAGGGCTGACGCTTCGCCCCGCCCGCCGGGCACCAGCGCCCCGGAGGCGGGCGCGGCGTCGGGCACCCGCGCGGGAGGCTCCGGTGCCGCGGCCCGGGGTGCCGGTGCGGTCGCGGCGGGCGTGGAAGGCGCGGCAGCCAGCGCGGCGGCCAGCGCGGCTTCGCGGGCGGCGGCCTCTTTGGCTGCGATCCGGCGTTCCTCTTGGGCAACGCTGCTGTCCCGCAGGAAGGCCAGCTGCGCGATCAGCCCGGCACGGACCTCCTCTTGGGCGGCAAGGCGTGCGGCGTAGGCGGCCTGGGTGCGCGCGGCGTCCTCGCGGGCCGCCCAACTTTCCCCGGCGGCCTCCCCGGCCGCTGCTGCAGCCTGGGCGGCGTAGTTTTCCCATTCGGTCCACAGTGCGGCCGACTGCCGGGCGGCGCTGAAGGCCCGGGCCCGCCGTGCGGCCAGCGCCTCCATGGTCGAGGCCTTGTAGAGGACGTCATTGTTCCCGGTGGACTCAAACAGTTCGGGCACGCCGGGAGCGATGCCGCCATTGCGGTAGAGGTCACCGGCGATCTGCCCGGCCTTCGTCCGGGCGGTGCCGTAATGCTCCGCTGCCCGGTCGGCCTGGGTGCGGGCCTCGGCGGCAGCTGCGGTGAGTTCCGCGAGCGTCGTGGCGGCCTCGGCGTAGGTGTCCTGGTCCCCGAGGGCGGCGGCCTCGGCTTCCAGCAGGTCTTGGGTGGATGCCGCAATGAGGGCCTCGATCTGGCTGACCATCGCCTTCAGCGCGGCGGGATCCTCCTTGGCGGCCCTGACCTTGTCCTCCTCCGGAAGCAGGGGGGAAGCGGGACGGGGCGGGGAAGCGGGGCGGGGCGGGGAAGCAGGGAGAGCAGGCAGGGAGGCGGACAAGGCGGGTGATTGCGTGGCGTCAGCCTGCGCCGGCATGGGGGCCGACAGGGTGGAGGCGAGCAGGGCCAGGGTGCACGCGGCAACACTCAGGGGGCGGCGCAGGACCATGCTCGCTTCCTCACTTCCATGCTCCATCGCGTATGCCCTGTCGTGCATGCTGGGCCGTGCATGCTGGGCCGCGCATGCCTCAGCGCGCATGCTGTGCCACGCGTGGTCTGCAGCGGCGGGGCCGACGGCGCGCGTGCGGGCCTTCGGCGCCACAGGCCTTCCACGCCCCGCACCCGGTCGAGCATAGGCAGTCCCCCGTAACAGTGGCAACACCAGTCACAGAAGGTGGCAGGGATAACCGCGGGTCGACGTCCCTGCCGGGGCGTGGCGGAGGCTTGGGCGGGGAGGACTGGGCGGGGAGGACTGGGCAGGGGGAGGGGAAGTCCCGCGCCGCGGTGTCCTGCGTGGAAGTGCGCGGCGTTGGGATGCTTTGCGCTGTGTCGGGCCCGCGTCAGTCGTGGCTGGCGGGTTCGTGCCCCAGATGGCCTTCGGGCTCCAGCTGGAACGTGCAGTGCGCCGTGGCGAAGTGCTCGCCCAGGCAGGCCTGGAGGCGGTCCAGCACCAGGTGCGCGCCCTCGGGGGTCAGGAACTGCGGGTCCACGACCACGTGCGCCGAGCACACCGGCACGCCCGAGGTGATGGTCCAGGCATGCAGGTCATGCACGCCGCGCACGCCCTCCACGGAGAGGAGGTGGCGGCGCAGTTCGTGCAGGTCGACCCCGCGCGGAACGGTTTCGAGCAGCACGTCGACCACCTCGCGCAGCAGGCTCCACGCGCGCGGCAGGATCAGCAGTGCGATCACGATCGAAGCAATGGCGTCTGCGGCGGTGTACCCGGTGGCCAGGATGAGGACCCCGGCGGCCAGCACCGCGACCGATCCCAGCAGGTCCCCGAGCACCTCGAGGTAGGCGCCGCGCACATTCAGGCTTTCCTTGTGCCCGCCGTGCAGGACCAGCAGGCAGGCAAGGTTCGCCGCCCCGCCCAGGGCTGCCGCGACCAGCATGGCCGGGGTATCGATCTCATGCGCCCGTCCCAACCGGGGGACGGCCTCGATCAGGATGACGACGGCGATGGTCGCCAGCCCCACGGCGTTGGCCAGCGCGGCCAGGACCTCCGCGCGCTGCCAGCCGTAGGTGCGCCGGATGGTGGCGGGGCGGGCGGCGGCCCATGCGGCGAACAGGGCGATGCTCACGCCGGCGGCATCGGAGAGCATGTGCCCGGCATCGGCGAGCAGGGACAGCGAGCCGGAGGCCCAGGCCCCCACCAGTTGGACCAGCACTCCCACCAGGGTGATCGCCACGACGGCCATCAGCTTGCGGCGGTGGCGGCCCGTGGCAGTCCCTCCGGTCAGGCCGTGCGAGTGCCCGTGCCCGTGCCCGTGCAGGTCGTGGGCCCCATGGCTGGGTCCGTGCCCCCCGTGCCCCCCGTGCTCCCCGTGCCCTCCGTGCCCGCCGTGGTGGCGGTCGCCCATCAGCCCCACCCCAAATCGTGCAGGGTGGCGTCGTCGATGCCGAAGTGGTGGGCCACCTCGTGAACCACGGTGATGCCGATTTCCTCCACCACGTCCTCCTCGGTGTCGCAGATTTCCAGGATGGCGTCCTTGTAGACGATGATCCGGTCCGGCAGCGCTCCGGCCGCCCAGCCAAAGTCGCGTTCGGTCAGCGGGGTTCCGTCGTAGAGGCCCAGCAGGACGGTTTCCGGGTCCTCGTGGGGGAGCGGCCGGTAGCGGTCCTCGACGAAGATGGCCACGTTGTCCATCACCGCGCGCAGTTGGGCAGGTATTTCCTCCAGCGCCCGCACCACGGCGGCTTCGAAATCGTCCTCGGACATCGCATAGGCCATGTCAGGACTCTACTTTTCGGGGGCGCGGAAAGGGGAAAGTGGAGGGGCCGGAAGGGGTGCGCGGAGCCGATTTGGCGCTTGGCGAAAAGTCCTCTATAGTTTTTCAAGTCCGCAGCGCGGGAGAGATTCCGCAACGCAGACGCTGGCCCCCATCGTCTAGCGGCCTAGGACACCGCCCTTTCACGGCGGCGGCACGGGTTCGAATCCCGTTGGGGGTACTTGCAGGGCACGGATTTGCCGAGCGAAAAACGCTCTGGTAAAGTCTTCGTCTTGTGGGCGAGGGATGTCTCGATAAAAACATGCAAGGCCCTGTAGCGCAGTTGGT
Organism: Zafaria cholistanensis; assembly: GCF_008580665.1. Classification (GTDB taxonomy): domain Bacteria; phylum Actinomycetota; class Actinomycetes; order Actinomycetales; family Micrococcaceae; genus Zafaria; species Zafaria cholistanensis. The sequence goes on from NZ_BKDJ01000016.1 coordinate 53,797, forward strand.
TAGCGCGCCGCCCTGTCACGGCGGAGGTCGCGGGTTCAAGTCCCGTCAGGGTCGCTGAGGTTTTCCGGGCGACTGGAAGATCGTGGTGATCATCGGAAGATGGTTTCCAGGCTCTGTAGCTCAGTTGGTAGAGCGTTCGACTGAAAATCGAAAGGTCACCGGATCGACGCCGGTCGGAGCCACCAGCTAGAACCCCGTTTCCCGCAAGGGAAGCGGGGTTCTCTGTTTGTCCGCACCCGGGGACGGGCCCGCTCCGGGGGAACGCGAGCTCCGCATCCACGGGGAGCCGGAGGCCGCGGAGGCGTTGCGCACGTGGTTGCGGCGCAGGCTCGGATGGGAGGCCCGGGTTCTGCGGTACAACAGGCCTTCACCTTGTGAGAGCCGTGGCCGGCAGTAGGCTGGAGGCACGGAGACACTTTCCAGGGAAAGGCAGTCCTCGATGGATCAGGAACCGACACCGGCCCGGCCCGCGGCCCCGGGGCACCTTCCCGCCGGGAGCACCTCGGTGACCCCGACGGCCGTGGCGAAGGTGGCGGCGGTGGCAGCCTCCGCGGTCCGGGGCGTCCATGCCCTTGGCACAGGCGCCCCCCGCGCGTTCGGCGCCCTCCGCGAGGCCGTCGCCCACGGGGCCGTCCCCGGGGTCGCCGCCGAGGTGGGTACCACCCAGGCCGCGGTCGACATCGTCCTGACCGCCGAGTTCGGGCGTCCCCTCTACGACCTGGCCGACGACGTGCGCGCCGCGGTCCACGATGCCGTGGAGCACCAGACCGGGTTGCAGGTCATCGAGGTCAACGTGGAGGTCGCCGATGTCCATGTCCCCGGCCTGCATGCCGAGCACCCGGCGGCGGAGCAGCCGTGACAGCCCTGCCCGGGCCCGCGCTGCCCCCGCGCCCCCAGCGGCCGCCCTCCTCCGCGGTCCGGCCCGGCGTGCGCCCGGCCGGACACACCCGAATCGCCACCCAGGCGCTCTCCAGCGTCGCCCAGGGCGTGGCGGGCCAGGTGCTGGACGTCCCGCCGTCGGCCGTCCGGGTGGGGCTCCACGACGAGTTCGGTTCGCTGGCCCTCGTCCTGAGCCTGCCGATGCCACTGCGCCCGCTTGCGGCCCCGCAGCCCCTGCCGCCGGTGTGGAAGCGTGCCCGCGACGCGCGCAAAACGGTGCGGGAGCGCTTCACCGCGCTGACCGGGGCCCATGTGGGGCGCGTGGACGTCCGCGTCACCGGGATCCTCCCCGAGACCGTGAGGAGGCCCGCATGACCGGCGCCGAACGCGAACTCATCCAGCACCGGGAACTGTACAGTGCCCGCTCGGCGGCGGCCGTCGTGGCCGCCTCCCTGGTGGTCGCGGCCAGCATCTACCTTTTGTTCGAAGTCGTCCTGAAGGCCTTGGGCCAGGAACCCTGGGTCCGTTCCCCGGACGAGTGGTGGGCCTGGTCCGCCGGGCTGCCGTCGGCCGCCGAACCGGTGGTGCTGGCGCTGCTGGGCCTGGCCACCCTTGGCCTGGGACTCTACTTCCTGCTCGCCGGCCTGCTGCCCGGACGCAGGCGCCGCCGCACCATCGCGGACCCGCGGGCCGTGGTGGTGGTGGACGACCCGGTCCTGGCCGCCGCGCTGGCCCGGCGCGCCCGGACCGAGGCCGGGGTCGGGCCCGAACAGGTGCTGGTCCACCTGTACGCCAAGGCCGTGGAGGTGCAGTTGATCCCCACCTCCGGCATCCCGGCGAACGCGGAGGCGGTCCGTGCCGCCGTGGAGCAGGAGCTGGAGCGGAACCGGATCGAGCCGCGGCCGGACGTGCAGGTGCGGGTTGCCGAGTCGGGGGTGGTGGGGCAGTGAACCAGACCCCGCGCGGGGTGAACCGCACCCTGCTGGTCCTGCTGGGCGTGCTGCTGTGCGCGGCCGGCGGACACCTGCTGCTGGTATCCCTCGGGGGAAGCTACGCGCTGGGCTGGACCCGGTTCGCCTCCCTTGCCGGCGGGCGCTTCCAGAGCCTCCTGGCCTCCACCACGCTGCCCGGGCAACCCGGTTCCTGGCTCTGGATCGTGGCGGCCGTGGCGCTGGTGGTGCTGGTGCTGCTGATGGTCTGGTGGATGGCGGTGCAGGGCAAGGGGCGCACCGGCACCTACGCCCGCGAATACTACGACGACGGCGCGCGCGGCATGGTCGAAATCGGCGCCGGGGTGCCGGAGCAGGCCATCAGGACCGCGCTGTCCGAGCGGCACGACATCGTCTCGGTCAACGTCAGCGTCTGGGACTCCCCGCAGGGGGAGGCCGGACTGCGGATCCGGGTGCTGCCCCGCCAGGGGGCGGCCCCGCTGCGCATCGCCGAGGACATCTCCGCCCTGGTGGTGGCCCTGGACCGGGCCCTGGGGCGCGGCGGCCCGGTGGTCATCCACCTGGCCGCCGGCGCCCGCGCCCGCATGTCCCGGTCGGACCGGGTGCTCTAGCGGAAGGCAACCCGGCCGGCCTCCTGCCCGCGCTGTGCCTGCCCGCCCTGTGCCTGCCCGCGGAGCCTCAGTCCCGCTCCGCCAGCAGCCACACGCAGGCATCGGGCTCCAGCGTGCCCTCCCTGGCCGCGCCGTCCCGGCTGGAGGCAGCCGGGCGCCACCCCTCGGGCAGCGCGACGGGAGCCTGGCCCATGTTCGCCACCACGAGCACCGGCCCGTTCCGGAACGCCAGGATCCCCGCCTCCGGAGCATGCGGAGCGGCCCATTCCAGGCCTCCACGGCCCAGCCCGTGCCCGGCCCGCAGCGCCAGCAGCTCCCGGTACAACTCGTAGGTCGATCCCGGGACCCCCACCTGCCGGTCCGCCGCGTAGCGGGCAAAACCCGCCGGCTGCGGCAGCCAGGGCCCGCCGGAGCCGTCCCGGCCGGCGTCGTCCGGGTAGGGGCCAAAGCCAAAGCCGGGCGCGGATGCAACCCAGGGCAGCGGCACCCGGCAGCCGTCCCGGCCGCGTTCGGCGCCGCCGGTGCGGAAGAAACTCGGGTCCTGGCGCAGCTCGTCGGGCAAGGTGGTGTGCTCGGGCAGCCCCAGCTCGTCGCCCTGGTAGACGTAGGCCGAACCCGGCAGGGCCAGCATCACCATGGCGGCGGCGCGTCCGCGCGCCCATCCCAACTGCTCGTCGGGCTGCTCGTCCCCGATGCCGATGCCCTTCGGGAAGGTAGTGGGGTCCTTGAGCCCGAAGCGGGAGGTGTGGCGGACGGTGTCGTGGTTGGAGAGCACCCAAGTGGCCGGCGCGCCCACGGCGGCGGCCTCGCGCAGCGTCTCGTCCACGTTGGCGGCGATCCGTGCCGCGTCCCAGCCCGCCAGCAGGAAGCCGAAGTTGAACGCCTGCTGCATCTCGCCCGGGCGCACGTACCGGAAGGCGCGCTCCACCGGCGCCACCCACGCCTCGGCGACCATCATGCGATCGCCCGGGTAGCTGGCCAGGACCCGGTGCCAGGCCTCGTAGATCCGGTGCACCCCGTCCTGGTCCAGGTACGGCGGCCTGTCCTCCGGGGTCAGTTTGGCCTCCTCCACCTCCACGGCCGGGTCCTCCACGACCACCCCGATGGCGCCGGCCTCCCGCGGGGTATCCAGGGGAGCTTCGGGCGGGGTGTCCGTGCCGGAGACCATGGACACCTTCGCGGACCAGTCCGGCAGCCCCTCCGCCTTCACCAGCCCATGGGCGACGTCCACGCGGAACCCGTCCACGCCGCGGTCCAGCCAGAACCGCAGCACGTCCTCCATCTCGGCGTGGACCTCGGGGTTGGACCAGTCCAGGTCGGGCTGCGTGGTGTCGAACAGGTGCAGGTACCACTGGCCCGGCCGTCCGGCACCGGGTCCGGCCTGCTCCGTCACCCGGGTCCAGGCCGGGCCCCCGAAGAGCGATCGCCAGTTGTTGGGCGGTTCCGCGCCGTCGGGCCCGCGCCCGTCGCGGAAGATGTAGCGGTTCCGCGCGGGGGAGCCCGGTGCCGAGGCCAGGGCCTCCCGGAACCAGACGTGCTGGTCCGAGGTGTGGTTCGGGACCAGGTCCACGATGATGCGCAGGCCCAGCCCGTGAGCCTCGGCGAGCATCGCGTCGAAGTCCTCCAGGGTGCCGAAGAGCGGGTCCACCTCGCGGTAGTCGGAGACGTCGTAGCCGGCGTCCCGCTGCGGGGACGGGTAGAACGGGGACAGCCATACGGCGTTCACGCCCAGGTTGCGCAGGTACCCCAGCTTGGAGGCAACCCCGCGCAGGTCCCCCATGCCGTCGCCGTCCGCGTCGGCGAACGATCGCGGGTACACCTGGTAGATGACGGCGTCCTGCCACCACGGGGCGGTGCTGGTCTGTGTCATGGTGCTGCTCCTTACGTGGGTTTCGGAGTGTGCGGGTTCGGGCGTTCGGGTTGGGGGTGTACGGGTGCGGGTTCGGGGTACGCCTCAGCTGGCCCGGGCGAGCTGGCGGACCTTGAGCCAGCGGGAGGCGAGCCGGCGGTAGGAGGCCGCCGCGCCGAGCATGTCCCCCTCGGCGAGGGACTCGATGCCCAGGCGGATGTCATGCGGGGAATCGTCGGGCCAGACCAGTTCGGCGGTGCGCCCGTAGTCCAGCTCCACGATCGACTCCGGGTGGAACAGCTGCAGCCATTCGCTCAGCCCGGTCAGGTCATCCAGCATGTCCAGTTCCGGGGCGTGGACGGCCAGCGACGCCGCGGCGTAGCGGGCGCGTTCCAGCGCCTGGGCCGTCGGGGCGCAAAGCCGGACGCTGACGATCCGCTCGCCGTCCTCAACGATCTCGCAGTGGTCGTCCTCGCGCAACAGCACGAACCAGCCGAAGGGAATGCCCCAGGTCGCGCTGCGGGTGTGCAGCCGTGCGACGTCCTCGGCAAAGTCCTCGTGGACCAGCCGCTCGGCGTTGGCCGCCCGTGCCGGATCGGGGACCAGCACCTCCAGCAGCTGCGGGCGCATGGTCCCGTTTAGCTGCTCCGCCGCGAGCGTGGCGCGTGTGGCCAGCTGGTCCGGGCAGTAGTAGGCAACGGTCAGTCCGTTGGCCCCGGGATAGTGCAGGGTGCGGAAGCGTTCGGCCGTCGCATGGGGGAAGGGGTCGGAGACCAGGCGCGTGACACGCTCCAGCGAATCCACGACCTCCTGAGTCTCGAAGGCCTCGCGCCCGCCCTCGCGCTGGGCGGCGATCAGCAGCTGCTCCTCGTCGGAGAAGGCACGCAGCGGCTCGTAGACGCGCAGGTACGCGGTCGGCGGAATGTTTCGCCGGGCCCCGCGCGCCAGCTTCGCCATGGCTAGTCCAGCTCCACGATCACGGGAGCGTGGTCGGAGGCGCCCTTGCCCTTGCGCTCCTCGCGGTCGATGCTGGCGCTCCTGACCCGGCTGGCCAGTGCGGGGGATCCCAGGACGAAGTCGATGCGCATGCCCTCCTTTTTGGGGAAACGCAGCTGCGTGTAGTCCCAGTATGTGTAGACGCCCGGACCGGGGGCGAAGGGCCGCACGACGTCGGCGTAGCCGGCGCGCTCGAAGGCGCGGAACGCGGCGCGCTCGGGCTCGCTGACATGGGTGAGGCCCTCGCGGCGGAAAAGGTCGATGTCCCAGACGTCCTCGTCCTGCGGAGCGATATTCCAGTCGCCCATGAGGGCGATCTGGGCCTGCGGATCGGCCTGGAGCCATCCGGCGGCCTGGTCCTTGAGCACGTCCAGCCACTGCAGCTTGTAGGGCATGTGCTCGTCATCAAGCGCGCGGCCGTTGGGCACGTACAGGCTCCAGACGCGCACGCCGTTGCAGGTTGCGCCCAAGGCCCGCGGTTCCTGCACCGGATCCTTGCCGCCCTTGCCGAAAACCGGCTGGCCCGCGAAGGCCCGCTCCACGTCCTCCAATCCCACGCGGGAGGCAATCGCCACGCCGTTCCACTGGCTCAACCCGAAGTGCGCCACCTCGTAGCCGTTGTTCTCGAACAGCTCCCAGGGAAAGTTCTCGTCCCTGCACTTGGTTTCCTGGATGGCCAGCACGTCGACGTCGGTGCGGCGCAGCCAGGCCTCCACCCGGTCGGCGCGGGCGCGGAGGGAGTTCACGTTCCAGGTAGCGATCTTCACTCGCCCAACCTATCAAGTGCTCCGCCACAGCCAAGAGCGCCGGCCGCCTGTTCGGGGCGTCTCCCTGGGGGCCGGCCCCCTCGCAGGGGCGGTCAGCCGCCCGGCTGGGAGGGGGTTTCCGGCCCGTGCGGGCCCGGGGTCAGCGCCACCAGGTGTCGTGGATGGTTACGGGGACGGTGCGCTTGTGGCGGCTGCGCAGGAACTTCTGCTCGATCTTCCCGGCGACCGCGTCCGGGATGTCCCGCCCTTCCAGGTAGTCGTCGATTTCGTCGTACTCCAGCCCCAATTCGTCCTCGTCGGTGCGGCCGGGGAGGATGTCGAGCAGGTCCGCGGTGGGGGCCTTCCGCCACACCCGTTCTGGAGCGCCCAAGTGCTGCAGCAGCAGCTGGTTCTGCCGCTTGTTGAGGCCGAAGAGGGGCAGCACGTCGGCCCCGCCGTCGCCGTGCTTGGTGAAGAAGCCGGTGACGGATTCCGCCCCGTGGTCGGTGCCGATGACCAGGAGGTTGTGTTCGCCGGCCATGGCGTACTGGGCAATCATGCGGGCACGCGCCTTGATGTTGCCCTTGCTGAAATCGGACAGGTCCGTGCCGGTGGCCTGCTTGTACTCGCGCTCCAGGCCGTCGACGCCGGGCTTGATGTTGAAGGTCACCTGGCGCCGGGCCGCCACGAACTCCATCGCGGCCCGCGCGTCCCCCTCGTCGTGCTGCTCGCCGTAAGGCAGGCGCATGGCCACGAATTCCGCTTCCACGCCCTCGGCCGCCAGCTCCTCCACGCACAGCTGGGCCAGCCGGCCCGCGAGCGAGGAATCGATCCCGCCGGAAATCCCCAGCACAAAGCCCCGGGTGCCGGTGGCCTTCAGGTAGTCCTTGAGGAACCCGACGCGGGCCGTGACCTCCTCTGCTGGGTCGATCTGCGGCTTGACGCCCATTTCCTCGATGATCCTCGACTGGAGTTCGCGCATGCGCCCAGCCTACAACCGCCGTGTTTCCTGCGGATTGCCAGCCGCGCCGGGGCCACGTCCCCGACGGGGACGGCGGGTCCCGGGCCCGAAATGCCAAAAGTCCGGCCCCGCGTCCGTTCCGTGTTCGCAGCCGGTCTGGTTTGATGGGCTTCATGGAGGCGCTGCGCTCCGCCGGGACCGCGGCCGCCAGGCAGGCAACGATCCGACCGACCGCGCGACGAAACCCTGGAAAGACACCCATCATCATGGCGATCCGCTCCCCGGAACATCCAGCCCCCTCCCACTTCCTGCTCCACCTGAGCGACCTGCACCTGCGCGGCACGGCCTCTCCGCCGGGGATCGTGGACGGCGAGGAGGGGCTGCTCCGGGTGCTGGCCGAGATCGAGGCCACGGGAGCACGCCCCGAGGCCATCGTTTTCAGCGGTGACCTGGCCAACAGCGGCGAGCCCGAGGCCTATGCCCGGCTGCGGGCCGCCGTCGAACCGGTCGCCGAACGGTTGGGGGCCCGCGCGATCTGGGCCATGGGCAACCACGACGACCGCGCCAACCTGCGTGAGCACCTGCTGGGGGAGCCGCGCTCGGCCGAGCCGCTGAACGCCGTGCACTGGCTGGGCGGGCTGCGCGTGATCGTGCTGGACACCTCGGTACCGGGGGCCCACCACGGGGAGATCTCGGCCGAACAGCTCGAGTGGCTGGGCCGCGGCCTGGAGGTTCCCGCCCCGGAGGGCACGCTGCTGGTGATGCACCACCCTCCGGTGCCGTGTATCCAGCCACTGGCGATCCTGGTGGAACTGCGCGGCCAGGCCGCCCTCGCCGCGGTCGTGCGCGGCAGCGACGTGCGGGCCATCCTCGGCGGGCACCTGCATTACTCGACCAGCGCGACGTTCGCGGGAATCCCCGTCTCCGTGGCCTCCTCCACCTGTTACACCCAGGACCTTGCCGGGCCGGTGGACCCGAACACCGGGATTCGCGGCACCCGGGGGCGCGACGCGGCACAGGGCTGCACCATGGTCCACGTGTACCGCGACACGGTGGTGCATTCGGTGGTTCCACCGGCGGGCGGGGCGACTGTGGGCGAGGAGTTCACCCCCGCGGCAGTCGCCCGCACGCTGCACCGGCACGGGGCGCTGCCGCCGCGGGACGCTCCGGGAGCCCTCCGTACCCGCTAGCGGACCCGGAAGGGGAGGGCGGGAGCGCCGGTTCCGGGCGCTACTTCTCCCAGGGGGCCGGGACCGGGAAGTACTTCTCCAGGAAGTCCGTGACGGCAGCCTGGCGCTCGCGCGCGGAGACCTCCGGGAAGCTGCCGTCGTTGAGGCAGAAGAAGTCCTGGTTGCGCTTGCGCAGCAGCCGTTCCAGGGAGGCCAGCCCGGCGCGCAGCGTGGTGTCCACGTACTGGACCCTGGCGCCGACCTTGGTCACCGCCTGGCCGGTGAGCAGGGCGAAGTAGTGGTAGAGCGAGTTGGTCACCGAGATGTTGTCCTTGGCCCGGAAGCGGCTGGCCGCGGTCGCGGCAAACTCGGCCGCGAACTCGCGCTCCATTCCCAGCAGCACGCTGCGCCGCAGCGGGGCGGCGGTGTGCTCCAGGTGGCGGGTGGTGATGCGTCCGAACCGGTCGTGGAGCAGCTTCCGGTTCACCCGGGCGGCATTCTCGAATCCGGAGCGGTCCAGGTGGTTGTCGCCGAGCCCGATCCGGGTGTCCGCCTCGATGAACTTGGTGATCCCGCCGGGGGAGAAGAACATGTCCGGGCCCAGCGGCCGGCCGAAGAACATGTCGTCGTTGGAGTACAGGAAGTGCTCGGAGAGCCCGTCGATGTGCTGCAGCTGCGACTCCACGGCCTGGGAGTTGAAGGTGGGCAGCACCGAAGGGTCGGCGAAGTGGTCCTCGGCCCGCACGATCGTGATCTTCGGGTGCGCGGCGTCCAGCCATTCCGGGATCGGGGAATCGGTGCAGATGAAGATGCGGCGGATCCAGGGGGCAAACATGTGCACGCTGCGCAGCGCGTACTTCAGCTCGTTGATCTGCCGGTAGCGGGCCTCGGAGTCGTCGCCCTCGCCCACCACCACCTTCTCCATGAAGGAGGCCCGGTAGCGCTGGAACTCGGGGTCGTTGCCGTCCACCCAGGAGAAGACGATGTCGATGGGGAAGTCGATGTCCGTCGCATGGTCGGCGAACATGTTCTCGATGGTCGGCCACTCCCGCCCGAACCGCTGCACCGTTCCGTACACCGCTTCGGCGACCGGCAGGGTCCGCCGCGTCACGGAATTCTCGATCGGCAGCTGGATCGTCCCGTCCTCCCAGCGCCACAGCTCCACCTGCACGCCGGTGCCCTGCCCGTAGAAGAGCCCGCCATTCGGCTCCACGCGCGGCCGGTACAACCGGAACATGCGCGCCTTGCCTCCGGCGGCGAGCCGTCCGTCGGCCACCAGCAGGGAGCGGCGGCCGGTGGCGTCCACGGTCATCGAATAGAACGGTTCGTCCCGGCAGGCGGCCGCCAGGGCCGCGCGCAGCGGCTTGCGCAGGGCCCAATCCACCGCAATCACCGGGCGCGCGTCGTTCCCGCGCACCAGCAGGTAGTCGATCCCGGCCGCATCCAGCGCCTCCCGCACGAACAGCAGGTCTTCGACCATCGCCTCGTGAGGGGTCAGGGTCCGGTTGACCAGTGCCCACCGGTTCTTGTGGAGCACCACATCGGATCGGCCGGCGAAGCGGGCTGCCGCGGCACGCGAGGCCACCTCGTCGGCGGTGGCTGCCTGCGGCTCGGGCTCGGGGGCCGCGTGGTAAACCTCGGAGGGGGTGACGTCGATGCTCATCGAGCCCTTTCAGTAGGGATGTCTAGGGAGACGTTGTGTTCTCCCGCCATCCTAGGTTCTGCGCCATCCGTTGGAGGGTGGCGACCGTTGTGGCGTAGTCCCCGGCGCTGACTCCGGCACTGGACTCCTCCCGCATCGCATCCACGATTGCGGTGAGTTTCTCCAGGCTGGCCGCGCCCCGCTCGGTGAGGCTGAAGCTGTGCCCCTCCTCGGCGACCCACCCCGACTCCACCAGCTCGGCCAGGTGCTCGGAGGGGGTGGACGGCTCGCCCTCCGGGACGGCCTCGCCGAAGAACGGAGCCAGCGCCACGGTCAGTTCCCCTCCCGTCGCGGGTCCTTGGGCGAGCGCGTTGAGCAACTGCCATTGCCGGCGTGTCACCCCGTGCTCCTCCAACGCCACGGTGAACTGCTCCGAGATGAGCGAGTCCACCAGTTTGAGCCAGTATCCAAGCGGTCGCTGAGCATTCATGGGCACAGCCTACGTCTTTGGCCAACGGATGTCCCGGGGCACTTCCGAACCGGGCGGGCCCGCCGGAACTCCCCGCCCCCGCCGCCTGCCGCGGCACCCTCGGCACGCGTCCTCCCCTTTAGAATTGGTGGCATGACTTCCCTCGACGCCTCCGCGCGCGCCCGCCTGCTTGAACTGATCAAGGACCTTGCCGTCGTCCGCGGCAAGGTCACCCTCTCCTCCGGCAAGGAGGCCGACTACTACATCGACCTGCGCCGCGTCACCCTGCACCACGAGGCTTCCCGGCTGGTCGGCCAGGTCATGCTGCAGATGCTCGACGAGGCCGGGATCAGCTTCGCCGCCGCCGGGGGCCTGACCATGGGCGCCGATCCGGTCGGCACGGCGCTGATGCACGCCGCCGGGGATGCGGGACGCCCGATCGACGCGTTCGTGGTCCGCAAGGCGCAGAAGTCCTACGGCATGGGCCGCCAGGTCGAAGGGCCCTCGGTGGAGGGCCGCGACGTCGTGGTCCTCGAGGACACCTCCACCACCGGCGGCTCGGCATTGACCGCCGTCGAAGGCGTGCGCAATGCCGGGGGCAACGTCGTCGCCGTGGCCGTCATCGTGGACCGGGACACCGGCGCCAAGGAACGCATCGAGGCCGAGGCCGGCGTGCCGTACCTCTTCGCGTTCGGCAAGGACGAACTGGGCCTCGAAGACTAACGCCCGAGGGCCCCGCCCCGAGCGAAGCGAGGGGCGGGAGGGCGGCAGCCGCCAACTTCCCGATGCAGGACGACGGCGGCGCGCACGTGCCGCCGTCGTCCTGCGTCCAAGGGCCGGCTGCTCAGGGCTGCCGCAACTCCCGGGGCTCCCCCAGCAGCGCGGCGAGGTCCGCGACCGAGTCGAAGGCCTCGTCCGGGCGGAAGGGAAAGCGGGCCACGTCCGCGGCCGTCGTGATGCCCGAGTAGACCAGGATCGTGTGCAGGCCGGCCTCCATCCCGGCAATGATGTCGGTGTCCATGCGGTCCCCGATCATCGCGGTGGTTTCCGAGTGGGCATCGATCCGGTTCAGGGCCGAGCGGAACATCATCGGGTTCGGCTTGCCCACCACGTAGGGGGCGCGGTGGGTCGCCGCGGTGATCAGCGCCGCCACGGCGCCGGTCGCCGGGAGCAGGCCCTCGGCGGAGGGCCCGGTGGGGTCCGGGTTGGTCGCGATGAAGCGGGCGCCGTCCAGGATCAGCCGGATTGCCCGGGTGATCGCCTCAAACGAGTATGTGCGGGTTTCCCCCAGCACCACGTAGTCGGGGTCCCGGTCGGTGAGGACGAACCCGGCCTCGTGCAGCGCCGTGGTCAGCCCGGCCTCCCCGATCACGAAGGCCCGCCCGCCCGGCTGCTGGCGCTTGAGGAATTCCGCCGTGGCCAGCGCCGACGTCCAGAGGCTCTCCTCGGGGACGTCCAGCCCCGAAGCCTTCAGCCGGGCGCAGAGGTCCCGCGGGGTGTAGATCGAGTTGTTGGTCAGCACCAGGAACCGCTGGCCGGCCTCGGACCAGCGCCGCAGCAGCTCGGCCGCGCCGGGGATCACCTGGTTCTCGTGGACGAGCACCCCGTCCATGTCCGTCAGCCAGCATTCGATGTCAGCGGGGGTGCGTTGCCTGGAGTGTCGCTGTTGCGGGATTCCCATGCTGTCCTTTCCTTTCGACACGACCATCGTGCCACCCCGGGCCTGCCGCGTCCGAGCCCCCGGGACCCTGTCCGCTCACAGCCACCTGTTGCGCTTGAACACCACATACAGGCCCAGGCACAGTCCCAACATCAGCATCAGCGCCGCCGGGTACCCGAACCGCCACGACAGCTCCGGCATGAAGTGGAAGTTCATTCCGTAGATGCTTCCCACCAGGGACGGGGCGAAGAGGATGGCCGCCCACGCGGAGATCCTCTTCATCTGTTCGTTCTGCTCCACTCCGGCCTGCGCGGCCCGCTGCGACACCAGTGTCGCATTGAGTGAGAGCGCATTGGTGAGCACCGCCCGGAAGGAGGCGAGGCGCTCGGTGACGCGGATGGCGTGGTCCTGCACGTCGGCAAACCGCCTGTCCAGCTCCAGCACCCCCGGGTCCGCCTCCGGGGCGGTGCGGTGTCCGCCGGCGCTGCCGGGGCTGGGTTCGGAGCCGGTGAGTTCGCGGCGCAGCTCGCCGACGATGCCAACCAGCGGGGTCACGGCACGCTGGAACTCGATGACCTCCCGGGAGAGCTCGTAGATGCGGCGGGACACGGAGGTGTCCCCGGTGAACAGCTCGTCCTCGATCTCCTCGATGTCGTTGGCCAGCCCCTCGATCACCGGCCGGTACTCGTCCACGACATGGTCCAGCACCGCGTACATGACAGCCTGCGGACCCACGGCCAGCAGCTGCGGCTGCTCCTCCATGGTCTTCCGCACGGCCGACAGCTGCGCGGACTCCGCCTGCCGGATGGTCACCGCGAAGTCCGCGCCGGCGTAGATGTGCAGTTCCCCGAACTCCACCTTCTCCGTCGCGTCCAGGTAGCGGGCCGGACGCAGGACCAGGAAGCTGTGCGTCCCATAGCGGTCCAGCTTGGGACGCTGGTGGCCGGAAAGGGTGTCCTCGATGGCCAGCGGGTGCAGGCCCAGCTCCTCGGCCACCGCGTCCAACTCCTCGGTGGTGGGGCGGTAGAGTCCCAGCCAGGCCATGCCGCGGCAGGCCACCATCTCCTCGAAGGTCTCCGCCAGGCTGGAAGGCGTGGCGCGGCGCCGGCCCTCGACATAGACGCCGTTGTCCACGAGGGGCATGCTGGGCTCCTTTCGGCTGGGCGGCCCGGCGGCGGACCTGCAGCCAGTCTGCCACGCACTACCCTTGTAACGGTGACCAGCAACAGCTTCCCCGCCCAGGCCCCCGCAGCGACCGGCGATGCGGCCGTCCCGGCCCTCCCCGGCGCCGGACCGGAGGGCGCCGGGGGCGCCGACGAAGGCATGTCCCGGCCGGAGGTCGGCGTCGGGCCCTGGGAGGGCGAGTGGCCCGAGGGCAGCCATTGGGACCCCGAACTGCTGCGCGGAGGCGACCGGCGCAACGTCGCCGACAAATACCGTTACTGGCTGCATGAGGCGATCGTGGCGGACCTGGATGCGCGCCGGCACGACTTCCACATCGCCATCGAAAACTGGCAGCACGACCTGAACATCGGCACGGTGGTGCGCACCGCCAACGCATTCCTGGCCAAGGAAGTCCACATCATCGGACGGCGGCGGTGGAACCGCCGCGGCGCGATGGTCACCGACCGCTACCAGCACGTGCGCCACCACCCCACCGTGGAGGACTTTGTGGCCTGGGCGCAGGCGGAGGGGCTGGCAATCATCGGGATCGACATCTTCCCCGACTCCGTGCGGCTGGAGACCTACGACCTGCCCCGGAACTGCGTGCTGGTGTTCGGCCAGGAGGGCCCGGGGCTGACCGAGGAGGTGCACGCCGCCGCCGAGGCGACCCTTTCCATCGAGCAGTTTGGGTCCACCCGCTCCATCAACGCGGCCTCCGCGGCGGGCATCGCCATGCACGCATGGATCCGCCGGCACGTGTTCGGCCAGCGCCCGGCCGCGGGGTAGTCGCAGCCGCCCCTAGGCTTCCGGAGGCAGGTCGTCCAGCAGCCGCAACCCGCTGTTGGCCCAGGCAATCTCCGCCTCGGCCCGGGCGATCAGGCCCTCGTAGGCAAAGCGCTTGAAGGCCCGGCTGCGCTGCCGCTGGTCCGCGGGGAGCGTCGCGAGGCGCCGGGTGAGCATGGTGCTGGTGTCCGTGTCGATTTCCAGGATTTTCTGGTTCCACTGCCGCAGCAGGGTCTCGTGGTGCTCAATGTGCGCCTTCAGCTGGGCCCGTGCCGACTCGGGGGCCGCGTACTCAAGGTAGGCCGCCCGCAGGTGGGCAGGGTCGCGCACCCGCGAATACTCCAGCGGGCTGTTCATCCACGCTTCGAATTCGCCGCTTCCGGCAGGGGTGATGTGGTACCGGCGCTTGGTGGCCTTTTTGCCCCAGGGGATGTCTTCCCCGCGGACCAGCCCCTGGGCCTCCATCTTGCGCAGTTCGGGGTAGATCTGCGAGTCCGGCGCATACCAGACATGGCCCACCGAGGACTCGAAGACCTTGTGGAGGTCGTATCCCGTCATGGGCTCGACGTTCAGGAGCGCGAGCAGCGCGTACCTCAGGCTCACGGGCCACCTTTCCTTGCCGGGGTCCCGTCCACTCTAGCTAGGGCCGGCCCGTCCGCACGAAGCGGCCGGTGCCGGAAGACCCTTGAATATAACTATGAGCATAGGTAGTCTGTGTTGCAGGACACAAATACCTATGGACATAGTTAGTGGGTTTCCGGCGACCGGCACCCACGGAAGGGCCTCAAAGATGACTCCACCAAACACCGCCTCCACCGGCCAGGGCACCGTAACCGCCAAGGTGTTCGGCCACCCGCTCAATGCCTGGTACGTTGCGGCGTGGGACCATGAGGTGACGCGCAAGCCGATGGCCCGCCGGATCGCGAACCGTCCGCTGGCGCTGTTCCGTACCGAGGATGGCCAGGCCGTGGC
>NZ_BKDJ01000017.1 GCF_008580665.1 Zafaria cholistanensis
CGCTGCCGCCGGCGCCCCACGCGCGCCGCGACGCCGCCCCGGCGCCGGCTCCGGCAGGAGCGGTGGCGCGCCGCCGCTGGCGCCGTGCCCGGCTGTGGGTGGGCCTGCTCCTGCTGGCGCTGGGCGCCGGAGTGTTCTACGCGGCCACCGCCACCGGGGAAGACCGCACGCCCCTGGGGCCGCGGAACGCGGCGCCGGACGGGGCGATGGCGGTGGCCCAGGTGCTGGCCCGCCACGGGGTGCAGGTCTCCCCCGTTCCCACCCTGGACGCGGCGCTGGCCGCACTGGAGGAAGCCGACGGCGGCGCGACGCTGCTGCTCGACGACCGCGGCGCGATCCTTGACGCCGGCCAGCTTGGCCTCCTGGCCCGGGCCTCCGGCCGCACCGTGCTCATCCAGCCGGGTCAGGCGCAGCTGAGGCCGTTCACGGACCGGATCCTGCCGGCCGGCGTCGTGCCGGACGCCGCGTCGCCCGCCGGGGCCGGCTGCGACCTGCCCGTCGCAGCGCAGGCGCCCCGGGCAGCCGCCAGCGGGCAGATGTACCGCGCGGACACCGGCTGCTACGGGCAGGAAACCGCCGCCGGGACCGCCTACGGCTACGCCGTGGACGGAAGCACCACTGTCCTGGGCAGCACGGACTTCCTGGACAATGCCCACGTGCTGGACCACGGCCACCCCGCGCTGGCGCTGTGGACCCTGGGCGCGGAACCGACCCTCATCTGGTACCGGCCAGGGTACTCGGACCTGGCCGCCGCGGAGGCGCCGGCCAACCCGTTCGAGCTGCTGCCCGGCTGGGTGGGCCCCGCCACCGGATGGCTGTTCGTGGCCGCGGCGGCCGCGGCGCTGTGGCGCGGGCGGCGCCCCGGGCCGCTCGTGGAGGAGCCGCTGCCCGTCGTGGTGCCCGCCGCCGAAACGGCGGAGGGCCGTGCCCGGCTGTACCAGGACGGACGGGCGGTGGGGGCCGCCGTCGAGAGCCTGCGTTCGGCGGCGCTGACCCGGATCGCCGCCCGCCTGCGGCTGGGTCCGGCGGCCACGGCCGAAGACATCGCCGCCACGCTGGAAACCGCCGGGTACCGCCCCGGGCCGGCGCTGCGCCGGCTGCTTTTCCCCACCCACGTGCACACCGAGGCGAGCCTCGTGGCCTGGGCCCAAGACCTTCAGACCCTCGAAAAGGAGATCGGTATCCCGTGAGCCACTCAGCGAACGACACCGCGCAGGCAACGGACCTGCACGCAGCCGCCCGGCAGGCCCTGCTGGACGTGCGCCGCGAGGTGGCCAAGGCCGTCGTCGGCCAGGACGCCACCATCACCGGGCTGCTGATCGCCCTGCTGTCCCAGGGGCACGTGCTGCTGGAAGGCGTCCCCGGCGTGGCGAAAACGCTGCTGGTGCGCAGCCTCAGCGCCGCCTTGAGCCTGGACACCAAGCGCGTGCAGTTCACCCCGGACCTGATGCCCGGCGACGTGACCGGGTCCCTGGTCTACGACGCGCACACCGCGGGCTTCAGCTTCCGCGAGGGGCCGGTCTTCACCAACATCCTGCTGGCCGACGAGATCAACCGGACCCCGCCCAAGACCCAGGCCTCCCTGCTGGAAGCGATGGAGGAACGCCAGGTCAGCGTGGACGGCGTGTCGCGGCCGCTGCCGGAGCCGTTCATCGTGGCGGCCACGCAGAATCCGGTGGAGTACGAGGGCACCTACCCGCTGCCCGAGGCGCAACTGGACCGCTTCCTGCTCAAGCTGACCATGGAACTGCCTGAACGCGAGGACGAGATCGAAATCATCCGCCGCCATTCGGCCGGGTTCAACCCGCGCGACCTGGCCGCGGCGGGCGTGGCGCCGGTCGCCTCCGCCGCGGACCTGGCCGCGGCCCGCGCCGGGGTCCGCCAGGTGCACGTGGCGCCGGAGGTCATCGGGTACATCGTGGACATCGCGCGGGCGACGCGGTCGGCACCAAGCTTCCAGCTGGGCGTGTCCCCGCGCGGGGCGACGGCGCTGCTGAACACCTCCCGTGCCTGGGCTTGGCTGTCCGGACGCGACTTCGTCTCCCCCGACGACGTCAAGGTGCTGACCCTGCCCTGCCTGCGCCACCGGGTGGGGTTGCGCCCGGAAGCGGCGATGGATGGCGTGAGCGCGGACGACGTGCTGCGCGCGATCCTCGCCACCGTGCCCGTCCCCCGCTAGGACGGACGGAACCATGGCCCTGACCCGGCGTTTCGTGTGGCTGGCGCTGGCGGCGGTGCTGCCCGTGGTGCTGTTTCCCACCTGGTGGACGGTGCTGTGGACCGCGCTGGCGCTGTGCGCGCTGGCCCTGCTGGATGTGCTGCTGGCACCCTCCCCGCGCGCCCTGGCGGTGGAGCGGGAACTGCCGCGCAGCGTCCGGCTGGAGGAGTCCGCCCCGTCCCGCCTGCTGCTGGCCAACACCGGGCGGCGCCGGCTGGCCGGCTCGGTGCACGACGGCTGGCAGCCCTCGGCGGGGTCCGCCAGGACGTCCTTTGCGCTGGACATTCCGGCCGGCGAGCGCCGGGCCTTCGCCACGGAACTGGTGCCGCGCCGCCGGGGGGACCTGCATGCGGTCCATGCGACGGTCCGCAGCAACGGGCCGCTGGGGCTGGCAGCCCGCCAGCTGACCCTGCCCGCCCCGGGGACGCTGCGTGTGCTGCCGCCGTTCCATGCCAAGCGGCACCTGCCCTCGAAGCTGCAGCGCCTGCGCGAACTGGACGGCCGGGCCGCCATCCAGGTCCGCGGGGCCGGCACGGAATTCGATTCGCTGCGCGACTACGTGCGCGGGGACGACGTGCGCTCGATCGACTGGCGGGCCACCGCCCGCCGGCAGGGCGTGGTGGTGCGCACCTGGCGGCCCGAACGCGACCGCCGGGTAGTGCTGGTTTTGGACACCTCGCGCACCTCCGCGGCCCGGGTGGAGGACGAGCCGCGGCTGGACACCGGGATCGAGGCGGCCCTGCTGCTGGCGGTCCTGGCCGAGCGCGGGGGCGACCGCGTGGACTTCCTGGCCTTTGACCGGCGGGCCCGGGCGCGCGTGGAATCGGTGGCCAAGGGCAGCCTGCTGACCCAGATGGTGGAGGCGATGGCACCGCTGGAACCGGAACTGGTAGAGGCGGACTGGTCCCGGATCCCGGCCCAGGTGCAGTCGATTTCCCGCCAGCGGGCCATGGTGGTTCTTTTGACCTCGCTGGATTCGGGGGCCGTCGAGGAGGGCCTGCTGCCGGTGCTGCCGGCGCTGGCCGCGCGGCACGTGGTGGTGGTGGCCGCCGTGCGCGACCCCGAACTGGAGCGGCGCCGCACCCGGCGCGGTACCGCGTCGGAGGTCTACCGGGCGGCCGCGGCCGAACGGGCCCTGCAGCAGCGCGAGACGCTCAAGGCGGAACTGCGGAGCATGGGTGCGGAGGTGGTCGACGCCGCCCCGCAGGAGCTGCCGCCCGCGCTCGCCGACGCCTACATCCGGCTCAAGGCGGCCGGGCGTCTCTAGGCTTCGGCCAGGACCTGGTTGAGTGCATCCACGGTCTGGCTCAGGAGGGTGAGCACATTCCGCAACGCCTCCGGCGGGGTGTCGGCGAAGCCCGTGACGGGCAACAGCGTCAGGGCCCCCAGGGACTTGTCGCCCAGGCCGAGTTGCCGCCAGGGCCGGAGCACGCGCTCCACGGCCTTGAGCACCCCCGGCGGTGTCCTGCCCGGATCCAGCAGTCCCAGCCACAGTTCCAGTCCATCCTCGACCAGCGCGGCGCTGCGCTCCCAGCCTCGGGTATCCAGTGCCGTCACAGGCAGGCAGACGCCGTCGGCACCCGCGGAAACCACGTCGTCGCATACCTCCGGCAGCACCTCCGGCCCGGCGCCGGGGGCCAGGACCACAGTGGTCGCGCCCGCCCCCCGCAAAGCCTCCACCATTCCGGACCAGGCCCGGACGGCCTCCGGGCGCGGGACCGAGCGCAGGCTGCGGTAGCCGCTGGCGGTGGGAATGGTTCCGGCCAGGACGTCGGCCAGTTCGGGTTCTTCGACAACGACGGTCAGGTACGGGCGCCCGCTGGTGCGCAGGACGTCGGCCACATGGCGCGCGGCGCCGGAAGCCAGGGACAGGGCCAGGTCGCGCCGGGCGCCGTGGTCGCTCAGCGCCCGTTCGCCGTTGTGCAGGTGCAGGTTCGCCGCGAGGGAAAGCGGCCCGCGGAGCTGGATCTTCAGCGCATTGCCGGGACGCTCCTCGGCGCCGATCACGTCCGCCTGCACGCCGAGGTCGGTGGACAGGGCGGAGACCGCCCGGCGGTGGTCGAGTCCGGGGCGGTCGACGAGGCGCCAGCCAAACGGCTGCACGTCCACGTAGAGGTCCTCCAGCATGCCCGCGGTGCGGCCCACGGCGTCAGACCCGACCCCGCGACCGGGGAGTTCCACCAGGTGGGGCAGGTTCGGTTCGCCGAGTTCGCCGCGGACGATCCGTACGGGCTCCAGCGGGTCCAGGCCGGGCATGGGGCCGTGGGCCGTGGCCTGAACCCGGGCCGGGGCCGGGGCCGCTGCCTTTTCTCCCGCCGCGCCGCCGGCCCGGGCGTCGACGCTCAGGACTGCCCGCCCTGATGTGCGGGGGCCGGGGCCGCTGCGTCGTCGGTGGCGTGGGACTCGGAGATGGCCTGGTGGTGGCGGATGACCTCGTCGATGATGAAGTTCAGGAATTTTTCGGCAAAGACCGGGTCCAGGTGCGCTTCGCGGGCCAGCCGGTGAAGGCGCTGGATCTGCGCTGCCTCGCGCCCCGGATCGCTCGCCGGCAGCTTGTGGCGGGCCTTGAGGTAGCCGACGCGCTGGGTGGCCTTGAACCGTTCGGCGAGCAGGTAGACCAGCGTCGCGTCGAAGTTGTCGATGCTGCTGCGGATTCCCAGCAGCTCCTCCATGACGGCGGGATCAACTTCGCCGTTCAGGGAGCTGGCGGCCGGGTCGAAGTCGGGGCCCGCCCCCGGGGCCGTTTCCATCTGATCGCTCATGATCCCCAAGTCTACTGGCCGAGGGCCCCGCCCCGAGCGAAGCGAAGGGGTGGGAGGCCAGGAGACGCTACTGGCCGAGGGCCCCGCCCCGAGCGAAGCGAAGGGGTGGGAGGCCAGGAGACGCTACTGGCCGAGGGCCCCACCCCGGGCGGGCTCAGCCGGCGGCGCCCCGCCAGGCGGCGCTGCGCGCCGAATCGATGGTGGCCTGCCCCAGCACGCGGGTGCCCTGGTAAAGGACCATCGTCTGTCCGGGGGCCACCCCCCGCAGCGGCTCCACCAGCGACACGGCCAGTTCGGGGCGCCCGTCCGCTCCGGCCTGGACGCGGGCGCGTGCCGGGACCGGGTCCCCGTGCGCCCGCACCTGGACCATGCAGGCGAATTCCTCCCCGGACCCGGCCGCCGCGATCGGCAGGCCGGCCCAGCTGACCTTGATGCCGCGCAGCACGTCCACGGCGAGCAGTTCCTGCGGGCCCACCACCACGGTGTTGTCCTTGGGACGGATTTCCAGCACGAAGCGGGGCTTCCCGTCCGGAGCCGGGCGTCCCAGCCGCAGGCCCTTGCGCTGCCCGACGGTGAACGCGGTCGCGCCCGGGTGGGTGCCCACCACGTTGCCCTCGTGGTCCAGGATCTCGCCGTCGGCCATTTCGATGCGCTCGGAGAGCCAACCGCGGGTGTCCCCGTCCGGGATGAAGCAGATGTCGTGGCTGTCCGGCTTGTTCGCCACGGACAGCCCCCGGCGCTCGGCCTCGGCGCGGACCTCGGCCTTGGAGGGGGTGTCCGCCAGCGGGAACAGCGAGTGCTTGAGCTGTTCGTGGGTCAGCACGCCCAAGACGTAGGACTGGTCCTTGGCCCAGTCGGCGGCACGGTGCAGTTCGCGGTTGCCGTCGGCGTCCTCGATGACCTTGGCGTAGTGGCCGGTGCACACGGCGTCGAAGCCGAGCGCAAGGGCCTTCTCCAGCAGCGCGGCGAACTTGATGCGCTCGTTGCAGCGCATGCACGGGTTGGGGGTGCGGCCGGCGGCGTATTCGGCGACGAAGTCCTCGACCACGTCCTCTTTGAACCGCTCGGAGAAGTCCCACACGTAATACGGGATGCCGAGCACGTCGCAGGCGCGCCAGGCGTCGCGGGAATCCTCGATGGTGCAGCATCCCCGGCTGCCGGTGCGCAGCGTGCCGGGCATCCGGCTCAGCGCCAGGTGCACGCCGACGACGTCGTGCCCGGCCTCCACGGCGCGTGCCGCTGCCACCGCGGAGTCGACTCCGCCGCTCATTGCCGCCAAAACCTTCATGAAATGAAACCCGTTCCCGCTGTTCGAATGCTGCTTTCGTGACCGGCCATGCCCGCCTTCCGCGCCCGGGCGTAGGCCTGGGGCAGCGCGGCCACCAAAGCGTCAACGTCGGAGTCCCCGGATGTATGCCCGAGCGTGAAGCGCTGGGACCCGCGCGCCGTCTCCTCGTCCCGGCCCATGGCCAGCAGGACGTGGCTGGGCCGGGGAACTCCGGCGGTGCAGGCGGACCCGGTGGAGGACGCGATGCCCATCATGTCCAGCATGAACAGCAGCGAGTCCCCCTCGCAGCCGGGGAAGGTGAAGTGGGCGTTGCCGGGCAGGCGCGTGCCGGTGTGCCCGGCATCGTCGGGTCCGTTCAGCACCGCTTCCGGCACGGCCCGCGCGACGCCGGCGACCAGCCGGTCGCGCAGTCTCGCCAGGCGTTCGCTTTCCGTGGCCAGGGCCGCGGCGGCGTCGTGCGCCGCCCGGGCGAACGCGGCGGCGGCGGCGGCGTTGAGGGTTCCGGAACGGAGCGCGCGCTCGTGCCCGCCTCCGTGAAGGAGCGGGGCCAGGGCCACCTCCCGGCCCACGAAGAGCGCGCCGATACCGACCGGGCCGCCGATCTTATGGCCGCTGACGGCCATCGTCGCCAGCCCCGAGGCGGCGAAGTCCACCGGCACGGAGGTGAAGGCCTGCACCGCGTCCGAGTGGACGGGGATGCCGTGGGCCGAGGCCAGCGCGACGGCTTCGGCGACCGGCTGCACGGTGCCGACCTCGTTGTTGGCCCACATGGCGGCCACCAGCGCCACCGAGCCCGGGTCGCGCGCTATCTCGGCGCCCAGCACGTCCAGGTCGAGGCGGCCGTCGGCGTCGACCGGGATCCAGACGGCCTCGGCGCCCTGGTGGGCCTCAAGCCATTCCACCGTATCCAGCACCGCGTGGTGCTCGACCGTGCTGCACAGGATGCGGCGGCGGCGCGGATCCGCGGCGTTCCGCGCCCAGTAAAGGCCCTTGACCGCCAGGTTGTCGGCTTCGGTGCCGCCGGAGGTGAAAATCACCTCGGAGGAATGGGCGCCCGCGGCGGCGGCCAGGGTCTCGCGGGCCTCCTCGACGACCATGTGGGCCCGCCGGCCGGCCCCGTGCAGGGAGGAGGGGTTCCCGGTGCGGGCCAGTTCGCGGGTCATGACGGCCAGCGCGGCCGCGGACAGGGGGGTCGTGGCGGCGTGGTCGAGGTAGACAGGGGTGTTGGCGGGCACGCCCCAATTCTACCGGGCTTCGGCTGTCCCGGATCCCCGGTCCTGCCCCGGCCCCGGCCTTCCGCCGGCCCGGTCAGTAGCCGGGCATTTCGGGCATCGGGTTGATCCCGTCCCCGTGGAGGTCCAGCCGCGAGCCGGGCACCACGGTGCGCACCTCGAGTCCGGGGGCGGCGGAAAGTTCGCGGACCAGTTCGGTGCTGCCGGCCACGATCGTGCTGTCCTCGTACAGTTCGCTGGAGACCAGCCAGGCGCGGTCGGCCGGCCAGGCAAGGTTTGGGGCCTGGCGCTCCTCGATGTGCCCGTACCGCTTCCACAGCGGGTTGGCCAGGTCCTTCATGGTGCCGCGGAAGACGTAGTAGGAACGGTAGCCTCCGGCGAGGTCCAGGGTGGGGCCGCCGATTACCTCGGGTCCGAACGCCGGCTTTTTCGCCTCCTCCTCCAGGGCCCGCTGCCCGGCCAGCACGGCGGGGTCGGCCTCCCCCGCATCGGCTGCCGACAGCAGGGCCACCGCGTCGCCGCCATGGATGAACGCGAACCCGTTCCACAGCCCCAGGTAGACCTCCTCCGGGGTGGAGGTGTGGCGGGCCAGGATCCCGGCGAGCACCGCCAGGTCCGGCTGCGGCAGGCCGGTGCCGCTGGGCGGCTCGCCCTCCCACGCGTCCTCCACCAGCATCTCCCCGTATTCGGAGAGCCCGGACAGCGCCGTGAACTGGGCCTCCCCGTGCAGGACGGTGCCCCGCGCGGCGGCGACCTCGGCCCAGCGGACCGGCCGGCCGTCGTCGTCCGTGGCCGGGTGGAAAATCCGCGCGTAGGCCGCAAAACGGGCCGGCACCTGCCCGGCGACGGTGGCGGCAACCTCCGGGCCGGTGGCCGCCTGGGCCAGGTCTTCGACGATCCAGCGTCCGGGCTCGGGGCCCGCGAATTCCAAGCTCATGGGCCCCACCCTAACCCGCCCCGGCACGGGCCGCGGGGAGCCGCCCGGAACGACGGGCGGGACGGCGGTTAAGGCGGTAGGCGGGGGTGCGGCGCGTTGGGCCAAGCCGTCCGCCCGCCGGTAGGATTTTCGCAGTCGGCACCATGCAGGAGCGCTGTTCCCGGGCACCCGTTCCGGACGGCGGGGCCGATCCCACTGGCATCAGGAGCGGAAGGGGCGCACGCCGTGTCGCAGGAGCGGACCCACTACGAGGTGCTCGGGATCCCCGTGACCGCGGACAGCGCCGCGGTCAAGGCCGCCTACCGGCGCGCGGCCCGTGCCACCCACCCGGATCACGGCGGGGACGCCTCCGAGTTCCGGCTGGTCTCGCTGGCCTATGAGACGCTTTCGGATCCCGCGGCACGCAGCGCCTACGACCGCAGCTACGGCGGCACCTCCGCCTACCGGCGCCCGGCCTCGGACGACGCCGGCGCCTACCGGGCCGGCGCCGAGACGGTGCTCCGGCCCGGCCAGGCCCGCCCCACAGCCACCGATGAAACGGTGTACGTCCCGGCGTTCGCGCCCGGCTCCGTTCCCGTGCTGGACCAGGCCACCGCCGCCCAGCGCATGCACGGGGCACCCCGCAAGCGTGGGGTCTTCGGAGCGCAGGCCCGGCTGGCCCGGGAGGCCCGGACCGTCCAACTGCTTTCCACCCACGTGCTCGGGGCGCTGCCCTCGGCGCGCCTGGTCAACGGGCTGCACTCCCCCGCCGACCGCGGCTACCTGGACCACGCCCTGCTGGCCGGGTACCGGCTGGCGCTGGTCGACTCGATGATGCTCCCGCGCGGCGTCTACCGCTGGGACGGGACCAGCCTGCTCCGGGACGGCAAGGCCATCGACCCGCCGCGGCTGGCGCCGGCGGTGCGGCGCATGCAGGAAATCTTCCCGGAACTGAACGTGACCGGATGGACGGTGATCCTGTCCCCGGACGGGAACCTCCACGAGCCGGTCATCGACTACGCCCGCGGGGCGGACCCGGGCTCCGCCGCCGCCGTGCACGTGGTCAACGCGGCGAACCTGGTGCGCGAGCTGAAGATGTTCCTCGGCACCGGCCCGGCCCCCAACGTGGTGGACGTCCCGGTGCTGGCCCGGCTCCTGGGCGGCATGTACTGAGCGCCGGGACCCGGTCCGCGCATAGGATGGGGGCCGTGTTCCGCATTCTTTTCTTCACGCCCGAAATCCCCGGCAACACCGGAAACGCGATCCGGCTGGCCGCGGTCACCGGCGCCGAGCTGCACCTGGTCGAGCCGTTGGGCTTCGATTTCGGGGACTCCAAGCTGCGCCGCGCCGGGCTCGACTACCACGACCTGGCCGTGGTCACCGTGCACAAAACGCTCGCGGACGCCTGGGAGGCCCTGGCCCCAGAGCGGGTCTTTGCCTTCACCTCCGACGGCGAGGAACTGTATACCGACATCGAATACCGCGCCGGCGACGTGCTGATGTTTGGTCCCGAGTCCGTGGGGCTGCCCGCCGAGGTCAAGGCCGACCCCCGCGTCACCGCGCGGGTGAGGCTGCCCATGCTGGAGGCGCGGCGTTCGCTGAACCTGGCCAATTCCGCCTCGATCGCGCTTTTTGAGGCCTGGCGCCAGCACGGGTTCGCCGGCGCCGTGGCCAAGCGCCCCGGCGCCCGGCCCGCCCCGTAGACCCAGCCCCGCAGACCCAGCCGGCAGGCCCACCCCACAGGCCCGGCTCCAGAGGCACGCGCCCGGGCCCGCGCCCCGGGTCTGCCCCGCACGTCCGCACCGAATCTCCGCACCGCATCTCCGCACAGGGCGCTTTGGGGGCGCGTTGGAGCCGGCATCCCGGAAGCGCTCAGGTCCGTGATTTATGCTGGTTGGCGCCCCTGCGCCCGTCCCAAGCAAGAAACGAGTACCATGCGCCGCACCCACCCCGCTGACATCCACGCCGATCCCGCCGCGGACGGGGACCTGGATCCGCACCCGGACCTGGGTTTGGACCTGATCGAGGAGGTCGCCGAACACGACGGCGGGCGGTCCGGCCGGCCCGCAAGGAAGTGGCTCCTGGTCGCCGTCGCGGTTGCCGTGTTGGTGATTGGCGGCATCAGCCTGGCCCTGGCCCTCGCTCCCCGGGACCTGGCCGCGGAAGTCTCCAAGGCCCCCGACCGGGTCGAGACGGCGGTGGAAATCGACGGCGGCGGTACCGCCGTCGTGGCGGTCTCCGCCGATGCCGACGCCGGTACTGTGACGCTGTCCGGCCTTCCGGGCCCGCAGGCCGGATCCGACTACCAGCTCTGGGTCCTGGCGGCGGATTCGGGAAACCCGAGCCCGCTGCAGGTTGTCCCCCGCGACGCGCTGGACACCACCGCGGCCTTCAAGGGCCTGGACGGCATCGAGGCCGTCGCGCTCACCGTCGAGCCGCAGGGCGGATCGGCCGGGCCGACCTCCGGCGCCGTGGTCACGGTGCAGCTTCCCGCCCCCAAATAGGGCGGGACGCCACGCGGCCGGCGCTGCGGGCTAGAAGCCCGCAATGGCCTCCGGGGGGTTGACGGCAACCACGTGGAAGGATTCGGCCAGGCGGTCCCCCGCCATTCCGCCGGCCGCCGCACGGTCCCGGGCCTTGGCCTCCACGAAGGCCTCCATCTTGGCGACGTCGGGATGCTGGGTCAGGTGGTGGCGCAGGGCCTCCATCTTGCGTCCGAAGGTCGCCGTGACGTCCACCCAGTGGTTCTCCCGTTCCCGGGGGCCCGCGTAGAGCCACAGCCAGGGCAGCTTGTACGCGGGCAGGCCCTGCGCCTCCAGTTCCGGGTAGGCGAACGGGTTCTCGGCCGCCGGGTACACGGCCCGCACCACGGCCTCGCCGCAGGCCAGGTGGTCCGGGTGGGAGGACTGGATGCGGTCCCAGTTCCGTTCCGGGTGCATGGCCAGCACGACGTCGGGACGCACCTCCCGGATGAGCGCCACCACGCGGCGCATCACCTCGTGGCTCGGCTCCAGGTAGCCGTCGCGCTCACCGAGGAAGTGGACGTGTTCCACTCCGACGGTGAGCGCGGCCTGGCGCTGCTCGGCGTGGCGCAGCGCGGCCATCCCGGCATGGTCCTCCTTGGCGAAGCCCCCGGCGTCGCCGTCGGTCATGATGCAGTAGTGCACTTCCGCCCCGGCGGCGGTCCAGGCCGCGACGGTGCCCGCCGCGCCGAAGTCCAGGTCGTCGGGGTGCGCGCCGAAGCACAGCGCCCGGCGCACGGGATGGATGGCCGGATCGAAGGACGCCATCACTCGCCCCGCCGGCGCCGGATCTCGGCGGCGGCCTGCGGCAGCACGGTGGCCAGGTCTCCGACCACGCCGAAGTCGGCGATCTCGAACACCGGAGCGTCCTCGTCCTTGTTGACCGCCACGATCACCGTGGAGGTCTGCATGCCTGCCTTCTGCTGGATGGCCCCGGAGATGCCGGCGGAGATGTACAGCTGCGGGGAGACCGTGGTGCCGGTCTGTCCCACCTGCGCCTCGTGCCCGATCCAGCCGGCGTCGGTGGCCGCGCGGGAGGCGCCGACGGCGGCGCCCAGCGCGTCGGCCAGCTCCTCCACCGGACCGAAGTCCCCGTCGACGCCGCGGCCGCCGGCGACGACGATGCGCGCCTCCTGCAGGGCGGGGCGGCCGCTGGCGGGCTTGGCCGCGGTGCCGGTGATGCGGGCCGCGGGCCCGGGCTCTCCGGCCTCGAGCTCCACCACGTGGGCGGTGCCTGCCCCCGGTTCCGCCGGGTCGACGCTGTTGGACTTGACCGTCACCACGGGGATGCCGTGCACGGCGCGGGCAGCGACGGTGTAGGAGCCGGCGAGCACGGGCTTGGTGACCGTCAGGTCGGGGGCGATGCCCGTGGCGTCGGTGATGACGCCGGAGGAGAGCTTAATGCCCACCCGGGCGGCGATCTCCTTGCCCTCCCCGGTGTTGGGCAGGAGCACGGCGGCGGCATCGGCCGCCCGGGCTGCGGCGGCGACGAACGCGGCCTTGCCTGCGACCAGCAGCCCGTCCAGGTCCCCCGCACTGGTGTAGGCGGTGGTGACGCCGTAGGCGCCCAAGCCGGCGGCGGCGTCCGCGCTGCCGGCGGCGACGGCGGCAACGGGGGTGCCCAGCGCGGCGGCCAGGGCCAGCAGTTCGCGCTGCGCCTTGGTCGGTTCTTCCCCTGCGGGGGTGTCGATGTAAACCAGGATGTTGGCCATGGGTCGGTCCTTCTCGTCGTCCTAGAGCAGCTTCTGGTCAGCCAGGAAATCCACCAGGCGGATGCCGGCGTCGCCGGTGTCCTTGATGATGGTTCCGGCCTGGCGCGGCGGGCGGGCCTCGGCGGAGAGGACGCGGGTCCAGGAACCGGCGGCACCGACCTGCTCCGTGGACACGCCAATCTCGGCAAGGCCCAGGGTCCGCACCTTCTTCTTCTTGGCCGCGATGATGCTCTTGAAGTTCGGGTAGCGCGGCTCGTTGGCCTGGTCGGTGACGGAGAGCAGCGCCGGCAGCGGCGCCTGGACCGTCTGCGAACCGAACTCGCCGTCGCGCCGGACGGTGAGGATGCCGTCCCCATCCAGCTCCACCCGGGAGGCCAGGGTCAGCTGGGGCAGGCCCAGCCGCTCGGCGAGCTGGGAGGGCACCAGGGAGGTCTCCCCGTCCGTGGAGGCCATTCCGGTCACGATCAGGTCGAAGCCCCCGAGGTGGCGCACCGCGGCGGCGAGCGCCAGCGAGGTGGCAGCCGAGTCGGAGCCCGCCAGCGCGGGATCGGTCAGGTGCACCCCGTCGGTGGCGCCCATCTGCAGGGACTTCTTGACGGCGCTCGCGGCCGCCTCCGGCCCCATGCTCAGGGCCGTGACGGTGTTGCCGGCCTTGGGGCCGCCGCGGGATTCGGCCAACTGCAGGGCCGCCTCCACCGCGTACTCGTCGAGTTCGGACAGGATGCTGTCCTGACGGTCGATGGTGTGGCCTGGGCCGGAGAGGTGCCGGTCGAACTGCGCGTCCGGGACGTGCTTGACCAGGACCAGGATCTTCAGCGGCGTGCCGGTTGCGTCGCTCATTGCTGCCTTTCCTTGGGGAACGTGGCCACTGGGGCCAGGGTCCATGCTATCGCCCGCGCCGGACCCTCCCGGAAAGGGCTACTCCGTGACTTCGGCAACCGTCACATCGACGCTTTGCGGCTGCCCGTCGCGGGTGAAGTGCACCTTAGCCTGGCTGCCGGCCGCATATTCGCGGATGACGGCGGTCAGGGACAGGCTGTCCTCCACGCTGCGGTCGCCCACTCCGGTGATGATGTCCCCCTGTTTCAGGCCGGCCTTCTCCGCGGGCGATCCCCCGCTCACGCTGCGCACCTCGGCGCCGACGCTGAAGGAGGTGCTGCCGGAGGCGGTATCGGCCGCCTTGGCCTGGACCGTGACGCCGAGCAGCCCATGGGTGGCGGTGCCGTGGGCCACCAGGTCGTTGGCGATGCGCTTGGCGTAGTCGATCGGGACGGCGAAGCCCACGCCGATGTTGCCGCTGTCCCCGGAGGCGGTGGAGCCGGAGGAGGCCGAGGCGATGGCCACGTTCACCCCGATGATGTCGCCGTTGACGTCCACCAGCGCACCGCCGGAGTTGCCCTGGTTGATCGCGGCGTCGGTCTGGATGACGTTGACCGCGATCGAGCCCTGGCCGGAGGGGGCCTCCTGCTGGCCGGGGAACTGGAAATTGAACTCGTCGTCGCTGCTGTCCTGCGACCCCTCGGCGGGAGCGTCCGGCACCGCCGAGGAGGCGATGCTGATGGTCCGGTTCAGGGTGGAGACAATGCCGTCGGTGACGGTTCCGCTCAGGCCCAGCGGAGCACCGATGGCGATCGCGGTATCGCCGACGTTCAGGGAGGAGGAGCTGCCCAACGTGGCCGCGGTCAGGTTGGCGGCGTCGATTTTGATGACCGCCAGGTCGGAGAGCGGGTCGGTGCCGACAACCTTCGCATCGTGGACCTGCCCGTCGCTGGTGCGCACCGCAATGGCCGGGTTGGCCACCTCTCCCCCCAGCGTCACCACATGGGTGTTGGTGAGGATGTGGCCGGCGGCGTCCAGGATGATGCCGGAGCCGGAGCCGGAAGCATTGCCGCCGCTGACCTCGATCGTCACCACGCTCGGGGAGGCCTTGGCGGCGGCCGCGGTCACCGCGGTCACGTTCTCGGGGTTGTTGATCACTACCGGCTGGCCGGAGACCGCGGTGAGGCCGGCGGGACCGGAGGCGTTGACCGCATACCCGGTGGCCACCGCCGTCCCGCCACCCACCAGGGCCGCTGCCAGCATGCCGCCGATCAGCACGGGGGCGCCGAACCTGCGCGGCTGCTTCTTGGGTGCGGGCGCGTGGGGGGACGGGTAGCCAAAGGCGGCGCCCCCGGTGGGGATCGGGGCGGTGGCGTTCCATGAGGAATACGGCGGCTGGGGCGCGCCGGGGCCCAAGGGCGGGGTGTCCGGGCGCGGCGGCACGGCAGGGCCGGAATCGGCGCCGGTGGGGGTGGTGCCGTTGGTCTCGCTCATGGCTGTGGGGTCCTTTCTGGGGTTCCTCGCAACGCTACTATGCCAAGTCAGGCTGTGCCGAGCGCCAGCATTTCCTGAACGTTTGCTGTGGGCCCGCCGAGTATCCGATGGAACTGCCGGGAGCCTGCTTCCGCAAGGCCGCAGCGGTGGACTCGCCCCGGGGGCGCCCCTAGACTCATGACCGACAGCCCCGCGCGGGCCAGCCGGCGCGGGCCGTCCACGATCCCGAAGGATGACGCATGCTATCCACAGTCCCGAGGCAGGCTACGGCACGGCGGAGGTCCCTGCCCTGGCGGGCGGCGGCGGTTGCCCTGGTCCTTGCGCCCGCCGTCGTCTTCGCCCCGGCCGCGGCTGCGGATTCCCCCGTCACCATTCCCCCCGGCGAATTCGTGGTCGACCAGGCCGGGGTCCTGGGTCCGGACCGGGGCGAAGTGGAGCAGGCCATCAAGAACCTGCGCGAGAGCGCGGGCCAGACGCTCTTCGTCATCTACGTGGACAGCTTCACCAATCCCAGCGACATGGACGCCTGGGTCGAGGAAGTGGCCGAAACCAAGGGCATGGGCAGCACGGACTCGGTGCTGGCGGTGGCCGTCGAAACCCGCCAGGCCCGGTTCAAGTCGGACAACGCCGGCCGGATTGCGCCCCTGGACGAGCAGATCTACCGCCGGTACATCCTCCCCAGCCTCGTCGAGAACCGGTGGGCGGAGGCCGGCGTGCGTGCGGCCGCCGGCATCGAGGATGCCGCCGACGGCAGCCTCTCCGGCAGGTCCGGATCCGGGCCCTCCGGATCCTCCGGAACCGCTGCACCCTGGATCATCGGCGGGGTCCTGGCCGCCGGCGGCGCCGCCGCCTGGGCACTGAGCCGGCGGCGCGCCCGGCAACCGGTCCCGGCCGGGATCCCGGCCGGGTACGGCCCTGACTACAGGCCCGAGCCCGGATACGGGCCCGGGCCCTCGGAGCCGCCTGACCCGCTCGCAGGGCTCTCCGTGGAGGAACTGCGCCAGCGCAGCGGAAGCCTGCTCGTTGCGGCCGACGACGCCATCCGTTCCAGCGAGCAGGAGCTGGGCTTCGCCCAGGCCCAGTATGGCGACGAGGCCATCCGTCCCTTCTCCGAGGACCTTGCCGCCGCCAAGGCGCACATGAGCGAGTCCTTCAGGTTGCAGCAGCAGCTCGACGACCACATTCCGGACACCGAGGAGCAGCAGCGTACCTGGCTGGGGGACATCATCCGCCGCTGCGAAGCCGTCAACGAGAGCCTTGAGCGGCACCGCGCGGACTTCGAGCAACTGCGCAAGCTGGAGCGACGGGCTCCGGAAGCGATCGCCTCGCTCAAGGGCCAGGTTCCCGCGCTGCGGTCCCGGCTGGCCACCGCCGAGGGCACGCTGGCGGCCCTGGCGAAGGAATACGCCGAGTCGGCGCTGGCCCAGGTCCGCGACAACATCGCCCAGGCCACCGCGCGCCTGGACTTCGTCGGGACCGCCGTGGCCGAGGCCCAAGCCAAGCTGGAGGCGCAGCAGAGCCCCGAGGCCGCCGTCGCCATCCGCGCCGGGGAGGAGGGCCTGCACCAGGCCGGAGTCCTGCTGGACGCGATTGACCGGGCCGGCGGCGGCCTGGCGGACACGCGGGAGGCCTTGGAGGAAGCCGTGTCCGCGGCGGCGCAGGACCTCGCCCAGGCGCAGGCACTGGTCGCCGGCGGGCGGAACCCGGAGCTGGCCGGCCCGGCCGCCGCCCTGTCCCGGGCCCTTGAGGAGGTGGGCGCGCGGATGCGGACGGGCCGGATCGACCCCGGGGAGCTGCTGCGCACCGTGGAGCAGGCCCGGGCCCGCATTGAGGCGCCGCTGGCCGGCGTCCGCGACCGGCAGGAACAGGCGCGCCTTGCCGCGGAGCAGCTGCACTCGGCGATCCGTTCGGCGCAGGCGCGCATCCAGGGCACCAATGACTTCATCCGCACGCGGCGCGGGGGCGTCGGATCGCGCGCGCGCACCCGCCTGGCCGAGGCGCAGCGGAACCTCGAGGAGGCGCTGCGGCTCTCCTCCAGCGACCCGGTCGCCTCGCTCCACTATGCCCACCAGGCCATCTACCTGGCCGACCAGGCGGCCGCAGAGGCGGAGAACGACGTCAACGGCTTCGGCGGCCGCGGTGGCGGCGGCTTTGGCGGTGGGGGCTTTGGCGGCGGAGGCTTCGGAGGAGGGCTCAGCGGCGCCATCCTGGGCGGGATCCTCATCGACTCGATCCTGCACGGTGGCCACGGGGATGGGCACGGGGACGGCGGCGGCCTCTTCGGCGGGGGCGGCTTCGGCGGCTTTGGCGGCGGGGGAGGCTTCGGCGGCGGAGGATTCGACGGCGGAGGGGGCGGCGGAAACTTCTGAGCCCCGCTCCGGCAGATGCCGGAGCGGGGCGGAAAACAGGCGTTGCGCCGGCCCCCGGGCCGGCGCACGGGCAGTCAATCAAAGGCAAGTGGCAACCGAAGACAAACCGGAAGGTGACCCCGTGGTGAAGCAATCAATCTTTGGGCGCATCGCTCAGCTGGCCAAGGCCAACATCAACGCCATCATCGACTCGGCCGAGGACCCGCAGCTGATGCTGGACCAGATGGTTCGCGACTACACGAACAACATCGCGGAGGCCGAAGCCGCCGTGGCCCAAACGATCGGCAACCTGCGCCTCCTGCAGGAAGACCACGCGGAGGACATCCAAACCGCCGCGGACTGGGGCAACAAGGCCCTGGCCGCCTCCCGCAAGGCCGACGAGTTCCGCGCGGCCGGTTCCACGGCCGATGCGGAGAAGTTCGACAACCTCGCCAAGGTCGCCATCCAGCGCCAGTTGCAGGCCGAAAAAGAGGCCAGGGCCGCCGAGCCGACGATCGCCTCCCAGGAGGAGATCGTCGCCAAGCTCAAGAGCGGCCTCCAGGCCATGAAGTTCAAGCGCCAGGAACTGGTCGCCAAGCGGGACGAGCTGATCGCCCGCGCCAAAGCGGCCCACGCCCAGGCCCAGGTCCAGGATGCCATCAAGAGCATCGACATCATGGACCCCACCAGCGAGGTCTCCCGATTCGAGGAGAAGATCCGCCACGAGGAAGCCCGCGTGCGCGGTGCCAGCGAACTGGCCGCATCCAGCCTCGACGCCCAGTTCGAGTCACTGGAGGACCTGGGCGAGCAGACGGAGATCGAGGCCCGCCTGGCCGCGCTTAAGTCCGGCGGCTCCCCGGCACTCGGCGGCGGAGCCTAACGCCCCTTGCCTCCGGAGGGCCGCTTCCGCCGCCGCGCGCGAGCGCCCTCTTGGGGCGGAAAACGCGCAAGGCCGGTCAGGATTACTCCTGACCGGCCTTGCTCTCGTTGCGGGGAGAGGATTTGAACCTCTGACCTCCGGGTTATGAGCCCGGCGAGCTACCGAACTGCTCCACCCCGCGTCGGCAAGACAAAACTATACAGACATCGGCGACTATGTACAAATCGGCGGTCCGGCCGTATATTTCCGCCCCCCCACTCCCCCGCTCCAGCCCGCCCGCGCGGGCCGGAGCACCCGCCTGCCAAAGGCCCCGGCCCGGTGGCACCGGACCAGGGGCATAGGCCAGGGGTTACAAGCCAGGGGTACATCCAAGCCGGGGACGGCTGCCCGACTACTGCTGCCCCGGCATCTTTTGCCAGAACTGCATATTCCCCGTCACGCAGGAGACCTGCCCGGTCCCGGTATTCGTGGAAGCGGAAGACCCGTCCATGGATACTTCGCAGCCCAGGGTCGCGGTGCCGGTGGATTCGACGGAGACGGCCGCGTACGGCAGTCCCGTGAAGGACACGTCCTTTTGCCAGTCGCCGGTGATTTCCTCCTCCACCGTCTCGGATCCGTTGAAGTACGCCACGACTGCCGGCTCATCCGACGTCACCACGTAGCGCACGGTGTGCGTCCCGACGACCTGGTTCGCGAAGTAGGCGACCATCACCGTGACAATTCCCGCAATCACCATGCCTGCGGCTCCCAGCACAATACCGGCGATGGCCATGGCCTTCTTCTGCTTCTTCCGCAGGGCCACCACGCCGAAAACGATGGCCAGGGGGCCCGCCAGGAAGCTGAAAAGGCCAATCACCGGAACGGAAGCCTCCAGGAAGGAGACAATGCCGATGACCAGGGCAGTGAGGGCCAGCCCCATCGGCGGCGGCGCGCCCTCGGCGTAGTCGTGGCCGGCCAGTCCCGGGTACCGGGACTGGAGGTCCTGGACGATTCCCCGGGGTGCCGGAACGGTTCCCTCGGGAGTGCCGCCCTCCGGGGGTAGGCTCTCCGGCGCCTTGCCGTCGTGCGGATCCGTTGCGGGAGAAATGTCGGACCGGGGCGTTTGGTCATACATGGTGGAACCTTCCTCTGGGTAGCCTTCAAGGGAGAAGTCCTGGCGGGCCGGCCGTGTCCCCGGAGTCGCTTCGGATCCGAGTCGGTCGCAGCGGATCCGAGTCGGTCGCAGCGGATCCGAGGGGGGCCGGGGCGGCCCGGCGCGGGGACGATCGCGCTCCCTATTTTGGTGCCGCGCCCACCTGCCGGCGGCCCGAGCGGTCCGCTATCTGCCGGGCCGGGTTGCCGCCATACAGGACGTTGGCCGGCACTTCCTCCCCCTTCATGAGGAAGGAATCGGTCTCCAGGACGGCACCGTCGCCCATGGCCACGCTGTAGTGGACAAAGCTTCCGGTGCCCAGGGTGCATTCGTTCCCGATCGTGGTGCCATCGAGCTTGAAGGCTCCGTCCTCCATGGAGTGGCACTGGATGCAGCTTTGGGCGTTGATGGTGCAGTAGTCGCCAATGGTCACCAGGGTCTTCTCCGGTATGACCACGCCGTCGTCAAAGAGCTGCTTTCCGACCCTGACGCCGAGCAGGCGCAGAAGGAGCGGTTTGAACGGGGTGCCGTTGAACAGCTGTTCCACTCCGTCGGGGGCGCTGAGTTTCCAGAAGCGTTCGTGCCGCCAGAAGGGCTCCTGGTAGATGGAGCAGAACAGCGGAACCAGCCTCCGGAAGCCCTGGCTGGCATGTTCCACAAAAGCGCTGACGGCAATGCGGTAGAACAGCAGGAACACTGCCGATGCCATCACCGCGAAGGCCCCGAACTGGAAGAGCAGGCCCAGTGTCAGTGCCCCGACCACCAGGGCCACGTAGAAGTTGAACCAGCGGACGAGGAAGAAAAGGGCCAGCGTCACGCCGTTGTGCCGGTTCTTCAGCGGCAGGCGCTCGCGCAGTTCCTCTTCGGTCTTCATCTCGTCGAAGGTGCTGTCGCGTTCCACCGAACGCGGAATCTCGAAGGGTGGGGACCCCAGCAGCCCGGTGTTTTCCCGCAGCGGCCCGTCGATGGGAACCATGACCTTGGTCCCAAAGAGGCAGTTGTCTCCGGTGCGGCCACCGGGCGGGTAGGCGATCTCGTTTCCGTAGTAGCTGCGCGCGCCGATCGATACGTGGGCGGCCCGGAAGGAGGTGCTGGAGTAGTCGGTGTTGATGATGGACAGCCCGTCCGAGACCATCGTTCCGCTGCCCACGGTGGACAGCAGCGGATTGTCCTGTGCGAGCCCGGTGCCGAAGTTCGATCCGGTCTGCACCAGTCCGGGCTGGTGGTAGCCCAGCAGCCGCAGGTAGTGGACCACCAGGGAGCTGTCGCCCGAAACCTGCATGAAGAACCTGTTGTTGGTCAGGCCCTGGATCCACCGCTGGACCACAAAGCGGATGCCGAACAGCGGGTAGACCTGCCCGGGGGCCAGGAAGAGGTTCAGCAGGCGGGGAATGAGGGCCACCGCAAGCAGGCCGGCCATGATTCCGGGAAAGAACACCGCCACGGAAATGCCCAGGAGCTCGAGGTATAGGGGCCACCTGGTCGCGGTCAGCAGGCCGGTCGCCAGGAACGGCGGCAGGGTGAGCGCCACCGCGCTCATCCCCAGGGGCAGCACGATCGCAAACCGGGTGAAAACCGTCCAGAGGCTGTACAGCACCCGCCGGCGCATTGCTCCCTCCGCCACCGGTTCCACCGTCCGGTAGTTGGCCGTGGCGGGCTGGGCCGGCGAGCCGTGCCAGGACTGCCCGGCCGGCACCGACTGGCCCCGGTGCAGCGCGGAGGCATGCCCCAGTTGGGCGTCGTCGCCCATGGACGTGTGGATGTCCAGGAAGGTGCGTTCGCGGATGAGGACGTTGCTGCCCAGCGTGACCGGGCCCGTTTGGATCCGTCCGCCGCGGGCCCGGTAGCAGCTGAAGAAGGCGTCCTTTTCCGCTATGGTCCAGTTTCCAACGGTGAGCAGGTCCGTGCACACCGGCACTGCGGAGAAGATGGTGACGCCCTTGCCGATCTTCGCGCCCAGGGCCCGCAGGTACAGCGAGTAGACCGGGGTACCCACAAACATCCGCAGGGGGTTGAGGTTCACGAGGTTCTTGACGAACCAGAAGCGGATGTAGGCCAGCCCCCAGATCGGGAACTCCTGTTCCTTCCAGCGCCCAACGAGGATCCATTTGAGCAGGATGGGGAGGATGCTGAACACCAGGAAGGCGCCGACGCCGAACACGATGGACTTTTGGATGACCGTCACGGGGTAGGGATCATCGATGATCCAGAAGAAGGCCGCAATCACGATGGAGACCATGGCGTAGCCATAGGCGGCCGCGATCAGCAGCTGCAGGGCTCCGCACAGCACGTACTGCGCGGTCGGGGCCTTGTACACCGGCTCCGCCGCGGCTTCCACCTGTTCCGCGGACTCCTCGCCCGCACGTTGATCCAGCACCGCGGCCAGGCGGCGGATGTCCGGATTCTGGTAGATGTCGCGCATGGCCGGCGGGAACGTGAAGCCGGATTTCCGCAGGCCCGCCGAGAAGTTTGCCATCAGCAGCGAGTTGGCCCCCAAGTCGTTGAAGAAGTGCGCCGTCGTGGAGACCTTCTCCACGCCCAGCACCGACCCCAGGCACCGGGCGAGCAGTTCCTCGGTCGGGGTGGCCGCGGTGGTGAACT
Organism: Zafaria cholistanensis; assembly: GCF_008580665.1. Taxonomy (GTDB): domain Bacteria; phylum Actinomycetota; class Actinomycetes; order Actinomycetales; family Micrococcaceae; genus Zafaria; species Zafaria cholistanensis. The sequence continues at coordinate 21,925 of NZ_BKDJ01000017.1, forward strand.
CCCCGCCGTCGCCGCCGGTGATGCGGGCCCTTGTGGGTGCGGGCAGGTTCTTGCGGTCGGCCTTGTCGCTGGGAAGCATCGGGATCTTGTCCAGCTGTTCCAGGTAGGCCGGCACCATGTAGGCGGGCAGGCGCTCGCGCAGCCGCTCCTGGAGCTCGCGCACGTCCACCTCGCTCACGCCGTGGCGCAGGCTGTAGTAGGCAACCAGTTCAACGGCACCGGGGGCCGGGGTGTAGGTGTCCACCACGGCCTGGGCGATGCCCGGGTGCTGCAGGAGCACCGATTCGATCTCGGTCAGTTCGATGCGGTAGCCGCGGATCTTGACCTGGGTGTCGATCCGGCCCAGGTATTCGATGGTGCCCTCGGCGGTGAAGCGTCCCAGGTCCCCGGTGCGGTAGATGCGCCCCGAAGGGTTGTCGGGGATGCCGAGGAAGTCGGGGATGAAGGCCCGGGCGGTCAGGTCGTCCCGGTTGACGTAGCCGCGGGCCAGGCCGATCCCGGCCACGCCAATCTCGCCCGTCTCGCCCGGGGCCAGGGCGCGGGGCGCGTCGGGGTCCAGGATCACCGCGGTGTAGGTGGGCAGTGGAGTGCCCAGGGTCACCGGCTTGTCGGGGTGCACCTCGTCCCAGGTCGCGGTGACGGTGGCCTCGGTGGGGCCGTAGACGTTGAGGAAACGCCGCCCCGGGCGGTGCCAGCGCGCCACCAGGTCCCGCGGGCACGCCTCGCCGGAGACCAGCAGGAAGCGCAGTTGCGGCAGGTCCTCGTCCAGGGTGGCCAGCAGGGTGGGAACGCAGCACATCGCGGTGATGCCGCGTTCCCGGATGAACTGGCCCAGTTCCATGCCCAGCAGGCTGGTGCCCCCGGGCTTGGGGACCAGGGTGGCCCCGACCATCCAGGGCACCCAGATTTCCTCCATCGAGAAGTCGAAGGCGATTGTCATGCCCTGGTAGACGCGGTCCTCGGGGACGTAGCCATAGGTCTCCGCGGCGACCTGCACGAAGTTGCAGATGCTCGGGTGCTCGACGGCGACGCCCTTGGGCCGGCCGGTGGAACCGGAGGTGTAGATGATGTAGGCGAGGTCGCCGGCCGGTTCACCGAGCTCCCCGGATTCCAGCCGGCCCGCCTCCTGGCCGGCGACCAGCGCGTCCTCCTCGTCGAGGCAGACCACCACCGCCCCGGTGCGCTCGACCCGCTCGCGCTGCGCGGAGAGCGTGAGGACAAAGCCGACGCCGGCATCGCCAATGATGTAGGCCAGCCGGTCCTCGGGGAACCCTACGTCCAGCGGCACGAAGGCGGCGCGGGCCTTGAGTACGGCCAGCAGGGCGACGTAGGAGCGCACCGGCTGGTCGAACAGCAGGGCCAGCCGGTCCCCGGGACGCACGCCCCGGGCAATGAGGTAGCGGGCCAGCTGGTTGGCCCGGGCATCGAGCTGTGCGTAGGTCAGGGACATCTCCCGGCCGTCCACCGCCAGCCGGTCCGCGTGGCCCGCGGCGGCCAGGGCGTCGCACCGGTCCTCGAACAATCCCTCCAGCCGCTGTCCCGGACGCCACCGCACCCCCGCCGGCGTGCCCGCCAGCAGCACGCCGGCCGGTACGCGGAGGGCATCCAGCGGCTGGGCCAGCCGGTGCCGCCCCCCGCCCTTGGACCCCGTGCCCGGTGTGGCTGTCCACGTGGCCGAACGGTGCTGGCCCCGGCGCTCCGCCGGCGCGCTCATGCCCTGGCCCCGATCCGCGCTGCCCGTGGCAGGGCGCAACTGATTACCTCATGCCGTGCGGTCATGGCAGTCCCCTTCCCCCAACAGTGCGGACCGCAGGTGGCCGCACGTGCCTTAACCCAACGTGTGCGAATGCTCCACGGCCATTGGACGATAGGGGGTGTTAGCCGCGCGTTATTGCGGCGTTATTGAGGTGTCACCGGGCCCGGCCCCGGTCCTTGCCTGCGAGGGAGGGCCGGGGCCGGGCCAAAAGGGTGGAAGGCGCGGCGGGGCAGGCGGGGGGGTTACTGGCGGGGTGCCGCTTGCTTCCCTGCGGCCAGCTTCCCCGCGGCTAGCTTCCCTGGGGCCAGGATCCTCCGACCATCTGGAGGAATTCGCCCTCGGAAAGGATGGAGATCGGCGTCCCGGCCTCCTGCATGCGCAGCACGCGCTGGGCCTTGGATGTCAGCCTTCCCGTGCGCAGGTCGGCTGCGGCGAAGCCGTCCCCGACCACCAGGACCGTGGTGGAGCGGGTGACGCGGCTGGCCGTGCGGGCCCCCGCGTGGGCCGCCCGGTTTTTGGCGTCCTGGCGGCTGATGGCGAGGTTGCCGGTGAACACCACCAACTCCCCGAACAGCGGGTGGGCCGGGTCGGCCGCGGGATTCGGGTCCGGGTTTTCCCCCTCCTGCGGCCACAGGGCCCAGTCCTGGCGGGCCGGCACCTGGTGCCCGGCGCTGCGCCAGCCCTGCGCATCGGCGGTGGCTTTGGAGAGGGGGTCCCCGGGGGTGTAGGCGGGGGCGTGGCCGAGGGCCACGCCCAACCCGGCGGCGACGGCCGCCACCGACCCGCCCCCGTGGCGGCGGCCCAGGTCGATCATGACCGCGGCGCAGGCACGCGCGTCGGCGCCGGCGTCGTGGTGGTTTTCCAGCGGCGAGCCCGCCGCTTCGGCCACGAACGGCAGCGAGTAGGAGGGCAGCGAGTAGCTCTTGCGGGAGAGCTTCACGGTGCACGCGAAATCATAGGCGGGACCGGACAGCTCGGAGACCTCAAGGGCCGAACGGATCACGCCCAGGTCGAAGGCGGCGTTGTGGGCCACCAGGGTATCCGTGCCGATGAACCCGGCCAACTCCCCGAACACCTCCCCGAAGCGCGGAGACCCGGCGACCGCCTCGGGGGTGATGCCGTGGATTTGCACGTTGCGCGGGTCGAAGTGGTCATAGCCCTCCGGCGGGCGCATGAGCCAGTACCCCTCCTCCACGATCCGCCCGCCGCGGACCCGGGTGAGTCCGACGCTGCAGGCGGAGCCGCGGAACCCGTTGGCGGTCTCGAAGTCGATCGCGGTGAAGTCGTACGCCATCTGCGCGGCACTCACTCGGGAGAAACGCCGGCGGCGCGCTTGGCGCGGGCCTTGCGGATCTTGTTGAAGACGAAGAATGCCAGGTAGAGCACGACGGCAATGATGACGATCTTCTGGAAAACGCCGACGTAGTCTTCCACCAGGTGCCAGCTCTCGCCCAGGTAGAAGCCGGCCAGGACGAAGACCGAGTTCCAGATCAGGCTTCCCAGGCTGGTCAGCCCGATGAACTTCCACTGGGGCATCGCCGTGACGCCGGCCGGGATGGAAATCAGGCTGCGGAAGATTGGGATCATGCGGCCGAAGAACACGGCCTTGGCCCCGTGGCGGTCGAACCAGGACTCCACCTTGTCCACGTCGGTGATGTCCACCAGCGGCAGCTTGGAAAACAGCTTCCGGGTGCGCTCGCGGCCCAGCGCCCGGCCCACCCAGTACAGGGCGACGGCACCGAAGACCGACCCCAGGGTGGTCCACAGCAGCGCCTCGAAGAGCGTGAACGAGCCGCGGCTGGCGGTGAAGCCGGCCAGCGGCAGGATCACCTCGGAGGGCAGCGGCGGGAACAGGTTCTCCAACGCGATCGCCAGCCCGGCGCCCGGGGCGCCAATGAACTCCATCAGCCCCACCGCCCAGTCCGCGAGGTCGGTGAGGAAGCCGCCCGGTGCGGCGGAGTCCTGGGCAGCTTGCGTCATGATCGTCGTATTCATCGCTATCCAGTGTGCCTTACCCGGCCGGACGTTGGCCGCACGGCTTCCGGGCGTGTGGCCAACGACTCATGCCGGCTATCCGGCGTCGGGCCGGGCGTCCGCGTCGTCCGGCACCGCGTCCTTCAGCGCCGCGTCCTTCAGGGCCGCGACGATGTGCGGCAGCAGGGCCCGGAACGCCTGGCCCCGGTGGCTGATGGCGTTCTTCTCTTCCGCGGTGAGCTCGGCGCAGCTGACCTCCAGGCCGGCCGGGCGCAGGATCGGGTCGTAGCCGAAGCCCCCGCTGCCGCGCGGACCGGTCAGCAGCGTGCCTTCGAGGCGGGCGGATTCGACGTGCTCCGTGCCTCCCGGCACGGCCAGGGCGGCGGCGCAGACAAAGGCCGCCCCGCGGTGCTCCTCGCCGATGTCGGAGAGCTGGTCCAGCAGCAGTTGCAGGTTGGCGGCGTCGTTGCCGTGGGTTCCGGCCCAGCGGGCCGAGAAAATCCCGGGCGCGCCGCCCAGGACGTCCACGGCCAGCCCGGAGTCGTCGGCGATGGCGACCAGCCCGGTGGCCTCCGCCACGGCCCGCGCCTTCAGCAGCGAGTTCTCCGCGAAGGTCGTGCCGGTTTCGGCGACGTCCGGCGCGCCGGCGGATTCGGCGTCGATGACCTGGGTGTCCACGTCCAGGCCGGGGATCTGTCCGCGCAGCAGGTCGCGCAACTCGCGCAGCTTGCCCTGGTTGCGGGTGGCCAGCACCAGCACCGGGTTCCCGCTCATGCCGGCTCCGCCAGCGTCTCGCGCTGGATGCGGGACAGCTCCGTGGTCCCGGCCAGGGCCAAATCCAGCAGTGCGTCGAGTTCGTCGCGGTCGAAGGGAGCGCCCTCGGCGGTGCCCTGGACCTCGACGAACTGGCCGCTGCCGGTGACGACGACGTTCATGTCGGTCTCGGCGCGCACGTCCTCGACGTAGGGCAGGTCCAGCATCGGGACGCCGTCGATGATGCCCACGCTCACGGCCGCGACGGTGTCCTTGAGCACCTGGGCGTTGGCCTTGACGATCTTCTTCCCGCGGGCCCACCGGATCGACTCGGCCAGGGCGACGTAGGCGCCGGTGATCGCCGCCGTGCGGGTGCCGCCGTCGGCCTGCAGCACGTCGCAGTCCAGCACGATCGTGTTTTCGCCCAAGGCCTTGGTGTCGATGATGGAGCGCAGCGAGCGGCCGATCAGGCGGGAGATTTCGTGGGTGCGCCCGCCCACCTTGCCCTTGACGGACTCGCGGTCGGAGCGGGTGTTGGTGGCGCGCGGGAGCATCGCGTATTCGGCGGTCACCCAGCCGCGGCCCTCGCCCTTGAGCCAGCGCGGCACGCCCTCGGTGAAGGAGGCGGTGCACAGCACGCGGGTGTTGCCGAACTCGATCAGCGCGGAGCCTTCGGCCTGGGAGGACCAGCCGCGGGTAATGCTGATGGGACGCAACTGGTCGGGGGCGCGCCCGTCGGCGCGCACGGCGGAGGAAGGGACGGATTGCTGAGTCATGGTGCTAAGTCTAGGCGCCCGCACCGCCGGGCGCCGAGGGCCCCGGAGGAGCGCGCCGGGGCCGGCAGATGCTAGGTGCCCGGCGGGTTGGGGATGGCCCGGACCGACCCGGTCTTGGGGTCGCCCAGCCGGTCCCCGGTCCACACGCCGTAGGTCACTCCGGAGACGGCCACGGCGATCGACCCCCCGTAGGCCTCCTTGGCCTCGTCGACGACGGTGTTGATGTCCGTCCAGACGGGGATGTGGGTCAGCAGCAGGCGCCGCGCGGCAGCCTCGGCGGCCATCTGCCCGGCCCGCTTGCCGGTCAGGTGCACGCCGTCGATGGCGTCGTCGCGGCCCTCCTCGAACGCGGCCTCGCAGAGGAACATGTCCGACTCGCGGGCGGCTTCCACCAGCTCCGCGCAGGTGTCCGTGTCTCCCGAGTAGGCCAGCACGGAGGTGCGCAGGCTGCCGTCGGCCAGCGGCTCGGTCGCCTCCACGCGCAGGGCGTAGGCCTCCTCGATGGGGTGGCGCACCGGATAGGGGGTGATGGTGAAGGGACCGATCCGGACCGGCTCCCGCGGGGTCCAGGACTGGAAGTCGAAGTCCTCGTGCATGCCGGGGTCCAGGGGCAGCCCGTACGCGGTGGCGATCCGGTCGGCGGTGGCGGCCGGGCCCCACACCAGCATCCGGTCGCGGCCCCACCCGGCGGGATCCCAGTGGATGGCCACGTGCAGGCCGCACAGGTCCATGCAGTGGTCCGGATGCAGGTGGGATACGAAGATGCCGTCCAGGTCCTTGATGTCGGCGTAGCGCTGCAGGACGCCCAGGGCGCCGCTGCCCAGGTCCAGCAGGATCCGCCAGGGCCGTTCGCCGTCGTGCGCGGTGACCAGGTAGCAGGAGGCGGGCGAGCCGGGCCCCGGGAACGATCCGGTGCAGCCGATGATGGTCAGCTTCATGCATGTCCTCCCGGGACGCTGGCGGCGCTGTCCGAGCGCGGGCTGAAGGGCGGTTCCGCGGGTCGCGGACCGCCGCTGCGGGCCTTGGCCCGGGCAATCATCTCAGGGGTGACGCGCGCCAGGGACCCGGTGGGATAGCGGGCCGAGACGTGCTCGACCTGTTCGACCCCCAGCACCTCGGGACCCAGGAAGCGGCGGGCGAGGACCTCGAACGAGGCCGCGTCGCCGGTGGCCATGAAGTGGTGGGTGGGCGGGGTCCCGCCGGGGCGGGACAGGCCGTTGCGCAGCAGGGCTCCGTAGACGTCCTTGGCCGTCTCCTCGGCGCTGGAGACCAGGGTGACGCCATCGCCCATGACGTAGGAGATGATGCCGGTGAGCAGCGGGTAGTGGGTGCAGCCCAGCACCAGGGTGTCCACTCCGGCGCGCCGCAGCGGAGCCAGGTACTCCTGGGCGGTCTCCAGCAGTTCCGGCCCGGTGGTGATGCCGTTTTCGACGAACTCCACGAAGCGGGGGCAGGCCGCGGAGGCGATCTCCAGGTGGGGGGCGGCGGCAAAGGCGTCGTCGTAGGCGCGCGAACCGACGGTGGCGACGGTGCCGATCACGCCGATCCTGCCGTTGCGGGTCGCGGCGACTGCCCGGCGCACCGCCGGCTGGATCACTTCCACCACGGGGATGCCGTAGCGGGCGGTGTAGCGTTCGCGCGCGTCGCGCAGCACCGCCGCGGAGGCCGAATTGCAGGCGATCACCAGCAGCTTTACGCCGGCATCGACGAGTTCATCCATCACGCCCAGGGCGTTGGCCCGGACTTCGGCGATCGGCAGCGGGCCGTAGGGGCCGTTGGCGGTGTCGCCGACGTAGAGCGTGGACTCGGTGGGGAGCTGGTCGATGATCGCGCGCGAGACGGTGAGGCCGCCGACGCCGGAATCGAAGATCCCCAGGGGCGCCGCGGCACGCGGCGAGGTCGCCGTCTCCGCGGTGGGGCGCGGGCCGGAAGCAGTAGTCATGGTCTACCGAGAATACTGCGTCGCGGCGGTCCCGCCGTACATCGCCTGCACCGGGGCGGCAGCGGCCGGGGCCGGGGCCCCGGGGCCCGTCACAGGGTCTGCAGCAGGGCCTGCATCAGGGATTCCTGCAGCCAGGTGACAAAGTTGTAGACCAGCGCCAGGTACTCCTCCACGGTGTCCGCGCGGCCCCAGTCGTCGATGTCGTGGATGCGCTCGGCATCGGCCTCGGTCTCCAGGCCCAACCGTTCGGCCAGGACCAGGCGCACGTCATTCAGGGCCGCGGCAAACTGCGCCGCCGCCGCCGGGGACAGCAGCAGCGGGGAGGTTTCGACGGCGAGCGCGGCGGCGCGCAGGCCCCCGATCTTGCGCTCGCGCAGTCCGCGCTCGGTGAGCCGGCGGAACTCCAGGGACGCATCGGCGTCGCCCTTCACGGCGTCGGGCAGAAGGCGCAGCTCGGCGCGGTCGCGCGGGACCGGAAAGTGCTCCGCGTGGGCGTTGGGGTCCATGCCCACGAGTGCCCAGAGCGGGTCCTCGTCGGCATCGCGCTCGGGCTCAAGCAGGGTGACGATGTCCTGGAAGAGGCCGCGCAGCAGGTCGCGCTCGGCCTTGTCCAGCTCGCAGGTGATGCCGCGGCGGGTGTTCTTGAATGCCTTCGCCACGGTTCAGGCCTGGTCCGCCCGCTGGAAGGTGGCCCACAGGCCGTAGCCGTGCATGGCGGCGACGTCGGCCTCGATCTTTTCGCGGGTGCCCGTGGACACCACGGAGCGGCCCTGGTGGTGGACCTCAAGCATCAGCGCGTTCGCCTTGGCCTCGCTGTAGCCGAAATGGCTGCGGAAGACGAAGCTGACGTAACTCATGAGGTTGACCGGGTCGTTCCAGACGATCAGGACGTACGGGGTCTCGGTCAGGGTTGCCCCGTCCGTCTCCGGGCGGGGCAGGACATCGGTCCGCGCGGTCACAATTGGCATGCCTCCATTCTACGTCCGCCGGAGGTTTCGTGGCCGCGCCGGATCCCGCGGATACCCCGGATAGAGTGTCATGCGGGGCCGCGCGGTCTTCCCGCGCACCGCCCCCGCACGCACCGCCGACCCGAGGAGTCCCCCCGCCATGTGGCAGCAGCCCACCTCGCTCTTCACCGACCACTACGAACTGACGATGCTCCAGGCGTCCCTGCAGGCGGGGACGGCGCACCGCCGGTCGGTGTTCGAGGTGTTTGCCCGCCGCCTGCCGGAGGGCCGGCGCTACGGCGTGGTGGCCGGCACCGGGCGGATCCTGGAGGGGCTGGAGCACTTCCGCTTCGACGCGGAGCAGTTGGCGTTCCTGGAGCGCGCCAACGTGGTGGACCGCCAGACCCTGGAGTACCTGGCTGACTTCCGGTTCACCGGGGACATCCACGGGTACGCGGAGGGCGAGATCTATTTTCCGGGCTCCCCCGTGCTGGTCGTCGAGTCGACGTTCGCCGAGGCGTGCGTACTGGAGACGTTCATCCTGTCCGTGCTCAACCACGACTCCGCGATCGCCTCGGCCGCGTCGCGGATGTGTGCCGCGGCCGGTTCCCGCCCCTGCGTGGAGATGGGCTCGCGGCGCACCCACGAGGAATCCGCGGTGGCCGCGGCCCGGGCGGCGATCATCGCCGGGTTCGCCAGCACCTCCAACCTTGAGGCAGGGCTCCGCTACGGGGTACGGACCATCGGCACCGCCGCGCACGCCTTCACGCTGCTGCACGATTCCGAACGCGCCGCGTTCGAGGCCCAGGTGGCCTCCTTCGGCGCCGACACCACGCTGCTGGTGGACACCTACGACGTCGAACAGGGAGTGCGTACCGCCGTCGAGGTGGCCGGGCCGGAGCTGGGCGCGGTGCGCCTGGACTCCGGGGACCTGGTGGAGCAGGCACGCTGGGTGCGCGCGCTGCTGGACGACCTGGGCAACGAGAACACCCGCATCCTGGTGACCTCCGACCTGGACGAGCACGCGATCGCCGCCCTGCAGTCCGCCCCGGTGGACGCCTACGGCGTCGGGACCGCGCTGGTGACCGGGTCCGGGGCCCCCACCGCGTCCATGGTGTACAAGCTGGTCAGCCGGCACAACAACGACGGCGTCTGGGTCGATGTCGCGAAGACGGCCAAGAGCAAGGGCAGCGTGGGCGGGCGCAAGTTCGCGCTGCGCCGGCTCAACGAGCGTGGCCGGGCGACCGCTGAGCTGATCGGCGTCGGGGAGATTCCGCTGGCCGACGGCAACGACCGGCTGCTGCTGCGCGAGTTCGTCCGGGGCGGCCAGGTGCTGCCGGGCTGGACCGGCGCCGAGGGGGTCGCGCGGGCCGCGCAGCGCCACCGCGACAGCATCCAGGAAATGCCCGGCGTCGCCCGGGGCCTCCACCGCGGCGAGCCGGTCATCCCCACCGAGTACGTCGACGAGTACTGACGCGCCGGGCGCTACTTGCGCCCGACGAACCAGTCCTGCAGCTTGGACAGGCGCCGGTTCAGCTGGTCCGCGTTGGCCTGGGCCACCGCCGGGCCGCCGCAGACCTCGCGCAGCTTGTTGTGGATGATCCCGTGCGGGGTTCCGGTGCGGGCACTCCAGGCGGAGACGTTCTTGGCGAGCTGGTTGCGCAGCTCCAGCAGCTGGCGGTGGTCCACGACGTCGGCCCCCGTCTCCTCCGCGTGCGCCGCCGGCCGGTTGCGGCGGCGGCTGACCTGGTCCAGCTGGCGCTGGCGCAGCAGCACGCCCACCTGGTCCGCGTCCAGCAGTCCGGGGATGCCGAGGAAGTCCTGCTCCTCCTCGGAGCCCACGGCCCCGCCGGTGCCGAACTCGCCGCCGTCGAACAGCACCCGGTCGAAGGACGCCTGCGAATGCAGGGCCTCGAACTTCTGCTTGGTGAGCGCGTCGGAGGCCTTTTCCTCGCGGTTCGCCTCGTCCATCAGGGACTCTTCGGGGACGAAGTCGGGGTCCTCGATGTGCTGCTCCGGGCGGTCCAGGGCGTGGTCGCGCTCGAGTTCCATCTGGTTGGCCAGTTCCATCAGCGCCGGCACGGAGGGCAGGAACACGGAGGCGACCTCGCCGCGCTTGCGCGAGCGCACGAAGCGTCCGATCGCCTGGGCGAAGAACAGCGGGGTGGAGGTGCTGGTGGCGTAGACACCCACGCACAGGCGGGGCACGTCGACGCCCTCGGACACCATGCGCACCGCCACCATCCAGCGCGAGTCCCCCGCGGAGAACTCCTCGATCTTCTCCGAGGCCTTGGCGTCGTCGGAGAGGATCACGGTGACCTTTTCGCCCGTGATGCGCTTGAGCTGGTCCGCGTAGGCCCGGGCGTCGTCGTGGTCGGTGGCGATGACCAGCGCGCCGGCGTCGGGCACGGTGCGCCGGACCTCGGTCAGGCGCCGGTCCGCGGCGGCCAGGACGGAGGGGATCCACTCGCCCTGCGGGTCCAGCGCGGTGCGCCACGCATGGGCGGTGATGTCCTTGGTGAAGCCCTCGCCGAGTTGGGCCTCCATTTCCTCGCCGGCTGACGTGCGCCAGCGCATGGAGCCCGAGTAGGCCATGAACAGCACCGGCCGGACCACGTGGTCCTTGAGCGCGTTGCCGTACCCGTAGGTGTAGTCCGCCTTGGAGCGGCGGATGCCGTCCTTGTCCTCGGTGTACTCCACGAACGGGATGGGCGCGGTGTCGGAGCGGAACGGGGTGCCGGTCAGCGCCAGCCTCCGGGTGGCCGGGTCGAACGCCTCGCGGATGCCGTCGCCCCAGCTGAGCGCGTCACCTCCGTGGTGAATCTCGTCGAGGATGACCAGGGTGCGGGCCGCCTCGGTCTTTGCCCGGTGCAGCAGCGGCTTGGAGGCGACCTGTGCATAGGTGACGGCGACGCCGATGAACCCGGCGCCGTGGCGCCCGTCGGAGTTCTTGAAGTTCGGGTCGATGGAGAGCCCGATCCGCGCGGCGGCATCGGCCCACTGGCGCTTGAGGTGGTCGGTCGGCGCGACCACGGTGATGCGGTTCACGGTGCCGGAGTCCACCAGCATCTTCGCCACCCGCAGCGCGAACGTGGTCTTGCCCGCCCCGGGGGTCGCCACCGCCAGGAAGTCCTGGGGAGCCCGGCTGAAGTACAGCTCCAGGGCCTCCGCCTGCCACTGGCGCAGCTTGGGCGCGGTGCCCCATGCTGCGCGCTCGGGGTATGCCGGCGGCAGGTTCCCGCCCAAAGTGAACAGGGCATCGCCCACGGCCAACCTCCTAGGAACGCTCGGTGGCGTGTGTGGTTGCCGGCAGCCGCCGGCGGTGTTCAATCCTACGCGTGGACGGGCGCGTCCCGTCCCTTCGACACGGACGGGCTACTTGCCGCCGTCGCCCTTGCCGCCGTCGCCCTTGCCGCCGTCGCCGCCCGGACGCAGGCCCTCGTAGATGGCCTTGCAGTCGGGGCAGACGGGGAACTTGTTCGGGTCCCGGCCGGGCACCCAGACCTTGCCGCACAGCGCGATCACGGGTTCGCCGGTGAGCGCCGACTCCATGATCTTCTCCTTGCGCACGTAGTGCGCGAAGCGTTCGCGGTCGCCCGGCTCGATCTCCTGGAGCTGTTCCTGGCGCTCGATCGTGGCCGTGCCGCCGCCGCTGGAGTCGGGGTCGCGCGGGTCGTTCCTGAAGGGGTCCGGGGGAAGGCTCATGCGTCCCAGTCTAGCGCCCGGGGGCCCGGCCGCGTGCGAAGCGGGGGGCGGGAGGGCGGTGGACGCCGGCAGGGGCTACCTGTTCAAAACCGTGGCCTGCATCAGCTCCGGCACCCGGGCATCGAACCAGCGCCCGCCCAGCCGGACCCCGGCCACCAGCAGCACGGCGCCCAGCGCCGGTCCCGCCACCAGGCCCGCCCAGCCGAAGGCGGCGTTGCCGGTCACCAGGTGCGCGACCAGCAGGGCCAGCGGGGGCAGCAGCAGCAGGCCCATCACCCACATGGTCGCCAGCTGCACCACCACCATCCGCATCCCCGCCCCGGGCGGGTTCTTGAAGGGGCTCTCCCCCGGCGGCGGGACGGCATAGGTGAAGCGCGCCGAGGCCACGGAGGCCACCCCGAACCCGCTGGCCAGCGCACCCAGGGAAAGCCCCGCCACGCCCGGCAGCAGGCGGGCCTCCCCCAGCAGCACCGGCGGCAGCACCGCGGCCGCCAGGACGGCCGGCAAGGCGAACACAGCGCAGGCGGCCACCCGGCCGAGCCGGTCATGCACCCCGCGGATGCCGCTGGTGGCGTGCAGCGCGAAAGCGGTGCTGTCGTAGGAGACGTCGGCGGAGATGCTGAACGCCAGCAGGACCGCCACGATCGGTCCGGTCCAGAGCATGAGCGCCGTGGACCCGGCCTGCACGGCGACGACCCACATCATCGCCGGCACCAGCGGGACCGCCAGGATCGCCACGGCGTAGCGCGGATCCCGGCGCCAGTAGGCCAGGCAGCGCGCGGCCACGGCGCCCCACGGCGTGGCCGGGAAGCGGGCGAAGGCGCCCAGCCCCGAAGCCGTCCTGCCCCCGCGGGGGCCCTCCCGCGGGGTTTCCAGCGCCCGTTCGAGGGTGCGCTTCCAGAGCCCGACGACGGCGGCCAGGTACGCCAGCGACAGCGCCAGGCGGACCGCGGCCGTGCCCCATGACCCGGCCGCCACGTCCGCGGGAACGGCGGCGAAGGATCCCAGCGGCGTCCAGCCCAGCACCGCCGCCGCCCGCGGCAGCCACCCCAGGGCATCCTCGAACCCGGCCACGACGACGGTGAGGACGGGCCCCAGCCCGAGCAGCGGCACGATCAGGAGCACGGCGGCCGCGTCGCGGAAGCGGCGGCTGGCGGTGAGGGCCGAGGCCGCCGTCGTGGTCAGCCTCGCCAGCGCCAGGCACAGCACCGCCGCCAGCACGCCGCAGGGTACGGCCACGGCCGCCGCGGCCGGCACCTGGCGCCAGGCCAGCGCCTGGCCGGCGAAAAGGAACAGCGTCACCAGGCCGGGCACGCCGATGAAGCCGCTCAGCAGCAGCCCGGCCACCAGTTCCCAGGGACGGACCGTGAAGGTGGTGAAGCGGGCGGGGTCCAGGGTCAGGTCCACGCCGGTGGCCAGGACCGGAAGCAGCGCCCAGCCCAGCACGGCGGCGGAAACGGCCGGCACCAGGACGGCGGCGGCGAACCCCGGGTCCGTGCCGCCAAGGTAGAAGAGCCCCATGAACAGCAGGGCGACCAGGAACAGCCCGTAGAGGCCGGCCGCCGCCACGCCCACCAGCTGCCAGGGGCTGCGCCGGAAACCGTTCCGCAGCAGGATCGCCTTCAGCCTCAGGAGGTGTGCAACCACGACAGCCCCCCGGTGGCGGAGCCGCCACCCACCAGCTCCACGAAGCGGTCCTCCAGGCTCCCGCCGGCGCGGACGGCGTCCACGGTGCCGGCCGCGAGCAGGTTGCCCCCGGCGATCACCGCCACATGGGAGCACATGCGCTGGACCAGGTCCATCACGTGGCTGGAGACCACCACCGTGCCGCCGTGGGCCACGTAGTCGGCAAGGATCCCGCGAATGCTCGCGGCGGAGACGGGGTCCACCGCCTCGAACGGCTCGTCCAGCACCAGCACGCGCGGAGCATGGATGAGGGCGGTGGCGAGGGCGATCTTTTTGGCCATGCCCGCCGAATAGTCGACGACCAGCTTGCCCGCTGACTCCTCAAGCCCCAGCACGTGCAGCAGGTCCCCGGCGCGGGCGGCAACCGTGTCCCGGTCCATGCCGCGCAGCAGGCCCGCGTAGGTGACCAACTGCCTTCCGGTGAGCCGGTCGAACAGGCGCACGCCGTCGGCGAGGACCCCCATCATGGCCTTGGCCGCCCGCGGATCGGCCCACACGTCGGCGCCATGCACCCAGACTTGGCCCGCGTCGGGGCGCAGCAGGCCCGTCACCATGGATAAAGCCGTGGTCTTTCCGGCACCGTTGGGGCCCACCAGCCCGTAGAAAGAGCCGGCGGGAACGTCCAGGGAAATGCCGTTGACGGCAACCTTGTCCGCGAAGCGCTTGGCGAGCCCGCGCATCGCGATCGCGGGGGCCGGTTGCGTAACCGGCGGGGTGGCCGGCGGCAGGGAGGGCAATGGCATGGTCATGGCACCGACGCTAGCAGCGGGCCCGGCCGCGGGGCGTCATCCGAAGTGAGGACTCCGCGCCCGCAGCCTCCGGGAGCCGCTAGAACAGGACGCGCGCCAGGGCCTGGCGCGACTTGACGACGCGGGGGTCCTGGACGCCGACCACGGCGTAGAGCTCCACCAGGCGCTGGCGGGCCGCCTCGCGCTCCTCCCCGGCGTGGCGGCCGATGAAGGCCACCAGGCGGGCGAAGGCGTCCTCCACATGCCCGCCCACGACGTCGAGGTCGGCGACCGCGAGCTGCTCGGCGAGGCCGTCCGGATGTTCGGCGGCCGCCTGGCGCACCGCCTGCAGGTCCAGGTCCGCGGTGCGCTGCAGCAGGCCGACCTGGCTCAGGCCGGTCTGGGCGTCGGCGTCGTTGGGCTTCTCCGCGAGCGCCTGGCGGTAGGCCGCCGCGGCGGCCTCGTAGTCGCCGGCGTCGATGGCCTCGATCGCCTTCTGGTGCAGGGGCGGCAGTGCCGGCTCCTCACCCCCGCCGCCCTGGCTGAAGGGCGGCACCGTGCCGGCCACGCCGTGCTGCACGCCCAGCTGCACCAGCTCGTCCAGCAGCGCGCGGATTTCCTCCGGCGCGGCCGCTCCCTGGAACATCGGCACGGGCTGGCCGTTGAGCAGGGCGACGACGGCGGGGACCTGCTGGATGCGGAAGGCCTGGGCTATGGCCGGCTCCCGGTCGGTGTCCACGGTCGCCAGGACCAGGCGTCCGGCCTGGGCGTCGACGGCGGAGGCCAGGACCGCATCGATCTCGGCGGAGACCGGCAGGCGGGCACTGCCCAGGGACACGACGACCGGGACGCGGGCGGACAGCTGCATCAGGTCGGCGAAGTCCTGCTGGCCCACGGGGCGGGACCAGGAGCCGGCCGGGGGCCGGGACGCCTCCGGGGCGGCAGGGCCGGCGCCGGTCCCCGCGGCGGGCGCGGGAGCATGGCCAAGGGCGGACAGGTCAACTGCGCCCCGGGAGGCGGGCGCTGCGGGTTCGGGCGTGGTGGTCATGGTCATACTCTATGCCGCCGCGCGGGCGCCCCCGCCCCCACCACACCCGATTCCGGACACGCGGGTTTCCGCACACGCCGCAGCCCGGGCCCGGCCACCGCCGGATCCCGGGCGGCGACAGGCCCCGGGCGGCGCCGCTACTTCAGCTTGGCCGAGAGGAACACGTCGTCGGCGGCCAGCAGGGAGATCTTGTCCTGGCTGCCGCTGGCCGGAACATAGAGGACCATTGGTTCCCCGTAGACCACGTCCACGCCCTTGGTGGTGGAGTCCTCCCCGGCGGAGGCGGCGCTGAGGTCGTCGAGTTCGACGGTACCGCCCTCCTCCTTCGGGGTGCTGGTGACCGTGCTGGTGACGTAGGTGGCCACCAGGGCCCCGCCATCGGGGGTGGACAGGGCCACGGTCTGCCCCTCGTCCACGGTGCGCGAGAACTTGATCGTCGCATTCTGGTTGGCGTTCTTCAGCTCGTCCTGCGCCGTGTGCATCGAGGAGATGAAGACGTTCTCCTGGACCCTGTCCTTGGCCTCCGAGTTTCCGTCGCTCAGGTAGTCGGCCACCGCTTGGGCGGCCTCCTTGGGGGTGCGGGAGAGCTTGGAGTCCAGCGGGAGGGTGCTCACCGAGGTGTCGCCCACGGCGATGCCCGGGAAGGAGGAGCCCGGCAGGACCGACGGGCTGGAGACCAGCTTGTAGTTTGCGCGGGCCGAGTCCTGGCGCAGGACCAGGACCTGTGGAACCCTGGCATTCTCGACCCAGGTCACGGCCATGGCCGTGCGCGGCCACTCGGTGCTGGTGGTGACGGCGGCCGAGCGGACGGGAGCAGCGGCCAGCGCCACCGGCGCGCCGATGTCCGCGCCCTTGGCCTGGAGCGCGTAGTTGGCCTGGCGCAGTTCCAGGGCCTTGCCGCCGACGCGGTCCCCCAGCTTGCCGGCGTCCTTGGCCTTGTCACCCTCCTCCACGGCGGCCACCACCGATTCGAGGATGCGTTCCAGCTGGGCCTCCAGCAGCACCGGGTAGGAGTCCGCGGGCGGCGCGGACTCGCTGGCGGGTCCGGAGGACGGCGCCGGCGTGGTGGCCGCCTGGGCGGGGAGCGCCGGCAGCGCGGCCAGGAGGCCGGCCGCGGCGGCGGCGGCGAGGCGGGTGGCGGCGCGGCGCGCGACGGGCGGTTCGTTCCTGCCGTGTGGCCCCTCGCCGGCGGGCTTTTCCCCGGCCGTTCCGGCAGGCCCGGCGGGCGGGCCGCCGAACGCGGTTTCCTCGAAGCCGCGGCCGCCGGCCGGGGCCGGAGCGCTGCCGGCCCTGCCGCGTCCGGCGGCGGACCCCGATCCGCCACCGGCGCCTCCACGGCGCATGCCGGCCGCGACGGCGAGCCCGAAGATGAGCAGCAGGGCGCCAAGAATCATCAGTGGAATCGCGAAGGGGGTGCTGGCGTCGTTGGGCCAGGAGACGGTGACCGCGGTGGGTGCGGGCTGGGTGCCGTCCGCGGCGACCAGCAGGGACCACTCGCCCTCGGCCGGCTCGGTCCACTGGTGCACCAGGTGCCCCTCGGCGCTTTGCGTGGCGACCCAGAGATCCGAATCCCGCGGGTTCGGAACCGTGGCGTCCCCGGGGGTGTGTTCGGCCAGCAGGGTTCCCTGCTCGGCATCGACCCCGGACACCGTGTTGTGGGCGGCGCTGCCGACCCAGGCCTCAACATCGGCCGACCGGCCCAGGGACAGCGTGAACTCGCCCTCCGCGTCGATGGCGATGTCGACCGGCGAACCCGGCACCGAGGCGACCCCGGGTTCGATCACCGTCACCGGGGCGCCTTCCAGGGGAACGGCCAGCGTTGCCGTGGCGATTTCCGGCGGCGCCCAGAAGGTCTTCTGCCCGATGCCGACCAGAAGGGCCACGGCACCAAGCAGGATGGACAACACGGATATCAGCAATCTCACTATGCACCTCACGGCTGGGTCGGATTCGGGGTCTGTTCCAGTCCCGGGGCGGCCGGACTCCGCTCCTGGCGGCGGACGGCCCATCAACTTAAGGGTAACGAACCGGTCAACGCGCCGGTTCCCGGACGTGTGCGGGACCACGGGCACGTCCGCGGGCCGGGGTAGGCTCGGAAGGGTGACGAACGACGACCAGGGGCAGCCGCCACCCGCCCCATTCCCCGGGGCCGGGGCGGAGCCCCACCCCGCTCCCGGCCCTGACGGCTCCAGCCTTCCCGCCACGGAAGCGCCACCGTCCCAGCCCCGGGAAACCGCCGCCCCGGTGCCGGCGGGACCGCCCGCCGGCCGGCTCCGGCGGCTGGCGGCGGCCCTTGCTCCCCTGGGACGCAGGGCACGGTATGCCGTCCCGCCCGAGCCCGAGGACGGCGCCGCGGAACCGTTCGGGCCGCACTCCATCGCGTGGGCCAACCATCCCATTGCCACGGGGTTCCTGGGGGCGGTGGGCGTGGGGCTTGCGCTGCTGGGGTTCTTCGTCCTGACGAACGTCGGACAGTTGATGGTGTGGATCGCCGTGGCGCTGTTCATCGCGCTCGGCCTGGACCCGCTGGTGCGCTGGGCCGAGGCCCGGAACCTGCCGCGCCCCCTGGGCGTGCTGATGGCCATGGCGCTGCTGGCACTGGGCGCCGCGGCGTTCTTCGGCACCCTGATCCCCACCCTCGTGTCCCAGACGGGGCAGTTCGTGGAGAACGCTCCCGGCTATGTCGACGACTTCCTGGCCTCCGAATTCTTCCTGAGCATCGACTCGCAGTTCCAGATCCGGGACCGGTTGACCGAGGAGGTCAACAAGTTCTTCGCCGACAGCGGCGCGGTGGGCGGGCTGTTCGGCGGGGTGATCGGCGCCGGAACGGTGATCGCCCAGACCCTCTTCGGAACGCTGACCGTCCTGGTGCTGGCGGTGTACTTCCTGGCCTCGCTGCCGGGAATGAAGGCCTGGGCCTACCGCCTGGCCCCGCGTTCGCGCCGCGCCCGCGTGCAGGCGCTCTCGGAACAGATCACCAACAGCGTGGGCAACTACGTGATGGGCCAGGCGGTGGTCGCCTTCCTCAACGCCACCTACGCGTTCATCATCATGAGCATCGTGGGGGTGCCCTTCAGCATCCTGCTGGCCCTGGTGGTCGCGATCCTCGCGTTCGTGCCCCTGGTGGGCGCCCTGATCGCCGGCATCCTGGTCTCCCTGATCGCGCTGACCGTGGGGTGGCAGCCCGGCATCACGTACGCGGTGCTGTACTTCGCGTACCTGCAGTTCGAGGCCTATTTCATCTCCCCGCGCATCATGCACCGAGCCGTCGCCGTGCCCGGCGCGGTGGCGGTGATCGCGGTGATCGCCGGCGGCGCGCTCATGGGGATTGCCGGCGCGCTCATGGCGATCCCGCTGGCGGCCGCGGCCATGCTGCTGCTGAAGGAGGTCTTCATCGCCCGCCAGGACCGCCGCTAGCCCTTCCCGGCGGGGCCCAGCACCGCCGCGACGATCCCGTTCAGCGCCGCCGAGGCGTACTTCTCCCCCAGCCACAGGTGCCGGGCGCCCTCCACCGGGACCACGCGGGCCTGCGGGACCCGGGCGAAGCGCCGCACGGCCTCGGCCGGGCGCAGGAGGTGGTCGCGCTCCGGGACCAGCACCGTCAGCGGCTTGCCGGAGGCCGCCCACGCGTCCAGGTCGGCGTCCCCGGCGCGGCGCAGCGGCGGGGACAGCAGCACGGCCCCGGCGGTGCGCGCTCCCAGCGGTTCCACCGCCCCATACTTCAGGGCCAGCTCGGTGCCGAAGGACCAGCCCACCAGCCACGGCGCGGGAAGGCCCCGGGCCAGCGCGAAATCCACCGCCGCCTCCACGTCGAAGCGTTCCCCCACCCCGTCCCCGAACTCCCCTTCGCTGCGCCCGTGCGGGGACCCGGTGCCGCGGGTGTTGAAGCGCAGCACCGCCAGCCCGGCCAGCGCCGGCAGCCGGAAGGAGGCCTTCCGGAACACGTGGGAATCCATGGACCCCCCGCCGGTGGGCAGCGGGTGGCACATCACCAGCGTGGCCGCGGGCGGGCGGCCCTCCGGCAGCGCCAGCTCGCCCACCAGCCGCAACCCGTCAGCGGTGCCCAGCCCGATGCGGCGGCGCAGGGCCGGAAGGACGGTGTCGGCCCGGAGGGGCGCTGCAATCTGGATCACCGGACGGTCCTGGCGGCCTTAGAGGTAGCGGTGGCTGCGCGTGCGCCAGCAGTGGGCGTGCCAGTGCCGGCGCTCGGCGGCGGCCCGGTCATCGCCGAACCACGCGTCCGCGCGCCAGGCGACAATATGCTCGATCCCGGGCGAAATCTGGTTCCGGCACCCCGGGCAGGTGTAGGTCTTGGCCGCGTTGGTGGGCGAGATGCGGCGCACGTGCCAGGCCCCGTCGGGGGCCTCCTGCAGCTCGTCGATCCCGAACCGGGCCCGCTCGAACCCGCCCCGGGCGTCGTCCGGTCCGCCGCGGGCCCATTTTCCGCGGGCGGGGGAACGCCCGCCGGCGGCTGGGCGGCGGGGACGGTTGGAGCGCGGCATGCCCTCCATTGTGCCGCACTCCCGGCACCGATGCCGGTACAGTGGACTTCCGTGCGTTTAGTGATTGCCCGGTGCTCCGTCGACTACGAGGGCCGCCTGCGGGCCCACCTGCCCCTGGCGACCCGCCTGCTGATGGTCAAGGCGGACGGTTCCGTCCTCATCCATTCCGACGGCGGCTCCTACAAGCCGCTGAATTGGATGAGCCCGCCCGCGTCCCTGCGCACGCTCCCTCCGGACGAGGACGAGCGCGAGGCCGGCGTCGAGGACATTTGGCAGGTCCAGCACGCCAAGACCGACGACCGGCTGGTCATCCGCATCCACGAGACCCTGCACGACACCAGCCACGAGTTGGGCATCGACCCTGGCCTGGTCAAGGACGGCGTCGAGGCGGACCTGCAGCGCCTGCTCGCCGAGCAGATCACCCTGCTCGGAGCGGGGTTCACGCTGGTGCGCCGCGAATACATGACCCCGATCGGCCCGGTGGACATCCTGGCCCGCGACGCCGCCGGCGGGACGGTTGCGGTGGAACTGAAGCGGCGCGGCGACATCGACGGCGTCGAACAGCTCACCCGCTACCTGGAGCTGATGAACCGCGACCCGCTGCTGGCCCCGGTCCGTGGCATCTTCGCGGCCCAGCAGATCAAGCCGCAGGCGCGCACCCTGGCCACCGACCGCGGCATCGAGTGCCTGCTGCTGGACTACGACGCGATGCGCGGCGTCGACGACAGCGACGCCCGCCTGTTCTAGCGGCGGGGTGCCTATGATGGGGGCATGACTACCAGCGAAGCTTCCGGCCGCCTGGTCATCCGCGGCCACCTGATCAGCGACGACCGCAGCATCGGGGACGGCGCCGTGGCCTTCGACGGCGACCGGATCGCTTTCGCCGGGCCCGCCGCCGAGTTCGAGACCCTGCCCGAGGCCGGCAGCTACGCGGGCGTGGACGTGCCGGCCGGTTCGCTGCTGCTGCCCGGCCTCGTCGACCTCCACTGCCACGGCGCCGCCGGCGGTGACTTCGCGTCCGCGGACCCGGCCATGGTCCGCCGGGCGGTTGACTTCCTGCACCAGGCCGGCACCACCACCCTGCTGGCGAGCCTGGTCTCCGCCCCTCCCGAGGCCATGCTGGAGGCGGCCGGGACCCTGGCCGGGCTCGCCGAAGAGGGCCTGGTTGAGGGGATCCACGCCGAGGGCCCCTTCCTGGCCGCGTCCCGCTGCGGCGCCCAGGACCCCTCCGTGCTGACCGATCCCGACCCCGGCTTCGTGGATGCGCTGGTGGCCGTCTCCCGCGGGCAGCTGCGCACCATGACCTATGCGCCCGAACTGGCCGACGCCGACGGACTGGTGGAGCAGCTGGCCCAGCACGGCGTCGTTCCCTCGATCGGCCACACCGACGCGGACCTGGAGACCACCGCGGCCTCGCTGCGGCTGGCCCGCGAGGAGCTTGCGTCCGCCGGCTTCGACGGCTTCACCGAGCGCCCCACCGTGACCCACCTGTTCAACGCCATGACGCCGCCGCACCACCGCCGCCCGGGGGCCGTCACCGCATGCCTCGAGGCGGCCGCCACCGGCGGGGCCGTCGTCGAACTCATCGCGGACGGCCACCATCTGGCCCCGGAGACCGTCCGTGCGGTCTTTGCCCTGGCCGGGCCGGAGGCGGTCGCCCTGGTCACCGACTCGATGGCCGCCACCGGCCTGCCCGACGGCGACTACCGGCTGGGCCGGGCGGACGTGGTGGTGCGCGGCGGAGAGGCCCGGCTGGCCGCTGACGGCCGCCTGGCCGGGGGAACCGCCACCCTGCTGGAGGTCCTGCGCTCCACCGTGGAGGCCGGAGTACCGCTGGCCGAGGCCGTGGTTTCGGCCACCTGCGTTCCGGCCACCGTACTGGGGCTGGCCGACGAGGTGGGGGCCCTGCACGCGGGCTTCCGGGCCGACCTGCTGGTGCTCTCCCCCGACCTGCGCCTGCGGGCGGTGTACCGCCGCGGCGTTGAACTGGAACCCAACAACCGGGCAACATAGCGAAACATAGCGCCCCCCTGCGGCCGCACCGGGTGAATTCCTCGTTACATTCCGCCTTTTGGCAAAAAGACCGTTGACCTGCCCACACCCCTGTGTGATGCTGTTCCCAGTCTTTGTGTTGGTGATTGTAATACCCGCAAAGCAGGTTGCGGGTGTGAAGTCGCCGCTCCACAAATGGGGGCAGTTCTTCTCACTTGGGCACCGCCCGTCCGGCGCACGGTGTGCCGGACGTATCGTCCAGACCGGAGGAGAAACATATGGCTCAGGGCACCGTGAAGTGGTTCAACGCCGAAAAGGGCTTTGGCTTCATCACCCCGGACGGCGCCGAAGGCGACGTCTTCGTCCACTACTCGGAGATCCAGTCCAACGGCTTCCGCACGCTGGAGGAAAACCAGCGGGTGGAGTTCGAGATCGGGCAGGGCGCCAAGGGGCCGCAGGCCACCGGCGTCGTCGCCCTCTAGTTCGTCCGATCCGGCCGCAGCCGCGGCACGGAGAAGGGGCCGCATCCCTCGCGGGATGCGGCCCCTTGCGTTTGCCAGCCTGGCTGCCGCGGAAGCCGCGGCGGGCGCGTGCGGGCTCAGCGCCAGATGCCGATGCCGGCCACGGGGCCGGCCTCCAGCCAGGAGCTCAGCCCCGTGTAGGCGCCGTAGTCCATCGCCAGCAGGATGGTCTCGTCCCGGTAGCCCAACGTGACCACCACGCTGCCCGGAGGCACCCGGCGGATCTCGTTCTCCTCAGGCGCCCGCCACCCGCGCATCTCCAGCGAGCTGCGCAGGAAGCGCCGGGCCGGGAGCGGGGACAGCGTGAACAGGCGGAGGAACTCCAGCTCGTGGTCCGCATAACGACAAACCCCCATCGTCCACCGCTTGTCCGCGGAGGAGATGGAGGCGTCGAAGGTGCCGAGGGCACGCCGCAAACTCATGCGGCGCACCCCCATGGCAGCCAGCACCGCCAGGACCAGCAGCAGCGCCGCGGCCAGGGCGACTAGGGAAATGCCGACCTCGTTCAAGGCGGGACTAGCGGTTCCCTGCCGTGACGGTGTCGTCCAGCTTGGCGTTGTCGGCGACGATCACGACCCGGTCCTTGTCGACGGAGAAGAAACCGCCGTCGGCCTGGAGCGTGAAGCGGGAGCCCTCGACCGGTTCGATCGACAGCTCACCGGCGGCAAGGACGGCCAGCACGGGGCTGTGGCCCGGCAGGACGCCGATCTCGCCGTCGCTGGTGCGTGCGTTGACCTTGCTCGCCGCACCGGACCACACGAAGTGGTCCGCCGCAACGATCTCGACTTCGAGCTCAGCCATGGCTACTTGGTCGATTCCTGGATCTTGGCCCACTGGCGCTCGACGTCGTCGAGGCCACCGACGTTGAAGAACGCCTGCTCCGCGATGTGGTCAAGGTCGCCGTCGCAGATCGCCTTGAAGCCCTCGATGGTGTCCTTGATGGACACGGTCGAGCCCTCGACACCGGTGAACTGCTTCGCGGTGTAGGTGTTCTGGGACAGGAACTGCTGGATGCGGCGGGCGCGGGCCACGACGATCTTGTCCTCTTCGGACAGTTCGTCGACACCGAGGATGGCGATGATGTCCTGCAGTTCCTTGTTCTTCTGGAGGATCTGCTTGACGCGCACGGCGGTGTCGTAGTGGTCCTGGCCGACGTACTGCGGGTCGAGGATACGCGAGGTGGAGGTCAGCGGATCCACGGCCGGGTACAGGCCACGGGAGGCGATTTCACGGGAAAGTTCCGTGGTCGCATCCAGGTGGGCGAAGGTCGTCGCCGGAGCCGGGTCGGTGTAGTCGTCGGCGGGGACGTAGATCGCCTGCATGGAGGTGATCGAGTGGCCCTTGGTCGAGGTGATGCGCTCCTGCAGGAGGCCCATCTCGTCGGCCAGGTTCGGCTGGTAGCCCACGGCGGAGGGCATGCGGCCCAGCAGCGTGGAGACCTCGGAACCGGCCTGGGTGAAGCGGAAGATGTTGTCGATGAAGAGCAGCACGTCCTGGTTCTGCACATCGCGGAAGTACTCCGCCATGGTCAGCGCGGACAGGGCCACGCGCAGACGCGTTCCCGGCGGCTCGTCCATCTGGCCGAACACGAGGGCGGTGTCCTTCAGGACGCCGGCCTCTTCCATTTCGACCCAGAGATCGTTGCCCTCGCGGGTACGCTCGCCGACGCCGGCGAACACCGAGGTGCCGCCGAAGTTGCGCGCGACACGGGTGATCATTTCCTGGATCAGCACGGTCTTGCCGACGCCTGCGCCGCCGAACAGGCCGATCTTGCCGCCCTTGATGTACGGGGTCAGCAGGTCGATCACCTTGATGCCGGTCTCCAGCATCTCGGTGGAGCCTTCCAGCGTCGCGAAGTGCGGGGCCTTGCGGTGGATCGGCCAGCGCTCCGTCACCTGCAGCTCGGACTCCTCGACGTCCAGCGGCTTGCCGAGGACGTTGAAGATGTGGCCCTTGACGCCGTCCCCGACCGGGACGGAGATCGGGGCGCCGGAGTCCCTCACCTGGGTGCCGCGGACGAGGCCGTCGGTCGCCTGCAGGGAGATGGCGCGCACGAGGTTGTCGCCCAGGTGGAGGGCGGTCTCGAACGTGATGGTCTTGGTCTCACCGTTGAGCGTGACCTCGGTGGTGAGGGCGTTGTAAATCTCGGGGAGGGCGTCAGCCGGGAATTCCACGTCGACGACCGGGCCGATGACGCGCGCGATGCGGCCGATGGCACCGGACGCCGCGGCGGCGGTTCCCTGCTCATTCAGTTGGGCAGTCATGTCTCTCACTTCGCTTGTGTTTATAGCGTGGGTTGCGTTGTGCTCGGGTGGCTAGGACGCGCTGAGGGCGTCGGCGCCGCCGACGATCTCGGTGAGTTCCTGGGTGATCTCCGCCTGGCGCGCGTTGTTGCGAAGTCGCGTGTACTTCTTGATCAACTCGCTGGCGTTGTCCCCCGCGGACTTCATCGCGCGCTGGCGTGCCGCCAGTTCGGAAGCGGCGGCCTGCAGGAGCGCCGCAAAGATGCGGGACTCGATGTAGCGCGGCAGCAGCGCATCCAGCACCTGTTCGGGCTCCGGCTCGTATTCGTAGAGCGGCAGCAGTTCGGCCTGGTCGGTGACCTCCTCCTCAACCACCTCGAGGGGCAGCAGGCGGATCACGGTGGGTTCCTGCACGACCATCGACTTGAACTGGGTGAAGACGACGTGGATCTCGTCGACTCCCCCGTCCTCGTAGGCGGTGCTGAAGTCCTCGAGCAGGGCCTTCCCGATTTCCTGCGCGACGGAGAACTCGGGGTTGTCGGTGCCCCCGGTCCAGACCTTCGCGTACTCGCGCGAGCGGAAGTCGAAGTACGCCTGGGCCTTGCGGCCGCTCAGGTACATCTTGACTTCCTTGCCTTCTTCACGAAGGAGTTCGACGAGCTGCTCCGCCTGCTTAAGCACGCTGGCGGAGTAGGAACCGGCAAGGCCGCGGTCCGAGGTCATCACCAGGACGGCCGAGCGGCGGATCTGCTCCGGCTCGGTCGTCAGCGGGTGGTCGATCTCGGACTGGGACGACACGGCAGAAACAGCACGGGTGATCGCATTGGCATACGGCGCGGACGCCGCGACGCGGCTGCGCGCCTTGCCGATGCGGGAAGTGGCGATCAGTTCCATCGCCTTGAAGATCTTGCGCATCGACGACGTCGAGGAGATCTTCTGGCGGTAGACCCGGATCTGGGCTCCCATGTTTTTCCTTTCCTTATCCGCTGGACGCGGTGCCGGCCAGGGCCGGCACCGCGTTGCGGATGGGGGTCAGCGCTTCTGCTTGACGATCTTTTCCTGGTCGACGTTCTCTTCGCCCAGTGCCGGGAACTCCTCGTGGCCCGCGGCAACGAGGTGGTTGTCGCCCACGCCGAAGAAGCCCTTCTTGAAGTCCGCGATGCTGGCCTTGAGTGCGTCCACCGTGGAGTCCTCGAGCACGTTGGTCTGGGCCAGCGTGGTCAGCACCTGGGTGCGGTGGCGCAGGTGGTCCAGGAACTCTGCCTCGAAGCGGCGGACGTCCTCGACCGGGACGTCGTCCAGGTAGCCGTTGGTGCCGGCCCAGACGGAGACAACCTGCTCCTCGACCGGGAACGGTGCGTACTGGCCCTGCTTGAGCAGTTCCATGAGGCGCGCGCCGCGGGTCAGCTGCTGCTTGGAGGCGGCGTCCAGGTCCGAGGCGAACATGGCGAAGGCCTGCATGTCGCGGTACTGGGCCAGCTCGAGCTTCAGCGTGCCGGAGACCTTCTTCATGGCCTTGACCTGCGCGGCACCACCGACGCGGGACACCGAGATGCCCACGTCGACGGCCGGACGCTGGTTGGCGTTGAACAGGTCCGACTGCAGGAAGATCTGTCCGTCGGTGATGGAGATGACGTTGGTCGGGATGTAGGCCGAGACGTCATTGGCCTTGGTCTCGATCAGCGGCAGGCCGGTCATCGAGCCGGCACCGAGCTCGTCGGAGAGCTTGGCGCAACGCTCCAGGAGGCGGGAGTGCAGGTAGAACACGTCGCCGGGGTAGGCTTCGCGTCCCGGCGGACGGCGGAGCAGCAGGGACACCGCGCGGTAGGCTTCCGCCTGCTTGGACAGGTCGTCGAACACGATCAGGACGTGCTTGCCGCCGTACATCCAGTGCTGGCCGATCGCCGAGCCGGCGTAGGGGGCCAGGTACTTGAAGCCCGCGGAGTCGGACGCCGGGGAAGCCACGATGGTGGTGTATTCCAGCGCGCCGTTGTCCTCGAGGGTCTGGCGCACGGCCGCGATGGTGGAGGCCTTCTGGCCGATCGCGACGTAGATGCAGCGGACCTGCTTGGTGACATCGCCCGTGGCCCAGTTGGCCTTCTGGTTGATGATGGTGTCGACCGCGATGGCGGTCTTGCCGGTCTGGCGGTCGCCGATGAGCAGCTGGCGCTGGCCGCGGCCGATCGGAATCATCGCGTCGATGGCCTTGAGGCCGGTCTGCAGCGGCTCGTGGACCGACTTGCGCTGGGTGACGCCCGGAGCCTGGAGCTCCAGGGCGCGGCGGCCCTCGGCCTCGATGGCGCCAAGGTCGTCGATGGGCTGTCCCAGCGGGTCGACCACGCGGCCGAGGAAGGCGTCGCCAACCGGCACGGAGAGGATCTCCCCGGTGCGGTAGACTTCCTGGCCTTCTTCGATGCCGGTGAAGTCGCCAAGCACGACGACGCCGATCTCGCGGGTGTCGAGGTTCTGGGCCAGGCCCAGGGTGCCGTCTTCGAAGCGAATCAGCTCGTTCGCCATGACGGAGGGAAGACCCTCCACCTTGGCGATGCCGTCGCCAGCCGTTGTGACGTGGCCGACCTCGACGCGCTCCGCGGTGCCCGGTTCATAGGACGCCGCGAAATCGTTCAAGGCATTGCGGACGTCATCGGCGTTGATGGTCAATTCGGCCATCTGCAGTCCCTGCTCTCCTAAATTGTGATCATCGCCTTGTTTCGCAGCGACGACCGGTGTGTGATGTCTGTTCTCGGGCGCCAGGCCAGGACCCCGAAGGGTCCTAGCCTGCCAGCCTCCGGCGGAGTTCCGCGAGGCGGGTCGCGGCGGTTGCGTCAACAACCTCGTCCCCCACAGCCACGCGGACGCCGCCAACTAGTGTCGGGTCGACGGTGACATTGATCTTCAGCTTGCGCCCGTAGAGGTTGTCCAGGCCGGCCTGCAGACGGTGGCTCTGCTCCGCCGTCAGCGGACGGGTGACGCTGACCTGTGCGATCCACCGCTGCTGCCGCTTGGCAACAAGCTCCAGGAAGCGCTGCACCAGTGCCATCGGCTTGAGGCCGCGCGGGGCGGCCACAGCCTGGGTCACCAGCAGGCGCGCAACCGCGCCGATCCCGGGCACAACCTTCAGGGCCAAGGCGCTGCGCGCCTTGGCCGGCGCCCGTGAATCGTCGAGCGCGCGCTGCAGCTCGTGGTTGGACCCGACCACTCGGTTGAACCGGAAGAGGTCCTCTTCAAGGGCCTCGAGGCCCGCGGGGCCGAGCCCCTGGTTCTCGGCGACGGCAATCGCCACCGACGCGGCCAGGGTCTCCAGTGCGTCCACAATGTCACGTGCCGAGCCCCAGCGCGCGGAAGCAAGGTCGGCGACGATGGCCACGGCGTCGGCCGAGACCTTCCCCGCCAGAAGCTGCGAAACCAGCGCAGCCTTGTCCTTGCCCTCGCGAGCCGGATCAGTCAGGGCGCGGAGCAGTCCGGGGTTACCGTCCAGAATGCCAAGGATGCCAAAGAGGTCCTCCGCCAGGGACAGGGTCGCCGTCGGCAGCTTGGCCTCCAGCGCGGCCTGCGCCGCGGACAATGACTCGCTCGATACACCTGCCATTATTTCGATGCACCTGCGCTCTGCTGGGACTCGAGGTCGGACAGGAAGCGGTCCACCACACGTGCGGAGCGGGCGTCGTCGGCGAGGGACTCGCCAACGATCTTGCCGGCCAGCGCGGTGGCCAGGGTACCGACCTCGTTGCGCAGGGACGCAACGGCCGCCTGGCGCTCCGCCTCGATCTGGACGTGGGCCTGCTCGGTGATGCGCGCGGACTCGGCCGCCGCCTTCTCCTTCAGGTCGGCCAGGATCTGTGCACCTTCGGCGCGCGCTTCCTCACGGATGCGGTTTGCCTCGGTGCGGGCGTCGGTCAGCTGCTGCTTGTACGACTCCAGCGCGGCGTTGGCTTCGGCCTGCGCGGCCTCCGCCTTGGCGATGCCGCCTTCGATCGCCGCCGAACGCTCTTCATAGGTCTTCTCGAATGCCGGAACGACAAACTTGGAGACGATGAACAGCAGGATGGCGAAGCCGATGACCGTCACCACGATTTCCCACACATTGGGGATCAGCGGGTTAGCGCCTTCAGCTGCGAGGATAACTGCGTTGTTCATATTTCACCCGTCTTTCTATAACCAGAGCCTGCGTTATGGAAGGGGTGCCGTTAGGCGCCGATAACGAAGGAGAAAACCAGGCCGAGGATGGCGAGGGCTTCGGTCAGTGCCAGACCCAGGAAGGCGATCGGCTGCAGGACGCGCTGGGCCTCCGGCTGGCGGGCAACACCGTTGATGTACGCGGCGAAGACGAGACCCACACCGATACCACCGCCGATGGCGGAGAGACCGTAGCCGATGAGGTTGAGAGAGCCGTGAACTTCCATTGTTTTCCTTTCAAGATGCCGCGCGCCTTACTGGCCCGCAACAGGTTGCTGGTTTTGCATCGATCCCCGCGAGGGGATGGTCTAGTGGTCCTCGGCCAGGGAGCCTTGGATGTAGATCGCGGTCAGCAGGACGAACACGTAGGCCTGCAGGACCTGGATCAGGATTTCGAACAGGTACATTCCGACGCCGCCCGCGAGGGTCAGCAGGCCCAGCGGCTTGAGCAGCCCGTCGGCCTCCAGGAGCAGGAAGGAGCTGCCGGCGGCGGAGAGCGCGATGATCAGGTGGCCGGAGAGCATGGTCGCGAAGAGACGGAGGCTGTGCGTGATCGGCCGGACGAAGAAGGTGGAGATGATCTCGATGACCACGATCAGCGGCAGGATGGCCTTCGGCACGCCGGAGGGGACCGTGGCGACCTTGAAGTAGCGCAGGCCGTGCTTCTTGATGCCCAGGCCGATCCAGAACACGTACACGATGCCGGCCAGCGCGTAGGCCGTGCCCACGTGGGAGGTGGTCGGCAGCTGCAGCAGCGGGATCGAACCGAACAGGTTGTTCACCAGGATGAAGAAGAAGAGGGAGACCAGCAGCGGGATGAACGGCCTGAAGTCGCGTTCGCCGATGACGTCCTTGCCCACCGAGTTGCGCACGAAGCTGTACGAGTACTCCCCCAGGAACTGGAACTTGCCCGGGACCATCGCACCGCGGCGGGAGGCCGCAACGAGGAACCAGGAGATCAGTGCGATGGAGAGCAGGACAAGCAGCATCTGCTTGCCGAAGCCGGTGCCGTATTCAGCCCCCCACGGAAGGATTTCGGGAAGATGCAAGTCTTCGAGGCCGGGGGCGTGGAAGCCGCCATTTTCAGTTTCCGCCGGAAGCGCAAGCGCGATCAACGCGTTTCCTCTCTGCAGGTGTCCGTCATTGGGCATGGTGGGTGGTCCGCCGCGGCGCGGCTGTCCCCCAAATGAAGTTTTTGGGCTGTCACGAATTTTCCTCCGCGCCGCGCCCGGGGGCGCGGTCGTCTCTGTGGAGGCGGGCCAGGTAGTACCCTCCGCCCGCACCCAAAACGGCGCCGACGATCCAGATCCAGCGGGTATGCAACAGGAAGTCCAACCCCCACCCTACCAAACCCCAGGCGAGGATCCCGCCAAGGACATAGGTGGCCAGGGCCCGGCGCCAGCTCATTCCGGCGGCGCGTGGGCCCCCGGTATTCTCAGTGCCCACGGGCACCTCCCTCCTGCGGCGCGGGGCCATCGGCCGGCTCGTCGTAAAGGCGCAGCCGCAGCTTGGAGAAGGCGCGCAGCTCGGCGGCCTGCCACACCACCACGGACGCGACGGCGGCGACGAAGAACCACAGCGTGTCCAGCCACTCGGGCCGTCCGACTCCGAAGGCCAGCACGCCGAAGCCAAGCACCTTGATGACGTACCCGGCCAGGAAGGCGCCGAGCGCGGCCGACGGGTTGCGCCGGCCGACCAGGTGGCCCACCAGCAGGCTGATGCCGAAGAACACGGCCACGAGCAGGCCGCCCGCGACGGCGCTGGCGGCGCCCGCCAGGGACCCGGAGACCAGGCCCGCGGCGGCGGCAAGCACCGCCACCAGGACCGCGGTGGCCACAAGGCAGGTGCGAAGGATCGCCAGCCAGGGCCCGGGGGTGGCCCCGGAGGCGGAGGGCACGGAAGGCCTACCGCTGCCATTGGTGGTCATGGTGGTCCCGTCGCTTGCGGTGCGTGGATCTGTGGACGGCGCCGGATGGGACGCCAGCGAAAATTCTACACGAGATAGAACTTCCACCCGCGCGTGTGACGCCGGGCCCGGACGTGCCGCCGGTCACACGCCTGCGGCGGCCGCCGGCCCTACCCCGCCCATGGGCCAGCCACGGGCCGGCCGCGCACCAACCTCACGGGAAAATGCGGCTAGCGGGCGTCCCGGGCGCCCCGGGCGTGGCGCAGCAGCGGGCGCATGGTCAGCCACGCGGCCCCGACCAGCAGCACGGCCAGCACGGGGATCAGCACGTTGGGATCGAAGAAGTTGAACGACACCGTGCCGAAGGCCACCAGCGCCGACCACAGGTAGAGCATCAGCACCGCCTGGCGGTGCGAGTAGCCGCCGTCGACCAGTTTGTGGTGCAGGTGCCCGCGGTCTGCGGAGAAGGGCGAACGCCCCCGGGCGGTGCGCCGGATGATGGCCAGGACCAGATCCGCCATCGGCAGCAGGATCACCGCGATGGGCAGGATGATCGGCATGTAGGCGGGCACGTTACGGAAGCGGAAGCCTTCCAGCGCATCGAGGTCGGTGGTCACCGCAATGGTGGCGACGGCCATCATCAGGCCGATGATCATGGCCCCGGACTCCCCCATGAAGATCTTCGCGGGGTTGAAGTTGTGCGGAAGGAAGCCCAGGCACGAGCCCAGCAGCAGGGCCATCAGCAGGGCGGAGTAGTTGGAGTGGTCGTACTCGTTGATGGTGCGCGCCAGCAGGTAGCAGTAGATGAAGAACGCGGCGGCGCCGATGGCCGCCATGCCCGCGGCCAGCCCGTCCAGGCCGTCGACGAAGTTGATGGCGTTCATGGTCAGGACCACCAGGAAGGTGGTGAGCACGATCTGCAGGGGCTCGCTGGAAATGTGGATCCAGCCCACGGGCATGGCCTCCAGCCGGACGCCGGAGAACGCGACAGTCAACCCCACCAGCGTCTGGCCGGCGAACTTGACGTACCAGCGCAGGTCCCAGATGTCGTCGGCCACGCCGATCAGCAGGATCAGGCCGGCCGCGGCCACGACGCCGAGCACCTGGTCCGTGTCGCTGAAGACGCCCTCCAGGAAGGGGATCCGGGACGCCACCAGCAGGCCCGCCAGGATGCCGGCGATCATGGCGACACCGCCGAGCTTGGGGATGGGGCTCAGGTGGACGTCGCGGTCGCGCAGCGGAGCCGAGCCCATGACCCTCAGGCCCAGCCGGCGCATCACCGGCGTGAGCAGGTAGGACGCCGCGAACGCAACGCCCATGAGCAGGATGTAGACCCTCATGGCTGCGTGGCCGGCTCCTCGCCCAGTCGTTCTTCGCCCAGGCCGAGCACGGCGGGGACCACGCGGCGCAGCTCCTCCAGCGGCAGGGCCCCCTGGCGGACGACGGCGGGCACCGGGCCGGTGCAGTCGACGATCGTGGAGGCCAGGGACTCCCCCGCGACCGGGCGCCGGCCGTCCTCGAGGTAGACCGCTACGGCGCCGCCGAGCTGTTCCTCGGCCTCGGCCGCGGTGGCCGCGGCGGGGTTTCCGGTGCGGTTGGCCGAGGACACCGCCAGCGGGCCGGTGGCCTCAAGAAGCTCGCGGGCCAGCGGGTCGTCCGGGATGCGCAGCGCGACGGTTCCCCGGGTTTCCCCCAGGTCCCAGGTCAGGGAGGGCTGGGAGCGCAGGATCAGCGTCAGCGGGCCGGGCCAGAACGCCTCCGCCAGCGCGCGGGCGTCCCCGTTCACCTCGGTGGCCAGCCCGTCCAGGGTGGCCGCGTGCGGGATCAGGACCGGCGGCGGCATGGTGCGGCCGCGGCCCTTGGCCGCCAGCAGCGTGGCTACGGCCTGCGGGGAGAACGCGTCCGCGGCAATGCCGTAGACGGTGTCGGTCGGCAGCACCACGCACTGCTTCGCCGCGATGGCTGCGCGGGCGGCCTCGAGGCCGGCGGCCTTTTCCTGTTCATTCTGGCAGTCAAAGCGTGATGTCACGGGGTCATTCTTCCATGCGAATCTGTGGATTGCGGCGGATGCCGGAGGTGCAGCGGTCGCGCCCGGCGAGGTCCTGGTGGGTCGCCACCGACTCCCAGTCGCCGCTGGAGCGCAGCAGCGCCGCAACCGCCGGAGCCTGCACCTCGGCGTGCTCCATGACAAAGAACCCTCCGGGCTTGAGCAGCCGGGCCGCGGTGGCCGCCGCCGCCGCGGGCAGGCGCATTCCGTCCTCGCCCCCGCCGTACAGGGCCATCTCGGGATCGTGGTCCCGCGCCTCGGGTTCGTTGGGGACCGCCGCGGCGGGAATGTAGGGCGGGTTGCTGACCACGACGTCGAAGGTCCCGTTGCGTTCGGGAAGGGCCGTGGCCAGGTCCCCCAGGACCAGTTCCACCCCGTGCGGGGCCAGGTTGCGTTCGGCCCAGGCGTGGGCAAGGTCACTGAGCTCCACGGCCACCACGCGGGCCCCGGGCACCTCGGAGGCGAGGGCGGCCGCGATTGCGCCGGACCCGGTGCCCAGGTCGGCGACCACCGGCGCGGGCAACAGCGCGGCGCGGTCAATCGCCAACTGCGCCACCGTCTCGGTCTCCGGGCGGGGAACGAAGACCCCCGGTCCCACGGCCAGCTCGAGGTGGCGGAAGTGGGCGACGCCGGTGAGGTGCTGCAGCGGGATGCGCCGGCAGCGCTCCCCCACCAGGTCGTCGAAACCGTCCGGGACGGGCGCCCCGGCCAGCGCCAGCGCGGCCACGCGGCCGCGTCCGACGCCCAGCAGGTGGGCGGCCAGCAGCTCGGCGTCCACGCGCGGGGTCGGCACCCCGGCCACGGAGAGCCGGGCCGCGGCCTCGCGCAGCGCCTGGTCCAGGTCCCGGTCCGCGCCCTGCGGGCCGGTACGGGCATCAGGCACCGGGGACCTACTTCTTCTCGTCGGCGAGGGCATCGAGGCGGGACTGTTCGTCCATCTCAATGCAGGACTGGATGACCGGCTCGAGGTCCCCGTTCATGACCGCGTCGAGGTTGTACGCCTTGTAGCCGGTGCGGTGGTCCGCGATGCGGTTTTCCGGGAAGTTGTAGGTGCGGATGCGCTCGGAGCGGTCCATGGTGCGCACCTGGGAGGCCCGGGCCGCGGAGTTTTCCGCGTCGATCTGCTCCTGCTGGTGGGCCAGCAGGCGGGAGCGGAGCACGCGCATCGCGGCTTCGCGGTTCTGCAGCTGGGACTTCTCGTTCTGCATGGCCACCACGATGCCGGTGGGCAGGTGGGTGATGCGCACCGCGGAGTCGGTGGTGTTGACCGACTGTCCGCCGGGGCCGGAAGAGCGGTAGACGTCGATCTTGAGGTCATTCTGGTGGATCTCGATCTCTTCGGGCTCGTCGACCTCCGGCAGCACCAGCACCCCGGCGGCCGAGGTGTGGATGCGGCCCTGGGACTCCGTCACGGGAACGCGCTGGACGCGGTGCACGCCGCCCTCGTACTTCAGGTGCGCGTAGACGCCCTCGGCGGGGTCGTTGGAGGTGCCCTTGATGGCAACCTGCGCGTCCTTGTAGCCGCCGAGGTCCGACTCGTTGTAGGAGATCATCTCCGTCTTCCAGCCCTTGGACTCGGCGTAGCGCGTGTACATGCGCAGCAGGTCGGCGGCGAACAGGGCCGCCTCGTCCCCGCCCTCGCCACCCTTGACCTCGAGGATCACGTTGCGGGCGTCGTTGGGGTCACGCGGGATGAGCAGCCGGCGCAGCTTCTCCTCGGCGGCCGGCAGGGCCTCCTCGAGTTCGGCCACCTCGGCCGCGAAGTCCGGGTCCTCGTCGGCCATCTCGCGGGCGGCCGCCAGGTCCTCGGTGATCTGCTTCCAGCGCCGGTGGGCCTCGACGATGCCGTTGAGCTGCGCGCCGCGGCGGCCCAGCTTGCGGGCCAGCGCCTGGTCCTGGTAGACGGCGGGGTCGCTGAGCCGGCGCTGAAGCTCGGCGTGCTCGTCGAGCAGGCCTTGGACGGATTCGAACATGGTGGTCATTCTCTTTCTCAGGACGGATTCGGGGGTTTGCACGACGGCGGCAGGGGGCCCGCGCGGGCGCCGTCGTCCCTCCCGCGTTAACGGCCGAAGCCCAGGCCCGCCGTGCGGTGCACGGCGGGCCTGGGCGGCTGGGACGCTAGTTGTCCTTGGTTCCGAGCGTGGTGCGGTTCACCAGCATGAGGAACTCCGCGTTGGACTGGGTGTCGCGGATCTTGCTCGTGAGCAGCTCCAGCGCCTGCTGCGTGTCCAGGCCGGAGAGCACGCGGCGCAGCCGCCACATGATCTTGACCTCGTCCTGGGACAGCAGGTTCTCCTCGCGGCGGGTGCCGGAGGCGTTGACGTCCACGGCCGGGAAGATGCGCTTGTCCGCCAGCTGGCGGGACAGGCGCAGTTCCATGTTGCCGGTGCCCTTGAACTCCTCGAAGATGACCTCGTCCATCTTGGACCCGGTCTCCACCAGGGCGGTGGCCAGGATGGTCAGCGAGCCGCCGTTCTCGATGTTGCGCGCGGCGCCGAAGAAGCGCTTCGGCGGGTACAGCGCCGAGGAGTCCACACCACCGGAGAGGATGCGGCCGGAGGCGGGGGCGCTGAGGTTGTAGGCGCGGCCCAGGCGGGTCATCGAGTCCAGCAGCACCACGACGTCCATGCCCAGTTCCACCAGGCGCTTGGCGCGCTCGATCGCCAGCTCGGCGACCGTGGTGTGGTCGTCCGCGGGACGGTCGAAGGTGGAGGCGATGACCTCGCCCTTGACCGTGCGCTGCATGTCCGTGACCTCTTCCGGACGCTCGTCGACGAGCACCATCATGAGGTGGACTTCCGGGTTGTTGATCGTGATCGCGTTGGCGATCGACTGCAGGATCAGCGTCTTGCCGGCCTTCGGCGGGGAGACGATCAGGCCGCGCTGGCCCTTGCCGATGGGGGCAACCAGGTCGATCACGCGCGGGCCGACCAGCTTCGGGTCGGTCTCCAGGCGCAGCCGCTCGGAGGGGTAGAGCGGGACGAGCTTGCTGAACTCGACGCGGTCCTTGTTCTCCTCGACCGGCTTGCCGTTGACCGTGGTCATGCGGACCAGGGCGTTGAACTTCTGGCGGGCGGCGGCGGCGTTCTCGCCGTCGCGCGGGGCGCGGATGGCGCCGACGACGGCGTCACCCTTGCGCAGGTTGTAGCGCTTGACCTGGTTCAGCGAGACATAGACGTCGTTCGGCCCGGGCAGGTAGCCGGAGGTGCGCACGAAGGCGTAGTTCTCCAGCACATCCAGGATGCCGGCCACCGGCAGCAGGACATCGTCCTCGGTCAGCTCGGTGTCGTCGACCTCGACCTGGTTGCGGCCGCGGCCGCGGCGGCGCTCGTTGCGGTCGTTGCGGTCGCGGGTGCGGTCGTTGCGCTCGCGGGTGCGCTCGCGGCGGGAGTCGCGGGTGCCCTGCTGCTCGCGCTGGGCCGCCTCGCGCTGCTGGCCCTGCTCGCGGGATTCGCGCTGCTGGCCCTGCTCGCGGGATTCGCGCTGCTGCCCCTGCTCGCCGGCCTCGGCCTCGCGCTCCTCGCGGCGGTTGCGGTTGCGGTCGCGGCGGTTGCGGCCGGTGCGTTCGGGGCGCTCCTCGGCAGGGGCCTCGACGCCGGCGGTCCGTGCCGCCCCGCCCTCGGCGGCTTCGGCGGGGGCTTCCGGGGCGGCCGTTTCGGCGGCGGTCGTCT
>NZ_BKDJ01000018.1 GCF_008580665.1 Zafaria cholistanensis
GTGGCCTTCCGTGCGGAAGGCCACCGGCCGCCGTCGTGCGGTCTGGAAAACCGCGGGCCGGACCCCGCCCCGTGGGTCCCGCGGGCCCGGGAACCCGGCAGGCGCTAGCCCGCGTAGCCGCGGAGGGCCTCCAGCTGCCCCTTGAGCGCGTCCAGCTGCGCGGCGACGGCGGACGGCGCGGTGCCGCCCTGCGCGCTGCGGGCGTTCAGCGACCCCTCGGTGCTGAGCACGGTGCGGACCTCGGGGGTCAGCGCCGCGGAGATTCCCGCATAGTCCTCATCGGTCAGGTCCCA
Source organism: Zafaria cholistanensis (assembly GCF_008580665.1). Taxonomy (GTDB): domain Bacteria; phylum Actinomycetota; class Actinomycetes; order Actinomycetales; family Micrococcaceae; genus Zafaria; species Zafaria cholistanensis. Next base: position 294 of record NZ_BKDJ01000018.1, read on the forward strand.
CAACTCCACGCCGCGGGACTCGGCCAGCTTCACGGCCGCGCCGGAGAGCTCGTGCGCCTCGCGGAACGGCACGCCCTGGCGGACCAGCCATTCGGCGATGTCGGTGGCCAGCGCGAAGCCCAACGGGGCAAGTTCGGCCATCCGCGCGGTGTTGAACCGCAGCGTCGCGATCATCCCGGAGACGGCCGGAAGCAGCAGCTCCAGCGTGTCCGCCGCGTCGAAGACCGGCTCCTTGTCTTCCTGCAGGTCGCGGTTGTAGGCCAGCGGCAGGCCCTTGAGCGTGGCCAGCAGCCCGGTGAGGTCGCCGATCAGGCGCCCGGCCTTGCCGCGGGCCAGCTCGGCCACGTCGGGGTTCTTCTTCTGCGGCATGATCGAGGACCCCGTGGAGTAGGCGTCGTCGAGCGTGACGAAGGAGAACTCCTTGGTGGCCCAGAGGATGACCTCCTCGGAGACCCGGGAGAGGTCCACGCCGATCATGGCCGCGACCCAGGCGAATTCGGCGAAGACATCCCGCGCGGCGGTGCCGTCGATCGAGTTCCAGACGGCCGAATCAAAGCCCAGGTCCGCGGCCACTGCGTTGGGGTCCAGCCCCAGCGTGGAGCCGGCAAGGGCACCGGAGCCGTACGGGGAGACCGCGGCGCGCCTGTCCCAGTCCGCCAGCCGCTGCACGTCGCGCAGCAGCGCCCACGCGTGGGCCAGCAGGTGGTGGGACAGCAGGACCGGCTGCGCGTGCTGCAGGTGGGTCCGGCCCGGCATCGCCGCGTGCGGGTGCGCCTCGGCCTGCCCGACCAGCGCATCGACCGTGGCCAGCACGCCGCGGGCGATGATCCGCGCGTGGTCGCGCAGGAACATGCGCCCCAGCGTGGCGACCTGGTCGTTGCGGGACCGGCCGGCGCGCAGCTTGCCGCCAAGGGCGGGACCGGCCCGTTCGATCAGGCCGCGTTCCAGCGAACCGTGCACGTCCTCGTCGGACTCCGCCGGAACGTACGCTCCGGAGACGACATCGGCGTCCAGCCGGTCCAGGGCGTCCAGCATCCCGGCCAGTTCGGCGTCATCGAGCAGCCCCGCGGTGTGCAGGACGCGCGCGTGGGCCTTGGAGCCGGCGATGTCGTAGCGGGCCAGCCGCCAGTCGAAGTGGGTCGACTTGCTCAGGGCGGCGAGGGCGTCCGCGGGGCCGCCGGCGAACCGGCCGCCCCACAGCGCGCCCTCATTCGTTCCCGAGCGCGCCGGGCCGTCCGCGGCCACTTACTTGGCCTCTCCGGCCACGCGCTCGTCGCGCTCGGTGGCGACCTTGGAGGTCAGGCCGAAGATGTCGATGAAGCCGCGGGCGCTGGACTGGTCGAACGTGTCGCCGGTGTCGTAGGTCGCCAGGTCGAAGCGGTACAGGCCGGTGTCCGAGCGGCGGCCGTTGACCACCGCGCGGCCGCCGTGCAGCTCCATGCGGATGTCGCCGGAGACGTAGCGCTGGGTGTCCTCGATGAAGGTGTCCAGCGAGCGCTTCAGCGGGGAGAACCACTGGCCGTCGTAGACCAGTTCGGACCAGCGCTGGGAGACGGTGGCCTTGAAGCGGGCCTGCTCGCGCTCGACGGTCACGTTCTCCAGGTGCTTGTGGGCCTCCATGAGGACCATGGCGCCGGGGGCCTCGTAGATCTCGCGGGACTTGATGCCCACCAGGCGGTCCTCCACCATGTCGATGCGGCCGATGCCCTGGGCGCCGCCGCGGCGGTTCAGCTGCTCGATGGCCTGCAGCGGGGTGACCGCGACGCCGTCGATGGCCACCGGGATGCCCTCCTTGAAGGTGATGGTGACCTCGTCGGGGGCCGGCGGGAACTCCGGCGAGTCCGTGTAGCTGTAGATGTCCTTGGTCGGGGCATTCCAGATGTCCTCGAGGTAGCCGGTCTCGATGGCCCGGCCCCAGACGTTCTGGTCGATCGAGTAGGGGTTCTTCTTGGTGGTCTCGATCGGGAGGTTCTTCTCCTCCGCGTAGGCGATGGCCTTGTCGCGGGTCAGCGCCAGGTCGCGGACCGGCGCGATGCACTTCAGGTCCGGACCCAGGGTCTGGATCCCGACTTCGAAACGGACCTGGTCGTTACCCTTGCCGGTGCAGCCGTGGGCGACGGTGGTGGCGCCGAACTGCTTGGCCGCCTTGACCAGGTGCTTGACGATGACCGGGCGGGAGATCGCCGAAATCAGCGGGTAGTGGTTCTGGTACAGCGCGCCGGCCTTCAGGGTGGGCATGCAGTACTCGTTGGCGAACTCGTCGCGGGCGTCGGCCACGTAGGCCTCGACGGCGCCGCAGCCGAGGGCGCGCTGGCGCACCGTCTCCAGGGACTCGCCGCCCTGTCCCACGTCGACGGCCACGGCGATCACCTCGGCGCCAGTGGCGTCGGCGATCCAGCCGATGGCGACGGAGGTGTCCAGGCCGCCCGAATAGGCGAGGACGATGCGTTCCTTCACGGTGTTCTCCTTGCTCAGTAACTGCCTCCCGCGCGCGCGGATGCCCGCGGGACAGTGTCGTTTCTTATTCACAAGTCTACATAAATATGCAGAAAGGGCGATCCGCGGCATGCCGGGGCCGAATTGGGGGGCGGGCGGTACCCTGTTCATCATGACTCAGGATTCCGCCGCTGGCACCCCCGCCCAGGGGGGCGCCCCGCTCGCCGAGACCCCGCCCGCCGAAACCCGGCCCGCCGAGACCCAGCTCACCGACGATGAGCTCGCCTTCCTCCACTCGACCTTCGACATGGCGCGCAACGGAGAGGCCGAGCGCCTGCTCGCCCTGGTCGACCAGGGGCTGCCCGCGGACCTCACCGACTCCAAGGGCGACACCCTGATGATTCTTGCCGCCTACAAGGACCAGGACGCGATCGTCCGCGGGCTCGTCGAGCGCGGCGCGGACGTCAACCGGCTCAACGACAAGGGCCAGGGGGCGCTCACCTGCGCGGTCTTCCGCCAGAACGAGCCCCTGACGCGCTTCCTGCTGGAGCACGGGGCCGACCCGCGGCTGGGGGCGCAGAACGCGCTGGCGGTGACCGACATGTTCGGGCTGCCGGAGCTGCGGAAGGTCATCGGGGAATACCTCTAGCCATGCGCATCACGGTCCGCCGCGGGGACATCACCGTCCAGGACACGGACGCGATCGTCAACGCCGCCAATTCCGCGCTCGCCGGCGGCGGCGGGGTGGACGGAGCCATCCACGCCGCTGCCGGCCCCGAATTGGCCGCCGCCTGCCGCGAACTGCGCCGGACCGTGCTGCCCCGCGGACTGGCCGTGGGCCAGGCCGTGGCCACCACGGCCGGACGGCTGCCCGCGCGCTGGGTCATCCACACCGTGGGACCCAACCGCCATGCCGGCCAGACCGATCCGGCGCTGCTGGCGTCGTGCTTCACCTCCAGCCTGGATGTCGCCGCGGGGCTGGGCGCGCGCAGCATCGCCTTTCCGGCGGTCAGCGCCGGGGTCTACGGGTGGGACGTGGAGGAGGTGGCGCGGATCGCGCTGGACGCGGTGCGCGGCTGGCGCGGGGCGCCCGGCCACGCCCTGCAGGAGCAGGAGGACGGCGGCATCGCCGAGGTGCGGTTCGTGCTGTTCGGCGCCGCGCAGGAGGCCGCTTTCCGGCGCGCCGCCGGCGGATAGGGCCGGCCGCCCCGCCCGGCCGGCGCTGTTCCCGCCCGCCCGGCCCTCCGCCTCCGGAATCCCCGAGCTGCCGGAATCCCCGACGGGTCACTTCCAGGCGGTCAGTCCTCGAGGGGTCAGTCCTCGGCGAGAAGGCTCCACGCGGGGGCCTCGGGGACCGGGCCGCGCTCCAGGAACTGGCGGGCGACGGCCAGTTCGATGATCCACCCCTCGGTGTTGTCCTCGCGGGTGTGCCGGCGGGTCTCCTCCGGGACGGGGAGGGACTCGAAGCCGCTCTCGGAGACGGTGAGCCGCACGGTGCCGTCGCCGCAGTCCTCCAGCTGGAATTCGATCAGCGTCGAGCCCTCGTCCCCTGCCTGCCCTGCCTCCGGCACGGCAGCGTGCGCGGTTTCGGAGGCCGGTTCGAGCGGAAGTCCGCCGGACGCCCGGGGTTCGGGGATGGGCCCGACGGGAAGCCACCGGAACGCCGCACGGTGCGGCTCCTCCAGCGCCACCGTGCGGATCAGGAACGTTCCGTGGTCGGGGTCGGTGACGCGGGCGAGGTCGCCGTCGTGTTCCACCTCGTGCCGGGTGATGCCGCCGTCGTTGATGAACCAGCCGGGTTCGGACACCAGGGCCCAAGCCGCGGCGAGATCCGTGCGGATCAGGATCGAACGTTCAATGCGGTCGGTGGATGCGGACACTGTGGCCTCCCCTGCGTTAGGCGGCACCGTACCCCCTGTGGCACGGCCCGTTCCTGCTACCCCATGCTTGCACCCGGCCCCGCCGGGCGCAAACCCCCTGCCCGGCCGTGCAAGGGACCGGGCCACCCCTGCTTTCCGGGGCGGGAGGTGCCGCTATTGGGGGTCGGCCAGTTCCAGGAACCGGGCTGCCACGTCCTCCCCGCCCCGGGCATCGCGGGTGACCAGCAGGACGGTGTCGTCCCCGGCGATGGTGCCCAGCACGTCGGGCAGGACCGAGTGGTCGATGGCCAGGGCCAGGAAGTTCGCGGCCCCCGGCGGAGTCCGCAGCACCACAATGTTCCCGGAGGCCTCGGCGGTCACCAGCAATTCGGCGCACAGCTTGGCCAGCCGCGCGTCCAGCACCTCCTGGGTGGGCCCGGTGCGCGGGGTGCGGTCCCCGCCCTCGGCGCGCACCGCGTACACCAGCCCGCCGTCGACGCCGCGGACCCTGATCGCCCCCAGCTCCACAAGGTCCCGCGAGAGGGTCGCCTGGGTGACCTGGATGCCCTCCCCCGCCAGCAACGCGGCCAGTTCGGCCTGGGACCGCACCGACGCGGCCCCCAGGATCGCCTTGATGCGCGCCTGCCGGGCGATCTTGGTGCCCGGCTGGGTGGAGCTGGGCTGGGCGGAAGAGACGCTCATCGGTTGCGGGCCGCCGTCGTGCCCTCCAGCTCGGCCAGGCCGGACTCGGCCATCAGCCAGGCCATGAGCGCCTTCTGCGCATGCAGGCGGTTCTCCGCCTCGTCCCACACCACGGACTGCGCGCCGTCTATGACCTCGGCGGCAATCTCATAGCCGCGGTAGGCCGGCAGGCAGTGCAGCACCACCGCGTCCGGCGCGGCCAGCCGCATCGCCGCGGAGTCCACGGCGTAGGCGCGGAAAAGCTGCAGGCGCGCCTCCTTCTCCTCCTCCTGGCCCATGGAGACCCAGGTGTCCGTGGCAACCACGTCCGCCCCGGCCAGCGCGGCCTGGGCATCGGAGGTGACCAGCACCGACCCGCCGGTCTCGGCCGCGCGGGCCTGGGCCGCCGCCACGATGTGTTCGGCAGGCAGGTAGCCCTCGGGACCGGCGATGCGCACGTGCATGCCCGCGGTGGCGCCGGCCAGCAGGTAGGAGTTGGCCATGTTGTTGGCGGCGTCGCCCAGGTACGTCATGGTCAGCCCGGCCAGGGTGCCCTTGTGCTCGCGCACGGTGAGCAGGTCGGCCAGCAGCTGGCAGGGGTGGTAGTCGTCGGAGAGGGCGTTGATGACCGGCACGCCGGAGTTCGCCGCCATCTCCTCCAGCCCGGACTGGGCGTAGGTGCGCCACACGATGGTGGAGACCATCCGCTCCAGGACCTTGGCCGAGTCGGAGATGGACTCTTTGTGGCCCAGCTGGGATTCGCCGGCGTTGATGACCAGCGGCGAGCCGCCCAGTTCGGCGATCCCCGCGGCGAAGGAAACGCGCGTGCGGGTGGAGGTCTTGTCGAAGATGACGGCCACGGTCTGCGGGCCGGCGAACGGCCGGTAACCATAGCGGTCGGCCTTCATGGCCAGGGCCAGGTCCAGTACCTGGGCCTGCTCGACGGGGCTCAGGTCGGTGTCGACCAGGAAGTGGCGGACGGGGCTGGTGCTCACGGGGTCTCCTTGGCGGCGGCATGGATGGCGGGGACGGCGTCGACGAAGCGCATCAGCTGCTCCGCGGTGACGATCAGCGGCGGGGCCAGGCGCACGGTGCGCGGCCCCGGGGCGTTGACGATGAACCCGGCCTCCAGGGCGCGCTGGACGAAGGCGGGGGCGATGTCGGCGTCCAGGTCGAAGCCGACGAGCAGGCCCTGCCCGCGCACCTCGGTGATCACCCCGACGGCGGCCAGCGCGGCGCGGACGGCCTCGCCGGTCTCGGTGACGTGGCGGAGCAGGTCCTGGGACTCGATGGCGTGCAGGGTCGCCAGCGCGGCCGCGGTGGCGACCGGGTTGCCGCCGAAGGTCGTGCCGTGCTGGCCGGCAGCCAGCAGCGTCGAGGCCGCTTCGCCGAAGGTGATCAGGGCCCCGATCGGCAGGCCGCCGCCCAGGCCCTTGGCCAGGGTCATGGCGTCGGGCAGGACCCCTTCGGAGGCGAACCATTTGCCGGTGCGCCCGACGCCCGTCTGGACCTCGTCGAAGACCAGCAGGGCGCCGTGCTCGCGGGTCAGCTGGCGGGCGGTTTCCAGGTAGCCCTCCGGGTAGCCGCGCACGCCGGCCTCGCCCTGGATGGGTTCGATGAAGACCGCCGCGACCGTGTCGTCGACCGCGGCGCGCAGCGCGTCGGCGTCGCCGGCCGGGACCCACTCGACCCCGCCGGGCAGCGGCTCGAACGGCTCGCGGTAGGCCGCCTTCCAGGTCAGGGCCAGGGCACCCATGGTGCGGCCGTGGAAGGAGTTCTCCAGCGCAATGATGCGGGTGCGCGGCTTTGCGGCGGTGCCGGCGTTGCGCCGGGCCAGCTTGAACGCGGCCTCGTTGGCCTCGGCGCCGGAGTTGGCGAAGAAGACCCTGGACCCTTCCGGTGCGCCGGAGAGGGCCAGCAGCTTCTCGGCGAGGGCGATCTGCGTGGGGCTGGTGAAGAAGTTGGAGACGTGGCCCAGGGTGGCCAGCTGGGAGGAGACCACCGAGGTGAGCAGCGGGTGGGCGTGGCCCAGCGCGTTCACGGCAATGCCGCCGAGCAGGTCCAGGTACTCCTTGCCGTCGGCGTCCCAGACCAGGCAGCCCTGGCCGCGCACCAGCACGCGCTGGGGGGTGCCGAAGACACCCATCAGGGAGCGGTTGTAGCGCTTCAGGAGCTCGGGTCCGTGCAGGCCGGCCAGGCCGGCAAGTTCCGCGGTTGCGGCCAGTTCGGTCATTTCTTTTCCTCCGGGACGACTTGGGTGCCGACGCCGGCGGAGGTGAAGACCTCCAGCAGCATCGAATGGGGCTGGCGGCCGTCGACGATGTGGGCGCGGTCCACGCCCTCGTCCACGGCCTTGAGGCAGGCGGCCATCTTCGGGATCATTCCCGACTCCAGGTCCGGGAGCATGGCGCGCAGTTCCCCGGCGGTGAGCGAAGAGATCAGCGAGGACTTGTCCGGCCAGTTCGCGTACAGGCCCTCGACGTCGGTCAGGATCACCAGCTTGCTCGATCCCAGCGCCACCGCGACGGCGGCCGCGGCGGTGTCCGCGTTCACGTTGAGCACCTGGCCGGTGGGGGTGCCCCCGGGGTCGACCTCGGGGGCCACGGTGGAGATGACCGGGATGCGCCCGGCCTCGAGCAGGTCGATGATGGAGCTCGGGTCCACGCCGGTGACCTCGCCGACCAGGCCCAGGTCCACCTCCTCGCCGTTAATGACCGTTCCGGTGCGCTCGGCGCGCAGCAGCGCTCCGTCCTCGCCGGAGAGGCCCACGGCGTAGGGGCCGTGGGAGTTGATCAGCCCGACCAGCTCGCGGCCCACCTGCCCGGTGAGCACCATGCGGACCACGTCCATGGCCTCGGGGGTGGTCACCCGCAGCCCGCCCTTGAACTCGGATTCGATGCCGAGCCGCCCCAGCATGGCGTTGATCTGCGGGCCGCCGCCGTGGACCACCACCGGGCGGATGCCGGCGTGGTGCAGGAAGACGATGTCCTCCGCGAAGGCGCGCCGGAGGTCGTCGTTGACCATGGCATTGCCGCCGTACTTGATCACCATGCGGGAGCCGGCGAAGCGCTGGATCCAGGGCAGGGCCTCGATGAGGGCCTCGGCCTTGCGCTGGGCGGCGTCCGTGGGCGTGGGGGGCGTGCTGCTCATGGGGCGGGCCTTCCTAGCTGGAGTACGCGGAGTTTTCGTGGACGTAGTCGTGGGTAAGGTCGTTGGTCCAAATCGAGGCCTCGGCGCCGCCGGCGGCGAGGTCGATCTCCACCAGGACCTCGCGCCCGGACAGGTCCACCAGGCTGCGGTCTTCGCCCACGCCGCCGGAGCGGCAGACCTGCACGCCGTTCATCCACACGTTCAGGTTCTCCGGCTCGAAGGCGGCCTTGGTGGTGCCGACGGCGGAGAGCACGCGGCCCCAGTTCGGGTCCTGCCCGAAGATGGCGGTCTTGAACAGGTTGGACCGGGCGACGGCGCGTCCGACCTCCTCGGCGTCCGCTTCGCTGGCGGCGTTGAAGGTGCGGATGGTGATGTCGTGGGAGGCGCCCTCGGCGTCGCGGATCAGCTGCAACGCCAGGTCGGTGCACACCGTGGTGAGGCCGGCGGCGAACTCGTCGGGGTCCGGCACGGCGCCGGAGGCCCCGGAGGCGAGCAGGATGACGGTGTCGTTGGTGGACATGCAGCCGTCGGAGTCGGCGCGGTCGAAGCTCACCCGGGTGGCCCCGCGCAGCGCGGCCTCCAGCGCCGCCGGTTCCACGACGGCGTCGGTGGTGAGGACCACCAGCATGGTGGCCAGGCCGGGAGCCAGCATGCCGGCGCCCTTGGCCATGCCGCCAATCGAATAGCCGGTGCCGGCGAAGCCGGACTGCTTGGACACGGTGTCGGTGGTCATGATGGCGGCGGCCGCGGCGGATCCGCCGTCGAACCCGCTGCCGGTGCCCAGCTGCGCGGCCGCCGCGTCGACCCCGGGCAGGAGCTTGTCCATCGGCAGCTGTTCGCCGATCAGCCCGGTGGAGCAGACCAGCACGTCGCCGGAGCTGACGCCGAGCACCTGCGCCACGTGCTCGGCGGTGGCGTGGGTGTTTTGGAAGCCGAGCGCGCCGGTGCAGGCGTTGGCCCCTCCGGAGTTGAGCACCACGGCGTCGGCCCGGCCGTCGCTGACGGCCTGGCGGGACCAGTGCACCGGGGCGGCGGCGACGCGGTTGGAGGTGAAGACGGCGGCGGCGTGCCGGAGCGGGCCGTCGTTGACCACCAGGGCCAGGTCCGGCTTGCCGGAGGCCTTCAGGCCGGCGGCGACGCCGGCGGCGCGGAAGCCGGCGGGGGCGGTGACGCCAAGCGGGGAAGCGGTCACGGGGCGACTCCTTCGATGCCGAGCCCGGCGGTTTCCGGCAGGCCCAGGGCGATGTTCATGGATTGGACGGCACCGCCGGCGGTGCCCTTGGTGAGGTTATCGATGGCGCAGGCAACGATCACGCGTCCGGCGTGCTCGTCGAAGGCCAGCTGGAGGGTGGCGTGGTTGGAGGCCACGACGTGCTTGGTGTGCGGCCACTGGCCGGCCGGCAGCAGGCGCACGAACGGCTCGTCCGCGTAGGCCTGCTCCCAGGCGGCGCGCAGCGCGGCCGCGCCCACGCCCGGCCTGACCCGTGCGGTGGCGGTGGTGAGGATGCCGCGGGACATCGGTGCCAGCGTGGGGGTGAAGGAAACGGAGACCGGCTCCCCGGCGGCGTTGGAGAAGCCCTGCTCCATCTCCGGGGTGTGGCGGTGGGCGCCGCCGACGCCGTAGGGGCTCATCCCGCCCATGACCTCCGAGCCGAGCAGGTGGGTCTTGGCGGACTTGCCGGCGCCGGAGGTTCCCGAGGCGGACACGATGACCACGTCGTGCGGCTCCAGCAGGCCGGCGGCGAAGCCGGGAACCAGGGCCAGCTGGGCGCTGGTCGGGTAGCAGCCGGGAACGGCGATGCGCTTGGCCCCGCGCAGCTTCTCCCGCTGTCCGGGCAGTTCGGGCAGCCCGTAGGGCCAGGTGCCGGCGTGGGCGGAGCCGTAGAACTTCTCCCAGGCGGCGGAGGATTCCAGCCGGTGGTCGGCGCCGGCGTCGATCACCAGCGTGTCTGCGGGCAGCTGGGCGGCGATCTCCGCGCTGGCCCCGTGCGGCAGGGCCAGGAAGACGACGTCGTGCCCGGCCAGGTTCTCCACCGTGGTGTCCACCAGGACGCGGTCGGCGAGCGCGTGCAGGTGCGGCTGCAGGGCCCCCAGGCGCTGGCCGGCGTTGCTGTGCGCCGTGATGGCGCCGATAGTGGTGTTGGGGTGGTGGGCAAGCAGGCGCAGGACCTCGCCGCCGGCGTACCCGCTGGCTCCGGAAACCGCTACTGAGATGGTCATGCCGTCCACTCTAGACCCGTTTATGCATTGTGGCTAATAATTATTCACGCCTTTTTGCCGTCCGGGGCGGCCAGGACCGGCAGCCTTCGTGGGATGCCCCACACTGGCGCCCGGTGGCGTGCTCCATTCATACTCCGTTAACCGCCCGGTCCTACAGTTGTCCAGATTCGCCCGCCCCTTCCCGAGGAGCCCCCATGCCGTACGCCATTTTCGCCCCGCGCCCCGGTGGGCCCGACGTCCTGGAAGCCGCCGAGGTCCCGCGGCCGGTTCCGGGTCCCGGACAGCTGCTGGTGAAGGTTGCGGCCGCCGGGGTGAACTTCATCGACACCTATGAGCGTTCCGGCATCTACCCTGTCGACTTCCCCTTCTGCCCCGGCCAGGAGGCGGCCGGCACCGTGGAGGAAGTGGGCCAGGGGGTCTCCGGGTTCGCCCTGGGGGACCGCGTTGCCACCGCCACGGGCGCGCGCACCTACGCCGAGTATGTGGTGCTGGACGCGGACCGGGCGCTGCCGGTTCCGGAGGCACTGGAGCTGGAGACCGCGGCGGCGCTGGCACTGCAGGGCCTTACCGCCCACTATTTGGTCAATTCCAGCTTCAACGTCTCCGCCGGCGACACCGCGCTCACCTACGCCGGAGCCGGCGGGGTGGGCCTGCTGCTCACCCAGCTGCTGAAGCTGCGCGGGGCCACGGTCATCACCACCACCTCCACCCCGGAGAAGGCGGAACTGGCCCGCGCCGCGGGGGCGGACCACGTGCTCGGCTACGCCGACGTGCCGGAGCGCGTGCGCGAACTGACCGGGGGGCGCGGCGTGGAGGTGGTGTACGACGGCGTGGGCCGCGACACGTTCGAGGGCTCGCTGCGTTCGCTGCGCCTGCGCGGCACGCTGGTGCTGTTTGGCGGCGCCTCTGGCCAGGTGCCTCCTCTGGACCTGCAGCGGCTGAACGCCCTGGGATCGCTCACCGTGACCCGCCCGAGGCTGGCGCACTTCCTGAGCACCCCGGAGGAGCGCAGCTGGCGCTCCGGGGAGATCTTCGGGCTGGCCGCGGAAGGCACCCTCAAGGTGCGCATCGGCGGGCGCTACCCCCTGCGCGATGCCGCCCGGGCCCATGCCGACCTCGAGTCGCGCGCCACCACCGGCAAGCTGATCCTGGTCCCGTGACGCAGGAGCCCGCAGCACCCCACGCGCAGCACCGCGGCCTGCTGGATCCCCGCCTGCCGGGTCCCCGCCGCGAAACCTACCTGCCGCAGCTGCCCGGAGGCGCGCTCGCCGCCGGGCCGCGCACGCTGGTCGACATCCTCGCGGCCAGCGCCGCATCCCACCCCGACTCCCCCGCGCTCGACGACGGCACTGCCTCGCTCAGCTACGCCGAACTGCTGGAAGCCGTGCGGGACAAGGCCCGCGCGCTGCACGGGGCCGGGTTCGGGCCGGGCGACCGGATCGGCATCCGCATCGCCTCCGGTACGCGCGAGCTGTACATCGCCATCCTGGCCACGCTGTCCATTGGCGCCGCCTACGTTCCGGTGGATGCCGACGATCCCGACGAGCGCGCCCGGCTGGTCTTCGCCGAGGCGAAGGTCGCCGCCGTCCTGCAGGACGGGGGCAGGATTGTCCCCGCCCCCCAGGGCGGCGGACGGAAGCGGCCCGCCCCGCACCCGGCCCCGCGGGGCCCGCTCCCCCAGGACGACGCCTGGATCATCTTCACTTCCGGCTCCACCGGGACCCCCAAGGGGGTGGCCGTTTCCCACCGTTCCGCGGCCGCGTTCGTGGACGCCGAGGCCCGCCTGTTCCTGCAGGCCGAGCCGCTGGGACCGCAGGACCGCGTGCTCGCGGGGCTGTCCGTGGCCTTCGACGCTTCCTGCGAGGAGATGTGGCTGGCCTGGCGCCACGGCGCCTGCCTGGTCCCGGCCCCGCGCGCCCTGGTGCGCTCCGGCATGGACCTGGGCCCGTGGTTGGTCACCCGCGGCATTACGGCCGTCTCCACGGTCCCCACGCTGGCCGCGCTGTGGCCGGCCGAGGCGCTGGAGAACGTGCGGCTGCTGATTTTCGGGGGCGAGGCGTGCCCGCCCGAACTGGCCGCTCGCCTGGCCGTGCCCGGCCGCGAGGTCTGGAACACCTACGGGCCCACCGAGGCGACGGTGGTGGCCTGCGCCGCGCCGATGGACGGGAAGGGGCCGGTGCGGATCGGCCTGCCGCTGGACGGCTGGGACCTGGCCGTCGTGGACGAGGCCGGCGTTCCGGTTGCCGCGGGCGAGACCGGGCAGCTGATCATCGGCGGCGTCGGCCTGGCCCGCTACCTGGACCCGGCCAAGGACGCGGAGAAGTACGCGCCAATGGAGACCCTGGGATGGGACCGCGCCTACCGCTCCGGGGACCTGGTGGTCTTCGATCCGGAGGGCCTGCTCTTCGTGGGACGCGCGGACGAGCAGGTCAAGCTCGGCGGGCGGCGGATCGAGCTGGGCGAGATCGACGCCGCCCTGCAGTCCCTGCCGGACGTCGCCGGTGCGGCCGCGGCCGTGAAGACGACCGCCGCGGGGAACCAGGTCCTGGTGGGCTACCTCGCCGCTCCCGAAGGGTACGACACCGCCGCCGCGCGCGGCCTGCTGGCGGGCCAGCTGCCGGCTCCGCTGATCCCGCTGCTGGCCGTGGTGGACACGCTGCCGACCAAGACCAGCGGCAAGGTGGACCGCAATGCGCTGCCCTGGCCGCTTCCCGGCGCCGGCGCCGAGCCCGAGGGCGCCCTGCCGGACCTGGACCCGGAGGCCCGCTGGGTGGTGGAGCAGTGGGGCTCCGTGCTCGGAGCCCCCGCCGGCAGCCTCGACGCGGACTTTTTCGCCGCCGGGGGCGGGTCGCTCTCCGCCGCGCAGCTGGTTTCCGCCCTCCGGGCCAAGTACCCCACCGTCACGGTGGCCGACGTCTACTCCCACCCGCGCATCGGCGCCCTCATCGAGCACCTGGGCGGCACCGCCGCCGCCGGGCCCGTCTCCGCGCGCGAGGTCGCCCGCACCACCCGCCGCGCCCAGGTCTTTCAGACCCTGATGGGCATCCCGCTGTTCATCCTCGCCGGCATGCGCTGGCTGACCTACCTGATGGCGCTGAACAACGTGCTGGCCGCGCTGGGGCTGCTCACCGGAGCGCCCGCCGTGTCCTGGTGGTGGGTCGCGGCCGCGTGGCTGGTCTTCGTCAGCCCGCTGGGACGGATGGGCCTGTCCGTGGCCGCCGCCCGGGTACTGCTGCGCGGGCTGCGCCCGGGCTCCTACCCGCGCTCGGGCAAGGTGCACCTGAGGCTGTGGCTGGCACAGCACATCGCCGACCTGGTGGACCCCGTCAGCCTCGCCAGCGCCCCCTGGGTCCAGTACTACGCGCGGGCACTCGGGGCCCGGATCGGCCGCGGCGCGACCCTGCACTCAGTGCCCCCGGTCACCGGCATGCTCACCCTGGGCCCCGGTGCCTCGGTGGAGCCGGAAGTTGACCTCTCCGGGTACTGGATCGACGGAGACCGGGTGCACGTCGGCCCCGTGGAGGTGGGCGCCGGAGCCACGGTGGGCTCACGCAGCACGCTGCTGCCGGGGGCCGCGGTGGCCGATCGCGCCGACGTCGCCCCGGGTTCGTCCATTGTCGGGCAAACCAGGGCAGGCACGGCCTATTCCGGATCCCCCGCCCAACGCACCGGTAAGGCCAAGCCGGCCTGGCCCCAGGAGTTCCCCCACCGCGGCCGCTGGAGCGCGTTCTGGTTCGGGACGGCCTCCGCGGCCCTGTCGCTGCTGCCCTACGGCGGCATGCTGGCGGCCGTGGCGGTGCTCGGCGTGGCGGCGCGCGGCCACGGCAGCCTGGGGCAGGCCCTGCCGGATTTGCTGTTGGCGGTCCCGCTGGCGGCCCTGGCCTGGTTCGTGGTCAATGCGGCGCTGATCGTGCTGATCGTGCGCCTGCTTGGCGTGGGCATCACCGAGGGCTGGCATCCGGTGCGCGGCCGGGTCGGCTGGCAGGTGTGGGCCACCGAACGGGTGCTCGACATGGCCCGGGACCGCCTGTTCCCGATCTACGCCAGCCTGTTCACCCCGGTGTGGCTGCGGCTGCTGGGGGCAAAGGTGGGCCGCAACGTGGAGGCCTCGACGGTCCTGCTGCTGCCCAAGATGACCACGATCGGCAGCGGGGCGTTCCTGGCCGATGACACCATGGTCGCCTCCTACGAACTCGGCGGCGGTTGGATGCGGGTGGGCCGGGCGAAAATCGGCAAGCGCGCGTTCCTGGGCAACTCCGGCATGGCCGGCGCCGGCCGGCGGGTTCCCAAGGACGGGCTGGTGGCCGTGCTCTCCGCCACCCCGGCGAAAGCCAAAAGCGGGTCCTCCTGGCTGGGCAGCCCGCCCGTGCGCCTGCGCCGGACCGCCGTCGCCGCCGACGAGTCCCGCACCTTCGAGCCGCCGCGGCGCCTGAAGGCCGCCCGCATGCTGTGGGAGCTGTGCCGGTTCGTGCCGGTGGCCGTCACCGTGGCCATCGCCGTCCTGGTGTTCGCGGCCCTGGATGCGCTGGCCGGGTCCTTCGGCTACGCGGCGGCGGCCGCGGCCAGCGGCGCCGTGCTGCTGGCCGCCGGCGCCCTCGCCGCCGCGGTCTCGGTGCTCGCCAAGTGGGCCCTGGTGGGACGGATCCGCGCGGGCGAGCACCCGCTGTGGAGTTCGTTCATCTGGCGCAACGAGGTCGTGGACACCTTTGTCGAAATGGTCAGCGCCCCCTGGTTCGCCCGGCTCGCCTCCGGCACCCCCGCACTGGTGTGGTGGCTGCGCGCGCTCGGTGCCCGGATCGGGCACGGCGCCTGGTGCGAAAGCTACTGGCTGCCCGAGGCCGACCTGGTCACCCTCGGCGATGCCTCGACCGTCAACCGCGGCTGCGTGGTCCAGACCCACCTGTTCCACGACCGGGTCATGTCCATTGATACGGTGGAAATCGCCGACGGAGCCACCCTGGGTCCACAAGGCGTGATCCTTCCCGCAGCGGTGCTGGGGGCCGGGGCCACCGTGGGCCCGGCGTCCCTGGTCATGCGCGGCGAAAACCTCCCGCCATCCTCCTACTGGATGGGCAACCCCGTGCAACCCTGGAGCCGGCCCGCCGCATGAGTCCCAAAAACCGACCCACCCGCCAGAAGAACGAGCCCGTGATCCCGGACCCCTACCTCCCCGGGGCCGGCAGCGCGGATTACACCGTGGCCCACTACGACCTGGACCTCGAGTACAAGCTGGCCACCAACCGGCTGGACGGCCGGGCCCTGCTCCGGGCAACGGCCCTGGTCCCGCTGCAGCGCCTGGAACTGGACCTCGGAGACCTGCAGGTGGTCCGGGTCGGCGTGGAGGGCAAGCGGGCCCGCTTCACCCACCGGCAGGGCCGCCTGTCCGTGGTTCTGCCCGGCCCCGTCGCCGCGGGCGTCCGCGTGGAACTGGACATCCGTTATGGCGGGTATCCGCATCCGCTGGACGGGACCTGGGGGGAGGTCGGCTGGGAGGAACTCACGGACGGGGTGCTCGTCGCCGGCCAGCCCAACGGGGCGCCGTCGTGGTTCCCCTGCAACGACCACCCCAGCCAGAAGTCCACCTACCGCATCCGCGTCAGCACCGATGCCGGCTACCGCGCGCTCTGCAACGGGGAACTGGTGGAGCACGCCCGGCGGGCCAGCCGGGAAAGCTGGACGTACGTGCAGCGCGAACCGATGGCCACCTACCTGGCCACGGTGCAGATCGGCCGCTACAACCTGCACCGCCTCCCCGAGCCCGCCGGCGGCGGGTCGGGCGCCCGGCACGCCGCCCCGCTCCGGATCCCGGCGCAGTTCGTGGCGGTGGGCGCGCACCTGGCCCCGGCGGCGCACGCCGCGCTGACCCGGATGCCGGAGATGATGCAAGCGTTCATTGAGGCGTTCGGCCCCTACCCGTTCGAGTCCTACGGCGTGGTGGTCGCCGACGACGACCTGGAGATCCCGCTGGAGGCGCAGACGCTGTGCATCCTGGGACGCAACCACCTCTCGCTGGAATGGGAGTCCCAGCGCCTGATCGCCCACGAACTGAGCCACCAGTGGTTCGGCAATTCGCTCACCGTGGCCCGGTGGGACGACATCTGGATGCACGAGGGCTTCGCCTGCTATGCGGAATGGATCTGGTCCGAAGCCTCCGGGGGCGCCGCCGCCCAGGCCCACGCCCGGGAGGCCTGGACCAGGCTGGGGCGGCTGCCCCAGGACCTGTGCGTGGGCGACCCGGGCCCGGAGAAGATGTTCGACGACCGCGTCTACAAGCGCGGCGCGCTGGCCCTGCATGCCCTGCGCGTGGGGTTGGGCGACCAGCGGTTCTTCGGCATGCTCAAGGACTGGACCCGGCGCAAGCGGCACGACAGCATCACCTACCGCCAGTTCGTGGCACACGTGGAGGCCCACGCCCCGGAAGGTTTCAGGGCCAAGGCGTTCCTGAAACCCTGGCTGTTCCAGGAGGGGCTCCCGGACTTCCCGGCGCCCGTCACCGCCGCCGGCCTCCCCTCCGGGGCCGGCGGCGCAGGTGCGGCTCAGCCGACCCAGACGTAGGAGAGTTCCTCGATGGCCCGGTGGACAGCCACGGTGGCCCAGTTGCCCACGGCCAGCTCGGTCACCCGCTCCTGAGGGGTGGCGTCGAGTTCCCTGTGCAGGAGGCCCGCTGCCCGGCACAGCGCCACCAGGGTCGCATCCCCGGGGGCGGGGTCGGCGGTGCCGTCCAGGACGGCGAGCAGCCGGGTGCGCAGCCGCCTTTCCGGAGCGGGATCGGCCTCCGGGAACCGTTCGGACGGAAAGATCCCCAGCACGCGGACCTCCTCGGCCCGCACCTCGCCCTGCTGCACCAGTTCGCGCAGGACGGCCTCGCGCAGGCCCACGCTGCCCAGCCGCAGCACCCACCACACGGGGTACCGCGGTTTGCCTTCGGCCTTGATGCGCTCCAGGGCCCGGTCCGGCAGCGCGGCGCCCAACGGAGAGCCGTCCAGCACCACGACGCGGCCGTCCTTCAGCCCGATCCGCCCCGCGGCGTTCAGTTCCGCCAGCAGTGCCCCGGCGAGGCCGCAGTCGAACGCCGCCGCGGAGACGGCCAGCCGGCCGTCCCTGCGCAGCCCCAGCAGCGCGAAGGAATGGACGAGGTGAAGCTGGCTGTCGGTCATGGCGAACCTTCCGTTGCTTTGCCTGCCCCCACTTCACCAAGGCGGGAACGGCACGTCAATTCCGGCCCGGTCCCGGTCCCGGCGCCCCGGGCGGACGCCTTCCGTTCACGGCCGGTTAACCGGCATTCACTAGGTTGGACAAATGAATCTGCTGGACCTTGCCTTCGCCGGCTACACCGTAATCGACGATGAAGACGATCCCATTCTGGTGACCCCGGACGGGCAGCGCGTGGATACCTGGCGCGAAGGCTACCCCTACGCGGAACGGCTCTCCCGCGAGCAGTACGACGCCGAAAAGCGGCTGCTGCAGATAGAACTCCTGAAACTGCAGCGCTGGGTCAAGGAGACCGGCCGGCGGGTCCTCCTGGTCTTCGAGGGCCGCGACGCCGCCGGCAAGGGCGGCACCATCAAGCGGTTCACCGAACACCTGAATCCGCGCGGGGCCCGCATCGTGGCGCTGGAAAAGCCCACCCACCGCGAGGAAACCCAGTGGTACTACCAGCGGTACATCGGGCATTTCCCCAGCGCGGGCGAGATCGTGCTCTTCGACCGGTCCTGGTACAACCGCACCGGCGTCGAACGGGTCATGGGCTTTTGCACCAAGGAGCAGTACGACGGGTTTGTGCAGCAGACCCCCGCGTTCGAGAAACTGCTGGTGGAGGACGGGATCGACCTGGTCAAGTTCTGGTTCTCCGTGTCCCGCTCGGAGCAGCTCACGCGCTTCATCATCCGCCAGGTCGACCCGGTCCGGCAGTGGAAGCTCTCCCCCATGGACCTGGCCTCGCTGGACAAGTGGGACGGGTACACCGCGGCCAAGGAGGAGATGTTTAAGCAAACGGACACGGAGTGGGCGCCGTGGACCGTGGTGAAGTCCAACGACAAGAAGCGCGCCCGCCTCGCGGCGATGCGCCACGTGCTCAGCCTGTTCGAGTACACGGGCAAGGACCGTGACCTGGTTGGCTGCCCCGACCCGCTGCTGGTGGGCCCGGCCGCCGCGGTCATGGCCGAGGGCGAGGAATTCTGAGCGGGGCCGCTCCCGAACGGAGCTGATTCCCGAACGGGGCTGATTCCCCGCGCGGCGCGTGCCCAACGGCGGCGGGCCCGCACCCTTCACATGGAAAGGTGCGGGCCCGCCGGAAGCTGCGCCGCGGGCGCAGGGTGCAGGATGCAGTGCGGCCGCGTCCTACCGCTGCACGGCCCCGAAGCGCTCGGCCGCGAGGGCGACCGCCCCGGCGCGGGCCTCGGAGGCCTCGTCCGCGGTCAGCGTGCGGTCGCTGGCGCGGAAGCGCAGGCCGAAGGCCAGGGACTTCCGGCCTTCCCCGATGCCGGGTCCGGCGTAGACGTCGAACAGCGCCACGTCTTCGAGCAGCTCGCCCGCGCCTTCGCGCAGGGCCTCCAGCACGTCGGCGGCCGCGATGTCCGCATCCACGACCAGGGCCACGTCCTGCGTGGTGACCGGGAAGGTGGAGATCGGCTTGGCCACGACTACGTCGGGGGCGGCCGCGCACAGCGCGTCCACGTCGATCTCCATCGCCACGGTGCGCGCCGGAAGGTCCAGCTCGGCCAGCAGCTTCGGGTGCAGTTCGCCGGCGTAGCCGACGGCCCGGCCCGAGCGCAGCGACAGCACAGCGGTGCGGCCCGGGTGGAACGCCTGGTGCGAGCCCTGGGACACCACCAGTTCGACGCCGAGCACGTCGCCGGCCAGGCGGGCCGTATCCAGCGCGTCGGCCCAGTCGTAGGGGCGCGGGGTGTGCGCCGGGGCGGCCGGGGAATCGTGGCCGGTCAGCACCGCGCCAAGGCGCAGCGGCTGGTCCGGCAGCCCGTTGTAGAGCTCCTCCAGGACCTCTTCGGAGGGCTTGGCCCCCAGCGGCGGAATGGTGGCGGTGCCCAGCGTCTCGCCGGGCAGGAACACCAGCCCCGCCTCGTACAGGGCCAGGTCGCGGAAGCCGCGGCCGTGGTTGCGCCGGGCGGTTTCCAGCAGGCCCGGCAGCACGGAGGTGCGCAGGAAGCCGAACTCGTGGCTGATCGGGTTGGCCAGCTTTACGGCCCTGACCTCGGCGCCGGCCTCGGCCGTGCCGAACGTGTTGTTCTGCGCGGCGGAAACGAACGGGTAGGACAGCACCTCGACCAGCCCGGCGTCCGCCAGGGCCTGCAGCACGCGGCGGCGCTGGACCTGGGCCCGGCTCAGGCCGCGGCCGGGGGGCGCCACCGGCAGGGTTGCCGGAATCTGGTCGTAGCCGACCAGGCGGGCGATCTCCTCGGTGAGGTCCTCGCGGGTTTCCAGGTCCGGTCGCCAGCTCGGTGCCGTGACCAGGTAGCCGCCGTCGACGGCCTCCACCGCGGCACCGAGCTCGGTGAGGGTGCCTTCGATCTGCTCCGCGGTGAAGTCGATGCCGATGCGGGTGGCCGGGTAGCCGGCGGGCAGTTCGATGGCCTTCGGCTCCGGACGGGTTCCGACGTCGGTGGCCGTGGTGTCGGCGGTCCCGCCGGCCAGCTCCACGAGCAGGTCCACGGCGCGCTGGGCGGCCTCGTCGGCGATTTCCCAGTCGACGCCGCGCTCGAAGCGCTTGGAGGCCTCGGAGGGCAGGCGGTGGCGGCGGCGGGAGCGGGCGATCGAGACTTCTTCGAAGTGGGCGGCCTCGATGAGGACATCCTTCGTGGTGTCCGAAACCTCGGTGGCGGCCCCGCCCATCACCCCGGCGATGCCGATGGGTCCGGAAGCATCGGTGATCAGGAGGTCCTCGGGGTCGAGGGCGCGCTCCCTGCCGTCCAGGGTGGTCAGCTTTTCGCCGGCCGCGGCGCGGCGGACCACGATCTCGCCCTGCAGCTTGTCCAGGTCATAGAAGTGCAGCGGCTGTCCCAGCTCAAGCATCACGTAGTTGGAGATGTCCACGACCAGAGAGATGGAACGGATGCCGGCCAGGCGCAGACGCTGGGCCATCCACGGCGGGGTGGGCCGGGAGGGGTCCACCCCGCGGACGGTGCGCGCGACGAAGCGGTCGCAGCCGGGCTTGCCGTAGATGCCGGCCGTGTCCTCCAGCCGCACTCCGTAGCCCGGGCCGGTCGGCTCGGCCACCACGACGCCGGCGGCCGGGTCCGTGAACACGGTGCCGGTGGCGTGGGCGTATTCGCGGGCCACGCCGCGGATGGAGAAGCAGTAGCTGCGGTCCGGGGTCACGTTGATCTCGGCGGCCTCGTCATAGAGGCCCAGCAGGGCCATCGCGTCGGAGCCGACCTCGGGGTCCAGGCCCAGCTCGGAGAGCACGATGATCCCGTCGTGGTCATCGCCCAGGCCCAGTTCGCGGGCCGAGGCGATCATGCCGGCGGAGAGGTGCCCGTAGGTCTTGCGGGCGCTGATGGCGAAGTTGCCGGGCAGCACGGCGCCGGGCAGGGTGACGACGACCTTGTCGCCTTCGACGAAGTTGTGCGCCCCGCAGACGATGCCCTGCACGCCGGAGGGGTCGATCCCCTTGCCGGTCAGGGTCTGTTCCTGCCCTTCGGGCACGACGCGGACCTGGCACCAGTTGATGGTCTTGCCGTTGGACTGGGGTTCCTTGACCAGGGACAGCACCTGGCCGACGACGACCGGGCCGGTCAGCGTGTCGGAGGGACGGTGCACGTCCTCTTCTTCGAGACCGACCTTGACCAGTTCCGCCATGACGTCTTCGGCCGTGGCGTCGGCCGGTACCTGCGCGTACTCGCGCAGCCAAGAAAGGGGAATACGCATTGGGTTAGATCTCCATCCCGAAGTGTTCGCTGAAGCGCACGTCGCCCTCGATCATGTCGTGCATGTCGGGAACCTCGTTGCGGAACATGAGCGTGCGCTCGATGCCCATGCCGAAGGCAAAGCCGGAGTACACCTCCGGGTCGATGCCCGCGGCGCGCAGCACGTTCGGGTGCACCATGCCGCAGCCGCCCCACTCGATCCAGCGCGGGCCGCCCTTGGCGCCCGGGTGCCAGATGTCCAGTTCGGCGGAGGGTTCGGTGAAGGGGAAGTAGTTCGGGCGCAGCCGGATGGAGGCCTCCTCGCCGAACATCTGGCGGGCGAAGTGCTCCAGCGTCCCGCGCAGGTCCGCCATGGACAGGTTCCTGTCGATGGCCAGTCCCTCGAACTGGTGGAAGACCGGGGTGTGGGTGGCGTCGAGTTCGTCGGTGCGGAACACCTTGCCCGGGCACAATACGTACACCGGCAGGTCGCGCTCGAGCATGGAGCGGATCTGCACCGGGGAGGTGTGCGTGCGCAGCAGCAGGTGCGCTTCGGGTGGCTCCACGAAGAAAGTGTCCTGCATTTCGCGGGCCGGGTGGTCCGGCTTGAAGTTCAGGGCGTTGAAGTTGAACCACTCGGACTCGACCTCGGGGCCCTCGGCGATTTCCCAGCCCATGCCCACGAAGATGTCGGAGACGCGTTCCTGCAGCGTGGAGAGGGGGTGGCGGGCCCCGGCCCGGCGCCGGCGCGGGGCAGCGGTGACGTCCACGGCCTCTTCGACGAGGATGCGGGCGGCGTGCTCGGCCTCGAGCACGCCGGTGCGCTCGGCGAGCGCCTTGTTCACCCGGCCGCGGGCGGCACCCATGAGCTTGCCGGCGGTGGCCTTCTCCGACTTGTCCAGCCGGCCGATCTCGCGGTTGGCCAGGCTCAGCGGGGACTTCTCCCCGGTGTGCGCCAGGCGGGCTGCCTTGAGCTGGTCCAGGTCGGTGGCGGCGGCGAAGGCCTGCAGGGCCTGCTCGACCGCGGCGTCGAGCGCGGCACCGTCCGTGGGCTGGGGGACGGCCGGTTCCGCCGCGCCGGGGGCGACGTCAACCGGTGACGTGGGTTCAGACATGGGTGTTTTCGGCCCTTTTCACTGTGGTTCGGGAGTCCTTTTGTTCCGCGGCTAAGTCTACCGGGCGAGGGACCCGCCCCGAGCGCAGCGAGGGAAGAGAGCGGCCAGGGGTCCCCGCGCGCGAAGCGTGTGGGGCAGGCCGCGAACGGGGAGCCCGGTGGACGCTACCGGGCGAGGGAAGAGAGCAGCCAGGGGTCCCCGCGCGCGAAGCGTGTGGGGCAGGCCGCGAACGGGGAGCCCGGTGGACGCTACCGAAGCGACGGCGGCTGGGCCGCCGTCGGAGGCTGGTGCTCCCCGCCGGCGTGGGTGGCGGGCTTTGCCGGGCGCAGCGCCAGGGCCAGCGCGAAGATGCCGCCGGCCAGGATGATGGCCCCGGCCAGCAGCCACAGCGGCCCGCTGATGCCCGTGGCGGAATCCTCGGCCACCGCCGTCATCCGCGTCCCGGGGTTGTCCAGCAGGTTGAAGTTGACCTTGTTTCCCTCGATCACCGCACCGGGGGAAGCCTCCAGGACCTGGCCCGGGAAGGTGACGCTCACCCGTGCCTCGCTGTACAGGGCGCGGGCCTGCTGGTCCTGCATCCCCAGGGCGGCGCCGTCGGCGGTGAAGTAGAACCTGCCGTCGAGGTGGTCCAGCGACCAGCCCCCCGTGGCCCGGGAGAACTCCGCGTTGGGCACCTGGTCCGCCATGGTGAACCGGTAGCCCGCGTATTCGGCGTCCTCGTAGTCCGCCCGCGCGGTCGCGGCGGGCATGCCGGCGAACGGGTCGGAACCGTTGCCGACCAGCGCGAACATTTCCTCGACGCTCCGGCCGCCGAGCGCTTCCTTGCTCACGGCGATGACCATTGAGGAGTCGGCTGACTCGGCAGAGTTCACCACGAGGTCGACGTTGAGCTTCACGCAACCGGTCAGCGCCAGCAGGAGGGCAAACAGCAAGGGTACGGCGGTGAAAACCTTTTTCATGGGAACCCCATCCGGGACGTGTGCTCCATCACTTTGAGACTACCGGGCCGGGCTCTTCAGCGGACCACTTATGGCTACACTATGGCCATGACCGGGTTGCCGGCCGGGCGCCTGCTCCCCGGGAAACAAATGCGCACCGGAAAACAGGTGCGCCCCGGAGAACGGCTGCGCACCGGGGAACGGCTGCGCACCGGGGAACGGCTGCGCGCCGTGGCCAATTGGGCCAACCTCAGCACGCCGGCCGGCCTGGTCCTGGCGCGGATCACCGGATGCCGGGTCCGCCGCGGCGCCGGGGGCCTGCGCTACGCGCTCGGCTACCGCCCGCCGCTTCCCGCCGCGGGAGCATTCACGGTGGGCAACGTGGTCTTCTTCCGCCCCGCCCTCGCCCGCCCGGAGTCCCACCCCGTCCTGCTGGCCCATGAAGGACGGCACTGTACCCAGTACGCGCTCTGCCTGGGCCTGCCGTTCCTGCCGCTGTACTTCGCCGCGGCCGGGTGGTCCTGGCTGCGTACGGGTGACCCCGCCTCCCGCAACGTCTTCGAGCGCGCGGCCGGTTTGGAGGCCGGCGGGTACGCCGAACGCCCGCCGCGCCCCCTGGCGGCACTGTGGCGGAGTCGACGGCCGGGACCGCCGGACCACCCCAAACGGCCGGAACGCTCCCAACGCCCCCTTGGATGATCATTCGAAGATGTGTTCTAATCGGGGGGTGAGATGGGAAGCTCAGCCGCCCCGGCCCACACCGGGCGGAGAAGCACCGCTTGGGGAAGCACCGCTTGGGGAAACACCGCCTGGAGAAGCACCGCTGGTGATGAACCGACCCGGTGACGAACCCAGCCGGTAACGAACCGCCCGGTGCACGCCGGAAGCGGCCGGGGGCGGGGGCCTGGCGGACCGCATGGTCCGTCAGGTCCCCGCCCCCGCACTTCCCCTCCCGATCCGCTTCCGGCCCGGACCGCTCCCGGCCCGATCCGCGCCTATCCCGGACCGTTCCCGGTCCGGCCGGCCTCGCCCTTCGTTACCTCGCGGTTGCGGCCGCCGCCTCCAGCAGGGCTTCCACGATGGGGCGGTCTGCCGGGATCCAGGCCAGGGCCTCCAGCGCCACGGCGTCCAGCTCCACCCAGCGCAGCTCGTCGTGGTCCTGCAGCGGCGCCGGCTCGCCGGAGATGACCTCGGCCATCCACACGCGCATGGCAGCGGTACCGTTCAGCGCCCAACCCTGTTCCAGCGGACCGGGGACCTCGGCGCCCAGGCGGGCCTCCACCCCGAGTTCCTCGTCGAGCTCGCGGAGCAGGGCCTCCTGGCAGGACTCCCCCGGCTCCACCTTGCCGCCGGGAAACTCCCACATCCCGGCATACTGCTCCGGCTTGGTGCGCCGCGCCACCAGGAGCCGGGTCGGGCTGCGCAGTGAGTCCACGATCGCGGCGCCGACAATCTGCTTGAGCGCGCTCACGCGCCGCTCCCGGCCGGGGCGCTGCCCGGAGCGGCCGCGGTGTGGGGCTCGCGGTAGATGTCGGGCTCGATGTAGATGACCTGGGCGATCGGGACGGCCTCGCGCACGCGCGCCTCGGCGGCGTCGATCGTCTGGGCGATCCGTTCGCTGCTGATTCCGGGCTCCACGGACATCTTGGCCGCCACGAGCAGCTCGTCCGGTCCCAGGTGCAGCGTCTTGAGGTGGATGATGCGACCGCCGCCGGCGGTCAGGGCGTCCTCGATCAGCCGGACGTGCTCCCTGGTGGCGGACTCGCCCAGCAGCAGCGACTTGGTCTCGACGGCCAGGACCACCGCGATGGCCACGAGCAGCAGGCCGATCATGGCGGTGCCGAGCGCGTCGAAGAAGCCGTTGCCGGTGATCAGGGTCAGCGAGACGCCGAAGAGCGCGAAGATCAGGCCCAGCAGCGCACCCAGGTCCTCCAGCAGGATCACCGGCAGCTCCGGGGCCTTCGCGTGGCGGATGAAGGAGACCCAGGACTGCTTGCCGCGCACGAGGTTCGATTCCCGGATTGCGGTGCGGAAGGACAGCGTTTCGGCGATGATCGCACCCACCAGGACGGCCACCGGCACCCACCACCAGGGACCTTCAATGGCATGCGGGTGCAGGAACTTCTCGTACGCCTCGTATAGGGCGAACAGGCCGCCGACGCTGAAGAGGACGATCGAGACGATGAATGAGTAGATGTAGCGTTCGCGTCCGTAGCCGAAGGGGTGCTCCCGGCTGGCCTGCCGCTGGGCGCGCTTGCCGCCCACCAGCAACAGGACCTGGTTTCCCGAGTCGGCCACGGAGTGGATCGACTCCGCCAGCATCGAGGAGGAGTGCGTGACCATCCACGCAATGAACTTGAAGACCGCAATGGTCAGGTTCGCCGCCAGCGCGGCGACCACTGCTTTGGTGCCCCCGGAGGCTGCCATGTGTTTCCCCTCTGGTCGGGTGCCCGTGCGGGCAGGTGGTTGTCCCCGCCCCACGCTATAC
Source organism: Zafaria cholistanensis (assembly GCF_008580665.1). GTDB lineage: Bacteria > Actinomycetota > Actinomycetes > Actinomycetales > Micrococcaceae > Zafaria > Zafaria cholistanensis. The sequence goes on from NZ_BKDJ01000018.1 coordinate 26,043, forward strand.
CGGGCTCGCGCGGCGCTCCGAGCCCTGCCCCGCCGCGCCGGCGCGGGCCCTCTTTTGCGGACGTTCCTTTCCGGACCCGTTCAGGCGCGGCGCTGGGCGCGCGCGGAGGCGTAGAGGCAGACGGTCGCGGCGGTGCCCACGTTCAGCGATTCGGCCACCCCGTACAGCGGGACGGCGACGCGGCAGTCGGCGGCGGCCAGTTCCTCCCGGTCCAGGCCCTGGGCCTCGTTGCCGAACAGCCAGGCGCTGGGCGCTTCCAGGAGCACGACGCCGGCGGCCGGGTCAGGGACGGCCTGCGGGTCCGTTCCGGACCCCGCCCCGGCGAGGCGGCGGGCGGCCGAGGCGTCCTGCAGGGCATCGAGGTCGGTGTCCCCGTACCCGTCGGCGGCGAGCACGGCCAGGCCCGCTCCGCGCAGCGCCGCGGAGAGGTCACCGAAAGGCACGCCGGAGACGATGGGCAGGTGGAAGATGGACCCCGCCGTGGAGCGCACGGCCTTGGGGTTGTAGATGTCGACGCTGCCTTCGGTGAGCACCACCGCGTCGGCGCCGGCGGCGTCCGCCGCGCGCAGGATGGTGCCGGCGTTGCCCGGGTCCTGGACGCGGCACATCACCGCGACCAGCCGGGGCCTGCCGGCCAGGACTTCCTCCAGGGTCGTGGCGGGCAGGTGGCAGACGGCGAGGATGCCCTGCGGCGAGACGGTGTCCGCCATCGCGGCGAGGACCTCTTCGGTGGCCACCCGCAGCCGGGTGCCGGCGGCCACCTCGGCCAGTTCGGCCAGTTCGGGGCTGCGCTCCAGGAAGTCGGCGGTCGCGTACACGGATTCCACGACCGGGGCCCCGCTGGCGGCAAGGCGCTCGCGGTGCAGGGCCAGCGCCTCACGGACCGCCTGCGGCCCCTCGGCCAGGAACAGCCCGCGCTTGGCCCGCCCCGCGCGCGTGGCCAGCCGGGCGACATCGCGGACACGCTCGGCCCGGGGGTTGGACATCACGTCGGGTACGGAGAAACTCATGGCACGACTCTAGCCCCGAACGCGGAAAGGGGCGGAATTGCGCGGGAGTGGGCCTCCGCCCGGGCACAGGCCGGGCACAGGCCGGGCACAGTCCGGGCACAGTCCGGGGACACCCGTCCGGGAATGCCGCACATCCCCGGCAGGCCGGCCGGCGTTCGGTGCGCGAAGGGTCTTCCGTCCCGGGCCCGGGAGGCGTACCGTGGGACCACCTGCCGGCAGTAACCATGGACTCCGGCGGACGAAAAGGAAGGCCTGCGGCCGGGGAAGACCGCAGGCCTTCCTGATGCCCGCGCTCAGGCCCGCCCCAAGCGGCCCCTGGCCCCTGGCAGGCGAGGCCCTGGCCCCTGGCAGGCGAGGCCCTGGCCCCTGGCAGGCGAGGCCCGCCGGCGAGCCCGCACCCGCAGCGCAAGGGGCGGAACCTTGGATGGGTTCCGCCCCTGGCCCGGGGACGGGAGGCTGCCGGGCAGGCAGCGCGCAACGGGGCGCCTTCCTGCCCGGCGGGTCCGGTCAGGTGACGGTGCGTGCGGTGGCGGTGGCGCCGGTGATCTCTCCGCCTTCGGTGACGGTCAGCTGGAAGTCGACGGTCAGCTCACCCAGCTCCTGGCACACATCGCCCGGCCGGACAGGGTTGGGCGGGGCGGCGAAGGGGTAGGTGCCGGTGAACGGATCCGTGGCGGTGTCCAGGGTGAACTGCTGCGCGCCGCGGGCATGGCAGGTGACCTGGTCATTGGACGCGGTCACCCGGGACAGGTTGGTTTCGACCCGGATGGGGTTCGAGGGAATGATCGGGCTGGGGGGAAGGACGATGTGGACGGTGCCGCTGAGTGCGAGCGGGCCGGCGCTGGAGGAAAGAGTCCCGGCCAGGGGAATGCGCACGGTGACCGCCCCGGCAGCATGGGAGGGAACAGCCACCGCTCCGGCCAGGAGGGCGGCACACAGGGCGGCCAGGAACAGGCGGAACAGGCTCGTGGTTTTCATGGGTCCTCGCTTGGAATGTGAGCGTGGGAGCAGGCACCCAACCGCCCCGTGCGGGCGAAGGGAGACTGCGGGCCTTGCGGGTACACGGGGCGCCTTCAGGTACGGGGATGCCTTGTTCGAATACGGGCCAGGGCCCTGACAGCGGCTTCGGCGCAGGCCGCTCACCTGCTGGTCGACGCTGACCAACTGCGCCGAGCATAACGCCGGCATCCCATGCGGCACCACAAGAAATACCCGGACTTTTCCGGCGGCGGGGCACGGCCGGAACCCCCGCCCCCACCTCCCCGGAACGGCCGCCCTCAGCGGTCCTTCTCGGGGCCGGTGCGCCGGGCTGGCCGGGATCCGCTGCGAAGGCTCGCCCTGAGGCCGCGCCCAAGGTGGCGCGACCGGAAGGCGTGACTCGCGCGAACATCTGGACCTGATCCTGGAACCGGCCGGTGAGGGGCGCCCGTCACGGGCGCCGTCACAGATTTCGTGCCCCGGTCACTGATTTGGTCACAGATTATCCGGGGCATCACGGCCTCAGGCGAGGATCCCAGGACATGGGGCGTCCGGAAAATCCCCAGAAAGCGGCGGGTTTTTCGCGGAATGGCGGGGCACAAAAAAAGGAAGGGGGCGGAACCCCGTGGGGTTCCGCCCCCTTCACGGGTGCGTGCCAGTCATGGCGAGCCGGTCTTCGAAAAGACGATCCTGCTGGAGGGTCCTGCCCTCCAGGGGACTAGGCTTTCAGAGGACTAGGCTTCCTTGATCTGCTGGCGAGCCTCGCCACCGGCCGGCTCGAAGCCGGCGGCCTTGGCGGCCTCGACGGAGTCGAACCAGTACTCGGCGGTGGTCTGCTCGTACCAGGTGGAGCCCGGCACGTGGTACTTCTTGGACTGGTTGCCCTTGATCACGAAGCCCTCGGGGGCGTCCTGGCCCTCGATGGCCTTGATGGCGCCGGGAACCTGGGCGGTGGACGGGGCAGCGGCCGGGGCGGCGGCCGGAGCGGCGGCCTTCGGGGCGTTCACGTCGGCCGGCAGGGCGGCCTTGGCCACGTTCACCAGGGCCACGAAGGCGTTGTTGTCGGAGATGGCCAGCTCGGCCAGCATGCGGCGGTCGACCTCGACCTGGGCAGCCTTCAGGCCCTGGATCAGGCGGTTGTAGGTCATGCCGTTGGCGCGGGAAGCAGCGTTGATGCGCTGGATCCACAGGCGGCGGAAGTTGCCCTTGCGCTTGCGGCGGTCGCCGTAGCTGTACACGAACGAGTGCAGCAGCTGCTCCTTGGCCTTGCGGTACAGGCGCGAGCGCTGGCCGCGGTAACCGGACGCGCGGCTCAGGATGGTCCGACGCTTCTTGTGGGCGTTTACCGCCCGCTTCACACGTGCCACGTGTGTACTCCTTCTTTTCTGCCCCCGGCGCCTCGGCAACCGTTCACGCGGTGCGGGCGGGGGAAAACTTGGTAATGGGTGGGGACGCAGGCCCCCGGGGGGAATGCTTAGAGGCCCAGCATCCGCTTGATGGTCTTGGTGTCCGCCTTCGAAACGATGCGGTCACCGGCCAGGCGGCGGGTCAGCGTGGAGGACTTGTGCTCCAGGTAGTGGCGGCGGTTGGCCTGCTGGCGCTTGAGCTTGCCGCTACCGGTCAGCTTGAAGCGCTTCTTGGCGCCACTGTGGGTCTTGAACTTCGGCATGTCCGCCGTTCTCCTTACGTGCTCCCGAAACCCTTCCGGGCCGGGGATCTTTGTCGTGCTTCCGGTACCGGAAGCACGTGGTGTGCGGTTCGGTGCCCCATCTCGGGGCAAGCCTCGCCGGGTCCTGCTGGGCAGGGCCTTACGGGGCGGGTCCTACTTGGCCGTCTACTTGGCAGGGCGCGGTGCCGGCCTGGGGGCCGGCCTCGGGATGCCCGGCTTCGGAGCCGCGGCCGCCGGCTTCGGTGCTGCCACCGGCTTGGGCGCCTCGGCCGCCGGCTTCGGAGCCGCAGCCTTCGGAGCCTCAGCCACAGGCTTGGGCGCCTCGGCCTTCGGGGCCGCAGCCTTCGGAGCCTCGGCCACGGGCTCGGGTGCCTCCACCGCCGGAGCGGCTTCCTCGACAGCCTCAACCACGGGGGCCTCGGCCGCCGGAGCAGCTTCCTCCACCTCAGGGGCCTCGGCTGCCGCCGCGGCCTCGGCCGCCTCGGCGGCTTCCCGCGCCTGGACCAGCTTGGCCTGCAGGTCGTCCCCAAGCGCATCGCCCAGGGACTGGGTCATGGCCGGCTGCTCCGAGGTGTCGACGCGCGCCTTGGCCTCGGCGGCCTTCGCACGGTCGGTTTCCCGCTGGGCCTGGCGACGGGCCTCGGCCTTCGCCTCCGCCTTGTTCTTCAGCGGCCCGACGACCATGACCATGTTGCGGCCGTCGATGCGCGGGGCGGACTCGACGATGCCGACCTCGGCAACGTCCTCCGCAAACTTGTTGAGCAGGCGGATGCCCATCTCCGGGCGCTGCTGCTCGCGGCCGCGGAACTGGATCATTGCCTTGACCTTGTCGCCCGCCGCGAGGAAGCGCAGGGCGTGGCCCGTCTTCGTCTCGTAGTCGTGCTTGTCGATCTTGAGGCGGAAACGGATTTCCTTCAGGACCGTGTTGGTCTGGTTCTTACGGGCCTCACGAGCCTTCACCGCGGCTTCGTACTTGTACTTGCCGAAGTCCATCAGCTTGCAAACCGGAGGCTTGGCCGTGGGCGCCACCTCGACGAGATCAAGATCGGATTCGAGGGCGAGGCGCAGCGCGTCTTCAATGCGGACAATGCCGACCTGCTCGCCGTTCGGTCCGACCAGCCGCACCTCGGGGACGCGGATTCGATCATTAATGCGTGGATCGCTGATGTGTAGCTCCTGTTGACTCGGGGTCCGTAAGCCCCCGCAACATGAGAAGGCCTCCGGTTGCGGGGCAAACGGAGGCCTGGTTTTTTTCGGTGCGGACCATGCCGCGTGCCCGGGACGCTGGTCCCGTGCAACCGAAGTGACCCGGCGGCCTGAGGCGGCTGCAGCGGGTGGGAGTTAGGCCTCCACTTGCATACCGGACCCGCTACGCTTGCTCTCCCCCGGCGTGCCGGGAGGCGCAACCGAATACGCGGATCCAGTCGGTCTATGGAAAGCTTAGCAGCATGAGTACCCCTGAAACCAATCCCGAGTCCCCCGACACCGCGGCCAACCAGGTCCGCGACATTGCCGAGGTTGCCGCGGTGGAGATCATCACGACGGCGGCGGTGCACCTCATGAGCGCCGCGGCGGTCAAGTGCGGGCTCGCCGCCGGCGACGACGCCGAGGAGCTGAAGGACCTGGACGAGGCCCGCAAGCTGATCACGGCCCTGGCCGGCCTGATCACCGCCGCCGCGCCCGAGGTCGGCAGCCAGCATGCCGCTCCGCTGCGCGACGGCCTGCGCTCCCTGCAGCTGGCCTTCCGCGAGGCCTCCCTCATCCCGGACGAGCCGGGCAAGGGCCCGGGAGAGAAGTTCACCGGCCCGGTCAACTAGCTCCCGGCCCGCCAGCTTTCCCGTTCCACCGCCAAGGGGCGGTGCGCCTCCGGCCCCCAGGGGTCCGGACCGCGCACCGCCCCTTGGCATTGGGGGCTGGATGCCGGGTGCCGGATGCAGCGTGGCCGGCTAGTCCGCGGCCGAGGCCTGCCGGGCGGGCTGGCGGCGCCGCGCTGCCTGGGCCGCGAGTGCGGCGAGGCAGACCAGGACGCCCAGCCCGCCCGCCGCCAGGAAACCGGCGGGGGCGCCCCGGGCGTCGATCACCACCCCCACCAGCGGGGCGCCCAGGGCGGTGCCGGCCGTCATGGACGATCCGTACCAGCCCATGGCCTCGCCGCGGCGGCGCTCGTCGACCAGCTCGGTGACGCGCTCGGACGCGGCGGCAAGGGTCGGCGCGCACAGCAGCCCCGAGGGAATGCACAGCAGCGCCAGGGTCGGCGTGTCCGTGGCGAACATCGCCGGGACGGTGAGCACCGACATGGCCAGCAGCAGGAACACCGGCGGCGGCCTCCGGCGCGTGGCCCCGTACAGCAGCCCGCCCACCAGCGAGGCCCCGCACCAGGCCAGGAACACCCAGCCCAGCTCGCCGACGTTGTCCGCGTCCTCCAGCACCGCGACGATCCCCACGTCGGTGCCGGCCAGCAGCAGCCCGGCTCCGGCGGCCGTGGCGAACACGGCGACGACGGCGCCGGTGACCCACCCGAAGCGGCGGCGCAGGCGCCGCCCGCGGTGGCGGATCCGGCGGCGCGGGGCCGGGCCTCCGGCGTCGACCAGTTCGCCCTCGACCTCGGCCAGGTGGGCCGGGGCGGCGGAGACCACCTGGAGGAGCGCCTCGCGCCGCTTCTCCTCGGCGTCGGGCCGGGAGACGGCCCCGGGCTGGTCGGACCGGGTGGGCGGGTTCTGCAGCATCAGCAGCAGGCCGGCGCCGGAGGCCGCGACGCCCACCGCTGTCAGCCCCACGGTGGTGGAGACCTGGGTGGCGACCAGGGCGGCGAGCGCCGGACCGGTCATGAAAATCAGTTCGGTGACGATCGAATCCAGGGCGAACGCCGAACGCCGTTCCTCGCCGTCGGTCATCACGCCCAAGGACTGCCGCAGGACGCTGAAGACCGGCAGCGTGAACACCCCGCCAATGAAGACCACCGGCAGCAGCCACTCGTAGGGCAGGTGCGGGACGGTGCCCCAGACGATGATTTCCGCGACAATCGACGGGACCAGGGCGCGCCGCAGGCCCCGCGCGTCGACCTGGCGCCCGCGCCAGGGGGCGCCCAGGGCGATGCCGACGGTCATCACCGCGGCCGCCGTTCCGGCCGAGGTCCAGTCCCGGCCCAGGGTCAGGACCACGTGCAGGGTCAGCAGCACGCCGGCCGCCGAATGGGGGAAGCGGGCCACCATGCCCACCAGCAGCAGCAGCGTGAGCTCGCGCCGCCTCAGCAGCGCCTTGTAGCGGGCGAAATCCATCCGGGCTCCTCCGGTCGGGGTCTGGGGGCGCGGGAGCGCGGTGCCGGAACTGCCTGAACTGCCGGTGCGGCCGGAGCCTGCCCCGCGCGGCCCCCGGCGGGGCAGGCGCCTCAGGCGGGTGCGGAGGCCAGGGCCAGTTCGATCGAGTCGACGCCTTCAGCAAAGGCACGGTCCGCGCCCAGCGCGGCCTGGATCCGCGACGCGCAGGCCTGCGCGGCGGCGGCGGTGGTGCCGGGACGGAAGGTGAGTTCCAGCCGCAGTTCGGGGCCGGGGCCTCCGCCGGGCAGCACCCGCCCGTCGGCGGCCCGGCTGGCCACGCCGCGGCCGGGGGCCGCGGTGAGGCCCACGAGGGCGGGTTCTCCGGCAGCCAAGGAGCGCAGCAGCGGCAGGTGGGATTCGTCCTTGTAGCTGGGGGTCCATTCGCGCTGCCGGGCCAGCGCCCAGACCGCGGGGCGGCGCAGCACGAAGGTGATGTCCGCGCCGGGGTCCACCACCACCAGCTGGGCTCCGTCGGACACCGCCGAAAGGGCGGCCCGGGCCGCATACACGGCCACCGGGCGCGCTTCGGGGTGCCAGGACTGCAGCCGCGCCACGGAGGTGAAGGCCGGCAGGGCAATGCGTCCGTCCGGGGCGGTGATGGTCACCAGGGCCATGTCCGCCTCCTTGTCCTCCACAAAGCCGTGCTCGCCCATCTGGTCCTCCGCAAGCGAGGCAACGACCGGGATGAACACGCGCGCGGTGGCCAGCGCCCGGTGCACGGCCTCCTCGGAGCCGGTGCCGGCGGCCAGGTCGGCGATGGCCGCCTCGTAGCCGGGGTCGGCCAGTCCGTTGTCGTCGTCGAAGTTGTGCAGCGGGTTGCCCTCCCCGCTCAGGTCGCGGCCTTCCCAGGGCTGGCCGGCGGAGTCGGTGCCGCTGCCGGCGCGCGCCAGCGCAGCGGCGATGTGGCCGGGCAGGTGGCGCGGGGCGCTGGAGCCGTGGGGAGCGTGCGGGTGGTCGGCGTGGTCGTGCTGGGGATGTTCGGCCTTTAGCGGCGGCCGGCCACGTCCAGGGCCTGCGGCAGGGTGAACTTGCCCGCGTACAGCGCCTTGCCGACAATGGCGCCCTCGACGCCGGCCGGGACAAGCTCGCGCAGCACGCGCAGGTCCTCGAGGCTGGAGATGCCGCCGGAGGCGACCACGGGCTTGTCGGTGCGCTCGCACATCTGCTTGAGCAGTTCGACGTTCGGCCCGCGCAGGGTGCCGTCCTTGGTGACGTCGGTAACGACGTAGCGGGCGCAGCCGGCGTCCTCGAGGCGGGCCAGGACTTCCCAGAGGTCGCCGCCCTCCTTGGTCCAGCCGCGGGCGGCCAGGGTGGTGCCGCGCACGTCCAGGCCAACGGCGATGGCGTCGCCGTGGCGCTCGATCGCGCGGGCGGTCCACTCCGGATCCTCCAGGGCGGCGGTGCCCAGGTTGACGCGGGCGGCGCCGAACTCCAGCGCGCGCTCCAGGGACTCGTCGTCGCGGATGCCGCCGGAGAGCTCGACCTTGATCTTGAGCTCGTTGGCGACCCGGCGCAGGACCTCGGTGTTGTTGCCGCGGCCGAAGGCGGCGTCCAGGTCCACCAGGTGTACCCACTCGGCGCCGTCGTTCTGCCAGGCCAGGGCGGCCTCAAGCGGGTCGCCGTAGCCGGTCTCGCTGCCGGCTTCGCCCTGGACCAGGCGCACGGCCTGGCCGTCGGCGACGTCGACGGCGGGAAGGAGTTCGAGGATGGGGGCGGTGTCGTTGGTGCTCATCGCGGGGCTTTCCTGTCGGTGCGGGCGGGGGTCGGCGCGCACCGGGCGGCGCGGGCCGTGGGTGTCACGGGTCAGAGGGTGTCACAGGTCAGAGGATGTCACAGCTCAGAGGGTGGCGGCGTAGGCGGCAAGCAGGGACATCCCGGCCAGGATCCAGCACGTCACGATCCAGCTCTTGTGGGCCTTCTGCTGGCGGAGGGAGATCGCCCCGCCGGCGAGGACGCCGCCGAGGGCCATCAGGAGGATGCTCCACATTTCTAGAGCGTCCCCAGCCAGTTCTTCAGCAGTTGGGCGCCGGCGTCGCCGGACTTTTCCGGGTGGAACTGGACCGCCGAGAGCGGCCCGTTCTCCACGCCGGCAACGAACCGGGCGCCGTGTTCGGCCCAGGTGACGGCCGGCGGCTGCATGCGCGGCTGGGTAACGTCGAACTGCCACTTCTGCACGGCGTAGGAGTGCACGAAGTAGAAGCGTTCGTTCTCGATGCCCTTGAAGAGCCGGGTGTTCTCCGGCGGCTCGACCGTGTTCCACCCCATGTGCGGGACGATCGGGGCCGGCAGCAGCTCCACGGAGCCGGGCCACTCCCCCAGGCCGGGGGTGCGGATGCCGTGCTCGACGCCTTCCTCGAACATGACCTGGTGGCCGACGCAGATGCCCAAAACGGGGCGGTTGCCGGCCACGCGGCGCCCGATCCACTGGAGGGCACCGACGTCCTTGAGCGCCTTCATGACGGCGGCGAACGCACCGACGCCGGGGACCAGGAGGCCCTCGGCCTCAAGCACGTCCTCGGCGCGGCGGCTGAGCGTCACGTCGGCGCCGACGTGCTCCAGGGCCCGGACGGCGGAACGGATGTTCCCGGAGCCGTAGTCCAGGACCGTGACCTTCTTGGGTGTGGCCATCTAAAGCGCCCCCTTCGTGGACGGAATGGCGTCGCCGATGCGCGGGTCCGGCTCGACGGCCGCGCGCAGGGCACGGGCCAGGGCCTTGAACTGGGCTTCGACGATGTGGTGCGGATCGCGCCCGCCCAGTACGCGCATGTGCAGGCAGATGCCGGCGTGCAGGGTGAGCGACTCGAAGATGTGGCGGGTCAGCGAACCGGTGAAGTGCCCCCCGATCAGGTGGTACTCCTGCCCGGCGGGCTCGCCGCCGTGGACCAGGTAGGGGCGGCCGGAGACGTCGACGACGGCGTGGGCCAGCGCCTCGTCCAGCGGCACGGTGGCCTCCCCGAAGCGGCGGATGCCGGCCTTGTTGCCCAGGGCCGTCCGCAGGACCTCGCCGATGGTGATGGCCACGTCCTCCACGGTGTGGTGGACGTCGATGTGCGTGTCGCCGGTGGCCTTGACGGTCAGGTCGACCAGCGAGTGCTTGGACAGCGCGGTGAGCATGTGGTCGTAGAAGGGCACGCTCGTGGAGATGTCCGACTTTCCGGTGCCGTCAAGGTCCATCTCGACGACGACGGAGGATTCACTGGTGATGCGCTCCATGCGGGCGCGGCGGCCACTGAGCAGTTCGGCAGACATACGTGTTCCTTCTGGCCTGGGTGGGGTTCGGGGTCCGGGGCGTCAACCCCACAAATCAAGTTTAGCTGCGGCCGGCCGTGGCGCCGCCGCCGGTCAGCAGCTCTTCGAGGCGGACCAGGAACGCCGTGGTTTCCGCCTCGGTGCCGGCGGTCACCCGCAGGTGTCCCGGAATGCCGACGTCGCGCACCAGCACCCCGGCCTCCAGCAGTCCCTGCCAGATGCGCCGGGGGTCCTCGAGTCCGCCGAAAAAGACGAAGTTGGAGTCGCTGGCCGCGGGCTTCAGGCCCATCCGGGTGAGCTCCTCAACGATCCGGTCGCGCTGGCCCTTGATGTCCTCCACGTTGGCCAGCAGCGCACCCACGTGCTTGAGCGCGGCGTTGGCGGTCGCCTGGGTGACCGCGGAAAGGTGGTAGGGCAGCCGGACCAGGCGCAGCGCGTCGCAGACCTCGGGCGCGGCGGCCAGGTAGCCCAGGCGGGCCCCGGCAAGGGCGAAGGCCTTGCTCATGGTCCGCGACACGATCAGGCGCTCGCGGCCGGGCAGCAGGGACAGCGCCGACGGGGTTCCGGTGTGCGCGAACTCGGCGTAGGCCTCGTCGACGATGACGATGGTGCTGCTGGCTTCGCCGGCCGCGTAGACGGCCTCGACGACGTCCAGGCCCAGCGCGGTGCCGGTCGGGTTGTTGGGGGAACAGAGGAAGACCAGGTTCGGGGCCTGCTCGCGGACCTGGCGGGCCGCGTCGTCCGCGGTCAGCCCGAAGTCCGCGGAGCGGACTCCCGCAAGGTAGGCGGTGTCGGTGCCGCTGGCCAGCAACGGGTACATCGAGTAGGTGGGCGGAAAGCCCATGACGGTGCGGCCGGGGCCGCCGAAGGCCTGGAGGATCTGTTGAAGCACCTCGTTGGAGCCGTTGCCGGCCCAGATGTTCTCTGCCTGGAGCCCGTGGCCCAGGTAGCCGGCGAGGCGTTCGCGCAGTTCGGTGAACTCGCGGTCCGGGTAGCGGTTCAGGCCCATGGCCGCGGCGGAGACCTCGGCGACGATGGCCTGGTGCACCTCCGCCGGAAGCGGGTGGGTGTTCTCATTGACGTTGAGCAGGATGGGGACGTCCAGTTGCGGGGCGCCGTAGGGTTCAAGGCCACGCAGGTTGTCGCGCAGGGGCAGCCGGGACAGTCGCTCTAGCAGATCACTCACCATACAAGTCTAGTTCCGCCGCTGGCCTGACCCTGAATCGGCCGGTCCCGGCGGTAACATTCCCGGCGCGGCCCCCGCAGTGGACCCCATTCCGCAGCGGGCGGGCGTCAGCCTCCGGCGGGGATGAAGATGCGCTGGCCGGGCTCAAGGCGGGAGGTGGCGAGATTGTTGACCTCGATCACCTCGGCCACCACCTCGCGCGGGTCGCGCTCGGGTGCAAGTTCAGCAGCGAGTCCCCACAGCGTCTCGCCGTCCAGGACGGTGACGGTCTGGCCCTGCGCGGCGTCGGCCGGGGCGGTACCACTGGCCATGACCGGGGCGGTGAAGAGGCCCGCCAGCACCAGCAGCGCTGCCACCCCCAGCATCGTCGGCATCCCGATCAGCACGAACCGGCCGCGCCGGGTCAGCCGAAGCCTCGGCGGCGCCGCCTCAGCGCGGCGGACCGGTTCCAGGTGTTCCAGGTCGGGGACCAGGCGCAGGTGGCCCCGGGAGCCGGCCGGCGGGCGGACCGTTCGCGGGCCGGCGGCCCCTGCGGCCGACCTCCCGGAGACAGGGCGGCTGGAGGTGCTGCGAGTGGAGCGGGTACGGCTGGAGGCGCGGGGTGCGGCCAGGGAAGCGCCGGGACGGGCAGAAAGCTGGATAGGGGCGGAAAGCTGGACGGGGGCGGAAAGCTGGACGGGGGCGGAAAGCTGGACGGGGGCGGAAAGCTGGACGGGGGCGGAAAGCTGGACGGGGGCGGAAAGCTGGACGGGGGCGGCGAGTTCGACGTGTGCCAACATCTTGCCTTTCTCCATAGTCCGGCCCGCGGCCTGGAAGGGGGGTGCGGGGCGGAATCGTTTTCGAAAGTATGTTCCGAAAGAATGTTCGAACTTTTCTTATCCATTCTTAGCATCCACCAACGATGGATGTCGAGGCTCTTCGAACAAACCTTTGAACAGACTGCGGTTATCCAGTACCTTTGGAGGGAGCGGGCCCGCGGGACACAGCCCACCAGCCGCCTCCGACGGTTTGGGGCGGCCGGGGCGCCTGCGACGACCAGGACGGAGCAGACCATGAGCACCACGGAGATTTCGGCGGCGAAGAAGACGCCGAAGGGCCTGACCATCCGTCAGAAGAAGATTCTCGAGACCATCCAGCGGGCCGTAGCGAGCCACGGGTACCCGCCCTCAATGCGCGAGATTGGGGACACCGTGGGGCTGGCCAGCCTCTCGAGCGTGACCCACCAGCTTTCCCAGCTGGAGCGGCTGGGCTACATCCGCCGCGACCCGCGCCGGCCCCGCGCCATGGAGATCCTCAAGCCCCTGACCCTGAACGACGCCCCGGTCGTCGAGGCCGCCCACGAGGCACCCGAGCTGTCCGTGGTGACGGAACTGTCCACCTCCGCCGACACCGCCCTGGTGCCGCTGGTGGGCCGCATCGCCGCAGGTGGCCCGATCCTGGCCGAGCAGACCGTGGAAGACGTCATGGCACTGCCGCGCCAGCTGGTGGGCCATGGGGAGCTGTTCATGCTCAAGGTCTCCGGCGATTCCATGGTGGACGCCGCGATCTGCGAGGGCGACTGGGTCGTGGTGCGCCGCCAGCAGACCGCGCAGAACGGGGACATCGTCGCGGCCCTGCTCGACGACGAGGCCACGGTGAAAACTTTCCGCCAGCGCGACGGCCACACCTGGCTGCTCCCGCAGAACAGCCGCTACGAACCCATCCTGGGCGACCACGCCACCCTCATGGGCAAGGTGGTTTCGGTGATGCGCTCGCTCTGAGGCCCCCGCGCCTGGCCCGGCTCCCGGGCCACAACGTAAGGCCTCCGCGCCCTCCCTGTCCGTCAATCGGAGGGTGGCGCGGAGGCCTTACGTATATGCCGGTTCGGGCGGCCACGCGGCTCCGCCGGACGCCACTCCGCCGGACGCCACTTCGCCGGAGCCGCTACGCCGTCTGCAGCGAGGCCAACCGCTCCAGCGCGGCCATGACGGTCGGCTTGTCGGTCGTGGGCCACATTGGCGGCAGCGACGCGCGCAGGAACCCGCCATAGCGTTCGGTTGCCAGCCGGGAGTCCAGCACGGCGACCACGCCGCGGTCCCCGGTGGCGCGGATGAGGCGCCCGGCCCCCTGCGCCAGCCGGACCGCGGCGTGGCTGGCCGAAACGGACATGAACCCGTTCCCCCCGTTGCGTGCGATGTCCCGGCTGCGGGCGGTGGCGAGCGGGTCGTCCGGACGCGGGAAGGGGATGCGGTCGATGATGACCAGCCGGCAGGAGGGCCCTGGCACGTCGACGCCCTGCCAGAGCGTCATCGTGCCGAACAGGCAGGTGTCCCGCTCCTCGGCGAACTGGCGCACCAGGGCGGCCATGCTGGATTCTCCCTGGACAAGGATGTCCTGGTCCAGCCGCGTGCGCAGTACGGCGGCCGCGTCCTCGGCCGCCCTCCGCGAAGAGAAGAGCGCAAGCGCTCCGCCGCCCGAGGCGCGGATCAGGTCCTCGATCTCCTGCAGGCTCTCCTCCGAGACGTTGCGCCCGGGCTTGGGAAGGTGCCGCGCCACGTAGAGCATGCCCTGGCGCGGATAGTCGAAGGGGCTGCCGACGTCGACGCCGGTCCACGGCGGCGCCCCCTCCCCGACCAGCCCCAGGGCCCCGGCGACCGGCTCGAACGCCGCGCCGATCGCCAGCGTGGCCGAGGTCAGCACCACCGTGCGGCCGTCGAAGAGGCCCTCACGCAACCGGCCGGCCACGGAGAGCGGGGCGATGTTCAGGGTGGCCGGGGAAGACTCGTCGGGCTGGACATATCCCTCGCCGGGGGTGAAGCCGCCCTGCCGGGAGGCCCAGACAACCTCGCGCGCCTCCTGGGCCCCGAGCAGGCGCTCGGCCTGGTCGACGAGGTAGCTCAATTGGGAGCGGGCCATCTGCCGCCCGGCGTCGGCAGGCGCGTTGGGTTCGGGCTTCGAGTCGGACAGCGCCACGCGGGCGGCGTCGCGGACCAGTTCGACGGCGGTCGCCTGTTCCTCGTTGAGCCCGTTGGGCATGAGCCCTGCGGGGATCCCTTCCACAGCCTTTTGGAGGGCCTTGGCGCCCTGGTTGAGCGCGTCGACGCTGACCCGGCAGTGCTTGCGCGCCGCGGAGGCCGCCGTCTGCACCAGCGGGACCGACAGCGGACGGGTCACCGAGCCGGTCACCCGGTCCTGCAGCTCGTGGGCCTCGTCGATGATGACGGTGTCGAACTCCGGCAGCACGGCCAGTCCCTCGAACGCCGCCACGGCGAGCATGGCATGGTTGGTGATGATGACGTCCGACTCGGCAGCGCGGGCGCGGGCCTGCTCGCTGAAGCACTCAGCCGCCATCGGGCAGCGCTGGGCCCCCAGGCATTCCATGGCCGACACCGAGACCTGCTGCCACGCCCGGTCGCTGACGCCGGGAACCAGTTCGTCGCGGTCCCCGCTTTCCGTCTCCTCCGCCCATTGGCGCAGCCGCACGACCTCCTGCCCGAGGGCGCTGGACGGGCCGGGAGCGGCGGGACGCGCCCCGGCGTCCTCGGCCAGCGAGAACAGGGCGCCTTCGTCCTCGTCCGGGTAGCCGCCACCCAGTTTGTACCGGCAGACGTAGTTGGAGCGCCCCTTGACCAGGGCAACCTCGATGTCGCGGGGCAGGTCCGGGCGCAGGTTGGCAAGCAGCCGCGGCACGTCGCGGCCGACGATCTGGGCCTGCAGCGCCAGCGTGGCGGTGGAGACCACCACCGGCTTCTCCGCGTCCAGGGCATGCGCGATCGCCGGCACCAGATAGGCCAGTGACTTGCCGGTGCCCGTGCCGGCCTGCACCAGAAGGTGCCGGCCGGATTCGAGTGCCCCGACCACCTCGCGGGCCATCTGGTGCTGGCCCTCGCGGGCCTGCCCGCCCATCCGCTCCACGGCTGCGTCGAGCAGGGCGATGACCTCGGCGACCTCAGCCATGGAGATTGAACGGTGCCAGCTCAGCGGCCAGGCCCTCGCGGACCTTGACCACCAGCCGGGTGCCTTCGGCGACGTGCTCGGTTTCCAGGATCTCCGCATCCTCGTTGTGCAACCGGCTGACGATCTCGCCCCGGTTGTACGGAATAAGCACTTCCATGCGCACATCCGGCCGGGGGATCGCCTCGCTGATCCTTTCCAGCAACTCGGGGATCCCGGCGCCGGTGCGCGCGGAAACCACCACGTGGTTGGGCTCGCGCTGGCGGATGCGCTCGATGACGAACGGGTCGGCGGCATCGGCCTTGTTCAGCACGATGATTTCCGGCACGTTCTGCGCGTCCACCTCGCGGAAGACCTCGCGCACCGCATGGATCTGCCCCTCAGGGTCCGGGTGGGAGACGTCGACGACGTGCAGGATCAGGTCCGCGTCCGCGACCTCCTCCAGCGTCGAGCGGAACGCCTCCACCAGCTGCGTGGGCAGCGAGCGCACGAATCCCACGGTGTCCGCGAGCGTGTATCCGACGCCGTCGGCGGTCTCGGCCTTGCGCACGGTCGGGTCCAGGGTGGCGAACAGGGCGTTCTCCACCAGGACTCCCGCATCCGTGAGGCGGTTCAGCAGCGAGGACTTGCCGGCGTTGGTGTAGCCGGCGATCGCCACCGAAGGCACGGCGTTGCGCTTGCGGTTGGCACGCTTGGTCTCGCGCGCGGGCTTCATCGCCGCGATCTCGCGGCGCAGCTTGGCCATGCGGTTGCGGATGCGGCGGCGGTCCAGCTCGATTTTCGTCTCACCGGGACCGCGGGAACCGATGCCGCCGCCGGCGGCGCCGACCCGGCCACCGGCCTGGCGGGACATGGATTCACCCCAACCGCGCAGGCGCGGCAGCAGGTACTCGAGCTGCGCGAGCTCCACCTGGGCCTTGCCTTCGCGGCTCTTGGCATGCTGGGCAAAGATGTCCAGGATCAGGGCGGTCCGGTCAATGACCTTCACCTTGACGATGTCTTCAAGGCCTCGGCGCTGGGACGGGGACAGCTCGGAGTCCACGACCACCGTATCGGCGCCGGTGGCCGCCACGATGTCCTTGAGCTCCTGGGCCTTGCCCGATCCCAGGAAGGTGCCCGGGTCCGGCTTCAGGCGGCGCTGCAGGACGCCGTCGAGCACCTCGGATCCGGCGGTTTCGGCGAGCGCGGCGAGTTCGCGCAGCGAATTCTCCGCCTCCTCCACGGTGCCCTCGGTCCAGATGCCCGCCAGCACCACGCGCTCCAGGCGCAGCTGGCGGTATTCGACCTCGGTGACGTCCTCGAGTTCGGTGGACAGGCCCGCCACGCGGCGCAGGGCGCGGCGTTCGGCAAGGTCCTGCTGTTCCCCGTCGTAGGCGGAGTGCTCCTCAGAGAGCGCGCTGATTGCTTGGGCACGCCCTCCGGCGAAGGCGCCCTGGGGTCCCGCCTCGACGGGGCGGCCGGCGCCGGCCTTGTTGGCGGCAGCCTGGTCATTGGCCAGGATCCGGTTGATGACGGCTTGGATCTCCCCCTCGTCGAGGGGTCGGTCCTGAGGATTGGGCTGGTTGGTGTTGGTCATGGTCCCCTTCGCGAACTGCTGCATTAAGGATAGGCCCCGGAACCGACAGTTGGCGCCCTGTTTCTCCGCAAGCGGAGCGCCCCGGCCGGCGCCGGGAGCAGGCGGCCCGGGCGGGCCGGATTCGCCCCGCCGCCAAACGGGCGGTTAACCTGCCTGCATGGGTTCCGAGCATTACTTCAGCGCACAGCCGTCGACGCCTGAGAAGCGCAAGACCATCACGGTGGTCCTCGCGGGCGCCGAACGGACGGTGCAGACCGCCGGCGGCATCTTCAGCCCGGACGGGGTGGACAAGGGCACCGCGGTGCTCCTGGCCGGCGTCCCGGCCCCGGCCCCGGCCGGGCACCTGCTGGACATCGGCTGCGGATGGGGGCCGATTGCCCTGAGCATGGCGCTTGCCTCCCCCGGCGCGACGGTCCACGCAGTGGACGTCAACGACCGTTCCATCGGGCTCACCCGGGACAATGCCGCCCGGCTGGGCCTGGACAACGTGGTGGCCGGAACCCCGGACTCGGTGCCCGCCGACGTCGAATTCGACACCATCTGGTCCAACCCGCCGATCCGCATCGGCAAGGAAGCCCTGCATGAGCTGCTGCTGCAGTGGCTGCCGCGCCTGGCCCCGGGCGGACAGGCCTGGCTGGTGGTGCAGAAGAACCTCGGCTCAGACTCCCTGCAGAAGTGGCTGGGCGAAAACCTGCCGGCCGGCTTCCGGGTGTCGCGCGAGTCCACCTCCAAGGCCTTCCGGATCCTCAGGGTGGTCCGGCCCTCCTGATTGGCCGCGGCCGGCCCGCCCCTTCGAAGCCGCGCCCGAGTGTCCTAGACCAGGACGCCGCGGGCGACCAGTTCGGCCGGACCGCTCAGTTCCACGTGCTCGCGGCCCTCGGGGCCGGGGATGAACCGCACCCGGACCGTGCCGCCAGGCACGCGCACCTGCCAGTCGTCCACGGCCTCGTCGCCTGCCCAGTGGCGGGTGGCGGCCGCAGCGGCGCACGCTCCGGTGCCGCAGGAGAGGGTCTCCCCCACCCCCCGTTCGTGCACGCGCATCCGGATATGCCCCACCCCGTCCGTGACCAGCGGCTCGGCCGGCACCACGAACTCGACGTTGGTCCCCTGCGGCGGGACCGGATCCACGCGGGGGGCGCGGTGCAGGTCGGCGGAGAGCAGTTCGTCCTCGTCGGCCAGGGCGACGACGGTGTGGGGGTTGCCCATGCTCACGCTCAGGGCCGGCCGGTCCACTTCCAGACCGTCGGTCTCCACCAGGGAGTCCAGGGCGCGTTCGGCAGCGGCCTCCGGGAAGATGAATTCCCACGGACCCATGTCCACCGCGTATCCGTTGGCCGAGCGGGTGACGACCTTGATGCCGGCCCGGGTGCCGATGGTCAGCGCCTGGCCCTCGGCCAGCGGAACCAGGCCCTCCTCGGCCAGGAAGTGGACGAACGCCCGCACCCCGTTGCCGCACATTTCGGAGACGGAGCCGTCGCCGTTCCGGTAGTCCATGAACCATTCGGCCTCGGGGTGGGACGCCAGCAGGTAACGGCCCTCGGGCAGCGCCGCCGAGCGCACGGCGCGGATCAGGCCGTCGGCGCCGATGCCGCGGTGGCGGTCACAGAGCGCGGCCACCTGCTCCGGGACAATGTCGCGGGCACCGTCCGGATCGGCCACCAGGACGAAGTCATTGCCGGTCCCGTGCCCCTTGGCAAAGGCCATTCCGGCCAGGGAGGCCAGCGGTAAGGAAGTGGTCCGGGGCGAGGTCTGGGGTGCGCTGCTCATGCATATAAGCCTACGGTCCCCACCGGCCCGGGCCGGAATCCGGCTCCGCCCCGCTTTCCCAGGCGCCGGTTTCCGGGCCGCCGGGGTCCGGGCCGCAGCTCAGGCCGCGGCGGCGGCCCGGACGATGGCTTCGGCGGCATCGGCCAGGTCGGGGCGCGTGGCCTCCAGCCAGTGCACGCGCGGGTCGGCGGTGAACCAGGTGGTCTGCCTCCGGGCAAACTGCCGCGTTGCGACCACCGTGCGTTCGGCGGCCTGCGCAACCGTTGCCGTGCCGTCCAGGACGTCGAGGAACTGGGAGTAGCCAATGGCCCGGGACGCGGTCCTGCCCCGGCGCAGTCCGGCGGCATCCAGCCGGCGGACCTCCTCGAGAAGGCCGGCGTCCACCATCCGTCCGACGCGTGCGGCCAGGCGCTCGTGCAGCAGCGCACGGTCGATGGCCAGGCCGATCTGGACCGCCGGTTGCGCGTACTCGCGGCGGGGCATATAGGAGCTGAACGGCCGCCCGGTGATCGCGTGGACCTCCAGGGCCCGGATAATCCGGCGTTCGTCACCCAGCCGCGCGGCGGAGTCGGGGTCCACCCCGCGCAGCCGTTCCAGCAACGGGCCAATGCCGCCCTCCGCGGCTTCCGCCTCCAGCCGCCCGCGGACCTGCGGGTCCGTGGGCGGGAATTCGAGCACATCCAGGGCGGCACGGACGTAGAGCCCGGAGCCGCCGGCCAGGACGGGGACACGCCCGCGGGCGCGGATGTCCGCGAAGAGCGCCCGGGCCTGGACCTGGAACCCGGCAACGCTGGCCTCCTGCGTGACGTCCATGGTGTCCAGCAGGTGGTGCGGTACGCCGCGGCGCTCGGCCACGGGCACCTTGGCGGTCCCGATGTCCATGCCGCGGTAGAACTGCAGGGCGTCGGCGTTGACCACCTCTCCGTTCAACCGCAGGGCCAATTCGATGGCCAGGTCCGACTTGCCCGTCCCGGTGGGTCCGACGACGGCGATGATTGGCAGCACGGTTCCGGCTCTAGTCCCGCGGCGGAAGGGCCGGCATGCCCAGGGACACGCCCTTGCCGCCACCGGGGGCGGGTACCGCGCAGGACTCGGCCTGCGCACGGTCCCAGGCGTCGCCGGCGCGGGAACGGCGCAGCCGGTAGGCGGAGGCGTCGGCCGGGTCCGCGATCAGGTGGAACGGTGCGGCGGCGGTCACCGTGACGGTGACGAGGTCGCCCGGGCGTGGCTGCTCGGCGCCCTCCGGGACGGAGAAGTGCACCAGGCGCTGGTCGGCCGAGCGGCCGGAGAGCCGGTGGGTTTCGTCCGCCTTGCGCCCGGACTGCGCGGTCACCAGGACCTCGACCTCGCGGCCGAGCTGCCTGGCGTTTTCCTCCGCACTGATGCGGTCCTGCAGCGCGGTCAGGCGCTCGTACCGTTCCTGCACGACGGCCTTGGGCAGCTGGTCCGGCAACTCCGCGGCCGGGGTGCCCGGGCGCTTGGAGTACTGGAAGGTGAACGCGCTGGAGAAGCGGGCCTGCTCGACGACGTCGAGGGTCGCCTGGAAGTCCTCCTCGGTCTCCCCCGGGAAGCCGACGATGATGTCCGTGGTGATGGCGGCGTGCGGAATGCGTTCGCGGACCTTGTCGAGAATGCCGAGGAACTTCTTGGAGCGGTAGGAGCGGCGCATGTCCTTGAGGACCCGGTCCGAGCCGGACTGCAGCGGCATGTGGAGCACGGGCATGACGTTGGGGGTCTCGGCCATGGCGTCGATGACGTCGTCGGTGAAGGCGGCAGGGTGCGGACTGGTGAACCGCACCCGCTCCAGGCCCTCGATGCTGCCGCAGGCGCGCAGCAGCTTGCCGAAGGCGAACCGGTCGCCGAACTCGACCCCGTAGGAGTTCACGTTCTGCCCCAGCAGGGTGACCTCGATGGCGCCGTCGGCCACGAGCGCTTCCACCTCGGCCAGGATCTCCCCGGGGCGGCGGTCGCGTTCCTTGCCGCGCAGGGAGGGCACGATGCAGAACGTGCAGGTGTTGTTGCAGCCCACGGAGATGGAGACCCATCCGGAGTGGACGGAATCGCGCCGGGTGGGCAGCGTGGAGGGGAAAACCTCGAGGGCCTCGAGGATTTCCAGTTGGGCCTCCTGGTTGTGGCGGGCGCGCTCCAGCAGGGCGGGCAGGCTTCCGACGTTGTGGGTTCCAAAGACGACGTCCACCCAGGGCGCCTTCTTGAGGATGGTGTCGCGGTCCTTCTGGGCCAGGCAGCCACCGACGGCGATCTGCATGCCGGGGCGGCGTTCCTTGATGGGCGCAAGCCGGCCGAGGTTGCCGTACAGCTTGTTGTCCGCGTTCTCGCGCACCGCGCAGGTGTTGAAGACGACGACGTCGGCCGCCCCTTCCGGAAGCCCGGGTTCGACCCGGGCCAGTCCGGCGTCCTCGAGCAGGCCGGAAAGGCGCTCGGAATCGTGGACGTTCATCTGGCAGCCGAAGGTGCGGACCTCGTAGGTGCGCACGTCGGAGTCCGGGACGGTGGAGGGGGTTTCGGTCGCAAGGCTCACCCATCAAGGGTACCGAACCGGGGCCTGCCCCCGCGCCCGCTATCCGTGCAGCTTGTCCCACTCCTCGCGGATGACCCCCATTGCCAGCGAGGACGAGTAGCCTTTCCGGCCGAGCATGCCCACCAGCCGGCGCATCGCCTTATCCCGGTCCAGCGTCCCGGTGGACCCGGCGAGCTTCTTAGCGACCAGTTCGCGGGCGGTTTCGCGTTCCTGGTCGGAGTCGACCTGTTCGAGGGCGGTGTCAATGGAGGCCTCGTCGACCCCCTTCTGCCCGAGCTCACGGCGCAGCGCCGAGCGGGCCAGGCCCTTTGAGCGGGCGCGCTGGCGCACCCACGATTCCGCGAAGGCAGCGTCGTCAATCAAGTCGACCTCGGTGAACCGGTCCAGGACGAGGGCCGAGACGTGGAGGGGAATGTCCTTCTCGGCGAGCTTCTGTTCCAGCTGGCGGCGCGTCTTCGGCGCGCCAGTGAGCTGGCGCAGCACCAGGGCCCGCGCCGCGGCCTCGGCTGCGGCGTCGTCCTCGTAGACCACCGGCTCGCGCGCCCACGGCGGCACCTGCGGGCTGCGCTTGCGGGGGCGCCGGGACCCGGAGGGCTCCCCGTACGGCTCCTCGTACGGCTCATCCCCGCCGCCACCGAGGTCCTCCGGGGCCGCCTTCCCGCCTCCCGCGGGCGCGCGCCGGCGGGACGGCCGGTCGGGCCGGAATTTTCCACGCGCCACGGCAGCGGCGCCGGGGGCGGAACCCGCCCGGGAGCCGGATGCGGAACCGCGGCCGCCTGAACCCCTAGCGGGAGCGGGCGCGGGGTCCGGGCCCCAGACCGCCCCGACCGCCACCTGTCCCAGGAAATCGGGGAAGGGTCCGTCCCCTGGAAAGGGCTCGTCCCCGGGAAGATCGGTGACGGCAGCCTCTCCGAGGGCTCCGTCTTTGGAGGACCGCTCTTCGGAGGCCCTGTCTTTGAAGGCCCTGTCTCCGGAGGCCCCGTCTCCGAGGGCCCCCTCTCCAGGAGCCCCGCCCAGGGACCCGAGGCCCGAGGCGTCGCCGGCCGCGGCGGCGTCCTCGGCTCCGGCTCCGGCTCCGGCTCCGGCTCCGGCTCCGGCTCCGGCTCCGGCCAGCATGGCACGCAGCCGCTCGATGACGGCTTGGCGCTCGGCCGGATCCTGGGAGCCGACGGCCGAAAGCGGCCCCCCGGCACCGTTTCCGGTGCCGGTGAGGCCGCTCCAGTCAGGGGCTTTCCCCACGGACCTAATCCCTAATACAGGCCAGGATGCCTACGGGCCTAGTCGCCCACGGCCTTCAGCGGGGCCTCGCCCTCCGTGGCAGGCTGCATGCCGATACCCAGCTTCTCCTTGATCCGGCGCTCGATCTCGTTGGCCAGGTCAGGGTTGTCGCGGAGGAACCGGCGGGCGTTCTCCTTGCCCTGGCCCAGCTGGTCGCCGTCGCAGGTGAACCAGGCGCCGGACTTCTTCACGATGCCCTCTTCCACGCCCATGTCGATCAGGCTGCCCTCGCGGGAGATGCCCTGGCCGTAGATGATGTCGAACTCGGCCTGCTTGAAGGGAGGGGCCATCTTGTTCTTGACGATCTTGGCGCGCGTACGGTTCCCCACCGGGTTGGCGCCTTCCTTCAGCGTCTCGATGCGGCGCACGTCGATGCGCACGGAAGCGTAGAACTTCAGCGCCTTACCACCGGTGGTCGTCTCCGGGCTGCCGAAGAACACGCCAATCTTCTCGCGCAGCTGGTTGATGAAGATCGCGGTGGTCTTCGTCTGGTTCAGCCGGCCGGTGATCTTGCGCAGGGCCTGGCTCATCAGGCGGGCCTGGAGGCCGACGTGGCTGTCACCCATCTCGCCCTCGATTTCGGCGCGCGGCACCAGGGCGGCGACGGAGTCGATGACGACGATGTCCAGCGAACCGGAGCCAACGAGCATGTCCATGATCTCCAGGGCCTGCTCACCGGTGTCCGGCTGGGAAACCAGCAGGGCGTCGGTGTCGACCCCAAGCTTGCGCGCATACTCCGGGTCCAGCGCGTGCTCGGCATCGATGAACGCCGCGATGCCACCGTTTTTCTGGGCGTTCGCCACTGCATGCAGGGCCACGGTGGTCTTACCGGAGGATTCCGGTCCGTAGATCTCCACGACGCGTCCGCGCGGCAGGCCGCCGATGCCCAACGCAATGTCCAGCGCCACGGAACCGGTGGGGATGACCTCGATCGGGGCGCGGGTGTCGTCGCCCAGCCGCATGACCGAGCCCTTGCCGAACTGCTTGTCGATCTGCGCGAGTGCCGCTTCCAGAGCCTTCTCGCGGTCGTTTGCTGCAGCCATTGTTCACCTCGGTTGTCTTATGGCCTTTCGGCCTGTGTCCGTCCTACCAACCACGGTAGGTGCCGCTCCTGACACTTTGGCCCGAAACGCATCGGTTGTGGACCGGCGGGGCGAAAAGCCCCGCGGATCGCCTCTGTGGAAAGTATACCCCGATCCGAACAAATTTTCGAATCTTTTGCGGGTGTGCACCGTGCCCGGCCGGGGGGCTCAACGCTTCGGTTCGATGTCCCGGCCGAGGCGCCGGGAGGGCGGGACATCCTGCATCTCGCACACCGCCAGCCACACGTCCCGCGGCTCGATACCCGCCTGCAGGGCCTCGCTGGCGGTGCGCCCTCCCAGGCCGGACAGCACCAGGTCGCCCGCGAGGACGTGCGCGTAGCCCGCCCCGAACTCGTCCTCCATCAGCCGCCAAAAATCACTCAACCGCATCCATCCATTCTCCCATGCCCGGGGCCGGGCCGGGCTCCTGCCCCCGGGCGCGGGCACCGCTGCGGGTCATGCTGCCGACACGGACCGCGGAAGCCCCCCGGCGGGCACCTACACTGGGGGCCATGAGCGAGCAGGCCACCCATTCCGCCCCCGGCCATCTGGCATTTGGCGACGACCGCGAACAGGCCATCCGCATCATGGAGGTCAACCTGGGTGTCCTGTGGCGCCGTACCCGGGCCGATGCGCACCGGGCCGCGCGCCTGGTGCACCCCGACCTGGACCCCGGCGCCTATGTGGTGCTGGGTGCGCTGCAGCGGCGCGGCAGCCTGCGCCTGACCGACCTGGCCGCGGAGATCTGCGCCGGCAAGCCCTCAGCCAGCCGCCAGGTCTCGCAACTGGAAAGCCTCGGCATGGTCCGGCGCGACGCCGACCCGGCGGATGGGCGGGCCCAGTCGATTTCCCTCACCCCGGAGGGGGCCCGCCAGCTCCATGCGGCCCAATCCGCCCGCCAGCGCATCTTCCACGACATGCTGGACGACTGGACCGGGCAGGACCTAGCGTCCTTTGCCGCGCTGCTGGCACGGCTGAATGAGTCCTACGCAAAGGACCGGAACTAGGAGCCGCCCGCCCCTCTGCCGGCAGGCCTGCAGGGGCGGCAGGATACAGGGGCGGCGGGACACAGCGGCGGCCGCACTAGAGCAGGGGTGCCGGCGCGGGGCGGGCCCCCGCGGGGCTGGGGGGCACGGCGCCGGCCGCATTGGCGCTGGGGTCCGGCCTATGGCCGGACCCCTGCTCTAGTGCGGCTCGGGCCGTACCGCTTCCGCTTCCTTCTGAACTGTCGCGTTCGCGGACGCGCGCCGGGTCACGCCGCCTCTCACCCCGCGGCCGGCCGCGGTGCACCCCATAGTGCACCCGGGCACACAGCGTGCCCGGTCCCGCGGCCTGCCACGCCCGGCTGGACGGCGGACCCGCCTAGCGGCTGGTGGCCATGCCCGCGGCAAGCCCTTCGGGGAGCTCGTCGGGGACGGAGAACTGGCTGGCCAGGTCCAACGGAACGGTGTCCGGTATGGTGACACCTTCGGCAATGGCCACTCGGTCGCTGACCTCGCGGAGCATGAGGGACAGCGGCACGTCCAATGCGGAGCAGATGGAGGAGAGCAGCTCCGAAGAAGCTTCCTTCTGCCCACGTTCGACCTCGGACAGGTAGCCGAGGGACACTCGGGCGCTGTGGGACACTTCACGCAGGGTCCGGCCCTGGCGCTGGCGGACGTCGCGCAGGACATCCCCGATCTCATGGCGTAGGACAACCATTTTGCGTTCCTTCTGGTCGTGACGGGCGTTTTCTGTCAGGCCCACATCGCGCCAACGGACCACGCCGTTTACGGATACGGGCTGCTTGACCATCTGTATTGCCTAACTCCTCTGTCCTGAACGCCTCTTTGACGGTCGGTTCCCGGCCCGCCGGTTGTGCGGGCCGTTGAAGGTGTCAACTCCCCGGTAACGCGTTTTGTTCCCGGTTCCCCCACCCTAACCATATGAACGGAGCGGTTCCAGTGGTGTATCCGTACTGGAACCTCAAATATCGGCTTCCCCGGCCGGGGCCGTACCGCCAGGCGCGACCGGTTCGACCAAGTCAAGCAGCAGTCCCAGGGCGGCATCGCGCGAGGCGGCCCGGATCCGCATCCGGTCTCCGTCCAACCTCAATTCGTGTGCACCGCTTCCGTCCGGGCCGGCCCAGCCGATGAACACGGTCCCCACGGGCTGGCCGTCGTGCGCGGCCGGGCCGGCAACCCCGGTGGTGGAGACGGCCAAGTCGGCACCGCAGGCCCGCCGTGCCCCCAAGGCCATCTGCCGGGCGACCTCCCGATCCACCGACCCCACGCTCTCCAGCAGCCCGGCATCGACGCCAAGCACCGCAGCCTTGACCTCGTTGTGGTAGGCCACCACTCCCCCGCGCAACACCGCCGAGGCCCCCGGGACGTCCGCGATTGCCGCGGCCACCTGGCCCGCGGTGAGCGATTCGGCGGTCGCCAGGGTGAGCGAGCGGGCGGCGGCGGCGGCCACCAGCCGCATGGCCGCTGCACCGGGCGGGCCGGCGGAGGTGCCCCCGGCGGCGCCGGGCGGGCCGGCGGAGGTGCCCCCGGCGGCGCCGGACAGG
>NZ_BKDJ01000019.1 GCF_008580665.1 Zafaria cholistanensis
GCCGAGCGCACCGCACGGTGCTCGGCCAACTCCGAACCATACCTCAGCGGCATGTCCCACCCGCCAAAATCGGTAAACGAGGCACCCAACGCCGCATGCGCCCCATACAACGCGGTCCGGCGCGGAAAAACAGTCTCCATCGTGGCATCTGCCTTTCGAAAGTTCAGGAATGCCGGGCGCATTGCCGGGCAGGGGATGGCCGAGGCAGGGGTTTGCCAGGGCAGGGGGCGGCGCGGTCCCTGAGAGGGAGCGCCGCGGCAGGTGCGGGTCCCGGGCAGGCCCGGGACCCGCACCTGCCCGGACTCAGCCTTCGAAGGCCTCGGGGGACGGGCAGGAGCAGATCAGGTTGCGGTCTCCGAAGGCACCGTCGATCCGTCCCACCGGCGGGAAGTACTTGTCCTGGCGCAGGGACTCCACCGGGAAGGCGGCCTGCTCGCGGGAGTACCTGCGGTCCCAGGCGCTGTCCACCACGGCCGCGGCGGTGTGCGGGGCGTTACGCAGCGGGGATTCCTCCACCGTGAAGTCGCCGGCCAGGACCTGGTCCATTTCCTTGCGGATGGCGATCATCGCGTCGATGAAGCGGTCCAGCTCCCCCAGGTCCTCGGACTCCGTGGGCTCGACCATCAGGGTGCCGGCCACCGGGAAGGCCAGGGTCGGGGCGTGGAAGCCGTAGTCGATCAGGCGCTTGGCCACGTCCTCGGCGGTGACCCCGGTCTTGTTGGTCAGTTCGCGCAGGTCCAGGATGCACTCGTGCGCCACCAGTCCCCTGTTGCCGGTGTAGAGCACGGGGAAGTGCTCGTTCAGGCGGGAAGCCACGTAGTTGGCGGTGAGCAGCGCGTGCTTGGTGGCCTGGGTCAGCCCCTCGCCGCCCATCATCGCCACATAGGCCCAGGAGATGGGCAGCACGCCCGCGGACCCGAACGCGGTGGCCGCGACCGGGGTGCCCTCGCGCTCGTGCGTGGCGCCGGTGGCATCGCCGGGCAGGAACGGCACCAGGTGCTGGGCCACGGCCACCGGGCCGACGCCCGGGCCGCCGCCGCCGTGCGGGATGCAGAAGGTCTTGTGCAGGTTCAGGTGGGACACGTCGCCGCCGAACTTGCCCGGCTGGGCCAGGCCCACCAAAGCGTTCATGTTGGCTCCGTCGATGTAGACCTGCCCGCCGGCGGCGTGGATCTTCTCGCAGACCTCGCGCACGTCGGCGTCGTACACGCCGTGCGTGGACGGATAGGTGATCATGATGGCGGCCAGCTTCTCGCGGTTGGCCTCAATCTTGGCGTCCAGGTCGGCGGCGTCGATGGTGCCGTTGTCGGCGGTCTTGACCACCACCACCTTCATGCCGGCAAGCACCGCGGAGGCGGCGTTGGTGCCGTGCGCGGAAGCCGGGATCAGGCAGACATCGCGGTCCTCGCCGCCGTTGGCCAGGTGGTACTGGCGGATGGCCAGCAGGCCGGCGTACTCGCCCTGGGATCCGGCGTTCGGCTGCAGGGAGACGCCCGCGTACCCGGTGATCGTGGACAGGCGGTCCTCGAGGTCGGTGATGAGCTCGCGCCAGCCGATGGTCTGGTGCGCCGGGGCGAACGGGTGGATGCCGGCGAACTCGGGCCAGGAGATCGACTCCATCTCGGCGGTCGAGTTCAGCTTCATGGTGCAGGAGCCCAGCGGGATCATGGTCCGGTCCAGGGCCAGGTCGCGGTCGGAGAGGCGGCGCAGGTAGCGCAGCATCTGGGTCTCGGACTTGATCGTGTTGAAGATCGGGTGGGTCAGGTAGTCCGAGGTGCGCACGACGCCGGCCTCGAGCTCGTAGCCCGCCGGGCCGGCGGCAACCGCGGCGGCCGCGTCGGCCACGCCAAAGGCCTCGGCGACGGCGGCCACGTGCGCGGTGGTGGTGATCTCGTCGACGGAGACGCCCACGGTGTCCGCGCCCGCGCGGCGCAGGTTGATGCCGGCCTCCTCCGCTGCGGCGATAACGGCGCCCGCCCGGCCGGGGACGCGGGCGGTGACGGTGTCGAAGAACTGGTCGGCGGCCAATTCGATGCCGGCCCCGGAGAGCACCGTGGCGAGGGTGCGGGCGTGGCGGTGGATGCGCTGGGCGATCGCCTTCAGGCCGGCGGGGCCGTGGTAGACGGCGTACATCGAGGCGGTGATCGCCAGCAGCGCCTGGGCGGTGCAGATGTTGGAGGTCGCCTTTTCGCGGCGGATGTGCTGTTCGCGGGTCTGGAGGGCCAGGCGGTAGGCGAGGGTGCCTGCGCCGTCCTTCGACACGCCTACCAGGCGGCCCGGAAGCTGGCGCTCCAGACCCTTGTGGACGGCCATGTAGGCGGCGTGCGGGCCGCCGAAGAACAGCGGGACGCCCAGGCGCTGGGTATTGCCGACGGCGATGTCGGCGCCCTGCTCGCCGGGAGCGGTGATCAGGGTCAGGGAGAGGATATCGGCGGCCACGGTGACCATGGCGCCACGCTCCTTGGCGGCGGCGATGAGGCCGGAGTGGTCCATGACGCGGCCGTTGTCACCGGGCTGCTGCAGCACGATGCCGGAGATGTCGCCTTCGGGCAGGCCCCGGGTGAGGTCGGCGACCTCGACCTCGAAGCCCAGTGCCTCGGCCCGGCCCTTGACCACGGCGATGGTCTGCGGGAAGACATTGGAGTCCAGCACGGTCTTGCCGTTGCCCTTGGCCTTGTTGCCGCGGCGCATCAGCAGGACGGCCTCGGCGACGGCGGAGGCTTCGTCCAGCAGGGAGGCGTTGGCGATGGGCAGCGCGGTCAGGTCCGCGACGAGGGTCTGGAAGTTCAGCAGGGCCTCAAGGCGGCCCTGGGAGATCTCCGGCTGGTACGGGGTGTAGGCGGTGTACCAGGCCGGGTCTTCGAGGATGTTCCGCAGGATCACCGGCGGGGTGAAGGTGTCGTAGAATCCCTGCCCGATCATCTGGGTCTTCAGGACGTTCTTGGAGGCAAGCGCGCGCAGGTCCGCGAGGACCTCGGCCTCGGAGCGGGCGGCCGGCAGTTCCAGCGGCGTCTCCTGGCGGATATCCGCCGGGACGGCGGTGTCGACGAGCTCGTCAAGGCTGGCGTAGCCGAGCTGGCGCAGCATGGCCTCGGAGGCTTCGCCGTGCGGACCGATGTGGCGGTCGGCGAAGGCGACCTCGCCGGTGGTGCGGGCGGGGGTGCGGACTGGTGTCGCGGTCATGGGAGAACTCCAAGGTATGTCGGCGCGCGCACGCCGAATGAACTTCGGTTCCTCCCCAACTCTGTATTGGACCTGAGAGTTTCCGCAGCGGCGGGCGGCTGCCCGGGTGCTGCTTGCACCGTCGGTGAGCCGCACCGTGGTTGCGCGTCCCGGGGGATCCGGGACCGCAGGGCACGGCCGGCTGCTTTCCAGAGTTGCCTCTTCGCGGCGGTACGGGGGCCTGAGAGATTCCCGGGGAGGAAATTGCTCCTACGGCGCCCGCCAGTGGCTCTGACGGGGCTCTCCCGCCGCATGTCAATGGCATTGCATGCCCGCAAAGGCACGCACACACACCATGGTAGTTCGCTTCCGGCACAGCGGCCAACCCGCGTCCTGCCGCCACCGGCAGGCGGCCGGCCGGCGGGTCCCCGCACCGGTTCGGCTAGGCCAGGGACAGGGCGTAGGAGAGGACAAATCCCGCCGCCGTGCTCAGGGCGACCGCCGGTCCTCCATGCTCAAAGGCCTCCGGCATCAGGGTGTCCGCAAGGGACGCAATGACCGCCCCCGCGGCGAAGGCCAGCGGCAGGGAGATGGTTTGGGGCGCTGCCCCGGAGAGCGGTCCCGCGCCCAGCACGACCGCGAAGACCAACAGCGCGCCGCAGCCGGCCCAGAGCCCAATCACGTAGCCTGCGGATTTCCCCTGGCTGCGCATGGAGGCGGCGCCCACCAGCGCTTCCGGCAGGTTGGAGACAAAGATGGCTGCCAGCAGCGCCAGGCCTCCGGTGCCCTCGGCCAGCGACACCCCCAGGGCCATGTTTTCCGGCACCCCGTCAAGGGTCACCGCGGCCAGGAGGGCCAACCCGGCGGCCCCGCGCGTCGAGGTCCGGCCCGGGGCCTTTCCGGCGGCGGCCGCGTCGGTATCCAGCTTGGCGCTTCCGCGGAACTCGTCGGAGGGAACCGCGCCGCGGCCCGGCTGCGCCCACCGGTCGAGCAGGGCGCTCAGGACGGTGAAGACCAGCGCTCCCGCGAACAGGCCCACCGCAGCCCGCCAAATGCCGCCCTGCTCATGGGCGTCCTCGAAGAGTTCGAAGGACAGCGCGGTGATGAGCGCGCCGGCGGCGAAGGAAAGCAGCATGGCCAGCAGCCGTTTGGGCAACTCGAAGCGCACTCCCGCCACCGCGCCGATCAGCAGCGCGCTGGAGGCCACGGCGCCGAAAACCAATGATGAGCCCACCGGAGTCCTTCCTCGCAGGATTTCCCCGCCGTCATGTTCCTGCGCCCATTGGACCAGCCGGCGCGGGCGGCCACAAGTGGGGCACCACCCCCGCGGGCGCCCCGGCAGGGGGGCGGCCGGCCGGGCGCGGTCAGGTCCGCACGGCGCCGTCGCCGCGGCCGCACGGCGTTGGCCTCGCTGCAGCACGGCACCGGCTTCGCGGCTGCTCAGGGCCGGAGGTGGACGTACTGCGGGTACTTCGCTCCAAAGGTGTCGCCGGAGGAGGTGCCGGTAAGGCGGCGCTTGAGCCAGGGGGCCACGTGGTCGCGCGCCCAGGCGGCATCGGCCTGCAGCCGCTGGAAGCGGGTGAGCACCCGCGGATGCTCCAGCTCCGGGGTGTCGATGGCATCGGTGGCGGCCAGCACGGCCAGCACCTTCTTGGCCATGAGGGCGTGGCCGGCCGGGCCCATGTGCAGGCGGTCCTCCGCCCAATAGCGCAGGTCCTGGAATTCGCGCCAGCGCCAGTAATCGGCGATCACGGCGCCGTGCCGGTCCGCGATCTCGCGGACCCATTCGTTGTAGATGGCGGTCCGCCCGCGCGTCTTGCCAAAGACCGCGGAGATGGATGAATCAAACCCGGTGAAGAGCACGACGGCGGCACCGGAGGCGCTCAGGGAGGCCACGGCGGAGTCGTACCCCTCCATGAGGGAGTCGATGTCCACACTGGGGCGGAGGATGTCGTTCCCGCCGGCGTAAAGGGACGCAAGCGTGGGGCGCAGCGCCAGCGCGGCGTCGAGCTGTTCGTCCAAGACCTGGCGGATCTTCTTGCCGCGGACGGCCAGGTTCGCGTAGCCCCACTCGGGGTCGGCGGCGCACAGCTGCTCGGCGACGCGGTCCGCCCAGCCCCGCACCGCGTTCGGGCGTCCGGGATCCGGGTCCCCGACGCCCTCGGTGAACGAGTCCCCCAGGGCCACAAAGCGCTTCGCGAATTCCACCGACCCAGCGTAGCGGCAACCGCGCCCCGGCGGGCCTCAGGCGGGGCGCAGCAGCTGCCCGTCTTCGACCGCGGGCAGGGACAGCGTCTTGTACCCCTCGCTGTCGAAGAGGACGGTGAGCCGGTCTTCTTCGATGCCCATGACCACGCCGGCTCCCCACTGCGCGTGCACCACCGGCCCGTGCAGCACGAACGCGCCGTGCTCCGCGCGCGACAGGTCCTCCGCGGTGCCCGCGCGGCAGTTGTCGCAGTTCCCGCACGGGTCCGCGAGCTCCTCCCCAAAGTAGCCCAGCAGGTATTGGCGCCGGCAGCCGTCGGTTTCCGCGTAGCCGCGCATCATGTCGATGCGGGAACGCTCAATCCGGGCCCGCGACTCGGCGGTCTCCACGGCCCGCCGCACGGCGTCGGAGACCTTGATGGAGGCATCTACGGAGATCCCGGCGGGACCGCTGGCGGCGATGCCGGCCGATTCGAGCAGGTTCGCCACGCTGGTGACCTTGCGGGGCGGGAGCTCCTGGGCACCGCCCTCCGGCCGGCCGTCTCCCGCGTCCCCGCCTCCCGGCCGGTTCCCGGCCAGCCGCTTCCTGAGTGCCGACAGCTGCAGGGGTCCGCCGGCCCCGCGCAGGACCTGGAGCACCGCCCGCAGCGCATCCTCGTCGGCGTGGTGGGTGCCGAAGAAGGAGCGCAGGCCCAGGTCCTCGGAGCGGTAGTGCAGGGTCGCGACGGCATCCCGGCCGTCACGCCCGGCCCGCCCGATCTCCTGGTAGTAGCTGTCCAGCGACCCGGGGATGTCCGCGTGCACGACGAACCGGACATTGGGCTTGTCGATCCCCATCCCGAACGCGGTGGTGGCAACGACGGCGTCGAGCCGGTCCGCAAGGAAGTCCTGGTGGACGCGTTCGCGCTCGGAGGCCGGGAGGCCGGCGTGGTACGCGGCGGCACGCAGGCCCCGCTCCTCCAGCCCGCGGGCGTACTTCCCGGCGCCGGCGCGGGTGGCGACATAGAGCAGGCCGGGCACCGGCAGGGCCGCAATCTGGTCCAGGACCGCCTTTTCCTTCGCCTTCACGCCGTGGTGGCGCACCACCTCCAGCCGCAGGTTGGGCCGGTCGAAGCTGCGCACCACCACCTGCGCGTCATGCATGCGCAGCTGTTCCAGGATCTCGGCGCGCACCGGAGTGGATGCGGTGGCGGTGAGCGCGATCGCCACCGGCCGTCCGATCCGTTCCCGAACGGCGCCCAGCCGCAGGTAGTCCGGCCGGAAGTCGTGGCCCCAGGCGGACACGCAGTGCGCCTCGTCCACCACGAACAGGCTCGGGTGCAGGGCGCGGACGCGTTCGACGGCGTCGTCCTTGGCCAGCTGTTCCGGGGCCAGGAACAGGAACTTCGCCTCCCCCGCGGCGACCGCCTCCCACGCGCGGGCCTGCGCCGCCTCGCCGAGTGCGGAGTTCACCGCCACCGCACGCATTCCGGGCAGGGCATTGAGGTCCTCAAGCTGGTCCGCCTGCAATGCGATCAGCGGGGACACCACCACGGCCGGCCCCTCCAGCAGGAGCGCGGCCAGCTGGTAGATCGCCGACTTGCCGCCCCCGGTGGGCAGCACCGCCAGCACGTCGCGGCCGGACACGGCGGCCCTGATCGCTTCGAGCTGCCCGGGGCGGAACGTGTCCCACCCCAAGGAGTGGCGGGCCAGCTCCCGCAGGTCCTCCGGGCCCGGGATCCCGTCCTGGTTGCGCATGTCCCGAGCATAGCCGCACGCGCCGTCCTGTCGAGGCGCCGGCGCTGCGCTACCCGGCAAGCAGCGCTACCCGGCAAGCAGCGCTACCCGGCAAGCAGCGCCTGCCGGACCGCCACGGAAAGAAGGCCCCCGCGGCTGCCGGTGCCCGTCGCCTCCGCGCGGGCCGGAACGTAGCCGAAACCGATTCCGTAGAGCGGGTCGGCGTACGCGAGCGCGCCGTTGGCGCCGTCGTGCCCGTAGGCGCGCCAGGAACCGAAATCGTTGCGCGGCTGCGACTTCATGAAAACGATCCCAAAAGCCCCGGTGAGCCCGCTCGCGCGGTCGATCCCGAACACCTGCTCGCGGGAGAGCGCGGCGCGGGTCGCCTCGGAAAGGAACGGCCCCGCCGCGGTGCCGTCCGGGAGCACGACGCCGGTACTCGCCGCCGCGTACAGCCGCGCCATGCCGCGGGCGGAAGCGGTCCCGCCGGCCGCGGCGATGCCGGCTTCGCGGACCTCGCGGGCGTTGGGCACATCGATGATGTTGTGGGTGCGCCCGCCGGGACCGTCGAACCCGGCCGCGGAGTTCACGGCAATGCCCAGGTGGCCGAAGGGATCGGTGAAGGGCAGCGGAGGAGCCTCCAGCGGGTGCAGGACGTCGCGGTAACGCGGTTCGTGGGCCGCGGCCAGCCCCAAGTGGAAGTCCAGGCCGAAGGGAACGCGGATCCGCCGCTCATAAATTTCCTGGAGGCGTTCCCCCGTGATGCGCCGGGCCAGTTCCTCCATCAGCACGCCGATGGTCAGTGCGTGATAGGCGTGGGCACGGCCGGGAATCCACAGGGGCTCTGACATCGCAAGCTGCCCGGCGCCGAGCTCCGAGTCGAGGTAGTGGGAGGTGGGCAGGCCGCCGTCGATCCCCAGGACCCCGGCCTGGTGGCTGAGGAGTTGACTGACGGTGATGTCCTGTTTGCCGTTGGCCGCGAACTCCGGCCAGTAGCCGGCCACCGGCGCCTCCAGGTCAAGCAGCCCGTCCTGGACCAGCAGTCCCATCACCATCGCGGCGGCGCCCTTGCTGCAGGAGAAGACGCCGGTCAGCGAATCCGGCGTGCAGTGGGGGCCAACAGCCAGGTCCAGCACCGGACGCCCTGCGACGTAGACGCACAGCTGGGCGGAATAGTCCGGGTCCCCGGCCGCGAAGTTTTCCAGGAGCGCGGCGACCGGGGCGAAGCGGGGATCCTGGGCTGCCGGTTCGCCGGCGCAGGATCCATCCTGGGCTGGGCCATCTTGGGCGGGGCCGGCGGGGGCGGGGCTGTCATTCTGCGCAGTCACCGTCCCAGCGTAGCCCCGGGCTTTCCGGCGGTATGGACGGCCGGCTGGCGGGGTCCCTCGCCGGAAGGGTCCCTGGTTGGCGGACTCCCCGGCTGGCGGACTCCCCGGCTGGCGGACTCCCTGTCGGGCGGGGTCGCTGTCGGGCGGGGTTGCTGTCGGGCGGGGTTGCCGGCTAGGACTCGGGCGATTCCTGCTGGAAGCGCAGCCGCCAGCGGGAGGCCCCTTCGCCGGCCCGCTCCCACAGCGCACTGGCGACGGTTGCGGCGCCGTCCTCGAAACGGCGGTAAATGACCTGAAGGAGATCGGTTCCCAAAGCCGCCGATTCCAGCAGCTGCAGCTCCGCCGAACCCGGCCGTGCGGCCAGCTGCTGCGCGTAGTACTCGCGGTCCAGCGGTTGGCCCGTGGCCGAAACCCCACGGAAGTCCGGGGCCAGCAGGTAGAGCACCGCGGCGGTGTCCGTGCGGACCTCCCGGTCCAGCAGCGCGGCCTGGAGCGCCAGGACGGCGTCGAGGTCCGAGGACGGCAGGGCCGGGACCGCGGCGCCGCCCAGCGCGGCGAAGAAGTCCTCGTCCGGTTCCCCGGTGCCGGTTCCCGCGCCCAGGCCCAGTTCGGCGATCTGCGCCGCGGACTCGCCGGCGTCGGTGTCCTCCGCCGCGTCCGGAAAGTCGTCGCCGGGACCCGCGCCGAAGAGCGCCGGTTCCTCCAGGAAAGGTTCAGCCTCCGGGGAGGCTCCCGTCGTCGTGTGCTCCGGCGCCTCGCCCGCCGGCGCCTCGCCCGCCGGGACCGCCTCGGCACGCTTGCCCGGGGAGGCGCCCGTGAATCCGGGGCCCTCCGCGGGCGCGCGGCCGGCCTGGAAGGCCGTGGCGGCCGCGCGTGCGCGATCGTCCGCCTCCTCGTTGAGGTCGTGGCCGTTGTGGCCCTTGACCCATTCGAAGCTGTAGTCGCGGCCCTTGATTTCCGCGTCGATCTGCTTCAGCAGGTCGACGTTGAGCACCGGCTTGCCGTCGGCTTTCTTCCACCCCTTGCGCTTCCAGCCCGGCATCCACTTGGTGATGCAGTTGATGACGTACTGGGAGTCGCAGAGGATGCGCAGGTGCTCGTCGGGGACGTGCCTGGTGGAGCGGAACAGGTCCAGGACGGCCATGAGCTCGCCCTGGTTGTTGGTGCCGTGGGGCCACCCGCCGGCGCGCCAGCAGCCCTCATCCACGTACCAGGCCCACCCTGCGGGTCCGGGGTTTCCGAGGGCGGAGCCGTCTGCGGCAGCAGTGATCGTCATGTCGTCAATCCTGCCACGCTGCCCCGACAGGACGGCGCCGCCGTTGCTGTGTAGGAGCCGTTGCTGCGCAGGAGCCGTTCCTGCGCAGGGTCGGCGCAGGACATGGAAGGGGCGTACCGTGGAAGGATGGAAAGCGGACCGGCGCCGGCGGACAACGGCCGGCCGAACGGGCCGCGGCTGCGGATCCGGTACGGGCCGCGCGCCTACTTCAAGGGTGTCGTGGCAGCCTACCTTGCCTGGCTCGCCGCGGGCTTTGCCGTGGCCGCGTTCTTCGCCACGGTCCTGCGGACTCCGTCGGCCTTCGACGACTGGTGGCTGATTGCCACTTTCGGCGGGACCCTTGCCCTGATCTTCTGCATGCCGCTGGCGTTGCTGCTGGGCCTGTCCCTGCGCCGGGTCGGGGCACTGTCCGCACACCTTGCCGCCTTCGCCGCAGTGTTCGCGGCGTTCGGGTACGCCGGTTCCGCCCTGTACCTGCCGGCGGGCGGTCCGGCGTTCCACCTGGCCGCCGGCCTGCTGACGGGCGCCTGTGCGGCCTTCGGCCGGTGGCTGGTGCGCCGCGACGTCGAAATCCTGTGGACCCGGCGGCTCCCGCCCAGCCCGGGGCGATAGCCCCGTACAGCCCGGTCCG
Organism: Zafaria cholistanensis; assembly: GCF_008580665.1. Taxonomy (GTDB): domain Bacteria; phylum Actinomycetota; class Actinomycetes; order Actinomycetales; family Micrococcaceae; genus Zafaria; species Zafaria cholistanensis. Next base: position 10,319 of record NZ_BKDJ01000019.1, read on the forward strand.
GCGCGGTAGCCCCGTACAGCCTGGTCCGGCGGAGGTCAGGCCGGGTAGAGCGGGTTGCTGCCCGGGACGACTTCCTCCCCGGGGCGCACCGGGCCGGGGGCCGTGCCGGCGCCGAAGGGGGAGCCTCCGAGCGCGCCGCGGCCGTGCGGCTCCAGCCAGTTGGACAGGTCAGGACCGGCGGGGACGATCCCGGTCGGGTTGATGTCCTCATGGACCACGTAGTAGTGCTTCTTGATCTGGTCGAAGTCCACGGTGTCGCCAAAGCCGGGGGTCTGGAACAGGTCGCGCGCGTAGGCCCAAAGCACCGGCATCTCGGTGAGCTTGTTGCGGTTGCACTTGAAGTGTCCGTGGTAGACCGGATCGAAGCGCACCAGGGTGGTGAACAGGCGCACGTCGGCCTCGGTAATGGTGTCCCCCATCAGGTAGCGCTGGCCGGCCAGGCGTTCCTCCAGCCAGTCCATGGCGGCCCAGAGCCGGTCGTAGGCGGCCTGGTAGGCCTCCTGCGACCCGGCGAAGCCGCAGCGGTAGACCCCGTTGTTGACCTCGGTGAAGATGCGCTTGATGACCGGCTGCATCTCCTCCAGCTTGTCCGCCGGCAGCAGGTCCGGGGCGCCCTCGCGGTGGAAGGCCTTCCATTCGGTGGAGAAGTCCAGGGTGATCTGGGGGTAGTTGTTGGTGACCACGGCACCGGTGGGCACATCGACGATCGCCGGGACGGTGATTCCGCGCGGGTAGTCCGGAAAGCGCTTGAAGTAGTTCTCCTGCAGGCGCTGGGTGCCCAGCACAGGGTCCACTCCCCCCTCGTCCAGGTCGAACGTCCACGAGCGGACGTCGTGGGTGGGGCCGGGGGTGCCCAGCGAGATGGCGTCCTCAAGGCCCAGCAGGCGGCGCACGATGATGGTGCGGTGGGCCCAGGGGCAGGCGCGGGCGGCGACCAGGCGGTAGCGGCCGGCCTCCACGGGCCAGGCCTGGGCGCCTTCGGACAGGCCGCCGTAGGGGTTGCCGATGCTGCCGCCGACGGGGCCGCCGGAGGCCCGCACGGCCTCCGGGTCCGCAACGATGCGGTCCTCGATGTATTGGGTGTCTCGGGTGAACTCGGTACCCGTGGTCACATAGACACCTTTAGTTGAATATTCACGCGTTTCCATGCCTTAAGTCTAAGCGCCCGGCGCAAGGGGTGCCGCCCCCGCCGGTACACCCTCCCCCGCCGGCGCGCCCCTCCCTGCCGGGCCCGGCGGTTCCCGCCCGGCGGGCCGGTCCTGTGGCCACCTAGCCCCGCGCCGCCGGCTGCCCCTCGGCTGACCGCGCCGCTGCGAGCCGGGCATAGGACCCGCCGGCGGCCAGCAGCTCGGCCGGAGTGCCGCGCTCCGCGATCCGGCCGGCGTCGAGCACCACCACCTGGTCGGCGTTGGCCACGGTGGAAAGCCGGTGCGCAATCATCAACGTGGTCCGTCCCGCCGACAACCGGTCCAATGCTGCCTGGACCTCGGCCTCGGTGGTGTTGTCCAGCGACGAGGTGGCCTCATCCAGCACCAGCACCTTCGGGTTGCGCAGCATGGTCCGGGCAATGGCGATGCGCTGCTGCTCGCCCCCGGAAAAGCGGTGGCCGCGGGCGCCCACCATGGTGTCCAAGCCCTTGGGCAACGCGGCCACCAGGTCCGCGATCCGCGCCGCGGCCAGCACCTCCCACAACTGGCCGGTGCTGGCCTGCGGGTTTGCCAGCAGCAGGTTCTCCCGCACGCTCGCGTGCACCAGGTAGGTCTCCTGGGACACTACGCCCACGATTCGGGCGAGGTCTTCCGGGGCGTAGTCGCGGACGTCGATCCCGTCGATGGCGACCCGGCCGCCGGTCGCGTCGAACAGCCGGGGCACCAGGGATCCCAGCGTGCTCTTGCCCGACCCCGTGGCGCCCACGATCGCCGTGGTGGTTCCGGCCGGCACCGTCAGGTCGATGCCGCGCAGCACCTCGCGCCGGGCGCCGGCCCGGAGACCCCCGCCGGGCCCTTCCGGCCGGACCGCCGGCCTGCCGTCCGTCCCCCCGCCATCTGCGGACCCGCCCTCCGCCGGCCCGTCGGCGTCGTAAGCGAACCGCACCGCCGTGAAGCTCAACTCCCCACGCACCGCGGACTTCTCCACGGCCACCGGCCGCGCCGGCGGCACGATGTCCGGCACCAGGTCCTGGTACTCGAAGATGCGGCTGAACAGGGCCAGCGCCGTGACCCACTGGACCCCGACATTCAGCAGCCCCATGATCGGCCGGAAGATGGTGCCCTGAAGGGCCGTGAAGGCCACCAGGGTGCCAATGCTCAGGGTGCCGGTCAGGGCCGGGAACCCGGCGGAGAGGTAGACCAGGGCGGGGATGGCGGCGAAGACGACCTGCATCGTGGCCATCCGCCACCGCCCGGCCAGCTGGGAGCGCAGCTCCAGCCCGGTCAGCTTCTCGGAGGTGGCCGCGAACCGCGCGGCGTCGCCCGGTCCGGTGCCCAGCGTCTTGGCCAGGCGCACTCCGGAGACGGAGAGGCCCTCCTCCACCTGGGTGTGCAGCGTGGCGAGCTCGCGCTGCTTGACGGCGGTGATGTCCCGGCGCAGCAGCGCCACGCGGCGGGACAGCCACACCGCGGGTGGCACCACCACCAGGGACAGGATGCTCAGGCCGGGCGAAAGGGCCACCATGGCCACCGCCGTGGCGACGACGGTGGTCAGGTTCGCCGCAATGGCCGTGGCCGTGGTGGTGACCACGGACTGCATGCCGTTGATGTCGTTGGTCAGGCGCGACTGCACTTCTCCGCCGCGGGTGCGGGTGAAGAAGGCGAGCGACTGGCGCTGCAGGTGCGTGAACAGTCCGGTCCGCAGCGTGTGCATCACGCGTTGGCCCATGGCAGTGGCGATCCAGGTCTGCAGCACCCCGATGACGGCCGTGGCCACCGCGACGGCCACCATGCCCCCGGCGAGCGCGGCCAGCAACGGCACGTTGTGCTGCGGCAGGGCCTCATCGATGGCCGCGCGGACCAGGAAGGGCTGGGCGAGCGAGACCACGCTGGAGACCGCGATCAGGAGCACGACGACGGCGATTGCCCCCTTGTGCGGGGCGAACAGAGCCGCGATGCGGCGCAGGTCCGCGGGGTGCTCGGCAAGCTGGGAACGGTCGGCCGGGTTGATCCGGGCGGCTCCTCCGGGGCCGCGGCCTCCGTGCGGGCCATCCATGTGGGTCATGGGCACCTCCGGGGTGGAAGGGACGGCGGCGCGGTGCGCCACCCAATAGAGAGGCTACCTCACCATGCGGTTGCCGGACAAAGACTAGACTGGTGGAGTGACCTCCGATGCAACGCCCGATCTCGGCAATCTCTTCCACGCCGCCTTCCGTGGCCTGCGGCGCGGCTGGATGGAACAACTCTCCCCCTGGGGGCTGACCCCGCACCAGTGGCGCGCGCTGCAGGCGGCCGGTCACCATGACACCGGACTGCACGACGCCGGACCGCACGACGCCGGAAACCCCGGCGGCGGGCTGCGGCTGAAGGAACTGGCCGAACGCCTGCGGATCGCCCCGCGCTCGGCCACCGAGGTGGTGGACCAGCTCGAGGCCAAGGGGCTGGTGGTGCGCCGGCCCGACCCCGCCGACAGGCGCGCAACGCACGTGTTCCTCACTCCCGCGGGACGGCGGCTGCATGCCGAGGTCTCCGCGGCCCGGCGCGAACAGTCCGAGCGGTATTTCGCCGCGCTCTCCCCCGCCGACCGAACCGAACTCGCCCGGCTGCTGGGGCTGCTTCAGGCCACCGGCACGCCGGAGTGACCGGTCCTGCACGGCCCGGTGCATCCGGTGCAGGGACCGGTCACTCCGGCCCAGCCCCTGGTCCTGCACAGCCCTGTTTCCGGCGCGGCCACAGACGTATCCTGATGCCATTCATCCACAAATCTCAATGAGGAGATTGATCATGGCTGGAATTGCCAAACGGGATCGGTTCGACATCATTCCCGAACCCTTCCGCCGCTTCCTCGAGGGCGACTGGGAGTCGTCGTGGCTGCGCGTGGAGGAATACCAGGAGGGCAACGACATGGTGGTCCGGGCCGAACTGCCCGGCATCGACCCGGAAAAGGACGTGGATATCACCGTGGCCGAGGGCGCGCTGCGCATCGCGGCCGAACGGCAGGAGAAGAGCGAGCACAAGGAGAAGTCCGGCTACCGCTCCGAGTTCCGCTACGGATCCGTCACACGCACCATCGCGCTTCCGCCGGGGGCGTCGCAGGACGATGTGTCCGCCTCCTACAGGGACGGGGTGCTGGAGGTCCGGGTCCACGTGCCGGAACAGCCCGCCGGTGGCCACACCAAGATCCCCGTCGTCCGCGGCTAGCCCGCCGGGCCGCTAGCGGGTGCCGGAGTGGTGTTCGGTGCCCAGCGAAAGACGGGTCGAGCCGGGGCCGTCGAGGACCATCTCCACGGCCCGGTCCGGGATCTCGAAGACCATCGTGGCCACCAGGGTCCCTCCCTGCTGCAGGTCCGTGGACGCAACCGATGCCCATAGCGCCTCCTGCCGCTGGGACCCCAGATACTCCACGCCGTAGTCTCCCGCCCTGAAGTCCAGGCCCTCCCGGTCCAGTGCGGTCAGTTCCAGCAGCACCCGCACCCGGTGGGCGCCCTCGGGAACCGGGGCCTCGAGCGCGGGTGCGGCCTCCGGGGGCAGCCAGCCGTCGGCCTCCAGGGGGAGAATGCCGTTGATGCGGATCAGTCCTCCCTCGACGGCGCCCGAGGCCCCCAACATGGTGGCCGCGGGCCGCTCCTTTTGGAACAGGACGGCGCCGAACCCCGCCCCGACCAGCAGGGCCAGCACCAGCGGCACAATCAGGCGCGCCCTGCCCGCCCAGCCGGGTTTAGTCGCAGGCGCCGGCGTGCCGGCATCCCGGGTGCCGGCTTCCCGGGTGCCGGCTTCCCGGGTCAGGCCAAGGTGCGGGGTGCGGCCGGGCTGCGGGGTATGTCCAGGAGCGTCCATGGACGGTATTGTGGCGGCGCAGCCATGGGGAAACCTTGGGCGGGGTGGGGCCGGAACTTCCGTGGCTACCTGATCCATGGCAGCGGCACGGTAGCCCGGATGGAGGACAGGGGCACGCTGCCGAAGTCGCGGGAATCGATCGAGACCCCCCGGTTGTCGCCGAGGACGAAGACATGGCCCTCGGGGACCGTGACCGGCCCAAAGTACGTGGCGTCGATGCGGCTGAGGTCGATCCCCGGTTCCGCGACGGGCGCACCATCCACGACCAGCACGGCGTCTTTAATGGCCACGGCCTGGCCCGCGGTGGCCACGACGCGCTTGAGGGTCAGGGACCCGTCCGCGGGATGGGCGAAGACCACCAGGGACCGCGGTCCCACCCCGCCAAGGGCCGGACCGGGCTTGAACATCAGCACCGAACTTCCCTGCGGCACGGCCGGTTCCATGCTGTCCGAGGCCACGGTCAACGGCTCGACCACCCACAGCCGCAGGACCAGGACCACCAGCAGGACCCAGCCCGCGGCCCGCACCCCGGCAGGCGCGCGAACTCCGGCGGGCAGCCGGCGCGCAGGGGCGGCTCCGGGTATCCCCGCCCCCGCGGTTACCGGCGGTCGCCCCCGCCCTACGAGGCGCGGGACGCTCACTCGTCCCATACCGGCCGCGCAGCCTCGATGGGGTCGTTCTCGTCGGGCTCGAACGCCTTCTTGCCCACCCTGAACTGCGTCATCATGTCGTGGTCCTCATGGGGCAGGTTGTGGCAATGGATCATGTAGCGGCCCCGGTGGGGGCCGAACCTCATGAGGACCTCCACCTTCTCTCCCTCGCCGACGTAGACCACGTCCTTCGGACCCAGTTCGTAGGCGAAGGGGGCCCGGCCGTTGCGGCTGAGGATCTGGAAATCGACCAGGTGAATGTGCAGGGGGTGGAACCAGCCGCCCGACTTGTTCTCGAACTCCCAGATCTCCACCGCCCCGAGGTCCACGTCGGCGAACACCTGCTGGAACCCGCTGGCGATGATGTCGGCCCAGGTGCTTTCGTCGAGCGTCCAGATGTTCGTGACGTCGTCGTGCTTGAGCCGCATCCGGCGCTTCCTGGTCGACTGGGACCTCTTCAGCGCCATGACCTCGTTCTCCGGGTCCAGCACCGTGGGAAGGGTGTTCCACGTCGGATCGGTCTTGTCGAACCCGTCATCCACCACGTCGAAGGCCATGATCCTGTTGGTGTAGTCGTAGTCGACGTTGTTCCTATTGGACAGGTTACGCAGTTCGATGCGCTGGCCCGTCCTGTACTTCCGGAAGTCGATGAGGATCTCGTAACGTTCGGCGCCGGCATGGCGCCACGACGCAACCTGCTGCGCCTTCGGCATCAGGCCTCCATCGGTGGCTACGACCGTCACCGGGTCCCCGGTGCTCAGCCTCGGCCGGAACGAGCGCGAGATGCAGGCGTTCAGGATCCTGAAGCGGTAGATGCGCTTCTTGACCTTCATGACCGGCCAGGGCCGGCCATTGACCAGGATGACGTCGCCCCAGAGCCCCGAGTGGTCGTTGTCGTCGTAACCCAGGGAACCGTCCCGGGCGAACATTGCGTCGGAGACTGTCAGGGCCACGTCGAACTCGCCCTGCGGCAGGAGTTCCCGCTCCAGGGGATCGTGCAGGTGGTACTGGGCCAGCAGTCCGGAATAGGCGTTCAGGGACGTGTGATGGACGGCATGGTCGTGGTACCAGATGGTGCGGGCGTTCTGGGAGTTCTCATAGTGGTAGTCCTTGTAGAACCCCGGGTTGCTCACATCGTTGGCATAGCCGTCGTACTGGGGCAGCGAGGCCGCGCCATGCAGGTGCGTGGAGGTCCCCAGTACGTGCCCATACTGCGGGTGCGCCGCCGGCAGCTGGTTGCGGACCCGCAGGACCACCTTGGTGCCCTGGTCGACGCTGATGGTGGGGCCGGGGAAGATCCCGTTGTAGCCGAGGACGGGAGTCGCCAGCCGCGGCAGGATATTCGCCGTCCCCACCCTTTGGGTCACCGTGTAGCGCTGCACCGGCTTCCCGTCCTCCGGGTCGATCGTCGGCTCCCCGTCCGGTTGCAGGACCGGCGCTTGGACAAGGCTGGTGCGGTAGGGCCGGGGCATGTCCGCATCGCGCAAGCGGCTGGCCGACTTGGCCTCGACCGACTTGAGCGGCAGCGCCATCGCGCCCGCCCCGACGGCGCCCGCGGCGCCCAACAATAGAACCTGCCGCCGAGAAACTGCCATGATCCCTGCTCCCTATGAACGACGTTCCCTAAAGCGTGCGTGTAGCGAGCATGCTCCGCCGTTCTTGGGAAAAACTTAGGGTTGCCGGGGCACGGGCGCCGGAGGCTTGGGCCGCGGGGAGCCGGCGGCCACGGTCGCGGTGACCGTCGTTCCGGCACCCGGCCAGGACTGGATGTCGACCGTGCCGCCGACGGTGGCCGCGGTATCGCGCATGATGCGCAGGCCCAAGTGTCCCTGGGGCGCCCCTTGGGCGGCGTCGAAACCCTGCCCGTTATCCCGGACAATCAGTGCGGTGTGGCGCCCGTCAGTGGCCAGGACCATCAGGACGGTATCGGCAAGGGCGTGCTTGGTGACGTTTGCCAGCGCTTCCCGGGCCACGCGGTAGAGCATGGTGGCCTGCCGGGGGGCCAGGCGGGGGTGGCCTTCCAGGCGCAGGGTGGCATGGATGCCGCGTGCGGCCAGCGGATCGACCAGAAGGCCGAGGGCCTCGGGGAGGCTGTCGGAGTCGAGCTCCGGGGAGTAGAGCTTGCCGGTGATCTCACGCAGGGTGCGGATGCTTCCCTGGACGATTTCCCGGGCCGGCGCCAAAGTTCGCAGCCCGCCGGCGCCGTCGCCGGGTTCCTCGGCCTCCAATGCGTAGGACAGCCCGGCCAGGTCCTGGATGACGTCGTCATGGAGGTCCCGTGCAATCCGGGCACGCTCCAGCTCGCTGGCTTCCACCGCGTGCTGGAGCGCCTGGCGCCGGGCCTCCTGGTGCTCGTTGACCCTCCGGGCCAGGCGTACCGCCGGAACAAGGAGCGCCAGCTGCAGCGCGGCCAGGGCCAGCAGGAAGGCGGGCGCCACCCCCGCCAGGACCTTGCCCTGAATGTCCCTCACCACTTTGTCGTCGAAGTAGGCCTCGAAGATCAGGGGAACGCCGGAGGGCGACGATGAGGTGACGTAGACCTCGACCAGTTCTCCCCGTCCGGCCTCGTAGGTGTTCTCCGCTCCACCCTGGGCCTCGAAGGTCGCTTGGCCCGGACCCCCGGCCAGGAGGCCCTGCGCCCATCCTTCCAACTCGTACGTCCGGCCGATGAGTTCGGCCTGGTCGGAATACACGATCCGGCCGTCAGCGGTCCACATCTTGATCCTGACAATGTGGGAATTATCAATCCACGGGTCCAGCGTTTCCCGCACCCTGTCCAGCGAGGCAGGATCCTGCTCCAGCAGCTTCTCCGTCGCCAGCGGACCCAAGGCATAGTCGGCGATCCGCTGGGTGGTCGCCAGAATGCTGTCCAGGGCGATCCGCTCGGCAATGGCCCGGACCCAGAAGGCGGCGGGAATGGCGATGACCGCCAGCACCACCAGGCCGGCGGCCAGGAAACGCCAGACCTCCGCCCGGACGGCCGATCCTTCCGAGGCGCCGCTGCGCCTCCCGGTGCCCGGGCTAGGCATCTCGGGCATCTCGGGCATCTCGGGCATCACGTCCGGCGCCCAGCAGACCCAGGTCGGTTGCCTTCACGACCGCCTCAAGCTGGGAGTGGGCCCCCAGCTTGGCCAGGATGGCCTTGACGTAGCCGCGGCAGGTGTTCGGGGAAATTCCCAGGACTCTGGAGCTGGCCTGGACGTCACTGCCCTGTGCCAGGAGCCGCAGCACTTCGCTCTCGCGCTGCGTCAGGACTACGGACGGCACTGCGGCCCGCTTGGCCCGGTTTCGGGAGTCGGCTAGCAGCGCGGGGTGGACCGTCATGCTTCCGGGACGCGCGTGGCGCAGCGTATCCAGCATGGCTGAGAGCGAGCCGTCCTTGGGCAGGAAGCCGCAGATGCCGATGGCGGCGGCGGCCTCCAACGCCTCCGGGGACGGGTCACCGGTAAGCATCACGATCCGGGTTTCCGGGGCGTGGGCCAGGATGCGGGCCGCCGCACGGAGCCCGTCCCCGTCGGGAAGGTGGTAGTCCATCACCACCAGGTCCGGGCGGAGTTCCCGGCACAAGCGGACCCCGTCCGCCACGGTGGCCGCAGTTCCCAGGCTCACCAGATCCGCTTCGCGCTCCAGCGCGCCCACCAAAAGTTCCGCGAAAATCGTGTGGTCGTCCACCACGATGATCCCCAAAGTCCGCGTCCCGCTCTGTAACTGCACATGACTCATGCTCATGAGCTGTCCCCCATCATTCATGAATTGCCTAAGCCGTGCTTCCGTCCCCCCAGCCAGCTGCACGCGTACGCCTAGTATTCAGTTCCTTTGCCGGTTCGGCTATAGGTGGAGGGCCTAATTCTGGGGATTGAAACGCGGGCGGGAGTTTGCCCGGGACTGGCGACTCCCCCCGATCCTGTGCAAAAGGCCCCGCCAACCGGCCATGGGGGTGACCGTTTGGCGGGGCTTTTGGTCCAGGGACTGGGGGACAATCCCTGGAGTCATGGGGGGCGCGGCGTCGGATCAGACGGCCGCCAACGCCAGGCGCAGGTAACGCTGGACAATGTTTCCGGCCTCGGCCAGGCCCGCAGATTCCGCCGGCCCCCCGGACCGGCCCGGCCCGGTGCGCAGGGTTCCGGCGCTCCGGCTCCTGCCGCCGGCGACATGGCGGTGCAGGTCCAGCAGTGCCCCAAGGACCTGGCCGAACTCGTCCTCGCTCCCGGCCGTTGCCAGCAACATCCGTTCCTGGGCCTGCTGCAGGCCTGGCCCGGGGGCGCACCCGAGTTCGGCGGCCATGGCCCTCCGGCACCGCTCGTAGGCCTGGAGGCCCTCCACCGGGCGCCCCGCCTCTTCCAGGGCCAGGATCAGGATGGACCACGCGCTTTCGTTCAGCGGTTCCCCGGCCAAGACCACCTGTGCCAAGGCCGCGGCCTCGTCCAGCCGGCCAAGGCGGGCGGCGGACTCCGCGGCAAGGAGCCGCGCCGCGGTTACCCGGCTGGCATGGAACGTCCGCTCGTTCTCTGCCCAGTCGCTCAGCAGTTCGTCGCCAAGCAGCGGGGCCCCCGCCATATCCAGCGCCCTCCGCAGCAGCGGGTACGCCTCCGCAGGGGCAGCCTGCTCGGCCTTGCGCAGCAGCGCTTCAAAGCGGTCCAGGTCGAGGTCGACCATCGCGCGGTCCAGCCAGTAGCCACCGGTCGTGGTCTTCAGGGGCCCGGACTTGCCCAGGCCTGGCTGCAGGCTTCGGCGCAGGACGCTGACATAGCTTTCCAGCGTGGGAACGGCCCCCTTCGGTGCCGCGTTGCCCCACAGCAGCTCGATGAGCCGGTTCTTGGAGACCGGCGTTCCCAATTGGAGCAGCAGAATCTCCAGGATCTGGCGGGATTTGGGTCCCCCAAGGTCGTGCGCCGTCAGGACGGTGTCCCCCCGCCGGACGACCAGTCCGCCGATGATCTCCACCGATAACGCGGGCTGCCGCAGCCCTTCCTGCGGCGCGCTCCCCGATGCTGTCCCCACCGCTGCTGTCCCCGGCACAACAGCTGCCACCTGTGTCTCCATGGTGCGTCTCCCCTCAACGGATAGCCCCATCCTGTCGAGGGGCCGGGTGGCCGATAAGCCGCGTTTGGGGGGGTGCGCATCCCCAAAATGGACCCCCCCGGCCGGGTCCGTCTCCGGGGCTGCGGCGCACGCTCCTAGACTGGGTCCATGACTGGCTCGATGCCCCCCGATCCTTCTTCCGAAGCGCCACGGCCGGCGAACGCGCCCGGTTCCGCCGGTGCGGTGGCGGTGTCCGCGTTCGCTTCGGTGCTCACCGCCCCGAACCCGGGACCGATGACCCTGGACGGCACCAACTCCTACGTGCTGCGTTTCCCCGGATGGGAATCGTGCGTCGTCGTCGATCCCGGGCCGGACCATGAGGGCCACCTGCGCGCCCTGGCCGCCGAGGGCCCGGTCGAACTGGTGCTGGTCACGCACTGGCACCGGGACCACACCGGGGGCATCGACCGGCTGGTCGAGCTGACCGGAGCCCCCGTTCGGGCCGCCCTGCCGGAGTACTGCCGGGGGGCGGATCCGCTCTTTGACGGAGAGGTCGTGCATGCGGCGGGCCTGGAGGCCAGGGTCGTGGCGGCCCCCGGGCACACCGCGGATTCGCTCTGCTTCTTCCTGCCCGAGGACGGCCCCCGCGGGGCGGTGCTGACCGGGGACACGGTGCTCGGCCGCGGCACCACCAGCCTGGGCTACCCCGACGGCACGCTGGCCGACTTCTTCGCCACCCTGGACCGCCTGGAGGAGTTCGGTGCCGCCCCGGGCCTGTCCGCCCACGGACCGCTGGTCCCCGACCTGTCCGCCACTGTCCGCTCCTACCGGGCACACCGGCTGGAGCGCCTGGACCAGGTGCGGGCCGCGCTGGCCACGCTGGGAGGAACCGGCACCGGGGAGCCCCCGGTCTCCGCGGTGGCTGACCTGGTCTACGCCGGCATCGAGGCCTCGAAGCGGCCCGCGGTCGAGCACGGCGTCGCGGCCCAACTGCACTACCTGCTGGGTTCCGGTGAGCTTCCCGGCCCCGGAGGGAAGCCCACCGGCTAGTTTCCCCGCGCCGGTCCCTCAAGGGGAGCTCCGTCCCCGGCAGGCGGGCCACGGATTAGGCTGGTAGGCATGCCGATCTTGAACAAGGACATGACCCTGTGCATTTCGCTGGCAGCGCGGCCCAGCAACAACGGCACACGGTTCCACAACCACCTGTACGGCCAGCTGGGACTGAACTGGATCTACAAGGCCTTCGCGCCCGCGGACCTCGCCCAGGCGGTGGCCGGTATCCGGGGGCTCGGGATCCGCGGCGCGGCCGTCTCCATGCCCTACAAGGAGGCCGTGATCCCGCTGGTGGACCACCTGGCCCCGTCGGCCGCCGCCATCGGGTCGGTCAACACGATCGTCAATGATCAGGGCGTGCTGACCGCGCACAACACGGACTACTCCGCCGTGACAAGCCTGCTGGCCAGCCGCGGGGTGCCTGCGGGACTCCGGGCTGCCGTCCGCGGTTCGGGCGGCATGGCCAAGGCCGTGGTCGCGGCGCTGCGCGACGCCGGCTTCCTCGACGTGACAGTGGTCGCCCGCAACGGGGAATCCGGCCGCGCCCTGGCCGGGCAGTACGGTTTCGGTTGGGCGCCCGAGTACGGCGGGGGCGCGGAACTGCTGGTCAACGCAACCCCCCTCGGCATGGCCGGCGGCGACGGGGCGGACCGGCTGCCTTTCACCCCGGAGCAGGTCCAGGCGGCGCGGGTGGTCATCGACGTGGTGGCCGTGCCCGCCGAAACGCCGCTGGTCCGCGCCGCGCGGGCGGCCGGAAAACAGGTTGTCACCGGGGCTGAGATCGGAACCCTGCAGGCCTTGGAGCAGTTTGTCCTGTACACCGGGACCACCCCGACGCCGGAGCAGGTGCGCGCCGCCGAGGAGTTCATGCGCTCGGAGCAGGAGGAGCCCGACGGACCGGCGGCGGGCACCCGGGCGCCCCGCACCCAGGACGGGGAGGCGCAGGCATGGTGACCCCGATCGACGTCGTGGTGGTGGGCGGCGGAGCCATGGGTTCCGCCGCGGCATGGAACGTGGCGCGCAGGGGGCAGAGCGTTGCGCTGCTCGAACGGTTCGAGGCCGGCCACCACCTGGGCGCCTCCCACGGGGCCACCCGGAACTTCAACACCGCCTACCACCAGGCGGAGTACCTGGACCTGGTCACCGAGGCACGCGCCCTGTGGGACGTGCTGGCGGCCGAGACCGGCACCCAACTGCTCGACCTGGTGGGACTCGTCAACCACGGCCACCTGGAGCCGCTGCGGCACGTCCGCGAGGTACATGCCGCGCGCGGCATCCGCAGCACCTTCCTCTCCCCCGCCGAGGCGGCCGAGCGCTGGGCGGGGATGCGCTTCCGCAGCGAGGTCCTCTACGTCCCCGAGGCCGGCCGCGTGCGGGCAGCCGACGCGCTCGCCGCCCTGCGGACCTCGGCCGAGGCCCGGGGCGCCCGGTTCCACTATTCGACCCCCGTGCGGGAGATTACGGTGCTGGGCGAGGATTCCGTCGCCGTCCTCACCGACTCGGAGGAGTACCGTGCCCGGCGGGTGATCGTCACCGCGGGGGCATGGAGCCGTAAGCTCCTGGAGGGCCTCGTGCAGCTGCCCCGGCTGGTGGTCACCCAGGAGCAGCCGGCCCACTTCCGGGCCGTGGATCCGTCCCACGAATGGCCCAGCTTCAACCACCTTCCGGATCCGGGCACCGCCGCGGACTCGTACTGGTACAGCCCGGTCTACGGCATGCTGACCCCCGGCGAGGGGGTCAAGGCCGGCTGGCACGGCGTCGGGCCCGTCGTCGACCCGGACGCCCGGGACTTCGCCCCGGAGCCTGTCCAGCTCGAGGCCCTTCGCCGGTACGTGCGCGAATGGCTGCCGGGCCTGGATGCGGACGACTGCGCACCCATCAGCTGCACCTACACCTCCACCGAGTCCGAGGACTTCGTCCTGGATCGGGTAGGGCCGGTGGTTGTCGGCGCGGGATTTTCCGGCCACGGGTTCAAGTTCACGCCCGCGGTCGGCCGGGTCCTGGCCGACCTCGCCGACGGGACGCCCGCCCCTGCCCTTTTCTCCGCCACCCGGTAGCGGAAAGTGGGGGCTGCGCAGGACCCGGTGCCCGGGCCGGGCAGCCGGCACAGGCTTAACAAGGCACCCCACAGTGGACAACCCGTCCTCCACCTTGGTGGCCCGCGGGCACTTCGATAGGGTCAGGGCATGGCCAGCACTTCCGCGCATCCCGAGGCACATTTCACTCCCGAACCCGCGTACACGGCACTGATCACGGGAGGCACCTCGGGCTTGGGCGCGGAGTTCGCCCAGCAGCTGGCTGCCCGGGGGCACGGCCTGGTGCTGGTTGCCCGCGACCGGCGCCGCCTGGCCGACGTCGCCGCAGGACTGCGCGCCCGGTACGCGGTTCCCGTGGAGACCCTGGCCGCGGACCTGCTCGCCCCGGAGGGCGTTGCCGAGGTGGCCGGGCGCCTCGGGGATACGGCCAACCCGGTGAATATGCTGGTGAACAACGCCGGGCACGGGCTGGCCGGCAACTTTGCCGACAACGGGCTGCAGGAGGAGCTGGACCTGTTGCGCATCCACGCCGAAGTCCCCCTGGCGCTGGCGCACGCGGCCCTGCAGGCAATGGCGCAGACCGGGGGCGGGCGCATCGTGAACGTCGCCTCGGTGGCCGCCTTCACCCCCAACGGCACGTACTCGGCCGCGAAGGCGCTGCTGGTGAACTTCAGCCGCTGGGCAAACGTCTTCTACCGCGACCGCCAGATTTCCGTCACGGCGCTCTGCCCGGGCTTGGTGCACAGCGAGTTCCATGACCGTATGGGCCTGGACAAGCGCAGCATTCCGAGCTGGATGTGGCTGACCGCGGACCATGTGGTGCGGGAAGGACTCACCGACGCCAATGCCGGCAAGCCGGTATCCATTCCCTCGGCACGGTACAAGGCAATGGCCCTGGTGGCCCGGCTGGCTCCCGACACGGTGGTGGAGCGCCTGGTCCGGCGCAGCCGTTGACGGAAGGGCCAGGAGCTTGGGCGACCTGGCCGCCCCGCCCCGCTCGACATGTGTCGTCATGCGAAGGCGCCACCATGGGCCCGGAAGGGCCCGGAAATCCGCGCTTCCCGGGCCCTTATGCCTTTCGGGGCACAAAAGATGCGGCCGCGTGGATTTGCGCTTAGGTAAGGCTTGCCTATAGCGTGCCGAAAGGCCCTCGGGATAGGAAACGGCTTTATTCCCTATTTCACGGGCATTCCATCCATCGTTTCCTCCCGGAGTTGTGACTGTGAAGACTTTCCTGCGTACCGTCCTCGGTAGCGCCGCCGCCGGCGCCACCCTGCTTGCCCTGACCGCCTGCAGCGGGGAGGCCGGAGCCTCCGCCGGTTCCTCCAACGCCGCCGGAGCGGGGATCACTGTGGAGCACGCCCAGGGAACCACCGAGAACGTCCCGGTCAATCCGGAAACCGTCTTCGTCTTCGATTTGGGCGTGCTGGACACCCTGGAGGCTTTGGGCCTTGAGGCCGACGGCGTGCCGGAGGCCCAGTACCCGCAGTCCCTCTCCAAGTACGCCAGCGGCGACTACACCAAGATCGGTTCCATGAACGAGCCGGACTTCGAAGCCATCGCCGCCGGCGATCCGGACCTGATCATCATCTCCGGACGCACCGCGGCCGCCTACGGCGAACTGTCGCAGATCGCCCCGACGGTCGACCTGTCAGTGGATCCGGCGCAGCCGATGGAATCCTTCACCGAGCAGGCCACCACCGTGGGGCGGATTTTCGGCCAGGAGGAGGCCGTCGCCGGGAAGCTCAAGGAGATCGACGGGCAGATCGAAGCCACCAAGGCCAAGGCCGCCGGCGCCGGCAAGGGCCTGATCCTGCTGACCTCCGGCGGCGAGACGACCGCCTACGGCGCCGGCTCCCGCTTCGGACTGATCCACGACGTCCTGGGCGTCCCAACCGCCGCGGACGTAAAGTCCGAGGGGCCCCACGGCGAGTCGGTCTCCTTCGAGTTCGTCAAGGAAACCAACCCCGACCTCCTGTTCGTGGTGGACCGCGACACCGCCGTCGGCACCGGAAGCGCGGCAGCCTCCGCCGTCCTGGACAACGAACTCGTCGCCTCCACCAACGCCGCCAGGAACGGCAAGATCGTCAGCCTGGACTCCTCCGCCTGGTACCTGGTGGGCTACGGCCTGAACAACCTGCCGCACATGATCGGCGCGGTCGCGGACGCCCTCTAGCGCACGCGGCACGTCCCGAACGCCACCCATGGCAGCAGCACCAGTCGAACGGCCAGCCGCCGCGGATCCCTCCGCGGCGGCCCGTGGCCGTTCCCCGGCCCTTCCGGCCCGCGAGGCCCTCCTTCTGGCCCTGGCGGCCTTCGGCATCCTTGCCTTGGCCGCGGGCAGCATGTTCGTCGGCGTCTCCGACGTCTCACTCCCGAACCTCCTCGAGGGCGACGAAGCCGCCTGGCAGGTCTTCTGGGTTTCCCGCGTCCCACGCACCCTGGCGGTGATCCTGGCCGGCACCGCCGTGGCCGTGGCCGGGCTGATCATGCAACTCATGGCCCGCAACCGCTTCGTGGAGCCGTCCACCGTGGGCACCGTCGAATCGGCCACGCTCGGCATCCTGGTGGCCACGGTCGCTGCCCCGGCAGCCCCGCCGCTGGCCAAGATGGGGACCGCGAGCCTCTTCGCGCTGCTGGGCACCGCCCTGTTCCTGGCGGTGCTGCAGCGCCTGCCCGCCCGCAACACCCTGCTGGTCCCCCTGGTCGGAATGATGCTCGGCGGCGTGATCGCGGCCGTCACCACCTTCTTCGCCTACCGCTACGACCTGCTCCAGACCCTCAATAACTGGATGGTCGGGGACTTCTCCGGGGTCCTGCGCGGCCGTTACGAACTGCTGTGGATCGTGGCTGCGCTGACCGTGGCCGGCTACATCGCCGCCGACCGGTTCACAGTCGCGGGCATGGGCGCGGACTTCACCACCAACCTGGGCATGAACTATAAGGCGATCATGCGCTTGGGCCTGGTGATCGTCGCGCTGATCTCCGCCGTGGTCGTCACCAGCGTCGGCGCAGTGCCGTTCCTGGGCCTGGTGGTCCCCAACATCGTGTCCCTGGTCTTCGGAGACAACCTGCGCCGCGCCGTCCCGTGGACAGCCGTCTTCGGTGCCGGATTCGTGCTGGTGTGCGACATCATCGGACGCACTATCCGCTATCCCTACGAGGTCCCCGTCGGCATGGTCATGTCTGTCCTGGGCGCCGCCGCGTTCCTGTTCATGCTGCTGCGCGGAAGGAAAATCCGTGGCTGAGGCCCCCACCCGCCCCCAACCCGGCGCATACCTACGCGGCCGGGCACCCCTGCATCTTTCGCCCGCCGTTGCCACCGCCCTTCTGGCCGCGGCCGCCCTGGTTGCCGTGGCCCTGTTCATGTCCGTGGACCTGAAGGGAAACCTTGGCTACGTGCTGCCCCGAAGGGCCGTGAAAGCCGGCGCCATGGTCCTGGTGGCCGTCGCCGTCGGAATCTCCACCCTGGTGTTCCAGACCGTGACCGCCAACCGCATCCTGACTCCCTCGATCATGGGCTTTGACGCCCTGTACGTGCTGATCCAAACCTCGCTGGTCTTCGTTGTGGGCGCGTCCACAGTGAACACCTTCCCCCCGGCGGCGAAGTTCGCGGCGGAGGTCGCCCTGATGGTGGTCCTCTCCGGACTGCTCTACCGCTGGCTGTTCACCGGCGGCGCCCGGTCGCTGCACCTGATGCTGCTGGTGGGAATCGTCCTGGGCACCCTGTTCCGGGGCTTCTCCGGCCTGCTGCAGCGGCTCATGGAACCCAGCGAGTTCCTTATTCTGCAAGACCTGTTCTTCGCCTCCTTCAACCAGGTGGAGCCTTCGCTGCTCGCAGCCGCCACCGCCGTTGTGGGCACCGTCGCCGCGGGCGTGTGGCGGATGCGCCACACGCTGGACGTGCTTGCCCTGGGCCGGGACACTGCAGTGAACCTCGGCGTGGACCACCGGCGCGCGGTGACGGCCGTGCTGGTCATGTGCTCGGTGCTCGTGGCCGTGTCCACCGCCCTGGTGGGGCCGGTGACGTTCTTCGGCTTGCTGGTGGTGAGCCTGGGCTACCAGCTCTGCCGCAGCTTCTCCCATGCCTGGCTGCTGCCGATCACCATCCTGCTCGGGGTGGTGGCGCTGGTGGGAGGCCAACTGCTCCTGGAGCAGGTCTTCGGTTTCGCCACCGCCCTGAGCATCATCATCGAGTTCACCGGGGGCCTCCTGTTCCTGTACCTGCTGCTGAAGGGATCCCTGAAGTGATTACGCTCTCCGGAGTCACCAAGTCCTACGGCTCCGCGCGCGTGGTGGACGGGGTCGACGCCACGATTCCGGCCGGTGGCGTCACCTCGATCATCGGCCCCAACGGGGCCGGCAAGTCCACCCTCCTGGGCCTGGTCTCCCGGCTGCAGGCCATGGACGCCGGCGTGGTGGAGGTGGGCGGCCTCGACGTTGCCCGCACGGACAGCCGCGAACTGGCCAGGACCATGGCGATCCTGCGCCAGGAAAACCACCTGACTATGCGCCTGAAGGTTCGGGACCTGGTCGCGTTCGGGCGTTTCCCGCATTCCGGGGGCCGGCCCACGGTCGAGGACAAGGAACACATCGAACGGGCCCTGGGGCAGCTGGACCTGCTGCCCATGGCGGACAGGTTCGTCGATGAGCTTTCCGGCGGCCAGCGGCAGCGCGCATTCATCGCCATGGTGCTGGCCCAAGACACCCGGTACCTGCTGCTGGACGAGCCGCTGAACAACCTGGACATGCGGCATTCGGTGGAGATGATGCGCCTGGTCCGCAGGCTCGCGGACGAGTTCGGCAAGACGGTGGTGGTGGTCATCCACGACATCAACTTCGCCTCCTGCTATTCGGACACCATCCTGGCGATGCGCGGGGGCCGGCTGCTCCACCAGGGCTCCCCCGCGGAGATCATGCGCCCGGAAGTGCTGCGGGACATCTATGAGATCGACATCCGGATCGAGGAGATCGAGGGCAACCGCATCGGCGTCTATTTCGCCTGATCCGGCGCGGCCCTGGCCGCCGGCGCCGCCGCGGCTTGGTGATAGAAGATGCTGCGGACCGGCGGTCATGGCGGGGCGGACGGGGGCACGGCGGGGCAGACGGGGGCACGGCGGGGCACGGCGGAGACCGCCGATTGGCCCGGCGCCGGGCGGGAAGGAAGAATGGGCCGGTGTCTTCCGTGCAGCCTGAACTCCCCGCCCCCTCCCCCGCTCCGGCTGCCGCGGACTTCAGGCTGCGGATCGTGGCCGACTCCAGCGACCGCGTCGGGTGGCTGCGGGCCCGTTCCCAGGGAATTACCGCCACCGACGTCGCCAAACTGTCCACCCCGCGCAGCATCGAGGCCGCGGCCTACGCGAAGCTCCACGGCTCCGGCTTCTCCGGCAACCCCTGGACGGACCACGGCAAGGCCCGCGAACCGGTGATCGCCGCGTGGGTCCGCGAACAGCATGGGATCGTGCCCAGCACCCAACTCTTCCACGCGCCCGGGCAACGGCTGCATTTGGCAACCCCGGACGGCATCGCGCTGCGTCCCGGCGGCCGTCTGGAACTGGCCGAAATCAAGACCACCAACAAGCCCTGGCGGTCCATCCCGCGCCACTACCTGCGCCAGGTGTGGTGGCAGCAGTATGTCCTCGGCGCCGAACGCACGCTGGTGGTCTGGGAGGAGCACGAGGACTTCGTCCCGGTCCACGGGGAACCCCGGTGCCGCTGGGTGGACCGCGACGAGGAACAGATCCGCACCCTGGTGGAGATGGCGGACCGGCTGGTCCAGGAGCTGCGCCGGCGCACCGCCCGTGCCCGCGAGCGCGAGGACTACCGCCCCGCGGCCCTCAGCCGGTACTGACACCGTGCCGGCTCAGGGCCGTGCCCAGCCTGAACCGCACCCAGCCTGAACCGCACCGATACTGAACCCGTGCCGCGTCGGTACCCGGGAACGGCAAAGGCGGCGGGCACCCCCGCCGCCTTCCTCCCCCGGGCGGGGGCTATTTCTTCGCGCCCGCCACCTGCGCCACCGGCGCCGGCAGCGCCTCTGGATATTTGGTCTGCAGGTCGTGCACCAGCTTCTCGCGCACGTAGTTGCGCAGGTCGAACAGGTCCGCGGGGTTGCGGGCGCTGACGGTAATGGTCACCTTGAGCACGCCCGCGATCGCGTCGGTGACGTTGAGGACGCCCACGCGCCCGTCCCACAGGTCGGTGGAATCCAACAGCTGCTTGAGGCGCTGGCGGATCATGTCCACCGGCGCGTTCCAGTTCAGGTCAAGCAGGACGTTGCCGTTCAGCTCGGCGGTGCCGCGGGACCAGTTCTCGAAGGGGGTGGAGGTGAAGTAGGTCGAGGGCAGGATCATGCGCCGTCCGTCCGGCATGGCGACCACCACGTAGGTGAGCGTGATCTCCTCGATCCTTCCCTGCTGGGTTTCCACCAGCACGGTGTCGTCCACCCGGATTGCATCCGTGAAGGCGATCTGCAGGCCGGCGAAGACGTTGGCCAGGGTGCTCTGCACCGCCAGACCGGCGACGACGGAAATCAGACCCGCGGAGGCGAGGATACCGGCGCCCAAGGCCCGCACCTGCGGGATGAGCAGCAGGATCGCCGCCCCGGCAAGCACCAGGACGACGGCGTTGGCCACGTGCCGCAGCAGCGACACCTGGGTGCGCACCTTGGCGAGGCGGCGGTCGTTGGCGATGCTGGTGCGGCGCTTGGCCAGCAGCTCGGCCTCAAGCAGGCGCAGCAGCACCGTGATGAGCCAGGCGACACTGCAGATCAGTCCGGACAGGAGCAGGAAATCCACCAGTCGGCGCCAGTCCGCGTCCGGGGTGGTGACCTCCAGTGCGCTCAGCGACCCGACGAAGGAAAGCACCAGGGTCGCGGGCACGCGGGCCTTTGCGGTGTCCTTGCGCAGCGTCGGGTGCTTGCGCAGGACCCCGCCCAGGGCCGTAAACGCGATAGTCACGATGAGGACGGAGGCGACTACCGCGATGATGACCGCAAACCACGGCCGGAACGGTTCGGGCAGCGCATCGGTACCGGCGGCTTGAGTGAGGTCTCCCACGACGTCATTGACCGTGGGCGTCAGGGTGTCTTCTGGCATCAGGGAGTCCCCGGACGGCGCAGGCGTGGGCGGCGCGGGGGTGGGAGCAAGGGCAAGCATTTTTCCAGCGTTCCACACGAATCTGAGTAAAACCTTAATCGAAACGTAACCAAAGCTTTTCTGAAGGGAAGGTGCCCGGAAGCACCTGCCGCTGTGCGGCCGGTGCTTCCGGAGCCGAATTCCCCCTACTCGCCGCGGGGTGCGGAGAGGTCGGCCACCTGGTAGGACCACAGTTCGGCGGCCAGCCCAAGGGGCTTGCGTGCCCCATCGCGGCCCTCGCCCCCGTGACCTTTGCCACCGGAATCTTCCCCGCTGGGGGTCTCCGCACCGTGGGCGGCACCCTGCCCGCGGCCGGCGCCCTGCTCGTGGCCGTGGGCGAAGGCGCGGGACCTGGTCCATGCCTCGAAGGATTCCTCGTCGGCCCAGCGCGTGAGCACCAGCCAGACGCTGCGCCCGTCGGTGGGTTGGAGCAGTTCGAATCCCTCGAAGCCGGGGGCATTGTCGACGGCGCCGGCGCGTGCGGCGAAGCGGCGGGCAAGCTCGTCGCCGGAGTCGGCCGGGACGGTGATGGCGTTGATCTTGATGACACTCATGGACCCAGCCTGCCAAACCCCTCCCCGGGCCGGAAGCCGGTTGCGTCGGGTGACCCGGGCCCACGGGTCCAACCGGCCGCCCCGGATGTGCCACGATGGCTCCCATGAGCCTGCGCCCCTACAAACAGGTCGACGTCTTCACCGCGACCCCGTACTTCGGAAATGCCCTGGCCGTCGTCCTGGATTCGGACGGGATGGCCGAGGAGGAGATGCTCCGGTTCGCCAACTGGATGAACCTGGCGGAGACCACCTTTGTCCTGCGGCCCACGCAGCCGGGCGCGGACTACCGGGTGCGCATCTTCACCACCACCACGGAACTGCCCTTCGCCGGCCACCCGACGCTCGGCACGGCCCACGCCTGGCTGGAGGCCGGCGGCGCGCCGGCCCGCCCCGGCGTCGTGGTCCAGGAATGCCCGGCAGGCCTGATCGAGGTCCGGGCCCAAGCCGCGGACGACGGCGGCGGGCACCGGCTGGCGCTGAAGGCACCGCCCCTGGTGCGCACCGGCCCGCTCGAGGAAGACGTGCTGGAGTGGGCCCTGGCCGGGCTGGGCCTGGCGCGCACCGACGTGGTGGCCCACCAGTGGATTGCCAACGGCCCGCAATGGGCCGGGCTGTTGTTGCGCGACGCGGAACTGGTGCTGGCGCTGGAACCGGACTTCGCGGTTTTGGAAGGGCTGGAGGTGGGGGTGATTGGCCCGCACGCCTCCCACGGAGCGCACGCGGTCCCCTACCGGGAGTCCCCCCGCCCCGTGCGCCGCAAGGGCGCGCGGGCCGAACTCGAGCCGCTGCCTGCCCCGGAAGCTCCCGGCCTGCCGGCCGGCACTGCCTTCCAGTCGGTCGTCGCCTCCGCCCCGGCCGACTTTGAGGTGCGTGCGTTCGTTCCGGGCGAGGGGCTCCCGGAGGACCCGGCCACGGGCAGCCTCAACGCCGGGTTCGCCGTCTGGCTAACCCGCGATGGACTCGCCCCGGAGCACTACACCGTGCGCCAGGGCACCCGCCTGGGGCGCGCCGGCCTCATCGAGGTGTCCACCGACACCGAAGGCATCTGGGTCGCCGGGCAGGCCGTGACCTGCATCGAGGGAAAGGTGCGCACCCGGTAGGGAGCGCGGCCCGCCGGGGGCGCCCCCGCGACGCTGCCATCCCCGGCACGCTGCCATCCCCGGCACGCTGCCGCGCGGGCGGAACGGAACCCTCACAGGGGCGTGACCGGCACGCAACACGGTGGTGACACTGCCGGGGCAGGCTGGAGCCATGAAGCGGCTCACCGGACACTCCCGCCCCCACCACGGCCATCCACTCGCCTGCCCGGACTGCGGGCAGCTGCCCGAACCGGCCCAGCTGCGCCGCACCCTGGCGCTGGTCGCGGCGGTCCTGCCCGTGGAACTGGCGGTCCACGCGCTGATCGTCGGGCTGCACCTGCCCCTGCTCCTGAAGGTCCTGCTCCTGACCGTCACCGCGACGGTGCTGGCCATCTGGGTTGCCGAACCGTCCGCGGCCCGCCTGCTGCGCGGGTTCCTCCACGCCCCGGAACTGAAGCGGCGCCAGGAGATCGACGAGGCGCAGGCCCTGTGGCGCGTACGCTTCACCCTGCCGGACCGGGCCGGGGCGCTGGAGCGGGTGACGCACGGCCTGGCCGTGGTCGGTGCCAACATCCTGGTCATCCACGTGCATCCGCTCGGCGGCCAAACCGCCCACGTCCTCGATGAACTGGTCCTGTCCGCCCCGGCAGGGCTGAGGGAGGAAGACCTGCTCGGAGCCCTGCGGGGGGCGGGGGCGCGGGACGGGGCCGCCTGGCCAACCTCTCCGATGGCACTTGGGGACGCGCAGACCCGCAGCCTGGGGCTGGCCGCCCGCGTGGCGGCGGAACCGCAGTCACTGCCGGAGGCGCTGGCCGAGCTGCTGGGCGCCCGCATCCACGCGCCGGGGATCGCCGTGTCCCCCACCGCGCCGGCCGTGACGCCGGGGCCCCTTCCCGGCCCGGAAGACCTTGCGGCCGCCCGGGCGGCCGGAACGCTGCTGAGCCTGCCCACGGCCAGCGGGGAACCGCTGCTGGCCCACCGTCCCGGAGAGCCGTTCACGCCCGCCGAATCCGCCCGCGCCCACCGCCTGGCCGAACTGGCGGAGGCGGTCCAGGTGGCGCGCACCCGGTGGGCTGCCGAGGCGCCGGTCCAGCCGCGGGGCTAGGTCGGTACAGCTAGGCCGGCCCAGCCGACCTGTCCCTGAAGTAGCGCAGGAAGAGCATGTCGCCGGCTGCGAAGCAATGCCCCAGCCGCATCGGCCAGCCGGCATGGGGGCCGGGCGCGGTAATCCGCCCGGCCGTCCCCGCCTCCAGGAAGGGGGAAAGCGTCAGGCACAGTTCATCCACCCGGTCCGCGGCCAGCAGCGAGGTGAACAGGCGCGGGCCGCCCTCGCACAGCACCCGCCGCAGCCCCCGCCGCTCCAGTTCTCCCAGCATGGCCGCGACGTCGATGCCCCCGGCCGGCTCCCCGCAGCGGATGACCTCGGCGACGTCGGCGAGGTCGGCGGCGCGCCCGGCCGGGGCCGCGGCGGTGGTGAACACCAGGGGCCGGTGCGGCGGGTTCGCGAAGATCCGCAGTCCCGGGTCCAGGTCCAGGTCCCCGCTGACCACCGCCAGCACCGGGTGCGGCGGGAACCCGTGCTCCTGCCGCCAGCGCACGGACTCGGAGGACAAACGCAGCGCGCGGTAATTCTGCGCCCGCACCGTTCCGGCACCGACCAGCACGACGTCGCTCAGCCGGCGCAGCGCGGAAAAGACGATGAGGTCGTCCTCGTTGTTGAGCCCGTCGGAGAGCCCGTCCCGGGTGACCGCCCCGTCGAGGCTGGCCACGAAATTCACGCGGACGTGGAAGCCTCCGTGGTCGCCGGTCCCGTACTTGGCCAGGACCTCGTTGATGTCCAGCATTCCGCCTCTTTCCGCCGCGCCGCCGAGTGCATCATTGCAGGCGCCCGGCGCCCGGCGAAAGGGCTGCGGACAAGGGCCCGTGTTAGATTCACCGGCATGACCGCCGCCCCCGCCGTGCCCGCTGCCGCCCTGCGCCTGCTGCTTGAGCAGGGCTTCGACTCCACCAGCGTGGACCAGCTGGCGGCCGCCGCGGGCATCAGCCGCAGCACCTTTTTCCGCCGCTTCGGCTCGAAGGAGGACATGGTCTTCGCCGACCAGGAGCTGGTGCTCTCCCGGGTCGGCGAAGTGCTCGCCGGCGGCGGCTCCCCCGGCCCCGCCGTCGCCGCTGCCGCCCTGGCGGTGTTCGACCACCACACGGCCCAGCGCGAGGCCGCGCTCCTGCGCCACCGGCTGCTGCAGAAGGTGCCCGCCCTGCGCGACCGGGAACTGGTCAGCACCCACCGCTACGAGCACGCCTTCCGCACCTTCCTGGGCCGCGCCCTGGGCGGGGTGGAGCACGACGCCGGACGCCGGGCGGCCACCACGGCGTTCGCCGCCGCCGTGGTCGCCGTGCACAACGACCACCTGCGGCGCTGGCTGCGGACCCCGGCGGAGACCATCCGCCCTGAGCTGGAGGCCCGGCTGGACGAGTTGTGCGGCCTGTTCGGACCGTGGCTGGCCGGGCAGGTCCCCGGACAGGCCGGCGCTCCCGCCGAGCCCCAGGGCACCCCGGGACGGCCCGCCGTCGTGGTCGCCGTGCTCGATCCGGGCGCGGGCACCGAATCCATCCTCCAGGCCGTCCGCGAAGCCCTCGGGTAGCTGCGCCCCACACCCTGCCCTGCCCTGCCCTGCCCTGCCCTGCCCTGCCCTGCCCTGCCCTGCCCTGCCCTGCCCTGCCCTGCCCTGCCCTGAAACCGAATACCTTGACGGTGGTACCGAGTATCGCCGAAGCTGGTGGCGCACGCCCCTTTCGGGAAAGGACGGCCCATGCCCACGCAGGACAGCCCCGCTGGGGGCTTCCCCTCCGGGGTCAGCGAACCGGAGTACCGGCTCTGGGGCGAGGTGGACACCGATCCCGCCGGAGTCTTCCGCGACGTTCCCGAGGCGGATCGTGCGTACTGGGACCGGGCCCGGCGCTTCTGCCTGGAAGAGGTGCGCCCCGTTATCGACGCCCACTGGGATGCCGCCACCTACCCGCTGGACCTGGCCCGCCGGCTGGGCGAACTGGACCTGCTGCGCGACGGCCTGGAGGTGGAGGGCTACGCACGCATGAGCACGCTGGCGGCCGGGCTCGTGAACATGGAACTTTCCCGGGGGGACGGGTCGGTCGCCACGGTTGCCGCCGTGCAGGCGGGCCTGGTGCTGCGCTCGATCGCCACCTGCGGCTCTCCTGAGCAGGTTGCCCAGTGGGTCCCGCGCCTGGCGGCGGCGGAAGTCCTCGGCGCCTTCGCCCTCACCGAGCCCACGCACGGGTCCGACTCCGTCTCGCTGGAGACCCGCGCCGTCCGCGTCCGGGGCGGGTACCGGATCAGCGGCGAGAAGAAATGGATCGGCAACGGCTCGCTGGGCGCCGGGGGCATCCCCGCGCTCACCGTCGTCTGGGCCCGCGACGACGGCGGCGCCGTGCGCGGATTCCTGGTTCCCCAGGACTCCCCCGGCTACGTCGGCACCACCATCGGGGGCAAACTAAGCCTGCGCGCGGTCTGGCAGGCCCACATCCGGATGGAGGACGTGTTCGTGCCGGACGCCATGGCGCTCCCCGGCGCCCACGGCTTCAGGGACGCCGCCAAAATCCTGGTCACCACCCGGCTGGGGGTGGCCTGGTCCGCCGTCGGGCATGCCACCGCCTGCTACGAGACGGCAGTGCAGTACGCCGCCCAGCGCATGCAGTTCGGCCGCCCGCTGGCGGCCTCCCAGATCATCCAGGAGCGGCTGGCCCGGATGCGCTCGGAGCTGGCCACCATGCAGCTGATGGCGGCGCAGATGACACGGCTGGAGACAGCCGGGGACCTCGCCCCCGTCCAGGCCTCGCTCGCCAAGTACACCTGCACCCGCGCCGCACGGCGGATCGCCTCCAACGCCCGCGACCTGCTCGGCGGCAACGGGATCCTGCTGGAGAACCGCGTGGCCCGGCACCTCGCGGACATTGAGGCCATCCACACCTACGAGGGCACCGAGACTGTCCAGGCGCTGATCATTGGGCGGGACATCACCGGGATCTCCGCCTTCGCCGGTTAGTTCCCGTTGGGGCGCCAGTTCCCTTCCAGGAACGGCACCAGGTGCCCAAGCACCGGACCGGCCGGCGCCAACGTCCCGGCGTGCGTGCGGCCCGGCAGCTCGACAAACCGCGCGTTGGGCATCAGGTCCGCCGCCTGGCGGGACTCCCTCAGCCGCTGGCCGTCCCGGGTCCCGGCAAGCAGCAGGGCGGGCAGGCGCAGCTGCGGCAGCAGGAACTCGCTCAGGCCCGGCTCCACCTCGGTCCGCTCGAAGTAGGCGGCCAGGGCCAGCGGATCGTTGGCCAGGAATGCCGCGCGCGTGGCCGGGTCCACGGTCCACCCGGCCCCCTGGAGGCCCGCCACGAAGGCGGGCATCCCGCCATCGCGCAGCGCCTGGGCGTAGCCGTCGAAAAACAGCTGCGCAATCTGCCCCGCCTGGGCGCGGTAGGTGCCCCCAAGCGTGGCCAGCGTGCGGATGCGCCCGGGCACCGTGGCGGCAAGGGTGAAACCCACGCGCGCGCCGAACGAGTATCCCACCACGTGCGCCGCCTCGAGCCCCAGCCCGTCCATCACGGCAGTCACGTCTGCGGCCACCAGCGGCATTCGGTACGCGTCGGGGTGGTGGGGCTTCCCGCTGCGGCCGTGGCCGCGCAGGTCGATCCGCACCGTGCGGAAGCCGGCAAGCGCGGGCGTATAGCCGAGCCCGCGCCAGATGGCGCGGGAAAGGGCGGAACCGTGCAGGAGCACGACGGCGGGCCCGTCCCCGCCGGAGTCGTCGTATGCGATGGGGGTTCCATCCAGGGGGTTCGTCACGAAAGGCACCGTCACAGCTTAGGGCCCCGCCCTTTCCCCGCAGGCCTCTCCGGGCACCCGGGGCCAGGGTCCCTCCCGCACTCACACGCTGCTCTAAAGGGTTTTTCAGGTTGCCTCCAGCTTCGGTTCCTAAAGTCATTACTACCTCTTGAAGGTGCGAGTGATGAGAGCACCGGCCGGAATCAGCGACCATCCCCCCCAACGGGTCGTCCGGCCGGTGCTCACCCCTTTAAGCGGTGCTCACCCCTTTGATCAGCGGAGGCGGGCACCCGGGCCGGCCCTTCCGGAGGCCAGGCGGTCCCTCGACAGGCCGCGGCGGCCGGGCCAGACTGGTGTCACTACGACCGCGACGCGATCCAGGAGGACCCCATGAGCGAAGCCCCCGACGAGACCAGCCCGGAAGACACCAGCCCGGAAGACACTGAGGTCCTGTCGCACGCGAAGGACCTGCCCGAGGACTGGGCCAGCGCCGAACGCGACCACGACAGGGAACGGGAAGCCGGCGCCCGGCAGATGAGCGACGAGGAAAAGGTCGAGGAGTGGGGGGAGGAATCGTTCCCGGCCTCCGATCCGCCGTCCAACTACTGAGGCTGCCCGCACGACTTCTTCCCAAGACTCTTAAACAGTGTTTTCAGCCCGCTCACAGGGGAAGTCCTGGGGTTGGAAAACCTTCTCAAAGTGCCGGTGCCCTGAAGCACCGGCCGCAGCGGAGCAGTCGGTTCGCCATCCGCTGGGGCCGGTGCTTCTTTTAGGACCCCCAAATCCCTGCCGGGTAATCCTTCGGCTAACGGTTGCGGT
Organism: Zafaria cholistanensis; assembly: GCF_008580665.1. Classification (GTDB taxonomy): domain Bacteria; phylum Actinomycetota; class Actinomycetes; order Actinomycetales; family Micrococcaceae; genus Zafaria; species Zafaria cholistanensis. Next base: position 38,484 of record NZ_BKDJ01000019.1, read on the forward strand.
GGACGTTCCGCATGGCATTCTTGGACCATGCCACGGTCTGCACACCACGCTGCCACTCCACCGGACGATCGGGCCGCGCTCGCCGGTGCACGCGATGCCCCCCAGGGACCGGCCCCGCGTGCCCCTGAAGGGCCGCAGCCTCCCATCGAGTCGGTCGACCGGGCCCTGCAGTTGGCACAGGTCCTGCGCCATGAAGGCGCGCTGACCGTCACCGACGCCGCGGAACTGCTGGGGGTCGCCCCCTCCACCGCCCACCGCATCCTGACGGCCCTGACCTTCCGGGGCTTCGCGGTCCAGGACAGGGACCGCCGCTATCTGGCCGGGCCTGAGCTCGGCGCGGGATCCCCCACCGCGATCGCCCACTCGTCGCTGCGCGCCCTGGCCCGTCCCGCCTTGGAGCAACTGCACGAGGCCCTGGGGGAAACCGTGGCTTTGGTGGTGCTGCAGAAGCGGTCGATCCGGTTCCTGGATTCCATCGAGGACACCGCGCAGAGCCTGCGGGTTTCCCTGCCCCTGGACGGAACCTTTCCCGCCCATAAGGCTGCCGCCGGCAAGGCACTGCTGTCCCTGCTGCCCAACGAAGCCATTGATGCCCTGTACGCGGAGGCGGGCCCGGATGAACCGCACCCGTCCACTCTCAAACGGCAGTTGGCGGCGGTGCACAGGACCGGCTACGGGACCAGCTTCGACGAGATCGGCCCCGGCGTGGCCGCACTCGGGGTCGCCATCCCCGCGGGGGCACGCCCCGTCTCCGCTTTTGCGGTGGCCATCCCCGCTGCGCGCTACGACCGCGAACGCCTGCCGCAGATCGTCGCGGCGCTCAACGAGGCCGCCGCCGCCGCGGCCGAGCGCATTAAGCGCCACTCCTAGCGCCCCGTCTTGGCGCCATCCCTGGCCGGCGTGGGCCTGGATCCAGTTCTTCGGGTGCCGGCTTCAACCGATTCGGTGGCCGTACTGCGGAAACTCGATACATTCCGGGAAAAACGGGCGGCTGGGCAACGGATTAGCCCCCTCCTGAGCCGGGCAACTTTCCAAATCCGCAGTTTGGGACAACTATAGGGGTGTGCGGTGCGCCACGCAGGCGGCACCGCACCCGCAGCGTCCGTCCGTTCCACCGCAGATTGGAGCCTTCGTCGTGACTACTTCCCCCTACCGTGTCGTGAATCCCGCTACCGGTGAGGTGGTGGAGGAGTTTGCCCCGGCCACCGACGCGGGGGTCCAACAGGCCCTGGCGGCCGCGGACGCCGCGTACCGTTCCTGGCGGGAAGTTCCGATCCAGGAACGGGCCAAGGTGGTGCACCGCATCGGCCAGCTCTTCACCGAACGCGCCGATGAACTGGCCGCCATCATCACCGGGGAAATGGGCAAGCCGCTCTCCCAGTCGAAGGGCGAGGCCGAGTTCTGCACGGACATTTTCGAATACTTCGCCACCGAGGGCCCGGCCCTGGCCGCGGACCAGGAGATCAAGCCCATCGGGGGCGGGCGCGCGATGATCCAGAAACTGCCCGTGGGCCCGCTGCTGGGCATCATGCCGTGGAACTACCCCTACTACCAGGTGGCCCGCTTCGCCGCGCCGAACCTGGTGCTGGGCAACACCATCATCCTCAAGCACGCCGAATCCTGCCCCCGTTCGGCTTTGGCCATCCAGAAGATCATGGACGACGCCGGGGTGCCGGCGGGCGTGTACGTGAACCTGTTCGCCACCCACGCCCAGATCGCGGACATCATCGCCGATCCGCGCATCCAGGGCGTGTCCCTGACCGGGTCCGAACGCGCCGGTGCCGCCATCGGCGAACTCGCCGGCAAGAACCTGAAAAAAGCCGTGCTGGAGCTCGGCGGCTCCGACCCCTACATCGTGCTGGACACGGCCGACGTGGCCGCCTCCGCCGCCGCCGCGTGGGAAACCCGCATGGAAAACACCGGCCAGGCCTGCAACTCCAACAAACGCATCATCGTCATGGAGGACATCTACGACGAATTCGTCGCCGCCCTCACCGCCCACGCCAACGGGCTCACTCCCGGAGACCCCGCCCAGGAGAAGGAAGGCACCTTCGCCCCGCTGTCCTCCCGGACCGCCGTTGAGGGCCTGGCCGAACAGATCCGCGACGCCGTGGACAAAGGTGCCACCCTGCACGCGGGGGGCCGCGCCCTCGAAGGCCCGGGCGCCTACCTGGAACCGACCGTGCTGACCGGCATCACCGAGAACATGCGCGCCTACCGGGAAGAACTCTTCGGCCCCGTGGCCGTGGTCTATAAAGTCTCCAGCGACGAAGAAGCCCTGGCCCTGGCCAACGACACCCCCTACGGCCTCGGCGGCGCCGTGTTCTCCACCGATCCCGACCGCGCCGCCCGCCTCGCGGCCCGCCTCGAAACCGGCATGGCCAACGTCAACACCGCCGCCGGCGAAGGCGCGGACCTGCCCTTCGGCGGCATCAAGCGCTCCGGCTTCGGCCGCGAACTCGGCCCCCTGGCCATGGACGAATTCGCCAACAAACGCCTCTTCTACATCGCCGACTAGCCCCCTACGACGGCGGAGGGGGTGCACGCCGTAGGGGCCGCGCCGCGCGGGGCCGGGCCAGGTGGTGTCCGGTGCGCCCGTCCGCGGCGCGTCCGCCGGGG
>NZ_BKDJ01000020.1 GCF_008580665.1 Zafaria cholistanensis
GCGGCCGCTGACCGTCCCGGCATGGCGGCGGGCCGCCCTCCTTGCGGAGGGCGGCCCGCCGCCATGCCGGGTGCCTTTCGTGCTGCGCGCCTCAGTCCCTGAGCGAATCGACCACCAGCGCAGCCAGCTCGTAGGCCGCGTCGCGGGTCGCCGGCTGCAGCAGGGACAGGTCCACGCGCGAGCCCTCGGCCAGGTGCGGGTCGTAGGGCAGGCGCACCACGTGGGCGGCGCGGGTGCGGAAGTGGGCCTCGATCTCGCCGACGTTCACCGCCCGTCCGTTGTGCAGGGACTGGTTGATGACCACGATCGCCCGGGCGGCCAGGTCCTCGCGCCCGTGTGCCTCCAGCCAGGACAGGGTTTCGGAGGCCAACCGGGCCTCGTCGACGCTGGCCCCGGACACCAGCACCACCGCATGCGCCTTCTCCAGCGTCCCCTTCATGACCGAATGGACCATCCCGGTTCCCGAATCCGTCAGCACGATCGAGTAGTACTTGGAAAGCAGGTCGGTGACGGCCCGGTAGTCCGCGTCATCGAAGGCCAGCGCGACGTGCGGATCCGGGTCGGAGGCGAGCACGTCCAGCCGGGAGCCCTCGCGGGCGGCGTAGCTGGAGAGCTTGGTAAAGGAGTCCACCATGAACCGGTTCTGCACCAGCTGGCGGGCGGTGTGCCGGGCCTTGCCGGGAGAGCGGTCGCTGAGCGTGCCGCGGTCCGGGTTCGCGTCCAGGGCGATCACCCGGTCCTCGCGCCCCTGGGCCAGGGCCATGCCCAGCAGCGTGGTCACCGTAGTTTTGCCGACCCCGCCCTTGCGGGAGAGCACCGGCACGTAACGGGTCCCCTCCCCCAGCGGCACGGCAATGCGATGAGCGGTGACGCGCCGCAGCCGCTCGGCGTCGGAGTCCCCCACGTTGACCCTGCCCAGGGTCGCCCGGTAGAGCCACAGCCGCCACCCTCCCGCCGGCGGCCGGACCCGCGGCTCCAGCAGCCGGTCGGCGGTCAGCGCGGCCGCCGGCTCGGGCACTTCCGCCGCGGCCGGGGCCGGAGCCGGGGCCGGAGCCGGGGCCGGAGCCGGACCGGCGCCGGAGGATTCGGTGCGGGCCCGGGCGGCGGCCTCGCGGGCCGGGAACTCGGTGGATCTTGTGGACGGGCCGCGGCCGGAACGCGAGCCCTCCGGCTCCCAGGTGGCAATTTCGGGAGCACCGGCCGCAGCGACGTCGTACGCCGGCTCCTGCGCTGGAGGTGACGGCGGCAATGGGGGCAACGGCGGCTCCGCCGGCCGTTCCGCGTATGGCCCGCCACCTTCCGGGGTCTCCTCCGAGACGTGGGCGAAGGCGTCGTCCACCGAAGCCCCCAACGCCTCCAACGGATCCAACGGATCCCCGGAACCGGGGCCGGTCGTCCCGGCCGGCTTCGGTGTCCGCTCAGGGACGGCAGGGGGGCCGCTCAGCGGTTCCTCCGGCGTGGTGCTCTCTTGGCTCATCTGGTTCCCCTCGTGTTGGTCCCCCCGGTCGATCGAGGATGGCATCCGACCATGTCAAGCATCACACTAGCGCACTGGTCAAGGCCGGAAAGGGAACCCGCCGCCGGGGCCCGGAACGCCAAGGGGGCGGGCGCACCGGGATGCGCCCGCCCCCTTGGCACGGGTGGTTGCCGGTCAGGACCGGCCCCAGTTCGGAACCACACGGCCCGGATCCACGCGGCCCGGATCAATGCGGTCCGGGCCTATCGTGGTCCGAACCTGCCGTTGTTCCACTCAGGAGTTGTTCCGCTCAGGAATTGTCCGGGTCGATGACCACCAGCAGGTCTCCGCCCTGGACTTGGGCGGTGCCGGTGATGGCGATGCGGGAGACGGTGCCGGCGACGGGGGTGGTGATGCCGGCCTCCATCTTCATGGCCTCGATGGTCGCGATCGTGGCTCCGGCCTCGACACGGTCCCCGGCCTTGACGGTGGCGGTGACCGCTCCGGCGAAAGGCGCGGCGACGTGGCCGGGGTTGGACGCGTCGGCCTTTTCGGCGGACTTCACGGTGGATTCGACGTTGCGGTCCCTGACCGTGATGGTGCGTCCCTGCCCGTTGAGCGTGCACATGACGGTGCGCATGCCCTTCTCGTCGGGGTCGGAGATGGCCTGCAGGGTGGCCAGCAGGCGCACGCCCTTGCCCAGCGGGATCACGTGTTCGTGGTTCTTGCGCATCCCGTAGAGGTAGTCGCGGGTGTGCAGGATGGACACGTCCCCGTACTCGGCGACCGTCTTCTCGTAGTCCTTGGTCGGGCCCGGGAAGAGCAGCCGGTTCAGGGTTTTCCGGCGGGTGGCCGAATCCGCCGCCAGGGCGGCGGAGTCCTCCTGGGAGAGTTCCTCCACGTGCGGGCGCACGGTGCGTCCGGCCAGGGCCTTGGTGCGGAAGGGCTCGGGCCAGCCGCCGGCCGGGTCGCCGAGTTCGCCGGAGAGGAACTGGATGACCGAGTCCGGGATGTCGAACGCGGCCGGGTTGGCCTCGAACTCGTCCGGGTCCACGTTCATGCCCACCAGTTGCAGGGCCAGGTCCCCGACCACCTTGGAGGAGGGGGTGACCTTGGTGGGACGTCCCAGGATGCGGTTGGCCGCGGTATACATGTCCTCGATCGCCTCGAACCTCTCGCCCAGGCCGAGCGCGATCGCCTGCTGGCGCAGGTTGGACAGCTGCCCGCCCGGGATCTCGTGCCGGTAGACCCGGCCGGTGGGCCCGGCCAGGCCGGACTCGAAGGGTGCGTACATCGCCCGCACGGCCTCCCAGTAGGGCTCCATCGCGGCGGCGGCCTCGAGTTCGATGCCGGTGTCGCGCTCGGTGTTGGCCAGGGCCGCGACCAGCGCCGAGGACGAGGGCTGGGAGGTGGTCCCGGCCATCGAGGCCGCGGCGACGTCGACCGCGTCCACGCCCGCGTCCACGGCCGCCAGCAGGGTGGCCAGCTGGCCGCCGGCGGTGTCGTGGGTGTGCAGGTGCACCGGCAGGTCGAAGCGCTCACGCAGCGCGGTGACCAGGATCTTGGCCGCGGCCGGGCGCAGCAGGCCCGCCATGTCCTTGATCGCCAAGATGTGCGCGCCGGCATCAACGATCCGCTGCGCCAGGTCCAGGTAGTAGTCGAGGGTGTAGATGTCCTCGGCCGGGTCCAAAAGGTTCCCGGAGTAGCACAGGGCGACCTCGGCCACGGCGGTGCCGGTGTTCCGGACGGCCTGGATGGCCGGGGCCATCTGGGAGACGTCGTTGAGCGCGTCGAAGATGCGGAAGATGTCGATGCCGGTGGCGGCTGCCTCCTTCACGAACGCGTCGGTGACCTCGGTCGGGTACGGGGTGTAGCCGACCGTGTTGCGTCCGCGCAGCAGCATCTGCAGCGGAATGTTCGGCAGGGCCCGGCGCAGCAGCGCCAGCCGCTGCCACGGGTCTTCCCCGAGGAAGCGCAGCGCGACGTCGTAGGTCGCACCTCCCCAAACCTCCATAGAGAACAGTTGGGGCAGCGTGTGCGCGTAGGCCGGGGCTGCCGCGAGCAGGTCCCGGGTGCGCACCCGGGTGGCCAGCAGCGACTGGTGCGCGTCGCGGAACGTGGTGTCCGTGACCGCCACCGCCCTCTGTTCGCGCAGGGCCTTCGCGAAGCCTTCCGGGCCCAGCTCCAGCAGGCGCTGGCGCCACCCCGAGGCCGGGGCGACTTCGACGGGCTCGTCGAACGGGGACCGGAACGGCTCCTGGCGCTTGTCCCCCGGGAAGGAGGGCAGCTTCTCGCGCGGGTCCAGGCCCTCCCGGCGGGGGCCGTTGGGCCGGTTCACCGTCACGTCCGCCAGGAAGGACAGCGCCTTGGTGCCGCGGTCCTGGGACCGGTTTCCCACCAGCAGGTCGGGCCGGGAGTCAATGAAGTCGGTGGCCACGTCCCCGGCGATGAACTGCGGGTCATCGAGCACGTTCATGAGGAACGGGATGTTGGTAGCGACCCCGCGCACCCGGAATTCGGCCAGCGCGCGCCGGGCCCGGCGCACGGCCATCTCATAGTCCCGGCCGCGGCAGGTCAGCTTGACCAGCATCGAGTCGAAGTGCGGGGACACCTCCGCGCCGGCGTAGATGGTGCCGCCGTCCAGGCGCACCCCGGACCCGCCCGCGGAGCGGTACACCGTGATGGTTCCCACGTCCGGGCGGAACCCGTTGGCCGGGTCCTCGGTGGTGATGCGGCACTGCAGCGCCGCCCCGCGGATGCGCAGCTCCTCCTGGCGGATGCCCAAATCCTCCAGGGTCTCCCCGGCCGCGATACGCATCTGCGCCGAGACCAGGTCCACGTCCGTGATCTCCTCGGTAACCGTGTGCTCGACCTGGATGCGCGGGTTCATCTCGATGAACACGTGCTGGCCGGCCCGCTCGCCCACGGTGTCCACCAGGAACTCCACGGTGCCGGCGTTCTGGTAGTTCAAAGCCTTGGCGAACTTCACCGCGTCCGCGTACAGGGCCTGGCGGATATTCTCGTCCAGGTTGGGGGCCGGAGCGATTTCGATGACCTTCTGGTGCCGGCGCTGCAGCGAACAATCCCGCTCGAACAGGTGCACCACATTCCCGGAACCGTCCGCCAGGATCTGCACCTCGATGTGCCGCGGACGCAAAACCGCCTGCTCCAAAAACACCGTCGGGTCCCCAAACGCGGTCCCGGCCTCGCGCATCGCCGCGGCCAGGGCCTCCGGCAGCGCCTCGCGGGTGTCCACCCGGCGCATGCCGCGCCCGCCGCCACCGGCGACGGCCTTGACGAAGATCGGGAACCCGATCTTGTCCGCCTCCGCGATCAGCCACTCGACGTCATCGCTCGGTTCCGAGGAGGCCAGCACCGGAATCCCGGCCGCGCGGGCCGCCTTCAAAGCGGCCACCTTGTTTCCGGCCAGCTCCAACACCTCCGGGGGAGGTCCGATGAACGCGATGCCGGCCCCGGCCGCCGCACGGGCCAGATCCGGGTTCTCCGACAGGAACCCGTAGCCGGGATAGATCGCATCCGCGCCCGATTCCTTGGCAACCCGGACAATCTCATCGACGTCCAGGTACGCCCGGATCGGGTGCCCTTCCTCACCGATCAGGTACGCCTCGTCGGCCTTCTGCCGGTGGATGGAATTGCGGTCCTCATGGGGATAGACGGCTACCGTCTTGGCCCCGAGTTCGTACCCGGCTCGAAATGCACGAATGGCGATCTCGCCACGGTTGGCCACCAGGATCTTGGAAAACATGGTGCTCCTGCGAAGTGTTTGTGGACAGGACGGCGCAAGGATTCCTCTTGGCGGAAGGTCATCATTGACGCCAGGCGCTGCGGGTCACGCTCGGCCTTGGGCTTCAATGTACCGTGACCGAGCCCACAGCCCTAACACATTTCGTCGTCTTCCGGAACATGAAAGACAGCCCCTCACATGGGCGGCCGCATGCCACGCGGGAGGTGCGCCGCGGCCCGGACCCCGCGTGGCACAGGAGGGGCGCGCGTGCGCACTATGATATTTCGGGGAGCCGTGACAGGTAGCAACACAGATAAGGGCGTGATCCGTTCCGTGCAGGTAGTGAGCATCAGCAGCCTCAAAGGTGGCGTGGGCAAGACCTCGGTAACGCTGGGACTGGCTTCCGCTGCCCTGGCCGCCGGCATTCCAACCCTGGTGGTGGACCTGGACCCGCACGCGGACGCCAGCACCGGGCTGGGCGTGCGCCCGGAAGGCCGCACGGACATCGGGCACCTGCTCAAGAATGCCCGCCGCGGGGACATTGAGGCCGATGCGGCACCCAGCTCCTGGCTTTCGCGGGCGGCGGGCGACGCCTCCCTGACCCGGCCGCCCGTGCTGGATGTCGCCTTTGGGGCCGCCTTCACCGGCATCTACGACCGCCCCGACCTCCGGGCACGGGACCTGCGCCGGCTGTCCGCGCTGCTCTCCCGCACCTCCATCTACTCGCTGGTGCTGATCGACTGCCCGCCCTCGCTCAACGGCCTGACCCGCATGGCCTGGACCGCCAGCAACCGGGTGCTCCTGGTGGCCGAGCCGAGCCTGTTCTCGGTGGCCGGCACCGAACGCACCATGCGGGCCCTTGACCTGTTCCGCACGGAGTTCGCCCCGGAGCTGGCCACCGCCGGCGTCGTGGCCAACCGCTATCGTCCCGCATCGGCCGAACACCGGTACCGGCTCGATGAGATGCGGAGCATGTTTGGCACCTCGCTGCTCTCCCCCGTGATCGCCGAGCAGGCGAACTGGCAGCAGATCCAGGGCGCGGCTTACGCCGTGCACCACTGGCCCGGCGAGGCCGCACGCACCGCGGCCTCCCACTTCGACGACCTGCTGCGCAACGTCACCGATTCGGGCAAGCTGCGCAGCCGCGCATCCCACTAGCCGGAAAAGCCGGTCCTTGCCCGGCACCGTCACGGCGGCCCGGGTGGGGGCGCAACGACCGGCGGGACTGCAATCAACTGGACAGCAAGCCACGGCACAGCAAAAAACGGCGGGTGCGGCACCGTACGGTGCCGCACCCGCCGTTGGCTCAGGAGGGGTCAGCTGGCGGACTTCTTGGCCACGCGACGCCGGCCGAGCTCGTCCTCCGGGTACGCGTCCTCGGCGTGCTCGCTCGGCAACTGGGCCAGGCTGCCCTCGACCTCGCGCCAGACGCGCCCGACGGCGATCCCGAAAACGCCCTGGCCGCCCTGGACCAGGTCGATGACCTCGTCGGCTGAGGTGCACTCGTAGACCGACGCGCCGTCGCTCATGAGGGTGATCTGGGCCAGGTCCTCGATGCCGCGCTCACGCAGGTGGCCGACGGCGGCGCGGATCTGCTGCAGGGAGACCCCGGTATCCAGCAGGCGCTTGACGACCTTGAGGACCAGGATGTCCCGGAAGCTGTACAGGCGCTGGGAACCGGAGCCCTTCGCGCCACGTACCGCGGGTTCGACCAACCCGGTGCGGGCCCAATAGTCGAGCTGCCGGTAGGTGATCCCTGCCGCCTTGCAGACGATGGGGCCGCGGTAGCCCGCACCCTCGTCCAGCACGGGCAGGTCTTCGGTGAACAGCAACCCTTGGGTGCTGCCGCTGGCGGTCGGCCCAGTGGCCGGCGATTCGCGCTGATCACGGATGTGAGTCACGTGAACCCTCCTTGTTGAAGCTCCCCCGAAGGGGCGGGGCCGGCCCGGGCGCCCAGCGACGCCGAACGGGCGTATCCGTCCAGTGTGCCAAGGCGGCGTCCGATCAGGCAATGGGAAACCTACTTCTTCGACGGTACGGCCCGGGTGCCCCCTCGTCAAAGACCTTCAACATTTGGGCCGGGGCGTGTCGCCGGGATGTCACCGGCCTGTCACCTACTTATCGAAGTCCTCCGGCTCGACCTCGGCGAGGAACTCGCGGAACTCGCGCAGTTCAGCCTCTTCCCCCTCGCTGGAGCCGCCATCCTCGCTGACCAGCACGCCGGCGTCGTCGAGGACCTCGTCCGCGCACAGCAGCGGGCACCCCACGCGCAGGGCCAGCGCCACCGCGTCGGAGGCGCGGGCGTCCACCTCCACGCCGCCCTCGAAGGCGAGCTGGGCGTAGAAGACGGTTTCGCGCACGGAGACGAGGCGGGCCTCCAGCAGCGGGCGTCCCAGGGCCTTGATGACGGAGGCGAGGAGGTCGTGCGTCATCGGGCGCGGCGGCTGGATGCCCTGCTGGCTCATCGCGATCGCCGAGGCCTCGGGCGCCCCGATCCAGATTGGCAGGTGGCGCGGGCCCTCAGCCTCCTTGAGCAGCACCAGCGGCTGGTTCGATGGCAACTCGATACGCACACCGACAACTTCGAGTTTCCGCATGCTACGGCCCTCCTACGGACCTAGTGGTCCAATCGTGCGAGTGCGCCCTGGACGAGCGCGCTGTGCAACGCCAGGCAGGCGTCGCTGATTTCGCGGGCGGCCTCGGCCGCCCGGGCGCGCGAGGAAACGTCCTTGCGCGTTGCCAGCGGAGCCACCGCCCGTTCCACGAGGCCGAGTTCGCGGTCCGCCGCGGCCCGGAAGGCCCGCAGGTGCCGCGGCTCGATTCCGTGCGCGGCCAGCTTGGCGCTGGCCGCCGCCACCCGGGTGGCCGCCTCGTCGAAGCGCTCCTCGCGTTCGGCGATCAGGCCGAAAGCCAGCAGCTCGTCGATCAGTGCCGCCGAGGCTCCGGTGGCGCCCTGGAGCTCCGCCTTGGTCAGGGCACGGGTGTGGCCTGCCAGTTCCTGGGCCAGCTCGTCGGTGACCCCGCGCGGGGCCAGCGAGAGGCCGCCGGGCAGCTGCTCGGGGCGCTCCCCCCGGTCCACGGCATCGAGGTAGTCCTTGATAACCCTCAGGGGCAGGTACTGGTCCCGCTGCAGGGCCAGCACGAAGCGCAGCCGCTCGATGTCCCCGGCCGTGTACTTGCGGTAGCCGGCGGCCGTGCGCTGCGGGCTGATCAGGCCCTTTTCCTCAAGGAAACGGATCTTGGACGCGGTGATCTGGGGGAAGTCCCCGGACAGCTCGGACAGCACCTCCCCAATGTTCAGCACCGGCCGGCGGGAGGGCTCGCTCGCCGCCCCGGCCGTCCGGTGGGCGTTGGCGGAGGCAACCACGACTGCTCCCGTCAGCCCTGCTGCGGTGCGTCCGCCTGACGGACACCGGCGTAGAAGGTGAGGCGGAACTTGCCGATCCGGACCTCGGAGCCGTTGCGCAGGCGCACGGAGTCGACCCGGTCCTGGTTCACGTAGGTGCCGTTGAGGCTGCCCGCGTCGACCACCTCGAATCCGCCCTCAACGCGGCGGAACTCGGCGTGCTTGCGGGAAACGGTGACGTCGTCGAGGAAGATGTCGGCCTCCGGGTGGCGCCCGGCCGTGGTGATGTCCTGGTCGAGCAGGAAGCGCGCTCCGGCGTTGGGGCCGGCGTGGGCGATCAGGAGGGCGGAACCGACCGGAAGCGCGGCCACCGCGGCCAGCTCCTCGGGGGCCAGCGCCGTTTCGACGACCGGGCCGCCAACCAACGGAGGCAGGCTGATGCTCGTGGTTTCCGCAGCAGACTCTTGCCGCCCGGACTCGAGGTCCGAGCCGTATTCCCCCGCCATTTAATGTCCTCCCCTAGGAATCGGTGTTCTACTTCACCGGACGGTGTCCGGATCCTGCGCCGCGGCACGTGCCAAAAGCGCGGTTTCGTCCAGATTAGCCTACCCGTTGCCCAAGGTTCGCGGGGGGTTGCGGGGCAGGTCGTGCCGGGCGGATCGGGAAAGCCGGACGGGAAGGGACGTCCCGGCCCCTGGCGCGGTGTGGCGGGCTGTTCCCCCACCGCCGGATGAAGTCCCCACCGGTTCGCTGAAGGACCCGCCCGAGCCCGCAAATACCGCCGGGACCCGGCCGGAACCGCAAGTGCCCTCACGCCAAAAATGTCCGTAAACCAAAAGGAGCCCCGGACCTTGCGGTCCGGGGCTCCGGTGGTCGGGCTAGCGGGATTCGAACCCACGACCTCCTGACCCCCAGTCAGGCGCGCTACCAAGCTGCGCCATAGCCCGAAGATTTTCGCAGCCGTTCTCCCCGGGGTTTCCCCCACGGTTCCGTCTGCGAAAAGCTCCTTGGATACTCTACAACACTTTTCGGGCTACTTTTGACGCGACCGCTTTTCGCGGATGCGCATGCTCACTTCGATGGGGGTTCCTTCGAATCCGAACGTCTCGCGCAGGCGGCGGGTGATGAAACGGCGGTAGCCCGGATCCAGGAATCCGGTGGTGAAAAGCACGAAGCGCGGCGGGCGCGTCGACGCCTGCGTGCCAAAGAGGATCCGTGGCTGCTTGCCGCCGCGCACCGGGTGCGGGTGGGCGGCCACGAGCTCGCCGAGGAACGCGTTGAGCTTGCCCGTGGGGATGCGCTTGTCCCAGGACTCCAGGGCCCGGTCCAGGGCCGGAACCAGCTTGTCCTTGTGCCAGCCGGTCTTCGCCGAGATGTTCACGCGCGGGGCCCACTCGACGTGGGCCAGGTCCTGCTCGATCTCGCGCTCCAGGTACCGGCGACGGTCCTCGTCCAGCAGGTCCCACTTGTTGAACGCGAGCACCAGCGCGCGCCCGGAGTCGATCGTCATCTGGAGGATGCGCACGTCCTGCTCGGACAGGACCTCGTCGACGGCCAGGAGCACGACGGCGACCTCCGCCTTGTCCAGCGCGCTCTGCGTGCGCAGGGAGGCGTAGTAGTCGGCGCCCTGCGCCATGTGCTGGCGACGGCGGATGCCGGCGGTGTCCACGAAGCGCCAGGTGCGCCCGCCCAGCTCGATCAGTTCGTCGACGGGGTCACGGGTGGTTCCGGCGAAGTTGTCCACGACCACGCGCTCGGAGCCGGCCAGCTTGTTCAGCAGCGAGGACTTGCCCACGTTCGGGCGGCCGATCAGGGCCACGCGGCGGGGGCCGCCGCGCGGGACCAGGCCGCCGGCGGCGGAGAACTCGGGCAGCTTTTCCATGACGTCGTCGAGCAGGTCCGCGGTGCCGCGGCCATGCAGCGCGGAGACCGGGTACGGCTGGCCGAAGCCCAGGCTCCACAGCGAAGCGGCGTCGGCCTCCTGGGCAATGTCGTCGACCTTGTTGGCCACCAGGAAGACCGGCTTCTTCTTGCGGCGCAGCATCCGCACGACCGCCTCGTCGGTGGCGGTGGCGCCCACCGCGGAGTCCACCACGAAGACGATCGCGTCCGCGGCGTCCGCGGCGATCTCGGCCTGCTCGGCGACGCGGGCATGGATGCCCTTGGCGTCGTGCTCCCATCCGCCGGTGTCGACCACGGTGAACTCCCGGCCCATCCATTCGGCGGAGTAGGACACGCGGTCGCGGGTCACGCCGGGGACGTCCTCGACGACGGCCTCGCGGCGGCCGAGGATGCGGTTCACCAGCGTGGACTTGCCGACGTTGGGGCGGCCGATGATGGCCAGCACGGGAGGAACCCGGTCGTCTTCCTCCTCCAGCTCGTCCTCGTCGCGCTGGGCGAGCAACCGGGCGTCGTCCTCGTCGAGGTCGTAGTCCTCAAGTCCTGCCAGCAGCGAGGCGGCGCGCTGTTCGGCCTCCTCGTCGGTAATCGTGCCAAGCCTTTCGGCGATGTGGTCCTCGCCCTGGGGGACGTATTCGTCGCCCTCGCCTGCGTAGGCGGCGCTATCGCTCATGGTCAGGGATTCCTTTGTTCGCCGCTCCCGCAGGACGCGGAAGCACTTTCAATTGAAGCACGGGGCCCTCGGCCCCGGCGTGCCGTCCACCCCGGGCAGTCCCGGGGCCGACGGCGGGAGGTCAGGCGCTGACGGCCTGCGCCGCGACAGCGGCCAGCACGGCCTGGACGGTCTGTTCGAAGTCCAGGTCCGAGGAGTCGACGGTGGCTACGCCGTCTGAGGCTTCGTGGAAGCTGCTCACGGTGGCGTCCTTCGCGTCGCGGGCGACGACCTGGCGCTGCAGGTCCGCCGCGGACTGCGTGCCGCCAAGCTGCAGGCCGCGTCGGCGCAGCCGGGCCTCCTCGCTGGCGGTGAGCAGGATGCGGGCGTGGGCGTCGGGGGCGACAACGGTGGTGATGTCCCGCCCCTCGGCAACGATGCGGCCGGCAGCGTCGATGATCTCGCGCTGGCGGCGCGCCAGCTCGGCGCGCGCCTCCAGGTTGGTGGCCACGGCGGAGACGGCCTCGGAGACGAACGGCTCGCGGATGGCCGCGGTCACGTCAGTGCCGTGGATGCGCACCTCCTCGTGGTCCGGGTCCGTGCTGATGAAGAGGTCGGCCACGCGCACTGCGGCCGCCACGGCCCCGGCGTCGTGCAGGTCGGTTCCGGCGTCCAGGCAGTGCCACGTCACGGCGCGGTACATGGCCCCGGTGTCGAGGTACCGGGCGCCCAGCCGGCGGGCGGCCTCCTTGGAGACGGAGGACTTGCCGCTGCCCGAGGGGCCGTCGACGGCGACGACGAGCTTTTCCAAAGTCACTGAACTACCTTCCAGCCGATGTTGGTCAGGGAGTCGATGAGCTCCTGGCGCCGCCCGGGCACCACGGAGACTTCGACCATGCCGACCTGGTGGCCGGCGGAGTGTTCCATGCGCAGGTCCTCGACGTTGACCCCGGCCGCGCCGATGTCCGCGAGCAGCCGCGCAATCTGGCCCGGTTTGTCGTCGACCAGCACGGTCACGACGCCGAACGCCTGCGGCGGGGCCCCGTGCTTGCCCGGGATGCGGGCCCGCCCGGCGTTGCCCTCGGCCATCAGCTCGGCCAGGTCCAGCAGGGCCCCGGGGGCGGAGGGCGCCTCCAGGGTACCGATGAGCCGGTCGAGGTCCTCGCGCATCCCGTGCAGGATGCCCACCAGCTGGGGGGCATTGTGGCTGAGGATCTGGATCCACAGCTTCGGGTCCGACGCCGCGATGCGCGTGGTGTCCCGCAGCCCGTTGCCGGCCAGCGAGAGCGCATGGGACGGCGCGTTGAGCAGCCGCGAGGCGATCAGCGAGGCGGCCACCTGCGGGAAGTGGGAGACCAGCGCCACGGAAGCGTCGTGCTCCAGCGCATCCATCCGGCTGACCGTGGCCCCCAGGTCGATGCCCAGGTCCATGGCGGTGCGCACGCTCTCCTCGTCCGCGTCCGGGTGGGCGCAGACGACCCACGGCATGGACGTGAACAGCTCGCCGCGGGCGGCGGCGGGGCCGGATTTCTCCCGCCCCGCCATCGGATGCGTGCCCACGTAGCGGCGCAGCTGGTCCGGACCGAGGTCCGGGTCCGAGCGCAGCGCGGCCAGGATCGAGGACTTCACGCTGGCGATGTCGACGACGGTAGCCTCCGGATGCTCGCGCAGGGCCCGGGACACGACGGCGGCGGTCACGTCCGGCGGGGCGGCCACCACGACCAGTTGCGGAAAAAGCTGCTCCCCCGGGGCCAGGATGGTGCCGGCGCCAATGTCCTGGGCAACGCCCTGGGCGGTGGGCGAGGGGTCCGACAGCCGCACCTCAAGCCCGCGCTGGCGCAGGCCCAGGCCGATGCTGGCGCCCAACAGCCCGGTGCCGACGACCAGCACCGGGCCCATCAGGTGGGTTGCGGCCATCGGCTACATCCCCACCGAGGCGAGCAGGTGGCCGACCTCCTGGTGGCCGAGCGGCCGCAGGGTGCCCTGCTTCTGGTCGCCGAGGCTGATCGGGCCGAACTTCACCCGGACCAGGCGCAGGACGGGGTGGCCGACCGCGTCGAACAGGCGGCGGACGATGCGGTTGCGCCCGGAGTGCAGGACGACCTCGACAAGCACGTGCCCGGGGGTCGAGTCGACGAGCTTGAAGGAGTCGACGTGGGCCCAGCCGTCATCCAGGCGGATGCCCTTCTTCAGTTCGGCGCCGACGCCGTGCGCCATCGGCCCGCGCACCTGGACCAGGTAGGTCTTGGGCACCTCGTAGGAGGGGTGGGTCAGGCGGTTGGCCAGTTCGCCGTCGTTGGTCAGCAGCAACAGGCCCTCGGTGGCGTAGTCCAGCCGGCCGACGTGGAAGAGCCGTTCCGTGGAGTGCCTCTTTTTGAGGAAGTCGGCGATGCACTTGCGGCCCTCCGGGTCCTCCATGGTGGAGACGACATTGCGGGGCTTGTTGAAGACGAAGTACTTCAGGGCCTCGTTGAGCTGGACGCGCATGCCGTCGACATGGAGGACGTCCACGGCCGGGTCGATGCGTACCCCGAGTTCGGTCACGATCTGTCCGTTGACCTCCACGCGGCCCTCGGCGATCATCTCCTCGCACACCCGGCGCGATGCGACCCCGGCATTGGCCAGCACCTTCTGCAGGCGCACGCCGTCCTGCTCGGAGGGATTCTGCTCCTGCGCCTGGCGGGCCGCGCGGACCGCCTTGGGCCCGTTCACGCGCACCGGGCCGAGGTTGCGCCCGAACCGCTCTCCACCGAAAGCGGCGGGGCCGCGGTTGGTGGCCTTCTTGGCGCCACCCTTGGGCGCGCCCTTCTTGGCGCCCGGCTTGCCGGATCCCGCCTTGCCGGCTGCGGGCTTTCCGGATCCTGCCTTGCCGGCGGCGGGCTTGCCGTAGCCCGGCTTGCCCTCTGAAGCGCCGTAGCCCTTTCCGGCGGGCTTGCCCGTGCCGGAGGTGCCGCGGCCGGCGCCCTGGCCGCCTGGCTGGCCCGCACCGGCCTTGCCGCGGCCGGCGGACTGGCCGCGCTGGCCGCCGGACTGGCCCGCGCCGGCGTTGCCGCGGCCGGCGCCCTGGCCGTGCGCTCCGCGGCGCTGGTCGCCGTGGCCGGAGCCGGAACGGGATCCCTGAGTCATGTGACGTCCTTCTATGGTTACTGCGGTGCTGGGGTGGGCCACGGGGCATGGTTTAGCCGCGTGGCGTGGTCGGGTGCGCCATGCGGGACCGGTCGGTCACGCAGTGGGGAGCATCAAACTCTCTAGTATAGGGGCGATTCGGGTCCGCCATGCACGGCGGAGGCCCCCTCCAGGCGCCCGGCCGCCGCCGGCTCGAAGTGGTGCAGCTCTTCCAGCCCGGGCAGCAGGGGGGAGATCATCGGCAGGTCGGCCACGCTGCCGATGCCCAGCCGTTCCAGGAAATGAGTGGTGGTCCGGTACAGGACCGCCCCGGTTTCCGGCTCGGTTCCGGCCTCTTCCAGCAGGCCACGCTGGGTCAGCGTGCGCACTACCGAGTCGACGTTGACGCCGCGGATGGCCGCGATCCGCGCCCGCGACACCGGCTGCCGGTAGGCGACTACCGCCAGCGTCTCCAGGGCCGCCTGGGTCAGCCGGGCCGTCTGCCCGTCCCGCACGAAGCGCGCCACAATGGGAGCAAAGTCACTCCGGGAGAAGACGCGCCAGCCGCCGGCGACCTCCCGCAGCTCAAATCCGCGCGGGGCGCCGGAGCCGGCGCCGTCGTACTCGTCGCGGAGCCCGCGCAGCAGGTCCTCCACCCGCTCGACCGGCAACTCCAGCACCGCCGCCAGCCGGGTGGCGGGCACGGGTTCGTCCACCACCATCAGGACCGCTTCCAGGGCAGCCGCGGCGCCTCCGGACAGTCCGGCGTCCCCGGGGGCCCGGGTGGCCGCTTGCGTCTGGACGTTCACTGTTCCTCCTCGGATACCCGGTCTTTGCCTTCCGGCCCTTCGGATCCGGGGCCGGCGTCGTACCCGGCGCCGTATTCTTCGTGGACGGCGTCCGGGGTCCAGCCGCGCTCCTCCGCGGTCCAGCGCACCACCAACTCGCCCAGCGGTGCCGCCTGGTCGAAGGCGACCGCGCGGTCGCGGAACATCTCCAGCAGGGCCAGGAAGCGGGCCACGACCACCATCGGCGAGCCCGCGCCGGCGCACAGCGCGCGGAAGCTGTGCTCTCCCCCGCCGCGCAGCAGTCCGGCCAGGACCGCGGCCTGCTCGCGCACGCTCACCGGGGGCGCGTGCAGGTGGGCCAGCCCCACTTCGGTGGGTGCGGCCGGCCCGGGCGCCAGCACCCGGGCGGCCAGGGCGGCGAATTCCCCGGCCCCGGTGGACCAGATAAGCTCCGGCAGCAGGGCCGCGAACGCGGGCTCCAGCGGCACCCGGCGGGGGAAGCGCCGGTCTTCCTCGGCCAAGCGGGCGGCCAGGGTCCCGGCCGCCTCCTTGAACGCCTTGTACTGCAGCAGGCGCGCAAAAAGCAGGTCCCGGGCCTCCAGCAGGGCCACGTCCGATTCGTCCTCCACTTCGCCGGCCGGCAGCAGGCGCGCCGCCTTGAGGTCCAGCAGCGTGGAGGCCACCACCAGGAACCCGGTGGCCTCGTCCAGGGCGCGCGCGCCCTCGCGGTCCCGCAGCGTGCGGATGTAGGCGATGAACTCGTCGGTCACGGTCGCCAGGGACACCTCGGTGATGTCCAGGCGGTGCTTGGCGATCAGGCCCAACAGCAGGTCGAAGGGACCGGAGAAGTTCTCCAGGCGCACCTCGAAACCGCCGGAGCGGACCTCCGGGGTTCCGCCCGCCGGATGGGTCGGCCCGGCGGCCGGGGGGCGGGACGCCGGCCGGGACGGGTCCGGGTCCCCATGCCGGGCGGCCGGGCCGCCGGGCATCCCGCTCACTACGGGGCGCCGCCGCGGCTGATCAGTTCCCGGGCGAGGTTGCGGTAGGCCTCGGCCCCGGGGTGGGTGGCGGCGTAGGTGGTGATCGGTTCGGCTGCCACGGTGGCGTCGGCGAACTTGATGGTGCGCTTAATGACGGTTTCGAAGACCTTGTCCCCGAACGCCTCCAGCAGCCGGCCCAGCACCTCGCGGCTGTGCAGCGTGCGGGCGTCGTACATGGTGGCCAGCACGCCGTCCACCTCCAGGCGCGGGTTGATCCGGTCCTGGACCTTCTCGATGGTTTCCACCAGCAGCGCCACCGCGCGCAGCGCGAAGAACTCGGCGATCAGCGGGATGATCACCCCGTGCGCGGCGGTGAGCGCGTTGACGGTCAGCAGGCCCAGTGAGGGCTGGCAGTCGATGAGAATGACGTCGTAGTCGTCGGAGACCCTGCGCAGGGCCCGGTCGAGGACCTGTTCGCGGGCGACCTCGTTGACCAGCTGCACTTCGGCGGCCGAGAGGTCGATATTCGCCGGCAGCAGGTCGATGTTTTCGATGCCCGTGGCCTGGATCGCCTCGCGGATGTCCACCTTGCGGTCCATGAGCACGTTGTAGACGGTCAGGTCCAGCTCGTGCGGGTTGGCGCCGAAACCGGCGCTGAGGGCACCCTGGGGATCGAAGTCCACCAGCAGGACCTTGCGTCCGTACTCGGCCAGCGCGGCAGCCAGGTTGATGGTGGAGGTCGTCTTGCCGACCCCGCCCTTCTGGTTGACCATCGCGATCACGCGGGCCGGGCCGTGGGAGGCCAGCGGTGCCGGTACGGGGAACTCCGTCAGCGGACGGCCGGTCGGTCCGACTGCGGGCGGTTCTTTCATCAGGCCCGCCAGGCGGCCGATTGATGCCTGTTCATCGCTCACGGTGTGAACCACGCTTCCGCTCCTTGCTAGCGACATGTCTTTAGCCTCTAGGCTAGCGTGCACCGGGGCCGCCCCGTGCACGGGGGCGTGTCGGCGAGCCTTTACCTTGAAGCTGAGGTAGAGGGATGGACCGGAGACGCTGCCCGTCCTCCGGCATGCCAGGCCTGTCCGCGCCGGGCGCGGGAACGGCCCAGGCCCCCGGCGAAAGGGCCGGGGGCCTGGGCTGGGGTGCGGCGGTCGGGACCGGGCCGCGAACCGTTCGGCGGGAAGCGCGTTAGTGCGCGTCCGCCGTCAGGGACTCCTCGTCGAAGGGCCGGGAGCCGGAGAGCGCGGCACGGGACTGCTCCAGGTCGATCTCCTTGGTCCACTTGCCGATCAGCAGGGTGGCGACGGCGTTGCCGGTGAAGTTGGTCAGCGCGCGGGCCTCGGACATGAACTTGTCGATGCCCACGATCACGCCCATGCCCTCCAGCAGCTCGGGACGGTGCGCCTGCAGCCCCGCCGCCAGCGTGGCCAGGCCGGCGCCGGTGACGCCCGCGGCGCCCTTGGAGGCGATGATCATGAAGGCCAGGAGGCCGATCTGCTCGCCCAGGTTCATCGGGATGCCCATCGCCGTGGAGACGAACAGCGCCGCCATGGTCAGGTAGATCGCGGTGCCGTCCAGGTTGAAGGAGTAGCCGGTGGGCACCGTGATGCCGACGACCGGCTTGGACACGCCGGCGTGCTCCATCTTGGCGATCAGCCGCGGCAGCGCGGACTCGGAGGAGGACGTGGAGAAGATCAGCAGGTACTCGCGGCCCAGGTACTTCAGCAGGCTGAAGATGTTCAGGCCGGTGACCACGCGCAGGAGCGTGCCGAGCACCACCACGATGAACAGCGCGCAGGTGACATAGAAGGCGGTCATCAGGACCATCATGGAACCGATGGCGGCCCAGCCGGTGGCGCCGACGACAGCGGCGATGGCACCGAAGGCGCCCAGTGGGGCGACCCACATGATCATCATCATGATGCGGAAGACCACGGCCTGGATGTTGCGGATCGCACCCAGGACCGGCTCGCCGGCCTTGCCCATGGACTGCAGGGCAAAGCCCACCAGCAGCGCCAGGACCAGCGTCGGGAGCACCGGAAGGTCGCCCGGGATCAGCTCAAGCAGGAACTTGACGGTCGGGTTCTCCGACCCGGAGCTGGAGGCCTCGTACGGCTTCAGCTGCAGCCCCGAGCCCGGGTGGATGATGTTGCCCACCACCAGGCCGATGGCCAGCGCGAAGGTGGACATGGTGATGAAGTACAGCAGGGCCAGGCCGCCGACCTTGCCCACCGTGGCGGCCTTGGCGATGGAGCCGACGCCGAGCACGATGGTGCAGAAAATGACCGGGGCGATGATCATCTTGATCAGGGAGACAAACCCGGTGCCGAGCGGCTTCAGGGCCTTGCCCAGGTCGGGGAAGACCAGGCCGACGATGGCGCCGAGGACCACGGAACCGATGACCAGGATGTAGAGCCAGTGGGTCCGGTCGGTCTTCTTCTTCGGTTTTTCGTGGGGGGCCTCCGGCTGGCGGGGGGCCTCGTCGAGCAGGGTTGGCGGCTTTGCCATGGGAGCTCCTTGGGGGCGGGGGGGATTGCATCCATCGTGGGCCCCGAAGTGACACCGCTCACGCTTGCGTTCATATTGTTCATGCAAGTCATGGTTTTCTTTAACCCGTGGACAGGATCGGAACAGCGCGCAGCCCCAAGGCTGCACGGGCCTTGGGCCCCAACAGCCTTGCCGCCCAGCTGTTCCTCTGGCAGCTGGTGCTGATCACCGCGGTGGCCACCGCCGTCGGGGTGGCCAGCTACCGCCACGCGGAGCATCAGGTGCGCTCCGACGTCGAGGTCCGGGTCTCCGGCATGGCGGCCCTGCTGGCCCGCGACCCGTTCGTGGTCGATGCTGTGGCGCAGCGGGACCCCTCGGCCCTGCTGCAGCCCTTCGCCCAGGAGATCGTCACCGTGGCCAAGGTGGACTTCGTGACCTTCATGGACACCGACCGCACCCGCTACAGCCACCCGGACCCCGCCCAAGTCGGCAGGGCCTACATCGGCTCGGTCGACGAGGCGCTGGCCGGACGGATGCACGTCGAGGAATACACCGGCGCCCTGGGCCCCTCGGTGCGGGCCATCGCACCCATCCGGGACCGGACCGGGACGGTGCAGGCCATGGTCGCAGTGGGGCTGACGCTGGAGTCGGTGAACATCGCGCAGGCGGCCGCGCTCCCGGCGATCGCCGGAATAGCCGCCGCAGCCGTGGCGCTGGGAGGACTCGCGGCCTGGGTGCTCAGCAGCTACCTGCGCCGCGTCACCGCCGGCTATGGCCCGGCCGAACTGCGCCGGCTCTTCACCTACTACGACTCGGCCCTGCATTCGCTGCGCGAAGGCCTGGTGCTGCTGGATGACAGCCGCCGGCTGGTCCTCTATAACGACCACGCCGCGGCACTGCTTGGCCTGGAACCGGGCGGGCCGGCTGCACCGGTGCCGGTCGCCGAACTCGGCCTGCCCGGTTCACTGGCCGCGCTGCTCACGGAGGGCCGTGAGGCCGTCGACGAGGTGTTCCTGGCCGGCGACCGCCTGCTGGTGGTCAGCCAGCGCGCCACCGCCGCGCTCCGCGGCAGTGGCGCACACGGGTCGGTGGTGACGCTTCGTGACCACACCGAGCTGCGCAGCCTCTCCGACCGGCTGCACGGATTGCGCACGCTGGTGCAGGCACTGCGCGCGCAGACGCACGAGCATGCCAACCGCATGCACGCCATCGCCTCGCTGCTGGAATTGGGCCGCACCGCCGACGCACTCGAGTTCGCCACACGCGACCTGCACGAGTCCCAGCGGATGACGGACCGGTTCGTCCAGGCCATCGACGAGCCCTTCCTGGCCTCCCTGCTGGTGGGCAAGGCCGCGCAGGCCCACGAACGCGGCGTGGAACTGGTCATCAGCGGCGCCGGGACGCTGCCGCCGGGGGCGATCCAGGCCCTGGACCTGGTCACCGTGGTCGGCAACCTGGTGGACAACGCCATCGATGCGGCAGCCGGGGCCGAGCCCGCCCGGGTATGGGTGGACCTGGTGGTGGACGAGGCTGAGGCGGTGCTGACGGTCGCCGATTCGGGCCCCGGCCTGCCCACGCTGGACCTGGACCAGCTCATGCGGCTCGGATCCACCACCAAGGCCACCGGCGAGGCGGGCGGGCGCGGATACGGCTTGGCCCTGGTGCGGCGCACGCTGGCGGCCGGGGGCGGGACCCTGACCGCGGAGAACGACGGCGGGGCCGTCTTCACCGCGGTCCTGCCGCTGCGCCGGCAGGGACCGGGCGCCCCCGCCCCGCGCCCGGCCGCGGACGGAGGGAAGGCGCCGTGACGGCCGCACACGACATCCGCGTCCTGGTGGTGGACGACGAGCAGATTGCCGCCGAGGCGCACGCGAGTTACGTGCGCCGCCTCGAAGGCTTCACGCTGGCCGGAGCCGCCCGCAGCACCCGGGCGGCGCTGGAGGCGCTCCAGGCGGCCCAGGCCGCCGGCGAGCCGGTGCAGCTGGTCCTGCTGGACATGAACCTCACCGACGGGCACGGACTGGACCTGCTCCGCCGCATCCGCGGACTGGGCCTGATGCCGGACATCATTGCCATCACCGCGGTGCGCGAGCTGAGCATTGTCCGCTCCGCGATCGCACTGGGCGTGACCCAATACCTGGTCAAGCCGTTCACGTTCGCCGCCTTCCGCGACAAGCTGGAGGGCTACCGGGCGTACCGCCAGGCCCTCGGCGGAGGGGACGCGGCCGCCAGCGCGACCGCGGTCGACCAGGAGGCGATCGACGCTGCACTGGCCACTTTACGTCCGTCCGGCCCGATGCCCCTGCCCAAGGGGCTGCTGCCGGAAACGCTCCGGGCCGTCGCCACGTTCCTGCGCGCGGCGCCGACGCCGGTGAGCGCGACCGAGGTCGCCGAGGCCCTGCAAATGAGCCGGGTCACGGCCCGCCGCTACCTGGAGCACCTGGCTGCCCAGGGCCGGGCCCGGAAAGATCCCCGCCACGGCACGCGGGGGCGTCCCGAGCTCGAGTACCGCTGGGAGGGCTAGCGGGACTTAGGGCCGCTCAGGCGTTCCCGCCGGGGCGCAGCAGCGGCAGCAGGGCTTCGATGACGGAGGCGTCCTCGATCGTGGAGGGCACCGAGTACTCCTTGCCGTCGGCGATCTGGCGCATGGTCTTGCGCAGGATTTTCCCGGAACGGATCTTGGGCAGGGCCTCGACCACCCGCACCTCGCGGAAGTCGGCCACGGGGCCGATCTGCTCGCGGACCAGGGCCACCAGTTCGGCCCGCAACCGCTCCCCGGCGATGCCTGCCCCCTGCTTGAGCACCACGTAGCCGCTGGGCCGCTGGCCCTTGAGACTGTCGGCGACGCCGATAACCGCGCACTCGGCCACCGCCGGATGGGATGCGAGCACCTGTTCCATAGCCCCGGTGGACAGGCGGTGGCCCGAGACGTTGATGACATCGTCCGTGCGGCCCATCACGAACAGGTACCCGTCCCCGTCCACGTACCCGGAATCGCCCGTGGCGTAGTAGCCCGGGAACTGGGTGAGGTACGAGTCGATGTAGCGGGCGTCGTTGCCCCACAGCGTCGCCAGCGTCCCGGGCGGCAGTGGCAGCTTGATGGCGATGTTGCCCTCCTCCCCGGCCGGGACGGGGTGGCCCAGCGCATCCAGGATTTCCACCGCGTACCCGGGCACCGGCACCGTTGGCGAACCGGCCTTGCGCAGCAGTTCCTGGAGCCCCAGGGGGTTGGCCGCGATCGGCCAGCCGGTCTCCGTCTGCCACCAGTTGTCCACCACGGGGACACCGAGCGCGCGCCCGGCCCAGTAATAGGTTTCAGGGTCCAGCCGCTCCCCCGCCACGAACAGCGCGCGCAGCGTGGAGGTGTCGTACCCGGCCAGCAGGGCCGCTTCGGGATCGGCCTTGCGGATGGCGCGCAGCGCCGTGGGGGCCGTGAACAGGACGTCGACGCGGTGCTCCTGCACCAGCCGCCAGAACGCGCCGGCGTCGGGCGTTCCCACCAGTTTGCCCTCGTAGAGGACGGTCGTGGCTCCGGCCAGCAGCGGGGCGTAGACGATGTAGGAGTGCCCCGCCACCCAGCCGACGTCGGAGGCGGTGAGCATGGTGTCCCCGGGGCGGACTCCGTAGATGTTCTCCATGGACCAGGCCAGTGCCACGGCGTAGCCGCCGGTGTCGCGCACCACGCCCTTGGGGGACCCGGTGGTGCCGGAGGTGTAGAGGATGTACAGGGGGTCGGTGGCGGCGCGCTCCACCGGGCCGTCCGGTTCGGCGGCCGCGGCCAGCGTGTCCCAGTCGTGCCAGCGCGGCGGGTTTCCGGCGTACGCCTCCAGGTCGTGCGCGAAGCCCTCGCGGCGCGCCACGACGACGTGCGGAACCTGGTGCACCGCCAGCTCGAGGGCCTCGGCGACGGCGGGCAGGTACTCGACGCGGCGGCTGGGTTCGATTCCCCCCGGTGGCCGTGGCGATGGCCGCGGGCGTCGCGTCGTCGATGCGCGCTGCCAGTTCGCGCGGCGCGAAGCCGCCGAAGACCACCGAGTGCACCGCCCCGATCCGGGCGCAGGCCAGCATAGCGACCACGGCGCGCGGGATCATTGGCAGGTACATCACCACGCGGTCACCCTTGCCCACCCCCACCCCGGCCAGGGCGCCGGCGAACGCCTCCACCTCGGCCAGCAGTTCGGCGTAGGTGTACCGGCGGCGCAGCCCCAGCACGGCGGAGTCGTAGACCAGGGCGGTCGCGCCGCCGCGGCCGGCGGCCACGTGGCGGTCCAGCGCGTTCACGCTCATGTTCAGTGTTCCGTCCGGGAACCACCGGTAGAGCGGAGCGCGCGTGTCGTCCAGGGCCTGCCGCGGGGGCCGCACCCAACCGATCCGGTTAGCGGCCTTGAGCCATAACGACGCCGGGTCCTGGCGGCTTGCCTCGTAGGCGGCTTGGTACGTGGCTGGCATCGCGGGCTCCCTGTGTGCTGGTGGCTGGTTGCTGGCGGCTTGTTGCTGGGGGGCACGAGATGCTCCGCCCCTCCCCGACGATATGGTGCGCGCCACAGCAGCACAAAGTTTTGTATACAGAGGTGCGTCCACTCTGGGGGTTTCTGCACTTATCACCCGGAAAACCCTGCATTTTGGACAGAACCTGTATACACTGATGGCATGAGGGCAAGTGACAAGGCTTACACGGAGCTGCGCAGGGACATCGTGGAATGGAAGCTTCCGCCGGGCACCGTGCTCGGAGAAGTGGAGCAGGCCGAACGCCTCGGGGTCTCCCGCACCCCGCTGCGCGAGGCACTGGCCCGGCTCTCCGCCGACGGGCTGGCCGTGCAGCAGCGCGGCCGCGGCGCCGTCGTCTCCGACGTCTCCCTCGACCACCTCGACAACCTCTTCGAGCTGCGCCGCGCCCTCGAGGTCGAATCCTCCCGGCTTGCGGCCCGCTCCGAACACCGCGAAGGCTTCGCCAGGCTCGCCCAACGCTTCACCGAGGCGGCCGACGCGCTCGGCGGCGGGGACGCCGGGGCCGCACTCGAGCCGTACTACCGCCTGGCCGGGGAGCTCGACGAGGCCATCGACCAGGCCGTCGACAACCCGTACATCGAGCAGGCCCTGCGCGGGCTGCGCACACACCTGGCCCGCGTGCGCCGGCTGGCGCAGGACGCCCCTGACCGGCTGCGGGCCTCGGCCTTCGAGCACGCGGCCATTGCCGGCGCCATCGCGGCCGGCGACTCCGAACTCGCGGCGGCGGCGACGCTGCTGCACCTGAGCCACAGCCTGGACCACATCAAAACCCACGCAGGATCCTGAGAGGACACCACATGATCACCCACTCCGTGCGCGTTTACCGAAGCGAGGAAAACCTGCCCCGCGAGGAGCAGTTGGCCCACAAGATCGCGGTGGTCGCCGCCGACCCGGTGGAGGTGGCCCCGGAAGTCGCCGAGATGATCATCAACCGCGTCATCGACAACGCGTCGGTCGCGGTCGCCTCGCTTACCCGCGCGCCGATCGTCTCCGCCCGCGCCCAGGCGCTGGCCCATGCGCCCTCGAGCGGCGGGAGCGGTGCCTGCGTGTTCGGCATCGGGGAGAAGGTCTCCCCCGAGTGGGCCGCCTGGGCCAACGGCGTGGCCGTGCGGGAACTGGACTACCACGACACGTTCCTGGCCGCGGAGTATTCCCACCCCGGGGACAACATCCCGCCCATCCTCGCCGTCGCCCAGCACACCGGCGCCTCCGGCCGGGACCTGGTCCGCGGCATCGCCACCGGCTATGAGATCCAGGTGGACCTGGCGAAGGCCATCTGCCTGCACAAGCACAAGATCGACCACGTCGCGCACCTGGGCCCGTCCGCGGCCGCAGGCATCGGAACCCTGCTGGGGCTGGATGTCGAAACCATCTTCCAGGCGGTCGGCCAGGGCCTGCACACCACCACGGCCACGCGCCAGTCCCGCAAGGGCGAAATCTCCACGTGGAAGGCCCACGCTCCCGCGTTCGCCGGCAAGATGGCCGTCGAGGCCGCCGACCGCGCCATGCGCGGGCAGACCTCCCCGGTGCCCATCTATGAGGGTGAAGACGGCGTCATCGCCTGGCTGCTCGATGGCCCGGACGCCCATTACGAGGTTCCGCTGCCGGCCCCCGGCGAGGCCAAGCGGGCCATCCTGGACACCTACACCAAGGAGCACTCCGCCGAGTACCAGGCCCAGGCCTGGATCGACCTGGCCCGCAAGCTGCACCACGCGCACCCGGAGCTGGCCGACCCGAAGAACGTGGCCAGGATCCTGATCAAGACCAGCCACCACACCCACTACGTGATCGGCTCCGGCGCCAACGACCCGCAGAAGTATGACCCGCTGGCCTCCCGCGAGACCCTGGACCACTCGATCCCGTACATCTTCGCCGTCGCCCTGCAGGACGGGCGCTGGCACCACGTGGACTCCTACTCCCCCGAGCGGGCTTCCCGCCCCGACACGGTGGAGCTGTGGCACAAGGTGAGCACCGAGGAAGACCCGGAGTGGACCCGCCGCTACCACTCGCTGGACATCTCGGAGAAGGCCTTCGGCGGCTCGGTGGAAATCACCCTGGCCGGCGGCGGCACCATCGTCGATGAGATCGCCGTCGCCGACGCCCACCCGCTCGGTGCCCGGCCCTTTGCCCGAGAACAATACATCAACAAGTTCCGCACCCTGGCCCAGGGACTGGTGGAGGCGGACGAGATCGACCGCTTCATCGCCGCCGCGGAGAACCTCGAGAAACTGGGCGCCGGCGAACTGGACCAGCTCAACGTCAAGGCCGCCCCGGGCGTGGTTGGCCTGGCGGCGGCGCCAAAGGGGCTGTTCTAGATGCTGTACTCCCACACCACCCCCGAGGCCAAGCGCCGGACCTTGCGCGAACTGCTGGTCCCGGGCACCGCCCGGCAGTTCCCGGGCGCGTTCAACCCGCTCTCGGCCCGGCTGATCCAAGAGAAGGGCTTCGACGGGGTCTACATCTCCGGGGCCGTCCTGGCCAACGACCTGGGCCTGCCGGACATCGGCCTGACCACCCTGACCGAGGTCGCCACCCGCGCCGGACAGATCGCGCGGATGAGCGACCTGCCGGCGATCGTGGATGCCGATACCGGCTTCGGCGAGCCGATGAACGTCGCACGCACCGTCCAGGAACTGGAAAACGCCGGCCTGGCCGGATGCCACATCGAGGACCAGTTCAACCCCAAGCGCTGCGGACACCTGGACGGCAAGAACGTGGTGGACCTGGACACCATGGCCAAGCGCATCGCCGCCGCCGCGGATGCCCGCCGCGACCCGAACTTCCTCATCATGGCGCGCACCGACGTGCGCGCCGTCGAGGGCCTGGATGCGGCCATCGAGCGGGCCAAGGCCCTGGTCGACGCCGGAGCGGACGCGATCTTCCCGGAGGCCATGAAGGACCTCTCCGAGTTCGAGGCCGTGTGCCGGGCCGTCAACGTTCCGGTGCTGGCCAACATGACCGAATTCGGCAAAAGCGAACTGTTCACCCGGGCCCAGCTCGCCGACGCCGGCGTGGCAATCGTGATCTACCCGGTCACCCTGCTGCGCAGCGCCATGGGCGCCGCCGAACGCGTGCTGGACGCCCTGGCGCACGAGGGTACCCAGGAATCCGGCGTGGACGCGATGCTCACCCGGGCCCGGCTGTACGAACTGGTCGACTACGAGGCCTACAACCGCTTCGACGCCGGCATCTTCAACTTCCAGGTTCCCGGCCTGGATATCGGAAGCAACAACGCCGCCCTTTAGACGCCTCACAAGGAGAGCTGTGCCATGAATGCCATGAACGAAACCGTGGAGATCCACAAGGGCCTGGCCGGCGTCGTCGCCGACTATACCGCCATCTCGAAGGTCAACCCGGACACCAACTCGCTGCTCTACCGGGGCTATCCGGTGCAGGAGCTGGCCGCCGGCAGGAGCTTCGAGGAGGTCGCCCTGCTGCTCTGGACCGGCGAACTGCCCACCCCAGCGGAGCTGGAGGAGTTCACCCGGCTGGAGCGGTCCCACCGCGCGCTGGACCCGAAGGTTCGGGCCGCGATCGACCTGCTGCCCGCCACCTGCCACCCGATGGACGTCGGGCGCACCGCGGTCTCCGTCCTGGGCGCCAACGACCCGCGGGCCGAGGACTCCTCCCCCGAGGCGGAACTCACCAAGGCCAAGCAGCTCTTCGCCGCCTTCCCCGCCGTCGTCGCCTACGACCAGCGCCGCCGGCGCGGGCAGGAACCGGTCCCGGCACGCACGGACCTGGACTACGCGCAGAACTTCCTCTGGATGACCTTCGGCGAGGAGTTCCCCGAGGACGTCGTGGACGCGTTCCGGATCTCGATGGTGCTGTACGCGGAGCATTCCTTCAACGCCTCCACTTTCACCGCCCGCGTGGTCACCTCCACGCTCTCGGACCTGCATTCGGCCGTGACCGCGGCGATCGGGGCACTCAAGGGCCCGCTGCACGGGGGCGCGAACGAGGCCGTGATGCACACCTTCGAGGAGATCGGCATCCACCCGGACGAGCCCCGCGAGCAGGCCGCGGCCCGCGCCAGGGCCTGGATGGAAGACGCGCTGGCCCAGAAGAAGAAGGTCATGGGCTTCGGCCACCGCGTCTACAAGCACGGGGATTCCCGGGTGCCGACCATGAAGGCCGCGCTGGACCGGATGGTGGACCACTACGGCCGGCACGACCTCATGGGCCTCTACGACGGGCTGGAACAGGCCATGGACGAGGCCAAGGCCATCAAGCCCAACCTCGACTACCCCGCCGGCCCGACCTACCACCTGATGGGCTTCGACACGGACATGTTCACGCCCATCTTCATCGCCGCCCGCATCACCGGCTGGACCGCGCACATCATGGAACAGCGCGCCTCCAACTCGCTGATCCGCCCCCTGTCCGCCTACAACGGTCCCGGGGAACGCCACCTCTGAGCCGGCGCTGCGCTTTTCGGCGCCGCGCTTTTGGGCACCGCGCTTTTGGGCACCGCGCCGCTCGCCTCAGTCAGGCCAGCGGCTCGGTGCCGAACGCGGCGACGGACTCATTGTCCGGGGCCAGCAGCACGGTCGCGGAGAAGCGCTCCCCCGCGAGCAGCCGCGGCAGCCACAGCACCGAGTCCTCCCACATGCGCGCGAACGGCAGGTCCGCAACCGGGCACCACACCGGGGCGATCTCGGCGGACTCGGCGGCCTCGCCTTTGGCCGTGCGGGCCAGGAACACGGTGCAGTCCATGTCGGATTCGGGACTGGCGGGGAAACGGAAGGCCACCGTGCCGGCGCGCTCCAGGTCCTCCGGGACGGTCACCAGGCCGGTCTCCTCGGCCAGTTCGCGCACGGCGGCCTGCGCCGCCGATTCGCCCGGCTCCACCTTGCCGCCGACGCCGACCGTCTTGCCGCGCCCAAAGCCGGTCTTCTTCACTCCAAGGAGCACCTCCGGCCCGCCGACTCCAGCGCGCAGCACGAAGCAGAGCACGACGGCGGTGGGCCCGGCGCCGCTCTCCGCGGCGTCCGCGGAGGTACGCTCAGGCACCGGTGCCCACCCGGCCGCGCCCCCTGCGGGCCCGCCTCATGCGATCGCCCGGGGATGGGTGGCAGCGTAGATCTCGCGCAGCGTGTCCGCAGTGACCAGGGTGTACACCTGGGTGGTGGTGACGGAGGCGTGGCCCAGCAGTTCCTGGACCACACGCACGTCCGCGCCACCCTCGATCAGGTGGGTGGCGAATGAATGACGCAGGGTGTGCGGGGAGACGTCCTTATTGATGCCGGCGCGGTCGGCGGCGGCCTTGAGCACGGTCCAGGCGGACTGGCGGCTGAGCCGGCCGCCTCGGATATTCAGGAACAGCGCCGGAGTTCCCTTGCCCTTGGCCGCCAGGCCGGGGCGGCCACGCACCAGGTATGACTCCAGGGCGGCGGCGGCGTAGGAGCCCAAGGGCACGATCCGCTCCTTGGACCCCTTGCCGAACAGGCGCACCACGGCGGGCCCGTCGGCGGGCCGGTCCAGGTGCAGGTCGTCCACGTCCAGGCCGATCGCCTCGCTGATGCGCGCGCCCGTGGCGTAGAGGAACTCCAGCAGGGCGCGGTCGCGCTGTCCCGCCTCCGTCTCGGTGGGCACGGATTCGAGGATGGCCGTGACCTCGGCAATGCTGATGGCCTTGGGCAGCCGCTTGCCCGGGGAGGGCGGATGCAGGTCGGCGGCCGGGTTGTCGTCCGTGGTGCCCTCCAGCGCCCAGAACCGGTGCAGGCCGCGCACGGCCACGATGCATCGTGCTGCGGAACGGGCGCTCAGCGGGGAGCCGCCGTCGGAGCCCTCCCGGACCGCCTGGGCGAAGCCGGTCAGGTGCCGGTGGTGGACGTCGGCGGCGGCACCGACGCCGGCGGACTCCAGGTAGGCCGCGTAGCGCAGCAGGTCCCGGCGGTAGGCGGCAACGGTGTTGCGGGCCATGCCGCGCTCAACGGCCAGGTGCTGGAGGTAGGCCTCCATCTGGCGTCCGGCCCGGGTGGAGGCCAACTCCGGACGCGGCGGTGCCGGCTGCTTGGGCGGGGTTGGCTGCTTAATCTGGTTCGGGGGGTGCGCCGGCCCGAGCGGAGTGACCGGGGCGGTGCCGGGCCCGGAAACGGCCGGCACCAGGCGCGGGATCACCTTGGTGGGCTGGATCCCGCTCACGGGCCGGTGCCCGGATCGCCCGCAAGGCTGCCGGCCCCGCGGCCTGACGGCACCCCGCGCAGGCGGGGATGGGCTTCCCAGGGGGCATCGGAGGGACGCAGCCCCGCGTAGCCGGTGCGGGAGGCCGCGGCGCAGGCCAGCAGGCCGGCCACCGCGGAAGGGTTGTGGATGCGTCCGTCAAGGACCGCGGCGACGGCTTCGTCAAGCGGAACCCACGCGGTGTCCATGTCCGCCTCCTCGTCCGTGCGCTCGTGGCGCGCGTGCTCGGGGACCTCGCTGACTCCGCGGGCCAGGAAGATCCGGATCGCCTCGCTGGAGGATCCCGGAGAATTGAACATGTCCACGAGGACCTGCCACGATTCGGCGGCAAGGTCCGCCTCCTCGGCCAGCTCGCGGGCGGCCGCCAGCTGCGGAGCCTCGTCCTGGACATCGAGCAGCCCCGCCGGAATCTCCCACAGGGTCATGCCCACCGGATGCCGGTACTGGTTGATCAGCAGCACCCGCTCCTGCTCGTCCAGCACGACGACGGCCACCGCTCCGGGGTGGTCGATGTAGTCGCGCACCAGCGGGGAACAGCCCGCGGCATATTCGAACGTGTCCTGGCGGACGTCCCAGATGCGTCCGGCATAGACCGTCTCGGAAGACAGCAGGCGGCGCGGGCTGAGCGCGTCGGCCAGCCCGTCGCCGCCTGCCTGGGCCACAGCTACCGCCCGGCCTTCTGGTGCTCAAGGGCCGCCTTGACCAGGCCCGCGAACAGCGGATGCGGGCGGGTCGGGCGGGAGCTGAGCTCCGGGTGTGCCTGCGTGGAGACGTAGTACGGGTGCACGTCCCTGGGCAGTTCGACGAACTCGACCAGCTGGCCGTCAGGCGAGGTGCCGGAGAAGACCAGGCCGGCCTCGGACAGCTGGGCCCGGTAGGCGTTGTTGACCTCGTAGCGGTGGCGGTGGCGCTCGGAGACCGCCGTCTTGCCGTAGGTCTGCGCCACGACGGAGTCCTGGAGCAGGGTGGCCGGGTACAGGCCCAGGCGCATGGTGCCGCCCAGGTCGCCCTTGCCTCCGACGATGTCGACCTGCTCGGCCATGGTCGCGATAACGGGGTGTTCGGTGTCCGGCTCGAACTCGGTGGAGGACGCATCCTCCAGCCCCAGAACGTCGCGGGCGTACTCGATCACCATGGACTGCAGGCCCAGGCACAGGCCCAGCGTCGGCAGCTTGTGCTCGCGGGCGAACTTCAGCGCGCCCAGCTTGCCCTCAAGGCCGCGGATGCCGAAGCCGCCGGGGACGCAGATCGCGTCGACGCCGGCCAGGGCCGCCGCGGCGCCCTCCTCGGTGTCGCAGTCGTCCGAGGGGACCCAGCGGATGGCGACCTTCGCCTGGTTCGCGAAGCCTCCGGCGCGCAGCGCCTCGGTCACGGAGAGATAGGCGTCCGGAAGGTCGATGTACTTGCCAACCAGGGCGATCTCGACGTTGTGCTTGGGGTTGTGGACGACCTCGAGCAGCTTGTGCCACTCGGTCCAGTTGACGTCCTTGAATTTCAGCCCCAGCGACTGGACGATGTAGGCGTCCAGCCCCTGCTCGTGGATGGTGACGGGAATGTCGTAGATGCTCGGGGCGTCGGCGCAGTTGACCACGGCCTCGGGCTCGACGTCGCAGGTGCGGCCGATCTTGGCCCGCATCTCCTGGGGGATCTCGCGGTCGGAGCGGATCACCAGGGCGTCCGGCTGGATGCCGATCGAACGCAGCGCGGCCACGGAGTGCTGGGTCGGCTTGGTCTTCAGCTCCTGGGAGGGGCCGATGTACGGAACCAGGGAGACGTGGACGAAGAACACGTTGTTGCGGCCGATGTCCTGGCGGACCTGGCGGGCCGCCTCAAGGAACGGCTGGGACTCGATGTCGCCGACCGTGCCGCCGATTTCGGTGATGATCACGTCCGGGGCCTTCTTGGCCTCGGACGGCAGGCGCATGCGGCGCTTGATTTCATCCGTGATGTGCGGGATGACCTGCACGGTGTCGCCCAGGTAGTCGCCGCGGCGCTCCTTTTCGATGACCGTGGAGTACACCTGGCCGGTGGTCACGTTGGCCGAACCGTCCAGGTTCTCGTCGAGGAACCGCTCATAGTGGCCGATATCCAGGTCGGTTTCCGCACCGTCGTCGGTGACGAACACCTCGCCGTGCTGGAAGGGATTCATGGTCCCGGGATCGACGTTCAGGTAGGGGTCGAGCTTCTGCATCGTGACCGAGAGGCCGCGGGCCCGAAGCAGGTGACCGAGGCTCGAAGCCGTCAGCCCCTTGCCCAGGGACGAGGCCACGCCACCGGTGACGAAGATCTGCTTGGTTGATTCAATACGGGAAAGATTACGCTGCACCACGGAATTCGAGCCTATCATCTTTTCGCCGGGGACATGGATGGGGCAACTCTACCGCCCGGCCCGAAGGGTGTCTGCCGGGGCAGCCCCGTCCCGGGCCCTCAGCCCATGGCGGCAACGGCCGCCTGCGCGTCGGCGAGCAGCTCCTCCGCATGCGCCTGGGCGGTTCCGGAATCCTCCTGGCCCGCCAGCATCCGGGCCAGTTCGCGGACCCGGTCCGGGCCCTCGAGCAGCACGACGTCGCTGGCGGTGAACCCGGCGGCCGCGTTCGAGTTTTTGATCACACGCACGTGCCGGTCGGCATAGGCGGCCACCTGCGGCAGGTGCGTCACCACGATCACCTGGACGTGCCGGGCCAGCATCGCCAGTCGGCGTCCGATCTCCACCGCGGCCTTCCCGCCGACCCCGGCGTCCACCTCGTCGAAGACGAACGTCGGAACCGGGTCGACCTCGGCCAGGACCACCTCGATGGCCAGCATGACGCGGGAGAGTTCACCGCCGGAGGCTCCCTTGCCCAGCGGCCGCGGGACGCTGCCGGCATGAGGCTGCAGCATCATCGAGACAGCGTCCCGGCCGTGGCGGGTGAGTTCCTCCCCCGGCTGCACCTCGACGACGAACCGGGCATCGGGCATCGCCAGGGCCGCCAGTTCGGCGCTGACCCGGGCGGAGAGGCTTGCTGCCGCCTGGGTGCGCAGGGCGGTGATCCGGCCCGCGCGCCGGTCCAGCTCCCCCGCGAGCGCCTGCTCCTCGGCGGTGAGGGCCTCGATGCGCCCGGAGTCGTCCTGCAGTTCGTCCAGCCGGGCGCGATTCCTCCCGGCCCATTCGATGACCTCGTCGATGCCGGGCGCGTACTTGCGGATGAGCCGGTTCAGGTCCGCGCGGCGGGCCTCCACCTCGGCCAGGCGTTCGGGGCCCTCTGAGTCCAGGGAAGCGGCGTAGCCGGCGAGGTCGGTGGAAATGTCGGCGAGCAGGTATCCGACCTCGGCCAGCCGTGCGGCCAGCGCGGCGAGCTCGGGATCATCGCCCTGCACCTGCTCCAGCGTCCGCTTGGCCGCGTCCACGAGCGTGACGGCGTCCCCGCCTTCGCTGTAGTCCTCCGCGACCAGGGCTGAATGGGCGAGCAGCGCCGCGGTGCGCAGCCCCTCAACGTTGGCCAGCTTTAGGGCCTCCGCCTTGAGCGCTTCATCCTCGCCCGGCTGGGGGTCGACGGCGTCAATCTCCTCGAGGGCGACCTGCAGGGCCTCGGCCTCGCGCAGGCGCTCCCGCGACTGGGAAGTCAGTTCCTCCAGCGTCGAGCGGACCTGGCGCCAGCGCCCGTAGGTGTCCGCGTAGCCGGCCAGCTCCCCGGCCAGTTCGGGGCCGCCGAACTTGTCCAGCGAGCCGCGCTGGGCCGCGGCGCTCTTCAGCCGCAACTGGTCCGTCTGGCCGTGCACGGCCACCAGGTCTTCGCCGAGTTCGGCCAGCACCCCCACCGGTGTCGAGCGGCCCCCCACGGCAGCCCGGCTGCGGCCCTCCGCGCTCAGGACACGGGCGATAATCAGTTCGGTGCCGTCGTCGTATTCCTCCACCAGCGCGCCGGCCTCCTCGGCGCGCTCCAGGGCCCGGCTGCCATGGGGCAGTCGCAGGGTCGCCTCGGCAACGGCCTGCGACGCGCCGTGGCGCACGGCGCCGGCATCGGCGCGGTGGCCCAGCAGCAGGCCGAGGGCCGTGATCACCATCGTCTTGCCCGCTCCGGTCTCGCCGGTGACCACGCTGAGGCCAGGCCCCAGCGGCAGGGTGGCCTGGCTGATGACGCCCAGGTCGCTGATGCGGATCTCTTCGATCACGGGTGCTCCCTTTCCGGCCGCGGGGCGTAGTGCCGCGGCTCGATGACCTGGAGGGGGCCGGGGACGGCCGGCAGCGCGGTCGTTTCCGTCTCGCGGTCCTTCGCCGGCACGGGCCCGCGCCAGCCCTTGGTCGGCAGTTCGAACTTGCGCACCAGGCGTTCGCTGAACGGGGTGCGGTTCACCCGGGCCAGCCGCACGGGACGGTCGGACCGGGTCACCTCCACCCGTGAGCCGGGCGGCAAATCGACGGTGCGCCGGCCGTCGCACCAGAGCACGGCCTGCGCGTCGGTGCGTGTCAGCAACTCCAGCGCCATCACGGAGGTCGGGGCGATCACCAGCGGCTTGGCGAACAGCGCGTGCGCGCTGATCGGCACCATGATCAGGGCCTCCACCTCGGGCCACACCACCGGTCCGCCGGCGGAGAACGCATAGGCGGTGGAGCCGGTGGGGGTGGCCATGACCATGCCGTCGCAGCCGAAGGTGCTGATGGGGAGCCCGTCGACCTCCATGACCACCTCGATCATGCGTTCCCGGTTGGCCTTCTCGACGGCGGCCTCGTTGAGCGCCCAGGTGCGGGCGATGCGGCGCTTGCCCAGCCACACCTGGACGTCGATGGCCATCCGCTCCTCGACCGTGTACTCGCGGTTGACCACCCAGTCGACGGTCTGGGCCAGGTCAGCGTGCTCGCTTTCGGCGAGGAAGCCCACGTGGCCGAGGTTCACGCCCAGCAGCGGGACATTGGAGTTGCGCACCAGTTCCGCCGAACGCAGCACGGTGCCGTCCCCACCCAGGACCATGCCCAGGTCGATGCTCTCGAGGCTGGTGTCCTCGTCGAGGATCTCCACCTCCAAAGATTCTCCGGCGACGGTGTTGCGCAGGTTCTGCAGCTCCAGCCGGCGCATGACCGGGATCAGGCCGGCGCTGCGCAGCCGCGTGCAGGTGTCCAACGCTGCCTGCAGCGAATCGGGCCGCCCCGTGTGCGCGAGGACCAGGATCCTTCTCATGCGTTCCTTCCGGTCGCCGGGCCGGTCCCGCGGATCAGGGCCGACCGTCTCAAGAATAGTCAACGGCCCCGACATCCGCGGCCGGCGCGTTCGCCGGGTCCGTTCCGGCCGGCCCCGGGGCAGCCGTCCCGGCAGGGCGGCGCAGCCAGAGGAAGAACTCCACGTTGCCGTCCTGGCCGGGCAGGGGGCTGCGGGCCAGGCCCGCCAGCTCCAGTCCGGCCGCGGCGGCGGCCGCCACCACCCCCTCGACGGCGCGGCGGCGCAGGCCGGGGTCGGTGACGACGCCGGTGCGGGCCAGATGGTCGCGGCCGACCTCGAACTGCGGCTTGACCATCAGCACCAGGTCCCCGCCGGGGCGGGTGGCTGCCGCGAGTGGAGCCACCACCAGCGTGAGGGAAATGAAGGAAAGGTCCGCAACCACCAGGTCCACGGGGCCGCCGATCACCGCGGGGTCCAGGTAACGGATGTTCATGCCCTCGTGCACGTCCACCCGGGGGTCGGCGCGCAGCTGCGGCACCAGTTGGCCGTGGCCGACGTCGACGGCCACGACGCGGTCCGCGCCCCGGCGCAGCAGGACATCGGTGAAACCGCCGGTGGAGGCGCCGGCGTCCAGGCAGCGCCGGCCGGAAACCACGACGGCGGCGAAGGCCTCCAGTGCGCCCGCGAGCTTGTGCCCGGCACGGCTGACGTACTCCTGTGCTGCGGCCGGAAGCACCTCCACCGCGGCATCGGCAGGAACATTCCGGGAGGCCTTGGCTGCCGTCGCGCCGTCAAGGCGCACCCGCCCCTCGGCAATCAGCGTTGCCGCGTGCGTGCGGGACCTGGCCAGTCCGCGGGCGACCAGTTCCTGGTCCAGCCGTGCCACTACGACTCCCCCGCCACTGCGTTCCGGCCGGTGGCGTTCACGCCGGCAGGGTTCCAAAGGCCCGTGCCGTCCCTGCCGTCGGCGTCGGCGTCGGCGTCGGCGTCGAGCGCCTGCAACAGGGCCTCGTGGAGGCCGTCGTAGACGTCAGCGTGGTCCTCCACCGACAGGTCGGCCAGGCCCTCGAGCACGGACAGCGCGGCGGAGGCGCTCCCCCCGCCTGCCCCGGAACCAGTCCCGGCGCCGGTCCGCAAGCCGGCCTCCGGCCGGGCAGTGGCTCCTGGCTTGTTCGGTGGTTCCGGGGTGTTCACGGGGCCTCCCTGGGTGTGGCGCTGCGGGGCTGCGGGTACGGGGTATGGGGCTGCGGGGCCCCGGCGGTGCCGGCGCGATGAATTGGGCGGGCAGGATGGATTGGGCGGGCAGGATGGATTGGGCGGGCAGGATGGATTGGGCGGGCAGGATGGATTGGGCGGGCAGGATGGACTGGGCGGTGACAGCGCCGGGACGCCGCCGCTCAGGGGCCGACGAAATCCAAGTGCGGGAGCCGGGCTGTCTCCGCGTGCGGGTGCGCGAGCCACCAGGCCGCACAGGCCGCGCGCCAGGCGTTCAGGTCGGTGCTGGCGCCCTCGACGGTGAGCGTGTCGCCGTCGGCCCGGGCGCGGGCACTGCCGCAGGCGACGCCCCCCGCCCCGTCCTCGTGGATTGCCGGATACGGCAGGTACAACTCGGTGAGGTCCGCGATCAGGAAATCGGGGCGGTCGGCGCGGTGTGCGGCAAGGATGCTTTCGGGGGTGTCGACACCGGTGAGAACGGCAGCGGTGCGGTAGCCGGCCGCGTTGCCGCCACGGATGTCGGTGTCCAGCCGATCACCGACCACCAGCGGGCGCGCGGCCCCCAGGCGCTCGGCCGCGCGGCGGAACAGCAGCGGCTCCGGTTTGCCGGCCACCTGCGGAAGGGCCTTGGACGCGGCAGCAACGGCGGCGACCAGGGAGCCGTTGCCCGGGGCCAGCCCTTCGGCGCGCGGAATGGTGAGGTCAGTGTTGGTGGCCACCCATACAGCGCCGGCGCTGATTGCGTAGGAGGCCTGGGCCAGGTCGGTCCAGGCGATGGAGGGGTCGAAGCCCTGGATGACGGCGTCCGGGTTATCCGCCGCGGAGGCGACCGGACGCAGCCCCTGGCGGGCCACCTGCTCCCGCAGGTAGGCGCTGCCGACCACCAGGACGCGCGCCCCGGGTTCGACGAGCCCGGCCAGCAGTTCGGCGCCGGCATCGGCGGAGCCGAACACCTGGCTCGCGGAGGCCGGGGCACCGAGCTCGCGCAGGTGTGCGGCGACGGCCTCGGGAGAGCGCGAGGCGTTGTTGGTGATGTATGCCAGCGAGACGCCGGCCGAGGCCAGGCGATCGAGGGAGCCCACCGCCCCCTCGATCGCCCCGGCGCCGGCGTAGACCACGCCGTCCAGGTCGGACAGGACGGCGTCGAAACCGGAGATCAGCATCGCTACGGTGGGCCTTTAGCGCTCGTCGGAGGTTGCGTCGATGGAAGTAGGATCCTGCTCGTCGGCACCAAAGGAACCGAAGTCCCCCTCCGGGTCCTCGTCGTCCTCGTCTTCCTCGTCGTCCTCGTCGAAGTCCGGATCCCCGGCGGACGAATCGTCGTCGTACTCTTCGTCCTCGTCGTCCTCGTCGTCGAAGGCGTCCTCGGAGTACCCTTCCCCGTCGACGCCGTCCGCGCTGTCGGGGCCTGCCCCCGCGGCTTCCGCCGACAGTCCGTCCTCGGCGTCGATGCCCTGCGGGGCATCCTCGCGGTCCAGGACGTCCTTGGCACGCGGCTTGCGGACCGGCTCTTCGTCGTCCTCGATGAGGTCGATGATGTCCGGCTCGGCGAACTCGCCCACACCGAGGGCGCTCTCGGCGACCGCCACCTGGCGGCGCCAGCGGTAGGCTTCCTCGTCGCGTCCGACGGCCTCAAGGGCGTCGGCGTAGGCGGCGAACAGGCGGGGGCTGAAGGAGAACGCGCGGTTGATGTCCAGCTGCGGGATTTCCAGCTCGGCGACGGCGGCCTCGAGGTTGCCAAGGTCCGTCTGGGCGCCGGAGGCGACGATGGCCATCTCCACCTGCCCGGGGATGTCCAGCGTCAGGGCCTCTTCGCTGTGCGCGGTCTCAAGGGCCTTTTCCGGGCGGCCCAAGCCACGCTCGCAGTCGGCCATCACCGGCAGGTGGATGTTGGACCCGCTGATGCGGCGGTGGGTGCGGAATTCGCGCAGCGCATCGGCATAGTGTCCGGCGGTGTAGGCGGTCAGGCCCACCGCCTCGCGGACCACGGCGACGCGGCCGCCGCGGCGGCTGGCAGCCAGGGCGTGCTCGTAGGCGAGCTCGGGATCCAGGTCGATGAGGCGGCCGGCCATGACCAGGTGCTTCGCCACCCACTCTCCGTTGCGCTCGTCGAGGTACTTCAGCTCCGCCTTGGTGATGCGGTCAAGTTCCTTGCCGGTCACATCGTCGTCGATTTCCGGGGACTTGGGGCGTTCCGGACGGTTGGAGCTGCGCAGGTCGGCCGCATTGTGCGGAGCGCGGTCGTCTTCGGTGCGCGGCCAGGATCCGGCCTCGTCGCGGCCACGCGGGGCGCGGGTCTCGCGGCGGTCGCCACCCTGGAATCCACCCTCACGACTGAAGCCGCCTTCACGGCGGTCCCCGCCCTTGAAGCCGCCCTCGCGGCGGTCTCCGCCCTTGAAGCCGCCCTCACGGTTGAAGCCACCTTCGCGGCGGTCGCCACCGCGGAATCCACCTTCGCGGCGGTCGCCACCCTGGAATCCACCCTCACGACTGAAGCCGCCTTCACGGCGGTCCCCGCCCTTGAAGCCGCCCTCGCGGCGGTCTCCGCCCTTGAAGCCGCCCTCACGGCTGAAGCCACCTTCGCGGCGGTCGCCACCGCGGAATCCACCTTCGCGGCGGTCGCCGCCCTTGAAGCCGCCCTCACGGCTGAAGCCACCTTCACGGCGGTCCCCGCCCTTGAAGCCGCCCTCACGGTTGAAGCCACCTTCGCGGCGGTCGCCACCGCGGAAACCACCTTCACGGCGCTCCCCGCTCTGGAAACCGCCTTCGCGGCGGTCGCCACCGCGGAAACCACCTTCGCGGCGGTCGCCGCCGCGGAAGCCGCCCTCACGGCGGTCTCCGCCCTTGAAGCCGCCCTCGCGGCGGTCGCCACCGCGGAAGCCGCCCTCACGGCGCTCCCCGCCCTGGAAACCGCCCTCGCGGCGGTCGCCACCGCGGAAGCCGCCCTCACGGCGCTCCCCGCCCTGGAAACCGCCCTCGCGGCGGTCGCCACCGCGGAAACCACCTTCGCGGCGGTCTCCGCCCTTGAAGCCGCCCTCGCGGCGGTCGCCACCGCGGAAACCGCCCTCACGGCGCTCCCCGCCCTGGAAACCACCTTCGCGGCGGTCTCCGCCCTTGAAGCCACCTTCACGGTTGAAGCCACCCTCGCGGCGGTCGCCACCGCGGAATCCACCCTCACGGCGCTCCCCGCCCTTGAAGCCACCTTCGCGGTTAAAGCCACCCTCACGGCGGTCGCCACCGCGGAAGCCACCTTCACGGCGGTCGCTTCCGTAAGCACCACGGCCGCTCGACTGCTGCTTATTGTGGGCGCCGGAGCGCTGCTCGCGGGGATTCCTTTGATCTTCAGCCACTGTGGCCGTTCCTCTCTGCGGAACGTGTCCAGACGCTCCAGGTGGTGTTCAAAAACAACGCGGCACCGCTGGTACCGACAGAAAATGGACTCATCCAATATTAGACGAGCGAAAGCGAGCAGATTAGGGATTCGCTTGGGCGATCACTACAGCTGCTCTTAAACGTCAGGGCCCCGACTAGTTGGTCGGGGCCCTGCAAAGATTGTCCGGCGGTGTCCTACTCTCCCACACCCTCCCGGGTGCAGTACCATCGGCGCTGTGGGTCTTAGCTTCCGGGTTCGGGATGGGACCGGGCGTTTCCCCCACGCTGTGACCGCCGTAACCCTTTTTCGCTTCACCGAATCCCTGCGGATGCCTGGTGTGCGAAGCCTGTGATTACGAGTCATTCATGGACTCAATACGTCAATCATACATGACAATCAGGCCCTCCCTGACCAACTTCGTGCCCGGAGAGGCAGTCGGGGAGTGATCTCGGTTACTGCCGGTTAGGGAGCAGCTGACGCCTTCCCCTGCGGAGGCCCCGAAACCCGCAGCGCTTCTGCCAGCAGTCCGCCGGCGAATAAGCTGCCTTACCCCTGGTACCGGACCGAACGTGGTGCCGGCATGGGCAGCGGAGCAAACTGATCCGCAATACCCCGCTCCGGACATCCTGGGATCCGTGTTCCGGTGACGC
This sequence comes from Zafaria cholistanensis, assembly GCF_008580665.1. Taxonomy (GTDB): domain Bacteria; phylum Actinomycetota; class Actinomycetes; order Actinomycetales; family Micrococcaceae; genus Zafaria; species Zafaria cholistanensis. The sequence continues at coordinate 39,527 of NZ_BKDJ01000020.1, forward strand.
CCCGGACCTGCCCGGTGCCTCGGGTGCCTCGGGTTGGGGGTGTTAAAGGGGGGAAGCCCCCGACGGTGTGGTCGGGGGCTTCCGTAATGGTTGTCCGGCGGTGTCCTACTCTCCCACACCCTCCCGGGTGCAGTACCATCGGCGCTGTGGGTCTTAG
>NZ_BKDJ01000021.1 GCF_008580665.1 Zafaria cholistanensis
GAGACGCGCCCGTCGACGCCGCCGGTGGCGGCCGCGACCGGGGCGAACAGGTCGCAGGCGGCCGCGACGTCCTCGGTGGTGATCTCGAAAACGGCGTGCTCGACGTCGGCGCCGGCCGCGGCCAGCTGGGCGATCTTGGCGTCGTAGTAGTGGCCGCCGGTGATTGCGGCGTGGAAAATCGAGGGGTTGGTGGTCACGCCAACGACGTTTTTCCCGTCGATGAGCTTCTGCAGCGAACCGCTGGACAGGCGCTCACGGGAGAGGTCGTCGAGCCAGATGGAGACTCCGGCATCGGAAAGAAGCTGGGTTGGTGCAGTCAATCATTTCTCCTGAAATGTCATGTTGTGCGCGGGCGGCGGTCCCCTGCCGTCAGGCCGCGCCCACTTCTTCCAAGGTGACGATGAGGTCCGCGTCGGCACGGGTTGCGCGAATGAGTTGGGCGTTCTTTTCGTCCACGCCGGCCACCCAGGCTTCGGCCTCCGCCGGGCTCTTGCCAAATTCAACGTGTCGTTGGACAAGGCGCCGGACCCTCAGGGAGTCGTCCTGTTCGCAGTACCAGACCTCGGTGCACTGGTTGCGCACTTTGCGCCATTCGGGGGTGTCGAGGAGCAGGTAGTTTCCCTCGGTCAGGATGGTCGTGGCGGAAGGGAAAACGGGAATGACGCCGGCGATGGGCTGTTCCAGGGTCCGTTCGAATCCCGGGGCGTAGACCACGGCGTCCCGCCGGGAACGCAGCCGCTGAAGCAGGGCGGCGTAGCCGTGGACATCGAAGGTCTCCGGTGCGCCTTTGCGGTCGAGGATGCCGAGGCGGGCCAGTTCCTGGTCCGAGAGGTGGAAGCCGTCCATGGGGACATGGGCGAACTCCTGGTTTTCGGGGTCCGCGACGCCCCTGTTCAGTTCCTTGATGAGGCCTTCCACCAAGGTGGTCTTGCCGGCGCCGGGGGCGCCGGCCACGCCGATGACAACGGGCGCCTCCGAAGAGGCTTTCCTGTGCCTGATACGTGCAACCAGTTCATCCAGGTTCATCGGGTTGCCCGTGTGGAATGCAGGTGGTTGGCCATGAATTCGCGGGCGTGGACGGCAAGGTCTTCGCCGTCGGTCCACAGGTTCCGCCACACGGCCAGATCGTTGGACAGTCCCCGTGCGACGACGGCGGAGGAGAAGCTTTCGAAGGTGATGGGGCCGTTGTAGTTGATGGCGGCCAAGGCATGGAAGAACGACGTGAAGTCCAGATGGCCCGACCCAAGGTACCCGCGGTGGTTCTCGCCGATGTGGACGTACCCGAGCCGGTCTCCGACTTCGTAGACGGGAGAGACGAGGTCGTTTTCCTCGATGTTCATGTGGTAGGTGTCGAGGTGGATCAGCACGTTGTCCCGGCCGATGTCGTCGGCAAGCCGGAGGGCGTCGTGGGCGGTGTTGATGACATTGGTTTCGTACCGGTTGCAGATCTCGAGGCCCAGGGTCATCGAGAGCTGGCCGGCTTCGTCGGAGAGGTCTTTCAGGACGCTGACGACGTTCGCCCGCCCCTTTTCGGTGATGGGCGCGCCGTACTTGCCCAAGGCGCTGAAGAGGGCTCCGGTGAAGTGGGTACCACCGAGCTCGTGGGTGATTTTCAGGGACTCCTGCAGGAGCTTCGCGCCGCGTTCCACGGTGGCGGTGTCGTCGCTGGAGACGTCCGCGTCGAAAGCGAGTCCGCGGGAGCAGACGACGTCGAGGTTGTTGGCTTCAAGCAGCTTGCGGGCCTTGTCCACGTCCAGGTTAAGGGAGTCGTGGAGGGAAAATTCCACGAGGTCGTAACCGGCCCTGGCGGTGCTGGTGATGATTTTTTCGACGGATGCGTCGGTGGTGTCTCCTGCCCAAACGAGGGCGTGGACACCGAGGGGATTGCGGTTCGTCATGGGTATGTTCTTTCGGTTTCTTGGCTATTTTTCGCGGGAGCCGGTGATGAGGGAAACGATTTCGTCGCCGGTCGTTTCGATGGTGCGCCGCCCGGCGACGCACCGTCCGGCGCGCATGACCCAGACCTGGTCACTGAGGCGCATGACCTGGCTGAAGTTGTGGCTGATGAGCAGGACGGAGTGTCCGTCGTCGCGCAGTTTGAGGATCAGGGCTTCGACCTTCGCCGTTTCCTGGACGCCGAGTGCGGCGGTAGGTTCGTCCATGATGACCAGCTTGGAACTGAAGCCGGCGGCCCTGCAGATGGAGACAGCCTGGCGCTGGCCCCCCGAAAGCCTGCGGACCTTGGATTTTACGGCGGGAACGTTGACGGCCAGGTTGGAGACCATGCGGTCGGCGGCTTCCTTCATGGCCTTGCGGTCAAGGAACCGGATGGGGCCGATTCCGCGGGTGATTTCGCGGTTGAGGAAGAGGTTCTGCCAGACGGTCAGGTCATCGACCAGGGCCAGGTTCTGGTGGACGGTTTCGATGCCGGCTTCCCGGGCATCTTCCGGGCTTCGGAAGTGGACGGGTTTGCCTTCGAAGGAGATCGTGCCCGACTGCGGCTTGTGGATTCCGGAGATGCAGCGGACGAGGGTCGACTTGCCGGCGCCGTTGTCCCCGACCAGGGCGGTGATTTCCCCCGCGGCCAGGGTCAGGCTGACGTCCTGCAGGGCCTTGACGCTGCCGAATGCGAGGGAGACGTCCTGGACGTCGACGATGGATGTGGTCGCGGTGGTGGTCATTTCTGGAACCTCGAAAGCAGGGCGGCGAGGATAACCACGACGCCGACAGCAAGGGGCTGGTAGAACTGCGAAACGTTCATCAGGGTGAGGCCGTTGGTGAGTACGGTCAGGAGCAGCGCGCCGACGATGGGGCCGAAGATGGAGCCCCGGCCGCCCGTGAGGCTCACGCCGCCCAGGACCACGGCGGCGACCGAGTTCAGCAGGAAGGTGGTGTTGGCCGCCGGCTCCGAAGCGCCGACGCGGGCGACCAGCAGGATCGCGGCAACGCCGGCGAGGACCCCGGAGATCGTGTACACGGCGATCTTGATGCGGGCGGTGCTGATACCTGTTGCCTGCGCCGCTTCCTTGGAACCGCCGGTGGCGAACAGATGCGTCCCGAAGCGGGTCCGGAACAGCACGACGTGGGCGATGATCGCGACGGCGGCCGCGACGATGAACGGGTTACCGAAGATCAAGACCCCGTGGGTGGAGAAATTGATCAGTTCGATGCTGGTGATCGAGATGGGTTTGCCGTCGGAGAGCACCAAGGCCAGCCCGGAGGCAACCGAGAGCGTGCCGAGAGTGACGATGAAGTCCGTGATCCTGCCCTTGGCGACCAGGACGCCGTTCAGGATGCCGATCACGCTGCTGGCGGCAATGGCGGCCAGCATGCTCACCAGCAGCCCCGCGCCTTGGGCGTAGGCCATGCCGAACGCGATGACGCCCAGGGTCATCGTTGCCGCGACCGAGAGATCGATCCCGTCGCTCAGGATCACGAAGGACTGCCCCACCGTGAGGACAATGAGGATGGATGCCGCGACCAGGATGGATTGGATGTTCCCGGCTGTCAGGAAGACCGGGCTCAGCGAGGTGAAGACAATGGACAGGCCGATCAGGCCGATGATGGCTGCATGTTCGGCCCACCAGCCGATGCTCTTCACGTCCTGCTGCCAGCCGGCCGCGTCCTTGCGGGGACGGGGGCTGCCGAGACTGTTCACGGGAGTGGATGTACCTTTTGTCTGTGTCGGCGAATTATGCGAAATGGAGGGCATCACGGGGCTTCCCTGCTACTTCTCAAACGGATTTTCGAAGGGTTCAAAGGGGGCCGGGGCTGCCTCGATCGCATCCGCCACGTTGTCCTTGGTGACCAGCGCAACCGGTGCCTCGACCAGTTCCGGCAGGGTCTGGCCTTCGGCGGCTGCCTGGCATGCCTGGGCACCCATTTGGCCAATGGCGTAGGGGTACTGGGCGACGGTGGCGGTGAGCTCGCCCGACTCCACACCCTTCAGGCCCTCGGGAACACCGTCAACGCTGATGATGGAGACCTTGCCGGTCAGGTTGGCGTTGGCTACGGCCCGCGCGACGCCGAGCCCCATCACGTCATTGGCGACAAAGAAGCCCTTGATGTCGGGGTTGGCGCGCAGCAGGTCGCCGGCCTTGGTCAGTGCCACCTGCCGGTCCCAGTCCGCCGACTCGGTGGCCAGCACCTCGGCCTTTGAACCGAGGCCTTCGGTGAAGCCCGTCACGCGGTTTCCGCTGGTGACGTCGCCGGCGATGCCGCCGATGACCGCGACCTTGTCCCCTTCATCGACCAGCTGGGCCATCTGCTCACCGGCGAGCTTTCCGGCGGCAATGTTGTCCGTGCCGATGTAAGTGTCCGGAACAGCGTTGGCGGCTTTCGCGGCCTCCGGGTCGACGGGGCTGTCGATGTTCACGACGGTCTTTCCGGCCGCCTTCAACCCGGCCACGCCCTGCAGCAGGTTGTTGCCGCTGATGGGGTTGATGATGAAGCAGCCGTAGTCCTGTCCGGCGAGGGATGACAGCCGGTCAGCTTGGCCAGACGTGTCGGTGATGTCCTGGGCCGCCTGCACCGTGATGCTGGCGTCCGCTGCCTTGATGCCCTTTTCCATGTCCTGGAAGAACGGGTTGTCCAGGCCCTTGATCACCGCGGCCGTCTTGGCCGGCCCTTCGCTGGCGCTGGTTGCCGCGGGCGCCCCTCCGGTGCTGCTGCAGCCGGCAAGTGACAGGACCGCAGCCGAGCCGGCCGCAACAAAAATGAGCAAGTTTTTGAACTGTGGCATCTTTGCCCCTTTTGATTTTGAAAGTCATATGAATGCGGAACTAACGATGAGTGATAGAGTAACTACGCCATGTGACCTACGCAACCTTTCCCGGAAACCAACATTAAGATGGTCCTCAGGGCAAAGAAATGACGGAGATGGACAGATGAGAAACGCTCACCCCGAAACGCCTCCCGGAGCGCTTGAGGCAACCACCGGGACACTCGAGATCCTTGACCTGCTCCGCTCGGGAAAGGTGCTCACCAAGACAGAAATCGCGGTGCGCACCGAACTGTCCCGGTCGACCGTCAACCAGCGCCTGGATGCGCTTCTCGAGGCCGGACTGGTCATTCCCTCAGGGGCCGAGTCAACCAAGGGCCGCCCTGCAGGTTCCTTCGCCTTCAACCGGGGCGGGGGCTATTTTCTGGTCGCGGATATCGGCGCCACCGCAATGCGCGCAGGCCTGTGCGACCTCACCGGGGCCATCCTTGATGAGGTCGGCCTGCCCGTCGATGTCACCGACGGGCCAACCTCAGTCCTGGGGAGGGTCAAGAAGGAATTTGCGGCGCTGCTGGCAGGCGCCGGGGCAGGCCCGGAATCCGTTCTGGGCACAGGCGTCTCCGTTCCCGGCCCGGTCGACACAGGGTCGGGCCAGGTCGTGCATCCGCCCATCATGACCGGCTGGGACGGGTATGACATTCCCGGCGCCTTCAGCAGCGTGTACAACTGCCCTGTCATCGTGGACAAGGACGCCAACGCCATGGCCTTTGGCGAGCAGCAGTCCACCTACCCCGACGTGCGGCACCTGCTGATGGTGAAAATCGGTACCGGCGTCGGCTCCGGACTCATCTCGGACGGCCGGCTCCACCGCGGCGCCGACGGCGCCGCGGGAGACATCGGCCATAACTACGTCTCCAAGCCCGCCGGAGTGGAAAGCGAACCGGAATGCAGGTGCGGCAATACGGGATGCCTTGAAGCGTACGCAGGCGGATGGGCGCTGGTCAGGGATCTGCGGGCCCAGGGCCTGGACGTTCACAGCGTGGATGACGCGGTCCGGCTCCTGCGCGCGGGCGAGCGCAATGCCGTGCGGCTGGCACGGACCGCGAGCCGCCTGCTGGGCGAGGCCATCGCCGCCACAGTCAACCTCTTCAACCCGCAAGTGGTCGTGCTCGGCGGCCAGCTGGCCGCCGCGGAAGAGTACTACTTTGCCGGCATCCGCGAAGCGGTCTACCGGCGCTCACTTCCGTTGGCCACCCGGCACCTGCGCATCGTCGGCTCGACCCTGGAAAGCCAGGCTGGAGTGGTCGGAATCGCCTTGCTCGTGGCCCAGAGCGTCTTCACCCGCCACCTGCTGCCGCGTATCGCTCCCTCCCCGAAACCGGCAGCCATCCCCCGCCCCGCATGAGCTCCCGGCGGTCACGGCGGCGGCAGGGCAGGACCGGCCGGCCGCAGGGTTAGCGTCCTTCGGGGACGGACAGGTCCCTGGCGTTGGCCAGGACCGGCAGCTTGGCCCGGACCTCGCCGACTTGGGCGGGATCGATGTCCGCGACCACGAGCTCCGGCTCCTCCCCCAGCGCGTGCAGCACCGTGCCCAGGGGGCCGATCAGGGCGCTGCGGCCGATTCCGGTCGGAGCGGTTCCGGCCGGCTTCCCGGCCGCCGCGGGATCTGCCTGGCCGACGGCGACCACGAAGGTGGTGCTGTCCAGAGCCCGCGCGCGGGTGAGAAGGTCCCATTGCTCTGCTTTTCCCTCCCCTGCTCCCCAGGACGCGCAGACGATGTTGATCTGCGCACCGGCCCTGGCATTGGCCGTAAACAGGGCCGGAAACCGGACGTCGTAGCAGGTCGCCAGCCCCGCGGTCGCTCCGGCAACGTCGAAGACGACCGGAGCCTCGCCCGGATCGACCGATTCGGATTCCGCGTAACCGAACGCATCGAACAGGTGGATCTTGTCGTAGTGCGTGTCCACGCCTGGGCCGCACACCAGCAGGGTGTTGCGCACCCGCCCGCCGCGCCCGGGGGTGAACATCCCGGCCACCACGACGAGGCCGAGTTCGTGCGCGATCCTGCGGACTTCCGTTGCCCACGGGCCGTCCAGCGGTTCGGCGACCTTGTCCAAAGGGTGGCCAAAGGCGCACATTGTCGCCTCGGGGAAGACCACGAGGTCCGCGCGCAGTTCTTTCGCGGCGGCCGCGTAGTCCCGGACGGTCTCAAGGTTCCCGGCGGGATCGCCGCTGCTGAGGATCTGTGCGATCGCGATTCTCATGCTGTCTCCATTTGGGGGTAGAAGTCCTGATTGGCATGGCTGTCCGGGGATGAAGGCCGCGGCGCCGGCCACCGGTCCATCCACGGACCGCTAGGACCGGAAAACCGGCTCCCCGCGGAATTCTTCAAGGGCCTCGCGGTGCGCGGCCGGGATGCGCAGCAGCCGGTCCTCGTTCACGGAGAAGAACGCCAGCGTCGTGGTGGCCTTCACCCGCAGCCCGCCATCCACGGGGTCGTGGAATTCGTAGCAGATATCGAAGCTGGCCGGTTTGATCCCCGAGATCCAGAGGTCGGCATCGGCGGGGACGTTCCGGTAGTCCAGCGGCACCACGTAGCGCACGCGGTGCTCGACAACGAGGATCTGGGTGGCCTCCGGGATGGCGGAAAAAAGGTTCACCAGCGGCTCCGTGCCCGGCTTGCCGGTGCCGCCGGGCACGCCAAATCCCGCGATGCGGGCCTCCTCCATCATGCGCACCAGGTTCACGTTGTTGATGTGTCCGTAGGCGTCCATGTCCGCCCAGCGCATCGGGACCTGGACGCGCAGCTTCCGGCCGCTCACTCGGGGTCCCCGCCGTCGCGCTCGGCCGTCTCCGGAACCAGGCCCAGCCGGCCCAGCTCGGCCACGATCTGCGCACCGTCCGTCGCGTAGACCCACGGCACGCCCGGGGTGGAGGCCATGATGCCCTGCGACCGGCCACCGGCCAGCACCGCCTCCGAGGGAGTCAGCTGGCGGATCACGATGGCGCACACGTTTTGCGGGTAGCGGCGGGCGAACTCGGCATAGATCTCCGGGTCGTGCTGGCCGTCGTCGCCAATGAGCAGCCACTGGATGTCCGGGAACTCGACGGCAAGGCGCCGCAGCTGGTCCACCTTGTGCTTCATGCCGGAGCGGAACCAGCCCACCTCGGTGGGGCCCCAGTCGGTGAGCAGCAGGGAGCCTTCCGGGTAGAGGTTGCGGTTGAGGAAACGGGTCAGGGTCTGCGCCACGTTCCAGGAGCCGGTGGAAAGGTACAGCACCGGTACGCCCGAGCGGCCGCGCAGCACCCGTTCCATCATGACGGCCATGCCGGCGGTGGCGACACGGGCGTGCTCATCGAGCACGAACGTGTTCCAGGCCGCGAGCAGCGGACGCGGCAGCGCGGTGACCACCACGGTGTCGTCGATGTCGGACAGCAGCCCAAAGCGGGCATCCTCGGCCACGACGAAGACCTTGGCCGAGGCCGGCGCCGAGCCCTCGCAGGTCAGCGTCACAGTGTGCCAGCCCGGCGGCAGGTCCGCCGGCACCCGGGCGTCCAGCACGCCGCCGCGGTCCGCGTCGATGCGGTATTCGCGGTCCCCGATCCGGGCGACCACCTCGGCGTATGGTGCCGCCGGGGAGATGAAGTTGCGCCACCCCCGCACCCCGTCGGAGATGACCTTGGAATGCAGGTGTCCGTCCTCGAACGCCCCTTCGCGGGCCATGACCACGCGCGCGAGCAGGCGGACCCAGCCGGAGCCGGAGCCGCCGCCGGCCCGCCCGTATCCCTTGAACGGAACCACCGTGGCGGCCAGTCCCCGTTCGCGTGCCCGGCGTTCCCGCCAGGCATGGAACCCGTCCTCGAGCTTGGAGGCGAAGTGCGTTCTGTTCTTGGCGGGCATGGCGCCCAGTCTGTCACGACCGCGGGCCCGCTGTCAGAATGACGACACGCCCGCCACGTCACGCATCGGCCGTGGCGGGGGTGGCCTGGCCGCTACAGCGAGCGGCGCAGCGGAACTTCCTTGATGAAAAGGATGCAGGCGAAGGCCACTACGGCCACTGCCGCCGACAGCAGGAATACCGCGGCCGTTCCGTCGCCGTAGGCGCCTTCGACAATCATGCGCACTGAGGCCGGCAACGCCCCCACATCCATGCTGGAGACCGTGGCGGCGGCGCTTCCGTTCGGGGAAACCAGGTGCGCGGCGACCATGCCGTCCAGCGTCAGCGTGCCCACCCGTTCGGCGAGCACCGCCCCGAGCACCGCGACGCCGGAGGCTCCTCCGATGGAGCGGAAGAAGGCCACCGCTGAGCTGGCCGTGCCGATGTTCCGGGCCTCGACCGTGTTCTGCACCGCAAGGACCAGGTTCTGCATCAGCATGCCCATGGCGATGCCGTTGCCGAGCATGCCCAGGGCCAGGATCCAGTAGGGCGTCTCGTGGGACATGGTGCCCAGCAGGGACAGGGAGAGGACGTTCAGCAGCGCACCCCCGACCAGGAACCCCTTCCAGCGGCCGTACCGGCTGATCAGCTGGCCGGAAACCACGGAACCGGCCAGGTTGCCCGCAATCATCGGCAGGGTCAGGACGCCGGCCAGGGTGGGGCTGGCCTCGCGGGAGATTTGGAAGTACTGCCCGAGGAAGGCGCCGGATGCGAACATGGTCACGCCCACCGAAACGGAGGCGAGGATCGCCAGGGCCGGGGTGCGCTGGACGATGATCTTCAGCGGCAGGACGGGCTCCGGGACGCGGCTTTCCACGACCAGCAGCACCGCGATGAGCACCAGGGCGCCGCCGACCATGGCACCTGTCTGCCAGGAGGCCCACGCGAAGTGGCCCGGCTTGCCCACGAAGGAGGCCCAGATCAGCAGGACGCTCACCGAGGTGGTGACCAGCACCGCGCCGGCCCAGTCGATGTGGACCTTGCGCGGCAGGTGCGGCACGCGCAGGGTGCGGTGGATCAGCAGCATCGCGGCCAGTGCGATCGGGATGCCGAACCAGAACGTCCACCGCCAGCCCAGCGGGCTGTCCACGATCAGGCCGCCCAGGAGCGGGCCGCCGGCCGTGGCCGCAGCCATGACCCCGCCGAAGTAGCCGGAGTAGCGCCCCCGGTCGCGCGGGGCGATCAGGGAACCGATCACGGCCATGCCCAGCGCGGTGAGCCCGCCCATGCCCACGCCCTGGATCACGCGTGCGCCCAGCAGGGTCGGCACGTTGGGGGCGAACCCCGCCGCCAGGGAACCGGCGACGAAGATGGAGATGCCGATCTGGGTCAGCGGCTTCTTCGGGAACAGGTCCGCCAGCTTGCCCCAGATCGGGGTGCTGGCCGCGTTGGCCAGCAGGGCGGCGGTGATGACCCAGGCGAAGTCGGTTTGGCTGCCTCCCAGGTCGGCCATGATGGTGGGCAGGGCGATCGAGACGACAGTGACCGAGAGCATGGCGGCAAAGAAGCTGGCCAGCACGCCGATCAGCTGCTTCATGACATGGGGGCTGCCCGGTGCCGGCCCGTCCGCCAGGTCCGGGACACGGGTTTCCTTGGAGGCCGTCATACCGCGGCCTTCCCTTCGGCGCCACGGCGGCCGGCCCCGCGTTCGACCCCGGCGCGGAGGATGGTTTCGATCTTACCCAGGGTCTCGATCGCGTCCCGGGCCTCGGACTCATCCCAGTCCACCAGCATCTCCTGCAGGAGCAGGCCGCGCTGCCGGATAGAGCGCTCGACGGCGGCGCGGCCGGCGTCGGTCAACTCCAGCAGTTGGGCGCGGGCATCGTCCGGATCCGGACGGCGGACCACCATGCCGGAGGATTCGAGTTCGGCGACATGGCGGCTGAGCACCGCCGGCCCCACGCCCAGCCAGCGCGCGGCTGCGGCGGCCCGGGTGCGGGGGTTGTTGTGGACATATCCGAGCACGCCCAGAGCAGCCAGGCCCGGTTCGCCGGGTTCGATGCCCAAGTGGGCCACGCAGCGGAGCATGCCGTGCAGGGATTGGATGCCTTGGACCAGTTCCACCACAGTGGTTTTGCCGACTGGCATGGATCTCCTTCGCAAGAGGCGGTGGACCCGGAAGAGTCGCCGGTCCGGGAAGCCGGGTCAGCGCAGCCGGGCAGAAAATGTTGCCTGGGGCTAATATTGCCTAAAGCAACTATATGCTCATAACTATTGACCCTGCAAACTATCCTGCCGGGAAAGGCATATCCTCCCGGGAAGGGCGCCGGCCTCCGCAGCCGGCCTGGCCCGGCCCGGATCCCCCGCGCCCTAAGCTGGGGGCGTGGAAACGACCGCAGACCTGTCCGAACTGTCCACCCGCCTGCGCGACATTGCCGCCGAAGCCGCCACCAGCGTGGGCCCCGGCCTGCGCGCGGCCTTCCGCACCTCCATCAGCGCCGGCCACAAGACCAACGCGCACGATCTGGTAACCGAGCACGACCGGGCCAGCGAGGAAATGATCGTCCACCACCTGCTCGCCTGCCAGCCGGACAGCCGTGTCCTGGGCGAGGAGGGCGGGCACCGCGGCAGCGGGCGCATTGAGTGGATCGTGGACCCGATCGACGGCACCAGCAACTTCGCGCACGGCGTGGCGTTCTTCTGCGTGTCCATTGCCGCCGCCCTCGAGGGCGAACTGCTGGCCGGCGTCGTCTACGACCCGATCGCCGGGCTGCTCTTCACCGCCGACCTCACCGGCGCCTACCTGAACGGGGCGCCGCTGCGCCCGCAGGCCCAGGCCGAGGAGGCACGCGCCAGCCTGATGACCGACTACCCCTCCGCCGAGGCCCTCGCCCTCGACGGTCCCGCCGCTTTGGAGGCCTTTGGCGAACTGGTGGGCACCTACGCAACGGTGCGCCGCAAAGTCAGCGCGGCGTTGGCGCTGGCGCATGTGGCAGCGGGATGGACCGACGCGACTCTGGGCCTGGACACGAACCCGTGGGACGTCGCCGCGGGCGCGCTCCTGGTGCGCCAGGCCGGCGGCAGCTACCTGCCGTTCCGGTACGACGACGCATCCGGGCCCGCGCACGAGGCCCCCTGTTTCGTCGCGGTGGGGCCGGGAGGGAACTGCCCCACGGCAGTGGCCGTCGTCGAGCGCCTCGTCGCCGCCCGGCGGGCCGCCGGCCACCGGCGCTGACGGGCCGGCCCGAAGCTGGGGGTACTAAGGGGTGCTGCCGGTCGCTACGGCTGGCCGCCCCCGTTTCCGTCCCCGCCCTCGTCTTCGCGCCCGTCTTCACGCCCGTCCTCAAGCCCGTCCCCGTCCAGGCCCGCCAGGGTGGCGCAGGTGACCGAGGCCCCGGCTCCCGAGGCGGTCTGGGTGGAGACCAGCCGTCCTGTGGCGTCGGTGATCGTGCAGGTCAGGCCGCCGGCGGAGGTGCCGACATTGTGCGCCTCCAGGGTGCCCAGGACCCGGGACGCCTGGACGTCCGTGCTGAACTGGCCGGTTGCCTGGTTGGTGGTCCGCTCCATGAGGCTGGTGGTGGTGTAGGTGACCTGGAAGGTGCCGTCGCCAACCACCTTGTAGGTGTAGGTTGCGGTCTGGCTCGCGGCGTTGCTGAACAGGCCCGCAAGCGCAATGCCCAGCGCCAGGTAGAGGAGGCAGACCAGCAGGGCCAGCGCGCCGGTGACGATGCCGGTGATGGAGAAGCCCTTCCTCGGGCGCTTCTTCACCAGCCCCACGATGCCCAGGACGACCGCCAGCGGGCCCAGCACGAAGGACACGAACCCCACGAGCGGGATCACGGCCACGACCAGCGCCACGATGCCCACCGCCATGGCAGTGACGGTCAGCCCGGACAGGGGCTCAGGGGGCGGGCCTCCGTAGGGCGGCGGCTGGTAGTACGGGCCGTGTTGGCTGGGATACGGCTGGTTGGGATACGGCGGGCCGCCGGCGCGCGGGTTTGGATCGGGCCGGCTCGGATCACGCCAATTCGGATTGGGCCAGTTCGGATCGGGCCGGTTCGGATCAGGCCGGTTTGTGTCGGTCATGGGCTTCCCCACCTTCGGTTATCCCCCCAGCGCTTCGGGTCCCCGCAGTCCGTTGGGGACGGCATTCCGGACCGGCGGACCGCTCCAGGGCGCCGGGCCCTCCGGACGTTTTGTCCGGGGTTGCCGCACCTCCCAGCGTAGCGAGCACCTTCCCTGACCGACAGGGACGTGCCATGGTGGCGGCAGGGTGCCGCGCTGCTCCACCTGCGGGGCCCCGGCGACGCAGGCTCCGCGCAGGCTCGGCGTAGGCTCGGCGCAGGCTCGGCGTAGGCTCGAGGAGGAAGCCGGTGGACATCCCAGAGAAAGGCGCCCCATGACAAAGAAGTCCCTGTTCGGACGCATCGCCCAACTGGTCAAGGCCAACGCCAACAGCGCGATCGACGCCTCGGAGGACCCGCAGAAGATGCTGGACCAGATGGTGCGCGACTACACCAACAACATTGCCGAAGCCGAAGCCTCGGTGGCCCAGACGATCGGCAACCTCCGCCTGCTGCAGGACGACCACCGCGAGGACCTCCGCACCGCCGAGGACTGGGGCCGCAAGGCGCTGGCCGCCTCCGCCAAGGCGGACGAATTCCGTGCCGCCGGCGGCCTCGCGGACGCCGCCAAGTTCGACGAGCTGGCCAGGGTCGCCATCGGGCGCCAACTGCAGCATGAGAAGGAGGCCCGCGACGCGGAGCCCACCATCGCGGCGCAGGAAGAGATCGTCGCCAAGCTCAAGGCCGGGCTGGAGGCCATGAAGGCCAAGCGGGCCCAACTGGTCGCCAAACGCGACGAGCTGGTGGCCCGTTCCCGCACCGCCGCGGCGCAGAACCAGATGATGGACGCCGTGAAGTCCGTCGACCTGCTGGACCCGGCCGGCGAGGTGGGCCGCTTCGAGGAGAAGATCCGCCGCGAGGAGGCCAGGGTCCGCGGCGCGGCCGAGCTGGCGGCGTCCTCCCTGGACGGCCAGTTCGAGGAACTGGAGAACCTGGGCGAGGCCTCCGAGGTGGAGGCCCGGCTGGCCGCGCTCAAGGCCGCCAACCGGCAGCGCGAGCTCGGGTCCTAGGCAGGTCCGCGGGTCCCGCGGCCGAATTTGGTGTCGGATTCGGTGCCGGTGGAGGTGGTCATGCGCTTCCCCCAGGGGCTGGCGGGCGGGTCGGCTTGGCCGCCCCGCCCGCCAGGCCCGCGGATCCCAGGTCGATCGCAGGTCCTAGGCGTCGATAATGTTGTGTTCCGGGCCAAAGCCGAACTTGGTGATGTTCTCGGCCCCGTCCTCGCCCACCACGAGGATGTCGTGCTCGCGGTAGCCTCCGGCACCCGGCTGGCCCTCCGGAACCGTGATCATCGGTTCCATGGAGACGACCATGCCCGGCTCCAGCACGGTGTCGATGTCCTCGCGCAGCTCCAGGCCCGCTTCGCGGCCGTAGTAGTGGGACAGGACGCCGAAGGAGTGTCCGTACCCGAAGGTGCGGTTGGACAGCAGGCCGTTCCCGATGAAGATCTCGTTGAGTTCCGCGGCGATGTCCCTGCAGACGGCGCCGGGCTTGATCAGCTCCAGGCCGCGGCGGTGGACCTCCACGTTTATGTTCCACAGTTCCAGGCTGCGCTCGTCCGGCTCGCCAAGGAACAGGGTGCGCTCCAACGCTGTGTAGTAGCCGGAGGTCATCGGGAAGCAGTTCAGCGACAGGATGTCTCCGCGTCGCAGGGTGCGCGTGGTCGCCCAGTTGTGGGCGCCGTCGGTGTTGATGCCGGACTGGAACCAGACCCAGGTGTCGCGGACCTCGCGGTCCGGGAAGGTGCGGGCGATCTCGTGGACCATGGCCTCGGTGCCGATCAGGGCGACCTCGTACTCGCTGATGCCCTCGCGGATCGCGGCCTTGATGGCCTCGCCGCCGAGGTCCCCAATGCGGGCGCCGTGCCTGATGACCTCGATCTCCTCCGCGGACTTGACCATGCGCTGGCGCATGGCCTCCTGGGAGACGTCGAGCAGCTCCGCCCCGTCGAACGCGGCCTGGATACGCTGGCGGGTCATCAGCGGCAGGGCGTCATCCTCGACGCCGAGGCGGCGGGCCTTGACCCCGCGCTGGCGCAGCACCTCCTGCAGGCCGAAGTAGAAGTTGTCGCGGCGCCAGTCGGTGTACACGATGTTCTCGCCATAGCTGGTGCGCCACGGCATCCCCGCGTCGATGTTGGCGGTCACGGTGACCGAGTCGCCGGCGGTGACGACCAGGGCGTAGTTGCGGCCGAACGTGGTGTACAGGAAGTCGGAGTAGTACTTGATGCCGTGGTAGCTGGTCAGGATCACGGCGTCGAGGTCCTTGGCCGCCATGATGGCGCGCAGGCCGGACAGGCGGCGCTCGAACTCGGCGTCGGAAAAGGTCAGCGGCTGCTTGGCGCCATTGTGCAGGACCTTGAGGCGCTCCAGTTCGGTGACGGAGTTCGGGTTGGCTGCGATGGTCATTGGTTTTCCCTTTCTAGGTGCGCCTCGGGCGCAATGGTGTGGTGTGGAAGGTTGGTCTGGTGGTGCCGCGGCGGTCCGTGGCGGGATCGGGCGGGGAATGCCCCGCACGCACGGTGGCTGGGCAAGCGCAGCGGCTGGGCAACCGCGGGGGCTGGGCACGTACGGTGGCTAGGCGCGCACGGCCTCCGGCAGTGACAGCTCCATGGCCGTGTCCGCGGCGATGGCCGCCACCACCTGTTCGTAGAGCAGGCGGCCCTTATCCGCGTCCGCGCCCAGCGGCGAGGAGAGGCAGCCGGACTCGGGGGTCCGCGACGCCACCACGGGCAGCCGGTCGAAGCGCGGCAGGCTGGCCGGCGGGCCGGACGGGCTGCGGTCCAGGTTCACCCGCTCGGGTTTGAGGTGCAGCATCAGCGAAGTCTCCAGCACCCCGCCGTGCTCGATCTCCCAGCCCGGGAAGCCTCCGGGGTAGACCGCGGCCAGGGTCTGGTCCGTGACAAAGTCCCAGTAGGAGAGCAAAAGGACCGAGCGGTCCGTGTCCGGGCCTATGCCGCACTCCTCCAGGGCCAGGTCAATGCCCTCGTAGAGGAACTGGTAGTTCTCGTAGTGCCCGTTGACGAAGACCAGGTGCCGGAACCCCTGGTTCAGGTAGGACTTGACCAGGTCGCGGGCCTGGGCCGTGAGGGAGGCGCCGGACAGGCTGGTGGTGCCCACCAAGTGGTTGCCGCCGCCTGACTTCTGCTGCGATTTGTACCCGTAGGCGACCGCCGGGGCGACCAGGGCCCCGATCCGTTCGGCGACCCCCTGGCAGATCCTCCCGGACAGCAGCGTGTCGGTGCCCAAGGGCAGGTGAGGTCCGTGCTGTTCCAGCGAACCGACGGGGACCAGGACCACCCCCGGGCCGGAGGCCAGGTGTTCCCGCAGGGTGAAGGCGTCGAGGTCTTCCAGTCGCAGGGCATTATTCCGCAGGGCGTCGTGCATGGTGCTTTCCTCTCCGCCCGGCAGGACAGGGGGCAGGGGGGCAGGGGGCAGGGGGCAGGTTAGGCGAGTGGCGCGGGCGCCGTTTCCGGTTCGGCCTCCGGCTTGGCTCCCGGCCCGAAGCCGGTTGCCTCCTGCCGGCGGAGGGCTTCCCCGTCGGGTATCCCGGCCTTCAGTCCCAGGGGGACGCCCGCCTCGATACGGGTACGGAAGCGGCGGTATCCCAAGGCGAAGTACACGCCGCCGGCGGTCAGCGTGCCGGCGAGCCAAGAGAAGTCGATTCCGCCGGCGGCGGTGGCTAAGGGCCCCTGGAGCGCGGGAGTCGAGCCGTACATGGACATCCAGGTCATCAGGATCCCGGTGAAGAAGGCGATCAGCGCGGCCGGGTTGACGGCCTTCAGCGTGGTCTTCGACGGAGACAGGAACAGGTAGGAGTAGTCCTGGTGGCGCCGCTCGAAGATGAAGTAGTGCACGGCCATGATGCCGCCCCAAGTCGCCACCCAGGCGGCGATCGCGATGATCCAGTTGTGCAGGATGTGGGCGAAGTCGGTGGCGAAGAGGAATGCGACCACCGCGCCCATCGAGAGGCATCCGACGAGGAGGGAGACCTTTTTGCGTGAGACTTTGATGTCCAGGGACTGGACCGCGACACCGAAGGTGTAGAGGTTGATGATGTTGGTGGCGATCGGGCCGTGGATGACCAGCAGGATGACCGGGATGGCCATGACGCCGAAGCTGGAGACGATCAGCTCGCCCGGGTCGGCGTGCCCGTTTCGGGTGGCGAGGCTGGCACCCAGTACACCGAGCCAGACGACGGGGATGAACTGGCCGAGCACGCTGACCGCGTACAGCTTGGCCGGACGGACCGTGCGGGAAACGAAGCGTGAGTAGTCGGGCGCGTAGGTGAACCAGCCGATGCCCCAGCCAATGCCGATCGCAGTCATGATCGAGGACATCGCGGCAAGGCGGGGCATCCCGGTGAGCACCTCGCCGGCGGGCCCTTCGTAGCCCCAGTCGATGTCCAGCTGGGTCCAGGCGACAATGGACATGACGATCAACACCAGGACGGTCGGAGGCATGGTCAGCCGCTCGAAACGCGCGATGGCCCGGTAGCCCCGGTAACAGATGGCGACCTGGACCGCCATGATGACCGCGGCGGTGCCGATCTTCCACCCCATGTTGGCCGCTGCCGGATCAACCCATCCGATCATGCCCAGCAGGGCCATGATCAGGTCCAGGATCACCCAGGTGTTGACGGCGGACCATCCGATGGCAATCGTCGCCTGGATGGCTGCGGGCAGGTAGGCGCCGCGCCGGCCGAAGGCCCCGCGGGCCAGCAGCATGCCGGTGGCTCCGGTTCGCTGGCCCAGCAGCACGAAGAAGCCGAAGCCGAGCATGCCGATGGCGTTACCGGCAATCAGGACGGTCAGGGTGTCGGCCAGGCCTAGGCCGAGCTGGATGCCCAGCGCCCCGAGGATCCAGTTGATCGGAGCGACATTGGCTCCGGCCCAGATCCAGAACTGCCCCGACAGGTTGCGGGTGCGGCTCGCTTCGGGGATGGGTTGAAGCTCGTCCTCAATTTCGCCGTGGCCCGGCGACTGCTGCAAGCTCATATGTCGTCTCGATTCTTGAGGAAAAAGGGGACGCGGCAAGCCTATGAGTGATTCAGGTCACCGGATATAGACTATGTGCCTACCCTCTTTCACTTAGATGGCGACATAATGTCAGGAGACCCCGTGCCCACACTGGCCTCAGCGCTGCGCTTCCAGTCCCTGCTGGAGGCGGACCCGGTGGTCAGGACCGCCCCTGAGGGCGGTCTGGACCGTGGCATCCGCTGGGTCCACTCCAGCGAGGTGCTGGCCATAGCCCCACTCCTGCGCGGCGGCGAGGTCCTGCTCACGGGCGGAACGGCACTGCTGGCGCTCGGCGACGCCGGGCGGAAGGAGTATGTGGAGAGTCTGGCCGCCCGGGACGTTGCGGCGCTGGCCGTGGAAACGACCGGCTGGGACGCGGCGGCCCTGGAGGCGCTGGCGGAAGCGGCCGCCCACGCCGGCCTCACCCTGGTGGAACTGAGGCGGGTGGTCCGGTTCGTGGATGTCGCCGAGGAGATCAACAGCGCCATCGTCAACCGGCAGGCACGCATCCAGTCCGTTGTTGACGGGATATCACGGCGCATTGCCGAGCACATCGCCACCCGCGGCCCCGAACTGCCGGCGATCCTGCGCCTGGCGGCCGACGGACTGGATGCCCGCGTCCGCCTTACCGGGCACGACGGAAGCCTCCACGAGGCGGGCGACGGGAAAGCGGAGGGGGCCCAACCCGATCCCGGCTCCCCGCCCCGGTCCGCCGAGACCGCCATCGCCGTTGGCGGGTATGTCGCCGCCCGGCTGGTAATCGAGTCGGACTCGGCCGACGACGACCTGCTCTCCTCCGCGGCCAACCGGCTCTCCGAAGTCCTGGCCCTGGCCCTGGCCCAGTCCTTCCACCCGTCCGCGGACCAGGTCGCCGAGGGGCGCCTGGTCCAGGCGGTGCTCGACGGCGCGCCCCGCACCGCGGTCGGGCGGCTCTGGGCGGGAACCGCGCTTGCCCCCGGCCCGGCCTGCGTGGTGCTCGCCCTGCCGCTGGGCCCGGCCACCGCCCACGAGGCCGCACTTCGACGCGCCGCGCCGCAGGCGGCGGCCGGGACTTGGGGACGCGGCCGGATCCTGCTTGTCCCCCTTGCCGGGGCGGACCCGCTGGGGCGCAGGGGCGGGCTGGTTCGGGCGCTGTCGGAGTCGACCCGCGCGATGCCGGTTCGGTGCGCCGTCGGTCCCCTGGTGTGGGACGGGACGGGCGCCCACGAGTCCTTCACTGAGGCCCGCGACCTGCTGGACGAGGCCGCCGAACAGCCCGGGATCGTGGACGTATCGGCCCAGTTCGGGCACCGCGTCGACCGCCATCTGGAGGCGGCCGCCTTCGTGCCGGTCCACGTGCGTTCGGCACTGGGCCGGGTCCAGGACTGGGACCGGCGGCACGGGACGCCCCTGGTGGAGACCCTGGCCCGATGGCTGGACTTCGGCTGCAACGCGACCGCCACCGCCGCCCGGCTGCACATCGAACGCCAAACCCTGCACAAGCGGCTGTCCAAGTCGTTCGAGCTGCTGGGCGGGGACCCGCGGACCACCGGCGAGGTGTTCGCGCTCCACGTGGCCGTGCGGGTCGCGCTGCTGGAGGCAGGCCTGGCCTGAGGCCTCCCCCGGCCCCGCCCTACAGGACGGCCCGCACCGCCTGCTCGAAGTGACGCACGTGCTCGGCGGCGAGCTTCGCGGCACCCTCGGCATCCCCGTCCAGGATGGCCTGCAGCAGGCCCACGTGCTCGGCAATGTGCTCGGTGATGGCCGGGAGCCGGTCCAGCACCAGGCACCAGATGCGGGTGGCGAGGTTGTCCAGGCGCACCAGGGACTCCTCCAGGTGGCGGTTGCCGGCCGCCCGGTAGATGAGCCGGTGCACTTCGACGTCGTACTCCATCAGCTCGCGGCGGTTGCGGCCGGCATCGAGGGCCTCAAGGCCGGCCGCCACCTCCTCCAGCTCCGCGCGGACAGCCGGATGGGTGTTCAGCGCCGCCTTGCGCGCCGCCAGCGGCTCCAGCAGCTGGCGCACCTCGGAGATCGCAGCCAGCTCGGTGATGTCCACGATGGTGGCGAACGTACCGCGCCGCGGGTAGGACACGACCAGGTGGTCGGTTTCCAGGCGCTTGAGCGCCTCGCGCAGGGGCGTGCGGCCAAAGCCCATCTCCGCGGCCAGCTGCCCTTCGTTCAACGGGTCGCCGGGGGCGATGTCCAACATAATGAGCCGGTCGCGCAGGGTCCGGTATGCCTGCTCGGCCAGCGAGAGCCCGCTGGATGCAATCTCGGTCTGAAGCGCCATGACTCCTCCGATCCACCCCCCTCCGCCGGGGGTCTTGACGGTATGTGGTCCCCATCATACTCTTGATGAAACATTGATATATCAGTAGTCGACAAAAGATCAACGAGGAGGAAACCCATGACGCAGACCGCCGTGAGCGCCACCGGGATCCCGGCCGAACTGGCCGCCCCGCTGGCCGAGCTGGACCCCGAGGTCGCGGCCCACATTGATGCCGAGCTCACCCGTCAGCGCGACGGGCTGGAGATGATCGCCTCGGAGAACCACACCGCGGCCGCCGTCATGCAGGCACAGGGTTCCGTCCTGACCAACAAGTACGCCGAGGGCTACCCGGGCAAGCGCTACTACGGCGGCTGCGAGCACGTGGACGCTATCGAGACGCTCGCGATTGAGCGCGTCAAGGCCCTCTTCGGGGCAGAATTCGCCAACGTGCAGCCCCACTCCGGCGCCCAGGCGAACGCCTCCGTCATGCACGCCCTCATCAAGCCCGGCGACACGGTGCTCGGGCTGAACCTGGCCCACGGCGGGCACCTGACCCACGGCATGAAGATCAACTTCTCCGGCCGCCTCTACAACATCGTCCCCTACGGCGTGGACGAGACCACCCACACCGTGGACATGGACGAGGTCGAGCGGCTGGCCCGCGAGCACCGCCCGCAGCTGATCATCGCCGGCTGGTCCGCCTACCCGCGCCAGCTGGACTTCGCCCGCTTCCGCGCGATCGCGGACGAGGTGGGCGCCTACTTCATGGTGGACATGGCCCACTTCGCCGGCCTGGTCGCTGCCGGCCTGCACCCCTCCCCGGTCCCCCACGCGCACGTGGTCACCTCGACCACCCACAAGACCCTCGCGGGCCCGCGCGGCGGCATCATCCTGAGCAACGACGCCGACATCGCCAAGAAGATCAACTCCGCCGTCTTCCCCGGCCAGCAGGGGGGGCCGCTGGAGCACGTCATCGCGGGCAAGGCCGTGGCCTTCAAGATCGCCGCAACGGACGGTTTCCGCGAACGCCAGGAGCGCACCCTGGCCGGAGCCAGGATCCTGGCCGAGCGCCTCTCCCGCCCCGATGTGGCCGCGCGCGGCATCACCGTCCTGACCGGCGGCACCGACGTGCACCTGGTCCTGGTCGACCTGCGCGCCTCCACCCTGGACGGGCAGCAGGGCGAGGACCTGCTGGCTTCCATCGACATCACCATCAACCGCAACGCGGTCCCGTTCGACCCGCGTCCGCCCATGGTCACCTCCGGCCTGCGGATCGGCACCCCCGCCCTGGCCACCCGCGGCTTTGGCGAGGAGGCCTTCACCGAGGTCGCCGACATCATCGCCGAGGCCCTCATCGCCGGCACCACCGAAGGCGCCGCAGACCCGCAGGTCCTCACCGGCCTCAAGGCCCGCGTCGAGGCACTCGCCGCGGGCCACCCCCTGTACCCGAACCTCGCCCCGATGGGAGCCCAGTAATGGCTGATCTGCTGCCCGAGCACCCGGAGTTCCTCTGGCGCAACCCGGACCCGGCCCCCTCCTACGACGCCGTCATCGTCGGCGGCGGAGGGCACGGCCTGGCCACCGCCTACTACCTGGCCAAGAACCACGGCCTGACCAACATCGCCGTGCTGGAGCGCGGGTGGCTGGCCGGCGGAAACATGGCCCGCAACACCACGATCATCCGCTCCAACTACCTGTGGGACGAGTCCGCCGGGATCTACGAGCACTCGCTGAAGCTGTGGGAGCAGCTGCCCGAGGAGCTGGACTACGACTTCCTCTTCTCCCAGCGCGGCGTGATGAACCTGGCGCACACCCTCGGAGACGTGCGCGAGAGCATGCGCCGGGTCAACGCCAACGTCCTCAACGGGGTCGACGCCGAGTGGCTCACCCCGGAGCAGGTCAAGGAGCTGTGCCCGATCATCAACATCGGCGACGACATCCGCTACCCCGTGATGGGGGCGACCTACCAGCCGCGGGCGGGCATCGCCAAGCACGACCACGTCGCCTGGGCCTTCGCCCGCAAGTGCGACGAGATGGGCGTGGACATCATCCAGAACTGCGAGGTCACCGGCTTCATCAAGGACGGCAACCGGGTGGTGGGCGTGGAAACCACCCGCGGGCGGATCAACGCCGGCAAGGTGGGCCTGTCCGCGGCCGGCCACTCCTCGGTCCTCGCCGGCCTGGCCGGCTTCCGGCTGCCCATCCAGTCCCACCCCCTGCAGGCACTGGTCTCCGAGCTCTTCGAGCCGGTGCACCCGACCGTGGTGATGTCCAACCACGTCCACGTCTACGTGTCCCAGGCCCACAAGGGCGAACTGGTCATGGGGGCGGGCATCGACTCCTACAACGGCTACGGCCAGCGCGGCGCGTTCCACGTCATCGAGGAGCAGATGGCCGCCGCCGTCGAACTGTTCCCGATCTTCGCCCGGGCGCACCTGCTGCGCACCTGGGGCGGCATCGTGGACACCACCCTGGACGCCTCCCCGATCGTCTCCACCACCCCGATCGATGAGCTCTACGTCAACTGCGGCTGGGGCACCGGAGGGTTCAAGGGGACCCCCGGGGCCGGGTACACCTTCGCCCACACCATCGCCACCGGAGAGGCCCACCCGCTGAACGCCCCGTTCGCGCTGGAGCGCTTCGAGACCGGACACCTCATCGACGAGCACGGCGCCGCCGCCGTCGCGCACTAGGAAGGACGCACCATGCTGCTCATCGAATGCCCCAACTGCGGTCCCCGCGACGAGACCGAGTTCCACTACGGCGGCCAGGCCCACGTCGCCTACCCCGAGGACCCCAACGCGCTGACCGACCGCGAATGGGCCGAGTACCTCTTCTACCGCGACAACCCCAAGGGGCTCTTCGCCGAACGCTGGCAGCACAGCACCGGATGCCGCAAGTGGTTCAACGCCGTGCGCGACACCGTCACCTACGAATTCAAGGCCATTTACCGTATGGGCGAGCCGCGGCCGGCCCTCGCCGAAGGAGGAACCAAGTGAGCACCGCACGCCTGGGCGCCGAGCGCGCCGCCGGCCACGGCATCGACCGCACCCGCGAGGTGTCCTTCAGCGTCGACGGACTCGCCTACACCGGGTTCGCCGGGGACACCATCGCCAGCGCGCTCATCGCCGCCGGCCGCGTGGACTGCGGGGCCTCGATGTACCTGGGCCGTCCCCGCGGCATCCTGAGCGCCGGTGTCGAGGAGGCCAACGCCCTGGTCACGGTGAAGTCCCGCTTCCCCGGACACGTCGACGAGTCGATGCTCCCGGCCACCACCACGGAGATCGCCGAGGGCCTCGAGGCGTCCTACCTGAGCGGCCTGGGCACCCTGGACCCGCGCAAGGACGAGGCCATCTACGACCGCAAGTACGTCCACGCGGACGTGCTGGTGATCGGAGCCGGCCCGGCCGGACTGGCCGCGGCCCGCGAGGCCGCGAAGACCGGCGCCCGGACCATCCTGATGGATGACCAGCCGGCCCCCGGCGGCTCGCTGCTCTCCAGCCGCGGAGAGTCGATCGACGACACCGACGCCCGCGACTGGGTGGCCGGCACCATGGCCCGGCTCGCCCACGCGGAGGAATTCACCTACCTGCCCCGGACCACCGCGTTCGGCAGCTACGACGCCAACTACGTGATCGCCGTCCAGCACCGCACCGACCACCTTCCGGCCCGGGAGCGCCGCGGCGTCTCCCGCCAGCGGATCTGGCACGTGCGCGCCGCCCAGGTGGTGCTTGCCACCGGTGCGCACGAGCGCCCGATCGTCTTCGCCAACAACGACCGGCCCGGCATCATGCTCGCCGGCGCGGTGCGCTCCTACCTGAACCGCTACGCCGTGGCCGCCGGCTCCAACATCGCCGTGGCCACCACCAACGACTCGGCCTACGCACTGGTCGAGGACCTGCACGCGGCCGGGCTGGGCGTCGCCGTCGTCGTGGATTCCCGCCCGGTTCCCTCCCCCACCGCCGCCGCGGTCCTGGAAGCCACCGGCACGCGCGGGATCTTCGGCGCGGCCGTCGTGGACACCGCCGGGGACGGCACCGCGGGCCGGGTCAGCTCGGTCACGGTGGGCCGGCTGGACGACGCCGGCGCCCTCGCCGGGGAGGTCGAGACCATCGCGGCGGACCTGCTCGCGGTCTCCGGCGGGTTCTCCCCGGTGGTCCACCTGCACAGCCAGCGCCAGGGCAAGCTCGCCTGGAACGAGTCGGTCGCCGGCTTCGTGCCGGCCGCCCCGGTCGCCAACCAGCAGACCGCCGGTGCAGTCAACGGCTCCTACACCCTGCACCAGGCCCTGGCCGAGGGCGCGGCGGCGGGCCACCGCGCCGCGCAGCTCACCGGCCTCTCGGCCCCGCTGGTGGTCCCCGCGGCCGCGGCCGGCGAGGCCGGCCCGGTCCGCCCGCTCTGGCTGGTCCCCGGACTGTCCGGCGAACCGCGCGAGTGGCGCACCCACTTCGTGGACCTGCAGCGCGACCAGACGGTCGCCGACGTGCTGCGCTCCACCGGGGCCGGCATGCGCTCGGTGGAGCACGTCAAGCGCTACACCTCCATCTCCACGGCCAATGACCAGGGCAAGACCAGCGGCGTCAACGTCATCGGCGTGATCGGCGCGGTGCTGAACAAGGAGGACCTGGGACAGATCGGCACGACGACGTTCCGCGCCCCGTTCACGCCGGTCGCCTTCACCGCCCTGGCCGGACGCCAGCGCGGTGAACTCTTCGACCCGGCGCGCGTGACCTCGATCCACCCGTGGCACGTTGCCCACGGCGCCCTCTTCGAGGACGTCGGCCAGTGGAAGCGCCCCTGGTACTACCCGGCCCCGGGCGAGGACATGGACGCCGCGGTACTGCGCGAATGCGCGGCCGTGCGCGAGTCCGTCGGCTTCATGGACGCGACCACGCTGGGCAAGATCGAGATCCGCGGCACCGACGCGGGCGAGTTCCTCAACCGCATCTACACCAACGCGTTCAAGAAGCTCGCCCCCGGCATGGCCCGCTACGGCGTGATGTGCACCCCGGACGGCATGGTCTACGACGACGGGGTGACCCTGCGCCTGGACGAGGAGCGCTTCTTCATGACCACCACCACCAGCGGCGCGGCCAAGGTGCTGGACTGGCTCGAGGAATGGCACCAGACCGAGTGGCCGGAGCTGGACGTGGTGTGCACCTCCGTCACCGAACAGTGGAGCACCGTGGCGGTGGTCGGACCGAAGTCCCGCGCCGTCATCGCCAAGCTGGCCCCGAACCTGGACCTGGACAACGAGGCCTTCCCGTTCATGGCCTTCCGCGAGACCACGCTCTCCAACGGGATCCCGGCGCGGATCTGCCGAATCTCCTTCTCCGGCGAGCTGGCCTTCGAGATCAACGTCGAGGCCTTCTACGGCCTGACCGTCTGGGAGGCCGTCGCCGAGGCCGGCGCGGAGTTCAACATCACCCCCTACGGCACCGAGACCATGCACGTGCTGCGCGCCGAGAAGGGCTTCATCATCGTCGGCCAGGACACCGACGGCACGGTGACCCCGCAGGACGCCGGGATGGAGTGGGTGGTCTCCAAGGCCAAGGACTTCATCGGCAAGCGCTCCTACTCCCGCCAGGACACGGCCCGCACCGACCGCAAGCACCTGGTCGGGGTGCTGCCGGTGGACCGCTCCACCCGGCTGCCCGAGGGCGCCCAGCTGGTCGCCTCCGGCACGCCGATCACCCCGCAGGAGGCGCCGGTCCCGATGCTCGGCTACGTCACCTCCTCCTACCTTTCCGCCGCGCTGGGCCGGCCCTTCGGCCTGGCCCTGGTGGAGAACGGCCGCAACCGGATCGGCGAGGTCGTCCAGGCCCCGCTGGGCGGCCAGCTGGTCGACGTCGAAATCACCTCCCCCGTCCTCTACGACCCCGAAGGGAGCCGTCGCGATGGCTGAGAACACCCTGACCCACGCGTCCACCTCCGCCCCCGCGGACCTCGACGCACTGCGCACGTCCCCGGCGGCCCACCTGGCCGATGCCATGGCGGCCGCCACCGTGACCGGCGAACGGTCGGTGGCGCTGCGCGAAATCGCCTTCGCCATCCAGCTGGGCCTGCGCGCGGTGCCCGGCTCGGCCTCCGCCGCGGCCCTTGAGGCCGAGCTCGGCCTGCCGCTGCCCGCCGGCCACGGCCAGGTCAGCGGCGACCCCGCGGCCGCGCACGTGCTGTGGCTGGGCCCGGACGAGTTCCTGGCCGTGGACACCTCCCGGCGCCAGGCCCCCGGCGCGGCCGACGCGTATGCGGCGGCGCTGGCCGGGCTGCCCGGCCAGGCGGTGGACCTCTCCGCCAACCGGACCATCCTGGAGCTTTCCGGGGCCAGCGCCCGCCAGGTGCTGGAGAAGGGCTGCCACGCCGACCTGCACCCGCGTGCGTTCCCGGTGAACACCGCGATCGCGACCCAGGTCGGCCCGGTCCCGGTGGTGCTGCACCGCACGGGCGAACGCGAGTACCGGCTGTACCCGCGCGCCTCCTTCGCGGACTACCTGGTGCGCTGGCTGCTGGATGCCATGTCCGAGTTCGCGGGGGAAGAGGTCCGCTGATGGCGCTCAGCGTCCTGGACCTCTTCTCCGTCGGCATCGGTCCCTCCTCCTCCCACACGGTGGGGCCGATGCGGGCGGCCCGGCGGTTTACTGCCGAACTGGCCGATGCCGGCCTGCTCACCTCCGCCGCCCGGGTCAAGGCCGAGCTTTTCGGCTCGCTCGGGGCGACCGGAATCGGGCACGGCTCCGATGCCGCGGTGGTCTTGGGGCTGGCCGGCCATGACCCGGAGAGCGTCGACACCGTCGCCGCCCCCGGGATCGTGGCCGGGGCCGCGTCCTCCGGCAAACTCGCCCTGGGCGGGGAGCATGAGGTGGCGTTCGACCGCGCCCGCGACGTGGTGCTGCACCGCCGCCGGTCCCTGCCGGGGCACCCGAACGGGATGCGGCTGTCCGTCTTCGGGCACGACGGGGCGGTCCTGGCCGAGCGCGAGTACTACTCGGTCGGCGGCGGGTTCGTCGTCGCCGCCGGAGAGGGGCCCGCCCCGGCCGGCGGGGCGGACGGTGCGGCCGAGCCGTATCCCTTCGCCTCGGCCGACGAGCTGCTCCGGCGGTGCCGGGAAAGCGGACTGTCCATCGCCGGGGTCATGCTCGCCAACGAGCTCACCCGGCACAGCGAGGAGAAGTTGCGCGCCGAGCTGCTGCGGATCTGGGAGGTCATGCGCGAGTGCGTCGAGAACGGCTGCACCCGTACCGAAGCGACGCTGCCCGGGGGCCTGAAGGTCCGCCGCCGGGCTCCGGAACTGCGCCGGCGCCTGCGCGAGCAGGAGGCCGCGCGGACTGTCGAGGACCCGCTGTGGGCCATGGAATGGGTGAACCTGTATGCCCTGGCGGTGAACGAGGAGAACGCGTCCGGCGGGCGGATCGTCACCGCCCCGACCAACGGGGCGGCCGGCATCATCCCCGCGGTGCTGCACTACTTCACCCGCTTCGTCCGCGGCGCCAACGAGGACCAGGTGGTGGACTTCCTGCTCACCGCCGGGGCGATCGGTTCGCTGTTCAAGCGCAACGCCTCGATCTCCGGCGCGGAGGTCGGCTGCCAGGGCGAGGTCGGCTCCGCGTGTTCGATGGCCGCCGGGGCGCTGTGCGCGGTCCTGGGCGGGACCCCGGAGCAGGTGGAGAACGCCGCGGAGATCGGGATCGAGCACAACCTGGGCCTCACCTGCGATCCTGTGGGCGGACTGGTGCAGGTTCCGTGCATCGAGCGCAACGCGATCGCCTCCGTCAAGGCCATCAACGCAGCCCGCCTGGCCCTGGCCGGGGACGGCGACCACCGGGTGAGCCTGGACCAGGCGATCAACACCATGCGCCAGACCGGTGCTGACATGAAGTCCAAGTACAAGGAAACCTCGCGCGGCGGCCTCGCGGTCAACGTCGTCGAATGCTGAACGGGAAGGTATTGACCATGGAGAACACGGCCGGACGGTTCGTCCTCACCCTCGCCTGCGCGGAGCAGCCGGGCATCGTGCACGCGGTGACCGGGGTGCTGCTCAAGCACGGCGGGGACATCCTGGAGCTCAAGCAGTTCGACGACGGCCCCTCCGGCCGCTACTTCCTGCGGCTGGCCTTCGCCACCGGACCCAGCGAGCTGCCCCAGGGCCGCGAGGCGGCCCTGCGGGCCGACTTCGAGGCGCTGGGCGGGGACCTCGGCGCCACCTGGGAGCTGCGCCAGGAGGGGGCGAAGCGGCGCGTGCTGGTCATGGTCTCCAAGTTCGGGCACTGCCTCAACGACCTGCTCTTCCGCGCGCGCATTGGCGAGCTTCCGGTGGAGATTGCCGCGGTGGTCTCCAACCACCCCGACCACCGCCAGCTGGTCGAGTGGCACGGCATCCCCTTCTTCCACATCCCGGTCACCGCCGACACGAAGCCGGCGGCCGAGGCGCGGCTGATGGACCTGGTGGACCGGTTCGAGATCGACCTGGTGGTCCTGGCACGCTACATGCAGGTGCTCTCCGACGACCTGACCCGCCAGCTCAGCGGGCGCGCAATCAACATCCACCACTCGTTCCTGCCCTCGTTCAAGGGCGCCAAGCCGTATCACCAGGCGTTCGAGCGCGGGGTGAAGACCGTGGGGGCCACCGCCCACTACGTCAACAGCGAGCTCGACGAGGGACCGATCATCGCCCAGCAGGTGGTGGAGGTGGACCACACGTTCGGCCCGGAGGACCTGGTGGCCGCCGGCCGCGACAGCGAGTGCAAGGCGCTCTCCAACGCGGTGAAGTGGCACTGCCAGGGCAGGGTCTTCCTCAACGGCAACCGCACGGTGGTGCTGCGCTAGCTGTACTCAGCCAGCGCGCGGGCGGGCCGCCCCGGGACGCAACCCGTCCCGGGGCGGCCTTTTGCCTGCCCGGCGGGCACAGGACAGGGCAGGACAGGGCAGGGCAGGTGTGGGGGCGCCTATCCCACATGGGTCGGCGCGAACATCCTCAGCAGCGTCTCCACCACCACGACGTTCGGCCCGTCCGCGGCCAGGGACTCCTCCAGCGCGGCGCGCACATCCCCCGGCGCGGCCCGGCGGGCGGGGACCCCGAAGGACCGGGCGAGCGCCACGAAGTCCGGGCGGGCCAGCTCGGTCGCGGTGGCTTTGCCAAACGCGCCGACCATGTACTCGCGCAGGATCCCGTAACCGCCGTCGTCCACGATCAGCCAGGTGACCGGCACGTTGTGCTGCCTGGCGGTGGCCAGTTCGGCGATCGAGTACATCGCGGACCCGTCCCCGGAAACCGCCAGGACCCGGCCGTCGATCCCGGTCTTCCCGGCCACGGCCAGCCCCACGGCCCCGCCGATCGCCCCCGGGTAGCCGAAGCCAAGCCCGCCGGCGCCCTGGGCGGAGTGGAACTCGCCGGTGCGCGCGTCCCAGCAGCTCCACGCCCAGTAGGCGGAGATGGTCATGTCCCAAAACGTCTGCATTGCATCGGGCACCGCGGCCCGGATGTCCGCCAGGAACGCCCGTTCCCGGCCGAGGTCCTGCGCGTCCAGCCGGGCCTGCACCTTGGCCAGCGTTTCCGCCACCACCGCCTCCGGTGCCCGTCCATGCCAGTCGGCGCTTTCGCGCGCCTCCTCCGGGAGCGCGTCCAGCGCGCGCCCCACGTCTTCTAGGGCTGCCCGGGCGTCAGCGCGGATGCCCAGGGCGGGCACGTTGGATTCGAGCACGCGCGGCTCGGCGTCGATCTGGATCATCCGCCCGCGCGGGGTGAGCGTGAAGTAGTTGGAGGTGACCTCCCCGAGCGAGGATCCGACGACGACCAGCACGTCGGCATCCTCCAGGACCTCGGTCACGTGGCGGTCCTCCACCCAGGACTGCAGGCTCAGCGGGTGGTTCCAGGGAAAGGCGCCGTTGCCCCCGGGCGAGCAGACCACGGGGGCGCGCAGCTTCTCGGCGACCCGCAGCAGCGCGTCGCGGGCGTGCGCCCGGCGCACCCCTCCCCCGGCCACGATCACGGGCCGGCGGGCGGCCCCCAGCCAGCGCACGGCCTCCCGGACCAGTTCCACCCGGGGCGGGTGCTCATAGGGCACCGCGAGCGCGTCGGCCACCGGCGGCACCAGCACCGGGGCCAGCAGCACATCCTGCGGCACCTCGACCCACACCGGACCCTGGGGCACGGTGATCGCGTCCGCCCAAGCGTCCTGGATGGCGGAGGGAATGGCGGAGGCATGGTGGACGGTGCGCTGGCTCTTGGTGACGTTGGCGGCGGAGGCCTTCTGGTCGTCGAGTTGGTGCAGCATGCCCCTGCGGCGGGCGCCGAGCCCGGAAAGCGGGATCTGGCTGGCGATCACGACCACCGGAACCCCGGTTGCGTAGGCCTCCTGGAGACCGGCGAGGCTGGTCAGCGCGCCGGGGCCCGTGGAGAGGAAAAGGATCCCGACCTCGTTGGTGGCGCGGGAGTATCCGTCGGCAGAGAACGCCGCGTTGTTTTCCACCCGGGAGGAGACGAACCGCAGCCGCGAGCGCGAGAGCGCGTCGAACAGCCCCAGCGCATGCTGGCCGGGGATGCCGAAGACCGTCTTCGCGCCCAGCGCGGCGAGTGTTTCGACGACCAGGTCGCCGCCGTTCCGGCCCCCCTGCAGGGCGCCCGCGGCCTCCTTCGACTCCACTACGCGTCCTTTCGCTCTCCGGCGGGTAATGTTTCGGTGCGGGTTCGTGCGCCGGTCCGGGACGAGCGCAGGTCAGCCATGAGGGTGATGAGGTCATAGGCCACGTGGGAGGCCGCGACCCCGGTGATCTCGGCATGGTCGTACGCCGGGGCGACCTCCACCACGTCGCCCCCGACCAGGTTCATCCCCCGCAACCCGCGCAGGATCTCCAGCAGCTCCCGGCTGGTAATCCCCCCGGCCTCCGGGGTGCCCGTGCCCGGGGCATGCGCCGGGTCCAGCACGTCAATATCCACCGAGACGTACAGCGGCCGGTTCCCGATGCGCTCGCGCAGCTTCGCCACGATCTCCGCCACGCCCTGGTAATAGACGTCGGAGCTGGTCACGATCCCGAACCCGAACCGCCTGTCATCGTCCAGGTCCTTCTTCCCGTACAGCGGCCCGCGCGTGCCCACATGGGAGAGCGCTTCGGTGTCCAGGATGCCTTCTTCCACCGCCCGCCGGAACGGGGTCCCGTGCGTGTACTCGGCCCCGAAATAGGTATCCCAGGTGTCCAGGTGCGCGTCAAAATGCAACAGCGCCACCGGCTCCCCGGCCCGCTCGGCCGCCGCGCGCAGCAGCGGCAGCGCGATCGTGTGGTCTCCGCCCAGGGTCACCAGCGAGGCACCATCGGCCGTGAGCTCCAACGCGTTCTGCTGGACCGTCTCGATCGCCTCGTTGATATTGAACGGGTTCACCGCCATGTCCCCGGCGTCTGCGACCTGGACCAGCTCAAACGGACTCACGTCCAGGGCCGGGTTATAGGGACGCAACAGACGCGAAGCCTCGCGCACATGATTGCCCCCGAACCGGGCCCCCGGACGGTAGGACACCCCCGCATCAAAAGGCACGCCCACCACCTTCACCTCCGCCCGCCCCACCTGGTCAAGGCGCGGCAACCGGGCAAACGTGGCAGCACCCGCAAAACGCGGGATGCGGGAGGAGTCGATGGGACCGAGGTGCCCGTCGGCCTCAATACGAATCTCTTCCATGGTGCTCCTTGGGAGTCGCCGCGAAACCCGGCGGGGGCGGGCCGGAACGGGACGGGGACGGAACGGGGCGGGGACGGAACGGGGCGGGGACGGGAATGGGACGGAGGCGGGGCCGCGAGGTTGCGGGGAAGTTGTGGAGGCCGGGTGCAGTTCCGGCACACCTTTCCCGCCCGCTTGTTTTCACATAAGCAACATACGTTGCCTAGCATGCTATTTGGTGGGACCACCGTGGTCAAGGCCCCGATATTCCCTCCGCCCCCAGACCTCCGCAGGGCTTGGCCTCCGCATGGAGAAGCGAACATCGTCTAGGGTGATCCGCGTGAGCTACCAGGCCGAGGACACCACCATCGAACATGTGGCGCGCCGGATTGCCATCTCGACCACCGCGCCCTTCGAACTGCTGCGGCACCGCTTCGAGGAACTGGTCCCGGCCGTGTCGCTGGCGGAGCTGCGCGGGGAAGCCGAGGACGGAAACGCGTGGGAGGCGATCCGCCGGGGCACCGAATGGAACGCCCCGTACGGGCTCTGCCGCTTCTGGTCCGACGAGCCCACCGTCCTGATGCGGGTGGCCGGCAACGACACTTCCAGTGCGACTTACCTGGTGGGCAGCCTGACGCTCCAGGCACGGCTGTTCCGGCACAGCCCGGCGACCATGCTGTACTTCCCGGTGCGGATCGAACTGCATGAGGAGCGAACCGGCCGGACCGCCGTCGGATTCGAACAGCCCGGAGCGCAACTGGCTGGCTTCGGAATCAACAAGGTCACGCAGGCCGGCTACGAGCTGGACCGGCTCCTGGGCGACCTGCTGGAGGCCCTGGACCTGCCCCGGCCGGCAGCGCTTCGGCGCTAGGACCTGCCGGGGCGGGCCGTTTCCCCGACGGAAGGACCCGCTAGCGCGAAGCCGCGGGCACCAGGACCCAGAGGACGACGGCCTCCTCGTCCGCCGGGTTGATCCAGGAGTGCGGCTCGCGGCCGGGGAAGGTCACCGAATCCCCGGCCTCCAGCTCAAGGCGCTCATTCGCCAGGACCAGGACGAAGCTTCCGGAGACCACGTGCAGCACCTCCACCTCGCAGTCCACCGAGTACAGCTCCGCCTCGCCGGTGCCGTGCGGTTCCACCACGGCCCGGATCACCTGCAGCCGCTGCTCTGAACGGGCGGTGAGCAGCCGCTCGACAATCCCCTGTCCTCCCAGGGAGATCCGGGGTGCCTCCGCCAACCGGACCAGGTGGGTGTCCGGCTGGGCGAACAGGTCCCCGATAGAGACGCTCAGCACCTGGCACAGGGTCACCAGCGAGGCGACGGAGGGGGACGTGAGGTCGCGCTCGACCCGCGAGAGGAACCCCTTGGTCAGTCCGGTCGATTCGGCCACCTGCTCGATGGTCATGCGCTGGGCCTGCCGCGCGGCGCGAATCTTCGCC
This sequence comes from Zafaria cholistanensis, assembly GCF_008580665.1. Classification (GTDB taxonomy): domain Bacteria; phylum Actinomycetota; class Actinomycetes; order Actinomycetales; family Micrococcaceae; genus Zafaria; species Zafaria cholistanensis. The sequence continues at coordinate 33,075 of NZ_BKDJ01000021.1, forward strand.
CCGATCGCGAGCGGCGCGTTGGTGGGCTCTACGGGCAGGACCTTCATGGCGGGCTTCTCCGGGCGGCAGGCGGGGGACGGGCGGCGGACCGGCCGTGCCAGCCGGGGCGAAGGCGGCGCTGCGGGCGGTCCACATTAGCCTACCGGGCAACGGGCGTTTACCGCCGATAAAGCACCCGCGCCCGTTTCCCCTCCCCCGGGACCCGCGGCTATGCTGGGGGCTGAAGGGGAGTAGTTCCTGAACCGCCCGCGGCCACGCAGGGCGTATGCGGCTTGTCGACATACTGGTCACCACCGTGACCCGGCAATCCACCCGGTTCCAGCCCTCCGGAGGCACTGCGCTCCGGAGGCGCTGTATGGCGGCGGCACCGCCGCGGGCCGGGCGAACGAGACCTTCGGACCGCCAGGCGCGGTCCGAAACTCGCCGCACCCCAAGCAGTTCAGGCAGAGCCGTTCGGACCAGCGCCCCCCGGAGCCCTTTCCGGGGCACGACGACCGAACGAGGACTGATTCATGACACCGGACGCCGCACCGGCCGACCCGTCGCCCGCCGAATCCCCCCAGCGTCCCGCCACCGCACCCCGCCGCAGGCCCACGCCCGCGCAGATCCGCCGCTGGCGCAAGTACCTGGCCGACGAGCGCGCAGAAGGCGCCGTATACCGCGAACTGGCGGCCCGGCGCGAAGGCGAGGAACGCCAGATCCTTTTGGAGTTGGCCCAGGCGGAGCTGCGCCACGAGATGCACTGGCACCGGATGCTCGGCGAGCATGCCCACCGCCGCACCCGCCCCTCCGCCAAGCGCGTGGTGCTGCGCTCCCTGGCACGCCACTTCGGATCCGTGTTCGTCCTGGCACTGGCCCAGCGCGCCGAAGGGGCCTCCCCTTACGCCGAGGACTCCGACGCCACCCCGCAGATGGCTGCGGACGAACTGGTCCACGAGGAGGTGGTCCGCGGCCTCGCCGTCCGCGGCCGCAACCGCCTCTCCGGAAACTTCCGCGCCGCCGTGTTCGGGGCCAACGACGGACTCGTCTCCAACCTGGCGCTGGTCATGGGCATGGGCGCCACCGGCGCCTCCAGCTCCCTGGTCCTCTTCACCGGCTTCGCTGGCCTGCTGGCCGGCGCCCTGTCCATGGGCGCCGGCGAATACGTCTCCGTCCGCTCCCAACGCGAACTGCTCTCCGCCTCCAAGCCCACCCAGGCCACCCTTGCCGCCGCCCCGAACCTGGACCTGGACGCCAACGAACTGGTGCTGGTCTACAAGGCCCGCGGCATGTCCCAGGAGGCGGCCGAGCACCGTGCCGCCGAGCGCATGGGCTACTTCTCCTGCGACTGCGACCCGTCGCTGTCGCTGAACCCGGAGAAGGCCGACGAGGACGGGATGGAGCACGAGACCATCGGCTCGGCCCTGGGCGCCTCCGCCGCCAGCTTCTGCTTCTTCGCCTCCGGCGCAATCGTGCCGATCCTGCCCTACCTCCTGGGATTGTCGGGAACGCCGGCCGTCATCGTCGCTACCGTCCTGGTGGGCCTGGCCCTGCTCTGCACCGGCGGCGTGGTGGGCCTGCTCTCCGGCGCATCGCCGGCGAAGCGCGCTTTCCGCCAGTTGGGCATCGGCCTCGGGGCCGCCGCCTGCACCTACGGCCTGGGGCTGCTCTTCGGCACCACGGCCCTCTAAGGCCTCCGGACCGCCTGCGGGGCTCCGGGGCTCCGGGACAGAGGGGTTCCGTGCCCCGCGGGACGCCGCGCCGACCCCCGCTTTGGTGGCGGGGGCCGTCCTCATGAAACGATAGGAGGATGGCCGAAACAGCATTTCCCCTCATCGACGCCCGCGAGATCCTCCGCGTGGTGGGAGGCGCCGCGTTCACCCGCGGCAAAAGCTACGCCAATGCGGCCACCATCGACGGGTTCGGCTGGGACGGAACCGGCCAGGTGCTTTCCGGAAGGGTCTCCGGGTCCTCCCCCGAGCCCTACCGCACCGAGGTGCGCCTGGCGGACAAGAAGGGCGCCTGGACCATCGCCTCCACCACCTGCAGCTGCCCTGTGGGATCCGGCTGCAAGCACGCCGCCGCCCTGCTGATCTACTCCAACGCCCTGCACCTGCAGGCCAAGGACGTGTTCTTCCGGGACACCGCCGCCACCGCCCCGGCCTGGCAGGAGGCGCTGACCGGGCTGCTGGCCACCGCCAAGCCCGCGGCCCGGGCGCACGGAGCCGACCGGCTGCCGCCGCAGCAGATGGCGCTGCAGTTCGACCTGCAGGACACCACCATCCAGGCGCACCGGCAGTGGGCGCCAGGATCCGGCGTCGGGCGCCAGGTGGCGGCCGCCCAGCGCTGGCGCCTGGGGGTGCGCCCGATGGTCAGGTCCGGCAACGGGCGGTGGGTGCGCGGGAACCTGCGCTGGAACACCATCAGCTTCAAGACCTACGGGCTGAACCTGGATGCGGAGCAGCACCGCTGGTTCTGCCAGTTCGTCCCGCTCTATCGCGCCAACGGACAGCTGTACTTCGGCGAGGACAACGACTGGCTCTTCCTCGACGAGTTCTCCTCGCCCCTGCTGTGGCCGCTGCTGCAGGAGGCCGCCGCCCTGGGCATCGAGCTGACCGGCACCCAACCGGGACTGCACATCGAGGTCGGCGCCACGGCCGGGGTCTCCCTCGCGGCGGTCGGATCCGCGCAGGGCCTGGAGCTGGCCCCGACCGTTGCGGTGGACGGGACGCAGTTGGCGGTGGATGCCGACCTGCCTGCCGGGGCGATCGGCAACCACGGGGTCTACGCCCTCGACGGCGGCACCCTGCGCCTGGCGCCCACCGGCCACCAGCTCGATTCCGCCGAGCTGGAGCTGCTGCGCCGCCGCGAAACAGTCACCGTTCCGGCCTCCGACGTCCCCGTTTTCCTGGCCAAAATCTACCCGCGGCTGGGCCGGCGCATCGCCGTTGCCAGCCCGGACGCATCCGTGGAACTGCCGGACATCCTGCCCCCGAAGCTGAAGCTTTCGGTGCGTTTCGAGGCGGACACTGCCCACCTGGCCTGGGACTTCGACTACGGGCCGGTCTCCGTGGAGGCGGACACCCGTGACACCGCCGCCGAGGCTGCGCTGGAGCAGCGCGCCTTGGCCGTCCTGGCCGCCTCCCCCGTCCTGGAGACCCAGGTCCTGGCCCCGCGCACGCTGCACGGCCTGGACACCGTGGACTTCGTGCGCCGCACGCTGCCCGTCCTGGAGTCCCTGGAGGACGTACGCGTCGAAACGGCCGGCGAGCGTCCCGTGTACCGCGAACTGACTGAGGCGCCGGAGCTGACGGTCACCACCGTGGAGTCGGAGCAGCGCGACTGGTTCGACCTGGGGCTGGTGATCTCGGTCGGCGAGCGCCGCATCCCCTATGCCGACATCCTGCGGGCCCTCTCCCGCGGGCAGACCAAGCTGCTCATGGCGGACCGCACCTACCTGTCCCTGGAGCAGCCGCTCTTCGACAAGCTGCGTGCCCTGGTCGGCGAGGCCAGCCAGCTGCACGACAAGCAGCACGGACTGCGCATCACCCGCTACCAGGCCTCCCTGTGGGAGGAGCTGGAGGCCCTGGCCACCCATACCGAGGCCCCGGACTCCTGGACGGCGTCCGTCGGGTCGCTGCTGGCGTTGGCCGAGGCCGGACCCGTGCCGGTGCCGGCCGGGCTGAACGCACAGCTGCGTCCCTACCAGCGCGACGGTTTCGCGTGGCTCGCGATGCTCTGGCGCAACGGGCTCGGAGGCATCCTCGCCGACGACATGGGCCTGGGCAAGACACTGCAGACCCTTGCCCTGATCCTGCACGCCCGCGACAGCTGGGCAGAGGAAACCGCTCCGTCTTCCCAGCCGGGCCCGTTCCTGGTGGTCGCGCCGACCTCGGTGGTCTCCAACTGGGCCGCGGAGGCGGCCCGCTTCGCCCCGGAGCTGCGCGTGGCCGCCGTCGCGGACACCCAGGCCAAGGCTCCCCAGGGACTGGCCGCGCTGGCCGCCGGGAACGACATCGTGGTCACCTCCTACACCCTCTTCCGCCTCGACGCGGAGGCCTACCAGGAGATCGCGTGGGCGGGCCTGATCATGGACGAGGCCCAGTTCGTGAAGAACAAGGCGACCAAGGCCCACCACGCCGCACGGGACCTGAACGCCCGGTTCAAGCTGGCAATCACGGGAACCCCAATGGAGAACAACCTGATGGAGCTGTGGTCCATCTTCGCCATTGTTTCCCCGGGCCTGTTCCCCTCGGCGGTGAAGTTCGGCGAGCAGTACCAGCGCCCCATCGAGAAGCAGGGCGCGGCGGAGTCCCTGGAACGGCTCCGCCTGCGGGTGCGCCCGTTCATGCTGCGCCGTACCAAGGACGCCGTGGTCACGGACCTGCCGCCGAAGCAGGAGCAGGTGCTGCATGTGGAGCTGGCGCCCAAGCACCGCCGGATCTACGACACGCACCTGCAGCGCGAACGGCAGAAGATCCTGCAGCTGGTGGAGGACATCGACAAGAACCGGTTCACGATCTTCCAGTCCCTGACGCTGCTGCGCATGCTCTCCCTGGACGCGTCGCTGGTGGACGAGGAATACGCCGGCGTGGCCTCGGCCAAGCTGGACGTCCTGTTCGAGCAGCTCGAGGACGTGCTCGCCGAGGGCCACCGGGCCCTGGTGTTCAGCCAGTTCACGTCGTTCCTGAAGAAGGCTGCCGAGCGGCTCGAGGCCGAGGGGGTGGAGTACGCGTACCTGGACGGCTCCACGCGCAAGCGGGGCGAGGTGATCGAAGCCTTCAAGTCGGGCAAGGCCCCAGTGTTCCTGATCTCGCTCAAGGCAGGCGGGTTCGGGCTGAACCTCACGGAAGCGGACTACTGCTTCCTGCTGGACCCGTGGTGGAACCCGGCGGCGGAGTCCCAGGCCGTGGACCGCGCCCACCGCATCGGCCAGACACGAAACGTCATGGTGTACCGGATGGTCGCCAAGGACACCATCGAGGAGAAGGTGGTGGCGCTGCAGGACGCCAAACGCCAGCTGATCTCCTCGGTGATGGATGAGGGCGAGGGCTTCGGCTCGGCCCTGACGGCCGAGGATATCCGGGACCTCCTCAGGGACTGAACCGTTCCCGGGTCCGGCCCGCTAGGGGGCCGGACCCGGGGGAACATGGCGCCGGACTGTTGAGCGGCATGACGCCGGCCCGGGTGGCGGGTGCGCCGGAGCGGCGCTCCGGGTTAGGGTAGTCCCAGCTTCACGAGACATGGCCCCGCGCCTGCACCGCTTCTCCCCTTCGGGGGTCCGGCGGGCGGCGGACAGCTCCGACTGGCCATGCACCAACCCCACGGTGGGACGCGTTCCGCGTTCCGGATTGTTCGGCGGGTGGTTCGGATGACGAAGCGGCCCGTGCGGCGTCCGCCGGCGGGCAAGAACGATCCGAAAGGTCCTGCCATGTCGGCACGTCCACGCCCCGACACCCTCCCTGTCCCCGCGCCGGGCGCGGGCGCCCGCGGTCCGGAGCCGGCCCTGCCGGCCTCCCCGCACGGCGCCCCGCGCTTCGCCAACGACTGGATCGGCGCCACCCTGCGGCTGTGCCCTGAGCGCCGGATGGCGCGCATTGCCGCGGGCACGCTGGAGTGGCTGCTCACCGCCGCCGACTTCGACGCGCTGGCCGCGGCCGCGGAGGGACCCGGGCCGCTCGCCGTGGAATGGAACCCCGACCTCGGCCAGGTCCTCGTGCCGGGCGGCCACCTGCGCGGCGGCGCGTCCTTCTTCCGGCTCCGCTCCTGAAACCACGGCGCTCCTGAAACGACGGCGCTCCTGAAACCACGACGGCGGCGGGTGCGGTCCACGTGGACC
>NZ_BKDJ01000022.1 GCF_008580665.1 Zafaria cholistanensis
GGGCCGGGACCTCATCGGGGCGCCGCCGGGAGCGCGGGGCCGGATCCGGCCATCGGGCGGGCCGCGGCCACGGCGTCATCGAGGGAAGCCAGGGCGGCAAGCTCGGCGGACGTGGCGCGGTGGTCGCCGTAGCGCAGCGCGTTGAACGCGGTGGCCGCCCTGGCCAGGGCCGGGGCGTGGTCCGGGAACAGGGAGCCGAGCCCGCCGGTGGCCTCGAAAGCCGTGCGGCCGGGTTGCGGGTCCAGCAGCGTGCGTTCCTCCGCCGCCAGCACCAGGGCGCGGAAACGCTCCACGTACGCCGTTGACCAGTCGCCCGCCGCAGCGGCGCGCGCGGCGCGGGCCCGGTAGTCCCCGGCGGTCAGGCTGGGGCTCAGGCCCAACCCCGGAGCCGGAGCCGCGGCGCGGCGGTTCAGCCGCGGGCGCACCACGGCCACCGCCAGCACCACCAGTGCGATGGCGGCGGCCAGCACCGCGGCAGTGCCCAGGTTCGGGCCAATCCCGTTAAGCCCCTCGACCCAGGACGCGAACCCCCGCCACAGGTCCTCGAGGAACCCCAGCAGGGGGTTGGGGCGGGCCTGAGCGTATTCGGCCCGGGCCAGCTCCTCGGCCAGTTGGCGGCGGGCCTCGTCGGCGGCGGGCCGGTAGGGCTCCTCCGGGTGGGAGAGGGCAGGCAGGCGCATGCCTCAGCTCGCCCCGAGGGAGCCGGCGGCCGGAACCTGGCGGCCCGGAATGCCCGGGTCGGCGCCGGCCTCGAACTCGCGCAGCAGGGCCAGGTCGAAGCCTTCGCGGCGGATGCGCAGGTCCGTGTAGAGCAGGGCGGTGACCGCATACAGGTAGCCCGCCCCCAGGCCTCCGGCCACCGCGCTCAGGAGGGTCGAGACGACGCCCAGCCCCGCGAGGTACCGGGTCAGGGATTCGGGGTCCGCGGGGTCGACGAAGGCGCCCAGCATTCCGGCCGCGAAGCCCAGCGGGGCGGTGACCACGCTCGTGGCGATGGTGACCACCACCCCGGCCAGCAGGATGATGCCGAAGGAACGCCACCACCGCCCGCCGGTGAGCCGCCAGGACCGGCCCAGGGAGGCAAAGACCCCGAGGCCTTCGGCGACGAGGGCGTGGGCCGCGAAGGCGAACCTGACGCCGGCCCAGAGGACCAGCGGGCCTCCGAGGACCACCATGGCCAGGATCGCCGGCGCGGCCCCGACACCGTCCGCCACCGCCGCGGCCGCCAGGGCCAGGCCGACGGCGAGCGCAAGGGCCATCAGGCCCGCGGCGGCACCGAGCAGGCCCAACCCCATCAGCCGGGCGGGGCCGGGCCGTGCCAGCGTGAAGGTCTGGCCGAACCCGGTCCTGCGGTTCAGGGCGGCACGCAGCACCGGCACCGTGACCAGGCCCTGGACCAGGACCATCAGGCATGCCGAGAGCAGGCCCATGATCAGGGACACCAGGGCCAGGGCCAGCAGGGAGCCGCCGAATTCGTCGGTGAGGAGCGAATCGGCGGGAACCTCGGGGTCCATGAACTCAGGGGAGTAGAGGGCGGAGAAAACCGGCAGTCCGGCGACGGAAATGACGGCCCCCACCACCAGCTGCACCAGCACGGAGAGCCCCAGCGTCGCGCCCGGATTGCGCCGGACCGCCTGGAAGGCGCCGTCGAAGAGTTCGCCCAGGCCGAGCGGGCGCAGCGGAACGACGCCCGGCTTGGGCGGCGGCAGGTACCCGGGGGGCTGCTGGTACGGGAGTTGGCCCCACCCGGGGGCGGGCGCCTGGCCCCACCCGGGAGCCTGGGGATGGCCCCAGGCGGGGGCCGGGGGCCATCCGGGAGCCTGTGCCTGGCCCCAGGCGGGGGAGGGCGGGGGCTGCGCCGCAGGAGGCGCCGCGGGGGGCGCCGGGGTGCCGGACGGGGTGGGCGGAGTCCGAATCGGCCCTAGTGGCGGCTCGTTTGGCGTGCTCGGATGGTCGGACAAGACGTTGCGCCCCCTCGGTACGTCGCGTGGTCCTTCCACCCTAGCGCGATCGCTGCCCGGACCGCCGCCGGAGCGCCCGCGCGTCCCGGGTTTGTCCTGCCTATAGAGTTAGTGGGGAGATCACCTCCGTGCCGACGGCGGCGGAAGGGGAAAGGAAAGCATGAAGGCGCGCATTCTGGTCGTGGACGACGACGAGGCGCTGGCCGAAATGATCGGCATTGTCCTGCGCAACGACGACTTTGAACCGGTGTTCTGTTTCGACGGCGCCCGGGCCCTGGAGACGTTCCGCAACGTCAAGCCCGACCTGGTGCTGCTGGACCTGATGCTGCCGGGCATGGACGGGATCGAAGTCTGCCGGGCCATCCGGGCTGAGGACGACGTGCCGATCGTGATGCTTACCGCCAAATCCGACACCGCCGACGTGGTCCGCGGGCTCGAGTCGGGGGCCGACGACTATGTGCCAAAGCCGTTCAAGCCCGCCGAGCTGGTGGCGCGCGTGCGTGCCCGCCTCCGTCCCGGAGAGAAGCGCGCCCCGGAAACGCTGCGCATCGGGGACCTCTCCATCGACGTCGCGGGCCACTCCGTGACCCGCGACGGCAAGCCGGTCTCGCTGACTCCGCTCGAGTTCGACCTCCTCGTGGCCCTGGCCCGCAAGCCGTGGCAGGTCTTCACCCGCGAAATGCTGCTCGAACAGGTCTGGGGCTACCGCCACGCCGCCGACACGCGCCTGGTCAATGTGCACGTCCAGCGTTTGCGCTCGAAAGTGGAACGCGACCCCGAAAACCCCGAGGTCGTCCTCACCGTGCGCGGCGTCGGCTACAAGGCCGGCCAGGGCTGACCTTGCCGTTCCCGGAGTCCAGCCCCGAGGGAGCCGGCCCCGCAGCCTCCGCCCCCGCAGCCTCCGCCTTCGCAGGGCCCCGCCTGGCCGGGCGGCTGCGGGCGTGGTGGCAAAGGGCCGCCTCCAAGTGGCGGCGCTCGATCCAGGTGCGCACCGTAGCCTCCTCGGCGCTGCTGTCCGGCCTGGCGTTGCTCACCATCGGGCTGTTCCTGTCCAACCAGATCGCCGCCGGGCTCTTCCAGGAGCGTTTCCGCCAACTGGAGAGCGAGTCGGTGCGGACCCTGTCCATGGTCAAGGCGAACTTCGAATCGGCCGCCACCACGGACCGCTCCAGCACCGTCACGCTGGTCAATGACACCCTGCGCCTCGTCGAGGGCGACGGCACCAGCGTCCAGCGCAACTTCCTGCTGACCCCGCTGCCCAGTTCCGAGAACATCTACGTCGGGACGACCTCCAGCAGCACCACCCTCACCCCCCGCGTCATCCCCGCGGAACTGTCCACGGCGGTGCAGGAAGGCAGTGGCGTGCAGTGGCAGTCGATCGCCCTGCCCGGTGCGGGGGAGGACCATCCCGGACTGGCGTTCGGGACCAAGGTGACGCTCCCCCCGGGCCGCGAATACGCCCTGTACCTGGTCTACGACCTGTTGCCGGTGCAGGAGTCGCTGAACTTCATCCACCGCGTCATGACCATCGCCGGCGCGCTGCTGCTGATCGTCAACGGCGGCATCGCCTGGTACGTCACCCGAACCGTGGTGCGCCCGGTCTCCAGCGCCGCCGACATCTCGGAAAAGTTCGCCGCAGGGCACCTTGAGGAACGCATGCAGGTCCGCGGGGAGGACGAAATCGCCCGGCTCGGCACCTCGTTCAACCGGATGGCCGCCAGCATCCAGGAGCAGATCACCCAGCTGGCGACGCTGTCGATGATGCAGCAGCGCTTCGTCTCCGACGTCTCCCACGAACTGCGCACGCCGCTGACCACCGTACGGATGGCTGCGGAGGTCCTCTACGATGCGCGCCAGGCCTTCGACCCGATCAACCGGCGCTCGGCCGAGCTGCTCTACAACCAGGTGGAACGCTTCCAGACCCTGCTCAACGACCTGCTGGAGATTTCCCGCTTCGACGCCGGGGTGGCCGTCCTCGAGGCCGAGCCGGTGGACCTGGTCCCGCTGGTCCGCCGCGCGGTCGAGGGGGCCCAGCCCCACGCGGACCTGCTCGGGTCCTCCATCCGCATCCACAACGAGGCCGGCACCGCCATTGCGGACATGGACCCGCGCCGCATCGAACGCGTCGTGCGGAACCTGGTGATGAACGCCATCGAGCACGGCGAAGGCAAGCCGATCGACATCAGCATTGGCGCGGACGGGCAGGCCGTCGCCGTCTCCGTGCGCGACCACGGGATCGGCATGACCGCCGAGGCCGCCTCCCGCGTCTTCGACAGGTTTTGGCGCGCCGATCCGGCCCGTGCCCGCACCACCGGCGGCAGCGGGCTGGGCCTGTCCATCGCCACCGAGGACACCAGGCTGCACGGCGGCTGGCTGCAGGCTTGGGGCGAACCCGGCGAAGGGTCATGCTTCCGGCTGACCCTGCCGCGGCACCGCGGCGACACCCTGACCGCTTCCCCGCTTCCGCTGGCCCAAGCCGGCCCCGCCCCTTCCGAGGTTCCCCCGGCCACCGGGATCATTGCAGTGGTTCCGAAACCGCAGCAGCCGGTCCCCCACAGCCCCGCACAGGAGGAGGAAACCGATGCCTAGGCCCGTCCGCCGGCTGCCGCGCGCCGCCCTGGCGGCCATGGCTGCCGTCCTGGCCGCCGTCTTGGTCCTGGCCGGCTGCGGGGCCATCCCCACCTCCGGCCCGGTCGGTTCGATCGCCCCCGGCGACGGTTCCTCCGGGAGCGGCATCTACATCTTCAACCCTCCCGGCCCCGGCAGCGGCGCCACGCCGGAGGAAATCATCGAAGGCTTCTACCGGGCCGGCATCGCGCCGGCGGACGACTACAGGATTGCCCGCGAATACCTGGCCCCCGCCTTCGCGGGGGAGTGGCGCCCCGTGGAGCAGACGCTGGTGTACGACGCCGAACCCAGCATCGTGGACAACGTCCAGGAGGGCAGCTACACCGTCCAGGTCGAAGCGGCCGCGGTCATTGACGAACACGGGCTGCGCACCGACCTGCCGGCGAACTCCACGCGGTCGGTCGATGTCCACCTGGAACAGGTCGACGGGGAATGGCGCATCACCGACGCCCCCGACGGCACCCTGGTGGAGACGGGCAACTTCTCGGTGCTCTTTGCCCCCCACCTCCTGTATTTCTACGATGCCACGTACTCCTACGCCATCCCGGACGTCCGCTGGTTCGCCTTCCGGCAGGGGCTGGCGGCCACCATGGTCGAATCGCTCCTGGCCGGCCCGGCCCCCTACCTGCGGAACGCGGCCTTCAGCGCCTTCCCGGAGGATGCCGCGCTGACGCGCCCGGCGGTGCCGATCGACGCGGGGAAGGCCACCGTGGACCTGGTCGAAAGCGTCTTCATCGATGCCTCCGACACGCGCCGCCAGCAGATGCAGCAGCAGCTCGAGCTCACCCTCGGCCGGCTCAACAACGTCACCTCAGTAACGATGACGGTGAACCAGCGCGAGGTCGGCCTGGGGGCGGAGGCACCCGGGTTCACTGCCGCAATCTTGGATCCGGCCGTGGCGGACACCCAGATCGCCCTTGCCGGCGGTGCCCTGGTCTACTACCAGGGCGACGGCATCGTCCCGGTGGGCGGGGTGCCGGACATCTCCGGCTACAAGCCCCGCGACCCGGCCATGGGCCCCAGTGGCAACCTGTACGCGTTCCTGGACGGCGAGCGCACCCGGCTCTTCACCGTGGACGAAACCGGGCGGGTCTCCGCCGCCGTCCGCGGCATGGACCTCGTGGCGCCCAGCATCGACACCTACGGATGGACCTGGACTGTCACCGGCGGATCCCACCCGCACGTGATGGCGGTACCCGCAAGCACCACGCTGGACGGGCCGGCGCGGCAGGTGGCCGCCGACTGGCTTGGCGACGCCCAGGTACACTCGCTGCGGGTCTCCCGCGACGGGGCGCGCGTGGCGGTGGTGGCGCGCATTGGCGGGGAAGATGCGCTCTACATCGGGGGCATCGTCCGGGACAGCGACGGGGTTCCGCGCGGACTCACCGAGCCGCTGAAGGTCCCGACGGCGGTCCCGGTCTCGCGGGCCGTATGGGACTCGGACATCTCCGTGATCGTCATGCGGGCGAACGCGGAGGAAGCGGTCACCGCCGAACGGGTCGGCCTGGACGGCTCCAGCGAACTGTTCCTGCCCCTGCACGGCATGATCGGGCTGTCCGCCGGACCGGGGGAGCGCCGCCCGGTGTATGCGGAGACGCCCGACGGCATCTACTCCCGCGTCGGAAACTCCTGGAGCGCCCAGGGCCGCCAGGCCAGCAACCTGTCCTATCCGGGCTAGCCCCGCACAGGCCCTGCCCGGGCGCAGGCAACCCCCAATCCGCCGCCCCATCCCGCCACCGCCGCCCGTCGGGCGGCAGGATCGGGCCATGCCCATGGACAATGCCCCAGGGGGGTGGCCCGCCCGGCTCGACGCGCTCTGGAGCGGGCCCGCGTGGACCGGGACCGCCGCCGCGGTGCGCGCCGGCCTAGCGCTGGCCTCCCCGACCGACTGCGTCGGGTGCTCAGCCCCGGATACGGTCCTGTGCCCCCGGTGCCGCGGAGCTATCCGGGCCGCCACCACCCGGCCCTTTCGGGCCGAGGGCGCGGCGGAGGCGCTCCCCCTGATGGGGGGCTCCGTACCGCTGCCGGCCGTTGCCGCCGGCAGCTACCGCGATGAACTGGCGGCCGCCCTGCTGGGCTTCAAGAACTCCCAGCGCGTGGGACTTGCCGGCGTGCTGGGGCCTGCGCTCGCCGGGGCCCTGCAGGCCGCGGCACCCTTGGCCGGAACCGCGGACACGGTGCTCGTGGTGCCCGTTCCCAGCACCACGGCGGCCCTGGCCCGGCGCGGATACGCCCCCGTGGCCGTGTTGCTGCGCTGGGTATCCCGGCGGGGGTTGCTGCCGCCGCAGTTCCACGGAGCCGATGTGCTGCGGGTGGCTGGGACCCCCTTCCTGCGCGGCGGCGGGCAAAAAGCGAAGGGGCGCCGGGCGCGTGCCCGCACGGTCTCCCGCATGTCCTTGCGTTCCCGCATCTGGTGGGGCCCCGGCCCTGGGGGATGCCCCGGCGGTTGGGGCGACCGCGGGGGCGCGCTGCGGGGCAGGGTCTGCGTGGTGGTTGACGATGTCCTGACCACGGGCGCCACCGCAGCGGCCGCCAGCCGGGCGCTGGAATCGGCCGGAGCCCGCGTGGCGGCGGTGGTGGTCGTGGCCGCCACGCCGGCCCCACGCGGCTCCGCAGCCACGCCGGCCCCAGGCGAGCAGGCTGCCCCGCCGTTTCGATGACGGCGGGCGCGAAACATTCGGGCAGGTGCTTGCATCCTGCGGGCAACGACATACGGTGAAGTATGGGCTCCTCACCAAGGGGATAAGTACCCATCTTCAGCGGCTGAAGGGAGGACCTTTCGGCCGCTGTTGTGTCACCCGAGCAATCTAGGAGGACACCATGGAGATGAAGTTCAGCGGACGAGGGCTGACCGTTTCGGACCGGTTCCGGGAATATGCGGACGACAAGGTGGCGAAGATCGAGCAGCTCGCCTCCAAGGTCCAGTGGCTGGAAGTGAAGGTCACCAAGGAGTCGAAAGCCCGCCTGGCGGACACCCAGTTCACCGTCGAACTCACGGTAGTGGTGCTGGGTCCGGCCATTCGGGCGGAGGCCAAGGCTCCGGACAAGTTTGCTGCCTTCGACATTGCGTTCGCCAAGCTCCTTGAGCGGCTGCGCCGGGCCCGCGACCGCCAGAAGGTCCACCACGGGTCCCGCACCCCCGCCGGCGTCGCCGAGGCCACCTCGACGCTTGAGCCCGCGGACCCCAACGTTCCGCTGCACGTCGCCGTCAAGGAGGGCCAGCTCGAGGAGGAGGCGGAGGCCGCGGCCGCCGCGGAGGCCCCCAGCCCGGTCGAGATCCGGCGCAAGGTGTTTCCCGCCGTCAAGATGAGCCTTGACGACGCCGTCGACCGCATGGAGATGGTCGGCCACCCGTTCTACCTGTTCATCGACGAGGCCACGGGCCAGCACTCCGTCGTCTACCGCCGCAAGGGCTGGTCTTACGGCGTCATCACCCTCGACGCCGAATGCACCGAGGAGATGGTCGAGACCCGCGGCTACCGGAAGGACGAGAAAGTCGATGCCTAGGCCGGCGCCCGGCCGGGCCCCCGCCTGAACGGCGAGCCGGCGCGGGCCCTTTGCGCCCCCCAGGACGCCAAGGACTTAGGGCGCCAGGCCCTGGGACGGCGGGCTTGGGAGGGCCGGGCCGGGGACGGCAGAGTTCCGGCGCACACGGCACTGGGGCGCCCGGCCCGCAAGATCCGGCCCTCCTGCCCGGCAGTTGCCGGACAGGAGGGCCGGATCTTGCGGGGCCGGGACCGTCACACCCGGCGGCGACGCGCAGCGGAACCAACGCCGGGTACCGATCGTGAGTCACAGTAGACTGACGTAGCCAGAATTCCTGCGCCTGAGATTTGGAGCTCCCACGTGGCATCACTGCTTGAACGCATCCTGCGGACCGGCGACAAGAAGACCCTGAAGCTGTTGCGCGGATACGCTGACGCAATCAACGTCCTCGAGGACGAGTTCCGGGGGTTGTCCGACGCCGAACTGCGGGCGGAGACGGACAAGTTCAAGCAGCGCTACCAGGATGGCACCACCCTGGACGCCCTGCTGCCGGAGGCGTTCGCCGCCGTGCGCGAAGCCTCCGACCGCACCCTGGGCCTGCGCCACTTCGACGTCCAGATGATGGGCGGCGCGGCGCTGCACCTGGGCAACATCGCCGAAATGCGCACCGGCGAGGGCAAGACCCTGGTGGCCACCAGCCCCGCCTACCTGAATGCGCTGACCGGCCGGGGCGTGCACGTGGTCACGGTCAACGACTTCCTGGCCGAGTACCAGTCGGACCTCATGGGACGCGTCTACCGCTTCCTGGGTCTGACCAGCGGCTGCATTCTGGCCAACCAGGAGCCGGCGGTGCGCCGCGCCCAGTACAACGCGGACATCACCTACGGCACCAACAACGAGTTCGGCTTCGATTACCTGCGCGACAACATGGCCTGGTCCCGCGACGAACTGGTCCAGCGCGGACACAATTTCGCGATCGTCGATGAGGTCGACTCCATCCTCATCGACGAGGCCCGCACCCCGCTGATCATCTCCGGCGCGGCCTCCGGGGACGTGAACCGCTGGTACGCCGAGTTCGCCCGCATCGTGAAGCGGCTCGAGGTCGGGGAGGACTACGAGGTCGACGAGAAGAAGCGCACCATTGGCGTGCTCGAGTCCGGGATCGAGAAGGTGGAGGACTACCTCGGCATCCACAACCTGTACGAGTCCGCGAACACCCCGCTGATCGGTTTCCTGAACAACGCCATCAAGGCCAAGGAACTGTTCAAGAAGGACAAGGACTACGTGGTCATCGACGGCCAGGTCATGATCGTGGACGAGCACACCGGCCGCACGCTCGCCGGCCGCCGCTACAACGAGGGCATGCACCAGGCGATCGAGGCCAAGGAAGGCGTCGAGATCAAGGCCGAGAACCAGACGATGGCGACGGTCACGCTGCAGAACTACTTCCGCCTCTATGGCAGGCTCTCCGGCATGACCGGCACCGCCCAGACCGAGGCCGCCGAGTTCATGGGCACCTACAAACTCGGCGTGGTCGAAATCCCCACCAACCGGCCCATGCAGCGCAAGGACCAGCCGGACCTGATCTACAAGAACGAGATTGCCAAGTTCGACGCCGTCGTCAAGGACATCGTCGAGCGCCACGCCGCCGGCCAGCCCGTCCTGGTCGGTACCACCAGCGTCGAGAAGAGCGAATACCTCTCCCGCAAGCTGGCCAAGGAGGGCGTGCGGCACGAGGTCCTCAACGCCAAGCAGCACGCCCGTGAAGCCGCGATCGTCGCCCAGGCCGGCAAGAAGGGCGCCGTCACCGTGGCCACCAACATGGCCGGGCGCGGCACCGACATCATGCTCGGCGGCAATGCCGAGTTCCTCGCCGTCGCCGAAATGGAGCGTCGGGGCCTTGACCCGCAGGAGAACTCGGAGGAGTACGAGCGCGTCTGGGACGGGGTCTTCGCCGCCGCGCAGAAGGCCGTCGAGGCCGAAGCCGAGGAGGTCCGCGCCCTGGGAGGCCTGTACGTGCTGGGCACCGAACGGCACGAGTCGCGCCGCATCGACAACCAGCTGCGCGGCCGGTCCGGACGCCAGGGCGATCCGGGCGAATCCCGCTTCTACCTGTCCATGACGGACGAACTGATGCGCCGCTTCAACGCCAACGCAGCCCAGCGCATCATGAACAATCCGGGGATGCCCGATGACATGGCCCTGGAATCCAAGCTGGTGTCCAAGGCGATCGAGACCGCCCAGGCCCAGGTGGAATCGACCAACGCCGAGCAGCGCCGCAACGTGCTTAAGTACGACGACGTGCTCAACCGCCAGCGCGAGGCGATCTATGGGGACCGGCGCCGCATCCTCGAAGGTGACGACCTGCACGAAAAGGTCCAGCACTTCCTCGAGGACGTCGTCACCGCCATGGTGAAGGAAACCACCGCGGAGGGCCACGGGGACGACTGGGACCTGGAACAGCTCTGGACCAACCTCAAGCAGCTCTACCCGATCACGCTGACCATCGACGAGGTGGTCGCGGAGGCCGGCGGCAAAGGCAAGCTGACCGCCCAGTTCCTGCACGAGGAAATCCTCTCCGACGCCCGCGTGGCCTACGAAAACCGCGAGGAGCAGATTGGCCACGAGAACATGCGCGAGCTCGAGCGCCGCGTGGTGCTCTCCGTCCTGGGCCGTAAGTGGCAGGAGCACCTCTATGAGATGGACTACCTCAAGGAAGGCATTGGCCTGCGTGCCATGGCGCAGCGCGACCCGCTGGTCGAATACCAGCGCGAGGGCTACGTGATGTTCCAGGCCATGATGGAATCCATCCGCGAGGAAAGCATCGGCTACCTGTTCAACGCCGAGGTCCAGGTTGCCGCGCCGAGCGCGGTGTCGCTGCCGGGGGTCACTGATGGCCGGGCGGCCACGCTGGCGCCGACGCTGAAGACCCCGGGCCTGGAGGCCCCGGCCAAGCCGGCGACCCTGCGCTACACCGCCCCGACGGAGGACGGTGGGGCGGAAACCCACATTGAGCGCACCGCTCCGGCCAGCCGCGCCGAGCGCCGCGCACAGAAGGGCAAGCGGGGCTAGCCGGACTGGTGGCCAGGAGGCCCGCCCGGGCGAAGCAGGGCGGCGTCCCTAGCCGATCTCCAGTGCGCACACCCTCCACTGTCCGCGCCGCCGCTCAATCCGCAGAGCGGCGGCGCGGACGCGTTCGGGCTCGGCCACCACGACGGCTGCCTCGTAGCTTCCTTCCGCCACGCGGCACACGCGGGTCCGCCGGACAACCGGTCCACGGGCGCCGGCTGAGCGCGCCGGCCTGGCTGCCCGGGTCAGTTCAACACGCAGGCGCAGCTTCTCGAAGTTCTCCAGGTCGAGCCAACGGGCCAACTGGTGGACCGGCCGCGCGCCGGACAGCGCCTCGAACACGGCCTGGGCCACCATGCGCACCACGGAGGCGACCTGGTGACGCTCCGCGCGGTCGGCGGCGGCCTGAGTGGCATCGGGCGCGGGCGGTACGGGAGGCTGAAGCGGGCCCGGCGGGCTGCCCCAGGGAGGGGCCGGCGGAGGTTGCAGGCGGCGCAGGGGCGCGGCATCGGCAAACCTGCGTACCGCTGCCCGCGGAGGCTGGGTTCCCAGGGACCGCGCGGCAAGGCTTCCGGACCCGGCGGCTTCCGGCGCAGGCTGGTCCGGGACGGAAGGGGCCGGAACGGCGCGCTCCGAGGCGGGCTCGGGGCGGGAAGCGTCGGAGTGTGAAGCGTCGGGCGAAGTGCTCATGGCGGGTTCCTCTCTCAACGGACTTCGGGGTGTGCCTTTTGGCAGCGTGCATGTTTTTGGCAGCGTGTATGTGGAGCCGGCGTGTATTTGGAGCGGGGGCGGTCGGGAGCCCGCGCGGTATGTGAGAGGGCAGGCGTGGCCCTGACACGCCGGGCGCGGGAGGTCCTACCGGTAGGGATTCTCCTGCTCCGGGACGCCGGCTGGCCGGAGCAGAACGGTTCCGGCCAGCAGCAGGTCCGGGTTCTCGCCCACGACGGCCCGGTTGGTGAGGTACCAGCGGGGCCATTCGCGGGCGATCTGGGTGGCGGTGGCGTGCGGACCCAGGCTCCGCGCGGCAACGGACCAGAGGGAGTCCCCGGCCCGAACCACCACTTCCAGCGGGCTCCCCTCCACCTCCCGGGCGGCACCGTCCCGCACGCCGCCCAGCACCGGGTCCAGTGGCGTGGCCGGCCGTTCGGGTGTCCACCCGGGGTCCGGGACCCCCTCTGCCGGCCCCCCGGATTCCGGGCCGGACCGGGCCTGCGGAACGGCTGCCTGGGGCAGGGGAGCCGGAGCGCCGGCGGGGGCCGAAGCACCGGGAGGGGACCAAGCACCGGCAGGGGCCGGAAGTTCGGCGTGGGCGGGAAGGGCAGCGTGGGCGGGAAGGGCGGCGTGGGCCGGAGGCCCGAGGACCAGGTGCGTCCCCAGCACGGCGGCGGCCAGCCGGCGGATGGACCGGGGGCTCAGGCGGCCCACACGGTGGGCCGCGCCCGGGCGCCCGCCGCGTTGCAGGAGCACCGAGGCCACGGCCGCGGCCCAAGCCAGCAGCCACCACGCAGCCAGCGCCAGGGCCCCCAGCGCAACGGCCCCTGCCGCCAACCGGTCCACTTCCGCGGGGCTGCCCGAAAAGGGGCTCCCCGGAAACGGGCCGTCCGGCAACAGGCCCTGAGGAAGCGCGACCGGCAGGCCTCCAAAGGGGAAATCCCCGAGCGGGAAGCCCACCGCCCAGGCAAGCACGGCCGGGACCGCGACGCCTGCGATGCCGGCCATGAGGGCCCGTGGCCGTCCCGCCCCGCGGAGTCCGGAAGACGGGTTTCCGCTGGATCCCATCGCAGGGCTCCTTTCCTTTTATTTGATGCTGTTTGATGTCTTTTGATGTTTCTTGGCTGCCCATGCTTGCAGCTGGTGTGGGAGCTGTCCATAGGTATGCGCTCCCATCGGCGCTTCACGGCGCGGCTTGCCGCGCCGTGACCGGCGCTTTTGGGTCCCCGGGGACGTACCCTAGGGCTCATGAGATGGGAGTCGCTCTTCGAGGACCTTGAAACGCAGCTCAATGGCGAACTGCTGCGCGACCGGGCCACCGAGATCCAAGAGATGGTCCGCATTGAACGTTCCCAGGTGGGGCTGGCCGACCGCCTCCGCGCCCAGTACGGCAACGTCCTGGCCCTCGACCTGGCCGGTGGCCTCCGGCTGCGCGGAACCCTCCGCCACGTGGGGGCGGGCTGGCTGTCGATGGCGGAAGGCCCGGCGGAATGCGTGGTCCCGTTCGCGGCCCTGCGCGGCATCGAGGGCATGGACGGCAAGGCGCTGCCGGCGGACGTGGCGGCCCTGGGGCCGGCCCGCCGGCGCCTGGGCCTGGGGGCGGCATTGCGGGCCCTGGTGCGGGACCGGACACGCGTGGCCCTGCACGGCACGGACGGCAGGCTGTTGGGCGCCGGCACGCTGGACCATGCCGGGGCCGACTACCTCCAGCTCGCGGTCCACCCGCGCGACGAGTACCGCCGGCCCGGGGCGGTCCACGCCGTGGTGGCCGTCCCCTTCGCCGCCCTCGCGGCCGTGCGGCGCGATACCTGACCGGGGCGCGATTCCTGGCGGGGGCGCGATTCCTGGCTGGGGCCCGACTCCGGGTTGCGACCCGACTCCTGGTTACGACCCGACTTTGGGCTCCGGTGGGGGATCCGGCCCTGGCGCGCCTCCAGCCTGGGCGCCGAAGATGCCGGGAGAGCAGGGACGAGGATTCCGTCCAGCGAAAAACGAAGTTGCGCCCGGACTGTTGAATCCGCGCTGCCCGGGTGGAAGCATCGGAACACCGCAGGGGGTGCGGCAGGCGAACAGTGCAGGGGGATGCCCATGGCCGGTCAGGTTGGCGCGGAGGCGCGGCGATTGCGCAAACCCGGCTGGAAGGATCCGCGGCTGCTGGTGGGCATCCTGCTGGTTGCCGGATCCGTGGCGGGAACCGTGGGGCTCGTCTCCGCCCGGGACCGGACCGTGCCCATGTATGTGGCCAGGGAGGACATCTCCTTCGGTGAACCGGTGGAGGCCTCCCGGCTGGACGTCGTGGACGTGCGCCTTGACGGGACCCAGGAACACTACCTTCCGGCGGAAAGGGAACCGGCCGCGGGGACACGGGCCAGCACCCTGATCCGGGCCGGAGAACTGGTCCCGCTGCGCGGGCTGGGCCTGGACGACGGCACCACCCGCAAACCGGTCTCGGTCCGGCTCGAACAGGCCCTCCCGGCCGCCGTCGTGCCCGGAAGCAGGGTGGACGTGTGGGCCGCGGCCCGCGACCGCAGCGCCAACGCCTACGGCCGGCCCGAGATCCTGCTGCCCTCGGCGGAGGTTGCCGCGGTGTCCGCCCTCGAGTCCGGGTTCGGCGGCGCGTCGGGGACCGTCATCGAACTCCTGGTCGACGACGGCCGCATGGCTGACCTCCTGGCGGCCCTGGCCAACGAGGCCAGCGTCACGGTCGTCCACAATCCGGCGGGCGGAGGGTCGTGAGCGTCGCCGTGGTGGTCTGGGGCGACAACGGGGCCCTGGTCGAAGGCCTGGAGCGGCTGCGCGGCGCCGTGACCGTGGTGCGCCGCTGCGCTGAACTCAACGAGGTCGTGGCGCTCGCCCAGACCGGCCTGGCGGAGGCAGCGCTCCTGGCCGGCGACCCGCGGCTGGTCGACGCCCCGGTCCTGGACGCCCTCGCCGGGTGCGGGATCCACGCCGTGGTCCTGACCAATGATCCCGGCGAGGCCGAGCGGCTCGCCGGCCTGGGCGCCACCGTCGATTCGCCCGGGACCACCGCGCAGGCGCTGTCGGACCTTCTCGAAATGCTGGCGGCCGGTGTCCCCGGGGCCCCGGCGCGCCGGCCCGGGCCGGGTGGACCGGAACGGCAGGGGACGCGGGGGCCGATGGGCCAGGAGCGCTCCAGCCCCGGGCCCCGGGTGGATTCTGAAGCGGCCCCCGCGGGCCGGACCGTTGCGGTATGGGGACCGACGGGGGCGCCCGGCCGCACGACCGTGGCCGTGAACTTCGCCGCCGAGGCGGCCCTGGCGGGGCAGCGGGTGGTGCTGGTGGACGCGGACACCTACGGGGCCTCCATCGCGGCACACTTGGGCCTGCTTGACGAGTCGGCGGGGCTGGCCCACCTGTGCCGGCTGGCCGACCAGTCCGTCCTGGACACTGCCGGATTCGAGCGGGCCTGTTCGGCGGTGGCTGTTGCGGGAACCCGGCTGCGCGTGGCCACCGGGATCCACCGGCCCGGGCGCTGGCCCGAATTGCGCCCGGCCGCCCTGTCCCGGGTCCTGGGGTTCCTCCGCCGGCAGGCGGACGTGGTGGTCGTCGATGTCGCCTTCTGCCTCGAGACCGACGAGGACCTGTCCTTCGACACGTCCGCCCCGCAGCGCAACGGCGCTGCCCTGGCCGTGCTGGAGGCTGCTGACGAGGTGTTTGCGGTCGGTGCCGCCGACAGCGTGGGGGTTCCCCGGCTGGTCAAGGGCGTCGAGGAACTCCGTGCGGCCGTGCCCGGGTGCGAGCCCGCCGTCGTGTTCAACCGGGTGCGGGCTTCCGCCGTGGGCCCCTCCCCGGAGCGCCAACTGCGGCTGGCCTGGGAGCGCTTCGGCCCCGAGGTGCGCATCGCGGGGTTCCTGCCCTACGACGCGGCGGCTGCCGACCTGGCCCTGCAGGCCGGATCCGTGCTGGCCGAGGCCGCCCCCAACAGCGCCCTCCGCTCGGCCATGGCCACCCTGGCCGGGGCCGGGCCGCGCCGCCGGCCGCCGCTGCTGGCCCGCCGGCGCGCTGATTTGCGGTTGCAGTGACAAGGGAGGATAGGCTGGGAGGACCTCGAGGCCGCAATGGCGCGGCCCCGTATCGCTACCTGGAGGCGCTAAACGCATGTCCACCGGTTCCCGCACCCCGGACCAGTTCATTGCAGACATCCTCTCTCCTGACTTCGTGGAGACCTATTACGGGCATCTGGCGCCGGAGGACGCCGCCGCATACCCGCCAGGGGAGTTGGAGGCGCGGGTCGAGGCGCACCTGCACGCCGGCCTGATCCGGGATCCGGGGGAAGCGGTGGTCCGGGTGGAGCCCAGCGGGGCCAACGCGGTGGTGTACGTGGTCACCGACGACATGCCCTTCCTCGTCGATTCGGTCACCGCCGAGATCGTGCGCCAGAAGCACGGCATCAACCTGGTGGTCCACCCGATCCTGGTGGCCAACCGCAGCCGCGAGACCCACGAGCTGACCGCATTGCGGGCGGTGCCCACGCACGCGCCCGTCGCCAGCGGCGACACCGCCGCGCTGGGGGACCTCTCGCAGTATTTCGGCGACGGCTCCCAAAGCCGGCTGGAATCCTGGATCGCGATCGAGATTGGCGGCTCTCCCGACGAGGAGCGGATCGCGCTGCTGGTCGCCGGGATCGAAAGGATCCTCGCGGACGTCAAGGTCTGCGTCGAGGACTGGGAGGCCATGCGGAACAAGGCCCACGAGATCGCCGACAACCTCGGCTGGGTCCGCGGCGCCGACTCCATCCCGGACCTGCATACCGCCAGCGACCTGTTGCGCTGGCTCGACGACGGCAACTTCACCTTCCTTGGCTATCGGGAGTACGACCTGGTCACCGAGAAGGGGCAGGACGTGCTGCGCGCCCGGCAGGAAAGCAGCCTGGGGCTGATGCGCCGTTCCGTCGGCGGAGGGGTCCAGCACCTCACCGAATCCGGCCGGGCGAAGGCGCGCGAACGCCGGGCCCTCATCATTACCAAGGCCAATTCCCGCTCAACGGTCCACCGCCCCGTCTACCTCGACTACGTGGGCATCAAGAGCTTCGACGCGCAGGGCAACGTCAACGGCGAACGCCGGTTCATCGGCCTGTTCGCCTCCGGCGCCTACACCCGTTCGGTGCGCAGCGTCCCGGTGGTGCGGGACAAGGTGGATGCCGTGCTGAAGGCCTCCGGGTTCGCCCCCGACTCCCACTCGGGCAAGGACCTGCTGACCATCCTGGAAACCTACCCCCGTGACGAGCTGTTCCAGACCGAGGTCCAGGACCTGCATGAGATCGTCACCGGCATGCTGGCCCTCCAGGAGCGCCGCCGCACCACCGTGTTCGTCCGCCCGGACGTGTACGGGCGCTTCATGTCCGCCTTCGTGTTCCTGCCCCGCGACCGCTACACCACCAGCGTGCGCCTGCGCATCGAGGAGGAGCTGCGCAAGGTCTACGACGCCGAGTCGATGGACTTCGAGGTGCGGATGAGCGAATCCTCGCTGGTCCGGCTGTTCTACCGCATCAGGCTGCGCCGCCGGGGGGACTTTCCCGCCGTCGACCGCGCCGACCTTGAGCGCCGCCTGGAGCGCGCCGTCCGCTCCTGGGCCGAAGGCATCGACCAGGTGGTGCGCGGGCGCTATCCGGCGGACCAGGCGCCCGCCGTGTCCCGGCGCTGGGCCGAGGCCTTCCCGCCCGCCTACCGCGTCCACTTCGAGGTCGAGGACGCGCTTGAGGACATCGCCCGCTTCGGCGCCTACGACGACCCCGCACACCGCGGACCCGTCCTGCGCGTCTACCTGCCCAAGGACGGCGACGCGGAAGAAGACGCCCGGCTCAAGCTCTACCTCACCGAACCGGTCTCCCTGAGCCATATCCTGCCGGTGCTGCACAACCTGGGCCTGCGCGTGCTGGACGAGAAACCCTTCGAGGTTTCCCGCGGCGACGGGCGCACCTTCTTCCTCTACGACCTGGGCCTGTTCTACCCGGAGGGCGTGGACCCGCTGCGCACCGAGGCGCTGCTCTCCGAGGCCTGGGCGGCCGTCGCGCTGGACCGCGCCGAATCGGACCCGTTCGACCGGCTGGTCCTCAAAGAGGGCATGCACTGGCGCCAGGTCGCCGTGCTGCGCGCCTACACCAAGTACCTGCGCCAGTTGGGCGTGCCCAATTCCTACGGGTTCGTCGCCGACACCGTGCTGGCCAACCCCGCCGTGGCGCGGGCGCTGGTCACCCTGTTCGAATCCCTGTTCGACCCGGCCCTGGACGAGGCCGCCCGGGCGCAGGCCCTCAAGGCAGCCCGGACCGACCTGGCCGCCGGGCTCGAACAGGTCCCCACGCTGGACGCAGACCGCCTGCTGCGCCGCCTCGCCGAAGTGATCGAGGCGACCCTGCGCACCAACCACTACCAGGGGGCGGACCACCTCGCGTTCAAGCTGGACCCCTCCCGGATCGACAGCGCCCCCTTCCCGCGCCCCAAGTACGAGATCTGGGTGTACTCCCCGCGGGTGGAAGGCGTGCACCTGCGCTTCGGCGACGTCGCCCGCGGCGGGCTGCGCTGGTCGGACCGCCGGGAAGATTTCCGCACGGAAGTCCTGGGCCTGGTCAAGGCCCAGGTGGTCAAGAACGCCGTGATCGTCCCCACCGGCGCCAAGGGAGGGTTCTTCGCCAAGCGCCTGCCCGATCCCGCGGCGGACCGCGCCGCCTGGATGGCGGAGGGGCAGGCCGCCTACCGGATCTTCATCCGGGCACTGCTGGACCTCACCGACAACCTGGTGGCCGGCCCCGACGGCGAAACGGTGGTGCCGCCGCGCGACGTCGTGCGCCGCGACGGGGACGACACCTACCTCGTGGTCGCCGCCGACAAGGGCACCGCGTCCTTCTCCGACATCGCCAACTCGATCTCCCTCGAAACCGGGCACTGGCTCGGGGACGCCTTCGCCTCCGGAGGCTCCATCGGCTACGACCACAAGGCCATGGGCATCACCGCCCGCGGCGCCTGGGAGTCGGTCCGCCGGCACTTCTTCGAACTGGGCCTGGACACCCAGGCACAGGACTTCACCGTGGTCGGCATCGGCGACATGAGCGGGGACGTGTTCGGCAACGGAATGCTCCTGTCCCGCCACGTGCGCCTGGTGGCCGCCTTCGACCACCGGCACATCTTCCTGGACCCGGACCCGGATCCGGAGGCCTCGTTCGACGAGCGCAAGCGCCTGTTCGACCTGCCGCGCTCCAGCTGGGCGGACTACGACGCCTCCCTGATCAGCGAGGGAGGCGGCGTCTACCCGCGCAGCGCCAAGTCCGTGCCCGTCTCCGACGCCGTGCGCCGCGCCCTTGGCCTGCCCGAAGGCACCGTGCGCCTCTCCCCGCCGGAACTGCTGCGCGCGATCCTCACCGCGCCCGTGGACCTGCTCTACAACGGCGGCATCGGCACCTATGTCAAGGCTTCCACCGAAACGCACACCCAGGTCGGGGACCGCGCCAACGACGCCATCCGCGTGGATGGCCGGGACCTGCGGGCCCGCGTGGTCGGCGAGGGCGGAAACTTGGGCATGACCCAGCTGGGCCGCGTCGAGGCCGCCCTCGCCGGGGTCCTGCTCAACACCGACGCGATCGACAACTCCGCCGGCGTCGACTGCTCCGACCATGAGGTCAACATCAAGATCCTCGTGGACCGCATGGTCAAAGCGGGCCGGCTCGACGCCGCCGAGCGCGCCGGCTTCCTGCAGGCGATGACCGACGACGTCGCCCGCCTGGTGCTGCGCACCAACATCGACCAGAACGTCCTGCTGCTCAACGAGAAGCAGCGCCTGGCCGAGTGGAGTCCCAGCTTCGAGCGCTTCATGGACTGGCTGGAGGTCGCCGCGGATCTGGACCGGAACCTCGAGTTCCTGCCGGACAATGCCGAACTCGAGTCGCGGCTGGCCCGCGGGCAGGTGCTCACCGCCCCCGAACTGTCCGTGCTGGTCGCCTACGCCAAGATCCAGCTCAGCAGGGCGCTCGCCGACAGCGACCTGCACGAGGACCCGTACTTCGAGGACACCCTGGTGCGGTACTTCCCGGAGCAGGTCGCCGAACGCTTCGGCGCCGACGTGCAGTCCCACCCGCTGCGCCGGGAGATCATCGCCACGGTGGTGGCCAACGACATGGTCAACCTCGGTGGCATCACCTACGCCTTCCGGGTCATGGAGGAAACCGGCGCCGCCGAGCCCGCCGTCGCCCGCGCCTTCGTGGCGCTGCGCGAAATCTACGACCTGGACGGCTTCACCGCGGACGTCCTCGCGCTGCCGGCCGGGTTCCCGACCGACAAGTGGTGCCGCATGCAGCTGGACCAGCGCCGGCTGCTGGACCGCGCCACCCGCTGGCTCATCAACCACTCCGAGAAGGGCCGCACGGTCGGGGAGGACATCGCCGCATACCGCGACACCGTGGCCGGCCTGCGGGCCGAGCTGGGCACCCTGCTGCGCGG
The DNA here is from genome assembly GCF_008580665.1 of Zafaria cholistanensis. Classification (GTDB taxonomy): domain Bacteria; phylum Actinomycetota; class Actinomycetes; order Actinomycetales; family Micrococcaceae; genus Zafaria; species Zafaria cholistanensis. The sequence goes on from NZ_BKDJ01000022.1 coordinate 20,306, forward strand.
CTGCGACGCCGACCGCACCGTTGCCTGGAAGGCCGAGGCGCTGGGCTGGGGTGCCCCCGAGGACGTTGCCAACCGTTGGGCGGTGGCCTTCGAGAGCTTCTCCCTGCTGGATGTTGCCCGGCTGGCCGCCGAGACCGGACAGCCGGCCCGCGACGTCGCCGCCGTCTACTACGCGGTCTTCGACCGCTTCGGCGTCGACTCGCTGCTGGAGCGGATCACCAAGCTGCCGCGCCAGGACCGCTGGCAGGCGCTGGCCCGGGCGGCCCTGCGCGACGACCTCTATTCGACCGTGGTGGACATTGCCCGGGCCGCGATGGAGGCGGCTCCGGACACCGCCGATCCGCTGGTGCGCCTGGACGCGTGGGGTGAACGGAACGCCGAGGGCCTGGAGCGTGCTATGAATATGTTCGACGAAGTCAGCAGGCTTGAGCGCGACGACATGGCTTCGCTGGCAGTGGCCCTTCGGCTGCTGCGCTCGATCGTACGGAGGTAACGCTTGGCCATCTTCACGGACGCCATTCGGGAACACGCCGACTTCGCTCCGGGGGATGAGGAGTGGCTCCACCTGCTGGTGGGGGACTGGCAGCTGGTTGCGGACCTCGCGTTCGCGGACCTGGTGCTCTGGTTCCCCGTGCCGGAGGGGACGTACGTGGCGCTGGCCCACGTGCGTCCCTCCACCACGCACACCGTCTTCCACTCCGACTTCGTGGGGGAGCGGATCCGCCGCGACCTCAAGCCGCTGGTGGAGAAGGCGTGGAACACCCGGCAGGTGCAGCGTGCCGACGAGGACCACTGGACGCGCGAGGCCGCCATGCGGATCGAGGCCGTCCCGTTCGTGCGGGAGGGCCGCCCCCTTGCGGTGGTCACCTGCCACCAGGACCTCTCCAACCAGCGCATGCCCTCCCGGCTGGAGATGACCTACCGCCAGTGCGCCCAGGACCTGCTGCGGATGGGCACCCAGGGCCTGTGGCCCGACTTCGCCAGTCCCACCGAGTCCCGCCGGGGGGCCCCGCGCGTGGGCGATGGCCTGATCCGGCTCGATGCGGAGGGGATCGTGCAGTACGCCAGCCCCAACGGCGTGTCCGCCTTCCGCCGCCTCGGCGGGGTGGACAGCCTGGAGGGCCGTTCGCTGGCGGAGGTCACCACCGGCCTGCTCACGGACCGGCGGATGGTCGACGAGACGCTGCCGCTGGTGGTCACCGGCCGCATGCCCTGGCGCACCGAGCTTGAGTCCAAGGGCGTCTGCCTGTCGCTGAGGGCCATTCCGCTGCGGGACAACAACCGCCGCTACGGCGCGCTGGTGCTCTGCCGCGACGTGACCGAACTGCGCCGGCGGGAGATGGAACTGCTCTCCAAGGACGCGACCATCCGCGAGATCCACCACCGGGTCAAGAACAACCTGCAGACGGTGGCGGCGCTGCTGCGCATGCAGTCCCGCCGCATGCGCAGCGAGGAGGGCAGGCAGGGCCTGGAACAGGCGATGCGCCGGGTGTCCACGATCGCGCTGGTCCACGAGACGCTGTCCCAGGGCCTGACCCAGAACGTGGACTTCGACGGGCTCATTGACCGGCAGTTCCGCCTTGCGGCGGAGGTGGCCTCGCCCGGGCAGTCGGTGCGCACGGAGCGCACCGGCAGCTTCGGGGAGGTGCCCAGCGAACTGGCCACTCCGCTGTCGCTGGTGATCAACGAGCTGGTGTCCAACGCCGTCGAGCACGGCCTGCGGGACAAGGGCGGCACGGTGAGCCTGGCCGCGGAGCGGGGCACCGCTCCGGACGGTGCGGCCCGGCTGCGGGTGGCCGTGTCCGACGACGGCGTCGGCCTGCCTGCGGAGCCGCGCAGCGAGGGCCTGGGCCTGCAGATCGTGCGCACGCTGGTCACCAGCGAGCTGGGCGGCACCATCGAGTGGGAAACCCGTCCCGGCGGCGGGACCCGCGTGGTACTGGACATGCCGGTGGCGGCGCGCCAGCCCTAGGCGATATGACGTGCGGCGCCGGTGACGGACGCCCCGGCGGGCGGGGAGCCGGACTGCCCCGCCCGCCGGGGCGGTCCGGCGCTAGCTGAAGGCCTTCTTGTGGGCCAGGACGTTGGCCACGTAGCGCTTGGTGTCGCTGAACATCCCGTACTTCCGCACCGAGGCCTGGCCCTGGTAGTAGGAGGCGATGCCGATCTGCTCGGTCGCGCTCGTGCGCTGGAGGGCGCGGATGATCGCGACGCCGGCAGTGGCGTTGTCGTACGGGTTGAGCAGGTCCAGCCTGCGTCCCACCAGCTGGGAGGCCCACTCCCCGGAGGACGGGATGACCTGCATGGCGCCGATCGCGTTGGCGGGGGAGACCGCGGACATGCTGAAGCCGGACTCCTGGTACGCGTGGGCCAGGGCCAGTGCCGGATTGACGCCCATCTTCCGGGCGGTGGCGGCGATGATCGACTTCATCTCCGCCCGGCTGGGCAGGTTCCGGGAAAGCAGGATGGCTTTGTTCCTGTTGGCCGAGGACACCGTCGCCGCCGGGTAGGTGTAGTGCAGGAACGTGCTCGGCACCAGCTGGGAGCTGGCCGTGTTCGCGGAGGCGCCGGAGACCTTGAGCTTCTGGCCGGGGTAGATGGTGGAGGTGGCCTTCAGCCCGTTGGCCTGGAGCAGGGAACCCAGGGCCATGCCCCGCCTGGCGGCGATGCCGGAGAGGGTGTCCCCGCGGACCACCGTGTAGGTGCCGGCCGGCGCGGCGGCCGCGGCAGCCGGGGCCTTGCCCCCGGAGGTCCTGCCCGCCGCGGAGGCGCCGGAGACCTTGAGCTTCTGGCCGGGGTAGATGGTGGAGGTGGCCTTCAGGCCGTTGGCCTGGAGCAGGGAGCCCAGGGCCATGCCCCGCCTGGCGGCGATGCCGGAGAGGGTGTCCCCGCGGACCACCGTGTAGGTGCCGGCCGGCGCGGCGGCCGCGGCAGCCGTCCGGGCGGAGGATCCCGCGCGCAGCGTCAGCCGCTGGCCCACGTGGATCCGGTCGGCTGAGGCAAGGCCGTTGAGCTTGACGAGGCTGGCCACGCCCACGCCATGCTTCTTGGCGATGCCGGAGAGCGTGTCGCCGGACTTCACGACCACACTCGTGGCCGCGGCGGCGGCCACGGTGACCCGGGACGGGACTCGGGCCGCCACCAGGTGGGCGGCGATGCGGTCCTGGGCGGCGGCGATGCGGGCCCCGGTGGCGGCCTTGGGTGCCAGGACGGAGGACATGGCCGGCCCGGCTGCCAGCGCGGGCGCGGTGCTGGCCAGGGACGTCAGGACGACGGCGGGAATCGCCGCGGCGGCCACGGCACCTTGGCGGGCGCGGGCCATCTGGCGGACCCGGGGCGTTGCGGAGTCAGTCATGTAACGAATCCTCTGGTCGTGGCGGCATTCGCCGCGTCGCGTGCGTCTTCGCGGGCGCGGGGAGCGGCCCGAGGGACGTGTGTGACTAAAGTTGCGAGTGTTACTCATGTGAATCTACACCACCGGCCCGGAGGGCAAAACCGGCATTCCGGTGCGCCACGGGCGGGCCCGTGGCGCACCGGAGGGCCCGCATGTGGCAATCTGGAACGGTGAGCACTCTCGAAGAACTTGTGGCCGACTGGCTGCCCCTCCCCGACCTCGCCGACCAGCTCGGCGTCAACATCAAGAAGGTCCACAGCCTGCTGGACGAGCGGGCCGTGGTGGCCGCCCGCGTCGAACTGGGCGACAAGCGCGTGCGTGCCGTCCCCGCCGCGTTCGTCCAGGACGGGCACCTGATCGACAGCCTGAAGGGGACGATCTCCGTCCTCGTCGATTCCGGCTTCACGGACGAGGAGCTGCTGCTGTGGCTGTTCACTCCGGACGAGTCCCTGCCGGGCACTCCCATCCAGGCCCTGCGCGAGGGGCGCAAGACGGAAATCCGCCGACGCGCCCAAGCCCTGGCCTGGTAGCCGGCTCCCCGCCCGCGGCGCGCGCCGCGGGCGGGGGCTAGGGTCCGGCGTCAGGACGTGCGGCGGATCGCCGCCTCTCCGAGGCCGCGCAGCGCCGCGCGGACCGGACCGGCCACCGGCAGGCGCTCCAGCGCGTCGAAGCCGGAGGCGGAGAGCTCGGAGATTGCACGCTCGGTGGCCGCCAGCGCGCCACTGGCCCGCAAAATCGAGCACATGCGCGCAACCTCCTCCGTGGCGAGGTCCTCGGCGCCGAGCCGTTCCTGGATGAACCCGCGGTCGGACTCCCCGGCCAGCAACAGGGCGTGGGCGATCAGTTCGGTGCGCTTGCCTTCGCGCAGGTCGTCCCCGGCGGGCTTGCCGGTTTCGGCCGGATCCCCGAAAACGCCCAGGACGTCGTCGCGCAACTGGAACGCTTCGCCCAGCGGCAGGGCGAACTCCGAGTAGGCGCGCTGCAGCGGTTCCGGGGCCCCGGCCAGGGCCCCGCCCAGCAGGACCGGGTTCTCCACCGAATACTTCGCGGACTTGTAGCGGACCACGGTGCGGGCCCGGGCGACAGCCTGGTCGGGGCCGAAGGTGGGGCCGGCCGACTCCTCCAGCACGTCCAGGTACTGCCCGGCCATGACCTGGACCCGCATGGTGTCGAACACCGCCCTGGCGGCCGGAGGCACCGGAACGATGGTGCCGAAAAGCTGTTCGCTGTAGGACAGGCACAGGTCCCCGGCCAGCACCGCGGCGGCCTCGCCGAACCGGGCGCCGTTGCGGTGCCACGCACGCGCGCGGTGCAGCGCTTCGAAGCGGCGGTGCACGCTGGGCTGTCCGCGGCGCGTGTCGGAACGGTCGATCAGGTCGTCGTGGATCAGTGCCGCGGCCTGGAACAGTTCCAGCGCCGCCGCAGCCTGGACGATCGCCGGCTCCGCCGGGTCGCCGCCGGCGCCCACGAAGCCCCAAAACGCGAAGAGCGGGCGCAGCCGCTTCCCGCCGCGGACCAGCGCGCGGATGCTGCCCACCAGTTCGACGGCCTCGGCCGAGATTTTGCCGACCGTTCCGGCCTGGCCCTCAAGGAAGGTGTCCAGGGCCGTATTGACGCGGCTGGCAAAGTCGGCGGACAGTTCCGCCGGCGTGGTCCCGGGAGCGGGATCCGTGGTGGGCTGCGGGGCGTGCGGGTGCTCGGTCATGGCGTCAATCTGTTGCGGGGACGGGCTACAGCCCCACTGTATCCGCAGCTCCCTGCATTCGCCCTGCCCCTGTGCCCCGGCGCGAAGACCCGGCGCGAAGACCTGGCACGAAGACAGCGGGCGCAAAGACATAGCATGGTGGCATGGCGGAGGGTGCACGGGACAGGGCAATCCTGCATGTGGACATGGACGCGTTCTATGTGTCCGTGGAACTGCTCTCCCGCCCGGAGCTGGAGGGGCGCCAGGTCATCGTGGGCCATGCGGGGGAGCGGTCGGTGGTGCTCTCCGCCTCCTACCCCTGCCGCAGCCTCGGAGTGCGCTCCGCCATGCCGATGTCCGCCGCCGTGCGGATGGCGCCGCGGGCCGTGGTGCTCGAACCGGACATGGCCGCCTACCGGCACTATTCCGGGCGGATCATGGCGATCTTCCGTGAGGTCACGCCGCTGGTGGAGCAGGTCAGCGTCGACGAGGCGTTCCTGGACGTCACGGGGAGCCTGCGGCGGCTGGGACACCCCCAGGTTATCGGCGACATGATCAGGCGCAGGATCCGGACTGAGCTGGGGCTGCCGGCCAGCGTGGGCATAGCCCGCAACAAGTTCGTCGCCAAGGTCGCCTCCACCCGCGCCAAGCCCGACGGCCTGCTGGCGGTGCCGCCGGCCCAGACCGCCCGGTTCCTGCACTCACTTCCGGTGCGCTCCCTGTGGGGCGTGGGGGAGCGCACCGCGCAGGTCCTGGCCGGGGCCGGAATCGCCACCGTCGCCGACCTGGCGCAGGTGCCGGTCCGCACGCTCGAGCGGATGCTGGGGGCACAAGGGCCGCAGCTGCATGCCCTCGCCTGGGGGCTGGACGACCGCCCGGTGGAGCCCGTCCGCGTGGAAAAGAGCATTGGCGCCGAGGAGACCTTCGCGCGGGACGTCTCCGAGCCCGAGGCGCTCCGGCGCGAATTGCTGAGGTTGTCCCATCGGGTGGCCGAGCGCCTGCGTGCTTCCGGACGGGAGGCTGGAACCGTGGTCCTTAAGGTGCGCTACGCCGACTTTTCCACAATCACCCGCAGCCGCCGGCTGGCCCAGCCCGCCGGTGCCGCCCCCGCCCTCCACCAGGCCGCCGAATCGCTCCTGGACGCCCTTGGCGCGCTGCCGCAGCCGGTGCGGCTGCTGGGGGTGCGGGCCGAGCAGCTCGCGGAGTCCGCCGGACACCAGCTGAGCATCGACCGCAGCGAAGGTAACTGGCGGCAGGCCGAGGAGGCCATGGACCGCATCCGTGCCCGCTTTCCCCAAGGGGCCGTGCGGCCCGCGACGCTGCTGCCGGGCCGGGGCCCCTCGGAGGGGCCGGCCGGGGCCGGCGCGTAGGATCCGGGGCCGGACGGGGCCGGTACGGGGCCGGTACGGGGCCGGTACGGGGCCGGTACGGGGGGCGCGCCGCGCCGCATATCACACTCAAACTACCGGACTGCGGTACTGCGGGACTATCCTTGAAGCACCAGAGCGTAGCGGTGTGGCCGCATGGTCCGGGGAACTTCTCCGGGGAGGCGGTCGTTGCACCCCCAAAGGGCCGCATCGAGGCGCACCGAAGGAACGAAGGGACGGGGGAAGGGACCATGCCGCTTTCCGAGCACGAGCAGCGACTCCTTGAGCAGCTGGAGAAGCAGTTGCACGAGGATCACCGTTTCGCCTCCTCCATGAAATCCGCCGCGGGTCCGGGCGGATATTCGACCCGCAACATCGCGATCGGTTCCTTGGTGGCCGTCGCGGGGATCATCGTGCTGCTGTTTGGCATTTCCGGCCAACTGATCCCGGTGGGGGTCCTGGGGTTCGCAGCCATGTGCGCCGGGGTGTACATCGCCCTGTCCAAGTCGGGCATGCGTTCCTCTCCGTCCGGCCGCAAGGCGCGCAAGGGCAAGACCTCCTTCATGCACGACCTGGACCGCAAGTGGGACGAACGCCGGCGCGGCGACGAATAGACGGATGGCAGGCCGGCGAAGCAAGCCGCCGGCCACATGAACCAGCGCAGGAATACCGGCACAGGAACACCAGCGCAAGAGCGAAACCGCGCATGAACGATGCACCGGAAGGACCCGTGGATTCCACGGGTCCTTCGTCCTTTTGGCGCCCCCATTTGGCGTCCCTTGGGGCCATGCCGTGCCCGCGGCCTTCACCCCGGCTTCACCCGTCCGCCACCCTGCCTGAAAAGCCGCCGGTGACGTGCAGCAACGCGCGGTCCCGCGCGGCGCGCCGGGGGGGTTAATTTCGTTGACAGTGGAGGGAAGTGGGGTAAAGTGGGGCCAGGAGGAGGGCAGTGGAAAAGGCGAGGCGGGAACGCTCCATAAACCGAGAAGGCGGTGCTTGTGTTCCTAGGGACGTATGCACCCCGGCTCGACGAGAAGCACCGTCTGATCCTCCCGGCCAAATTCCGCGACGAACTGGCCGAGGGGCTGGTCCTGACGCGGGGCCAGGAGCGCTGTATCTATGTCTTCAGCCGGCAGGAATTCGAACGGGTCCACGAGCAGATGCGCCAGGCCCCGCTCTCTTCCCGCCAGGCGAGGGACTATATCCGCCTCTTCCTCTCCGGCGCGTCTGACGAAACGCCGGACAAGCAGGGCCGGGTCACGATCCCGGCCCCGTTGCGTTCCTACGCGGGGCTCGACCGGGAGGTCACGGTCATCGGGGCGGGAACGCGGGCCGAGATTTGGGATTCCAGGGCTTGGAACGAGTACTTGGAGGAGAAGGAGGCAGCCTTCTCCGACACCGACGAGGACATACTGCCGGGCATCTTCTAGCGGCGCCCGCCGCCAGGGGCCCGGACGGCGGCTTGGACGAGATCTCCAGCCGCCCGGCAGGCACCGACCTGGCTCATCTTCCCCTGAGCCAGGCAGGGGCACCGCCGGGCCGGAGGGGGATCTGGCCCAAGCCGCTGCAGTGAAAGACCACTGCAGTGAAAGAACACCGACGAGACAATGCGGGAAGGGGGCCCAGTGGCAAACGACGTACCGGAGGCCGCGCCGCGTCCAGCGAGCGAGCGGCACGTGCCCGTGCTCCTGGAGCGGTGCGTGGGGCTCCTGGAGCCCGGCATCCGGGCCGGGATCGAGGCCCGCGGCCGCGCCGTCGTCGTCGACTGCACACTGGGCATGGGCGGGCATTCCGAAGCGATGCTTGAACGCTTCCCGGAACTGCACCTGATCGGACTGGACCGCGACGAGCAGGCCCTGGCCTTGGCCGGCGCCCGCCTGGAACGCTTCGCGGGCCGCACGGACCTGGTCCACGCGGTGTATGACGAGGTCGCCGACGTCGTGGCCGACCTGGGCTTCGCCGGGGTGGACGGAGTCCTGTTCGACCTCGGCGTGTCCTCCCTGCAGCTGGACGAACGCGACCGCGGCTTCGCCTACTCCTACGACGCCCCGCTGGACATGCGCATGGACACCTCCAGGGGGCCCACCGCCGCCGACATCGTCAACGGGTACTCCGAGCCGGAGCTGGTCCGCATCATCCGGACCTGGGGCGAGGAAAAGTTCGCCGGGCGCATTGCCTCCTCGATTGTCAAGGCCCGTGAGGCTGCCCCGCTCACCACCACGGGGGAACTGGTCAACGCCATCCGTTCCGTGGTCCCGGCCGCGGCGGCCCGCACCGGCGGCCATCCGGCCAAGCGCACTTTCCAGGCGCTGCGCATCGAGGTCAACGAGGAGCTCGACGTGCTCGACCGCGCGATCCCCGCCGCGATGGGAGTGCTGGAGGTCGGAGGCCGGGTGGTGGTGATGAGCTACCACTCGCTGGAGGACAAGATCACCAAGCGGCATTTTGCCGCGGGTTCGCGGTCCTCCGCCCCCGCCGGGTTCCCGGTGGAGCTGGAGGAGCACAAGGCGCAGTACAGGACGCTGACCCGGGGGACCGAAACCCCCACGGCGCAGGAAATCGAAGAGAACCCCCGGGCGGCCTCGGCAAAGCTGAGGGCCGTCGAACGAATCCTGAAGAGGAGCTGACCATGGGCATCCGGACCCAGACGGGTGTTGAGCCGCACGGGATTCCCGCCTCGGCGGTGGATGGGGCCACGGCCCGCGCCCTCGTCCCGGAGCCCCGGCACGATGCGCCCGAACCGCGGCGGCGGACCGCGCTCTCCGTCGTCCCCGCCGTGGTGGGGGGCCGCCGGCTGCAGTTTGCCCTCTTCTGCTTTGCGGCCATGCTTGCCGCCGCCCTCGCCACGGTCCTGGTGCTGAACATCTCCGTCTCCGGCGGGCAGTACGAGGTCGTCAAGCTGCGCAACCAGGAGCAGGCCTTGGTCCAGGAGAACGAGGCCCTGGCCCAGCAGGCGCAGAAGCTGGAGGCCCCGCAGAGCGTTGCGGCCAAGGCCGCCGAGCTGGGCATGGTGGTTCCCGGATCCGTCGCGTCGATTGACCTGGAAACCCTCAAGGTCGCCGGCACCTCCTCCGAGGCCAAGGCCGAGGAAAGCCCCACCTCCCTTGTGGCCGACCGTGAGACTGCGGCCCGGGACACCGCGGCCCGGGACACCGCGGCCCGGGACACCGCGGTCGGCGCCGGAGCCTCCGCGGCCGAACCCGCCGCCCCGCCGGCGGAAACGGCGGGGACGGCGCCCGCGGAGGAGGGCACCCCCGCCACCGGCCCGGTAACGGGAACGGAGCCCGCAGGGGAGCGCCTCCCGGCCGGCGGCGTGCCGGCCCGCATCGTGGACACCGAGTTCACTGAGCAGGAACTCAACGGCGGAACGATTCCGGCCCCGGCGCAGCAGCAGCCGAAGAACTAGTGCGACGCGAGGATTGATGGATGGCAGCGCCACGGACCGGGACCGCCGGCACCCGCACGGGGGACGACGGAGCCCGGCAGCAGCCGCGCACGGGAGTCCGGCTGCGCGCCGGCCTGGCCGTGGCCCTGGTGATGCTGCTGGTGCTCGGCGGGCGCCTCTTCTTTGTCCAGGGGCTTGACCCGGAGGGCATCGCCCAGGCGGCCGTCAAGAACCGTATCCGCGTCCAAACCATCCAGGCCGAACGCGGCCAGATCCTGGACTCCGCGGGGCGCGTGCTGGCCGCCAGCGTCGAACGCTACGACCTCGTCGTCAACCAGCGCCTGCTCAAGCCCGAATTCACGCGCAAGAACCAGCAGAGCGGCGAACGCGAAAAGGTCACCATCGACCAGGCCATCGCCGAACTGGTTCCCCTGCTGGACCAGGACGCGGAGACCCTGCGCGCCTCGATCGTGGGCCGGGAGGGGGCCGAGAAGAAGGGGTACTCCTACGTCGCCAAGGGCGTCACGCCCAAGGTCCGCAATGCGGCCCTGGCCGTCGGCATTCCCAGCCTCACCAGCGAGCAGCGCACCGAGCGCAACTACCCCAACGGTTCCGTCGCCGGCAGCATCCTCGGCTTCATGACCGCGGACGGCAAGGCCGCCGAAGGCCTGGAACTGAGCCAGGACGCGGCACTCGGCGGCACCGACGGCAAGAAGACCTACGAGGTCGGAGCCGACGGCGTCCGCATCCCGATGGCCACCATGCAGGAGGTGGACGCGGTCGACGGCCAGGACGTGCGCCTGACCATCAACAGCGACATCCAATGGGCTGCCCAGGAGGCGGTCATGGCCAAGCAGAAACAGTTCAACGCGGAGTGGGTCAACGCCGTCGTGGTCGAGGTCAAGACCGGCAAGATCCGGGCCCTGGCCGACTCGACCACCGTGGACCCCTCCGACCCCGGGGCCACCGATCCCGAGTTCCGCACCTCCACCACCGTGACCCAGGCGTTCGAGCCCGGATCCACCGGCAAGGTCGCCACCTTCGCGGCGGCCCTCGAGGAGGACGTGGTGGAGCCCACGGAGGAGTTTACGGTCAAGAACTCCTACACGATCCAGAACGAGAAGATCAACGACTCGCTCAAGCACGCCACCTTCCAGATGACCGCCGCCGGCATCTTCGCGCGCTCGTACAACACCGGAACCGTCAAGATCGGCAGCCGCCTGACCAACGAGCAGCGCTACGAGTGGATGAAGAAGCTGGGCATCGGGGAACGGATCGACATCGGGCTGCCTTCCTCCAACCCGGGCATCTTCACCCCTCCCGCCGCCTGGGACCGCCGCCAGCAGTTCACCACCATGTTCGGGCAGGCCTACACGCAGACCGCCCTGCACACCGCCAAGGTCTTCCAGACCGTGGGCAACCACGGCGTGCAGGTCGAGCCCAGCCTCATCGAGGCCTACATCTCCCCGGACGGGACGGAGCACCCGGTGGCGGAGCCCGAACCCCGGCGCATCTTCTCCGAGGAGACCTCCGAGGAGATGCGGCGCATGATGGAGACGGTCGTGGATGCCGGTACCGGAACCCTGATGGCCATTGACGGCTACCGGGTGGGCGGCAAGTCCGGCACGGGCCAGGCCGCGGGACCCACCGGCGGGTACGACGGCCACACCAGCTCCTTCGCCGGCATGGTTCCCATCGACGACCCGCAGTATCTGGTGGTGGTCACCATGCACCGCCCCAAGGGCAATTGGCGCAGCTGGTCCGTCGGTGATACCTTCACCCGCATCATGAGCCAGACCCTGAACACGTACGATGTGGCGCCGAGCACCACGAAATCCCGGGCCTACAAGGTCTTTGTCGGCAAGAACCAGAAGTACGGCTGGGACTGATGGACACGGACACCACTGCGGCGCGCGACGCCGAGCGCGCCTTCCGCCCTGCCACCGCACCCGCGCTGACCCTGGCCGGCCTCGCCGCCGCGGCAGCCGCCGCGGGAACCGCCGTCCGGCTGGAGGGGGACGGGGCCGCCGTCGTGCACGGGGTCTGCCTGGATTCCCGCGCCGTCCTGCCCGGGGACCTCTACGCCGCCGTGCCCGGCGCCAACCGCCATGGCGCCGACTTCGCGGCCGCGGCCGCCGCTGCCGGCGCGGCCGCGGTGCTCACCGACGGGGAGGGCCTGGACCGGGTCCGCGCCACCGGCCTGCCCGTGCTGGTGGCCGGCTCCGTGCGCGCCGCCGTCGGCCCCCTCGCAGCCTGCCTGCACGGCACCGCGGCCGGGCCCGCGCTGCTCGGCGTCACCGGAACCAACGGCAAGACCACCACCACCTATTTCGCCACCTCGCTGCTGCGCGCCCTGGGCCAGCGGACCGGCCTGGTCGGGACCATCGAGATCGTCGCCGGCGCCACCCGCATCCCCAGCGTCCTGACCACCCCCGAGGCGCCGCAGCTGCACGCCCTGATGGCCCGCATGCGCGAGGCCGGCGTGGACACGGCGGCCATGGAAGTCTCCTCCCACTCCATCGACTACGGGCGCATTGGCGGGCTGGCCTTCGAGGTGGCGGGCTTCACCAACCTCACCCAGGACCACCTGGACCTGCACGGCACCATGGAGGAGTACTTCGCCTCCAAGGCCCGCCTGTTCGAGGCCTCCCGCACCCGCCGCGCCGTAATCACCGTCGATGACGCGTGGGGGCGGCGCATGGCGCAGTCCTCCACCGCGCGCACCTGGACGCTGGCCACCGCGCCCGCGACGGAAGGGCACGACGCCGACTGGCGGGTCCGCGGGATTGTCTCCGACGGGCTGGGCCACCGCTTCGAGGTGGCCGGGCCGGGCGGCGCGCTGCTGCGCGCCCGCACCGGGCTGCCGGGCCTGTTCAACGTCTCCAATGCCGCGCTGGCCCTGCTGATGGTCCACGCCGCAGGCGCCCCGCTGGAGGATCTCCAGCGCGTGCTCGATCGCGACGACCCCCTCACCGTCGAGGTCCCCGGGCGCATGCAGGTGGTCGGCCGGCGCCCCGCGGCGATCGTGGACTTCGCGCACAACCCCGACGCGCTCCAGCGCGCGCTGGAGTCGGTGGACAGCGCCCGCCCCGGTGCCCGCACCATCGTGGTCTTCGGCGCGACCGGCCAGCGGGACGCCACCAAGCGCCCCGTGATGGGAGCGGTCGCCGCCCGCCACGCGGACCTCGTGGTGGTCACCGACGACGACCCGCACGACGAAGAACCCGCCGGCATCCGGGCGGCCGTGCTGGCCGGGGCCCGCGAGGCCATGGCCGGCGGGGCCCGCGCCGCCGACGCCGTCGAGGTGGCGCCGCGAGCAGCCGCCATCGCCGCGGCCGTGGACCTCGCCGGGCCGGAGGACACCATCCTGGTGGCCGGGCGCGGCCACGAGGTCTGGCAGGAGGTCCGGGGCGTGAACCTGCCCCTGGACGACCGCGTGGAACTGCGCGCCGCGCTGCGCGCCCGCGGCTTCCTGCCCGCCGATTCCGCCCACCCCACCGCCAAAGGGTAAAGTCCACCTAGTCATGATTGATCTCAGTACCGCCGAAATTGCGGCCATTACCGGCGGCCGCCCGACGGCGACCGCCCTTCCCGAGACCCTGGTCCGCGGCGTTGCCACGGACTCGCGCGAATGCGCGCCCGGCTGGCTGTTCGTGGCCAAGCCCGGCGCAGCCTCCGACGGCCACCGCTTCGTCGGGCAGGCCTTCGCGGCCGGAGCCGTGCTGGCCCTGGCCGAGCGCGAGACCACCGCCGCCGACGGCACCGTGCACCCGGCCGTGATCGTCCCCGACGCCGTCCTGGCCATGGGCAAACTCGCCGCACACACCGTTGCCCGGCTGGCCGAAACCACCGGCCTGCGCACGGTGGGGATCACCGGCTCCGCCGGGAAGACGACCACCAAGGACCTGCTTGCCGCCATCCTGGCCGGCACCGGGGAAACGGTTGCCCCCATCGGCTCCTACAACGGGGAGGTCGGCGTACCGCTGACCGTCTTCCGGGCCACCGAGGCGACCCGCAACCTGGTCGTCGAGATGGGCGCGACCGGAATCGGGCACATCGAGTACCTGGCCCGCATGGTCCGCCCCCAGGTCGGCGTGGTGCTCTGCGTGGGCAGTGCCCACGCGGGCGAGTTCGGCGGCACCGAAAACATCGCCCGCGCCAAGGGCGAGCTGGTGGAGGCCCTGCCCGAGGAAGGCACCGCCGTGCTGAACCTGGACGACCCGGCCGTGGCCGCCATGGCCTCGCGCACCCGCGCCGCCGTGCTCGGCTTCGGCGAGGAGGCCCCGGCCGGCGCCGTGTCCGCCGAGGACGTCTCGGTCGACCGGGAAGGGCATCCCCGCTATACGCTGCGCCTGCCGGACGGTTCCACCCACCCGGTGCGCAGCGGCCTGATCGGACGCCACCACGTGGCCAACCTGCTGGCCGCCGCGGCCGCGGCGTACGCCCTGGGCGTCGACGGCGCCGCCATCGCCGCGGCCCTCACCGGCCGCGGTCCGGCCAGCCGCTGGCGCATGGAGCGCACCGACCGCCCCGACGGCGTCACCGTCATCAACGACGCCTACAACGCGAACCCCGAATCCATGCGCGCCGCCCTGCGCACGCTGGCCGAACTCGGCCTGCCGGACGCCCAGGGGCAGGCCCGGAGGACCTGGGCCGTGCTGGGCGAAATGCTCGAGCTGGGCGAGGACTCCGTTCTGGAGCACGACATGCTCGGCCGGCTCGCGGTGCGCCTGAACATCAAGAAGCTCCTCATCGTCGGCCGCGGGGCCAAGGCGGCCTACAACTCGGCCGTCCTGGAAGGCAGCTGGGGCGATGAGGCGATGTTCGTGGAAAGCGCCGAAGAGGCCGAGCACCTGCTCAACGAGGGGCTGCGGCCCGGAGACATCGTCCTGTTCAAGTCCTCCAACGGTGCCGGCCTGCGCCTCCTGGGCGACCGGCTGGCATCGGCCGCGGGCGGCGCGGCCGCCGCGGAGGGGAGCGTCCGGTGATCGCCCTCATCATTGGCGCGGGCTCGGCACTGCTGCTGTCGCTGCTGGGCACGCCGCTGTTCATCAGGCTGCTCGTCAAACAGGGCTACGGGCAGTTCGTCCGCGACGACGGCCCCACCTCCCACCACACCAAGCGCGGCACCCCCACCATGGGAGGTGCCGTGATCGTGCTGGCGGTGCTGGTCGCCTACTTCGGAACGCACGGGATCCTGTCGCTGATCAGCGCGCATTCCACCGGCCCATCGGTCAGCGGCCTCGTCCTGCTGTTCCTGACGGTGGGCATGGGGCTGGTGGGGTTCCTCGACGACTTCATCAAGATCTCCAAGCAGCGCAGCCTGGGCCTGCGGGCCTGGCAGAAGATCGTGCTCCAGAGCGCGGTCGGCATCGCCTTCGCCGTCCTGGCGCTGCAGTTTCCCAACGAGAAGGGGCTCACCCCGGCCTCCACGCACATCTCCTTCATCCGCGACCTGAGCCTGGACCTGGCCTTCGCCGGGCCGCTGCTGGGAGCCATCCTGTTCGTGCTCTGGGCCAACCTGATCATCACCGGCACCACCAACGGCGTGAACCTCACCGACGGCCTCGACGGACTCGCCACGGGCGCGGCCATCATGGTCTTCGCGGCCTACACGCTCATGGGCATCTGGCAGTACAACCAGGCCTGCGGCTCCTCCCGCTCCATCGGCACGGTCTGCTACGAGGTCCGCGACCCGATGGACCTGGCCCTGCTGGGGGCCATCCTCTGCGGCGCCCTGGTGGGCTTCCTGTGGTGGAACACCTCGCCGGCGAAGATCTTCATGGGCGACACCGGCTCCCTGGCCATCGGCGGCGCCGTCGCGGCCTTCGCCATCCTCTCCCGCACCGAACTGCTGCTGGTCGTGCTGGCCGGGCTGTTCGTGATGATCGCCCTGTCGGTGATCATCCAGGTCGGGTACTTCAAGATCAGCGGCGGCAAACGCGTCTTCAAGATGGCGCCGCTGCAGCACCACTTCGAACTCAAGGGCTGGGCGGAAGTGACCGTCGTGGTCCGGTTCTGGATCCTGGGCGGCCTCTTCGTCGCCGCCGGCCTGGGAATCTTCTACGCCGAATGGGTGGTGGGACTGTGACGCACGCACCGGTCGGGGAGCTGACCAGCTGGGACGCCAACTGGACCGGGCTGCGCGTGGTCGTGGCCGGGCTGGGGCTCTCCGGCTTCTCCGCAGCCGACACCCTGGTGGAGCTTGGCGCCCGCGTGGTGGTCATCGACGGCGCCGACACCGAGGCCAACCGCGCCCGCGCGGACACCCTGGAAATCGTCGGTGCCGCCGCGGTGCTGCTGGGGACCGCCCACGTGGCGGACCTGCCCCTAGTGGAGGGCGAGCCGGCCGAACTGGTCATCGCCTCCCCGGGCTGGAACCCGCGCCACCCCGTACTGGCCGCCGCGGCCGAGGCGGGCATCCCGGTCTGGGGCGACGTCGAACTGGCCTGGCGGGTGCGCGAGCGCGCCGGCCGCCGGACCGCCGAATGGCTTGCCGTCACCGGCACCAACGGCAAGACGACGACGGTCGGCATGGTCGAGTCCATGCTCCGTGCCGCCGGGCTGCGCGCGGTCGCCGCCGGCAACGTGGGCACCCCGATCCTGGACGCGGTCCGCGACCCGGAGGGCTACGACGCCATTGCCGTGGAGCTTTCCAGCTTCCAGCTGCACCACACCCACACGATGTCCCCGCTGGCCTCGGTAGTGCTGAACCTGGCCGAGGACCACATCGACTGGCACGGCAGCTACGCCGAATACGTCGCGGCCAAGGCCAAAATCTACGAACGGACCCGCGTCGCGGCCGTCTACAACGTCGAACAGGCAGAGACCGAGCGGCTCGTCGAGGACGCGGAGGTCGTCGAGGGCTGCCGCGCGGTCGGCTTCACCACGGGAATTCCCGCGGTGAGCATGCTCGGCGTCGTCGAGGGCCTGCTGGTGGACCGCGCCTTCATCGAGGACCGCCGCACCTCGGCCGCCGAGATGGCCACGCTCGAGGACCTCGGCGAGGTGGCGCCCCGGCACACCGTCGCCAACGCCCTGGCCGCCGCGGCGCTGGTGCGTGCCTACGGCGTGGAACCGCGCGCGGTGCGCGAGGGCCTGCGCGCCTTCGACCCCGGCGCGCACCGCATCCAACCGGTGGCCCGGCGCGGGGACATCCTCTGGATCAACGACTCCAAGGCGACCAACCCGCACGCCGCCGCCGCCTCGCTGGGGGCCTTCGCCTCCGTGGTGTGGATCGCCGGCGGCCTCTCCAAGGGAGTCGACTACGACGACCTGGTGGCCGCCCACGCCGAACGGCTCAGGACAGTGGTGCTGATCGGCACCGATACCGCCGCGCTGCGTGCGGCCCTGCAGCGACACGCGCCGCAGGTGCCCGTGATCGAGGCGGCCGTGGGCGAAACTGGACAGGAACGGGCGCAGACCGCGCGCGGCACGGAGGTCATGGCCGCGGCCGTGGCCGCCGCCGCCTCCGTGGCCGCGCCCGGGGACACCGTCCTGATGGCCCCGGCGGCCGCGTCCATGGACCAGTTCGCCTCCTACGCCCACCGCGGCAATGCCTTCATCGAGGCCGTCAGGGCCCTCATGGAGGCGGACGAACAGCACTAAAGGAGCACCCGTGCCAGCCCCCACCACCCCGCCGCGCGGACCCGCCCGGCCGCCCCGCCCGCGGGTGAAGGGCCGCGCGGTCCCCGCCGCGGGGCCTTCCGCGGGGCCTTCCGCCGCGGAGCCCGCCGCCCCGCA
>NZ_BKDJ01000023.1 GCF_008580665.1 Zafaria cholistanensis
GGCCTTCCGCGGGGCCTTCCGCCGCGGAGCCCGCCGCCCCGCAGCGGCCGGGCGCCGCGGCGCAGCGCGCCGGGTCCGCGACCGGGGACTGGCCGGCCCGGTCCCCGGTCCGGCGGCTGTGGAGCTGGCTCGAGGGCGACCCCGAGACCCGCGGCGGCGTCAGCTACTACATGATCCTCGGCAGTTCGGTGGCGCTGACCCTCATCGGCCTGCTCATGGTGCTGTCCTCCTCGGCCGTGGAGGCCATCACGAGGGAAACCTCCTCCTACGACCTGTTCATGCGCCAGGGCATCTGGGCGCTGGCCGGCTTCATCCTCATGGTCGTGGCGGCCCGGCTGCCCGTGGGGACCATCCGGAAACTGGCCTGGCCCGCCCTGGGCCTGGCCGTGTTCCTGCTGCTGCTGGTCTTCACCCCCCTGGGGGTGGAGGTCTACGGCAACCGCAACTGGATCCGCATCGGAGGCTTCAGCGGCCAGCCCTCGGAGGCGGCAAAGCTGGCGCTGGCCGTGTGGGCCGCCGCCGTACTGGAACGCAAGGCGCACCTGATCGACAACTGGAAGCACGCGATCGTGCCCGTCCTGTTTCCCCTGGGCGCCCTGGTGGTGCTGCTGGTGCTGTTGGGCCGTGACCTCGGCACCGGACTGGTCCTGCTGCTGGTCCTGGGGGCCACGGTCTTCCTGGCCGGGGCGCCGCTGCGCATGTTCGGCATCGCCCTGGGCGGCGTCGCGGCCCTGGCCCTGATCATGGTCGCGGTCAGCGGCAACCGGATGACGCGCATCTACGCGTGGCTGCGGCTGAACTGCGACGCGCCCTCGGACCCGTGCTACCAGTCGGAGCAGGGGCTGTACGCGCTGGCCTCCGGCGGCTGGTGGGGTCTGGGTCTGGGCCAGTCGCGGCAGAAATGGAACTACATCCCGGAGGCCGAGAACGACTTCATCTTCGCCATCATCGGCGAAGAGCTCGGGCTCATGGGCACCCTCGTGATCATTTCCCTCTTCGGCCTGCTGGCGGTCGCCATGTACCGGGTCGCGGCCGGCAGCCAGGACCGGTTCGTGCGGGTGGCCACCGGGGGCATCATGGTCTGGCTGATTGGACAGGCGTTCATCAACATCGGCATGGTCACCAACGTGCTGCCCGTCGTCGGCGTCCCCCTTCCGTTCATCTCCTACGGCGGCTCCGCGCTGACGTTCGCCCTGGCCGCGGTGGGCGTGGTCCTGGCCTTCGCCCGGCAGGCCCCCGGCGCTCCGCCCGTGCGCCACGGCCCGCTCTCCCGCGCACTCGCCCGCACCCGCGGAGGCCTCGCCCAGTCCCGCAGGGCCCCCTCCGACTAAACGGCCCCTTTCGGCTCAACGGCTCCCAACTGTTCGCCACCCCACTGTTCGCCCCCAGCTGCCCCGGCCCCGGCCGTCGCGGCCCCAGGGCCCCTTCCGCCCGACTCCACCACAAACCGAAGGCACAAGCACCATGACCACAGGTCCTTCCATTGTCCTTGCCGGCGGGGGCACCGCCGGGCACATCTCGCCCCTGCTGGCGATCGCGGACGCGATCGCCGCGGCACGCCCGGAGGCCGCCCTGGTCGCGGTCGGCACCGCCAGCGGCATGGAAACCCGGCTGGTGCCCGCGGCCGGGCTCCGGCTGGAGACCATCGACCGCGTTCCGCTGCCCCGCCGGCCTTCCCTGGACCTGCTCAAGCTTCCGTGGCGCTTCCGGGCCGCGGTGCGGCAGGCCGGGGACATCCTGGACCGGGAGGGGGCCGGAGTGGTCGTCGGCGTGGGCGGATACGTCTGCACCCCTGTCTACCTGGCCGCCCGCAGGCGCCGCATCCCGGTGGTGATCCACGAGGCCAATGCCCGTGCCGGCCTGGCCAACAGGGTCGGCGCGCGCTTCGCCGCCCGCGTCGCCACCGCTTTCCCCGGCACCGGACTGCGCGGGGCCGAGCTGGTCGGCATGCCCATGCGCCGCGGCATCGCAGGGCTGGACCGCGCCGCCGCGCGCCCGCAGGCCCGCGCGGCGCTGGGGCTGGACCCGGACCTGCCCACCCTGGTGGTCACCGGGGGCTCCTCCGGGGCGGCCTCCATCAACCGGACCGTCCGTGCCGCCCTGCCCGACGTCGCCGGGGCAGGCATCCAGCTGCTGCACATCACCGGCCGGGGCAAGCAGCTGCTGGACGGAGCCGGCGCCCTCCTGTCGTCCCCGGGCTACCGGCAGGTCGAGTACGTCGACGGCATGGAACTGGCCTATGCGGCCGCCGACCTGGTGGTGGCCCGCTCCGGCGCCGGAACGGTGTGCGAACTCGCGGCGACCGGGACCCCCGCGGTGCTGGTGCCGCTGCCTATCGGCAATGGGGAACAGCGGCTGAATGCCGCCGGCCTGGTGGAGGCCGGTGGAGCGCTGCTGGTCGAGGACGCCGCCTTCACCCCGGACTGGTTCCGCAGCCACGTGCTGCCGCTGCTGCAGGACCCCGGGCGGCTGGAAGCCATGTCCGCCGCGGCACTGGGGCAGGGACGCCGCGATGCGGCGGAGGCCATGGCGGGGATCGTGCTGGACGCGGTCCGGGCCCCGGGCGTGGGAAGCTAGAGGCATGCAGCAGACCCACACGCTCCACGACCTTGGCCGCGTCCATTTCCTCGGGATTGGAGGCGTCGGGGTCTCCGGCGTCGCCCGCCTGATGCTGGCCCGCGGCGTACCCGTTTCGGGAACCGACGCCAAGGACCTGCCGGTGCTCGCCGAGCTCAGCGCCCTGGGGGCCCGCACCCACGTCGGGTACGCGGCGGAGAACCTCGGGGACGCGGACACCGTGGTCATCTCCTCCGTCATCAAGCCCGGCAACCCGGAGTACGACGCGGCCGTGGAGCGCGGGCTGCGCATCCTGCACCGCTCGGAGGGGCTGGCGGCGGCCATGGACGGCCACCATGTGGTCGCGGTGGCCGGCACCCACGGCAAAACGACCACGAGTTCCCTTATTGCCGTGATGCTGCGCCACGCCGGGCTGGCTCCCTCCTTCGCCATCGGCGCGAACGTCGCCGGCCTGGGGGTCAATGCCGAGCACGGCGGCGGTCGCCTCTTCGTGGCCGAGGCGGACGAGTCGGACGCTTCGTTCCTGAACTACCGCCCCGACGTCGTGGTGGTGACCAACGTCGAGGCCGACCACCTGGACCACTACGGCACCGCCGAGGCCGTGGCCCAGAGCTTCCACGCCTTCGCATCGCTGCTGCCCGCGGACGGCCTGCTGGTCTGCTGCGCCGACGATCCGGGGGCGCATGCGCTGGCCACCCGGATGCGCCGCGAACGCCCGGACCTGCGGGTGCAGACGTACGGCTTCGGTGACGGGGCGGACCGCCGCCTGGTGGACCCGGTCCACGAAGGAGGGCGTTCCGAGTGCACGCTTGAGTGGGGCAGCGGCGAGCAGGCGGTGCTCGACCTGGCCGTGCCCGGTGACCACAACCTGCTCAACGCCGCCGCGGCCTTCGCGGTGGGGCTGGACTGCGGACTCGAGCCGGAAGAGGCCGTCCGCGGGCTCGCGTCCTTTACCGGCGCCTCCCGCCGCTTCGATTTCCGCGGCGAAGCCGCCGGCGTGCGCGTCTACGACGACTACGCCCACCACCCCACCGAGGTCCTCGCCGCGCTGCGCACCGCGCGGGCGGTCGCGGGCGAGGGCCGGGTCCACGTGGTGTTCCAGCCCCACCTGTACTCCCGGACCCGGGAATTCTGGCGCGGCTTCGCCGATGCGCTCTCGCTGGCGGACACGGCGCTGGTGCTGGACATCTATCCGGCCCGCGAACAGCCCATCCCGGGGGTGAGCAGCGACCTCGTGGCCAACGCGCTGAACACCGACGGCGGCCCGGCCGCTGCCGCCGAGGCGCCCGCCCGGCTGGCCGCCGTGGCGGCCCCCGGGGACATCGTGATGACCATCGGCGCCGGCGATGTCACCGAACTGGGGGAGGAGATCCTCGCCGCGCTGCGGGGGACGGCCCGGGCATGAGTGCCCGCGCCGCCAGCGGCAGGGGCACCGCCCCGGCCGCGGACAATGTCCTGACCCTGCCCCAAACGCCCGCGGCCCGGCTCCGGCGCCGCGTGCTGCTGTGGACCGGCGGGGTGCTGGCCGGCATCGCCGCGATGCTCCTGGTGCTGATGTATTCCCCGCTGCTGGCCATTCGCAGCATTGACGTCGAAGGCAACCGGCTCGCCTCCGACGGCGCGGTGGCCGAGGCCCTGGAACCCCTGGTTGGCGTCCCGCTGCCGCAGGTGGGGCCCGGGCGGGTGCTGCAGCTGCTGTCCGGACTTGCGCCGGTGGCCGACGTCGTGGTGCAGGCCAAGGCCCCGCACACCCTGCAGGTCAGCGTCGTCGAGCACGCGCCGGTGGCGGTCCTCAAGGACGGCAGGAAGCTGTCCCTGGTGGGGGAGGACGGGCGGAAGCTGGCGCCGCTGGCGAAGCGCTCGGACGCGCAGCTTCCGGTGATCTCCGCCTCCGCCGCCACCGCCGACCCGGCGGTGTTCCGGACCCTCACGCGCGTGCTCGCCGGGCTGCCCGCTCCGGTCCTGGCCCGGTTGGAGCACGCCGGGGCCAAGACCATCGACTCCGTGGAACTGACCCTGTCCAACGGCAAGACGGTGGTGTGGGGCAACGAAGAGCGCGGTGCGCAAAAGGCCCGCGTCCTGCAGGCGCTGCTCAAGGTCAAGGATGACCCGTCCTCCCCGGTGGAGGTCTACGATGTCAGCAGCCCCGACCAGCCCGTCACGCGGTAGCGGGCGGGCGGCCCGGCGGCCTCCGGCAGCCGGCCGCGGCGCTCCGGCGCCCGCGGCCCCCCATCCCGGGTAGACTTCTCGGGGCGACTTCTTGCGGCGACACGCGGGGTGGTCGTTGCATGAAGGAAGCGCAAAACATAGCGTCTCCATAGCGCTTACTTGACATAACTATAACCCTCAAGCTGAGGGTTAAGGTTCGTCCGGTTGAAGCTTCCTAGGTCAGCAGCACTTCGAACAAGGGAAACAGGACGTGGCAGCTCCACAGAACTACCTCGCCGTCATCAAGGTGGTCGGCATCGGCGGCGGCGGCGTCAACGCCGTCAACCGGATGATCGAGGTCGGCCTTCGCGGGGTCGAATTCATTGCGATCAACACCGACGCGCAGGCGCTGCTCATGAGCGACGCCGACGTCAAGCTCGACGTCGGCCGTGAACTGACCCGCGGCCTCGGCGCCGGGGCCAACCCCGAGGTCGGCCGCCAGGCCGCCGAGGACCACGCCGAGGAGATCGAGGAGGTCCTGCGCGGTGCGGACATGGTCTTCGTCACCGCCGGCGAGGGTGGTGGCACCGGAACCGGCGGCGCCCCCGTGGTGGCCCGCATCGCCCGCTCCCTGGGAGCCCTGACCATCGGCGTCGTGACCCGGCCCTTCACCTTCGAGGGACGCCGCCGCGCCAACTCGGCCGAGGCCGGCATCGACGCGCTGCGCGACGAGGTCGACACCCTGATCGTCATCCCGAACGACCGCCTGCTCTCGATCAGCGACCGCAACGTGTCCGTGCTCGACGCCTTCCGGTCCGCCGACCAGGTGCTGCTGTCCGGCGTCCAGGGCATCACCGACCTGATCACCACCCCGGGCCTGATCAACCTCGACTTCGCCGACGTGAAGTCGGTGATGCAGGGCGCCGGATCCGCGCTCATGGGCATCGGGTCGGCGCGCGGCGAGGACCGCGCGGTCAAGGCCGCGGAGCTGGCCATCGCCTCCCCGCTGCTGGAGGCCTCCATCGACGGCGCCCACGGCGTCCTGCTCTCCATCCAGGGCGGAAGCGACCTGGGCCTGTTCGAGATCAACGAGGCGGCCCGCCTGGTCCAGGAGGTCGCCCACCCCGAGGCGAACATCATTTTCGGCGCAGTGATCGACGACGCCCTGGGGGACGAGGCCCGCATCACCGTCATCGCCGCCGGCTTCGACCAGGTCGACGCGACCTCGGCCCCGGCGCATGCCGCCTCCCACGCCGCCCCCGCGGCCCCGGCTGCACAAGCGGCACCCGCGGCTCCCGCCGCCCCCGCGGCGGCGCCGGCGGCTCCGGCCGTTCCCGGCACGGTCCCGCTGGTGCCCGGCACCGTTCCGGCCACCCCGCGCTATGAGGAGCTGCCGGCCGTGGTTGAGCCGGACCTGACCGTCGGCTCCAGCGACGACCTCGACGTCCCGGACTTCCTGAAGTAGCCGGCCTGCCGCACGGTTTGTCCCGCCATGCCCGATCCGACGCCGCCCGATCCGACGCCGCCTGATTCGGTGCTGCCCGGCGTAGGGTTGCCCGCCACCTCGCTGCTCAGCTACGTCCCCGCCGGCCTGCCGGGCCTGCGGGTGGCCTTCACCTCGGTGGCGGAGGGCAACCTCGCGTTGCATGTGGGGGACGACCCGGGGCGGGTCGCCTCCGCCCGGGCCGGGCTTGAGGCCCGGCTCGGCCTGGCCCCGGGCGGGCTCCGCTTCATGGAGCAGGTCCACTCGGCCACCGTGCACGAGGTCCCCGCCGGGCCCGCCCGGCCCGGAGCGTCCGTGCCGGTGGCGGATGCGCTGGTCAGCGCCGATGCCTCGGCGGCGCTGGCCGTGATGGTCGCCGACTGCCTGCCGGTGGTCTTCGCGGGCACCGCCGGATCCGGGGCGGCCACGGCCGTGGCCCACGCCGGCCGGCGCGGGCTGCTGGAGGGCGTGCTCCAAGCCACCGTCGGCCGCCTGCGCGTGGCCGGGGCGCAGCACCTCCAGGCGTGGATCGGTCCGGCGGTCTGCGGCCGCTGCTACGAGGTACCCGCGGCGCTGGCCGAGGAGGCCGAGCACCTCCTGCCCGGCATTGCCTCCACCACCTCGTGGGGGACCCCGGCGCTGGACCTGCCCGCCGCCGCCGCCGCGCTGCTGGAGGGGCTCGGCGTCGCCGTCGAGTCCAGCGGCGTCTGCACCCTCGAAGACCCCTCCTACTACTCGTACCGCCGCGACCCGAAGACCGGCCGCTTCGCCGGTTTGGTCTGGACGGACGCCCCCGCATCCCCGGACCCGGACCGTTCCGGCCCTTCCCAGCCCGCCCCAGCGTAAGGACCACCCTTGACCGAGCCGACCCCTCCGGGCCCCGCCCCCGCGGAGCCGGCCGGGAGCCAGGCCCGCCGGGCCGACCTCGCGGCCCGGCTGGCCGCGGTCCGGGACCGCATCGCCGCGGCGGCCCGCGCCGCCGGCCGGCCCGACCTGCCCGAGTTGATCGTCGTCACCAAGTTCTTCCCGGCCTCCGACGTGCGCCTGCTGGCCGGGCTGGGCGTGCGCCGGGTGGGGGAGAACCGGGACCAGGAGGCCTCGGCCAAGGCGGCCGAACTGGCGGACCTGGACCTTGAGTGGCACTTCATTGGCCAGCTGCAGACCAACAAGGCGCGCCACGTGGCCCGCTACGCCCACGCCGTGCAGTCCGTGGACCGGCCGCAACTGGTTTCCGCACTCTCCCGCGGCGTGGCCGCCGAGAACCAGCGCCGGGCCGGCGAGGGGCTGCCCGCCCGCTCCCCGCTGGAATGCCTTATCCAGGTGGACCTGCGCAGCCCGGCCGAGCATGCCCGCGATGCGGGACCGGCCCACCGCGGGGGCGCGCTCCCCGCGGACATCGGAGCCCTGGCCGGGCTGGTGGACGCCGCCGAGGGCCTGCGCCTGGGCGGGCTGATGGCCGTCGCGCCGCTGGGCGCCGACCCCGCCGCCGCCTTCGCCCGGCTCGCCGGGCTCTCGGCGGCTCTGCGGGCCAGCTATCCTGGGGCTGACGTGGTCTCCGCCGGCATGAGCCAGGACCTGGAACAGGCCGTGGCGGCGGGTGCGACACACCTGCGTGTCGGGTCCGATGTCCTCGGTCCGCGCCCGCCGTTGCGGTAGCGTCGTTCGGGAGGAGACTCTCGCGGAGCCCGCCCCACGGCACCGCGCATGACCTGGAGGAGAAGACCATGGCTGGCGCCCTGCGCAAGACAATGATCTACCTGGGACTCGCCGATGGCGACGAGCACTACGACTCGGACCAGTATGCTGAGCGGGAGGTCGTGCAGCGCCCCGAGGCCGTGCTCCACGAGGAGCACGCGAGCCGGCCGGACGAAGCCGCGGAGCCTGCCGAAACCGAATACCGGGCGCCCGTCACACCCATCAAGCGCGCGCCGTCAGCCAGGGACGAGGATTCTTCATTGCGCCAGATCACCACGGTCCATCCCCGCTCCTACAACGATGCCAAAATCATCGGCGAGAGCTTCCGGGAGGGGATCCCGGTCATCATGAACGTCACCGACATGGGGGAAGCCGACGCCAAGCGGCTGGTGGACTTCTCCGCCGGACTGGTCTTTGGCCTGCACGGCAGCATCGAGCGGGTCACCAACAAAGTGTTCCTGCTTTCCCCCTCGACCGTGGAAGTGCTGGGCGAGGACAAGAAGTCCTCCGAAGGCCAGGCTTCCTTCTTCAACCAGAGCTGAACGGGGCACATCCGCCGTGCAGATCATTTGGGCGTTGATCTATATCGCCCTGACGCTTTTCCAGGTCCTGCTGATCCTCCGCATCGTGTTCGACGTGGTGCAGATGTTCGCCCGCTCCTGGCGGCCGCGGGGGATCGCGCTGGTCCTTGCCAGCGCCGTCTACCGGTTCACCGACCCGCCAATGCGCTGGCTCAAGTCCAGGATCAAGCCGCTGGACCTGGGCGGGATGCGGCTGGACCTTGCCTTCATCGTGCTGTACATCGCCGTCTGGGTGGCGATGCTCATCGTCCGCTCGCTCGCTGCGGCCACGGCCTGAACACGTCCGCGGGGCGTGGTTAGGGTTAGCGGCCCGAACCGTTATAGTCTGGTGACTGCATGTGTTGCGGCAAGGCCGCACCACATGGCAGCGACCGGGATAAGTGTACTCTTGCCGCAATCAAGCGGCGGGGGGAGAGAACCAAGTATCGAGGTGACCAGATGGCGCTCACGCCAGAAGATGTAGTCAACAAGCGATTCCAGCCGACCAAGTTCCGTGAGGGATACGATCAGGACGAGGTGGATGACTTCCTTGACGAGATCGTGGTCGAGCTGCGCCGCCTGAACCAGGAGAACGACGAGCTCCGCCGCCGGATCTCCGAGCTGCAGTCCTCTGGCGCCGAGGGACAGGCCGTCCCCGCACCGGTCGCCGCCGCCCCCGCACCGGTGGTGGAGGAGAAGGCCGCCGAGCCGGCCCCCAAGCAGGAGGAGCCGGCGAAGGAAGCCGCCCCGGCCGGCGGACACGCCTCCACTGCGGAATCCGCGGCCGGCGTGCTGGCCATGGCCCAGCGCCTGCACGACGAATACGTCAGCGCCGGCGTCGAGCAGCGCGACAAGATCATCGCCGAGGCCCAGATCGAGGCCAACGGCCTGGTCAGCGAGGCCGAGGAGAAGAGCCGCAAGACGCTTGCCGCCCTGGAGCAGCAGAAGACCGTGCTCGAGCGCAAGGTGGAGCAGCTGCGCGGCTTCGAGCGCGACTACCGCGCCCGCCTGAAGGCCTACATCGAGAGCCAGCTGCGCGACCTCGAGGCCAAGGGCTCCATGGCGACGCCGGAGACCAAGGAAAACGCCTAGGCACCGCCGCCCCGCCGCCGGGCGGGGCGCGCCCACGGTCGGCGGCCGGGACCCCCCGGCCGCCGACGGCACGTTAAAGGGGAAGTGATGGAAGAGGACCCGACGCCGGGGGTGGCGCCGACAGGCACGCCCTCCGGCGCATTGCCCGTTCCGCCGGCCCGCCGGGCCGGCCCGCGGCTGGCCGCGCTGGCCCTGGTGATCGCCGCGGCCGGCTACGGGCTGGACCAGCTCACCAAGTGGATCGTCGAGACGCGGATGTACGAGGGGCAGAGCATCGACGTGCTGCCCCCGCTGCTGCGCTGGCACTTCATCCGCAACCCCGGGGCGGCCTTCTCCATCGGCACCGACGTGACCTGGATCTTCACCCTGGTAATGATCGCCGTGGTGACCTACATCCTGGTCCTGCTGCGCAAGGTCGCTTCCCGGGCGTGGGCCGTCGCGCTGGGCGCGCTGCTCGGCGGCGCCGCGGGCAACCTGACCGACCGGCTGTTCCGCGAGCCCTCCTTCGGGATGGGCCACGTGGTGGACTTCATCGCACTGCCCAATTTCGCAATCTTCAACATCGCCGATTCGCTGATCGTGTGCTCCATGGTGGGGATCTGCCTGCTGGTGTTCCGCGGCATCGGCTTGGACGGCACCCGCAGCGACGCCGGGACCCGGACGGGCGCCTGATGCCGCGCCTGGAGGTCCCCGCAGGCCAGGCCGGCCAGCGCATCGACGCCGTCGTCGCCGCCGGGCTGGGCATTTCCCGCACCATCGCGGCGCAGCTGTGCGCCGAGGGCAATGTCGCCGTCGGCGGCAGGCCCGTGGCCAAGTCACGCAAAGCGGTGGCCGGGGAGGCCATCGACGTCACCGTCCCGGAGCGTCCGGACCCGTTGGAAGTGAGGGTTGAGGCCGTGGAAGACCTGAGGATACTGGGTGACGACGACGACTACGTCGTCATCGACAAGCCCGTGGGCGTGGCCGCCCACCCGTCCCCGGGGTGGGTCGGTCCCACCGTGGTGGGGGCGCTGGCCGCGGCCGGATACCGCATCTCCACCTCCGGGGCCCCGGAACGGCGGGGGATCGTGCACCGCCTCGACGTCGGCACCTCGGGGGCGATGGTGGTGGCGAAGACGGAGCGGGCCTACACCGCGCTCAAGCGCGCCTTCAAGGAACGGACCCCGGAGAAGGTCTACCACGCCGTCGTCCAGGGCCTGCCCGATCCGCTCGAAGGCACCATCGACGCCCCGATCGGGCGCCATCCCGGCCACGACTGGCGCTTCGCCGTGATCGAGGACGGGCGCCCCTCGGTAACCCACTACAAGGTCCTGGAGGCCTTCGGGCGGGCCTCGCTGGTGGAGGTGCACCTGGAGACCGGGCGCACCCACCAGATCCGCGTGCACTTCGCCGCCCTGCGCCACCCCTGCGCCGGAGACCAGACCTATGGCGCCGACCCGCGCCTGGCCGCGGCCCTGGGCCTGACCCGGCAGTGGCTGCACGCCCACCGGCTGGGCTTTCCGCATCCGGTCACGGGGGAGTGGGTGCACTACACCAGCACCTATCCGGCCGACCTCGGGCACTCGCTGGAACTGCTCCGCGACGGACTCGCCTGACGGGTAGTCTTGACGGGTGGCAAGCTCAACCCGGGACGGATTCGTCCACCTCCATGTACACACCGAATACTCCATGCTGGACGGTGCAGCCCGTTTGGGCGAGCTGTTCAAGGAGGCCGAACGCCTCGGCATGACCTCCATGGCGACCACCGACCACGGCTACCTGTTCGGTGCCTTCGACTTCTGGAACAAGGCCACCCAGGCCGGGATCAAGCCGATCATCGGCGTGGAGGCCTACGTCACCCCCGGCACCGCCCGCACCGACAAGACCCGCGTGCGCTGGGGCGAGGAGCACCAGCGCAAGGACGACATTTCCGGTGGCGGCGCCTACACGCACATGACGCTGCTCAGCTACAACAACCAGGGCATGCGCAACCTCTTCCGCGCCTCCTCGATCGGTTCGCTGGACTCGGTCTTCGGCAAGTGGCCGCGGCTGGACCGGGAGCTGCTGGTCCAGTACAGCCCCGGGCTGATCGCCACCACCGGCTGCCCCTCCGGGGAGATCCAGACCCGGCTGCGGCTGGGCCAGTACGCCGAAGCCAAGGCGGCAGCCGCCGAGTACCAGGACATCTTCGGCAAGGAGAACTATTTCTGCGAGCTGATGGACCACGGCCTGGAGATCGAGCGCCGGGTCACCACGGACCTGCTGCGCCTGGCGAAGGAACTGGACATTCCCCTGGTCGCCACCAACGACCTGCACTACACGCACGAGCACGACGCGAAGGCCCACGAGGCGCTGCTGGCCATCCAGTCCGGTTCCACGCTGCTGGAGCCGACCTACGACCAGGGCGGTTCCCGCTTCGCCTTCTCCGGTTCCGGCTACTACCTGAAGTCTCCGCAGGAGATGCGCCGGCTCTTCTCCGAGCACCCGGAGGCCTGCGACAACACCCTGCTGATCGCCGAGCGGTGCGAGGTCTCCTTCAACACCGACGCGAACTACATGCCCAAGTACCCCTGCCCGCCGGGGGAGGACGAGACCAGCTGGCTGGTCAAGGAGGTCGACGCCGGCCTGCGCTACCGCTACCCCGACGGCGTCCCCGACGAGGTGCGCAAACAGGCCGACTACGAGCTGGACGTCATCATCAAGATGGGCTTCCCCGGCTACTTCCTGGTCGTGGCCGACTTCATCAACTGGTCCAAGGACAACGGCATCCGCGTCGGCCCGGGCCGCGGCTCCGGCGCCGGGTCGATGGTCGCCTACGCCATGCGCATCACCGACCTGGACCCGCTGCGGCACGGGCTGATCTTCGAACGCTTCCTGAACCCCGAACGCGTCTCCATGCCCGACTTCGACGTCGACTTCGATGACCGCCGCCGCCCCGAGGTGATCAAGTACGTCACCGAGAAGTACGGCGACGAACGCGTGGCGATGATCGTCACCTACGGATCCATCAAGACCAAGCAGGCGCTCAAGGACTCCTCGCGCGTGCTCGGCTACCCGTTCAGCATGGGCGAGACGCTCACCAAGGCGCTGCCGCCGGCCATCATGGCCAAGGACATCCCGCTGGGCGACATCGAGAACCCCCAGGCCAAGCGCTACGGCGAGGCCGCGGACTTCCGCCAGCTGATCGCCACCGACCCGGAGGCGGCCAAGGTCTTCGAGACCGCCAAGGGCATCGAGGGCCTCAAGCGCCAGTGGGGCGTCCACGCCGCCGGCGTGATCATGAGCTCGGACCCGATCATCGACGTCATCCCGATCATGCGCCGCTTCCAGGACGGCCAGGTGATCACCCAGTTCGACTACCCGACCTGCGAGGGCCTGGGGCTGATCAAGATGGACTTCCTGGGCCTGCGCAACCTGACGATCATCTCCGACGCGCTGGAGAACATCAAGAAGAACCGCGGCTTCGACCTGGACCTGGAACACCTGGAGCTGGACGACGCGGAGTCCTACCAGCTGCTGGCCCGCGGCGACACGCTGGGGGTGTTCCAGCTCGACGGCGGGCCGATGCGCTCGCTGCTGAAGCTGATGCGCCCGGACAACTTCGAGGACATCTCCGCGGTGCTGGCGCTCTACCGCCCCGGTCCGATGGGCGCGAACGCGCACAACAACTACGCGCTGCGCAAGAACGGCCTGCAGGAGATCACCCCGATCCACCCGGAACTGGCCGAACCGCTCGAGGACATCCTGGGCGGCACCTACGGCCTGATCGTGTACCAGGAACAGGTCATGGCCATCGCGCAGAAGCTGGCCGGCTACACGCTGGGCCAGGCCGACATCCTGCGCCGCGCGATGGGCAAGAAAAAGAAGTCCGAGCTGGACAAGCAGTTCGCCGGCTTCTCCCAGGGCATGCAGGACAACGGGTACTCGCTGGAGGCCGTCCAAACCCTGTGGGACATCCTGCTGCCCTTCTCCGACTACGCGTTCAACAAGGCGCACTCGGCCGCCTACGGCGTGGTCAGCTACTGGACCGCCTACCTCAAGGCCCACTACCCGGCCGAATACATGGCCGCGCTGCTTACCTCCGTGGGCGACGATAAAGACAAGTCCGCCCTCTACCTCAACGAGTGCCGCCACATGGGCATCACGGTCCTGCCCCCGGACGTGAACGAGTCCTCGCTGACCTTCACCCCGGTCGGCAACGATATCCGCTTCGGCATGGGAGCGATCCGCAACGTCGGCGCCAACGCCGTGGTGGCGATCGTGGAGGCGCGCGAGGAGAAGGGACGGTTCGAGAACTTCTCCGACTTCCTGCAAAAGGTCCCCGCCGTGGTCTGCAACAAACGCACCATCGAATCGCTGATCAAGGCCGGCGCGTTCGACTCCATGGGCCACTCCCGCCGCGCGCTGGTGATGGTCCACGAGGAGGCCGTCGACTCGGTCGTGGTGCTCAAGCGCAACGAGGCCGCCAACCAGTTCGACCTGTTCAGCGCCCTGGACGACCCCGCCGAGGCCGGGTCGGGCCTGACCGTCGTCGTGCCGGACCTGCCCGAATGGGACAAGAAGGACAAGCTCGCGTTCGAGCGGGACATGCTGGGCCTGTACGTCTCCGACCACCCGCTGCAGGGCCTGGGCGGGCTGCTCAGCCAGCACGCGGACCTGTCCATCAGCCAGGTCCTCTCCGACGACGGCCCGGCCGACGGGCACATCGTGACCATCTCCGGCATGATTACCTCGCTGCAGCGGCGCATCGCCAAGAACAGCGGCAACGCCTACGCGCGCTGCGAGATCGAGGACCTGGGCGGCTCGATGGAGACCATGTTCTTCGGCAACGCCTATGCCCCCATCGCCAACGTGCTCGCCGAGGACCTGATCGTCGTGGTCAAGGGCCGCGTGCAGCGCCGCGACGACGGGTCCATCACGCTCAACGCGCAGGAACTCACGGTCCCGGAGATCAGCGAGGACGGGGAGTCCGGTCCGGTGGTCATCAGCCTGCCCGCCCACAAGGCCACCGAGGAGGTCGTCTCGGCGCTCGGGGAGGTGCTGCGCACCCATTCGGGCAGCACCGAGGTGCGGGTCAAGCTCAACGGCACCCGTTCGGTGCAGCTGATGCGCCTGGGCATCGAGTACCGCGTCAACCCCAACCCGGCACTGTTCGGCGACCTGAAGGTGCTGCTGGGCCCGGCCTGCCTGGACGTCTAGGCCCGGACTAGATCTCGTACTCCAGCGCCGCGGCACGGCGGTAGGACCCGCCGTGGTAGAGCAGCGGATGCCCTTCGGGGCCGACGCCGCCGTCGGCCACCTCGGCGACCACCACGGCATTGCGGCCGAAGGAGAGCCGCAGCAGGATCCGCCCGAGCAGCCAGCCGCGCACGCCCCTGAGCAGCGGCACCCCGAACGGACCCGGCTCCCAGTGGTCCCCGGAGAACCGGTCCGGTCCGCGGGCGAAGCGCTCGGCCAGCCCCGCATGGTCCAGGCCCAGCAGGTGCACGCCGACGTACTCGCCGTTGGCGACCGCCGGCCACGCGGATCCCGACAGGGACATGTTGAAGGTGAACCGCGGGGGGTCGGCCGACAGCGAGGCCAGGGAGGTGGCGGTGAAGCCGTACGGAACCCCGTCCCAGACGGCGGTCAGTACCGCCACCCCGGCAGCGTGGCGGCGGAACGCGTCGCGGAAGATCCCGGCCAGGTCGGCCTCCTGCCGGTGCCTGGGCACGTGGAGGTGGGGCGGCTCCTGGGACTCCGGGACTGCCGGTTCCGGGACAGCCGGAGCTGCGCCTGCCGGTTCTGCGGTTGCCGGTTCCGGGAGAGCCGGTCCTGCGCCTGCCGGTTTTGCGGCTGCCGGTTCCCGGGGCGGGACGGCTGGTGGGGAAACCATGGCGACCTCCTGCTGCCGCGGCTCTGCGGATCGGCCGCGCTTCCAGACTAAGCCCGGATCCGGCCGGGCGGATATGCCGGGCGGACAGGCCGGGCAGGGACCGGGGCGGGGTCCGGCCGCGGGGCGAATGTTAAGCCGCCCCGGGGCGGCGCCCCGCCCCCTGCGCGCGCCGTCGTAGGATTGGGGGGTGAATCCCACTGCCGCTTCCGCCTTTGCCTCCCTGCGCACCATCGACCTGCGCGGCACCCGTTTGGACCACGCCCGACTCAAGGCCGCGCTGCCGCGGCCGGAACTGAACTTCGACACCGCCTCCGAGGTCGTCGAGGGCATCATCGGGCGGGTGCGCGCCGAAGGGTTCGCCGCCCTCTCCGACCTCGCCGCGCGCTTCGACGGCGTCGAGCAGGAACACACCCGCGTCCCGGCCCAGGCACTTGCCCGGGCCCTGGAAGAACTCGACCCGGCCGTGCGCGCCGGACTCGAGGAATCCATCCGGCGCGCCCGCGCCTTCGCCGCGGCCCAGGTCCCCGGGGACACGGCCGTCGAGTACCCCAACGGCGCCCGCGTGGTGCAGCGCTGGTCCCCGGTGCGCCGCGTCGGCCTGTACGTCCCCGGCGGCCTGGCCGTCTATCCCAGCTCCGTAGTCATGAACGTCGTGCCCGCCCAGGCCGCCGGCGTCGGCTCGCTGGCGCTGGCCTCCCCGCCGCAGAAGGAGTTCGGCGGACTGCCGCACCCCACCATCCTGGCCGCCGCCGCGCTGCTGGGCGTGGAGGAGGTCCACGCCATGGGGGGCGCCCAGGCGATCGCAGCCTTCGCGTACGGCGTCCCGGCCCCCGAGGGTGGCGCGCCGAACCTGGCGATCGAGCCGGTCGACGTCGTCACCGGCCCCGGCAACCTGTTCGTGGCCACCGCCAAGCGCCTCGTCAAGGGCGTCGTGGGGATCGACGCCGAGGCCGGCCCCACCGAGATCGCCATCCTCGCCGACGCCACCGCAACCCCCGCCTACGTGGCGGCCGACATGGTCAGCCAGGCCGAACACGACCCCCACGCCGCGTCCGTGCTGGTCACCGACTCGGTGGAGCTGGCCGAGGCCGTGCGCGTGGAGCTGGCCACCCAGGCCGCGGCCACCAAGCACGCCGAGCGGGTGCACACCGCGCTTTCCGGGCCCCAGTCCGCCGTCGTCCTGGTGGACGGCATCGAGGAGGGCATCAGGGTCTGCAACACCTACGCGGCCGAGCACCTGGAGATCCACACGCGCGACGCCGCGGCCGTCGCCGGGCGCATCACTGCGGCCGGGGCGATCTTCGTGGGCGACCACAGCCCGGTCAGCTTGGGCGACTACTGCGCCGGCTCCAACCACGTCCTGCCCACCAGCGGCACCGCAGCCTACGCCTCGGGCCTGAACGTGGAGACTTTCCTGAAGGCCATCCAGGTGATCGACTACGGGCGCGAGGCGCTGCGGGAGGTCGGGGGCCACGTCGTGGCGCTCTCCCGGGCGGAGGACCTGCCCGCGCACGGCGACGCGGTGCTGGTGCGCTTCGGCGGTGACCTCTCCTGAGGCCTGTCCCGCCCGTCCACGACCTGCGCCGCGGCGCGGAAAGGTAGGAGCCCGTGTACTGCCCGTTCTGCCGCAACACCGACTCCAAAGTGGTGGACAGCCGCGTCACCGACGACGGATCCTCGATCCGGCGCCGCCGCCAGTGCTCGGCCTGCGGGAAGCGCTTCACCACGGTGGAGACGCCCACGCTGAACGTGATCAAGCGGTCCGGGGTGGCCGAGCCCTTCAGCCGGGACAAGGTGATCACCGGGGTCCGCAAGGCCTGCCAGGGCCGTCCCGTCACCGACGACGACCTGGCCATGCTGGCCCAGGAGGTGGAGGAGACAGTCCGGGCGACCGGGGCGGCGGAGATTGCCGCCCGCGAGGTGGGCCTGGCGATCCTGGCGCCGCTGCAGCGCCTGGACCAGGTCGCCTACCTGCGCTTCGCCAGCGTCTACCAGGACTTCGATTCGCTGGAAGACTTTGAGGCGGCCATCGCCAAGCTGCGCCGCGAGGCCGGCGCCCCGCCGGCCGGGCGGCAGCGCCCGCTGACCGCGAAATAGCCGGCGGCCGGGCCGGCGGACAGGGTCCTTCCGGCCTAGTCGGTCCCCGGCAGCGAGGCACGCAAAGCCGCCCCCACGATCCCCGCGTTGTTGCGCAGCGCGGCCGTGGTCACCGGCGTCGCCAGCGTCAGGTGCGGGAGGAAGTCCTCGCTGCGCTTGGAGATGCCCCCGCCCACCACGAACAGATTGGGGGAGAAGAGGAACTCCACGTGGGAGAAGTAGCGCTGCAGCCGCTGCGCGTACTCCGTCCAGGACAGCTCCTCGCGTTCGCGGGCGGAGGCCGAGGCCCGCGACTCCGCGTTGGCTCCGTCCAGCTCCAGGTGGCCAAGCTCGACGTTGGGAACCAGCACGCCGTTGTGGATCAGCGCGGACCCGATGCCCGTGCCCAGCGTGAGCACCAGCACCGTGCCCGCCACGCCGCGGCCGGCCCCGTAGCGGGCCTCGGCCAGGCCGGCGGCATCGGCGTCGTTGACCACCTGCACCGGCCGGCCCAGGCGCAAGGTCATGAGTGCGTCCACGTCCGTGCCGATCCAGGCCGGGTCGACGTTGGCCGCCGAACGGGCCACCCCGTGGTGGATGATCGCCGGGAAAGCGACCCCGACGGAGAGGTGCGGCGGCGGCGCCTCCGGCCGGGCGGACAGCTCGGCGACGATCTGGCCCACGGTTTCGGCCAGCGCCTCGGGCGTGGCCGGCCGGGGGGTGGGGATCCGGACCCGGTCCCCGACCAGCTTCCCCTTGTCCAGGTCCACGATCCCGCCCTTGGTTCCGGTGCCGCCGATGTCGATGCCGATCGCGGTACGCTTCGCCTGCTTGCTGTCCTTGGGCATGGGCTCTCCTTGGGCGTGGGGTCTAGGGCAGGGTGAGGATCTCGGCGCCGGAGTCGGTCACCAGCAGGGTGTGCTCGAACTGCGCGGTCCGCTTGCGGTCCCTGGTGACCGCGGTCCACCCGTCCTCCCACATGTCCCACTCGATGGTGCCCAGGGTCAACATGGGTTCGATCGTGAACACCATGCCCGGTTCCATCACCCGGTTGTAGGCGGGCGCGGCGTCGTAGTGGGGGATGATCAGCCCGGTGTGGAACGCCTCGCCGACGCCGTGGCCGGTGAAGTCGCGCACCACCCCGTAGCCGAAGCGCTTGGCATAGGCCGAGATCGCGCGGCCGATCACGTTGATTTCCCGCCCGGGCATCACGGCCTTGATGGCGCGGCGCAGCGACTCCTCGGTGCGCTCCACCAGCAGCCGGGACTCCTCGTCGACGTCCCCGGCCAGGAACATGGCGTTGGTGTCCCCGTGCACCCCGTCAAGGTAGGCGGTGATGTCGATGTTGATGATGTCCCCCTCGCGCACGACGGTGCTGTCCGGGATGCCGTGGCAGATGACCTCGTTCAGCGACGAGCACAGCGACTTCGGGAAGCCGCGGTAGCCCAGCGTCGACGGGTAGGCGCCGTGGTCGATGAGGAACTCGTGGCCGATCCGGTCCAGCTCGTCGGTCGTCACCCCGGGCATGACGGCCCGCCCGACCTCCTGCAGCGCCTGCGCGGCCAGGCGGGAGGCGGCGCGGATCCGCCCGATCGTCTCCGGGTCCTTGACCTCGGAGCCGGTGAACTTCGCGGGAGCGGGACGCCCGACGTACTCGGGGCGGGCGATTCCGGCCGGGACGGGGCGTGCGGGGGAGACAGTGCCGGGGACAAGGGTGCCGACGGGGGCGGTGGTGCTGGGCATGTAACCGATACTAACCCCATGGGCGCGGCCCGGGCGCGGGGTATTCTGGGCCGCAGGAGCAGGGACGGAAAGGAAACGGCCATGGATGAGCCCCGGGGTGACTACTGGTACAACCTGGTGACGGGCAAGGTCGAGGTGGGTGCGCAGTCCGACTGGACCCAGCTGATCGGCCCCTACGCCTCGCGCGAGGAGGCCGAACACGCCATCGAGA
Source organism: Zafaria cholistanensis (assembly GCF_008580665.1). GTDB lineage: Bacteria > Actinomycetota > Actinomycetes > Actinomycetales > Micrococcaceae > Zafaria > Zafaria cholistanensis. The sequence continues at coordinate 19,440 of NZ_BKDJ01000023.1, forward strand.
AGGTTCACGAGCGGAACAGGTCGTGGGAGCAGGGCGAGGAGGACTGAGTCCGCGCCGTTGCCCGGAGCCCGTACCGGGGAACGGCGGTTCCCCTGCAAGCTGCGTCTCCTGGAAGCTGTGTCCCCTAGAAGCTGTGCTCGGCGCCGGGGAAGGTGCCGGCCAGGACGTCGTCGCGGTAGGCGCGGGCCGCTCCGGAAACGATCGAGCGCAGGTCGGCGTAGCGCTTGACGAACCGCGGAACCTTGCCCTGGCCCAGCCCCAGCATGTCCTGCCATACCAGGACCTGGCCGGTGGTCCCCGCCCCGGCCCCGATCCCGACGGTGGGGACCTTCAGGGCGCGGTCCACTTCGGCGGCGGTCTCCGCCGGGACCATCTCCATCAGCACGCTGAACGCGCCGGCTGCCTCAATGGCCAGGGCGTCCTCCAGCACCGCGCGCGCGGCCGCGCCGCGGCCCTGCACCCGGTAGCCGCCCAGGGCGTGTTCGCTTTGGGGGGTGAAGCCGACGTGGCCCATCACCGGAATGCCGGCGCGGGTGATGGCCCGCACGTGGTCGGCGAAGTGCGCGCCGCCTTCCAGCTTGACCGCGTGGACGCGGGCCTCCTTCATCAGGCGGACCGCGGATTCCACGGCCTGGCCCGGGGAGACCTGGTAGGAGCCGAACGGCAGGTCGGCCACGACGAGCGCGCGGCGGGAACCGGCGGTGACGGCCCGGGAGAACATGACCATCTCGTCCAAAGTGATCGGCAGCGTCGTCTCGTGGCCGAGCACGTTGTTGGCGGCGGAGTCCCCGACGAGCAGGACCTCGATGCCGGCCTCGTCGAAGATCCCGGCCATGTACTGGTCGTAGGCGGTGACCATCGCGAACCGCTGGCCGGCTTCCTTGGCCTTGGCCAGGTGGTGCGTGCGGATCCGGGAGGGGGGCGCCGGGACCGCTTCCGGCGGTGCCGCCGGGGACTGTCCGTAGGGCGCGCTTTCTTCGGCACTCATGGGCAACAGACTACTCGACGGCCGGCCGGCACCGTTGACCTGCGCCGTCACGAACCGGCGCGGGGACGGCCGGCGGCGGCGGGCATGGGTAAAGTGGACAGCGGCGGCCACCGGCCGCCACCCCGTAAGCCGTCGTGGTAAGGAGAGCCGCACATGGACCGCCAGCAGGAATTCGTTCTGAGGACCATCGAGGAACGCGATATCCGCTTCGTGCGCCTGTGGTTCACCGACGTCGTTGGTTCGCTGAAGTCGGTGGCGCTGGCCCCGGCCGAGGTGGAGGGCGCCTTCGAGGAGGGTCTGGGCTTCGACGGCTCCTCGATCGAGGGCCTGTCCCGCATCTACGAGTCCGACATGCTGGCCCAGCCGGACCCCTCGACCTTCCAGATCCTGCCCTGGCGCGGGGAAAAGGAACCGACCTCGCGCATGTTCTGCGACATCCTGACCCCGGATGGCGCCCCGTCCGCGGCGGACCCGCGCAACGTGCTCAAGCGCCAGCTGTCCGCGGCCGCGGACATGGGCTTCACCTGCTACACCCACCCGGAAATCGAGTTCTACCTGCTGAAGTCGGACGCGCTCGGGGACCAGGGTGCCCCCGTCCCGGTGGACCAGGGCGGCTACTTCGACCACGTCCCCGGCGGAGTGGGCCAGGACTTCCGGCGCCGGGCCGTCACGATGCTTGAGTCCGTGGGCATCTCCGTAGAGTTCAGCCACCACGAGGGCGGGCCCGGACAGAACGAGATCGACCTGCGCTACGCGGACGCGCTCCAGACCGCGGACAACATCATGACCTTCCGCACGGTCATCAAGGAGGTCGCCCTCCAGCAGGGGATCTACGCGACCTTCATGCCCAAGCCCTTCTCCGACCAGCCCGGCTCCGGCATGCACACCCACTTTTCCCTCTTCGAGGGCGACGCCAACGCGTTCTACGAGGCCGGCCAGGAGTTCCAGCTCTCCACCACGGCCCGCCAGTTCATGGCCGGGATCCTGCGCCACGCGCCCGAGTTCACCGCGGTAACCAACCAGTTCGTGAACTCCTACAAGCGCCTGTGGGGTGGCGGCGAGGCGCCGAGCTACCTGTCGTGGGGCCACAACAACCGCTCCGCTCTGCTGCGCGTGCCGCTGTACAAGCCGAACAAGGGCCTCTCCGCACGGGTCGAATACCGCGGCATCGACTCCGCGGCCAACCCCTACCTCTCCTACGCGGTGCTGCTGGGGGCCGGCCTGAAGGGCATCCGCGAAGGATACGAGCTCCCGCCGGGTGCCGAGGATGACGTCTGGAGCCTCTCGGCCGCCGAGCGCCGGGCCATGGGCCACGACCCGCTGCCGGGGAGCCTGCACGACGCGATCCGCACCATGGAGGAGTCCGAGCTGGTCGCCGAGATCCTGGGCGAGCAGGTGTTCGAGAACTTCCTGCGCAACAAGCGCGACGAGTGGCACGAATACCGCCAGAACGTGAGCCCGTTCGAGCTGAACCGCTACCTGGGCATCCTCTAGCGGCCAGGCCATGAGTCTGACGCGCCGGCTGCTCGCGGCCGGGTTCGGGGACCTGGAGCGGGCCAGGCGCTTCCTCGCCTCCAAGGAGTTCGGGGGCCTTGAGGAGCCGGCGCTGGTGGAGGCTTTCGCCGACGCCCCGGACCCGGACCTGGCCCTCCTGTCGCTGATGCGCCTGGCCGAGCGCGCCCCGCAGGTCCTGGACCTGGTGGGCGACCGGAGCCGATCCCTGCCGCTGTTCCGGCTGCTGGGGTCCTCGGAGGCGCTGGCCGAGTTCCTGATCCGCCATCCGGACCGGCTGCCCCTGCTGGAGCGGCCCCGCCCGGAGGTGCTGGTCCGCGCGCCCGCCGACGGGCTCCGCGCGAAGATGCTGGCCGCGGTGGGGGCGGATGTGGCGGACGGAACCGCCCCCGTGGCCGCCCAGGGGGGCAAAGACGCCTACGTGCTCCTGCGCACCGCCTACCGCGCCCTGCTGGTCGACCTGGCCCTGCGCGACCTGTGCTCGGCAGACCCGTTGCGCTCCATGCCCGACGTCGGGCGCGAACTTGCCGACCTCGCCGGGGCCGCGGTCGAGGCTGCCCTGGCCGTGGCCCGCCTTGAGGCCGCCGAGCGCTTCGGCGCCGCCGCCGTGGCTGCCGTCCGGCTGGCCGTGATCGGCATGGGCAAGTGCGGGGCCGGGGAGCTGAACTACATCTCCGATGTGGACGTCATCTATGTGCATGAGTCCGAGGGCATCGAGGAGGACAGCGCCTCACGGATCGCGGCCGCCCTCGCCACGGGGATCGCCCGCGCGCTGGGTTCCCACGCGGCGGAACCGGCGCTGTGGGAGGTGGACGCGAACCTGCGCCCCGAAGGCAAGGACGGGGTGCTTTCGCGGACGCTGGAGTCCCACATGGCCTACTACCGCCGCTGGGCCCAGAGCTGGGAGTTCCAGGCGCTGCTCAAAGCCCGCTGCATCGCCGGGGACCGGACCCTCGGGACCGCCTACGAGGCCGCGGTGGCCCCGCTGGTGTGGGCCTCCTCCGAGCGCGAGGGCTTCGTCGAGTCCGTCCAGGCCATGCGGCGCAGGGTCACCGAAAACATCCCGGCCCAGGAGGTGGCCCGGCAGCTGAAGCTGGGCCCGGGCGGGCTGCGCGACGTCGAATTCACCGTGCAGCTGCTGCAGCTGGTGCACGGGCGGGTCGACGAGTCCATCCGCGTCCGGGACACCACCTCGGCGATCGCCGCGCTGAGCACGGGCGGGTACATCGGCCGTTCCGACGCGGTCGAGTTCGACACCGCCTACCGCTACCTGCGGGTGCTGGAGCACCGGATCCAGCTCGTCCAGCTGCGCCGGACCCACCTGATGCCGGCCAAGGAGGACGCGCTGCGGGCGCTGGCGAAGTCCTCGCTGGGCCCGGCGGTGACGGTGCGCCCCAGCGCCGAAAAACTGACGGGTGAGTGGCAGCGCACCAAGCGCGGGGTCCGCTCGCTTCACGAACGCATCTTCTACCGCCCGCTGCTGGCCACCGCGGCCCACCTGAGCACCGAGGAGGTCCGCCTCACCCCGGAGGCGGCCCAGGCGCGCCTGAAGGCCCTCGGCTATGCGGATCCGCGCGGCGCGATGCGGCACATCGAGGCGCTCACCGCAGGCGTCAGCCGCCGGGCCGCGCTGCAGCGCCAGCTCCTGCCGGTGCTGCTGGGGTGGATCGCCGAGGGCGTGGACCCGGATGCTGGCCTGCTCGGTTTCCGCCGCCTGAGCGAATCGCTGGGGGAAAGCCACTGGTACCTGGGCATGCTGCGTGACTCGAGCGCCGGGGCCGAACGCCTGTGCCACAGCCTCTCCAACAGCCGCTTCATCACCGACCTGATGGAAGTTTCGCCGGAGTCGGCGGCCTGGCTGGGTGATGACAAGGACCTGGTGCCGATGCCCTTCGAGCAGCAGTGGCACGAGATCACCGCCAAGCTCAGCCGCCACCGGGGACGCCACCAGGCGATGCGGCTGATCCGGCTGATCCGCCGCCGTGAACTGCTGCGCATCGCCCTGGCCGACGGGGCCGGGGTGATCGACCTGGACCAGGTGGGCCGGGCCCTGTCCGACACGGACCAGGCGGCGGTCCTGGGCGCCCTGCGGGTGGCCGAGGACACCGAGTATGCGGACCGCGAGAAGCTCACCGACCTGCTGGTAGTGGCCATGGGCCGGCAGGGGGGCCGCGAGATCGGCTACTGCTCCGACGCCGACGTCATGTTTGTGCACCGGCCCCTTTCCGGGGCGGACCCGCAGGCTGCTCAGGAGCAGGCGCTGCGGATCTGTTCGCGGATGGGGGCGCTGCTGGGCCAGCCGCTGCAGCCGGCCGTGCTGGCCGAGCCCCGGCTGGAGCTGGACGCCGACCTGCGCCCCGAGGGACGGCAGGGACCGCTGGTGCGCTCGCTTGAGGCCTACCGGGAGTATTACCTCCGGTGGGCCCTGGTATGGGAGGCCCAGGCCCTGCTCAGGGCCCGCCCCATGGCCGGGGACGAGGCGCTGGCACGCGACTTCATGGAGCTTGCCGACTCCGTGCGCTACCGCGGCGGACTGGAGGAGAAGGACGTGCGGGAGATCCGCAGGATCAAGGCGCGCGTGGAATCCGAGCGCCTGCCCCGCGGCGCGGACCCGGCACGGCACCTCAAGCTGGGCCGCGGGGCGCTCAGCGACGTCGAATGGCTGGTCCAGCTGCTCCAGCTGCGCCACGCCGCCGAACATCCGGCGCTGCGCACCACCTCGACCCGCCCGGCGCTGCGGGCGCTGGGCGAGGAGGGGCTGCTTCCGTCCGGGGACGTGGAGCTGCTGGACCGGGCGTGGGCCTTGGCCGCGCGCGTGCGAAGTGCCATCGTGGTGTGCACGGGCCGTCCCTCGGACGTGCTGCCCAGTTCGCGCCGCGACTTGGAGGCCGTGGCACGCTGGTGCGGCTATCCGGCGGGGCAGGCGGCCCGCCTGGAGGAGGACTACCTGAAAACCACGCGCCGTGCGCGCCAGGTCTTCGAGCGCCACTTCTACGGGTTCGACGGTTAGGCACACCAGCGAGAGGACACCGCCATGCATGTCACCCAGGCCCAGCTCGAGGAGCTCGCCGCCGAACACCTGGAGAAGGCCAGGGTGGCCTCACACAACCGCAGCGCACACGCGGTGCTCCATGACGGGCGGCTCCGGCACACCCTGGTGGCCCTGGACGCAGGAGGGGAAATCGACGACCATGCCAAGCCCGAGGCGGCCACCATGCAGGTGATGCGCGGGGCGGTGACCGTGACATGGGACGGCGGGGAGACCACCGTCGGGCAGGGGGGCCTGTACGTCCTGCCCGGACCCACCCACAAGGTATCCGCGGCGGAGCCTTCCGTCTTTTTGCTCACCACCATCGCGGACTAGCCCGCGGGGACGGGTCCGGCCGGGACGGCGGCGGAACCCGCCAGGGCTGAAACAACGGCGGCCGAAACAACTATGGCCGAAACAACGACGGCGGGGCCGCACCTTCCGGGAAAGGTGCGGCCCCGCCGTCGTGCCGGCAGCGGCTGCGGTGCAGCGGCCGCCTAGCAGCCGTAGTACAGCTCGAACTCGTACGGGTTCGGGCGCAGGGAGAGCGGCTTGATCTCGTTCTCGCGCTTGTAGTCGATCCAGGTGCGGATCAGGTCCTCGGTGAAGACGTCGCCGGCGAGCAGGAACTCGAAGTCGTTCTCGAGCGCGTTCAGCGCCTCCTCGAGGGAGCCCGGGGCCTTCGCGATGTCCTTGGCTTCCTCGGCCGGCAGCTCGTAGAGGTCCTTGTCGATCGGCGCGGAGGGCTCGATGCGGTTCTTGATGCCGTCGATGCCGGCCATCAGCTGGGCGGCGAAGGCCAGGTACGGGTTGGAGGAGGCGTCCGGGGCGCGGAACTCGATGCGCTTGGCCTTCGGGTTCGAGCCGGTGATCGGAATGCGGATACCGGCGGAGCGGTTGCCCTGCGAGTACACCATGTTGACCGGGGCCTCGAAGCCCTTGACCAGGCGCTTGTAGGAGTTCACCGTCGGGTTGGTGAAGGCCAGGACCGCGTCGGCGTGCTTGAGCAGGCCGCCGATGTACCAGCGGGCGAGGTCGGACAGGCCCGCGTAGCCCTTCTCGTCGTAGAACAGCGGCTCGCCGTTGGACCACAGCGACTGGTGGCAGTGCATGCCCGATCCGTTGTCGCCGAAGATCGGCTTGGGCATGAAGGTGGCGGACTTGCCCCAGGAGTCGGCAACGTTCTTGATGATGTACTTGAACTTCATCAGGTCGTCGGCCGCGTGGACCAGCGTGTTGAACTTGTAGTTGATCTCGGCCTGGCCGGCGCCGCCGACCTCGTGGTGGGAGCGCTCGACCTCAAGGCCCGCGGCGTCCAGCTCCAGGCACATGGCGTCGCGCAGGTCGGCCTGCTTGTCGGTCGGGGAAACCGGGAAGTAGCCGCCCTTGAACGGGGTCTTGTAGCCCTGGTTGCCGCCCTCTTCCTCGCGGCCGGTGTTCCACGGGGCCTCGTCGGAGTCAACCTTGTAGAAGGAACCCTGCGGCTTGGACTCGTACTGGACGTTCTCGAAGATGAAGAACTCGGCCTCGGGGGCGAAGAAGGCGGTGTCGGCGATGCCGGTGGAAGCCAGGTAGGCCTCGGCGCGCTCGGCCACGCCGCGCGGGTCGCGGTGGTACGGCTCGCCGGTGCGCGGGTTCACGATGGAGAAGTTCAGGGCCAGGGTCTTCTCGACGCGGAAGGGGTCGATGAAGGCGGTGGTCACGTCCGGGATCAGCTGCATGTCGGACTCGGCGATGCCCTGGAAGCCGCGGATGGAGGAGCCGTCGAAGAGCTGGCCGTTCACGAAGAAGTCCGCGTCAACCGTCTTGGCGGGAACGTTGAAGTGCTGCTGCACGCCCGGCAGGTCGGTGAATCGGATGTCGACGAACTTCACGTCTTCATCGGCGATGTACTTGAGGACTTCGTCCGGATTCTTGAACAAGGTTGCTCCTAATCGCTGCTCCCGGGTCCACATGGTCCCGTGGGCCGAGGATCGGTTCCCGGCGCCGCACCAAAATGTAGCAACAGGGGGTTACCCGCCTGTGTCCCGATTGTTTCGGGCAGGTTACGCGGCGCGCTCCCGAGCCATCCTGCCGCCCGCCCCGGCGGGGCGCACGGCCCGGCGGTATCCTTGGAGGCGTGGAAAGAAAAGACCTCGGATCGTGGCTTGAGGGCCCTCCCCAACTGAACTCCCAGGCCTGGCCCGGCCAGCGGCTCGGCCGCCCGGAGGATGGTCCCGGCAGCGTGGGCCGCATTGGCCGGCGCGCGGGAGCCCTGGTCATTGACTGGGGGCTGGCCATGGCGCTCTCCGCCTGGTTCTTCGGGGGCGACCCGTTCGCGAACCTGTCCCTGTTCGCCGCCATGCAGCTGTTGTTCGTGGGAGTCACCGGGCATTCGATCGGGCACCGCGTCTTCGGCCTGCAGGTCCAGGGCATGGACGGCAGGCCGGCCAAGCCGCTGGCCGTCCTGGTGCGCACCGCGCTGCTGTGCCTGGTGGTGCCGGCGCTGGTCGCGGACGCGGACCAGCGCGGGCTGCACGACCGCGCCATGGGCACCATCCTTGTGCGGATCTGACCCCGGCAGCACACCGGACGCCGCATATAAGCGCCGCACACAGGGAAGGCCCCGAACCGAACGGTTCGGGGCC
>NZ_BKDJ01000024.1 GCF_008580665.1 Zafaria cholistanensis
GTTCCGTACGGAACCCGGCCCTCCGCCGTCGTAGGGGGTGCACGCCGTAGGGGCCGCGCCGCGCGGGGCCGGGCCAGGTGGTGTCCGGTGCGCCCGTCCGCGGCGCGTCCGCCGGGGTTACGTGCCGGTGACGCCGCGGGCGGTGAGGTACTGCGTAAGGACCTGGTTGAACTCGGCGGAGCGCTCCACCTGGGACCAATGGCCGCACTGGGAGAAGATGTGCGCGTCGGCGTTGGGGATGGTGTTCAGCAGTTCCCAGGTGCGGGAAACCGGGATGACCACGTCCTGGACCCCGTGGATGAGCAGGACCGGGATCTCGAGCTTGCCCAGGGCCTCGAAGTCCAGTGGCAGCTCGTAACGGTCGCGGTCGCGCGCCGCGACGACGTCCTTGAGACGGTCGGAGGCGGTGTCGTTCAGCGCGGAGGCGTAGCGCAGGGAGACCAGCTCGTCGGTGACCAGGGACTTGTCCACCACGAACATCTCCAGGGTCCTGCGGATGCCCTCCTCGGACAGGTCCGGCCTGGAGTGCCCGGCCAGCGCACCGGTCAGCCTGGCGCCGCCGGTGCCCATGGAGACGATGCCCAGCAGGCGCTCGGGGAAGTCGATGGCGAACTGGAAGGCCAGCCAGCCGCCCAGCGAGTTGCCCACGATCCAGGTTTTATCGATGCCCAGGGCGTCGAGCACGCGCACCGCGTGGCGGACCCATTCCCTGATCCCGTATTCGGTGCCCGGTGCGACGACCGACTGGCCGTAGCCGATCGAGTCGATCGCGATGCAGCGGCCCAGCGCGGAGAGCTCGGGCAGGTTCAGCCACCAGTTAGCGGCGGCGGTCACCCCGGTGCCGGAGCCGTGCAGGAACAGGATTGGGGTGCCCCCGCCGAGTTCGTGGTAGTGGGTCAGCTCGCCTTCGGCGGTCTCGAGCCACCTGTCCTCCAGCCCAAAGAACTTGTCGGTCGTGTAGTTGGGGATCTCGATGGTCGTCATGCACACTCCTTGGAATCCGTGGCGGCGCCCTGTGGCGCAAACGGCTGCTGTCCAGCCCCGACGCAGGGGCCCTCACCTTCCACACTAAGGAGGGCGCCAGTCAGGTGCCGCTCCCCGTTCCGCCCACCGGCACGCCAGCCTCGGGGCGTGCGCCCCGTCGGATATGTGCCCATGCGCAGAGAACCGCGCGGACCCGTTGTATCCGGCCGGACAGGGACGTAGCGTGGCCCGGAAGGGCGCGGCGTCGGCGGACGCCGCCATCCGAAGAGGGGACATCCTGGTGCCACCATCGAACAGCCGCAATGGGACAGGCGGACGCGGCGTGCCGCAGGAACCCGCCGTCTATTCGCTGTCCGCAGCGATCGTGGGCCGCGCCGTCGATTCGATGGCGCCCGAGTTCGTGCGCTGGCACGACCCCCTGGGTCCCGCCGACGCTGCCCGCCGGGACCTGGCGCTGGTGAAGGACTTCCTGAAAACGTTCGCGGAACTGGCCGAAACCTCCTCGGCCACGGACCTGCCCTCGAGCCTGCTGCGGACCGCCCTGGAGAGCGACCCGCACAGCGCAGATCCGGAGAGGATGGAAGCCTTGGGGGGCGCGCTGGCCCTCTATGTGAACTTTTTGGGGCAGACCGGGCGATGGACCGGAGCCGATGCGGACTTCGACCGGGTCCTGGACCTGCTGGACAGCAACGATTCTCCCGACCCGCTCCTGTCCGACCTGCGCCTTCCGGACCTGACGGTGGAGCAGGAGGCCGCGGAACTGGCCGCGCTGCCGGTGGTGCGGCGGGGCCTGGGCCTGCTGGCCTGGATTGGCGGCGGCCGCGAAGCCACGGCGTCGGGCCAGTTGCGGCGCCGGGACATCGAGGAGGCCGCGGCCTGCATTGGTGTGCGCGCCCGCGGCGCCGGACCGGGGCGGGGCCGGAAGGAGCCCATTCGGAGTTCCGGAGGCGGTGGAAGGGGGGCCGGCGATCCCGGAGACGGCCCCCGCGTGGTGCGCAGCATGGCGGAGGTCCCACAACTGGTGACCGTCCTGACTGCGCTGCACACCGTGGGGGCCACCCGGCTGGTAACCTCGCACATCGTGCCGGGGCCGGCCGCGGAGACCCTGCTGGCCGGTCCGGACGGCGCCGGAACGGCGTGGCTGGGCGCGGCGCGCGACTTCGTAACCGAGTTCCTGGCCTGCGACCTGGACCGCATCGAGGACGGCCGGGACGGCTCCGAGGTGGCCGAACTGGCGCTCACCCTGCTGGCGGCAGGCTCCTCCGACCACCCGGCCCCGCTGGAGTGGCTCTTGGCAGCCCCGGACCGTGCCGGCGCGGCGGAGCGCCCCGCGGCCCGCCGCGCCGCCCGGGCAGGCCACCGGCTGGTGCGCGAATGGGAGGAATGGGGCCTGCTCACGGTCGGGACTGCGCTGAGCGTTCCCGACGTCGTGCGGGCCAGCGTGGCAGAGGTCCTTGCCGACGGCTTGGGCGGCATGTGGGCCGCCTGCGACGAGCCGCGGCCGGAGGACCGTTTCCTTGAGCGGCGGCTGGCCGCGCTGCTCGAGGAGACCTGAACGCCCCCGGCCGGCCGCGTCCACCCCGGCGGCCGGCGGGCAGGGAAAGCGGAACGCCGGAACCCCGGCGCCGGAGCAGTCGAACGTTTCCGGCTTCCTGCTCGTTTAACCGGTACAGCAGGTTTCCCTTGGAAGGACCGCCATGAATTTTGTTGGAGCCTCCGACCTGGATATTTTTCCGCTGGTTCTGGGCGGCAACACCTTTGGCTGGACCTCCGGCGAGGAGGAGTCGCACGAGGTGCTCAGCGCGTTCGTCGCCGAGGGCGGAACGATGATCGATACCGCGGACGGCTACTCGCACTGGGTGCCCGGGCACACGGGCGGCGAATCCGAACTCATCCTGGGTTCCTGGCTGGCCGGCCGGGACGACCGCGACGACCTGGTGATCGCCACCAAGGCCGGTTCCCACCCCGAGCACCGGGGGCTCTCCGCCCGCGCCGTCAAAGCCGCCGCCGAGGCGTCGCTGGCCCGTCTGGGCATCGACACCATCGACCTCTACTACGCGCACCGCGACGATCCCGCCGTCCCGCTGGAAGAAACCGTCCGCGCCTTCGGGGACTTGGTGCAGTCGGGCAAGGTCCGCTACATCGGCCTGTCCAACTTCTCCCCCGAACGCGTCCGGGAATGGCTCCGGCTCTCCGCTGAGCTGGGGGTGCCCCGGCCGGTGGCGCTGCAGCCCCATTACAACCTGGTGGCGCGCAGCCCCTACGAGGACGGGGTGGCGCCCCTGGCCCGGTCCGAAGGCCTTGGCGTCCTGCCGCATTCGGCCCTGGCCTCCGGGTTCCTCAGCGGCAAATACCGCTCGGCGGCGGACGCGGTCGGGGCCGAGCGCGCCGCCCGGGTGTCCCGGTTCTTCTCCCCGGCGGGGCTGGCGGTGCTGGACGAGCTGCACCGGATCGGCAGCCGGCTGGGCGAGGAACCCGCAAGCGTGGCCCTGGCCTGGCTGCGCTCCCGCGGCGAGGTGACCGCGCCGATCGCGAGCGCCCGCACCGTAGTCCAGCTCACCTCGCTGCTGGCCGGGGCACGGCTGGAGCTGAACCGCGAGGACGTGCGGGCCCTCAACGAGGCCTCCGCCAAACTCGGCCGCACCCAGTCAGCAGGTGCCCAGTCAACGGATACCCAGGCGGAAGATGCCCCGCCGGAGGATGCGCCGTAGCCCCGGCCCCAGGAAAGGCGCCCGGGGGCGGACCCTTGGGGAGCTACTTCAGGTACGCCCCGTGGATGTACCCGGTCTTGCCGGCGTAGGTGACCTTCTTCCAGAGCCCGGAAGTGCCGTTCACCGTCACCTTCGTTCCCGCACGCAGCATTCCGTGGGAGGCGTAAGTGGTGGAGGGCCCCTTGCGGAAGTTGACGGCCGCTGTGGTGCTGGTGGACGCGGACTCGGCGACCGTCCCGTCGGTCAGCTGCGAGGCCGGCGCCCAGCCGGTGGTGGCACCCACGGTGACCCGCCGCCAGGCCCCGTTGCGCGCGTCCACGGTCACGGACGCGCCCTTGGCCAGGATCTTCACCACGGCCTGGGCGTCTGAGGGGCCCTTGCGGACGTTGACGGTGGTGGTGGTCCGGTAGCCGGACGGGGCGAGTCCGGTGGTGCCTGTGGGGACCGCGGCGGCGGCGGGGGGTGCCAGGTAGCTGGTGGAAACCCACCCGGTGGTGGAACCGGCCTTGACTTGGGACCAGGTGCCCTTTACCGAGACGACGGTGACGCTGGTCCCCTTCGAAAGCACCTTCAGCACGCGGTATCCCGTGCCCGCGCCGGAGCGCAGGTTCAGGTTCGCGGCGGTCCTGAAGACGGCCGTGGGCGCCGCGGACGGCTTTTCGGGTGCGGGCGCCGGGGCGGCCGCAGTGGTCTTCTTCAGGTAGGCGGTGGACACCCAGCCCTCGGCGGATCCTGCGGCAACGCGAGTCCAGGAGCCCTGCGTACCCAGCGCGGTCACGGCGGTGCCCTTGGCCAGGACCTTCTGGATGCCGTAGGTGGTGCCCGCCCCCTTGCGCAGGTTCAGCCCCGCCGTCGTGGTGTGCGTGGCCGCGGCGGTGGCCGGGGGCGCCGGCGCAGCGGGCGGCGCCGGCGTCCCGCCGGTGGTGTCCGCGGCGGTGGCCGAGGTGAGGTAGCTGGAGTACACCCAGCCGCTGGTGCCGGAGTAAGCGACCTTGTACCAGCCGTTGGTGGCCGCCGAGGCGGCGACCACGGCCCCGCGCGGCAGGACCTTGACGACGTTGTACGTGTTCCCGGCCCCGGCGCGCATGTTCACGCCCGAGAGGACCTTGTAGCGGCCGGACAGGGGGGTCGTGGTCGTGGTGCCGCTGGAGACGGGGGTGGTGCCGCCGGCGGAAGGTCCCGGGGACACGGCGCCGGCCACCCTGGACGGGGAGACCGCGGAGTGCGCGACCCAGCCGGTGAGGCCCTTGGCCGTGACCCTGACGTAGCCGTTGCTCATGTCTGCGGGGACTCCCGTCATTGGGGTGTTGACCGGCAGGGCGGCCAGCGGCAGGGCCGCGGCATTCGGCTGGGAAAGGAGGCTCACCTGCCTGGCCGCGTAGTAGCTGCAGGTCGGGGGCACCACCGAAGAATACACGCGTCCGGCATTGCCCAACAGGTCGACGCCGCGCGCCTTGAGCCAGGTGGTGGTGTCCAGCGAGGTGCCGGTGTACCAGGCTCCCTCCCACACCTCCAGGTGCAGGTGCGGGGCCGTGGACGGCCCGGAGGATCCAACCAGGCCGATCTGCTGTCCGGCCTTGACCACCGAACCGGCCTTGACGTGGGTGGTGGCGTTCCACATGTGGACGTAGACGGAGTGGTAGGTCTTGCCCCCGATGGCGTGCCTGATCACGATGTAGCCGCTCGTGGAGTTGGTCCCGTTGTTGGTGCGGGTGACGGTTCCGTCGGCGATCGCGTAGATCGGGTCATTGTTGGCGGCGGCCAGGTCCTGCCCGCGGTGGAATGTGGAGCCGCCGATCACCGGAATACAGCGCGGCCCGTACTGGGAGGAGTAACGGTAGGACCCGGCCTTGAGCGGCAGGACCAGCCGCGTGGCGGCGGTTGCCGTGGAGGGTTCCGGCACGACGCCGGCGTGCGGCTGGGCGGGCGGGGCGGGCGGGGCGGCAGCGGCGGCGCCCGCAGCCTGGCCGGACACCAGCACGGCGGCGGCAAGCATCGAGGTCACCGGTACTGCAAACGTGCTTTGTGAAGCGGCCATGCGCGCACCTGCCATCCAGCCGGGCAGGCCCGGACAATGATTCGTTCAGCGATCTGGCCGGCGGGGAAGCAGGCCAGGGGTTCCCAGCCTAAAGGAAACAACACTAATCACATAAGTACCAATATGCACATTTGTCACAAATTTATCAGTAGGCCTCCCCCTCGAAGGCGCCGGAAACGTGCCGGACAGGCGGGTCCTGCCGGAGGGCTTCCCGAGGGCACGGGGAGGGTACGGGGAGGGCCCCGGCAGGACCGCCGGGGCGGGCCCCGATTAGACATTGGGACCCCAGTAGACCTTGGGACCCCGATTAGACTCTGAAACCATGGGCAGTACCGACTCCGTCCGCCTCGACGCCTGGCTTTGGGCGATCCGGGCCTACAAGACCCGCTCCGCGGCCACCGCCGCCTGCCGCGCCGGACATGTGCGCCTGAACGGCCGCCCCGCGAAGGCGGCACAGCCCGTGGTGGTGGGAGACGCCATCCGGGTGCGTCAGGCGGGGTTCGAGCGGCTGCTGGAGGTGACTGCGCTGATCGCCAAGCGGGTGGGAGCCGAGGCGGCAGCCCGCTGCTACATTGACACCACGCCGGAGCGCCCCCGTGAGCTGGTGCCCAGCATCCCGGTGCGCGACCGCGGCACCGGGCGTCCCACCAAGAAGGACCGCCGGGACATGGAAAGGCTGCGCCGGCCCGACTAGCCCGATGGACCCGCCCCGCGGGCACTGGTGCGGGCGGGCCCGGGAGGATTCGCCGGAGGGAAGGCGTAACGCTCCAGTAACGGGACGTCCCCATCCTGATATCAGGCGGCCCGCGCCGCACGCCCACACCCCAGGGACGCCCATGCCTCTCAGCCACGGATACGGTGTTGCCATCGGCACGCGCCACCTCTACTACCGCGATCCCGTCAACAACTACGGGCAGTATTTCCACGGGAACCTGCACGTGTCCACTCCGGCGGGGATTTACCGTTGCGCCATCGACGTGGACAGCAAGTTCCTGCCCAACGGCGTCCAGTGGAAGACCGTCGAGCTGCCCGCGTCCGCGCTGAAGGGGCTTGACGCCCTGGCTGACGGCTGGCACTTCCTGTCCCCCTCCCCGGCCAGCGGGGCCCTGGACTATCTGCGCAATCCCGATCTGCGCCCCCTGAGGCCGGGGTGCCTGCTGGGGGCGACCGGCATCTGGGCCAAGCTGCTGGGCCCCCTCATGCACGAGCAGCCCTGGCGGTCGGGCATGAGCACCGATGCGCTGGCTGAGCTTGAGCCCCTGATCGCCGCCTCGCAGCGGATGTTCGTCTTCGGCGAGCCGTTCCACGACGGCACCTTGGGCGTCCACAACATCCACCAAAACCAAGGGGACCCGCCCGGTACGCAGTGGGCGGCGGAGAACGGCATCTGGCAGGACGGCGCCACCCTTGCCCGGCGAACCGACGGCTCATACGCGGTCTTCTGCAACAAGTTCAGGACGCAGGCCTCCGTCACGGACAACGCCGGAAGGCCCGATTGAAACGGCCCGCCGCCTGCGGCCAAAGCTTCAGGTCACACGGGAATAAGTCATCTAGGATGAAGGCATCCGCGTCGCAGACCGAAAGGACCTGCCATGGGCAACCTCCCCAAGGGCCGCCAGAAGAAGCACTGGAAAGACCTGACCAAGGGCCAGCGGGTCCGGGCCGTGTCCCTGGCGGCTGCACAGATCGCCCTGCAGTCCGCCGCGATCAGGGACATCACACGGCGTCCCGCCAGCGAAGTCAGGGGCCCCAAGGCCGCATGGATCGCTGCTACTTTCATCAACTTTGCCGGCCCGGTTGCCTACTTCGTCCTCGGACGGCGCAGGGCCTGAGCCCTGCGGATCCGCACGTGGGGACGCCAACGCGCGCTCGCGCCGCAAAGCGGTCCGCAAGGGCGAACGGTTCGAGGAGTTGGCCCTGTCCCTCGACGGCCTGGACGACGCCCTCGCCCAGGCCAACCACCGGCTGAGCATGTCCAGCCGGTGGCGGCAGGCCTGGCGGGCGCAGAGCGCGGGCCTGCGCGAGGACCTGGGCGGGCGGGATCCCGCGACTGCTGGCGGGCATGGGCACCACGTGCGGGGCCGCCACGCGGACCAGGCAGGGGGATGGACCTGATGTGCGGGGAACTGGAGACGGCCCGCGCACAGGAGCACCGGCTACGGTTCCAGCGGAGAGAGCTTTTCGGGTTCCGGCAGCTCCTCACGGTTCTAGCACCCGGGGCCGGCCGGCGCCGGAGCGGGGGCGGGAACCGCTCGCTGCCTGCGGCGGCCCGGCGTTTCCCCGCCCGTTCCCTAGTCCCGGCCCGCCAGGACCTCGAGCGCGTGTTCGTACTTGGCCCGGAGCCGCTCACGCTGCACTGCGGGCAGCTGCTCCGTGCGGTTCGGGTCCATGTTGTCGGCAATGTCGGCGCGCTTGACGGCCAGGGCGAGCGGGTTCTCCCGCAACGCCCGGTAGTACGCGTCCGGGTCCTGCCCCTCCCGGTCCCCCGAGGGTCGCGTCAGCAGCACGACGGCGGCCACCGCCTCCGGGGGAATGCCCGCCTTGAGCAGGTCCTCCGAGGTGATATCGCTGTCCTCCACCACGTCATGCAGCCACGCGACGGCCACCTCGACCGGCTCTGCCAGGCGGGCGGCCACCCGCGCGGGGTGCAGGATGTAGTCCGCGCCAAGCTTGTCTGCCTGCCCGCGGTGGGCGATGGTGGCGATGGCCCTTGCCGCGGCCACCAGCGGTTCACCACTCAAGGGAGCTCCGTTCAAGGGAGCGCCGTTCAAGGGAAGGCTGCTCAAGGGGCCGTCAATCAGTGGGGCCTCTACCACCGAGGCTTGGATCATCGAGGCTTGGATCATCGGGGCGGTCTTCAGTGCTGCGTTGTCCATGGGCTGCTCCAGGATGTGCGCGGCGCGGGCCCTACCTCCGCCGACACCATCAAGCTATCACCGGCCCCTGCCATTTTGGCCGGGGCCGGGGACCCGCCCCAAAGACCCCCCCCCGCGGCGCGGGCGGGCGGCAGACGACGGCGGCGCCGCGCGGGCTGCGCGGCGCCGCCGTCGTCTGCGGTGCGTCAGGACAGCTTCGAGGCCACCAGCTCGGTCAGGTCCACCAGGCGGTTGGAGTAGCCCCACTCGTTGTCGTACCAGGCCACCACCTTTACCTGGTTGCCGATCACCTTGGTGAGCCCGGCGTCGAGGATGCACGAGGCCGGGTCGTGAACGATGTCCGAGGAGACGATCGGGTCCTCCGTGTAGGTGAGGATCCCGGACCAGCGGGGGTCGGCGGCAGCGGCCCGGTAGGCGGCATTGACTTCCGCCTCCGTGACCTCGCGCCCCAGGGTGACGGTGAGGTCAGTGGCCGAACCCGTCGGCACCGGGACGCGCATCGCGAAACCGTCCAGCTTGCCCTTGAGCTCGGGCAGGACCAGCCCGATCGCCTTCGCGGCACCGGTGGAAGTCGGCACCATGTTCAGTGCCGCCGCGCGGGCACGGCGCGGGTCGCGGTGCGGGCCATCGTGCAGGTTCTGGTCCGCGGTGTAGGCGTGGATGGTGGTCATCAGGCCACGCTCAATGCCGAACTCCTCGTGCAGCACACTGGCCATCGGGGCCAGGCAGTTGGTGGTGCAGGAGGCGTTGGAGACGATGTTGTGCAGCGCGTCGTCGTAGTCGGAATCGTTCACGCCCATCACAACGGTCAGGTCCTCGCCGGTGGCGGGGGCGGAGATGAGCACCTTGCGGGCACCGGCCACGAGGTGCTTCTCGGCGTCCGCGGCGTTGGTGAAGAAACCGGTGGACTCGATGACGATGTCGACTCCCAGTTCACGCCACGGGAGGTTGCCCGGCTCGCGCTCGGCGAAGACGCGGATGGTGCGCCCGTCCACCACAAGGTTCCCGTCTTCCACGCGCACATCCACCCCGAGGCGGCCGGCCACCGAGTCGTACTTCAGCAGGTGGGCCAGGGATTCGGGGGCGGTGAGGTCGTTGACGGCGACGATCTCGAAGTCCGCTCCACGCCCAAGGGCGGCGCGGAAGAAGTTGCGGCCGATGCGGCCGAAACCGTTGATTCCGATGCGGGTGGTCACGGGGGGCTCCTTGGTTCGGGTGCTGCGGGGTGTGGTGCCGCGGACGGGCTGCCAGGCGCTGAGGGTGTGCGCCGGGGAAGGTCCATCCACCGGAAAGCTTATTATTTAGTGTCTAAATTTAAGCTCTACTACTATTATGGGGACAACTGCCCGACTCGTCAAAGGCCTTCCGTGGACACCTCCGCCACCACTCCCCAACTGCTCCGCCACGCCAACCTGCGGGCGGTCCTGGAGGTCCTGCGTGCCTCTCCCGCGGTCACCGGAACGGACCTGATCCAGGCGACCGGGCTGACCCGGGCCACGGTCATTGCGGTCTGTGACGACCTCATCGCCCGTGGCTGGGCGCGGGAGACCGACGCTTCCCGCGCGCCCGGGGGCCAGAAGGGCCGCCCCGCACGGAAGTTCGAGTTCAACGAGCACGCCGGACACGTGCTGGGCCTGGACGTTGGAATGGCCACGGTGCGCGTGCTGGTGGCCGACCTCTCCGGGGCGGTGGTGGGGCGGGAGACGGCCCGGTTCAGCGGCCACGACGCCTCCGCCGGGGAGCGGAGCGAAACCATCACGGCCACAATCGACGCGGCACTGGAGGCCGCCGGGGTGCCCGGGTCCAGCGTGCTGTCCGTGGGCGTGGGCGTCGCGGCACCCGTGGACCGCAAAGGAAGGATTGCCCGGGGGCACCATCTGGGAGCCCTCTTTGACCTGGGCCACGGAAAGGGGCCCTGGGCGGATCGCGACTGGCCGGTGCTCCTGGAAAACGACGCGAACCTCGCCGCGCTCGCCGAACGGTGGCGGGGCGCCGGGTCCGGTGTGGACAACCTGGCCGTAGTGCTGGCCGGCGAGCGCCTGAGCAGCGGACTGATCGAATCCGGCAGGCTCCTCCACGGCTCCGGCGGCGGGGCCGGCGAACTGGGAACCCTGGAGATCGTGGAGGGTGTCGGCAGCCACGACGGCATAGCCAAGCTGGCCCGCCTGTGGGGAACCGCGGCACTCAAGGCCGGGGAGCCTACGCTGATCCGGGACCTGGTGGGACCGGGCACCACCCGCGTCTCCGCCCGCTTCGTCTTTGAGGCCGCAGCCGCGGGCGATGCCCTGGCACTGGAGATCCTGGACCGGATCGCCCGGCGCATGGCGCGGGTGCTCTCGCTGATTACAACCTTCTTCGACCCGGAACTGGTGGTGATTGGTGGTGCCGTGGCGGCCTCTGCCACGGCCCTCCTGCCCGCCCTGACCGAAGAGTTGGGCAAGCTGGTCGATTCGCCTCCCCGCGTCGCCGTCTCAGACATGGGCGAGGCGCTGGTGCCCACCGGCGCGGTCCGGCTGGCCCTGGACCATGTGGAAGCAAACATGCTGGACCTGGTCCCGGCGGCCCGCCGGGGAGCATAACCCGCCACCCCTCCCCCACGATCCAGCCGGCCGCCCCTCCCGCACCCCCCGGTTCACGGCGTGCCGATTTCCGCCCCCCCATCAGACCCCGACTGGGCCTCGGCTCGGCCCGGGCTGGGCCCCGGCTGAGCCCTCGCCGGCCCCCGCATTCAATCCCGCTTCACTCATGCCCGTTTATCTGGAAGTATGTCTCTTTATGTTGACATTGGGCCGCGCGCGGGCCTAAAGTCAGATGATCAAACATTCATTGTGATTTTCATCACAAAATATCGGAGGGTTAATGTTTGCGGAGGAACGACACCGGCTGATCGGCGGAATGCTCGCCGACTACGGGAAGGTAACCGTGGCCGACCTGTCGGGCCGCTTCGGCATCACCCGCGAAACCGTCCGCCGCGACCTTGCCCAGCTCGAGTCCACGGGCCTCCTGCGCCGCGTGCACGGGGGAGCGGTCGCGACCAGCAAGGCCAGCACCACCGAGGAAAGCCACACCGTCCGGACCAGCCGCCACTTCGCGGAGAAGCGCCGGATCGCGCAGCGTGCACTGGACCTGTTGCCCCACGGACCGGTTTCCGCGGTGCTCGATGCCGGCACCACCACCGAACTGCTGGCCGAGGCCATGGTGGACCGGATTCCGGGCCAGCGCGCCGCCGAAATCCTGGCCGTGACGCACGCCCTGCCGATCGCGAACCGCCTCGCCGCCTCCCCAGACTTCCAGCTTGAACTCGTCGGAGGGCGCATCCGCGGCCTGACCAGCGCCGCGATCGGCGCCCGGGCCGTGGAACAGTTCCAGGCGATGCGCCCGGACATCGCCTTCCTCGGCACGAACGGAGTGCACTACGAATTCGGCCTGAGCACCCCCGACGTCCTTGAGGCCGCGGTCAAGTCCGCGATCGTGCGTTGCGCCCGCCGCGTGGTGGTCCTGGCCGACTCCTCCAAGTTCGGCGAGGAGGCCTTCGTGCGCTTCGGCACCCTGAACGAAATCGATGCCCTGGTCACCGACCGGGCGCCGCAGGGCGCCCTCGCGGCGGCCCTGGAACGTGCGGATGTGGAGGTCCTTGTCGCATGATCATTACCCTTACTGCCAACCCCAGCCTCGACCGCACCGTCGAACTCGCCGGCCCCCTGGCCCGCGGCGGCGTGCAGCGGGCCACGGCCGTCTCCGCGCAGGCGGCGGGCAAGGGCGTGAACGTCGCCCGCGCCCTGGCTGCCGGAGGCGAGCCCGTCCTGGCCGTGCTCCCCGGCGACGCCTCGGATCCGGTGGTCACCGGCCTCGCGGCCGATGGCCTGAAGCACCTGGCGCTGCCCATCGGCCAGGCGCTGCGCAGCAACATCACGCTGGCCGAGCCGGACGGAACGACCACCAAGGTCAACGAGCCCGGTCCCGCGCTCAGCGCCGCCCAACAGGAGGAGTTGGCCGATGCCGTCCTCGAGGCCTCCGCAGGCGCCGCCTGGGTCGTCCTCGCAGGCTCCCTGCCGCCCGATGTGGTCGAAGACTTCTATGCCCGGCTGACCGCGCGGATCCGGCGGGAGCTGGGGGCCGCTGCGCCCCTGGTGGCCCTGGATTCCTCCGGGTCCCCGCTGGCCTCAGCGTTCGCGGCGGGCCGGGAAGAGATGCCGGACCTCGTCAAGCCGAACTCCGAGGAGCTCGCCGAGCTCTCCGGAGTCGCCACGGCCGGCGAGCTGGAGGCCGATCCGGCGCTGGCGGCCTCCGCGGCACGGGCGCTGGTCGACGCCGGCGCGGGCGCCGTGCTCGCCACATTGGGTTCCCGCGGCGCGGTGCTCGCCACCGGCACGGGTTCGTGGTTCGCCTCCCATCCCCCGGTTGCCGCGCGCAGCACGGTGGGTGCCGGCGACTCCGCACTGGCCGGCTACCTGCTGGCCCACCGTGCCGGGTCCGACCCGGCCGGCTGCCTCCGCCAGGCGGTAGCCCACGGCTCAGCGGCCGTGGGGCTGCCGGGCACCGCAATCCCCTCCCCCGACCAAACCACCCCTGCCGCCGTCAACGTCGTCGGTATCTAACCACTCCTTGCGAAGGAACCAGCCATGACCCAACTCATCACCGAAGGCCTCGTTCGCCTCGATGCGAACCTGGGGGCCTCCAGCACCGAGGTCATCAACCGGATGGCCGCAGCCGTTGTGGACGCCGGCCGTGCCGTCGACGTCGACGCGCTTGCCGCCGACGGGATCGCGCGGGAGGCCAAGACCTCCACCGGCGTCCCCGGAGGCATCGCCATCCCGCACTGCCGCTCCGCCGCGGTCACCGAACCGACGCTGGCCATGGCGCGGCTCGCTCCTCCGGTGGACTTTGGGGCCAAGGACGGACCCGCCGACCTGGTGTTCTTCATCGCCGCCCCGGAAGGCGCGGACAAGGAACACCTGGGGCTGCTGTCCAAGCTGGCCCGTTCGCTGGTCAAGAAGGACTTCACCGCCGCCCTGCGTGCGGCCCGGACTCCGGCGGAGATCGTCGAACTCGTCGAGCAGGCCGTGGGCGCCCCGGTCCCCACCGCCGTGGGCGCGGCGGGCGCTGCCCCGGCTGCCCCGGCTGCCCCGGCCGCCTCCGCAACGGAGACCGCCCGCCCATCGCTGATCGCGGTCACCGCCTGCCCCACCGGCATCGCGCACACGTACATGGCCGCGGATTCGCTGGCCGAGGCGGCCAAGGAGGCCGGCGTCGACCTCCATGTGGAGACCCAGGGCTCCTCCGGCGCCACCGCGCTGGCCCCGGAGGTCATTGCGGCCGCCTCCGCCGTCATCTTCGCCGTCGACGTCGACGTGCGGGAAAAGGAGCGCTTTGCCGGCAAGCCGGTCATCCAGTCCCCGGTCAAGCGCGGCATCGACGAGCCGGCGGAGATGATCCGCGAGGCCCTCGCTGCGGCCAAGGACCCCAATGCCCGCCGGGTGTCCTCCACGGCGGACGTGTCCGGCCACGACACCATGGAGGCCGGCGAAGGAATCGGAGCCAAGCTCAAGCGGGCCCTGCTGACCGGTGTCAGCTACATGATTCCCTTCGTCGCCGGTGGCGGCCTGCTGATCGCTCTGGGCTTCCTCCTGGGCGGGTACGACATCGCCCTGGACGGCAAGGCCGACGCCATCCTGACCGGCAACACCCTCTTCAACCTCCCCGAGGGCGGCCTGGCCCTCTACCTCGGCGCTGTCGCGTTCAAGATCGGCGCCCTTTCCATGGGCTTCCTGGTTCCGGCGCTGGCGGGCTACATCGCGTACGCGCTGGCCGACCGCCCCGGCATCGCCCCCGGCTTCACCGCCGGCGCCGTCGCCGGCTTCATGGGCGCCGGCTTCATCGGCGGCCTGGTTGGCGGCCTGCTGGCCGGATGGTTCGCACACTGGCTGGGCACCCTGGCCGCACCGCGCTGGCTGCGCGGCCTCATGCCCGTGGTGATCATTCCGCTGCTGGCCTCGATCTTCGCCTCCGGCCTCATGTTCCTGCTCCTCGGCGGCCCCATCGCCGGCCTCAGCGCCGGCCTGAACAGCTGGCTGTCCGGCATGTCCGGTGCCGCGGCACTGGTCCTGGGCCTCATCCTGGGCCTCATGATGGGCTTCGACCTCGGCGGCCCGGTCAACAAGGTGGCCTACTCCTTCGCCGTGGCCGGGCTGGGCACCGGCACCGTGGCCAACCAGGCTCCGTGGCAGATCATGGCCGCCGTCATGGCCGCCGGCATGGTCCCGCCGCTGGCGATGGCCCTGGCCACCGTACTGGACCGCAAGCGTTTCTCCCTGTCCGAGCGCGAGAACGGTAAGGCCGCCTGGCTGCTGGGCGCGTCCTTCATCTCCGAGGGCGCCATCCCGTTCGCCGCGGCCGATCCCCTGCGCGTTATTCCCGCCTCCATGGTTGGCGCCGGCATCACAGGCGCTATGATCATGGCCACAGGCGTGACCTCCCAGGCCCCCCACGGCGGCATCTTCGTCTTCTTCGCCATCGGCAACCTGGTGATGTTCGTGGTGTCGATCCTGGTCGGCACCGTGGTGTCCGCCTTGGCGGTCCTGGCGCTGAAGCGCTTCGCTACCCGGAAGGCAGTGGCATGATGAGTACCCACCATCCCTCGGGAACCGTCCTGCGGGGCGTCGGCGTTGGTGCCGGACGGGTGATCGGTCCGGTGCGCCGGATGCCCCACCCGATCACGGCCCCGGAGGAGGGCGCCCCGCTTCCCGCGGGAGCAACGGTGGAATCGGAAACCGAGCGGCTCGGCGCCGCGGCACAGGCTGTCGCAGCCAACCTGAGGGCCCGCGCGGCGTCAGCCAGCGGGGACGCCGCCGCGGTCCTGAAAGCCACTGCCCTGATGGCCGGGGACAAGACCCTGCTCAAGGCCGCCGGCAAGCTGGTCGCCACCGGCACCTCGGCCGAATCGGCCATCTGGGAGGCCGCTGAGGCGGTTGCCCTGCAGCTGGAGGCCCTGGGCGGCTACATGGCCGAACGCGCCACGGACGTGCTTGACGTCCGGGCCCGCATCGTGGCGGAACTGCGGGGAATCCCCGCCCCCGGCATCCCGGAGGCGGACGAACCGTTCGTGCTCTGCGCCGAGGACCTGGCCCCGGCAGACACCGCCGCGCTCGACCCGGCCCGCGTGCTGGCGCTGGTCACCTCGGCCGGCGGGCCGCAGTCCCACACGGCCATCATCGCCCGTTCGATGGGCCTGCCCGCCGTCGTCGCCGCCCCCGAAACGGCGGGCCTGACGGACGGGACCCAGGTCTTCGTCGACGGATCCGCCGGTGTGGTCATCGCGGATCCCGGACCGGAGGAGGAGGCCGCGGCCGCGGCCTATGCGCAGCGCACCCCGCTGCCGGCCTTCGGCGGAATGGGCGCCACGGCCGACGGCCACCGCGTCCCGCTCCTGGCCAACGTGGGCGGAGGGGCCGACGCCCGGGCCGCCGCGGAGGCGGGGGCTGAGGGCGTGGGCCTGCTGCGCACCGAGTTCTGCTTCCTGGGCCGCGAGAAGGAGCCCGGGCACGAGCTGCAGGTGTCCGCCTACCGCGAGGTCTTCGACGCGTTCCCCGGGCAAAAGGTGGTTGTCCGGACCCTGGATGCCGGAGCGGACAAGCCGCTGCCGTTCCTCACCGATTCCACGGAGCCCAACCCGGCCCTCGGGGTGCGCGGCTACCGCACGGACGTGTCCGTGCCCGGCGTGCTGGCCCGGCAGCTGGCCGCGATTGCGGAGGCCGCGGGGGCCTCCACCGCGGAAGTCTGGGTCATGGCCCCGATGGTGTCCACCCCGGCTGAGGCCGCCGACTTCGCCGCCCTCTGCGCCGCGGCCGGACTGCGGACCCCCGGCGTCATGGTGGAGGTCCCTTCCGCCGCGGTGCTGGCCCGCTCCGTGCTCGCCAACGTCCGGTTCGCCTCGATCGGCACCAACGACCTGACGCAGTACGTCATGGCAGCGGACCGGCAGCTCGCCCCGCTGGCCGCGCTCAACGACCCGTGGCAGCCGGCGGTGCTCCACCTGGTGCGCCACACCGTTGAGGGCGGCGTCCAGGCCGGCGGCGTTCCCGTGGGCGTCTGTGGCGAGGCGGCCGCGGACCCGGCCCTCGCCGTCGTCCTGGTGGGCCTTGGTGTCGCCACCCTGTCGATGAACCGGCGGGCGCTGTCCCCCGTCTCGGCGGTGCTGAGCACGGTGACGCTGGAGCGGGCCCGCGAACTGGCTGCGCTGGCCCTCGATGCCCCCTCGGCAGCCGAGGCACGGAAGCGTGTCCGGGCCGAACTGCCGGACCTCGAACGGTTCGGCCTCTAGCCGATCCCCCATCCCCCCACCCATCCACACAGGAGAAACACCATGGCAGAACGCATCGCCACCATCGCCAGCCGCGTCGGGCTCCACGCCCGCCCGGCCGCCATCTTCGCAGAGGCCGCCGCGGAGCAGCCGGTCGAGGTGACCATCGCCCTCGAGGGAGAGCCCGCGGAGGAGGCGCTGGACGCCTCCAGCATCCTGGCCCTCATGGGGCTGGGCGCCGAGCACGGGACCCGCGTGGTCCTGCGCGCCGAGGGTGAAGGCGCCGAGGCCGCACTGGAAGCGCTGGCCGCGGTGCTGGAAACGGACCACGACGCCGCCTGACCAAGGCCAGCGCCCCGCCGGGCCGCTTCCTGCCCCCTCAGGGGGCGGGTATCCGGGAAGGGTCGCCCTGTAACGCAACGACGGCGGATGCCGGCACCCGGGTGCCGGCATCCGCCGTCGTTGCGTTACCCCGCAGGCCGCCGGTGCGTCCGGGCGGGTCCGCGCCGGCTAGGCGCTGGCGCGGACCACCAGCGTCGGTTCGAGCCGGGCGCTGCCGGCCGCGTTGCCCCCCAGCAGGGCCTGGAGCGCTTCCAGGCCCTGCCGTCCGATCTCATGCATGGGTGACCGCACGGTGGTCAGCTTGACGGCGGCGGCAAGCGGAGTGTCATTGAAGCCGGCCAGGGCTACGTCGTCGGGCACGCGGAGGCCGCGTTCCTGCAGCACTCCCAGCGCGCCGATGGCGGCAAAGTCATTGACGGCGAAGATCGCCTCGGGCAGGTCGCCGGTTTCGAGCATCCGCAGCGCTGCCTTCTGCCCGGCCGGGGCGTCGAAGCCCCCATGGATGATCCTCTCCTGCGGAACCTCCACGCCCCGGCTGTGCAGCTCGTCCAGGAATCCGGCCGTCCGGTCCCGCGCCGTGGAGGTGTTGGGGGCGCCACCCAGGACGCCAAAGGCCGTTCGGCCCGTAGCGAGGAAATGCCTGGCGATCATCTGCCCGCCGGCATAGTCGTCACAGGTCACCGAGACATGCCCGGCGCAGGTGCGGTTGATGAGCGTAAAGGGGACGCCC
Source organism: Zafaria cholistanensis (assembly GCF_008580665.1). Taxonomy (GTDB): domain Bacteria; phylum Actinomycetota; class Actinomycetes; order Actinomycetales; family Micrococcaceae; genus Zafaria; species Zafaria cholistanensis. The sequence goes on from NZ_BKDJ01000024.1 coordinate 17,981, forward strand.
CGCTTCGCCAGTTCGTCCAGGTACGGCTCGGACAGGTGCGCATCGCCGAAAATCAGCCCGTCGGCCCGCCGGTCCAACAGCATTTCCGCCTTTTTCCGCTGGGTGGCTGCCGTGTCGAGGGAGTTGGCAACAACGGTGAAGAGCCCGTTCTCGTTCGCCGCCTCGTCGACGCCCTCGTACATCGTGGCGAGCACGTAGTCCTGCAGGCGCGGCACAATGACCCCAACCATGTTGGACCGGGAAGTCCGCAGCGAGGCAGCGTGCGGGTTGCGGCTGTAGCCCCTGTCCCTGGCCAGGGCGAGGATCCGCTCGGTAGTCTGCCGCGAGGCCCACTTGGACTCCGGGCCCAAGGGGTCGTTCAGCACCCGGGAGACCGTGGAAACGTTCAGTCCAAGTTCCCGGGCCAGCGTCTTGAGGGTGACCGGTTCGGAACTGTTCATGTTTCGCTTCCGTTTCTGAATTCCCGCTTTGTTAATTTCTCGTGAATGTGTTGCGCCTCACGCTCTACTCCCCATAATATCTTCCCCAGCGCATTACACAAACGATTGCGGCATACGTTTGCACCAAACGTTTGCCCACTTGCTTCAGGGAAAGTTAGGAAGTTCCAGGCTTGGCTCACATCCAGATATTGGGAACCGGAGGGACTATCGCGTCCAGGGGTCTGCCCGGCAAGGGCGCCGTAGCCGCGGACAGCACGGCGGTCCTGCTGCAGGGCATGTCCCAGCCCCATACGGTGAGCTCAACCGACGTCCTGACCACCGGCAGCTACCGGCTTGGATTGGGTGACCTGCGCACGGTGGCCGGGTTCGTGCAGAAGTCCCTGGCCCACCCGGAAGTGGACGGCGTCGTGGTCACCCACGGCACCGACACCATGGAGGAGACGGCATTCCTGCTGGACCTGGTCCACGCCTCGGACAAGAGCGTTGTCCTCACCGGCGCCCAGCAGACCGCAGACAGCCCCGCTCCCGACGGGCCCCGCAACCTGGAACTTGCGGTCCAGGCCGCCGCGTCCGCCGAACTCCGCGGTTCCGGGGCGCTGATTGCCTTCAGCGGAGTGGTCCGGTGCGCCCGGGGGGCCCGCAAGACCCATACGACGGCGGCCAGCCCCTTCGCCGGGGGAACCGAGGTGGCGCATCTGGTGGGCACCGAACTGGTGGCCACCGCCCGGCCGCTGGCCCGCCGCCCCCTCCCGGTACCTCCGCCGGCATTCGACGCCATCCGGGTGGAGGTGGTCACCGCGTATCCCGGCGCCACGACGGAACTGTTTGATTTCGCCGTTGCTTCCGGTGCGGGGGCCGTGGTGCTGGCCGGGACCGGGGTGGGTAATGCGGGGCCGGGGTTCGCGGAGTCGGTGAGGGCCGCGACGGCGGGTGGCTGCCATGTGATTTTGGGGACGCGGGCTCCGTGGGGGCCGGTGGTCCCGACTTACGGAAACGGCGGGGGCATCGACCTGGTCGCGGCCGGCGCGATCCCGTCCGGGGACCTGAACCCCTTCCAGGCCCGCATCCTGGCCGCCCTGCTGCTGTCCCTCGGGACCCCGGCCGAAGATTTTGCCGAAGCTTTTTCCTACTACTGCTAACCGCTTTCTACCCATCCCAGGAGGAACTGTGCCCAAAAAGATTTATGTAACCGTCGGTATCGACGTTGACGCTGTGGGTGGCTGGCTTGGCTCCTATGGCGGGGAGGATTCCCCGGGGGATATTTCCCGGGGCCTTTTCGCCGGGGAGGTCGGGGTGCCGCGGCTGCTGAAGCTGGCCA
>NZ_BKDJ01000025.1 GCF_008580665.1 Zafaria cholistanensis
GGTCATCGGCGCCCTCTCCTCCGAACTCTCCGGATACGGAGGCCCACTCGAACTGGCCATCGGCGTCGGCATCCTCCTGCTGTCCCTGATCCTCTACGTCATCCGCCGCCGCTTCCAGGACCGCATGTCCCTGCTCCGCGAACCCCACACACAAAACCCCTCAACCCACGCACACCACGTATAGGACGCTTCACGGCTCTCCATCACCACGTAAGTCGCTGAAATGTCATTCAACGAGGGCCGCCCTGCGCTCCCCCGAAAAGACAGTGGTTCAAACGGAAAAGCGGCTCGCAGTTCCACGGTGTTCGTGAGAGCACTCACGCAGCAAGGGCTGACCGGGTCCATGGGCCGGGTCGGGGCGTGCGGGAACAAGGCCCGCTAAGCCGCCGCGCACATCGGGGCCGGAACCGTGTGGATCAACAAGCACGGCGCCGTGGACCCGCGCATGCCCTTCGGCGGGGCCAAGCAATCCGGATACGGCCTGGAGTTCGGCACCGAGGGCCTCAAGCACCTCGCCCAGCCCCAGGTCATCAACTACTAGACCCAAACGGCGGGACCGCCCCACGGGGCGGTCCCGTTCTGCTTTCACTTCCCAGCGCTTCTACCTGTTCAAGCGCCAGCCAGCCGTCCAGTCCCGCTCCGCCAGCTAAGCGGCGACCCGCCAACCAACCTCAGGCCTCACATCCCCCGCTGCCTTTCGGATTACCTCCCGGCGACGCTACGCCGCCGGGAGGTAATGGCGGAGGCTAGTCACGACTAAGTCGCGAGTACGTTTGCAAAACGTCGCGCAAACTCTGCAAAAGTCGCACCTGGACGTTCACGTCACAACAGGCCTAGAAGTCCCAGTCCTCGTCCTCGGTGTTCACGGCCTTGCCGATCACGTAGGAGGAACCCGACCCCGAGAAGAAGTCGTGGTTCTCGTCGGCGTTGGGTGAGAGCGCGGAGAGGATTGCCGGGTTCACGTCGGTGACGGTGGCCGGGAACATCGCCTCGTAGCCCAGGTTCATCAGGGCCTTGTTGGCGTTGTAGTGCAGGAACTTCTTGACGTCCTCGCTCAGGCCCACTCCGTCGTAGAGGTCGTGGGTGTACTGGACCTCGTTCTCGTACAGCTCGAAGAGCAGCTCGTACGTCCAGTCCTTCAGCTCCTGCCTGCGCTCCTCGGACAGGCCTTCGAGGCCCTTCTGGAACTTGTAGCCGATGTAGTACCCGTGCACGGCCTCGTCGCGGATGATCAGGCGGATCAGGTCGGCGGTGTTTGTCAGCTTGGCGCGGGAGGACCAGTACATCGGCAGGTAGAAGCCGGAGTAGAAGAGGAAGGACTCCAGCAGCGTGGAGGCGATCTTCTTCTTCAGCGGGTCGTCGCCCAGGTAGTAGCTCTCGACGATCTGCGCCTTCTTCTGCAGGTTCGGGTTCTCCACGGACCAGCGGAAGGCGTCGTCGATCTCCTTGGTGGAGCACAGGGTGGAGAAGATCGAGGAGTAGGACTTCGCGTGCACCGACTCCATGAAAGCGATGTTGGTGTACACGGCCTCCTCGTGCGGAGTGAGCGCGTCCGGGATCAGCGAGACCGCACCGACGGTGCCCTGGAGGGTGTCCAGCAGGGTCAGTCCGGTGAAGACGCGCATGGTGAGCGTCTTCTCCTCCGCGGTCAGCGTGCCCCAGGACTGGATGTCGTTGGACAGCGGCACCTTCTCCGGCAGCCAAAAGTTGTTGACCAGCCGGTTCCAGACCTCGACGTCCTTCTCGTCCTGGATGCGGTTCCAGTTGATGGCCTCGACGTGGCTGAGCAGCTTGACCTTCTCGGTCATCTCGATTCCTGTCTTTCTCTTGCGTAAGTCGTTCTATAGGTGCGCGTACGACGGCGGGTCTCCCCCGCCGTCGTACGCCTCAGTGCCGTGCGGTCCGCGCGGCCAAAATTGATACGAAGCCTGCTACAAAGCGCAGGAGACGCAACCCTCCACCTCGGTGCCCTCCAGGGCGAGCTGGCGCAGGCGGATGTAGTAGAGCGTCTTGATGCCCTTGCGCCACGCGTAAATCTGCGCCTTGTTGATGTCGCGCGTGGTGGCCGTGTCCTTGAAGAACAGGGTCAGGGACAGGCCCTGGTCCACGTGCTGGGTCGCCGCGGCGTAGGTGTCGATGATCTTCTCGTAGCCGATCTCGTACGCGTCCTGGTAGTACTCCAGGTTCTCGTTGGTCAGGTACGGCGCCGGGTAGTAGACGCGGCCAATCTTGCCTTCCTTGCGGATCTCGATCTTCGCGGCCACCGGATGGATGGAGGAGGTCGAGTTGTTGATGTAGGAGATCGATCCGGTCGGCGGGACGGCCTGCAGGTTCTGGTTGTAGATGCCGTGCTCCATGACGGAAGCCTTCAGCGCCAGCCAGTCCTCGCGGGTGGGGATGTGGGTGCCCGCGAAGAGCTCGCGGACGCGCTCCGTCTCCGGGGCCCACTCGCGCTCGGTGTACTTGTCGAAGAACTCCCCGGAGGCGTACTTGGAGTCGGCGAACCCGCCGAACGTCTCCCCCTTCTCGATCGCGAGGAGGTTGGAGGCCCGCAGCGCGTGGAAGAGCACCGTGTAGAAGTAGATGTTGGTGAAGTCCAGGCCCTCGGCGGAGCCGTAGTGGACGTGCTCGCGGGCCAGGTAGCCGTGCAGGTTCATCTGCCCGAGGCCGATCGCGTGCGACTTCGCGTTGCCCTCGGCGATGGAGGGCACCGAGTTGATGTGGGACATGTCCGAGACCGCGGAGAGCGCGCGGATGGCGGTCTCGATGGACGCGCCGAAGTCCGGCGAGTCCATGGTCTTGGCGATGTTCATCGAGCCCAGGTTGCAGGAGATGTCCTTACCCACGGTCTGGTAGCCCAGGTCCTCGTTGTAGACCGAGGGGGTGGACACCTGCAGGATCTCCGAGCACAGGTTGCTCATGGTGATCTTGCCCTTGATCGGGTTCTCCCGGTTCACCGTGTCCTCGAACATGATGTACGGGTAGCCGGACTCGAACTGGATCTCGGCGAGGGTCTGGAAGAATTCGCGGGCGTTGATCTTGGTCTTCTTGATCCGTGCGTCGTCGACCATCTCGTAGTACTTCTCGGAGACGTTGACGTCGGAGAAGGGGATCCCGTAGACGCGCTGGACGTCGTACGGGGAGAACAGGTACATGTCCTCGTTCTTCTTGGCCAGTTCGAAGGTGATGTCCGGAATCACGACGCCCAGGGAGAGGGTCTTGATGCGGATCTTCTCGTCGGCGTTCTCCCGCTTGGTGTCCAGGAAGCGGTAGATGTCCGGGTGGTGCGCGTGCAGGTACACCGCGCCGGCGCCCTGGCGGGCCCCGAGCTGGTTGGCGTAGGAGAAGGAGTCTTCGAGGAGCTTCATCACGGGGATGACGCCGGAGGACTGGTTCTCGATCTGCTTGATCGGCGCGCCGTACTCGCGGATGTTGGTCAGGGACAGCGCCACGCCGCCGCCGCGCTTGGACAGCTGCAGCGAGGAGTTGATGCCGCGGGCGATCGACTCCATGTTGTCCTCGACGCGCAGCAGGAAGCAGGAGACCAGCTCGCCGCGCTGGGCCTTGCCGGCGTTGAGGAACGTCGGGGTGGCGGGCTGGAAGCGGCCGTCGATGATCTCGTCGACCAGCGACTCGGCCAGCTTCTCGTCACCGCGGGCCAGGTGCAGGGCCACCATGCAGACGCGGTCCTCGTAGCGCTCCAGGTAGCGCTTGCCGTCGAAGGTCTTCAGCGTGTAGCTGGTGTAGAACTTGAAGGCGCCCAGGAAGGTCTCGAAGCGGAACTTCTTGGCGTAGGCACGCTTGAACAGGTCACGGATGAAGTTCATCGTGTACTGATCCAGCGTCTCGCGCTCGTAGTAGTCGTGCTTGACCAGGTAGTCGAGCTTCTCGTCCAGGTCGTGGAAGAACACGGTGTTGTTGTTCACGTGTTCCAGGAAGTACTGGCGCGCCGCGGCGCGGTCCGCCTCGAACTGAATCTTCCCGTCCTGCCCGTACAGGTTCAGCATGGCGTTCAGCTCGTGGTAGCCGAGCCCCTGCCAAGCCGCCGGGAGATCCTTGCCGTCCTTCTTCACGGCCGGTTCTGTGACTTTGGTGTCCAAAACTCTTCCAATCCTTCGCGTACGCGGTCCACGTCCTCGGACGTGCCCATAAGTTCAAAGCGGTAAAGCAAGGGCACGTCGCACTTGGCGGCGATCTTCATCGCCGCGAGGCAGTAGGCCTTGCCGAAGTTGGTGTTCCCGGCGCCGATCACCCCGCGCAGCAGGGAGCGGTTGCGCTCGTCATTCAGGAACCGCACGACCTGCGGCGGCACCGAGTGCCGTCCCTCTTCCCCACCATAGGTGGGCAGGACCAGCACGAACGGCCGGGTGGCCACGAGCCGCGGCCCGGTGGCATAGAGCGGGATGCGCGCGCACGGGAGACCCAGCTTCTCCATGAACCGCTTGGTGTAGCCGGAGGCCGAGGAGAAGTAGACCAGGTCGCAGTCCGTGGCCGACTCCGGGACGGACCCGGCGCCGCGCGCCGGGTCCGCCAAGGTGTTGGCGGTCATGCCGGGAGTCCTTTGCGCCGGAGGCGTGGTGCCGCTAGGCGACGGAGGAGACGGCCTGGGCCAGCTCCTCGATCTTGTCGGGGCGGAAGCCGGACCAGTGGTCGGCCTCGGTGATGACAACCGGAGCCTGCATGTAGCCGAGGGCGCGCACGCGCTCCAGGGCCTCGGGGTCCTGGGAAATGTCCACGCTCTGGTAGGCGATGCCCTTCTTGTCCAAGGCGCGGTAGGTGGCGTTGCACTGTACACAGGCGGGCTTCGTGTAAACCGTGACGGTCATGTCCTGTTCCCCTTTGGTCCGGAAGCTTCTAATTCGAAAATCTGTGGTGTTTCGTGGCTGCCGCGCTGGCGCCGTGGTGGGCGTCTCAACCGCGGGTTCGGGGTGGTTTCCCCGAATGGGTCTCCTGCCTCGCCAGCGATCCCAATACTACATCTAGTGGGAGGGGCGGGACTCGACCCCAAGATGTTGTCTTACAAGTATGTCATTCGTCCACCGCCCCGTCCACACCAAGTGTGGAAAAACCGGGCCCGGATTTCCGCGGAATTTAGCGTATTTGCTTCCGCAATCCACACCCTGTGGAGGACTCGCACAGAGTTTCGAAAAGGGGCGTGTCGGCCCGTTCCGGCGTGTCGCGCCCCGGCCGTTCCCGCCGCGGGCAAGGCCCCTGGCAAGGCCACCTGCACGGCCTTGCCACGGGCCGCCGGCGGTGCCACGATGACCGGAACACACCGGGGCACCGGACCGCGCCAGCCGGGTTCCGTCCCCCGTTCCGCCGCCGCCGTGCCCGCTTCGCGCCGGGCACGAGGGAGACGGCAGCACGAGGGACACGGAAGCACGAGGAATACGGCGGGCACGACGGCGGGAGCCGCCGGCAGGGGGAGGAGGACCATCATGGACCAGCCGTCCGAAAATCCTGCGCCCGCTCCCGGCGGCCCGTCCCCGGGACCTGCCGCCGGGACTGGCTTTCCGGACGCCCCGCGCTCCCCCGCCGGCGCCGGCGCTGGGGCCGGCCAGCCAGGCAAGGCCCGGATCCTGGCGGTGGATGCCGCACGGTGCCTTGCCCTGATCGGCATGATGGGCGTGCATGTGCTGCCTGAGGCCAACCCGGCGGATGAACCCTCCGCGACGTGGATCCTGTTCGCGGGCCGCGCCTCCGCCCTCTTCGCACTGCTGGCCGGCGTCTCGCTGGCCTTCGGCTCCGGAGGGCGCACCCTGCTGCGGGGCCAGGCCCTGAAGGCCGCCCGCGTGGGGACCGCCGCCCGGGCGCTGCTGGTCCTGGCCATTGGCCTGCTGATCGGTTACACGGAGCCGGACGTGGAAATCATCCTGGCCTACTACGGGGTGATGTTCCTGCTGGCGGTGCCCCTCCTGGGCCTGGGTCCGCGGGCCCTGGCGGGCCTGTGCGCAGTGTTTGCGCTGGCCGGGCCGGTCCTCATGCTGGCCCTGCAGGATGTGCTGCCGGCCTCCCCGGACGGGAATCCCACCCTCACCTCGCTGCTGGGCGACCCCTGGGTGACCGCCACCCAGCTTCTGTTCACGGGCGGCTATCCCGCCGTGCCGTGGATGGCCTACATGTGCGCGGGCCTGGCCATTGGACGGATGGACCTCGGGGCCCGCCTGGACCTGGGGGCCCGCCGCACCGGGAAGCGGCTGCTGGGTTTCGGGGTCCTGCTCGCTGCGGGCGCGTGGGCGGTTTCGGGCCTGGCGACCGCCTGGGCGTGGGACCTGGGGTGGCGGCAGACGGCCCGCATGCTGGTGCATGGCCGCGATGCGCGGTTCGAGGAAGACTCCTGGTGGTGGCTGGCCGCCTCAACCCCGTACTCGGACATGCCTTTGGAGCTGGTGCACACCATCGGCACCGCCATGGTGGCGCTGGGGGTCCTGCTGCTGGCGGGGCGGGCGCTGCGCCAGGTCATCGAGGTCCTGGCTCCGGCGGGGAGCATGACCCTGACCCTCTATTCGGCGCACCTCCTCTTCCTGTCCGTGGGGCTGCTCGGCGGCAGCCCCTTCGAGTCCTTCGGACTCCAGGTGGGGGCAGCCCTGCTGGTTGGGGTCCTGTGGCACAACCTGGTGGGCCGGGGCCCGCTGGAGGCCGCGGTTTCGGCCGTTTCCACACGGGCCCGCGCCCGGGTGGGAGGCGGCGATACCCGCCGTCGTGCGCCCTGACCTGCCGGGAACACCTGCCGGGAACGCGAAGGGAGCCGTTTCCCGGGCGGAAAACGGCTCCCTCAGCTGCTCTTCGGTGGAGGTAAGGGGATTCGAACCCCTGACCTTCTGCATGCCATGCAGACGCGCTACCAACTGCGCCATACCCCCGAATGGGTGGCTGTCCTGCGGCGTTCCCCGCCGGACAACTCGACCATCATAGGACAGGCCGAAACGGGAACGCAAATCGGCCCCGGCCCGCCGCCGGCCCGCCAACGCCGCGGCGCCGGCATCCGCGAAGGGGTGCCGGCGCCGTGGCGGATGCAGGGGTTGCCCCTGGCGGGACTACTCCGGCTGCGGCTGCCCGGCGGCAGCGCCGGAGGCGGGCTCGCCGGTGGTCGGCAGGTCGATCAGCGGGCAGTCGCCCCACAGGCGCTCCAGCGCATAGAAGACCCGGTCCTCGCTGTGCTGGACGTGGATCACCACGTCGGCGTAGTCGAGCAGGACCCAGCGGCCTTCGCCACGGCCCTCGCGGCGCACCGGGCGCAGCTCGAACTTCTCCAGCAGCACCTCTTCGATGCCGTCGACGATGGCGTTGACCTGGCGTTCGCTCGAGGCCGAGGCGATGAGGAAGGCATCGGTGATGCCCAGCCGGTCGCTCACGTCAAGCGCGACGAGGTTCTCCGCAAGCTTGTCGGCCGCCGCGGTGGCGGCGGTGCGGATCATGTCCAGGGAGTGATCGGTAGCGGTCACTGTGCTCCTTTGAGGGGTGGTGCCAGGCGCGTCTGCGCGCCTAGCGGGCGGTGAAGATCATAACGATGCCCGCCACGAACGCCCCGCCTCCGGCGGTGACGGAACCGGCGGTCAGCATGACGGTGTGGTTGGCCCGGCGCACGCCGGCGGTGAGGTAGTCCAGCGGATCCAGGCCTTGGGCGCGTACCGCGCGCACCGGCTGGACGTTGGGGTCGTCGTCGTCCTGCGGGGCGAGGTCCCGGTCCGCGGCGATGCCGGAGCGGATCCGCCCCAGCGCGCCGCTGAAGCCGAACGCGCGCTCGTCCTCGTCCTCCCCGGACAGGGGGACGACGGCGGGGCGCGGCTGCGGAACGGCGTCCGCGGGTTCGGCCGGGGCCGTCTCCGGCTGCCGGGCCTGCCGCACCTCGCCGGTCGGCTGCAGGTCGGACAGGTCCAGCCGGAAGCCGCTGGTTTCAGGTCCGCGCACCCCGATGTTGGCCAGCATCTTCTCGGCCTGGGGATCGCGCACCTGCATAAGGGCGCCGGTGAACGGGTCCGAACGGACCTTTTCCATGCGCATCGAGTTCGCCTGCTCCAGGCGCTGGCGTTCGGCGGCCCGCCGGCTGATGATCGCGGCACGGGCGGCCAGTTCGCGCTGGCGGGCCAGGACCTCGAGGTCGATCAGCCCACTGTCCTCGTCGAACACGGAGTCGTCCGCGCTGGCCGGGGGCAGCGCGACGGCCGCCATGCGGGCGGCGGAGCGGCGGCGTGCGGCGAGGGCATCCTCAAGGCTGACGTTCCCGGAGGGAGCGTCCTGCGTGGTGGAGGGGCCCACCTTGACGGGCTTGGCCGTCTTGGCCGTCTTGGACAGCACGGGCATGCTCCCGGTCCGCGGCACGGGCTCCTCCCCCATGCCCGGCACGGCCGGAATGGAGCCGGTGGACGGAGCGGCGACGCTTCCGCGCACCACGGGAACAGGACCGGTAGCCGGAGCGGCAGCACCCCCGCGCACCACGGGAACAGGACCGGTAGCCGGAGCGGCGGCAACGGCGCCCGTGGCCGAAGGACGCGGGCGCAACTGCCGGCGGGTCAGCGGCTTCTGGTCCTGGGCGGCGTCCCCCGGCTCGCGGGTGGCCGACCGGGCCGCAACCTGCTCGAGCCGGCGCAGTTCGCGCAACACCTCGCGGTCGCGGGCACGCTGCTGGGAACTGCGTTCGGGACGGGCCGGAGCACCTGAGGCGGCGTCCCGTGCCGGACCGTGGGCCTGATCCTTGCCACCGGACACGGGACGCGCGGGCTGCGGGGCGGAATCGGACCGCACCGCGGCAGCTGACGGGACCGCAGTGGCGCGAGGGGCGGAAGCGCCCGGTGCCGCGGGACGGGGCCCCGGGTTCCGCGCCTCCCCTAGCATGACCGCGGAGGACCCGGCTGCGGCTGATCCGGCCACGGGCGACCCGGGCGCCAAGGGCACGGGTGTCGATGCTGCGGCTGCGGATGGACGCTGCGCCCGGGGACGAAGGCTGGCCGGGGAGCCCTGAACCTTCTTCGGGACGCCCTGCACCGGCCCTGCGGCCTGCGCCTCCGCGGCGGCCTTAGCCTGGGGACCGGCCTTGCCCGCAGCCGGCTGGGGCGCTGCCGGCCGCTCGGTCCGCACCTTCGCCTGCCCGGAAGCGGCAGCTCCAGCCCCCGTGGGGCCGGGCCGGAACGGGCCGGACTGGACTGGACTGGACTGGACTGGACTGGACTGGCCTAGGCCGGACTGGCCTGGGCCGGACTGGCCTGGGCCGGACTGGCCTGGGCCGGACTGGATTGTACTGGACCGGACAGGAGTACCGGCTTGCCCGGCGGGGTCGGAGGGCGCGGGAGTGCCGGCTGGCGCGGCGGCTTGGGCCGCCGCGGAGCGGGCCCGGACCGCCGCGCGGGTCAGGCCGGCATGGTTCGCCGGAGCACCGACGGGCCTGCCCGCCTCGGAACCCTGGGGGCGGACCTTCTGGGCGTCCCTGGCCTGAGAGTCTTTGGCCTGAGCGTCCCTGACCTGAGTGCCCCTGGCTTGGGCGCCCCGGGGGTGCGTGTCCGGAGAGGGGGCGGGCCGGACGAGAGGCTTCTGCCCCGTCGCCGGCGGACCGGTGGCCTCCGCAGACGCGCCGGAGAGCGCCGCCTCGGCCGCACGCCGTTGCTCACGCAGGGCCCGTCGGCTGAGGGCCATGCCCTGGTCGTCACTCATGAGGTCCATTTCCCGGCTAAGCTCGTTCGCCGCCGTCGTCGTTGTACAACTTGTACTTGGCGATGTACTGCACCACGCCGTCCGGCACCAGGTACCAGACGGGCTTGCGCCGCCGCACCCGGTTCCGGCAGTCCGTCGAGGAGATGGCCATGGCCGGAACCTCGAGCAGGCTGATGTTGCCCCGCCCGTTGTCGGACAGTTCATGTCCGGGCCGCGTGACGCCCACGAAGTGCGCCAGCGTCCACAACTCCTCGATGTCCTTCCAGGACACGATTTGGGCCATGGCGTCGGCGCCGGTGATGAAGAACAGTTCCGCGTTTGGCCGCTGCCGGCGCAGGTCGCGGAGGGTGTCGATCGTGTAGGTCGGCCCGGGACGGTCGATGTCCACCCGGCTGACCGTGAAATGCGGATTCGAAGCGGTGGCGATCACCGTCATCAGGTAGCGGTGCTCCGAATCGGTGACGCTCCGCCCGGCCTTCTGCCATGGTTCGCCGGTGGGCACGAAGACCACCTCGTCCAGCCCGAACTCTGCCGCGACCTCGGAGGCCGCCACCAGGTGTCCGTGGTGGATGGGGTCGAACGTGCCACCCATGACGCCCAGGCGGAACGGCCGGGCGGGCGCCTCGGCGTCGGACAGGCTAGTGATGTCCGTGCTTGTTGGTGTGCTGGCGGTGCATGTCCGCGACCTCGGCGTGCGCCTCGTGGCGGCGGCCGACGTTCGTGTAGGACGCGGTCACCAGAAGGGCCAGCAGGAAGAAGGCCATGATGCCGCCACCAATAAGCAGTGCCGTGTTTCCGGAGGTGGATTCGGCCTCGGCGGCCGCGCTGAGCAGCGGAACGAGCATGTCTCTTCCTTTTCAGGTTGTCGCCGTACGACCCCCGCGGGCCCGGAAAGACCCGCGGGAAGCGCTTGGCGCGGTTGGATGCGTGGGTTCTATCGTACCTGCGTTGCGGAGGGGGTCACGACCTGACGTGGCCGTCGCCCTGCACGATCCACTTGGTCGTGGTGAGCTCGCGCAGACCCATGGGCCCGCGCGCATGCATCTTTTGGGTGGAGATTCCGACCTCCGCGCCCAGGCCCAGCTGCCCGCCGTCGGTGAAGCGGGTGGAGGCGTTGACGATCACCGCGGCCGAGTCCACCTCGGCGATGAAGCGCTCGGCATTGGCGAGGTCGTTAGTGAGGATCGCCTCGGTGTGCCCGGTAGACCAAGTGCGGATGTGCTCCATGGCGGCGTCGAGGCCGTCGACCACGCGTACGGCAAGGTCAAGGTCCATGTACTCGGTGGCCCAGTCCTCCTCAGTGGCCGGGACGGTGGCGACCTCCGGGACCAGGGCGGCGGCGCGTTCGTCGGCATGCAGGCGCACGCCGGCACCCGCCAGGGCGGTGAGCACGTCGGCGGCGGCGGCGGCCTTCGGGTGGATCAGCAGCGTCTCCACGGTGTTGCACACCGAGGGACGCTGGGTCTTGGCATTGAGCAGGATCGCCACCGCGTCGGCGGAGGTGGCGGACTCGTCCAGGTAGATGTGGACGTTGCCTTCGCCGGTCTCGATGACCGGTACCGTGGCGTTCGTCACCACGGACTGGATCAGCGAGCGGCCTCCGCGCGGGATCAGGACGTCGACCTTGCCGCGGGCTGCCATCAGGGCGGTGGCCCCGGCGCGCCCCCACGGGTCCACGCTCTGCACCGCGTCGGCGGGCAGGCCGGCGGCCTCGAGGGCTTCGCGGATCAGGGCAAGCAGGGCCTTGTTGGTTTCCGCCGCGGCGGATCCGCCGCGCAGCAGCACGGCGTTGCCGCTCTTCAGGGCCAAACCGGCAATGTCCACGGTGACGTTGGGGCGGGCCTCGTAGATGGCGCCGACCACGCCCATGGGCACGTGCACCTGGCGCAGGCGCAGTCCGTTGGGCAGGGTCTGGCCGCGCAGCACCGTACCGACCGGGTCCGGCAGGCCGGCGAGTTCGTGCAGGGCCGCGATCAGTCCGTCCACGCGGGCGTCGTCCAGGCGCAGGCGGTCCAGCAGCGCCGCGCCCGTGCCTGCGGCAGCCTCGCGCTCGAGGTCCCTGGCGTTGGCGGCGATCACGTCCGCGCGCCCGGAGTCCAGGGCGCCGGCAATGGACACCAGGGCATGGTCCTTGAGGTTGCGGTCGGCGCGGGCAAGCACGCGGGAGGCGACGCGGGCGCGGCCGGCCAGCTGGCCGACGGCCTCCGCGGCGTCCGGCACGGTGTCCGGCGCCGGGGCGGCGGAGGACGCGTCGGCGGGCAGTGCGGTGGAGGCCTGATCGGCGGAAAGGGTCATGGGGACAAGTCTAGTCCGCCCGTCCGGGCCAACGCCCCGCCCGTGTCGAGGATTACGGGCGGATGACCCCGGGGCCCGGGAGGTCCTAGACGACCACCAGGTCGTCGATGTGCACGACCTCGCGCTCGTAGTGGGGGCCCAGGTCGAGGGCCAGCTCATGGGTGCTTCGGCCGAGCATCCGGGGCAGTTCCTGCGCCGAATAGTTGACCAGGCCACGGGCCACGACGCGCCCGTGCCGGTCGGCGATCTCCACCGGGTCCCCGGCCTCGAAGTCGCCGTCCACCCCGGTGATGCCGGCGGGCAGCAGCGAGCGCAGGCCGGACCCGACGGCCGCCACGGCACCGTCGTCGAGCACCAGGCGCCCCTGGGTGGTGGCCAGGTGGGCCAGCCAGAGCAGGCGCACCGGGCGGCGGCCGCCGCGCGTGGAGAACCAGGTGCCCACGTCCTCCCCGGCCAGCGCCGCCGCCGCGTTGGCGGTGGACGTGACCAGGGCCGGGATGCCGGATTCGGCAGCCATGGTGGCAGCCTCCACCTTGGTGACCATGCCGCCGGTGCCGACGCCGGCCTTGCCGGCGCTTCCGATGCGCACGCCCTCGAGGTCCGTGGCCGAGTCCACGCGCGGGATCCGCACGCCGCCTTCCCCGGGCGGGCCGGTATAGACGGAGTCGATGTCGGAGAGCAGCACCAGCGCGTCGGCCTTGACCAGGTGCGCCACCAGCGCGGCGAGCCGGTCGTTGTCGCCAAAGCGGATCTCGTGGGTGGCGACCGTGTCGTTCTCGTTGACGATCGGCACGACCCCCAGGTTCAGCAGCCGGTTGAGGGCGCGGAACGCATTGGCGTACTGCTGGCGGCGGATCAGGTCCTCGGCGGTGAGCAGCACCTGTCCCACCGTGACCCCGTGCGCGCCGAACGCCTGCGTGTAGCGGGCCATCAGCAGGCCCTGCCCCACGGAGGCGGCGGCCTGCTGCCGGGCCAGGTCGCGCGGGCGGCGGGCCAGGCCCAGCGGGGCCAGCCCCGCGGCGATCGCGCCGGAGGAGACGAGGATCAGTTCGACGCCGGCGTTGCGCACCGCGGCGAGCTGGTCCACCAGCCCGCCGAGGGCCTCCTCGGAAATGCCCCCGCCCACTGTGGTCAGCGACGAGGAGCCGACTTTGACGACGATGCGGCCCGCCTGGGGCAACTGGGAGCGGTCCGTGACCGCCGACGGCATGTTGTTGGCCCGCACGCTACTCCCCGTCCTCCGCAGGACGCTGCTGGTGCTTGTAGTTCACCGACTCGGTCCAGATGCCGGCCTTGCGCTCGGCCTCGAGCTCGGCGCGGGCGGCGGCCTTGGCGTCACGGCGGTCCTGCTGCTGCTGGCGCTTCTGCCCGCGGGTGGGGCGGCTGATGTCTTCCATGCGCAGGTCGGTGCCGCGCGGGCCGGCCAGCAGCTCCGCGCCGGCGGCCATGGTGGGCTCCCAGTCGAAGACCACGCCGTCGTCGTCGGTGCCGATGACTACGGCATCGCCGGGCTTGGCGCCCACCTTGAAGAGGCGGTCCTCCACTCCAAGCTTGGCGAGGCGGTCGGCGAGGTATCCTACGGCCTCGTCGTTGGTGAAGTCGGTCTGCTTGACCCAGCGCACGGGCTTTTCGCCCAGGACGCGGAAGAGCGGCTCAAGGTTGCGCTCCTCCCGGCGGATCTCGAAGCCGGCCTCGTTCACGGCGCGCGGGCGCAGCACCTGCACCGGCACGGCGGCTGGGGTTTCCGTGACGGCGGCACGGGCCTGCATGACCAGTTCGGCCATGGCGAAGCTGAGTTCCTTCAGCCCGGCGCGGGTCATCGCGGAGACCTCGAAGACGCGGTAGCCGCGCTTTTCCAGCTCCGGGCGCACGAACTCGGCCATGTCGGCACCGTCCGGCATGTCCACCTTGTTCAGGGCGACCAGGCGCGGGCGCTCGTTCAGCGGGACCACCGTGCCGTCGGCGCCGGCGAAGCTGGCGTCCGTGGCGTAGGCATCGAGCTCGGCCTCAATGGTTTCGAGGTCGGTGATCGGGTTGCGGTCCGATTCCAGGGCACCGCAGTCCAGCACGTGCACCAGGGCGGCGCAGCGCTCGACGTGGCGCAGGAACTCCAGCCCCAGGCCCTTGCCCTCGGAGGCGCCGGGAATCAGGCCCGGCACGTCGGCGACGGTGAAGCGGACGTCGCCGGCCTGGACCACGCCCAGGTTCGGCACCAGCGTGGTGAAAGGGTAGTCCGCGATCTTGGGGCGGGCCGCGGAGAGCGCGGCGATCAGGGAGGACTTCCCGGCGGACGGGTAGCCCACCAGCGCGACGTCGGCAACGGTCTTCAGTTCCAGGACAATGTCCTGCTCCTCGCCGGGGATGCCCAGCAGCGCGAAGCCGGGGGCCTTGCGCTTCTGCGAGGACAGGGCCGCGTTGCCGAGGCCGCCCTGGCCGCCGGCGGCGGCGATGTACTCGGTGCCCTCGCCGACCAGGTCGGCCAGGATCCGGCCGTCGCGGGTCTTCACCACGGTGCCCTCGGGCACGGGCAGGATCAGCGACTCGCCGTGGCGGCCACCGCGCAGGTCGCCCTTGCCGCCCTCGCCGTTCTCGGCGTGGCGGTGGGGGGCGTGGTGGTAGGACAGCAGCGTGGTGGTCTGGTGGTCGACGCGCAGGATCACGTCGCCCCCGTTGCCGCCGTTGCCGCCGTCGGGGCCGCCGAGCGGCTTGAACTTCTCACGCTTGATGGAGACGCAGCCGTGGCCTCCGGCACCGCCGGAAACATGTAGGACCACTCGGTCGACGAACGCTGCCACTGCTGGGAACTCCTCTTGCAAAGGGATGGGCGCCATCGGTGGCGACCCGGGATAAACAACTGGAGGGCGGGCCATCCGGCCCACCCTCCAGTCTAATGAATTGCGGTCGCGACGAAATTAGTCGGCGGTCACAATGTTCACGACGCGGCGTCCGCGGCGGGTGCCAAATTCGACGGCTCCGGCGGTCAGCGCGAACAGGGTGTCGTCGCCGCCGCGGCCGACGTTGGCGCCCGGGTGGAAGTGGGTGCCGCGCTGGCGGACGATGATCTCGCCGGCGGAAACAACCTGGCCACCGAAGCGCTTGACGCCGAGGCGCTGGGCGTTCGAGTCGCGGCCGTTGCGGGTGGAGCTGGCGCCCTTCTTATGTGCCATGGAATATGCCTACCTTAGAAGTTAGAGGGAATCAGAGTTCTCGACCGCACTTAGGCGATGGAGGTGACCTTGACCTTGGTCAGGGCGGAACGGAAGCCCTGGCGCTTCTTGTAGCCGGTCTTGTTCTTGTACTTCTGGATGACGATCTTCGGGCCGCGGAGGTTCTCGACCACCTCTGCCGTCACCTTCACCTTGGCCAGATCGGAGGCCGCGGAGGTCACCTTCTCGCCGTCAACCAGGAGCAGGGCCGGAAGCTCAATGGTGCCACCTGCTACCACCGGGACACGGTCAAGGGTAACCAGGTCTCCAACAGAAACCTTCTCCTGGCGGCCGCCAGCGCGGACAATCGCGTACACCACTTGGGAACTCACTTCTCTCGACGTTTAATACTCTTGCTGCGCATCACTACCCGGAAGAATTTCCAGGATTGCGCTGTGCTGTCACGCCGAGCGGAAGATTCCGATAGCTGGCGTTCGCACCGAAGGTCTAGACTACGCTAGCCCGGCCCGCCGGGGCAAATACTGCGTGCCCCGGCGAGTCGTCAAGACCTTTTTTCTCCAACGATCCTACAGCTCCGAGGCCGGCACGCCGACCCCGAGGATCATCGGCTCGGCCGCCGGGGCGGCCGGAGCGGGGGCGGCCTCCGGGAGCTTGGCCACGTGCGTGGAGCCCTGCCCGGCGCCCGCCACGGCTTCGCTGCGCTCGATCGGCTCGTTGGCCGAGCCTTGGGCGCTGCGCGCCGCCCGCGGGCGGCGGGCACGGCGCGCACGGGCGCCCCCGCCGGACCC
>NZ_BKDJ01000026.1 GCF_008580665.1 Zafaria cholistanensis
CGTTCGGCGGCGTGAAGCACTCCGGCCTGGGCCGCGAAGGCGGCGCCGAGGGCCTGGACGAATACACCACCGTGCAGTACATCGGCATCAACGACCCCTACGCGGCCCAGTAACACCCAACCCCCAAGGGACCCGTCAGGGCCCGGTTCCACCACGGTGGAACCGGGCCCTGCCCGTCTTCCCGGAGACCGCCTCCCGGGGACCGTTCCCGCCCGCGCGGGAACGGCGCGCCGGAAGGGCAAGGCACGACGCCGGAAACCAGCGGGCACGCATCCGCGCCACAGGCGGCGCGGCCAGGTTTGCGTGGGAAGTGCTTCCGGTCTGCTCCGGATACGCCACGGGCGGATAACCCGGATTAGGCACGCATCTTCTTGCCCATAGGCGTGTAGGCCGGCCCCGTTATGCGGGGCCGGCCTACACATTCCTTATGGACTTAGTAGCTGATGACCTGGGGTTGGGCGAGGTGCTTGAGGCCCTCGACGCCGAATTCGAGTCCGTAGCCGGATTGCTTGGCTCCGCCGAAGGGCACGCGCGGGTCCACGGCGCCGTGCTTGTTGATCCACACGGTGCCGGCCTCGATGCGGGCGGCGACTTCGCGGGCCTTGTCCCTGTTGGAGGACCAGACCGAGGCGCCCAGGCCCACCTCCAGGGCGTTGGCCATCTCGATGGCCTCGTCGATCGTGGAGTACTTCACGATGGGCAGGGCGGGTCCGAACTGTTCCTCGGCAACCAGGGGGTTGGCGTTGTCGACGTCCGCGACCAGGGTGGTGGGGTAGAAGAACCCGGGCTGGGACTCGTCCGGGTTGCCACCGGTGACGATGCGGGCCCCGGAATCCCTGGCCGCGTCCACGAGGTTCGCGACGATCTGGTACTGGGCCCTGTTCTGCAGGGGTCCGAGCACGTTGTTCTCGTCCAGGCCCACGCCCATCGGCATCGCGGCGGCGACCTCGGCCAGGGCGGTGACGGTTTCTTCGTAGATGTCCTCGTGGACGTAGAGCCGCTTCAGCGCCGCGCAGGTCTGGCCGGTGTTGATGAACGCACCCCAGAACAGGCCCTCGGCGATAGCCTTGGGGTCCGCGTCCGGGAGCACGATCCCGGCGTCGTTGCCGCCCAGTTCCATGGTCAGGCGCTTGACCGTGTCCGCGGAGTTGCGGATGATCGCCTTGCCGGCGTCGGTGGAGCCGGTGAACATGATCTTGGCAACGTCCGGGTGCTCAACGATCCGGTTGCCGACCGTGCGGTCCCCGGAGACCGCATACAGCACGCCCTCGGGCAGGACGGTGTTCAGCACGTGTACCAGGCCCAGGACCGAGAGCGGGGTCATGCTGGAGGGCTTGACCACCACGGTGTTGCCCATGCGCAACGCCGGGGCGATCTGCCAGATGCCGATCATCATCGGCCAGTTCCACGGCCCGATCGCCCCCACCACGCCCAGCGGCCGGTAGTGCAGCTCCGCCCGTCCGCCCTCGTCATCGACCAGGATTTCGGGTTCAAGCTCGAAGGAGGCGGTGGCACGCAGCCACGCCGCGCACGCGCCGACCTCGAAGCGGGCGTTCGGCCCGTTCAACGGCTTGCCCTGCTCCCGCGAGAGCAGCACCGCCAGGGCCTCGGCGTTGGCCTCCACCGCGTCGGCGGCCTTGAACAGGAACGCCGAGCGTTCGGCGTGGGACAGGGCCCCCCAGCCCGGCTGGGCTGCCTTGGCGGCCGCGACCACGGACTCAAGGTCTTCCAGGGTGTGCTGCGGAGCCCTGCCCACCACCTCCCCCGTGGCCGGATCCAACATTTCGCGGCCTCCGGTGGCCGGCTCGATCACGGACAGCAGGTCCTCAAAGGTCATTTCCTTGCTGGTTTCAGTGCTCACTTGTGATTCCTTCCTCAAAAATGGTTCTGATCTTCAACGTCAGCACGTGGGGTTCATTGCTGGTTGACGGATGGTTCGTTATCGCTGACGCGTCCTCTTTCGGGGCCATCGCCGATATCCGCGCCGCGTCCGATGCCTGCATAGATGTCGGGCCGGTTCCGGGCAATCCATCCGGCCCAGGCGGTGCCGAACAGGCCCGGGACCAGAATGATCGCCGGGAGCAGCCAGCTGAGCACGTTGGGCTCGGACAGTCCGATCAGCACGTCGAAATAGGCCACGATCAGGCCAAACACCGTGATCAAGGCGATAGCGCCGATGATGGGCGCGATAGTGCGGGTGCCGATGCCGTAATCGTGGCGGTTGCGCCGGAAGTACCCGACAACGGCGACCGAGGTCAGCGCCATCAGCAGGACCAAGCCGAAGGCGCCCATGTTGGTCAGCCAGGTGAAGAGGGTCAGCACGGGAAACAGGGGACCGGCTTCGTGTCCGTTCCCGGCGACGGCGAAGACGATCAGCAACATCAAGGCCAGCACGGACTGTGTCAATGATCCTGCCGCTGGGGCCTGAGTGCGCGGGTTGGTCCGGGCCAAGACCCGCGGCAGGACACCCTCTCGTCCCAGCGAGAAGAAGTACCGGGCAACGACGTTGTGAAAGGCGACCAGCGCCGCCAGCAGGCTGGTGATGAACAACAGGGCGGAGAGATCGACGAACCACTTCGGAGCATGTTCGCCGAGGAAAACGAAGAGCAGGTCGGGTCCAAACTCGGTCGAGCGGGCGAGGACCTGGCTTGGGCCCTCGCCGACGGCCATGGCCCACGAGGACAGAGCGTAGAACGCGGCGATCACGACAACGGCGATCAGCGTGGCACGGCGGGCAGTCGTGCGCGGATCCTTAACCTCCTCGCTGTAGATCGCGCCGGATTCGAAACCCATAAACGCGGCGATGCTGAAAGCAAAGGCAGCCCCCACTCCGGCGGCGAAGAGCGAAGTGGGCTCCAGCGGTGCACCGCTCATGCCCTCCGGAGCAGTGCGGACGGCGAGGACGTCGTAGATCACCACCACGAGGAACTCCAGGGCCACGAGGACTCCAAGGACCTTGGCCGAAAGATCGACCTTGTTCACGCCCAGAATCCCGACAGCAGCCCAGCCAGCCAGTGCGCACATCCACCAGGGCACCTCCAGGCCGGCGACACCGCCTGCGAAGGAGGACAGGGCGAAGCCGAAGAGGCCGTAGATGCCGATCTGCATGGCGTTGTAGGACATCAAGGCCACCCAGGCGGCACCGACACCGATGGGTTTGCCCAGACCCAGCGAGATGTAGGCGTAGAAGGCGCCCGCATTGTGCACGTGCTGGCTCATGGCCGAGTAGCCGATGGAGAACACCACCAAAACCGCGCCGAGGACAATGAAGGACAGCGGAACACCGAGCAGGCCCGTGACCGCGAAGTTCGTCGGCACACCGCCGGCAACCACGGTGAGCGGCGCAGAAGCCGCAATGATCATGAAAACAAGGGCCGGAACACCGATCCGGCGCCGTCCGAGGGTGGGGGTTGGTTCATTGGCGTGTGGTTGCGGCGATGAAGCCATAGCTTGTTCCTTTAAGGTTTATTCGTTCATCCCGAAACAGCTTGAAGGGAGCTGACGTCGAGGATCATGGTGTTTCCGTTACCGGTGGCGGTACCTGCCGGGTACTGGTGCGCTTTCACCGAGTCTCGGTAGAGGCCACGCGCATGGATTCGGTGACAGGTCAGCCTCCGCCGCACGGCCGTGATCCCCGCAGCCGCAGGCAGCGCGTAGGGGCACGCACAGCGAGGCAGCTTGGGCTGGGCATTGTTAGCTTTTGGGACGTGGGGCGCCTCATACATCCGTGTGAGCCACCCCACTGGTTTATTCTATTGTCGTAGAGAATAAATGGAGTGGCCCTCCTTCTGCAAGAGGAACGTTGCGGCGCCGGTGTCACATGGATTGCCGGGTCGTATGAGGCTAGGCGTTAGGGAAAGGCTGCTATGCCAAAGATCGTGGACCACGACCGGCGCCGCCTGGAGGTAGTGGAGGCCGCCTGCGAGATCATCGCCCGGCAGGGGCTGGACCGCACGACCCTGCGCGATGTCGCCGCCGAAGCCGGTTTTTCGAACGGCGCGCTCAAGCCATACTTTCCGACCAAGGCGGACCTGATGCAGAGTACGTTCACGTACGTCTTCCAGCGGACGAACGACCGCGTCACCTCCGCTGTGGCCCACCTGTCGGGGATGGCCGCGCTTCGGGCCTTCGCCCGGGAAGTGCTGCCGCTTGACGGCGTTCGCCTGGACGAGGCGCGGGTGGTGGTGTTCTTCTGGCAGGCCGCCATGCATAATGCGGAGCATGCGGCCATCAATGACGCGGCGATGCTGGAGTGGCGGCGCTCCATCCGGGGGTGGCTCGACGAAGCCTGCGCGGCCGGAGAATTGTCATCGGCATTCCCTGTCAACACAATCGCCGAGACCCTCCTGAACTTCCTGCTCGGCGCCCAGATCAGCGCGGTCCTCGACGGGAACGCCAACACGCCCCTGCACTTGGAGGATCAGTTGGATGCGCACTTGCGTCTGGTGAGTGCATGGAACTGAAATGGCCTCCCGCCCCTTTTGCGGGGAATGAAGCACGGTTTGTCCGCTCGGGCTCAATCCGCCCCCTAACGTCTGGGAGGCAGGCGTGCTTCGGGGCGAGCGGGCAACCGAGTTTGCCGGCGGGCACCAGGGCTACGGTCCGTTCACGGAATTCCGGTGGATAGGGTCCTGGCATGCCTGACAGCAGCAGGGGCGGTGTGGACCGGCAGGCTTCATGGCCCTTTTCCCGGAGCGCCTGATCTGGCGTTGCTGGAGACCCCAGTATTAGCGCGTAGGCCAAATTGTGTGTAGGGCCAGCAGTTCCACGTCCGTCGGTTTCCGCCCGTCAAAGACACACAGGGGCCCCAGGTTGTGATCCACCTAACGAAGGGTTTATTCTCTACGATCATAGAAAAAACTGCGTGGCCTGCAATGGTCCAACCAGAAGGTTCCCCCAATGACCAAGATCGATTTTCTCTACCTGAGTGAGCCTGACATGATCCGGGCTGGGGTCACGAACATGGCCGATTGCGTCGACACCATGTCTGACCTGCTTGCACTCTTCGCCAAGGGTGATTACCGGATGGCCGGCACCGAGAACAACTCTCACGGCGCACAGCTGTTTTTCCCCGATGAGCAGACTTTTCCGGGCATGCCGGTCAACGGACCCGACCGCCGGTTCATGGCCATGCCCGCCTACCTCGGCGGGGATTACCAGACCGCCGGTTGCAAATGGTACGGCTCGAACGTCGAGAACAAGCAGCACGGTCTCCCGCGCTCGATCCTGATGTTCACCCTGAACGACAAGGACACGGGCGCCCCCTTGGCCATCATGTCGGCCAACCTGCTCAGCGCGTACCGCACCGGCGCGATCCCGGGCGTCGGAGCCCGATACCTCGCCCGCGAAGACGCAAAGGTCGTCGGGATTGTTGGTCCCGGGCCGATGAACCGCACTTCGCTCGAAGCATTCATGGCCGTGCGGCCGGGCATCGACACCGTGAAGGTGTCGGGTCGCGGACAGTCGGGAATCGATGCGTTCATTACCTGGGCGAAGGAGAAGTTCCCGCAGATCACGACGATCGAACAGGTTGCCGGAATGGAAGACGCCGTTCGCGGATCCGACATCGTGAGCATCGCGGTTCCGAGCCCGTCCGGGTCGGAAAACTACCCGCGCGTGAAAGACGAGTGGGTGAAGCCGGGTGCGTTTATCTGCTGCTCTGCACACCTGGCCGTTGACGAGAGCCTCGTGCTGCGCTCACGCCACGT
This sequence comes from Zafaria cholistanensis, assembly GCF_008580665.1. Taxonomy (GTDB): domain Bacteria; phylum Actinomycetota; class Actinomycetes; order Actinomycetales; family Micrococcaceae; genus Zafaria; species Zafaria cholistanensis. The sequence continues at coordinate 5,709 of NZ_BKDJ01000026.1, forward strand.
CGCCGACGCGCGCAGGATTTACCAGGCGTGGGCGGAAGAGCTTCCCACCCCCGCGCACGAGATCGTGGGTATCTGGGGCATCCACCTCGTGGACCGCGTCCGTGATGGCCGAATGAGCCCCGAGCAGTTCGAAGACATTGGTGAGGTTATTCAGGGCCTCACCCCGGGGCGCACCAATGACGATGAGATCTTCATCTACTCGGTGGGCGGCATGCCGGTCGAGGACGTCGCGTGGGCGACGAAGGTGTACCGCAACGCGGTACGCGACGGCATCGGCACGAAGCTGAACCTGTGGGAAACACCGGCACTCGCGTGACCTGCGGACTGACAGCAGAACGCAGTACCCCAACCGGACCTGCGACTCCGTGCAGAATGCCGTAGCAGACGAGAAGAGAAGATTTAGTTATGGACTTGCAAAAGACCAACGTTGTTGTCATCGGAGCCGGAACGGTCGGCGCGATGGCCCTGTGGCAGTTGAGCAAGCGCGATTCGCTCGACGTTGTCGGCATCGAACAGTTCGGCCGGGTGCACTCGCACGGCTCCTACGTGGGTGAATCGCGGGTATTCCGCACCGCCGTGCATGAGGGCGGAACCTATGTGCCGATGATCCAGCGCTCACGCGATCTGTGGCGTGAACTCGAACGCGAGTCGGGCCGTAGCATCTACGACGAAATCGGCGCCTTGAGCATCGCTCCCGAGGGATTCCCCGACCTCGTCACCGCACTCGGAACCGTGCGCGATTTCGATCTCCCGCACCGCGTGCTCAGCACGGAGGAATTGCGCGCTGAATTCCCGCAACACCGGGTCCAGGACGGGGACATCGGACTGCTCGACGCCCATGGCGGTGGCCTCCGTCCCGAAGTCGCAATCATGAGCGCACTCGATCTCGCGGAGAGCAATGGGGCCAAACTGTTCTTCAATACGCCCGTCATCGATATTGAGGAGCGGGTGAACGGGGTGGTCGTTCGCACCACCCAGGGCGCCTGGCTGGCCGACACCGTAGTGGTCGCTTCGGGATCCTGGTCAACCCGGATCTCCCCGGAGTTGAACGACTTGCTGCGCCTGCAGGTGCTCGGTCTCACCTGGTTCATGCCGAAACGTCCCGAACTCTTCGCGCCCGACCGGTTTCCCGTATTCCTTCGCGATGCCGGGTCCGTGCACTTCTTCGGCGCCCCCAGTTTCGACGGATACGCCTTCAAGGCCTGCACTAATCCCGAATGGCCGGTGTTCCGCGACGTGGATGAAGTCCCCACCTCGCATACTCGAGAGGAGCTGATCCGGATCGGCCAGCGTGCCGCCGAACTGTTCGACGGCATTAACCCGGAACCCGTGCGTCAAAGCGTGCACCACTGCGCTTACACTCCGGACCGCCTGCCCGTCATCGATCGCAACGCCAGCGGTCGGATCGTCACCCTCGCCGGGCTCTCAGGCCACGGCTTCAAGTTCGCCCCCCAGCTGGGCGAATGGGCAGCGAAACTCGTGAAGGAGGAAGACGCGACCGTAGACCCGCGTTTCGCGCTCCCGGCACACCTCGAACGCCTCGCCAAGACCGGCCCGTACACAGGAGGCGGCCACTAGCAGGGCCAATTTTTAGGGCATCCTTCCTTCGGGGCCTCTTCCCATCAACGGATTCAACTTCGAAACCGACATCCCGGTGGGAAGAGGCCCCGCGGTCTTACGACGTGGGGCAAGAGAACAATCCGGCAGGCAGCCGACTGCGGGGGATGGTGCCGCAGGGTGGGCGGCCGGTGGGGGAGCCCGTGTCCGGGCCCGGCGGCTGCCGCTAGCCGGACAGGTCGCGCGCCGGTGCCTTCGGCACTGCCGGGCCCCTGGCCGCCGCCCGGACGCCCTCCCCAGGCCAGTGGAAGCTTTGCATCCATCCGGGCAGGGGCATCGCACTGCCGGTTGGCGTACCGGGGTTGACGGAACCGCGTGTTTACCGTCACACTGGATCGTATACGATTTGAAGTACGATCTGGTGCTTGTTTCAGCACGGGTCGTCAGGCTCCAGCCCTCCGGATGAAAGAGGAAGTTTCCCATGACCCAGCACTTCGTGCCGGATAACCTGCCCAGCCACCTGCAGCACTACATTGGCGGCAAGTTCGTCGACTCCATCGGCGGCGAGACCTTCGAGGTCCTGGACCCGGTGACCAACCAGACCTACGCCACGGCCGCAGCCGGCCAGCCGGAAGACGTCGACGCGGCAGTCGCCGCGGCCCGCGACGCGTTCGTCAACGGCCCCTGGCCCAAGATGAAGCCGCGCGAGCGTGCCCGCGTCCTCCACGCCATCGCCGACATCATCGAATCGCGCGACGACGAACTCGCCCTGCTCGAGAGCTTCGACTCGGGCCTGCCCATCAAGCAGGCCAAGGGCCAGGCCCTGCGGGCCGCGGAGAACTTCCGCTTCTTCGCGGACCTGGTCGTCGCCCAGCACGACAACGCCTTCAAGGTCCCGGGTTCGCAGCTGAACTACGTCAACCGCAAGCCGATCGGCGTGGCCGCCCTGATCACCCCGTGGAACGTCCCCTTCATGCAGGAATCCTGGAAGCTCGCTCCGGCGATTGCGACCGGCAACACCGTGGTCATGAAGCCGGCCAGCTACACCCCGCTGTCCGCCGCGCTGTGGCCGGAGATCTTCGACGAGGCCGGCCTGCCGGAGGGCGTCTTCAACCTGATCTTTGGATCCGGCGGCGTGGCGGGCGATTACCTCGTGAAGCACCCGGACGTGCCGATCGTCTCCTTCACCGGCGACAGCTCCACCGGTGCCACCATCTCGACTGCGGCCGCACCCCAGTTCAAGAGCCTCTCGCTCGAACTCGGCGGCAAGTCCCCGGCAATCGTGTTCGCCGACGCCGACATCGAGGCCGCCCTCGACGCCACGGTCTTCGGCGTGTTCTCCCTCAACGGTGAGCGCTGCACCGCCGGATCCCGCGTGCTGGTCCAGCGGGACATCTACGAGGACTTCGTGGCCCGCTTCGCCGAGCGCGCGAAGAACATCGTGGTGGGCGTGCCGAGCGACCCGGCCACCGAGGTTGGCTCGCTGGTGCACCCGAAGCACTTCGAGAAGGTCATGTCCTACATCGAGATCGGCAAGACCGAGGGCCGCCTCCTGGCCGGTGGCGGCCGTGCCGAGGGTTTCCCCACGGGCAACTACGTGGCCCCGACCGTGTTCGCCGACGTCGCCCCGGATGCCCGGATCTTCCAGGAGGAGATTTTCGGCCCGGTCGTGGCGATCACCCCCTTCGACACCGACGAAGAGGCCCTGGCGCTGGCCAACAACACCAAGTACGGGCTGGCCGCGTACGTGTGGACCTCGAACCTCAAGCGTGCGCACAACTTCGCCCACGGCATCGAGTCGGGCATGGTGTGGCTGAACTCGAACAACGTGCGCGACCTGCGCACCCCGTTCGGTGGCGTGAAGGCCTCCGGCCTGGGTCGCGAAGGCGGTTACCGCTCGATCGACTTCTACACCACTCAGCAGTCGGTGCAGATCACCCTCAACGAGTCCCACACCCCGAAGTTCGGCGTCCAGTCCAGCCGCGAAGCCGGCGACGCCTAGAGAAACGCCTAAAAAAGCCTGTCCGGCGGAAGCCGGATGCCTGACCGGGGCCGGCGCCGAGTCCAGACCTCCCTCGCCAGCGCCGGCCCCCGCGGGAGTGGGCCTGGGTTGGGACCTACTCGGCCCGCTCCCGCACCAATCCAAAAACTTATAAGGAACCATCATGAGCAACGTTATTCCCAAGCCCTCTGTTCCGGCGCCGGACATTGTCCGCTGCGCCTACATGGAACTGGTGGTCACTGACCTGGCCGCTTCGCGCGAGTTCTATGTGGACCTTTTGGGCCTGCAT
>NZ_BKDJ01000027.1 GCF_008580665.1 Zafaria cholistanensis
ACAGCGCCGACAGGGCACCGATCGCGGCCATGGTCGGTCCGAACGAGACGAACAGGCCCCCGGAGACGGCCATCGCGAGGGCGAACGCGTCCTGCCACCGCAACGTGCGGTGCAGCGCCGGGGGAGCTTCGGTGGGGTGGGTCAACTCAGCCATGGGCCGGCCTTTCAACAGAAGGGTTGAGGGGTTTAAAGAAGAAACGGTGCAGGGGAAACGGGACCCCGCAGCAAGAGATGCACTGGGCCGTGGGGCCGTGGACGGTTCGGCCTCAGGGAGACGGCGGCAGGTGGAAGACTTTAGGGCCGATTCACGGGCGGGAACTCTGATGAGAGGAAACGTCGGACATCGTTACCCGTGGATCCAGCGCCAGGGAACCCGGGTCGAGAGCCACCATTCCGCCGTCTACCGGGATCACGGCCGCATTGACGTACGAGGCATGCTTGGAGAGCAGCCAGGCGACGATGTTCCCGACTTCTTCCGCTTCGGCCGGCCGTCGGCTGGGTACGAATGCGGTGGCTACGGAGTAGGCCTGCTCCCGTTCCAGCCCGAGTTCGGCGCCGTATTCTTCCATTTCGAGGTCGGCCATTTCGGTTCTGGTCCATCCCGGGCAAACGGCGTTGGCACGAACCCCGGAGGGCCCATAGTCCACGGCAATGGACTGCATGAGCATCGTTAGTGCGGCTTTCGTGGCGTTGTATCCGGGAATGCCTGCGCTGGCCCGGAGGGCGGCCGCTGAAGCGATGCCCACGATTGATCCTCCGGTGGCGATCAGATGCGGCAGGGCGGCCTTGGCCAGAAGGAAAGGACCTGTCAGGTTGGTGCGGACCATGGCGTCCCAGTCGTCGGTGGCCAACTCTCCCACCGTCCCGGGGCGGACAATGCCGGCATTGAGCACCAGGCCGTCGATCGACCCGAATCGCTCAAGGGTGGTTTCGACCAGTCGGTCCACGTCCTCTGCGGATGCGGCGTCGGCAACTACGGGGATCGCTCCTGTGGACCGGGCGACGTTTTCAAGCGTTTCGGGCCGCCGTCCACAAACGACAACGTCCCATTCCTGGGCCCTGAGGACGGCGGCAGTGGCGGCGCCGATGCCTGTTCCTCCGCCGGTGACGATGGCTACGGGGTTCTTGGTCATTTGGAGTCCTTGCTGTTGGGGGGGAACGCTACCGGTGATGCGGGGGAGCGGGGCGCCGTCCCAGGTTTCTGCGCCGGATTTTGGTGGGCGGCTGGGCCGCTTGTCGCACGGTTGGAGCGGGGGCACATGTCAGCTGAAGCCCAGCGTGGGCAGAGCTGAGCGAGCCGTGTAGCCAAAATCCGCCACCAAAGTGGTGCCGTTGATCGGTGCACTGACCGGCGAGGCCAGAAAGACGGCGTGGCGGGCTACTTGGCCCGGTTGCATCACCGGCAGGCCAGCTCCGGCGAAGCCTTCGTCCTGGCCCAGGTCGGCCCGGGACATCGGAGTATCAACGATGCCGGGACATAGACAGTTGAAACGGATCTGTGGGTAGTCCACAGTCAGGGACTTTGTGAGCATGAGAACCGCCCCTTTGGAGGTGCAGTAGGGGGTCATTCCCTCGAATCCGACCAGCGCCGAATCTGACCCCAGGAACACCACCGACGGTGCCTCGCTTCGGCTCAGCAGGGGAATGGAGTGTTTAGCCACCAGGAAGTTGCCCCGTACGTTCACCGCCATCACGCGGTCCCAGTCTTCCACCGAGACCTCTGCCGCGGGCTGTCCCACCGGCCCGGAGATCCCGGCGCACGCGATGACCGAGTCCAGGCGGCCGAAAAGATCCCGAGCGGTGTGGGCGACCATCCGAACATCGGACTCGTCCGTGAGGTCGGCTTGGACGAATTCCACCCAATGGCCGGCTTTCCGGAGTTGGCTCGCCACCGTGGAGCCTTCCGGGTTCCGGTCCACGATCAGAACGGTCGCACTTTCCTCGGCCAGGACCTCGGTGCAGGCCCGGCCAATACCGGAGGCACCCCCTGTTACCAGGACCACGCGGTCGCGCAACTGCATGTCCATCGGTCTGCTCCATTGCCTCAGTTACCGGGAGAGCGTCCGGAGTTGCCGGACGCTTCGTTGTTGTCGGGTTTGCGGGACCGCCCCGTGGGGCGGTCCCGCCGTTTGGGTCTAGTAGTTGATGATTTGGGGTTGGGCGAGGTGCTTGAGGCCCTCGACGCCGAATTCGAGTCCGTAGCCGGATTGCTTGGCCCCGCCGAAGGGCATGCGCGGGTCCACGGCGCCGTGCTTGTTGATCCACACGGTGCCGGCCTCGATGCGGGCGGCGACTTCGCGGGCGGCGTCCCGGTTGGAGGACCAGACCGAGGCACCCAGGCCCACCTCCAGGGCGTTGGCCATCTCCACCGCCTCGTCGATCGTGGAGTACTTCACGATGGGCAGGGCGGGTCCGAACTGTTCCTCGGCAACCAGCGGGTTTTCGTTGTCGACGTCCGCGACCAGCGTGGTGGGGTAGAAGAACCCGGGCTGGGACTCGTCCGGGTTGCCACCGGTGACGATGCGCGCCCCGGACTCCTTCGCGGCCTGGACCAGGTCCGCGACGATCTGGTACTGGGCCCTGTTCTGCAGGGGGCCCAGCACGTTGTTCTCATCCAGCCCCACACCCATCGGCATCGCGGCCGCGACCGCCGCCAGGGCGGTGACGGTTTCTTCGTAGATGTCCTCGTGCACGTAGAGCCGCTTCAGCGCCGCGCAGGTCTGGCCGGTGTTGATGAACGCACCCCAGAACAATCCCTCGGCGATAGCCTTGGGGTCCGCGTCGGGCAGCACGATCCCGGCGTCGTTGCCGCCCAGTTCCAGGGTCAGGCGCTTGACGGTGTCGGCGGAGGAACGGATGATCGCCTTGCCCGTGGCGGTGGAACCGGTGAACATGACCTTGTCCACCTCCGGGTGCCCGGCCAGGGCCTCGCCCACGTCCCGGCCCCCCGACACGGCGTGCAGGATGCCCTCGGGCAGGACCGTGTTCAGCACGTGGACCAGGCCCAGCACGGACAGCGGGGTGTACTCGGAAGGCTTCATGACCACGGTGTTGCCCATGCGCAACGCCGGGGCCAGCTGCCAGATGCCGATCATCATCGGCCAGTTCCACGGCCCGATCGCGCCCACCACGCCCAGCGGGCGGTGGTGCAGCTCGGCGCGTCCGCCCTCGTCATCGAAGAGGACCTCGGGCTCAATCTCGAAAGAGGCGGTCGCGCGCAGCCACGCCGCGCACGCGCCGACCTCGAAGCGGGCGTTCGGTCCGTTCAGCGGCTTGCCCTGCTCCCGCGAGAGCAGCACCGCCAGGGCCTCGGCGTTGGCCTCGATGGCATCGGCGGCCTTGTTCAGGAACCCGGAGCGCTCCGCGTGGGACAGCGCCCCCCAGCCCGGCTGCGCGGCACGGGCCGAGGCAATCGCAGCCTCCACATCCGCCACCGTATGCTCAGGCGCCCGCCCCACCACCTCACCGGTGGCCGGATCCTTAATCTCCCGACCCCCCACGGCCGGCTCGACCGCGGACAGCAGGTCCTCGTGGGTGGCAAAACTGGTGGCTTCGATGGTCATGTCCTGTCCTTTGGGATGTTGCACGTAGTGAGGGCTGGTGGGCGTGGAGGAGGCGGAAGTTTGGGGGCGCGGTGCCGGTGGCTGGTCAACCGCCCGTGGCCTTATTCGGCGGGGTAGCGCGTTTCGTTCAACACGGTGAACTGGCTGTCGAAGGGCAGGTGCATGGGTGCCAGGGTCGGCCCGTCCCAGCAGAACATGCGCCCGATGGAGCGCTCGTTGGTCAGGTCGATGACGACGAATGATTCAACCGGCATGACAGTTTCGCTCCAGTAGAGAAGCACGATGCCGTCGGCGAGCTCGAACACCCGGATGGGGTCCACGTCGCCGAGACCGCTTTCGGCGCCTTCAATGCAGTACCAGACGAAGGTGCCGGAGTTGAGGTAGATGTGCTCGTAGCGCTCGGTGGCGCTGTAGCGGTAGAAAATGCGCTTGCCCACGAGTTCGTTGCTCTCCGCGCGCGGTTCGATCTCGCCCGTGCCGGCGACCCGGCCGGAGAGGAAGTCGGTGTGCATGCGGACCTCCCCGTTGCGGTTGACGAAGGAGGAATCCGCGACCGTGACCTTCCCGTCGGCGCGGTTGATGATCATGGTGACATCGTGGGTCTGGGTGCCTTCGCCCTTGAGGAAGTCGACGTAGAAAATCTCCTCGCGCACTTCCACAGCCCGGTACGGATGCGTACCGGTCGCGCCGACCCCTTCGCCGGACGTGATGGTCCAGGTCAGGTGGTTGCCTTCGAAGGCGTGGGTGATCGTCCAGCCGTTGTCGAAGACGATTTCGAGGGAGGTTCCCTCGAGCTTGTCGCTGGCCGGGAGGGACGGGTCGCCGAAGCCTTCGAGCATGGCCGTCACCGCCGGCCACTCATCTTGGGGAACGTACCCCTTGTCGTCGATGCGGGTGGTCGCGCTGCTGTTGCTGCTCGCCATGGTGTTATATCCGTTCGTTGTTGTCGTTCTGGGGAACCCCGGGCCATCGGACGCGGGAGGCAGGCCTCGCCGTGGAGCCGGTCGATGTGGGGGATTGGACTGCCATACCCACCGTTGAGCGTCCTGTGTGGGGTGGATCACCTCCTCAAACTGTACGTATGTATAGTTTGCTCGTCAAGATGGCTTGTCTGGATTTGTGAAATCACGGTTCCCGGTTCAACGGCCCCTAGACTCGTCCCATGAACAACGAAGCGGGGCGCCCGTCCTATGGAGCGGGACGCGAAGCGCTGATGTCTGCGGTGATGCGGATCGTGGCCACCAAAGGGCTTAGGGGGGTGACCTACCGGGCGGTTGCGGCGGAGGCAGGCGTTAACCACAACCTGATTTCGCACCACTTCGGTTCGATCGAAACGCTGCTCAACGCCACGATGGAACTTGCCGTCGAGCGGGCCATCAAAGACACTGAGTTGGCGCTGTTCGCGGACTTCGATGAGCGATACGTGGACGCCTTGATAGCCTCGGTCTCCGCGGAGCCTGAAGTGCACCTGTTCCAGTTCGAAATGCTGCTGGAGGCCCGGCGTCATCCCGAGCTGCGTGACTCATCGCGCCGGCTGTACGAAAATTATGTCTCGTCGGTCCACGATGGGCTGCGCCGCCGAGGCGTGGAAGCCGATGACGACTTGTGCAGTGCCGTATTTGCCGCCCTCGACGGGCTCATGCTCCAGTTCCTCACCATCGGCGATCCCGTTCGTATCAGGGCGGCGGTGAAGCGGGTCGGGCAATTGCTGGCCTCCGCCGTAGACCACAGCCAGGATGCCCCGGGCTACAAGGTCCCCTCCCAGGCAGACCTCGCCTGACCTGGGGAAGTGCCTCCTCGCGCAGCTTTAAGAAAGGCGGCGCGTAAGGGTGTGGCCTGATCCAAAACGCGAAGGCCGTGCTCGAGTCCGCAGCCGGGATGGCGAGGGCGATAACAGATCCCCGCAGCCGGAGACTATCGGTCAGGCGGAGGTTGCTCGCATACGCCAGGAACGGGGAAGCCCGGATCCGGGCCGGGGATGGTGCCCAGGCCGTCCGGTCCGGGCTGCGGGTTTTCTCCGGGCTGAGGAGCCGTGGTCCCGAGCATGTTTCCAGCGCGGTCTGCGGCGTCGCTTCCGGACCTGTCCGCGGCGGTCGTGACCGCGTCGGAGCGAACGGTGGTGCAGCGAGGCATCGTGCACCCGGTCCGCCGCGGCTTCCATTGCGCCGTCTCGGTGTCCTCAAGCCTGCCGTCTAAGGTCTTTTCTGCACTGCGGATGGTCCCGGCCCCGTCGCAGGTCGCGGATGAGGCTGGCTGGCGGGCCCAGCGCTGTGTAACCGCGAAAGCCGTTCAGGGCAGTAACTACTCAGTAATCGTTGGACCTGCGGCGGGGGACGAAGGTGGGACCGCCCCGTGGGGCGGTCCCACCTTTTGGGTCTAGTGGTTGATGACCTCGTGTTGGGCGAGGTGCTTGAGGCCCTCGATGCGGGCCGGGCCCAGCGCGGCCTCCAGGTCCGCCACCATGTTCTCAGGTGCCCGGCCCACCACCCCGCCGGTGGCAGGGTCCAGGATCTCCCGGCCCCCCGCGGCCGGCTCGATGACGGCGAGAAGGTCCTCGTGGGTGGCGAAACTGGTGGCTTCGATGGTTATGTCGTGTTCTCCTGTCTGGTGTCCGCTAGGCCGAGAGGACTGGCTGGGTGGGGAGGGCGGAACGGGCAGTTTCAGCGGCGAGGGCTGAGGTGACGGCGCGGGCGGCGTCGAGTCCGCTTTCGATGGCCCCGTCGATGAAGCCGCCCCAACCGTTGGCGAAGTCGGATCCGGCCAGCCGGATGCGGCCTTCGGGGCGCTGGAGCTCGGCCAGGGATCCGGTGAGGTAGCCGGTGTAGTGCATGGGCCAGGTGGAGCGGGAGTATTCGTCATCGACCCAGTTGTGCCCGGCGACCTCGAGGACCTCCAGGCCGGGGACCAGGAGGTCGAGAATGCCTTGGGCTGCCTCGGGGTCGTTGACGTCGATGGCCGCGGCGTCGGGGCCGAAGCAGACCAGGGTGGTGGTGTCTTCGTCGATGTATTCGGCCTGGACGAAGTTCAGCGGTGCGTTTTCCGGGCCCATGGCCACAAATCGTTCCTGCCGGCCCTTGACCTTGATCCACAGCTTGGCTCCGCGTCCGGCTTGGCCGCGGGCGGCGGCCTGGCGCTTGGCAGGCGAGAGGGCCGGCTGGATGTCGATGTCGCCCAGCACGCTCAGCGGCAGGGCCAGGACCAGCTGTCGTGCGGAGAACTGCTGGCCGTCCGCGGTCTGCGCGATCACGCCCGATTCGTCCTGGACGATGGCGACGACCGGTTGGTTCAGGTGCAGGTCCGCGGTGGAGTCGGCGAGGATCGCCTCGGCCAGGCGCCGGGTGCCGCCTTCGACCTTGAAGGTGGCGCACGTTTCGAACATCAGCTGCCAGGAGCCGGAAGCGGCGGCGCACCAGCGCAGGGCCTGGGTGTAGGCGGCCTGGTCGAGCTTGCCGTTGAAGTTCAGCGCCCAGAAGGAGCGCAGGAGCCGGCGCTGGTCTTCGGGAAGGCCGAGCCGGTCGATGGCCTCGGAAAGGGTGATGCCGTCGATGTCCGCGACCTCCGGATTGGCCAGTGGCGACCAGGGCAGCGGAAAGTAGCGGCGGGCCTCGGCCAGCAGTGCCCGGTTAGGGGCATCGAGCAGTTCCAGCAGGTCCTCGGCGCGGCCTTGGCGGGAGGTGCCGCCGGCGATCCAGTAGGCCTTCGTGAAGTCGGGCCCGGGCACGGGGTTGATGCCGTAGCGTCCCATTTCGGCCCAGACATAGGGCTGGGACCAGTGCACCCAGGTGCCGCCGAGCTCGAGGTTGCGGCCCAGGTGCTCCTCAAGGTGGGTGCGCCCGGCGATGCGGTCGCGGGCCTCCAGGAGGGTCACCCCGTGGCCGCGGCGGGAGAGTTCGCGGGCCGCGGTGAGTCCGGCGAACCCTGCGCCGATGACGATGACGTCAGAGGTTTCCATTGCAGTGCTGCCTTAGCTGTAGACGAAGAACTCGACGGTGGGTTCCAGGACGGTCCAGCGCGTCATCGCGCCCTCCGACAGGGAAGCCATGGAGCCCGCGGTGAGGTCGAGGGTATCGCCGCCCTTGACCTCGATGCGCAGGTGCCCGGAGACGATGTAGATGGTCTCGTCCTGGTCGATGGGCAGGTCGAACGGCTCCGGGGCCTCTTCCGGAGTGATCTGCCAGATGCCGCCCGAGAGTTTCTCGTTGCCGTTGTCTCCGGGGCGGCGCAGCCACTGGACGCTGCCAAGCGCGAAGGGTTCGAAGGCGGTGGCGTCGTGCTGGGCGTGGAAGACCTGGGACATGGTGTTTCTCCTATTGGTGGTGTGAATTTCGGGAGTGGATCAGGAGTGGTGTGCGTGGGTTGAGGGGTTTTGTGTGTGGGGTTCGCGGAGCAGGGGCATGCGGTCCTGGAAGCGGCGGCGGATGACGTAGAGGATCAGGGACAGCAGGAGGATGCCGACGCCGATGGCCAGTTCGAGTGGGCCTCCGTATCCGGAGAGTTCGGAGGAGAGGGCGCCGATGACC
>NZ_BKDJ01000028.1 GCF_008580665.1 Zafaria cholistanensis
CCCGCCCCTTCCGCACGGAAGGGGCGGGCCGCCGTTGCCGTCTTTTCGACGGAGCGTCGAAAAGGCCCCTAGACTAGGGGACATGGACTTCCTACATGCGCTTCTTGTGTTCCTGCACATCCTCGGCGCCGCCGCGATCGTCGGCGGCTGGCTGGCCACGTTCAAGACCCCGACCGTGGGCAAGTTCCAGTGGTACGGCGGGATCGCCCAGCTGGTGACCGGCCTGCTGCTGGTGGCGCTGGCGGAGATGGGAGAGGACCCGGTGAACCACGCCAAGATCGCCGTCAAGCTCCTGCTGGGCGTTGGCGTGTTCGTGGCGGCCCTGATCGGCCGCCGCAAGCTCGCCAGGGGCGGGGAGGTCTCCACCGGCCTGGCCCACGGCGTCGGGGGCCTGGGCCTGATCGCCATGGCGGTCGCCGTCCTCTGGCAGTAGCCCCCGCAGCCTGCAACGGCCGGCCTCCCTTGGGGAGGCCGGCCGTTGCGCATCCAATGGCCAGGCCAGCGCCGGCCCCCTAGGATGAAGCCGGAGGTCCCGGCACCGCCGGGCACCGGTTATCCCATCCCAGCAGCAGAAGGAGTCCCCATGGCCGCCACCCGCAAAGCGCACACCATCTGGAACGGAGACCTGTTCACCGGCAGCGGCCGGACCACCCTGGACACGTCCGGACTCGGAACCTACGACGTGACCTGGAAGGCGCGCGCGGAGCAGGCCGAAGGCAAGACCAGCCCCGAGGAACTCATTGGCGCCGCCCACTCGGCCTGCTTCTCGATGGCCTTCACCAACATGCTCAAGGAGGACGGCCACGTCGCGGACACGATCGAGACCCGCGCCGAGGTGGACTTCGTCCCGGGCCAGGGCATCACCGAGATCCGCCTGACCGTCAACGCCACCATCCCGGGCATCGCCGAGGAGGACTTCCAGCGCATCGCCGAGGAGGCCAAGAAGGGCTGCCCGGTCTCCCAGGCGCTGGCCTCGGTCCCCAGCATCACCCTGGCCGCGACGCTGAACGGCTAGTCGCCCACCGGCAGGGGCACCCGGTCCATGCCCCCGCGCAGTTCCTGCGGGCGCGGGGGCAGCGGGGACGGGCGCAGGATGCGGTAGCCGTAGGGCTGCGGCGGCTGCTGTGTGGGGATCTCCTTGAGCATCTCCTTGAGCACGGCCACGCCCTGCTCCAGCTGCGGGTCCTCGCCGGCCGCGTAGGCGTGGGGCGGGAACTGGACCTCGATATCCGGCTCGACGCCGCGGTTCTCGATCCCCCACCCCACGCCGCCGGAGAACCAGGTGGCGTAGCGCGGCTGGGTGACCTTGGTGCCGTCGGCGAGGTCGAAGAGGTTGTCGATGCCTACCACCCCGCCCCACGTGCGCACCCCCACCACCGGACCGATGCCGCGCAGCTTGGTGACCTGGGTAATGATGTCGCCATCGGAGCCGGCCCATTCGTCGGCGATCAGCACGATCGGTCCGCGGGGGGCGCTGGAGGGGTAGGTGCCGGTGCGCGCCTCCCGCGCCATCGTCCAGGCGGTGACCTTGCGTCCGATCAGCTCGGCGACCAGTTGCGAAGTGTGCCCGCCGCGGTTCCGGCGCACATCCACCACCAGGGCGTCGCGCTCGGTCTCCACGTCCAGGTCGCGGTGCAGCTGGGCCCAGCCCTGCGCGGCCATATCGGGAATGTGGAGGTAGCCGAAGCGTCCGCCGGAGGCCTCCCGGACCGTGCGCCGGTTCCCGGCAACCCAGTTCTGGTAGCGCAGGCGCTGGTCGTCCCGCACGGGGACGACGGCGACGCGGCGCACCGTGCCGGGGCGGCGCCCGGCCGGGCCCTCCTGGATCGTCAGCTCCACGGTGCGGCCGGCCGCGCCGGCGAGCAGCATCTCGGGCCCGCCGTCGAACGGAACGAACTGGCCGTCAACGGCCAGGATCGCGTCCCCGGCCCGCACCGCAACGCCCGGGGCGGTCAGGGGCGAGTAGGCCTGGGGGTCGGAGGATTCCCCCTCGAGCACCGCGGCGATGGTCCAGACCCCGTCCACGCGGGCCAGGTCCGCCCCGAGCAGGCCCTGGCGCCCCGCCCCCGCCTCGACTGCGGCGAACGGGGACACGTAGGCATGGGACGTGCCCAGCTCGCCGTGCAGTTCCAGCAGGACGTCCACCAGGTCGTCGTGGCTGCCCAGCCGGGCCAGGAGCGGGCGGTATTTGTCGCCGATCGCCTCCCAGTCCAGCCCGCCCATGTCCTCGGTCCAGAAAAAGTCCCGCTGCAGCCGCCAGGTTTCGTTGTAGGCCTGTTCCCAGAGCTTGGCCGGGTCCAGTTCCACCCGGATGCGGGCCAAGTCCAGGGTCTGCGCGTCCCCGGCATCCCCATCAACGGCGCGGTCCACGGGCACGCAGCGCACTTGCTGCTGGTTGACGTAGACCACCCGCCGTTTATCCCCGCTGACGCGGTAGGAGGCCAGCTGCGGAACCAGCGTGGAGGTCCTGCGGGTGGCGTAGTCGAAGCGCTCCAGGCGCAGGCCCGGGCTGCCCGCGGCGGGTCCGCGGCCGTCCCCGGTGACGCCCGTGGATTCGTCCACCAGCCACAGCAGGGCATTCTCCACCGCCACCAGGCGGCTGTAGCGGCCCTGCGCCACGGGCACGGCGAAGAGCCGCTGGGCAATGCCCTCGGCCACCACCTCGGTCTCGGCCACCGCCCCGCCGGCAGCCGCGGGAACCGTGCGCGTGCCTTCGGCGACATACACCGACGGGCCGAACAGGCTGGGGGTCTCGTCGGAGAGGGCCACCATGAACGGCTTGGTGGAGGCCGGGAAGCTCAGGTCGAAGCTGTGGGTGTCGTACACCGGGTCGAAGGAGCGCTCGGAGAGGAACGCCAGGTATTTGCCGTCGTGGCTGAACGAGGGCGAGTGGTCGTGGAAACGCCCGTCCGTCACCTCGATGACCCCGCGTTCGGGATCCCCGGCCGCGGCCAGCAGCAGGCGGCTGCGGCCCTCGAAGGCGGTGACGGGTTCGATCCAGGCCACCCAGGCGGAATCCGGGGAGAAGCTGAGGTGGGAGACGGCCCCAAATTCGCTCTCACCCAGGCGCCGCCAGGCGCCCGCGGCGACGTCGAGCAGGTAGGCCTCGCCGTATTCGGTGCCCACCGCCAGCCACTGGCCGTCGGGGCTGGCCTCCATAGTGCGTACGCGCCCGCGGACCGGCAGCTCCAGCCGGCGCAGGCCCGGGGCCACGGTGGTGTCGGGATCCACCACGTCCCCCGCGGATGCCAGAGCACGGTCCGGCGCGGCCTCCCCGATGCCGGTGCCGGCGGACCGGCCCGGCTGGAGCGGGGCCGGCGGCGCGGACCTCGGCAGGGCGCCGGTGAGCGCGGCGGCGCTGACCGGACGCGGCAGCTGGTCCGGAGCAATGTCGAGGGCGCGCGGGGCCGCGGAGGCCGAGGGCGCGGCCGCCAGGCCCGCGCCCGCGGCCGCGGGGACCTGGCCGGTGGCCGGAACCGGATCGGCGGCGACAGCATGCCCCTCGGCGGGCTCGTCGTCCTCGTGGGCGCTGGGGATGGCGCCGTAGGTGCCGAAGACGGCGTCGGTCGCGACGTCGCGCAGGAACAGGGCCTCCTCTCCCCCATGGTCGGCGATGTACCCGACCAGGCGGCCGTCGATCATGCGGCCCAGCCGGGCACGGACCCCGGGGGTCGCCTCGATGGTGTGGGAAGGGCCGTCCTTGTGCTTGAGCAGGTGCAGGGTGCCGTGGGTTTCCACCACGCTCGCCTGGCCCACGCGGTCGGGGGTGGCCGCCTTCAGATGCCGGGAGGCGGCCAGCGGCTGGCGGCGGCGGCCGTGCCCGGCGGAACCCAGGAAGATCTCGAGCCGGCGGGATTCGGCCTCGAGCGAGTCCAGGACAAAGAGCCGCCCCCTGTGCTCGTAGACCAGCCGTTCCCCGTCGGAGGAGAGGTGGCGGGCAAAAAACTGGGAGTGGTCGGTGTGCCGGCGCAGGTCAGAGCCGTCCTGGGCGACCGAGTAGACATTGCCGTGCCCCTCGTGGTCGGACAGGAACGCGACGCGTCCGCCCACCCACACCGGGTCGCAGAGGTTGCCGTCCAGTTCTGGCACCAGCCGGCCGAACTCCCCACCGCCGTCGCGGTCGATCCAGAGCTTACCGGCGGCGCCGCCGCGGTAGCGCTTCCAGTAGGCCGGCTCGCGGCTCAGCGCGCTGCCCACGACCAGCGGGTGCTCGTCGCCGACCGCCGGAGCCCAGGAGACCGAATCGACGGGCCCGTAGGGCAGCAGCCGGGAGGGGCCGCCGTCCAGCGGAACGGCCCGTGCCCAGGTGTGGCGGAAGTCGGCCTGCCCGTGGGCGCTGACCACCACGACGTCGCCGTCGGGGGTGAAGCCGCGCACCCGGGTGGCCGGCTGTCCCCAATAGGTCAGCTGGCGGTAGCCCCCGCCGTCGGTGCCCGCGGTGACGACCTCCGGGGCGCTGCCCTGCACCACGCTCCACACCAGGCCGGAACCGTCGGGGGTGAACCGCGGACCGCGCGCCGGCAGGCCCATGCCGCTGATTCGCCATGCCCGGCCGCCCTCCAGCGGGGCAAGCCAGACGTCATTTTCGGCGACAAAAGTGACCAGGTCGGCGGACACGTGCGGATAGCGCAGGTAGCTCGTGGGGCTCATGCCTCGATCCTATCGAGCACCGGGAGCGCTTCCGGCGCGCGTTACGGCGGGGCCTCCAGTACGGAGGCCACCCGCCACCCGCCTGAGGAACGGTGCAGCACGAACACCAGCCGCTGGACGGTGGGGGCATCCACGGTGCGCACGGTGGTTCCGGCCGCATCGACCACCCGGTAGGGGCCGATCGTGCTGGTTGCCTCCACCCGCGCCGTAGCCTCCGCCCGTGCCGCCGCGTCCGCGCCGTCCGCCTTCCCCGCGGACCCCGATCCCTCCCGCAGGACCAGCCCGGTCAGTTCGGTGCGCAGGCCCTCGTAGCGCAGCCCCCGGCGGGCCAGGGCGGCGATGGTGGCCTCGTCCGCGGCGCGGGAGGTGCCTTCCGGAGCATGGACGCCGGCCAGCGCGCCGGCGTTGGCGGCGGCCAACGCCGCGTCCCGGCGGGAGGCCAGTACGACGGCGGCACGCAGCGGATCCCGCGGACCGGCGGAACCGTGGGCCGGGCTCTCCTGGCCCGGTTCCTTCCGGCCCGGCTCCTCCCGGCCCGGCTCCTCCTGGGGTGGCTCCTTTTGGGGTGGCTCCTCCTGAGACGGGCCGCCCTGCAGCGCGCCGGTCCCGAACTGGCCGAGCTGGCCGAGCTGGCCGAGGCCGGCGATTACCAGCACGAGCGCGAGTCCGGCCGCCAGCAGGGACCGGAACCGGACAGCACGCCGGAAGGGGTATCCAGCACCGCGCCGGCACCGCCCCGCACCACCGCGTTCTGACCCACTGCGCCCTGCCCCACTGCGCCCTGTGCCGCCGCGCCCGGGACCCCTGCGCCCGGAACCCCTGCACCCCGGCCTGCCGCGGCGGTCCCGGGCGGGCTCCATGGTGGCCATGTCCTGGAGGGCGTCGGGGTGCACCGCGCCACCGATCCTCACCGGCTGCGGCGCCACCCCGGCGAACAGCCGCCGCTCCACGGCCGCGGCTTCCGGACGCGCGGCCGGGTCCTCGGAGAGGCATTCTTCGACCAGGTCGGACAGCGGCCCGGGCGCGCCCGGACGCAGGCTGGAGAGCGGGGGCCGCAGGCGCGAGGGCCCGGGGACGCGTCCGGTCAGCAGGAACCATGCCAGCGCGCCGAGGGCGTAGACGTCCCGCTCCGGGTGCAGCGCGCGGTCCACGGACCCGGTGGCCGCCTCCGGGGCGGAGAAGCCGGGGGTGCCGCCGGCCGGGCCCGGGGCGCCGACGAGCCCGGCCAGTCCGAGGTCCCCCAGCTTGGGCAGGCCGTCGGCGGTGAAAAGCACGTTGGCCGGGGAGACGTCGCCGTGGGCGATCCCGAGGGAGTGCAGGTGGGCCAGGGCCGAGGCCACCGGGGCCAGTACGGTCACCGCCTCCCCGAGGTCCACCGGCCCGCGCACGGCCACCAGTTCCGCGGCGGAGCCCCCGGGCAGGTACTCCATCAGGATGCCGCGGCCCCGGTCGGTGCCCACGCTTCCGTGCAGGACAACCAGGTGGTCGTGCCGAACCCGGCGCAGCACCTGGAGTTCGCGCTCAAGGTCCGCGCCCCCGGCGCCGGCCGGTGCCCGGGGCACCTTCAGGGCGAACCGGCGGCCGGTAGCCTCATCAGACACCACGTACACGGCCGCTCCCCCGCCGCGCCCGGCGAGGCGCTCGCAACGCATCCCGTCCACGGCGATCCGACCTGCGTCCGGTCCCGACGTGTCGGGTCCCGGCCCGTCCGTTTCCGGCCCCGCGTCCGTTCCGCCCGTCCCCGTCCCGTCCCCGTCCCTGTCCATGGGATCCGTTGTACCGGAAACCGCACCGGCCCGCGGAAGTTATCCACAGGCGGGGCCACCGCGTGATTCGGCCGGCACCGGGCCGGAGCGTACCCTAGACGGCATGAGCATCAACTTCCAACGGATCGGCTTTGCGCCGGACTATGTGGACTACGGCGAGGCCTGGGAGCTGCAGCGGCGGCTCCACGACGCCGTGGCTGCGGGCCAGGGCGGACCGACCGTGCTGCTGCTGGAGCATGCCGCGGTGTACACCGCGGGCCGGCGCACCGAACCCCATGAGCGTCCCGTCGACGGCACCCCCGTGGTCGACGTCGACCGCGGCGGCCAGCTGACCTGGCACGGTCCCGGCCAGCTGATCGGCTACCCGATTGTTGAACTGCGGAACAAGGCCGGCATCCGCGACTACGTGACCCGGCTGGAGGAGGCCATGATCCGCGTGCTGGCCGACTATGGCATCACCGGCGTGCGCATCCACGGGCGCGCGGGCGTGTGGATCGAAGGCGACGGCGTCCGGCCGGACCGCAAGATTGCCGCCATCGGAATCCGCGTCAACCAGGGCGTCACGATGCACGGCTTCGCCCTGAACTGCTCCAACCCACTCGAGCCCTACGGGGTCATCATCCCCTGCGGCATCACCGACGCCGGCGTCACCACCATCTCCGCCGAACTCGGCCGCACCGTCACCCCGGCCGATCTGGCCGACCGGGTCGAGGCGGAACTGCGCTGGCTCCTGGAGCCCGCAGTCAAGACCTCCGCCACCACTTTTGAAGGAGTCCTTCCATGAGCCTGGCCCCTGACGGCCGCCGCCTGTTGCGCATCGAGCAGCGCAACTCCGCCACCCCCATCGAGCGCAAGCCCGAGTGGATCAAGGCCAAGGTGAGCA
>NZ_BKDJ01000029.1 GCF_008580665.1 Zafaria cholistanensis
TGGCCTTCCGCACGGAAGGCCACCGGCCGCCGTCGTGCGGGCTCACTGACGCGGACGGGGCAGCCCGGCTAGGCTGGGCCCATGACCCGGATCACACCCACTGACCTGGCCGGCGCGGTCCATGACGCCGCCGAAAACTTCCGCCGCACCGTCGACCGCCTCGAGGACGCCGCCTTCCGCACCCCCTCGGCCCTGCCCGGCTGGTCCAAGGCCCACGTCCTGGCCCACACCGACGGAGTGCTGCGCGCCCTGGCCCGCCAGCTGGAACATGCCCGCCACGGCCGGCGCATCGAGTTCTACGACGGCGGCATGGAGGGGCGCAACCGCCGCATCGAGCTGGGAGTCCTCATGGCTCCGGCCCAGCTGCGCTCCCGCCTCGGGGAGGCCCTGGACCTGTTCGTGGCCGAACTCGACGCCGTTCCGGCCGGCGGCTGGCACGCCGCGGCCAGTTTCCGCGGCGAGGGCACGGTCATGGACTGCGTGCTCGGTGCCTGGCGTGAACTGACCATCCACGCCGGAGACCTCGGCGGCACCGCCGGGCCCGTCGACTGGACCCCCGAGTTCTGTGCCCACCTGTTCGACTTCCTGGCCGAGCGCGTGCCCGCGGGCGCGCGGTTCGTCCTGCAGCCCACCGGCCGTCCGCCGGTGGTGCTGGGGGAGGGCCGGGACAGCTGGGTCCTCGCCGGCATGGAGTACGACCTGGCCGCTTGGCTGGCCGGACGCGAACCCTCCGGGCAGGTCCGCGCCACCGCGGCGGCGGACGCCGCCGACCTGCCCGAGCTTGGACCCTGGCCCTCCGCCCTGCTCGTAAAGCCGGTGGAGCCGGTGGAGCCGGTGGAACCGGCAGCGCGGCAGTCCTAGCCGCCCGGTCCTCCATGTCCGCCACGCCGCAGGGCAATCTTCCCTCCGCCGCTGTTCCGCCCGGCACTGTCTCGCCCGGCACTGTCTCACCCGACCCAGCTGCACCCGACCCAGCTGCGTTGGGCCAAAGTCCCGACCCCTTTCCTCCTCGCGGGTTCCCGCCGGGAGGGGTGGAACTGTCACGGCTGTCCGGGGCCGAGCTGCTCGCCGGACCGCTGCTGGAGGTGGCCCCGGCACTGCTGGGGGCGGTGGTGACCTCCACCGTCGGCGGTGAGACCGTCTCCGTGCGGCTCACCGAGGTGGAGGGCTACGCCGGCCCGAACGACCCCGGCTCCCACGGCTTCCGCGGCCGGACGGCGCGGAACGCGGCCCTGTTCGGTCCCCCCGGGACGGTCTACGTGTACTTCACCTACGGCATGCATTTCTGCGCGAACATCGTCTGCGGGGAGGACGGCGAAGCCTCGGCCGTGCTGCTGCGCGCCGGCGAGGTGGTGGCCGGGGCCGAAACGGCCCGCCTGCGGTCCCTGCGCAGGAAACCGTCCGCGGGCCTGGAGACCGGGCTGGAAACGGGGCAGGAGATGGGGTCCGGAGAGGATCCCGGTCCGGCACGGCCGCTCAAGGCGCTCAGGGACCGCGACCTGGCCAGCGGCCCGGCCCGGCTGGCCCGCAGCCTCGGGCTGACCCTGGCCCATAACGGAACCCGGCTTGAGACCGCGGCCGGCCAGGCGGCCCAACCCGCGGCCGGTCCCCGGCGGGGGGAAGGCCGGGACGCGGAGGAGCCGGTGCTGCTGCTGTCCGGGTGGGGGACCGTGGCGCCGCGGCAGGTGATGCGTGGACCACGCGTGGGCGTCTCCGGACCCGGGGGATCGGAGAGTTACCCCTGGCGCTTTTGGATCGAAGGGGAGCCGACCGTTTCCCGCTACCGCCCCGCCGTCCGGCGGACGCGGTCCCGCCAACCCCGGCCGGCACCGCCGCCGCCGGCCGCCGGTTCGGCCGGCGGCCCCCTGCCGAGCGGCTAACATGGTGGGGTGCCAAAAGCCTCCGAAACCGTCACCGAGCTGCTCGACCGGCTCTCCGTCGTCGTCCCCGACTACCCGCAACCCGGGATCTCCTTCAAGGACCTGACCCCCGTTTTCGCGGACCCGACCGGGCTGCGCCGGATCGTCGACGAGATCGTCGCCCCGTTCGCCGGGGACTTCGACGTCGTGGCGGGGCTGGAGGCGCGCGGCTTCGTGCTTGCCGCCGCCGGCGCCTACGCCACCGGCACCGGCATGGTCACCGTGCGCAAGAAGGGCAAGCTGCCGCGCGAGGTCCACTCCGAGGACTACTCGCTCGAATACGGCACCGCCACCCTGGAACTGCACCGCGACGATGTTGCCCCCGGCACCCGCGTCCTGATCCTGGACGACGTGCTGGCCACCGGCGGCACCGTCGGGTCCGCGGTGCGCCTGTTCGAGCGCGCCGGATGTACGGTCGCGGGCATCGGCGTCGTGCTGGAACTGGCCGGCCTGGGCGGCCGGGAGCGCCTTGCCGGATACCGCGTGCACGCCTTGCAGAAGGTCTGAGCCGCGAAGAGTACAATTGTCTGTCCGTCGGAACGCGTGAGAAGAGGATCCATGCAAGAGGCGACTTCGGTCCAGCCGGAGCTTGAGCTCGAACGCCACTACGTGGCCGGCCTGTACCGCAGGCTGGATGCGTTGCGCGCGGAAAAGGCCGCCCAGCTGGCCAGGGTCCGCGGGACCGGCGCGGTCGGCTCGATGCAGAACGTCTCCGAACGCGACGCCTTCGCGACGATGTACGAGGACCGGCTGGCCCAGCTGAACGCCGTGGAGGAGCGCCTGGTCTTCGGCCGGCTGGACCTGGATGAGGAGGCCCCCGACGGGAACTCCCGCTACATCGGCCGGATCGGGCTGACGGACGAGGACCAGGGCCGGCTCATGATCGACTGGCGCGCCCCGGAGGCCGGCGCCTTCTACCAGGCCACCGCACTGCAGCGGCAGGGGGTGCGCCGCCGCCGCCACCTGATCCTCAAAAACCGCGACGTGATCGCGATCGAGGACGACGTCCTGGACACCGCGCTGCTTTCCGAGGGCGGGCACCAGCAGGGCGAGGGCGCGCTGCTGGCCGCCCTGACCTCCAAGCGCACCGGCCGGATGACGGACATCGTCAGCACCATCCAGGCCGAGCAGGACCGCATCATCCGCACGCCGCTGGCCGGCGTGCTGGTGGTGCAGGGCGGACCCGGAACCGGCAAGACCGCCGTGGCCCTGCACCGCGCCGCCTACCTGCTCTACCAGCACCGGGAACGGCTGAAGTCCGCCGGCGTGCTGCTGGTGGGCCCCTCGGCGTCGTTCATGCGCTACATCGAACGGGTGCTCCCGTCGCTGGGCGAGACCGGAGTGGTCATGGCCAGCCTGGGCCGGCTGATGCCCGGCATCCGTGCCGTTCCCGAAGCCAGCCGCGAAGCCGCCCGAATCAAGGGGCGCCTTGACATGGCCGAGGTGGTCGCCCGCGCCGTTGCCAACCGCCAGCGCCTGCCGCAGGGACCCCGCCGCGTCGTCGTGGAGGGCACCGCGCTGGAACTGCATCCGCGGGCCGTCCGCCGCGCCCGCGACAAGGCCCGCGCCACCCACAAGCCGCACAACGAGGCCCGCGCCACCTTCGTGAAGATCATGCTCCGCGAACTGGCCGACCAGCTGCAGGAGAAGCTGGAGGAATCGTCCGGGACCGGCAACTCGGTGGACCGCAGCTACCTCATCGAGGATGTGCGCTCTTCCCGTGACGTGCGCATCGCGCTCAACCTGTGCTGGATGCCGCTGACTCCCGAAAAGCTGATCGAGGACCTCTTCGCCAAGCCCGAGCACCTGGCCGCGGCCGCCCCGCAGCTGAGCGAGGCCGAGCGCCGCGTGCTCCACAGGGTCCCGAGTTCGGCCTGGACGGAGGCAGACGTCCCGCTGCTGGACGAAGCCGCCGAACTGCTGGGCACCTTCGATGCCAGCAGCGGGCGGGCCCAGGCCCAGCAGGAGGCCCAGCGCCAGCGCGATATCGCCAACGCCGAGCAGGCGCTGCGCAACGTCGATGCCATGCTCCGTGAAACCGGCAATGACGGGCTCGTCGACGCCGAGGACCTGGCGGCAATGAACGAGGAGACCGAGGCCTCGCTGACCGCCGCCGAACGCGCCGCCCAGGACCGCACGTGGGCCTACGGGCACATCGTGGTGGACGAGGCCCAGGAGCTTTCCCCGATGCAGTGGCGCCTGTTGATGCGGCGCTGCCCGCTGAAGTCGTTCACCGTGGTCGGCGACATCGCCCAGGCCAGCTCGGCGGCCAGCGCCACCAGCTGGGATGCCGCGATGGAGCCCTTCGTGGGGAAGCGCTTCACCCTGGAAGAACTTACGGTCAACTACCGCACCCCGACCCAGATCGCCGAGGCCGCCGCCCGTATGGCCCAAGCCGCCGGCCTGGTGGTATCCGCGCCCAAGGCCGTCCGGGAGGGCGAGTGGGCCCCGGTCGTGGACCGGCTTCCGGCCGGGACGCTGCTGGCGCGCCTGGTGGAGGTCCTGCCGGAAGAGGTTGGCCTGGCCGACGGCGGCCTGGTCGCCGTCATCGCGCCCGCGGCCATGCTGCGGGAGGCGCGCGCCGCCGTCGTCGGGCTCTACGGCGCCCGCGTCGGCAGCGGCTCCGGCGGGCTGGACCAGGACATCGTGGTGACCACCGCGAAGGAGGCCAAGGGCCTGGAGTTCGACGTGGTGCTGGTGCTGGAACCGGAGCAGTTGGTACAGGAGGCCGACGGAACCGTGGGCGACCTGTACGTCGCCATGACCCGCGCCACCCAGCGCCTGCGCGTCCTTGCCGAGGGGACGGTCCCGGCAGGCATCGAGGCCTAGCTGCCGGCCGGGGCCGGGGCCGGCACTGCGGATGCTACGTTTAAGGGCGTGTCTTCGAGTAAGCAGAACCCCGTACTGGCGGCCCAAAGCAACGATCCGTCCTTTCCGAATGTCTGGCAGGAACTGAAGTGGCGCGGGCTGGTCCATGTGTCCACCGATGAGGCCGCGCTGGAAAAGGCCCTCGCTGGGGACCCGATCACCTTCTACTGCGGCTTCGACCCGACCGCGCCAAGCCTGCACCTGGGCAACCTGGTGCAGTTGCTGAACATGCGCCGGCTGCAGTTGGCCGGCCACAGGCCGCTGGGCCTGGTGGGGGGCTCTACCGGCCTGATCGGCGATCCAAGGCAGACCGCCGAGCGCGTGCTGAACACCAAGGAGACTGTGGCCGAGTGGGTGAGCCGGCTGCAGGCACAGGTGTCCCGCTTCCTTTCCTTTGAGGGCGGGAACGCGGCACGCATGGTGAACAACCTCGACTGGACCGCTCCGCTGAGCGCCATCGACTTCCTGCGCGAGATCGGCAAGCACTTCCGGGTGGGCACCATGATCAAGAAGGACATCGTGGCTTCCCGGCTGAACTCCGAGGAAGGCATCAGCTACACCGAGTTCAGCTACCAGATCCTGCAGGGCATGGACTACCTGCAGCTGAACCGCGACTACGGCTGCGTGCTGCAGACGGGCGGCTCGGACCAGTGGGGGAACCTGACCAGCGGCACGGACCTGATCCGCAAAGTGGAGGGCAAGTCCGTCCACGCCTACGGCACCCCGCTGATCACCAACTCCGACGGCACCAAGTTCGGCAAGAGTGAGGGCAACGCGATCTGGCTGGACGCCGAGATGTGCAGCCCGTACACCTTCTACCAGTTCTGGCTGAACACCGCCGACGCGGACGTGGTGAACCGCCTCAAGGTCTTCACCTTCAAGACCCGCGAGGAAATCGAGGCGCTTGCCGAGTCCGTGGCCGAGCGCCCCTTCGCCCGCGAGGCCCAGCGCGTGCTGGCCTTTGAGGTGACTTCCCTGGTCCACGGTGTGGAAGCCACCGAAAAGGTCATCGCCGCCTCCGCCGCGTTGTTCGGCCAGGGGTCCCTCCAGGACCTGGACGAGGCCACGCTCAAGGCCGCGACCGCGGAGCTTCGGACCGCCACGGTCGGGACGGATGCGCTGGGCATCGTCGACCTGCTGGTTGCCGCAGGCCTCTCCGAATCCAAGTCGGCCGCCCGGCGCGTTGTGGCCGAGGGCGGGGCATACGTGAACAACCACAAGGTCACCGACGCCGAGGCCGTGGTCGGGGCCGGCGATCTGCTGCACGGCCGGTACCTCCTGGTGCGCCGCGGCAAGAAGCAGCTGGCGTTCGCGGTGGTCGAGGGCGCCTGACCCGACCTGTGCGCCGCCTCCGGGCTAAATGGACACCCGCCAAAGGCGGGCGGCCGGAATTACTTCCGGCCGCCCGCCTTTGGGTTTCCCGGAGCCCCACGCCCGAAGCGATGCTCTGCAGGAGGGCCCGGGACCGTGACGGTGCACGTGAGGCCACCGATTGCGGCCCTTTCCAGCGCGGCGCCACTACCGCATGGAAGCCGGGGACGGCCGCAGCGACACGCCCGGGATGCACGTTGATTTGCGGCCCCTGCTGTATGGAGGTATTGTTTTCTGAGTCGCCGGGACGGGGACGGCCGGGAACGGCTGGTCCGGAGGGCGGCGAATCCACCCACAACATGTCCTTTCGGGATGGGCGCCTGGTGCGTCCTGGTCCGGGAGGGTGGTGGTTCCGGGCGGGTC
>NZ_BKDJ01000030.1 GCF_008580665.1 Zafaria cholistanensis
GGGGGTGTTAAAGGGGGGAAGCCCCCGACGGTGTGGTCGGGGGCTTCCGTAATGGTTGTCCGGCGGTGTCCTACTCTCCCACACCCTCCCGGGTGCAGTACCATCGGCGCTGTGGGTCTTAGCTTCCGGGTTCGGGATGGGACCGGGCGTTTCCCCCACGCTGTGACCGCCGTAACCCTTGTTCCGCCCCGGTGCCTGTGGCGGGTGGGGGGAAAGTGGTGGGTACGGGTCGCATGGACTCGTATTCGGTTGTGGTGTCCCGGTGAAACGTGGTTGTTGTTTCGGGACCGCATAGTGGACGCGTGCGCTTCTTGCCTTCCCCGTGGTTCCGTCCGTGGACGGTGGGGGGGGTGTTTGTGGTGTAAGTTGTCGGCCTATTAGTACGGGTCAGCTTCACGAGTCGTTGGTCCTCGCTTCCACATCCCGCCTATCAACCCAGTGGTCTGGCTGGGGGCCTCTCGCCGTTAGGCGTGGAAATCTCATCTTGAAGTGGGCTTCCCGCTTAGATGCTTTCAGCGGTTATCCCTTCCGAACGTAGCTAATCAGCGGTGCACTTGGCAGTACAACTGACACACCAGAGGTTCGTCCGTCCCGGTCCTCTCGTACTAAGGACAGATCTTCTCAAATTTCCTGCGCGCGCAGCGGATAGGGACCGAACTGTCTCACGACGTTCTAAACCCAGCTCGCGTACCGCTTTAATGGGCGAACAGCCCAACCCTTGGGACCTACTCCAGCCCCAGGATGCGACGAGCCGACATCGAGGTGCCAAACCATGCCGTCGATATGGACTCTTGGGCAAGATCAGCCTGTTATCCCCGAGGTACCTTTTATCCGTTGAGCGACGGCCGTTCCACAACGTGCCGCCGGATCACTAGTCCCGACTTTCGTCCCTGCTCGAGCTGTCACTCTCACAGTCAAGCTCCCTTGTGCACTTACACTCGACACCTGATTGCCAACCAGGCTGAGGGAACCTTTGGGCGCCTCCGTTACTTTTTGGGAGGCAACCGCCCCAGTTAAACTACCCATCAGGCACTGTCCCTGACCCGGATTACGGGCCGAAGTTAGGAGTCCGGTACAGCCAGAGTGGTATTTCAACGATGACTCCACGGGCACTGGCGTGCCCGCTTCACAGTCTCCCACCTATCCTACACAAGCTGCACCGAACACCAATACCAAACTATAGTAAAGGTCTCGGGGTCTTTCCGTCCTGCTGCGCGTAACGAGCATCTTTACTCGTAGTGCAATTTCGCCGAGTTCATGGTTGAGACAGCGGGGAAGTCGTTACTCCATTCGTGCAGGTCGGAACTTACCCGACAAGGAATTTCGCTACCTTAGGATGGTTATAGTTACCACCGCCGTTTACTGGGGCTTGAATTCTCAGCTTCGCCTTGCGGCTAACCGGTCCTCTTAACCTTCCAGCACCGGGCAGGAGTCAGTCCGTATACATCGTCTTGCGACTTCGCACGGACCTGTGTTTTTAGTAAACAGTCGCTTCCCCCTGGTCTCTGCGGCCCCGATCCCCTTCCGGACGCGTGGTCCGTTCAAGGTTGGGGCCCCCCTTCTCCCGAAGTTACGGGGGCATTTTGCCGAGTTCCTTAACCATGATTCTCTCGATCGCCTTGGTATTCTCTACCTGATCACCTGTGTCGGTTTGGGGTACGGGCGGCTTGAACCTCGCGCCGATGCTTTTCTTGGCAGCATAGGATCACCGGATCACCCCCCAAGGGGGGCGCCTATCGGGTCTCAGGCTTGATGAACGGCGGATTTGCCTACCGTTCGCCCTACACCCTTGGACCAGGTCGATTCCATTGCCTGGCCCGGCTACCTTCCTGCGTCACACCTGTTAATGCGCTTGCCTCCCCGGCTCGGGTCCCGCGCGCCCCGCCCGGTGGGCTCCCCGAAGGGAACCCGGTGGGCGGTTTGGGCGGTTAGCATCGCCGGCTTGGCATGGGCGGTTCTTCACCGGTACGGGAATATCAACCCGTTGTCCATCGACTACGCCTGTCGGCCTCGCCTTAGGTCCCGACTTACCCAGGGCAGATTAGCTTGACCCTGGAACCCTTGATCATTCGGCGGACGGGTTTCTCACCCGTCTTTCGCTACTCATGCCTGCATTCTCACTCGTGCCGGCTCCACCGCTGGGTCACCCCGCGGCTTCAGTGCCGGCACGACGCTCCCCTACCCATCCAGGCAACTGGACCACGAAGGCCTGTCTATACCTGAATGACGCAACTTCGGCGGTGTGCTTGAGCCCCGCTACATTGTCGGCGCGGAATCACTTGACCAGTGAGCTATTACGCACTCTTTCAAGGGTGGCTGCTTCTAAGCCAACCTCCTGGTTGTCTTCGCAACTCCACATCCTTTCCCACTTAGCACACGCTTGGGGGCCTTAGTTGGCGTTCTGGGCTGTTTCCCTCTCGACCGTGAAGCTTATCCCCCACGGTCTCACTGCTGCGCTCTGACTTACCGGCATTCGGAGTTTGGCTGACGTCAGTAACCTTGTGGGGCCCATCGGCCATCCAGTAGCTCTACCTCCGGCAAGAAACACGCAACGCTGCACCTAAATGCATTTCGGGGAGAACCAGCTATCACGAAGTTTGATTGGCCTTTCACCCCTACCCACAGCTCATCCCCTCCATTTTCAACTGAAGTGGGTTCGGTCCTCCACGCGCTCTTACACGCGCTTCAACCTGGCCATGGGTAGATCACTTCGCTTCGGGTCTAGACCGCGCCACTGAATCGCCCTATTCAGACTCGCTTTCGCTACGGCTTCCCCACACGGGTTAACCTCGCGACACGGCACTAACTCGCAGGCTCATTCTTCAAAAGGCACGCTGTCACCCCAACAAGGAGGCTCCAACGGATTGTAGGCACACGGTTTCAGGTACTGTTTCACTCCCCTCCCGGGGTACTTTTCACCTTTCCCTCACGGTACTTGTCCGCTATCGGTCATTGGGTAGTATTTAGGCTTACCAGGTGGTCCTGGCGGATTCGCACGGGATTTCTCGGGCCCCGTGCTACTCGGGATACTTCCACAGAGCGGCGGAACACATTACGGCTACGGGACTTACACCCCCTACGGTCAGGCCTTCAAACCTGTTCGCCTATGCGCCCGCACCTCGCTCCGGCGGTCCGGCAGAACCGCCACGTGAAGTCCCACAACCCCGACCATGCAACGCCCGCCGGCTATCACACATGGACCGGTTTAGCCCCTTCCGCTTTCGCTCGCCACTACTCACGGA
>NZ_BKDJ01000031.1 GCF_008580665.1 Zafaria cholistanensis
GTCGGTATCGACGTTGACGCTGTGGGTGGCTGGCTTGGCTCCTATGGCGGGGAGGATTCCCCGGGGGATATTTCCCGGGGCCTTTTCGCCGGGGAGGTCGGGGTGCCGCGGCTGCTGAAGCTGGCCACGGACCGGCAGATCCCGGTGACCTGGTTCTGGCCGGGGCACTCGGTGGAGACGTTCCCGGAGCAGTTCGAGGCCACCGTGGCGGCCGGGCACGAGGTTGGTGTCCACGGCTACAGCCATGAGAACCCGATCGCGATGACCCGCCAGCAGGAGACCGAGGTCCTGGATTACTGCGTTGAGCTGTTCGTGGCGCGCACCGGCAAGAAGCCGGTCGGCTACGTGGCCCCGTGGTGGGAGTTTTCCCCGGTGACCAACGAGATCCTGCTCGAGCGCGGGTTCCTGTATGACCACTCGCTGATGCACAACGATTTCACCCCGTACTACGTGCGCGTGGGGGACAGCTGGACCAAGATCAACTACGGGGCCGAGTCCGCGCGTGAGTGGATGAAGCCGCTGGTGCGCGGCCAGGAGACCGGGCTGATCGAGATCCCGGCCTCGTGGTACCTCGATGACCTGCCGCCGATGATGTTCAT
This sequence comes from Zafaria cholistanensis, assembly GCF_008580665.1. Taxonomy (GTDB): domain Bacteria; phylum Actinomycetota; class Actinomycetes; order Actinomycetales; family Micrococcaceae; genus Zafaria; species Zafaria cholistanensis. The sequence continues at coordinate 600 of NZ_BKDJ01000031.1, forward strand.
CAAGGGCAGCGCCAACAGCCACGGCTTCGTGAGCCCGCGCGATATCGAACAGCTCTGGAAAGACCAGTTCGACTGGGTGTACCGCGAGATGGACTACGCGGTGTTCCCGATCACCATCCACCCCGACGTTGCCGGACGGCCGCAGAACCTGCTCATGCTCGAGCGGCTCTTCGACCACTTCCAGCAGCATGAGGGCGTCGAGTTCGCCTTCATGGAAGACGTCGCCCGCGACTTCGCCATCCGCAACCCCCGCCAGAACCCCTGACGGTCCCGAAGCCAACGAAAGCTGCTGCCATGTCATCTCTTCGTTCCCCCCAAGGCCGCCCCGTCGAACCCTGGAACGTCCAGATAACCCGCAAGACGATCACGCACGTCTCGATCGTCTGCTTCATTGCCTGGGTCGCTTCCGTCTATGACTTCACGCTCTTTGGGACCCTGCTGCCGGTGATCGCCGACGAGTTCGGCTGGTCGGTCACCGAGGCCACGGCCATCAACACCTACGCCACCATCGGCGTGTTCCTCATCTCCCTGCTCGTGGGCGCCATCCTGGACCGGATGGGCCGCAAGAAGGCGCTGATCCTGCTCATGATCGGCGGGGCCGTCGCCTCGGGTCTGACCGGTGCCGCGATGGGTGCCGTAAGCCTGATCATCATCCGTTCCTTCTCCGGCTTCTCCATGTCCGAGGAGGTCGTCAACGCCGTCTACCTGAACGAGATGTATAAGGAGGCCAAGAGCCGCGGCCTGATGTATTCGCTGGTGCAGGGCGGTTGGCCGGTCGGTGCCCTGGTGTCGGCGGGCCTGTCGGCCCTGCTGCTGCCGGTGATCGGCTGGCGCTGGAGCTTCGTGGTTGCCGCGGTGCTTTCCCTGGTGGTGGTGCTTCTGGCGCTGAAGCTGCCCGAGTCCCCCACCTTCGCGGCCATGCAGGAAGTCAAGCGCCGCCGGGCCGCCGGTGACCTCGAAGGGGCCCGCGCCCTGGCCGCCGAGCACGACCTTGAAGAGGGCAGCCACCACCATGCGCGCCTGAAGGACGTTTTCACCCCGCAGCTGCGCCGGCACACCACCCTGCTGTCCCTGGCCTGGTTCTTCAACTGGTTCGGCATCCAGATCTTCGCCGTCCTGGGCACCACGGTGCTGGTGGAGGCCAAGGCGGTTTCCTTCGACAATGCCCTGCTCATCCTGGTCCTGGCCAACGCCGTGGGCTTCGTCGGCTACGTCTTCCACGGCTGGCTCGGAGACAAGATCACCCGCAAGCTGACCGTCGTCCTGGGCTGGCTGGCCGGCGGGGTGGTGAGCCTGCTGATGCTGCTGGGCCCGGGCACCCCGGCCATCATCATCCCGCTGTACGCGCTCACCCTCTTCTTCCTCACCGGCCCCTACGCGGCGCTGCTGTTCTACATGGGCGAGTCCTTCCCGGCCCATGTCCGCGGCACCGGCACCAACGTCGCCCACGTCATGGCCCCCATCGGCGGCATCGCCGGCTCGGGGCTGTTCACCATCCTGCTCGCCTCCGGAGTGGACACCGCCTGGGCGGCGATCATCGTCGGCAGCGGCGGCCTGCTCGCCTCGGCCCTGTGCATGGCCGGAACCCG
>NZ_BKDJ01000032.1 GCF_008580665.1 Zafaria cholistanensis
GGTGCACAGGGAGGTGCACCGGGAAGTGCACCGGGACGTGCACTGGGGGATTCCCGGAGATGAGGTTGCAGCGGCGGAGGACAACGCCAACGAACGGCGTGGCACCCCCCTCTTCGTCTTTTCTCTTCGTCTTTTCCCCGACAAGCCTCAAGGCTGCGTCCGTCCCGGCCCCGGGGAAGCACCCCTGGCTGGGGGGCGGGGTGGCAGGACGGGGTGGCAGGCCCGCGGGACCTGCCCCCTGAGAGCGTTGGATCGCGTGCTCGGGGTGGATCCGCTCTTCGGGTTGGATCTGCTGTTGGGGCCGGATCAGCTGGCTGTAGTGGTGCTGGAAACGGCTACTCCCGCAGCCTTCGCGGCCGGTCCATCACCCGCCGGCACGCGGGGGATGAAGGCGACGGCCGCAGCGGCTGCCAGTGCCACGATGGAGAACAGCACGAAGTTCCATTGGAAGGGCAGTGCCATGGACCCAATCCAGCCACCGAGCAAAGGCCCGGAGATGGCGCCGATGCGGGCGAAGGAGAGTGCCCATCCCGTGGCGGTGGCCCGGGCGTGGGAGGGGTAGTACTCCGCCACCCACCCGGTCAGTACCAGGGAAGTGGAGATTGACCCGATCCCGGCCAGGGCAACGAACATGTAGTTGACCAGGATGTTGTTGGGGAACATCATCAGCAGGATCCCGACTCCTCCCAGCAGGTAGAAGACCACCAGGATGAGTTTCTTGCCCCGGATGTCGGCCGCCCGGCCCAGCACGATGCCGCCGATGGCGGAGGCGAGGCTGAAGATCATCAGGAACGTCAGGGATGACCCGAGGTCGTAGCCTGCCTTTTTCATGATGGCCGGCAGCCACGTGTTGAGGCCGTAGACCAGGACCATGCCGCAGAAGAGCGAGATCCAGAAGAAGATCGTGGGCCTGACGTAGCTGCGGGAGAACAGCGCGCCCAGGGATTCCTTCCATCCCACGGGCCGGACCCCGGTGCCGGCGGGACGGGCCTGGGTCCAGTCGCCCTCGTGGAAGGGGACGATGCCCAGCTTGCCGGCCAGGGCTGCGGCCTCGGCGCGGCGGCCCTTGCTCATGAGGTATTCCAGGGACTCCGGCACGATCCAGGCAAGGGCCGGCAGGAGCAGCACCGGCAGGGCCGCCAGGCCAACGACCCACCGCCAGCCCAGGGTCGGGAGCAGGATCATCGCCGCCAGCGCTGCCACCAGAATGCCCAGCGAGTAGCCGGAGTACATCAGGCCGTAATTGAAGGACCGGCGCTTGGGCGCCGAGTACTCGATGGTCAATGCGGCGGCCACCGGGATGATGCCGCCCATGCCCAGCCCGCCCAGCAGGCGGAAAAGGCCGAAGACTTCCGGCGTGGGGGCAAGTGCCGCCCCCAGTTGCGTGACCGTAAAGATGACCACGGAGGCAAGGAACATTTTCTTGCGGCCAATGCGGTCCGAGAGGGTGCCAATGGTCATCGCGCCCACGAGCATGCCCACCAGCGCGTAGGATCCCAGCCCGCCGAGCTGCAGGGGCGTCAGCGGGCCCCATTCCCTGTACTCCGCGAGGGCGGGGAGCACGGCCCCCAGCACGCCGACGTCATATCCTTCCGCGAGGATCGCCAGCCAGCAGGCGAACAGCACCTTGTTCGTGGTTCTTTGTGGAACGGGCCACGTTGGGGAAGTCGGGGCAGCCATGTTTACCTTTGTCTTTGTCCCGTCCGCAGGCCGGCAGGCCGGCGGGCCGGAGAATCGGGGGAAGTGCGAGCGATCTGCCGCAACCCTAAGTATGGTTTATCTGTATCGCCCGCCCGAACGTCCAGGGACGGATTTCCCCGGGAAGGGGTGAGGTAACCCACTCGGGGCCGGCTGCCAAAACCGCCTGCCAAAACCGTCTGCCAGGGCCTGTCCTCCCGGGGCCGGCCCTGCCGGGGCGCGAATTTGCGGGGTTTTCCGGCAAACACCCGGCGGTGTTAGGGGTGGGTGGTTCCCGATTTGGTGTTGGGGCGTGGGGCGTGTATTGTTTTATCTCGCGCCGGACGCCGGATGGGATCCCGAGAGGGGTTGCCGGAAGGGTTCGGGTGCGGCTGG
>NZ_BKDJ01000033.1 GCF_008580665.1 Zafaria cholistanensis
TGCTCACCTTGGCCTTGATCCACTCGGGCTTGCGCTCGATGGGGGTGGCGGAGTTGCGCTGCTCGATGCGCAACAGGCGGCGGCCGTCAGGGGCCAGGCTCATGGAAGGACTCCTTCAAAAGTGGTGTCCCGGCAGCAGGGGCTGCCGGGACAGGGGGGCATCGGAGCTGGAGGTCCCGGGGCGGGAGTTCAGCATTCGACGACGTTGACGGCCAGCCCGCCGCGGGCGGTTTCCTTGTACTTGTCATTCATGTCGCGGCCGGTCTCGCGCATGGTGATGATGACCTCGTCCAGGGACACGCGGTGCCGGCCGTCGCCCATCAGCGCCATCTTTGCGGCGTTGATGGCCTTCGCGGCGGCGATGGCGTTGCGTTCGATGCAGGGGACCTGGACCAGCCCGCCAATCGGATCGCAGGTCAGGCCAAGGTTGTGTTCCATAGCGATCTCGGCGGCATTCTCCACCTGCTCCGGCGTGCCGCCCAGGATCTCGGCCAGCCCGGCCGCGGCCATGGAGGACGCGGAGCCTACCTCGCCCTGGCACCCGACCTCGGCCCCGGAGATCGAGGCCTGCTCCTTATAGAGCACGCCAACGGCCGCGGCCGCGAGCAGGAACCGCGCCACGACATCCTCCTGCTCCGCCCGGCTGCGGGAAACGGCACCGGGGGCATAGTGCGTGGCGTAGAACAGCACGGCCGGGATGATGCCCGCCGCCCCGTTGGTGGGGGCGGTGACCACCCGGCCGCCGGAGGCGTTCTCCTCGTTCACCGCCAGCGCCACCAGGTTTACCCACTCCTGCCAAAACACCGGATCGCGGTGCGGATCCTGCCCGCTCAGCCGCGCATGCCAGGCAGGTGCCCGGCGGCGCACTCCCAGTCCTCCGGGCAATTCCCCGGTGCGGGCCAGCGCGGAGTTCTTGCACGCCTCCATCACGTCCCACAGGTGCACCAGGCCGGCGCGGATCTGTTCCCCGGTGCGGACGGCGAGTTCATTGGCGTGCATCACGGCGCTGATGGGAAGGCCCGTGGCACGGCAGTGCCCGAGCAGCTCTGCCGCGGTGCGGAACGGGTAGGGCTGGACGGACAGTGCTGATTCGAGCCGATCCCGGACCGTGTCCTCACCGCCCTCGCGGACGACGAACCCGCCACCCACCGAGAACCAGGTTTGCGCCTCCAGCTCCTCCCCGTTTCCGCCCAAGGCCGCGAACCGCATCCCGTTGGTGTGCGTGGGCAGCACCGTCAGCGGGTGCAGGACCATGTCCCGCACCCCGTAGGGCAGGTCCGGCCCACCCGGGGGCGCGGGGGTCGGTCCGGCCATTGCCGGGGCCTCCAGCTGGGCTCCCAGCCGCAGGAGCCCGGTCGCCTCGATACGGCCCAGGGCCTCCTCCGCGTCGGCCGGCAGCACGGTTTCCGGGTCAAAGCCCTCCAGCCCCAGCAGCACCGCGGTGAACGTGCCGTGGCCGTGGCCGGTCGCTGCAAGGGACCCGTAGAGGTCCACCCGCAGTCCTTCCACCGCGCCGAGCAGGCCGGCGTGGGCTAGATGGGCCGTAAAGCTCCGGGCGGCCCGCATCGGTCCCACCGTGTGGGAGCTGGACGGGCCGATGCCGACCTTGAACAAGTCGAAGACACTGATGGCCATGGGTATTGCCTCGATTCGCGGTGGGCCCACGGTGCGTGGGCGGGCTGCAGGGGGTGGCTGGCTGCTGCCGGGGGAGCGGGGCCGCCCGGCAGGGCGGGGATTCTACTTCTGGCGTTTGTAGAAGGGCAGGGCGACGACCTCGAAGGGCTCGGCCCTGCCGCGCAGGTCCACGTCCAGCACGGTGCCGGGCCCGGCGTGGGCGGCCTCGACGTAGGCCAGCG
>NZ_BKDJ01000034.1 GCF_008580665.1 Zafaria cholistanensis
CGGCCGGGCAGGCCGCGGATTCCCGCTTTGGCGAGATCACCAACCCCGCCACCGGCAAGGTGAGCGGACGCGTGGCCTTCGCGAGCACCGCCACCGTCGGTCAGGCCGTCGCGGCCGCCGCCGCCGCCTTCCCGGCCTGGCGCGACACCTCGCTGGCCCGGCGCGTGCAGGTCCTCTTCAATTTCCGCGAGCTGCTCAACGCCCGCAAGGGCGAACTGGCCGCGATCATCACCGCCGAGCACGGCAAGGTCCTCGACGACGCGCTCGGGGAGGTGGCCCGCGGCCAGGAGGTCGTGGAGTTCGCCTGCGGCATCCCGCACCTCCTCAAGGGCGGCTACACGGAAAACGCCTCCACCAAGGTGGATGTGCACTCGGTCCGCCAGCCGGTCGGCGTGGCCGCCATCATTTCCCCGTTCAACTTCCCGGCAATGGTGCCGATGTGGTTCTTCCCCGTGGCGATCGCCTCCGGCAACACCGTGGTCCTCAAGCCCAGCGAGAAGGACCCCACCGCCGCCAACTGGATGGCCGAACTGTGGCAGGAGGCCGGCCTGCCGGCAGGCGTGTTCAACGTCGTGCACGGGGACAAGGAAGCCGTCGACGCACTGCTGGAGCACCCCGAGGTCGCCACGGTCTCCTTCGTGGGCTCCACGCCGATCGCCCAGTACGTCTACGAGCGCGGCACCGCGCACGGCAAGCGCGTGCAGGCCCTCGGCGGAGCGAAGAACCACATGCTGGTCCTGCCCGACGCCGACCTGGACCTGGCCGCCGACGCGGCCGTCAACGCCGGATTCGGTGCCGCGGGCGAGCGGTGCATGGCCATCTCCGCCGTCGTGGCCGTCGAATCCGTGGCCGATGAGCTGGTGGCCAAGATCGCCGAACGCACGCGCACGCTGCGCGTCGGCGACGGCATGCGCGGTTGTGACATGGGCCCGCTGGTCACCGCGGCCCACCGGGACAAGGTTGCCGGGTACATCGACGCCGGCGAGGCCGCCGGGGCGACCCTGGTGCTGGACGGGCGCAACGTTTCCCCCGACGCCGAAGGTGACGGCTTCTTCCTGAACCCGACGCTGTTCGACCACGTCACCCCCGAGATGAGCATCTACACGGACGAGATCTTCGGCCCCGTGCTCTCCGTGGTCCGCGTCCCGGGCTATGACGAGGGCCTGCAGCTGATCAACGACAACCCCTACGGCAACGGCACGGCAATCTTCACCAACGACGGCGGCGCCGCCCGCCGCTTCGAGAACGAGGTCCAGGTCGGCATGGTCGGCATCAACGTCCCCATCCCGGTGCCCATGGCGTACTACTCGTTCGGCGGATGGAAGAACTCTTTGTTCGGCGACACCCACGCGCACGGCGCCGAGGGAGTGCACTTCTTCACCCGCGGCAAGGTGGTGACCAGCCGCTGGCTCGACCCCAGCCACGGCGGCCTCAACCTCGGCTTCCCG
>NZ_BKDJ01000035.1 GCF_008580665.1 Zafaria cholistanensis
GCTCCCCCGGCGCTGCACCGCACGTTGCGGTGGCAGGACGCGTTCGCCCTCGCGATGGCCGTCTCCGGGGGCCTGTTCGTCTCGTTCGGACCGACCATGGCCGCGATCGGTGCCCTGTCGGCGCTGTTCATCTGGGCATTGGCGGCCGGAATCGGGTGGGCGCAGAACCACCTGTTCGCCGAGATGGCCTCGATGTTCCCGGACAAGCCCGGCGGCGTGCCCGTCTACGCCCACGAAGCCTGGAAGGAACGCTTCGCCCCGGCAGGGGCCCTGGCGACGTTCGGCTACTGGTTCGGCTGGTCCGCGGTCATCTCCATCGTCAGCCTCACCGCCGGCGCGATCATCCAGGCCCGCTGGTTCCCCGAGGCCGCCTGGGCCCTGGACCTGGGCTTCCTGCAGGTCGGCCCCGCCCAACTGATCGGCATCGGCTTCATCCTGGCCCTCATGGTGCCCAACCTCTTCGGCGCCCAACCGGCCGCCTGGGTGAACAAAATCCTCGGCGCCCTGCTGCTGATCCCGCTGCTGACATTCGTGATCGCTCCCCTGGTCAGCGGCCAGTGGGACGCCTCCAACCTGACCTGGGGCCTGGGCCAGGCAGGAGCGGACCACTGGGGCGGCTGGCAGGACGCGGCCGTGTGGCTCTACCTGGTCGGCTGGACCGCCTACGGCACCGAGATGTGCGCGGCGTTCACCCCCGAATACCGGACCACCAAGGACGCCCGCCGCGCCCTGTCCTCCTCGGGCGCCTACACGTTCATGATGTTCGCCCTCGTCCCGATCGGCATCGGCGGGCTGATGACCCAGGCCGACGCCGCCGCGGACCCGACCGCAGTGTTCGTCAGCGGCTTCGCCGCGGTCCTGCCCGCCGGTTTCGCCGGCGATATTGCCCTGGTCATCACCATCGGGGCGCTGCTGATGGGCGTGAACGCCAGCATGGCCGACGGTTCCCGCGCACTCTACGGAGCCGCAGTCGACAAGCTGGTGCCCCGCCAGTTCGAAGTCCTCAACCGCCACCAGGTCCCCGCCCGCGCAATCGTAGCCGCCGTCATCATGAACATCCTGCTGGTGCTGTTCGTCTCCAACCCCATCGGCATCCTCGTCGCAGCCAACATCGGCTACCTGCTGTCCATCCTCCTGGCCATCTCCGGCTTCCTGCTCCTGCGCAAGGACCGCCCCAACGCCCCGCGCAGCTTCAAACTCGGCCGCTGGGCGGTGCCCTTGGCCACCGTGCTCACCATCTACGGCGCAGCCGTACTGGTCATCGGCGCCCTCTCCTCCGAACTCTCCGGATACGGAGGCCCACTCGAACTGGCCATCGGCGTCGGCATCCTCCTGCTGTCCCTGATCCTCTACGTCATCCGCCGCCGCTTCCAGGACCGCATG
>NZ_BKDJ01000036.1 GCF_008580665.1 Zafaria cholistanensis
CGCCCCTTCCGTGCGGAAGGGGCGGGCCGCCGTTGCCGTGCGGCCGCTGCGCGGCAGCGGAGCCGGGCCGGTCCCGGGGGGCCGGCCCTCGAGCCTTGTCCCTGTGCCTCCTCCTGGAGGCAGGTCCTGGAGGCCGGTCCTAGAGGCCGAGGTCGGCCTCGAAGGCGCCCTCCTCCAGGCGCGCCCGCAGGGTCTGCAGGAAGCGGCCGGCGTCGGCGCCGTCGACCAGGCGGTGGTCGTAGGTCAGCGACAGGTACATCATGTGGCGGATCGCGATCGTGTCATCGCCCTCGGCATCGGTCACCACGACGGCGCGCTTGACGATCGCGCCGGTGCCCAGGATGGCCACGTTGGGCTGGTTGATGACCGGGGTGTCGAACAGTGCGCCCACCGAGCCGATGTTGGTGATGGAGAACGTGCCGCCGGACAGCTCGTCCGGACCGATCTTGTTGCTGCGCGTGCGCGCGGCAACATCGGCGATCTTCGCGGCCATGCCGGCCAGGTTCAGGTCGCCCGCGTTGGAGACGACCGGCACCAGCAGGCCCTTCTCGGTGTCCACCGCAATCGCCAGGTGCTCGGCGTTGTGGTAGGTGATCTCCTGGGTTTCCTCGTTGTACTCGGCGTTCAGCTTCGGGTGCTGCTTCAGCGCCTCGGCCACGGCCTTGGCAATGAACGGCAGGAACGTCAGCTTGGTGCCGTTGGTGGCGGCGAACTGGTCCTTCGCGGCGGCGCGCAGCTTGGCGATACGGGTCATGTCGACCTCGTGCACCTGGGTGAGCTGGGCGGAGATGTCCAGCGACTCGCGCATGCGGCGGGCGATGACCTGGCGGATCCGGGGAGCCTTCTCCACGGTACCGCGCAGCGTGGAAGCGGCGCCGGCCGGTGCGGCCTTCGAGGCCTTGGGGGCCGGTGCGGCCGGTGCGGCGGGGGCCGCAGGTGCGGCCGGTGCGGCCTTCGCGGCGGCGTCCAGGACATCCTGCTTGCGGATGCGCCCGCCAATGCCGGTGCCGGTGACGGTGGACAGGTCGACGCCGTTCTGCGCGGCCAGGCGGCGCACCAGGGGGGTGACGTAGCCTTCGGCCCCGCCGGCGGCCGGTGCCTCGGCCGGAGCCTGGGCGGGGGCGGCCTCGGGGGCCGGTGCGGCCTCGGGGGCCGGAGCGGCCTGCGGTGCCGGTGCGGCCTGCGGTGCCGGAGCCTCCGCGGGCGCGGCCTGCGGTGCCGGAGCGGGGGC
>NZ_BKDJ01000038.1 GCF_008580665.1 Zafaria cholistanensis
CGGGGATTCTACTTCTGGCGTTTGTAGAAGGGCAGGGCGACGACCTCGAAGGGCTCGGCCCTGCCGCGCAGGTCCACGTCCAGCACGGTGCCGGGCCCGGCGTGGGCGGCCTCGACGTAGGCCAGCGCGATCGGGTACCCCAGGGTCGGGGAAGGCTGGCCGGAGGTGACATGCCCCACGGGGATCCCGTCCCTGAGCACCGGGTAGCCCGCGCGCCCGGCCCGCCGGCCCAGGCCCTTCAGGCCCACCAGGCGCCGGCCGGTGGAGACCCCGGCCCCGGCGTCCCGGGCCGCGGCCAGCGCGGCCCGGCCGGTGAAGTCCTCCTCTTTCGCGAAAGAGACCACCGCGCCCAGCCCGGCCTCGAACGGGGTGGTCTCCACGGACAGCTCGTTGCCGTACAAAGGCATGCCCGCCTCCAAACGCAGCGAGTCCCGGCAGGCCAGCCCGGCCGGAACCAGCCCGGCCCCGGCCCCGGCCTCCAGCAGCGCCTCCCACAGTTGCGCAGCCCGGGCGTTGGGCACGAACAACTCGAACCCGTCCTCGCCGGTATACCCGGTACGCGCGGCCAGCACCCCGATCCCGGCCACGGTGGCCTCCACGGCCGCGTAATACGCCAAAGAACCCACCGGACCGCGCTCGTTGTCGCCGACCAGCCCCAGCAGGATCCCCGCCGCGGCCGGACCCTGGACGGCGACCAAACTGGTGGCGGCGGATTCGTCAATGACCTCCACCGCGAACCCGGCCGCGCGCCCGGCCAGGGCCTCGGCCACGGTCGCGGCATTGCCCGCGTTGGGCACCACCAGGTACTCGTCCCCGCCCAGGCGGTACACGATCAAATCATCAATGATCCCGCCCCCCGCGGTGCAGATCAGCGAGTACTTGGCCTTGCCCACCGGCACGGCCGCGAGGTTGCCCACCAGGGCGGTGTTCAAAAACACCCCCGCCTGCGCACCCCGCACCCGCACCTCGCCCATGTGGGACAAATCGAACAGGCCCGCGGCCGAGCGCACCGCACGGTGCTCGGCCAACTCCGAACCATACCTCAGCGGCATGTCCCACCCGCCAAAATCGGTAAACGAGGCACCCAACGCCGCATGCGCCCCATACAACGCGGTCCGGCGCGGAA
>NZ_BKDJ01000039.1 GCF_008580665.1 Zafaria cholistanensis
TGGTCCTGGCTAGACCTGGGTGCCGAGCTTGAAGCCCTTCGAGGCCATGCCGTGGTAGGCGCCGTTCTCGTCTCCGGGGCGGGTGTAGGAGAAGCCGTCCGCGCCGATGGTCACTTCCAGTTCGGACGCGTCGGTGCGCTCGATGACCGGCTGCGGGTTCCCGTCCAGGTCCAGCACCAGGGAGGCCTCGGTGTACCAGGACGGGACCACCGGGTTGCCCCACCAGTCGCGGCGCTGGTTATCGTGCACGTCCCAGGTGATGGTGGGGTTGTCCGGGTCCCCGGTGTAGTAGTCCTGGGTGTAGATCTCGACGCGGTGCCCGTCCGGGTCCAGGATGTAGAGGTAGAACGCGTTGGAGACCCCGTGCCGGCCGGGGCCGCGCTCGATCCGGTCGGAGATGCGCAGGGCGCCCATCTTGTCGCAGATCTGGATGATGTTGTGCTTCTCGTGGGTGGAGAAGGCCACGTGGTGCATGCGCGGTCCGTTGCCGCCGGTCAGGGCGGTGTCGTGCACGGTCTGCTTGCGGTGCATCCAGGCCGCGTAGGTGGTGCCCTCGGAGTCCTTGATGTCCTCGGAGACACGGAAACCCAAATCCTCCAGGTACTTCCGCCCGCGCGGAACATCCGGGGTGACCTGGTTGAAGTGGTCCAGGCGCACCAGTTCCCCGGCGGAGTAGAGGTCATAGCGCATGTGCAGGCGCTCCACGTGCTCGACCTCGTAGAAGAACTCGTACGGGAAGCCCAGCGGGTCCTCCACGCGCACCGAGTCGCCGATGCCCTTGACGAAGCCGTCCCGGCGCCGCTCGGTGCGGCAGCCCAGCTCCCGGTAATAGGCCTCGGCCGCGTCCACGTCCTCCGGGGTGCGGACACGGTAGGAGAAAGCGGCCACGGCGGCGACCGGACCCTTGCGCAGCACCAGGTTGTGGTGGATGAATTCCTCGAACGACCGCAGGTAAATCGCGTTCTCGTCCTCTTCGGTCACATGCAGGCCCAAAAGGTCCACATAGAACTCGCGCGAAGCGGCCAGGTCAGTGACCACCAGTTCCATGTAGGCGCAGCGGACAATGTCCGGCGCCGGAACAGAGGGCTTGGGAATAACGTTGCTCATG
>NZ_BKDJ01000040.1 GCF_008580665.1 Zafaria cholistanensis
CACAGCGCCGATGGTACTGCACCCGGGAGGGTGTGGGAGAGTAGGACACCGCCGGACAACCATTACGGAAGCCCCCGACCACACCGTCGGGGGCTTCCCCCCTTTAACACCCCCAACCCGAGGCACCGGAGCAGCCAAAGCACACCGCCCGGCCCGCCGGTTTGCGCCTCCGGGAAGCCAGGGCGTCGGCGGGCGAACTATTGCCCAGTGACCGGCGTGTCTCCTACTGTGATGCTGATTGCACTACGGAACGTGACTGCAGCTCTCTTCTTTCGCATTGGCATGGATGGGCCGCCCCTCGCGGGCGGCCGCCCCAAGAAGGAGGCGCACGGTGGGCCATATCCAACTGCTGGGCACCGGCGGGACCATCGCTTCACGCGGCCATGGCCCCCGCGGTTCGGTGGCCAGCGACGCGGCGTCCACCCTTGTTCCATCCCGGTACGGCGAGTTCGCGGTGCAGGCGCGCGATGTACTGACCACCGGCAGCTACCTGCTGGATCTGGCCGCATTGCGCCGGATTGCCGAGGCGGTGGAACGGGCACTGGCCGACCCGGAAGTGGACGGCGTCGTGGTCACCCACGGCACCGACACCCTGGAGGAAACGGCGTTCCTGCTGGACCTGGTTCATGCCTCCCCCAAGCCCGTGGTGCTCACCGGCGCCCAGCGTGCGGCCGACAGCCCGGACGCGGACGGCCCGCGCAATGTGGCGGAAGCGGTGCGTGCGGCAGCCGAGGAGCATCTGCGCGGAGCCGGCGCCCTGATCAGCTTCGCCGGGATGATCCGTTCGGCCCGCGGTGCCCGTAAGGTACACACCACTGCCGGTGGCGCATTCGGTGGCGGTACCGAGGTGGCCCACATGGTGGGCGAACGGCTCGTGGTGACAGCCATGCCCCGCCGCTATCCGGCCCTGCCGATGCCTCCGCCGGCATTCGACGCCACCCGGGTGGACGTCATCACCGCCTACCCCGGCGCCACGACGGAACTGTTTGATTTCGCCGTTGCTTCCGGTGCGGGGGCCGTGGTGCTGGCCGGGACCGGGGTGGGTAATGCGGGGCCGGGGTTCGCGGAGTCGGTGAGGGCCGCGACGGCGG
>NZ_BKDJ01000041.1 GCF_008580665.1 Zafaria cholistanensis
TCGACAGCGGCGCTGACCAGGGCGTGCACCTCATCGCGGGCCCCGGAATCGATCAGCGGGCCCACGGTGGTCCCGGCCTCGGTGCCGCGTCCGGGCTTCAGCGCGGCCATCGCGGCGGCGAACTTCGCGGTGAACTCCCCGGCCACGGACTCCTGGACCAGGAAACGGTTGGCCGCGGTGCAGGCCTCGCCCATGTTGCGCATCTTCGCGGCCATCGCGCCCGCCACGGCCGCATCCAGGTCAGCGTCCTCGAAGACCAGGAACGGGGCGTTGCCGCCGAGCTCCATCGAGGTGCGCAGCACGTTATCCGCCGCGTCCTTCATCAGGCGCTTGCCCACCGGGGTGGAGCCGGTGAAGGAAACCTTGCGCAGGCGCGCATCCTGCATCAGCGGACCCGAGATCGCCGAGGCACTGTTGGAGGAAACCACGTTCAGCACCCCCGCCGGCAGGCCGGCCTCGAGCATGGTCGCGGCAAACAGCTGCGACGTCAGCGGGGTGAGCTTGGCGGGCTTGAGCACCATGGTGCACCCGGCCGCGACGGCGGGTCCGACCTTGCGGGTGGCCATGGCCAGCGGGAAGTTCCACGGGGTGATCAGCAGGCACGGGCCCACCGGCTTGCGCTGGACCAGGATCTTGTTCTTGCCCTCCGGAGTGGTCAGGTACCGGCCGTAATCGCGCACGGCCTCCTCGGAGAACCAGCGCAGGAACTCGGCACCGTAGGCGACCTCGCCGCGGGCCTCGGCCAGCGGCTTGCCCATTTCCAGGGTCATCAGCAGCGCGAAGTCCTCGGCACGGGCGGTGACCAGCTCAAAGGCCCGGCGCAGGATCTCGGCCCGCACCCGCGGCGCGCTCAGCGCCCACGAGGCCTGCACGCCCGCGGCAGCATCCAGGGCAGCCAGCGCATCCTCGCTCGTGGCCGAGGCCAGGGTCGCGATAACCTTCCCGGTCGCCGGGTCCTGCACATCGAAGGTGCCCCCGTCGGAAGCATCGCGCCACACACCGTCAATCAACAGGCCGGCAGGGACCTTGGAAAGCAGCTCAGCTTCGCGTTCGGGCGTGATAGTCATGGTG
>NZ_BKDJ01000042.1 GCF_008580665.1 Zafaria cholistanensis
GCCGGGGTTCGGGTTGCCGGGTTCAGGTGGCCGGGATCAGGCTGGCGGCTTCCTGGCGGGTGTCGCCGGAGGACTCGATGTGGGCCAGGGCCTCGGGGATGGGCAGGCCCTTGTGGCGCATCGCGCCGGCCCAGAGCCGTCCGGCCCGGTAGGAGGAACGCACCAGGGGCCCGGACATGACCCCGAGGAAGCCAAGCTCCCGGGCCTCGTCCTGGAGCTCGACGAACTCCTGGGGCTTGACCCAGCGCTCGACCGGGTGGTGGCGCTCGGTCGGGCGCAGGTACTGGGTAATGGTGAGCAGGTCACAGCCGGCCTCGGCCAGATCGGCCATCGCCTCGGAGACTTCCGCGCGGGTCTCGCCCATGCCCAGGATCAGGTTGGACTTGGTGATCATCCCGTTCCGGCGCCCGTGGGTGATCACTTCCAGGGAACGTTCATAGCGGAACGCGGGCCGGATGGAACGGAACAGGCGCGGGACGGTCTCGAGGTTGTGCGCGTAGACCTCCGGGGCGGAGGCGCAGATCTGGTCCAAAAGCTCGGGGTTGCCGGAAAAGTCCGGGATCAAAAGCTCCACCCCGGTGCCGGGGTTGGAGCGGTGGATCTGGCGCACGGTCTCGGCGTAGAGCCAGGCGCCCTCGTCGGGCAGGTCATCGCGGGCGACCCCGGTCACGGTCGCGTAGCGCAGGCCCATCTGCTTGACCGACCGGGCGACCTTGAACGGTTCGGAACGGTCCAGCGGTGCGGGGCGGCCGGTGTCGATCTGGCAGAAGTCGCAGCGGCGGGTGCACTCCGAGCCCCCGATCAGGAACGTGGCCTCGCGGTCTTCCCAGCACTCGAAGATGTTCGGGCACCCGGCCTCCTCGCACACGGTGTGCAGGCCCTCGGTCTTGACCAGCTTCTTCAGCTGCACGTACTCGGGGCCGATGCTCACCTTGGCCTTGATCCACTCGGGCTTGCGCTCGATGGGGGTGGCGGAGTTGCGCTGCTCGATGCGCAACAGGCGGCGGCCGTCAGGGGCCAGGCTCATGGAAGGACTCCTTCAAAAGTGGTG
>NZ_BKDJ01000043.1 GCF_008580665.1 Zafaria cholistanensis
CCCCGAACCGAACGGTTCGGGGCCTTCCCTGTGTGCGGCGCTGCGGACTACCGTCCCCGCATGGCCCGGCGGTCCGGGCGGGCGCGGTTCGGGTCGATGCCCTTGGGAATGGGAAGCTTGGCGCTGCCCAGGGTGGAGAGGCGGCGGTCCACCTGGTGGATCTCCTGCCTGCCCAGGGCCTTCGGCAGCTTCTTGATGGCCCTGGCCAGATCTTCGACGCTGGTCTGGCCCTCGGCGCTGCCGGAGTTGACGATGTGGATCGGCACGTTCGGGAGCACCCGCCCCATACGCTTGCGTTCGGCTTCGACGAGCGGCCGGACGCGTCCGGAGGGTCCTTCGGTGACGAGTACGACGCCGGGGCGGCCGACCGCTGCGAACACCAGGTCCTGGGTGCGCGGGGCCACCGCGACCGGCTGGTCCTTGACGATCCAGCCGCGGCCCAGTTCGCTCAAGGCCGCCCCGGCTGCCCCGGGGCGGTCTTTGATCTGGGCGAAAGCGGCCCGGCGTGCGCGCCGGGACAGGATTGCCACGGCGGCCAGCAGGCCCAGCGGCAGGGAGATCAGCAGGAACGTGATCCAGTTGCCCAAAAGCAGGCCCAGGATCAGGCCCACCGCGGTGATCCCCAGGAACGCCAGCAGCATCAGCCACACCACAGAGGGGTCGTGGCGGCGGGTCATCTGGAAGACCTGCCCGATCTGCTTCAGGCGGCCGGGTTGCTTGGGGCCCTTCGCGGTCTTGGGCTTGCGCGAAAAGAGGCCGCGCTTGGGCTGGGAGGCCTCGGCAGAGGCGCTATCGGAGGTATTGGCCATAGTGTTCCAATTCTAGGGGAAAGCCGGGGTTCGGGTTGCCGGGTTCAGGTGGCCGGGATCAGGCTGGCGGCTTCCTGGCGGGTGTCGCCGGAGGACTCGATGTGGGCCAGGGCCTCGGGGATGGGCAGGCCCTTGTGGCGCATCGCGCC
>NZ_BKDJ01000044.1 GCF_008580665.1 Zafaria cholistanensis
AAGGACGTTTTCACCCCGCAGCTGCGCCGGCACACCACCCTGCTGTCCCTGGCCTGGTTCTTCAACTGGTTCGGCATCCAGATCTTCGCCGTCCTGGGCACCACGGTGCTGGTGGAGGCCAAGGCGGTTTCCTTCGACAATGCCCTGCTCATCCTGGTCCTGGCCAACGCCGTGGGCTTCGTCGGCTACGTCTTCCACGGCTGGCTCGGAGACAAGATCACCCGCAAGCTGACCGTCGTCCTGGGCTGGCTGGCCGGCGGGGTGGTGAGCCTGCTGATGCTGCTGGGCCCGGGCACCCCGGCCATCATCATCCCGCTGTACGCGCTCACCCTCTTCTTCCTCACCGGCCCCTACGCGGCGCTGCTGTTCTACATGGGCGAGTCCTTCCCGGCCCATGTCCGCGGCACCGGCACCAACGTCGCCCACGTCATGGCCCCCATCGGCGGCATCGCCGGCTCGGGGCTGTTCACCATCCTGCTCGCCTCCGGAGTGGACACCGCCTGGGCGGCGATCATCGTCGGCAGCGGCGGCCTGCTCGCCTCGGCCCTGTGCATGGCCGGAACCCGTACCATCCACGACAGCCACCAGAGAACGACGGTGATCGCATGACCTTCAACGGACCATGGCGCACATGCCTCCCAAGGATGGTGGCCCGATGATGCGCGACGACGGGCTTGAAGGCAAGGTTGCCGTCATCTCCGGCGGCGGCAGCGGCATCGGCCGGGCTCTGGCCGTCGCCTACGCCCGGGCCGGCGCGCATTCGGTGGTGGGCTACCTGCCGGCGGATCCCCACGATGTCGGGGACACGGTCGCCGCGGTGGAGGCCGAGGGCGGCAAATGCATCCCGGTTCCGGTGGACGTGCGCAGCTTCGAGGACACGGAGAAGCTGGCCCAGGCCGCGC
>NZ_BKDJ01000045.1 GCF_008580665.1 Zafaria cholistanensis
GCGCGGCCTGGGCCAGCTTCTCCGTGTCCTCGAAGCTGCGCACGTCCACCGGAACCGGGATGCATTTGCCGCCCTCGGCCTCCACCGCGGCGACCGTGTCCCCGACATCGTGGGGATCCGCCGGCAGATAGCCCACCACCGAATGCGCGCCGGCCCGGGCGTAGGCGACGGCCAGAGCCCGGCCGATGCCGCTGCCGCCGCCGGAGATGACGGCAACCTTGCCTTCAAGCCCGTCGTCGCGCATCATGCGGCAACCTCTGCCTTCTTGTGGTCGCCGATCCGGTTGGTGGTGCGGGTTCCGGCCATGCACAGGGCCGAGGCGAGCAGGCCGCCGCTGCCGACGATGATCGCCGCCCAGGCGGTGTCCACTCCGGAGGCGAGCAGGATGGTGAACAGCCCCGATCCGGCGATGCCGCCTACCGGCGCCAGCACGTGGGCCACGTTGGTGCCGGTGCCGCGGACGTGGGCCGGGAAGGACTCGCCCATGTAGAACAGCAGCGCCGCGTAGGGGCCGGTGAGGAAGAAGAGGGTGAGCGCGTACAGCGGGATGATGATGGCCGGGGTGCCCGGGCCCAGCAGCATCAGCAGGCTCACCACCCCGCCGGCCAGCCAGCCCAGGACGACGGTCAGCTTGCGGCCGATGCGGTCGCCGAGCCAGCCGTGGAAGACGTAGCCGACGAAGCCCACGGCGTTGGCCAGGACCAGGATGAGCAGGGCATTGTCGAAGGAAACCGCCTTGGCCTCCACCAGTACCGTGGTGCCCAGGACGGCGAAGATCTGGATGCCGAACCAGTTGAAGAACCAGGCCAGGGACAGCAGGGTGGTGTGCCGGCGCAGCTGCGGGGTGAAAACGTCCTT
>NZ_BKDJ01000046.1 GCF_008580665.1 Zafaria cholistanensis
AGCTGGCCGCGGCCGGCGCCGACGTCGAGCACGCCGTTTTCGAGATCACCACCGAGGACGTCGCGGCCGCCTGCGACCTGTTCGCCCCGGTCGCGGCCGCCACCGGCGGCGTCGACGGGCGCGTCTCCCTCGAGGTGGACCCCCGCCTGGCCCGGGACACCGAAGGCACGGTGGCCGAGGCCGTCAGGCTCCACGCCCGCGTGGACCGGGACAACGTCCTGATCAAGATCCCGGCCACCGTCGAGGGCCTGGAGGCCATCACGGCGACCCTGGCCGCCGGCATCAGCGTCAACGTGACCCTGATCTTCTCCCTGGAACGCTACCGCGCGGTCATCAACGCCTTCCTGCTCGGCCTGGAACAGGCCCGCGAAAACGGCCACGACCTGTCCAGGATCCACTCGGTCGCCTCCTTCTTCGTCTCCCGCGTCGACACCGAAATCGACCGGCGCCTGGACGCGGCCGCCACCGCCGAAGCGGCAGCCCTCAAGGGCCAGGCCGGGCTCGCCAACGCCCGCCTGGCCTACCAGGTGTACGAGGAACTGTTCTCCTCCGAGCGCTGGAAGCTGCTGGCCGCAGCCGGAGCCCGCCCGCAGCGCCCGCTCTGGGCCTCCACCGGGGTGAAGGACCCCGCCTACCCGGACACCCTCTACGTCACCGGCCTGGTCGCCCCGCACGTGGTCAACACCATGCCGGAAAAGACGCTCGAGGCCACCGCGGACCACGGACAGGTCACCGGCAACACCATCGCCGGAACCTACCAAGCCTCCCAGGCCGTCCTCGATGCCCTCGCCGCCCAGGGCATCGACTACAACGAAGTCGTCGCCCTGCTGGAAGAAGAAGGCCTGGCCAA
>NZ_BKDJ01000047.1 GCF_008580665.1 Zafaria cholistanensis
ATGATGCGCGACGACGGGCTTGAAGGCAAGGTTGCCGTCATCTCCGGCGGCGGCAGCGGCATCGGCCGGGCTCTGGCCGTCGCCTACGCCCGGGCCGGCGCGCATTCGGTGGTGGGCTACCTGCCGGCGGATCCCCACGATGTCGGGGACACGGTCGCCGCGGTGGAGGCCGAGGGCGGCAAATGCATCCCGGTTCCGGTGGACGTGCGCAGCTTCGAGGACACGGAGAAGCTGGCCCAGGCCGCGCTGGATGGGTTCGGGCGGCTGGACATCTCGATTGCCGCGGCGGGCATCCTGCGCCGGGCGTCGCTGGCGGAGATGACCGACCAGGCGTGGGACGACATGATGGCGGTGGATCTTTCCGGGGTCATGCGCACCTTCCGTTCCTGCGCGTCCCGGATGGCCGGCGCCGGTGCGATGGTGGCGACTTCCTCGATTGCCGGCGGGGTCTACGGCTGGGAGGACCACAGCCATTATGCCGCGGCGAAGGCGGGGCTGCTGGGCATGTGCCGGTCGCTGGCGGTGGAGCTGGCCCCGCGGCAGATCCGCGTCAACGCCGTCATTCCCGGGCTCATCGAAAGCCCGCAATCGCTCGACGGGGTCAATTCCCTCGGCAAGCAGGGTCTGGACGAGGCCGGCAGGATCATCCCGTGGGGCCGCGTGGGCAACGTCGACGAGGCCGCCCGGGTGATCCGCTTCATGACCAGCGACGACTCGGCCTACGTCACCGGACAGCAGATCATCGTCGACGGCGGCCTCACCGTCCGCTGGCCCAGCTGAGCT
>NZ_BKDJ01000048.1 GCF_008580665.1 Zafaria cholistanensis
CAGTGCCGCGTGTGCCGACTCGGTCGTTCCGCCCAACGTAGCACCGGCTTCGGCGGGCCGAAAGGCCCGCCGAAGCCGGTGCTACGGCCCTGCGCCGGGGCACTCCCGCGCGGGCGCGCCAGGGGCCCGGAATCGGGCGATTCCGGGCCCCTGGAAAGTAGGGTGCCGCAGCGCGCGGAAGGCTACTCGACGTCCCCGCCGTTCGCGGAGGCATATTCCTGGGCGGAAAGCAGCGGCCCCTCCTCGCTGACCTCCACCGTGAACAGCCAGCCGGCGCCGTACGGGTCCTCGTTGAGGATGGCCGGGTTGTCCACGGCCTCCTGGTTGACCTCGACGACGGTGCCGGAGACCGGGGCGTAAAGGTCGGAGACGGACTTGGTGGACTCGACCTCCCCGCAGGCCTCGCCGGCGGTGACGGTGGCGCCAACCTGCGGCAGGTCGACGTACACGACATCGCCGAGGGCGTCGGCGGCGACCTGGGAAATGCCGACCTTCGCGGGCGACGCATTGTCGATCCACTCGTGCTCGGCGGAGTAACGGAGGGTGGAGAGAACCTTGCTCATATGGTGTTTTCCTTTCAGGGACATCTGGTGACGGCGGGCGGGCCGGGCACAGGGTGCCGACCCGGGGATTCTACTTCTGGCGTTTGTAGAAGGGCAGGGCGACGACCTCGAAGGGCTCGGCCCTGCCGCGCAGGTCCACGTCCAGCACGGTGCCGGGCCCGGCGTGGGCGGCCTCGACGTAGGCCAGCG
>NZ_BKDJ01000049.1 GCF_008580665.1 Zafaria cholistanensis
CGGCGGGGCGTCGATGTTGAACATCCACCGGGTGACGGTCACGGTGTTCCCGTCATGGGTGGTCTCGAATTCCGACTCGCTCAGCTCTTCCTGCCCGATCGAGGAAGAATGCACGAACTCCTCATGGGTCAAATCCATCAGGTTGTCCAGGATGAGCTGGTAATTGCACGCGGCGTGGATCGTCTCCCCATCCCCGGCCCACTCCGGAGAGGACATCTGGGACATATCCGGCACCAGGTCCGGATCCGCCTGCGTGGGATCGCCCACCCACACCCACACAAACCGGTCCCGCTCCACCACCGGAAAAGACGGCACGGTCGCCGAAGGATTCACCGTCTCCTGCGCCGGCATGGACACGCACCGCCCCGCCGAGTTGTACACAATCCCGTGATACGGGCACTGGATCCCGTCCCGGCCCACGGTCTTGCCCATCGACAGCGGCGCCAGCCGGTGCCAGCACGCATCCGCCAGGGCCACGGCCTGGCCATCCTCGGTACGGAACAGCGCCAGCGGACGGTTCGCGATCCGGCGGGCCATCGGCTTGCGCGTCACCTCATGGTCCCACGCCGCAACGTACCAGGCATTGAGCGGGTGGCCGA
>NZ_BKDJ01000050.1 GCF_008580665.1 Zafaria cholistanensis
CCGTGGGCCGTTTCGGGCACCCGCACGAGGTCGCCCCGACGGCGCTGCTGCTGGCCTCCTCCCCCGGCGGAGACTTGTACACTGGCCAGACCCTCGGCCCCAACAGCGGCGACGTCATGCCCTGACCCCTATGGGCGGGCGCGGACCCGGCGCGCAGAGCCACCGCCCGTTTGCTGGACGAGCCGGCAAAGCCGGGGGAGTCATGCCCGGAAAGCTAAGCCGATGAATCCGGACCAAAGGAGCTAAACCGGGGAGCTGGACAGAGCCCGACCCGCCGGTCCTGCTGTGGCCGGCCCCACGTGGGCCTGTGGTGGCCGTCTCCGGGGGGCGGAGGCAGGGTTCGCGTGCGGGCCTTTCATGGACCGGGGGCGGTTTGGCCCGGATCTATGGGGTTTTCGGGACCCATACCTCCTCTCCGGAGTGGTGGGTTGTTCCCGATTTGGTGTTGGGGTGTGGGGGGTGTATTGTTTTCCGAGTCGCCGGGACGGGGACGGCCGGGAACGGCTGGTCCGGAGGGCGGCGAATCCACCCACAACATGTCCTTTCGGGATGGGCGCCTGGTGCGTCCTGGTCC